>JAQTTH010000002.1 GCA_028710895.1 Paludibacter sp.
AGTGATTCTGCCGTTATATCTAAAGCGATTAATTCAATATCGCTTAAACGTGGACGACGAATTTGATTCAGAAAGTTACTTTTTGTCTCAAATTGCTTTAATATATCGAGAATTTTCTCGTACTTTGTCAAGAAGTTGTTCATGATGTTTATATGATTGGTAGTCAGATAAATATACAGATTTTATCCGACATGAACAACTTTTTTTATTACTATTTTATAAATGCACTACGGGTTATATTATTCATAAAGTAATCATATTCTTGCTTATCTATCAGATAAATTGATTGTGCTATTGATTTTAATTCCTTTTTAATTGTCATTCTACTTTTCATATACATACTTTTAATTGTTGTTGTTTATTGTATCCAGATTTAGATAGAAAGTTTGAGATATTCAATAAAAAATTTACAAGTATAGAATGTATTAACCATAAAGGTGATTTAATCTCCATCTAAAGGCACATTCCTGAAATTTAATAAGAACGTACTATATAATAAAGAAATAGTCTTAAAACGAGATTAAACAATGATCTGGACTTATTTAATACTCTGTTCGTAAGGAATATTAGTCCTAAATAACCAGATGTCACAATTAGACCAATCGTATACAATATGAAATTCAGTTATTCGATATTTCTTTCCAAATGTTTTTACATAGTTCTCAATTATGTCCAGGTAAGCAGTCATATGCTCTGTGTATTTCAATTGAATTCTAATTGAAAGATTACTTGTATCGGAGTCCGGTAATAACTCATACTTATTTGAAATAGAGGATAGATTACTTGTGGTAGTTTTTGGTTTAGGGTGGTATCTCATACTGAATGATTATTTTAATAGTATATATAAAATAACCAATATGGATAATTTGAAAGGATAGTATGTTGCCAGTAATATATTGTATGTCAATTAAATAGTATCAAATAAAGCAAAGGGATTATATGATTGAATAAAAACTGCGGAACATATAGTTGATATAAATATAAAATAGCAAATAATAATTCTTCTTGAATGCAAACCAATAAAGAGAAATGACGGAACAACAATTTAGATACTAAAATATCATTTAACAATATAATTATAACACACAGATAATCAATTAAATAAAAAACTGCGGAACATATAAATGATATAAATATAAAATAAAAAAATAATAATTCTTCTTGAGTGCAAATCAATAAAGAGAAATGACGGAACAACAAATTATGCAATAAAATTTAAGTTAACAATGCAGTCGTAATAATAAGATAATCAATTAAATAAAAAAGCAACGGAACATATAGTTGATATAAATATAAAAATAAAATAAACTTCTTCTGATTTATTAGATATATATAGAAAAACAATAAAGAAGAATGAATATTTTAAAATTTAATTTCAAACCAACGGTCTTTACAATTAAAGGGAAAGACCATAAAATTAAATCACATTATGTTGATTTAATCTTATCATTTATAGTGAATCGAATGATAAGCACAACAGACCTTCAGAATGGTTATGTTGAAATCCCTTCCAAAACATTTCGGTTATTATATGACAATTATTGGGTCTATATTGCTTATCTAATAGAGAAAGGAATAATTGAAAGGAAACCGTATTCAGTAACCAATCACACCTGCTATGGATATCGTTTCTGTTATCAGTTTATACGGAATCTACAAATCACGGAAGTGATATTAAATAACCCTTCTGAACCAAAGACTGATTGTAAAGAAATCCCAATTGAAGACCAAGCATTTGTTGATTATAAAATAATTCAACGATTGAAATCAGATTTTCTGAATGCAGAAATAGATATTACTAATATAGATAGGGTTAGAATTGAAAATACTGCATATGTAGATGCCAAGAAGTATTTCTATAATGTGATTCAATTATTTAAATGGAAAGCAGGGAATGAACATATTTATTATCAATGGATATCTAATAGATTGTATACTAATTTTACTTTCCTTTCATCTCACTACAGAGTATCCAACGTGAAATTAAATAATGAACCAATTTTTGAATTTGATATCACTTCATCCTTTGCAATAATGTTAGCAGTATATTGTATTCAAGTAAACCCTTATATTGTGAACGACAATGATTTCAAGGAATATTGCACGTCAATCAAACAAAAATCTTTTTATGAAGACCTTACAGAATCATTAAATATAACAAAGGACTGTGATTCAAGAAAAGTAAAACTTGATAAAAACGGAAATGTAATTGCACACAGACCCTTTACAAAAGACATTGTAAAGAGGTTATTTCAAATATTTATTAACGGTAACACAAACAGAGTTCCTTTTATTGAAGGTTATTCAAACTCCTTTGTAAAAGAGCAGTTTGCATTAAAATATCCATGTATATATGAAATAATTGACCAGGTGAAATCAAATAATGAACAGATATATTATAAATTGTCGAAGATTGAATCTGAATTTATAGTTGGGATAGTAGAGGATTTGTATAATAAGGTTCCTGAAATAAAAATCTTGACCTGTCATGACGCATTGTATCTCCCTATTTCTTATAAAGATATAGGAGAAGAGGTGTGGAATTCTCATATGGAATCATTACTAAATAATCTCCCTGATAACATTGTAAGAGCTCAGTTTGATTCTACTATTATGGAAGACTATGGAATGTATGAGGATGAAGACGAAGATATATATGTAGAAAAGAGAAAAGATTTCAATTGTTCTCAAAAAGTAGATTTAGATATTGAAGACGAAGATAATGAAGATGAAGACGACTTTGATTGGTTTTATAATTGATTAAATATGGTTTTACTTCATAAGGAATCCTCCTGTCGTTTGATTGGGGGATTTTTTATTTTATATCATATTAGCAGATGATTTATTATTGTTTAATCTCATTCTGATGAGTTATTTTATAAAATTGAGGGGAATTGTTCATTATTGTATTTACATCGGTAGAATGAGATTAAAGTGGATTCTGGTTAGCATTTATAATTGTATGCTCAGTATTAGTTGTCTTGAGTTTGAAGTTAAATATTTGACATTAATCTTGAAATTCAACAACTTTAATTTAAAACTTGTATATATAATACTTATATGATTCAATGAATCACAAAAATTAAAGAAAATAAAATGAACGATTTAAAAAGTAAAATTAGATTAATTAAAAGTAGAATGCCCTATGAAGAATTATATATGTCTGTGTTTGAGGATGTCTTTTGGGAACTTTATATAAAAGAAAGAAGGAATTATTATAACTTCCTTAATGTTGTAAACTTGGATAAGATATTACTTGTGTTGTATAATAACCATTTTATCACCTACGACAATGTAGATGATTTCAGTGCAAATTTCTTTGAAATGATTGATGAACGTTATTATCTCTGTTATTCCAATGAAAATGGAGCATATAATTGTTCAAATGAAATATTATTAAACAAGTACTATACGAAGCAATCACTTGCATTTAACTCACTTGTTAGTAATAAACCTGAATATAAAAATCTACTGACTGATATAATTAAGGTATTTGATAATTATATATTGAATTTGGATTACATGTATTCAATATTACACCCAACTTCTGTAATTTATAGTTTAGCAGAAGAATTTTCATATTCAGAAGTTATTGTAAAATTAAAGGAATATATGATAGAAGAGGGTATTGCTTTACCTATAAATAGTTTTTTGGACAATGATTTGTTGAAACCGAATAAATCGATTGATAGAAAATTAAAACCTGTAGGGTTATTTAAAGACAGATTGGCAGAATATGGGGATGATATGGACCTGTCGGAATTCTGGAGTGGTGCAGTTTATTATGCATTAATCGAGAATAGAGATATTAATCAGATGTACTACCAAAGCAAATTGACTGATACATATATAGATAATGATATAATGAAAGAGCATTATATTGCTGAATTTCAATATCCAGATAGGGAAATACCATGTCATGATAAAGATTCTGATAAAGATGATGATCCCTTTAAAAATGATTTCTTCGACGATGAAGATAATGAAGATAATGAAGATTTAGGGGAATTAAAAGATTTCTTCGACGATGACGATGATGACGATGAGTAATTAGACGCATCCGAGGTCGTGTAACTAATTGTTTCCTTCAAAATTATCCTTCTATCCTTTAATGGGTAGGGGGATTTTTTTATTTTATATCATATTAATAGTTGATTAATTATTGTTTAATCTCGTTCTGAGGAGTTATTTGGTTTAATTGAAGGAATTGACTCGATTCAATACTTGTGTTGTTAAAACGAAAGTAAAGTGGATTCTGCTCAGTTGCATTTAAAATTGGTTACTCTGGATTACTCGGTCTGAATTTGATGGTAAATAATCAATAATAATCTTGAAATTCAACAACTTTCATTTTAAGGTTGAATATAATACTTATATGATTCAATGAATCACAAAAAAAAATAGTAAAATGTGATACAATTAATAAACGGAGACTGTCTCCAAAAAATGCAAAATATACCTGATAAATCAGTAAACGTTATTTTAGCAGATTTGCCCTATGCACAAACAAGAAACTCTTGGGATATTATGATTCCAATTGAATCGCTTTGGAAAGAATATAAGCGCATAATTACAGATAATGGAATTATAATTCTTTTCGGTCAGGGAATATTCAGTGCAAAACTAATAATGTCAAATCCGAGAATGTACAGATACACTATTATTTGGGAAAAAACGACCCAGACTGGACATTTAAATGCAAAGAAAATGCCATTGAGGAGTCACGAGGACATTCTTATTTTCTACAACAAATTACCAACTTATAACCCGCAAAAAACGACTGGACATGTAAGAAAAGTAAGTACTGCAGCACACAAACAGAACTGCAAGAAAACAGAAACCTATGGAGAACACGGACTAACATCATATGACAGTACAGAACGTTATCCGAAGAGTGTATGGAAATTTGCAACTGACAAACAAAAAAGTGCGCTACACTCAACTCAAAAGCCACTTAAGCTTATTGAAGAACTTATAAAAACGTATTCAAATGAAGGGGATATGGTATTAGACAATACAATGGGCTCAGGAACTACAGGCGAAGCGTGTGTAAATCTAAATCGAAACTTCATAGGTATAGAGTTAGATTCAACAATCTTCAATACAGCTTTTAAGCGCATTCACGAAGCACAAAGGATGGCCTCTTAGTGGATAGAAGGTTTTTCTATTTTATCATAGCACTATATTTCAGATTATTTTCATTCATATTTTAAACCTCTAATCATTTTCAGACTATATATTATAAAAACACTATTATGAAAGATTTAAGAACTATTGTCAGAAGATTAAAAGGTAGAATCTCCATTGAGGACATCTATATGTATACATTCGAATACCTATATTATGAAATATTCCTTGGAGAAAGAATCAATTATTACAATTTCCTGAACCTGGTGAATATTGATAAACTCATTCCTGTGTTTTATCACCATTATTTTATCGACAGGGATAATGTGGATAGTTTCTGTTCAAATTTATTAGATAAAATAATCAAAGATTTCATATTTATCAGGTGTGATGAGAATGAAGCATATGACGAATCAAATGTTGTGTTATTAAACAGATACTATGTGAAGCAATCCATGAAATTTAATGCTTTGGTTAAACTAAATCCAGAATATAATAATTTGATTTATGACATTACTATTGGATTAGAAGGGTATATAATCAATACTAACTTTATTTATTCTATACTTCATACTGATTCTATATTATATTCATTTGTTGATAGATATTCCTATAATGAGGTGATTGTTCAAATGCAGGATTATGTGATTGGAAATGGAATTGCAGTTAGTTTGGATTCGTATTTAACTGGTGGGTATTTTAAAGATAATGGAATTATTAGACAATATGAATCGCAGGAATTATTTTCTATTAGATTTGAAAGTGGTTCTGAAATATCAGATAATACAATGTTAGTGTATGAAGCATTTATGGGAGAATGGGACGCATTGAATATCTATAATTCCACACAACTGACAGATACTTATATCGATGATTTTAATGTTGGGGAAGGATATCGTGTGTATGGTGATAATTGTTGATTTACTTGGTATTGGGTGACGGATTTAATATCATATAAATATAACTTTGCTCGGGAAATATGATATTTTTATCTCTTAAAGTGATTTTATTATAAAATTTTATATAGATTTGCATTTCAATTAGAAATCTCGTCCGCAGTAGCGACAGCGGCATTACATATTAGTACAGCGTTTAAAATATTATCCTGCTCCGAAATCTGGACAATTTCAAGTACCAAGGATGATAGCAACAAACGCTCCATGTCTATACCTATAGGCGTGGGGCTGTTGCATATCATTTGGTACAGGGCGTCCAGACCCTCGGAACAGTGGTATGCTAACGGTTCCCACGCTTTTTTTATGTCCGGGAATGAGCATTCTCAATAAAAATATCATTTATATACTTATCCTTTTATTGACAAAGCTGTGAAATTAAATCTGATTTTTTATTGCTAATATTGAATGATGTCAAAACTTTAAAGCATTATCAGTCAATGAATAATTTACCAATTAAATATATATATTATGGAAAAACAAAAAATCAGTTTAAAGAAATACCTATTTATATTAGTAGGTATTAGTATCGTATTTTCAAGCTGTTCAAAGGGTGTAAAAATGAATGAATTAGAAACCAAGAATGGGGTGTTTCATTTGAAGAATAAAGCGGAAGTTTTTTCTGGGAAAATTCAAGAAAAATATGTATCGGGAAAAGATTCAATGACAGCACAGGTTGATAGTGGCTTATTTAACGGAAATTTCATCGTTTATTATGAAAAAGGAACAGTTAAGGATTCTATCGTATATAGCAAAGGGGTAATAGTAAAATTCAAAAGATTTCTATCAAATGGCTCAGAAATGAAAGTACCTGATAAATTATTATTTGAATCAAAAAAAGGATTAACTTATATCGTTGAAAATAAAGATACTCTCCTTTTTTGTGGCTTAAGTATTAAATGCAATAAAGACAAGTCTATTGATGAAACTACATACTTAAATGGAGAATTGAATGGTGTAAGTAATAGTTATTTTCAAAATGGGAAAATATCTTACACCAGAATATATAAAAATGGGAAATTGCAAGGTAAGGCAACCGAATATTTTTCAAATGGAAATTTAAAAGAAGTTGGATTTTGGGCAGATGGTTCACGCATAGGAAAATGGACAACTTATCACCCAAACAAAAAAATAGATGAAGTTGGTATATACAGAAACGCAAACAAGGATAGCACATGGAATGAGTATTATGAAAGTGGAAAAATTAAATTAACTTCCAATTATTCAGTTGGAATAAAAAACGGAAAGTATATAGCCTATTATGAAAATGGGAAGGTTGAGGCAAAAGGTGCTTTTCAGAATAATTTGAGGGAGGGTGATTGGATATTTTATAATTCTAATGGGAGTATTGATGCTCAACAAAAGTTTAGCCATGGCAATGCTTTAAGTAAATGTCATTGTTGTGGTAAGTATTATAATTATAATGAAGGTTGGACAGCGAGGAATCCCGGATTCAGTCGTGGAGCATGGGATTTATTTGCCGATGGGGGAGCTGGTGGTGGACCATATTGCTCACAAGGTTGTGCAAGAAGATGCGAATAAAAAAAATGAATTACAACAATTTATTTTTATCTCTTAATTTACCCATTTCGATTAATAAATCAGTCTTTAGGGCTCAACAATATAGTATTAAAGACATAAAAACAAATTCAAAATGAAAAACTTAAAAACAATTGTAATTTTAGTATCCTTATCAATGACTATGTGTGTACTGTCACAAAATCCAACCGCTAATCGCATGAATAGGTCAGTTAATGCATTAAAACAGTTGCAGCAAATGCTGCCTGAAGATAAAATTATTGAACAACAACCATTAACTGATATTGATGGCAATGTTTATCAAACAGTAAAAGTAGGTGATCGAATATGGATGGCAGAAAATCTTAAGACAACTCATTACCGCAATGGAGACTCAATAGCTAACGTAACAGATTCTGCTTCTTGGGTTGTTTTAACTACAGGGGCGTGGTGTGATTATAATAACAATCATATTAACGGATTAAAATTTGGTAAGTTGTATAACTTTTTTGCAGTGGCAGATCGACGGAGTCTTGCACCAAAAGGTTGGCACGTTGCAAGCGATCTTGAATGGACCCTTCTAAAAATCAATTTAAAAAAGTCAGAAATAGAGGGTAAGAATGGAGTAATTTATACCTTAATTGATGATTTTTCTAACAAGTTGAATCTTAATTTATGTGCTGGCGTTCGCACATATGAAAATTTTTATGATGATGAAAATACATTGAGTATATATTGGACAACAAATGAAATCACACCAGGTAATGGTGCTTTAAGATGGCAATTTGATTACCTTCAGGGTGAAATTTACACAAAAAGTGGCAGATGGTTAGAAAATAATAAATGTAATGGGTACTCTGTTCGCTGTGTAAAAGATGCACCAGTAGTAAAACCAGTAGTAAAACCAGCAACAACAAGAAAAACAAATAATAACAAGAAATAAAAAGGAAAAATAGGAACTTCTCTTCTAAATTTTGTAGAATGGGAAGATAAGCCAAACAATGGGTGGCACATATTTCGCTGTATGTCAGAAAGTGTATGAGTAAAAATTAGTGAGTGAAAAATCAACTATTAATAGGGTGCTTATACCCTTAAGGTTGTTTTCTTTCTACAGTTGTACAATGAAAAAGGTATTTTACAATACGAATGAAAGATAGTATTTAAGTGATAGTCCCCCTTTGAGTAAGCTATTGTTTACAAAAATCGAAGAATAAAATTTATAGTTCAAATCCCAGAACTTCAATCAGAGTTCTGGGATTTATCAATATACTTTTTATAAGGTAAAGTAGTCTTAAAATCATATGCTAATACCTTAGACTTTGCTAGCCAAAACGAATCCACTCTATTTCTACCAAATCTGCTTAAATACCTATTTAATTCCTCAATCTGAAAAAATACATTATCCGGAATTTTACAACGAATAATGAGTTTTCCATCCTTCTTATCTTCGTAAGTATACAATATATTATATATCATAATTCTGTGTGTTATTTTATAAACCGATTTCTATAGCACCATCCCAATCTGGATTGAATAAACTAAAGAAAGAGAAAGGGAAATCAGTTATTATATCAATATCCTTTTCGTCACTTTCCCAATATTCAATAATTCCAAAAGAAATCACTGAATAATCCCCCATACCTAACTGCAAAATATATTGCTGAATCGTATATAGATAATTAAATAGTTCTTCTTCATTGTAATTGCTTATTGAGAATATGGAGGAATCATCTCCAAGATTTCTTACTTTCCATTGTGAGTATTTCATTATTTAGTGTTATTATTTTTTTACCATCAACCGACTTTTCGATTTTATTTTGTTGATAGTGAAAGTTTATCATTTAATCCCAATCCCAAACTCATTCATATCATTATATAATTCGTAGAGTGAGTAGGGTAAAGAAGTGTAGAACTCATTACAAATAGGAGCATTGGGGTCAGTTATTACACTATAGAATTCAATATTAAAATTACCATTAAATTCTTCGTCAAAAAGGGATAGATATCTGCTAATTAATCCCATTATAAGAAATAAATCATCTTGGTCTAACCCTTTAACTGAGAATATTACATTCCCATCTAAACCTTCATATATTTCCCAGTATTCTACCATAATCATTTCAAATATTTTATAGTATATATAAAAAAAATGAAGTTGAAAATTGAAAAAATGTCTGAAAATAGACTTTTTGACTGTAAAAAACTAATATATAGTAATGATACTAAGTGTAGTATCTATATAATAACTTTGATAAAAAAGAATCCTCATTACTTGGTCGGGTAATGAGGATTCACTGTTTTAATTAGGTTAGACATTGCTTAATATACTGCTCAGAACGATACCTGGTTAGATTAAAATGCTTTGCCAGTTTCCTGATGGTTCGGTCATTTTGATTGCATTGAAAGTAATATGTTTTGAATTCATTGAAAAATTCATTATCAATAGTTGTGGTAGGAGTCGTAGTTTCAATGCAAGAGAACAGTGACTTATCGAATCTTTGTTTGAAATAAGGTAACACAATCTTATCATACAGGTCATTGTAGTTGTTGCAACCAGGGTTTAGTTTGTACAATTGGTTCAGTTTATCAATAGATATTGTATTCTTTGGGTTATATTCAGTTTTGATTACCGGTGAATTTTTACCTATATACTGAATGTCTTCTACTAGAAATGATAGATCATTTTGGTCCAGTAATACATCCAAGTCCTCATGAGAATAAACCACGTACATAAGAAGTGCATATAACTTCAAAAACTCCTCTTTTGTAAATCCATCCTCAACATAATATAATAGGTACGCGCGCACACCCGCGCGCGTATATAATACAGCAGTCGGTTGTAGATAAAACCAGCTCATTATATCTTGTATACTCCTTGGTTTGATATAATCAATCTGAAAGTCAAAACAGATTAAATTGTACTTCAATTCCGGATTCAGAAACTGAGCAAAACTCCTACCTTCTTTCACATAATTGATAAATTGATTCATGGTGATAAGTTCTTCTGTGTATTGAATATCATTTGAATTATCAATCTGAATCTTGTCAGACACCCCGATAGTAAATTGTATTTCCATGTTTATTGTAAGTTATTTTAGTGTATATATTAAATAATGGGGATCCTTTATGCTAGTATATGCCAGAGAATACTAGAAAAGCATAAATAACTCATATTCATGATGATAAAACGGAAAAATATTTGCATTATCCTCTTTCTGGCAGTACCTTCGATGTATGAAAAATATAATAACCAATATATTCAGAGCACTAAAACGGGTTTACAGTAATAACTCAGATTCAAAATACGGTATCCATTACAATGAATCGAAAGTTTCAAGATTTATGCATTTCAGTAACTATGATTTCTATGTAAATCTATTGGACAACACCTTAATCAAAACAGGAAAGACACTTTTATATCTTGCATCGGGAACAGAACAATTAGACCGGTTCAAAGACCTTGAAGGATATTCAAATATCATATTGGTCGACTACGAATTTGGTGATTGTATCACAATTGATATGGATGACAATAAACGAATCATTCATTTAAACCTTGATGCATATATTGCAATTCAAGTATTACTTATGCTCAATCATACAGTCGATGCAGTCATAATCCTTAATGAAGGTATGCAAATGGGAGGTGGCAATATGACCATCGCAGAAAACGCACTGGCATTACTATTTCCTGTTATGTCCGAAGAAACAATGATTATTTGCTCCCGCAAGTATTACAAAATGTCCCAAGTATACAAACCTGCTAAAAAGAGCAATTGGGTTAATCTTCCCTTTAAAACTAAGGTACTATTAAAATCTGAGGATGCAGGATATATCAATTCGGACTTCTTTACCACCTATGATTTCTGCAAAGGAATTGGAGAAGTATACTTATTAAAGAATAAAATCACAAAAGTTCATACTTTCCAACGTGGTAGAATTAATGTACACCTATTGCATTCTTCCATGTACAATCATTTAGATAAAATTGATTTGGGATTGACTTTATTCGAAAATGGATTTCAAGAAGAAATCATCCGTACTGGAATAAATAACGTACTGAATTGGAAAGGAACATATAAATGTAGCAGAAAGATAAGTAAAGACATTACAATAGAAAAGCAATATGACCTGAACAATATTGATGAACTAAACCAATTGTGTGTTGACAAAAACGTAACCAGTTTGGGAGTCATTCCAAGTGGAATTGATTACCGACAATTTATCGATGATTTGAACAATATGGAAAATAGTATTGAAGATATTTACTTTTTCCATTTACACCATGGTGACTTGAAATCACTCTATGCAATTCAATAATCATGCTTATGCTATACCATATTATATAATGATTAATAATGACAAATATGAACGACAATTATATCACCAAAAATAAAACAACAGAATCCGTATTCAATCGAATAAGATTCCGGACAGACAGATATCCACGGACAGTGATATTCGATTATTCAATAGATGGTAATTACCAACTCCAAGGAGAGTTCGTCAAACTTGAAGAAGGTGAATATCCACTATTTGAATCATACAATCGGAATGGATATACCTTACTGACAAGTCATCATTTATATAGTGTGATTTTGAATGATAAAGAATCTCCCTTGTTAGTGAAAAACCAGATATTCAAAGTCAAGATAGAAGATATTGTCTATTACAAATCGTTGTCTGACTTACTTGTTGAAAAGGGAAAAAGAACCGAATATAAAGAAGAGGTTTTAAAATTCATTGAAACTACTACTGAAAAGGGTGCAGTATTATTATATCTCAGAGTTGGAACAGAAGAGTTCATGTTTCATGAGATATTAAAGCAACTGACATGTTTGAATAACTATTATAAATTTCAAGGGAATAAATGACAATCAATCACAAACAAACCGTAGAACACTTTAATCTGATTTTTGAAAATTCCAAAAACTCTAAATTGGAATTACGTTCAGATAAAGAGTTGGATGCTGCAATTAATATGATTGCGACACAGTTCAACATTTCCCAAATTCAATCTATATTACTTGCGGTGATATTTATGTTCACGATGGATGATGTTGATATTTGTACAGAAAGAATAATAAGTTTTTTTGGTTTAAAACTACCTGATTTCTTTACCATAAAATCAGACATTGAAGAATTGATTCAAATTGGATTGATTAAATATAAAAGAGAAAATCATTCTAAAAACACATACAATTCAACCTTCACAATAAATCAAAAAGTGTTGGATGCCATATTTAATAATAAAGATATCAATTCTGCACTCATTGAACCCGATATGAGTTTTGTACAATTCTGTGGTTGGATTAAAAGAGTGATTCGTAATAGGTCAGTCAGTGATTTCTCGATGTTTGAACTATCTGAAAAGGTAAATGATATTGAACGAAGAAATCCAAATATCTTACAAATTCAGCAACTAAAGGAATTAAAAGTCAATGAAGAAGAAAGGATGATATTGTATTATTTGATTGAGTCTGTCACTGACAATGAACCTACAGTAAACCTGAGATTAATTATTATAGAACTTTTCGGGATTGATAATTATATTTCAATCTCAAGTCAGTTTATGCAAAATGAACAAGACTTACAATTGAAGGGATTGGTAAAAGTAAATGCAAATGGATATGTAAATGGATATTTTGACGATGCTACTATTGGACTTACTGAGAAAGCATATGATTTGTTACTTGCTGATTCAAAGGTATTATATAAGAATTCTCCAAAAACTGACCATACCATAATAAGACACGAAAGTATTATAGAGAAGGAATTATTTTTTAATGAGAAACAAGGGAAGGAAATAGATTTTTTTAAAGAAAGTATTAAAGAAGAAAACCTTGATAAATTAAAATCAAAACTCAAACAAGCAGGAATTCAAAAATCAATGATAGCAATTTTTGAGGGTGTCCCGGGTTCGGGTAAAACAGAAGTCGCACGACAAATTGCTAAGTCCTTACAATACGATTTATTTATACTTGATTTTACTAAAATGAAATCGGAGTATTACTCCCAAAGTCAGAAATTAGTGAAAGAAGCATTTGAGGAATTTCGCAGAGTTGCAGATGCAAATCAAAATAGAATGATATTGCTTCTAAATGAAGCAGACGGATTACTCCATCACAGAACGAACAGTGAAACGAATCACTCAACAGATGAAACTGAGAATCAGATTCAGAATATCCTTTTAGAAGAATTTGAGAAGGGTGATTATTTAATAATACTTACAACCAATTTATTGAACAATATCGATAAAGCATTTCTGAGAAGGTTTCTTTTTAAAATCAGTTTTGATTACCCTGATAAATCAACTATGAAGAAAATCTATCGAAGTAAGTTAGGTTGGTTGTCTGATAAACAATTGGACGAACTATCACACATTCAACTTTCCGGTGGTGAGATTGATAATGTCACGGTTAAAGTATTAATGCATGAGGTATTTCACAACGAAAAACCTTCTACTTACCAATTGATAGATTTCTGTTTACAGGAAAAGGTAGAAAAAAGAAGGTTACCGAAATTGGGGTTTAATTGAATAAACACTATTATATATGAATAACGATAAAATAGAACTTACGCAGGATGATTATGAGATGTCAAAGTACATCTATAAAATTCTTCTTTCTCAACCCACGATAATTGCGAGTTGGGGATATCAATCACCTGTAGTAATCAAATTGGGACTTCGGTTTAAAGTGAACGGATTCAAACACCAGGGTAGGGTAGAGATCAGGTATAATGAAGGTGCAGATTTATTTGATATTTATTTAATCAATGACGATAATTCTTTGAAAGATTCATTAGTGGGAATTTATGTTGATGAATTACTACGAGTAATAGATGAAAATGTAGAGATGGTGCTAAATTACAACGAAAGGGTGAATCAGGAATACAACATTATAAACTATGACCAAAAGACTATTTGATATGGATGCATTTGAATTTGTAATCAATTACCCAAAGTACCTGAAAGAAATCGAAATGGTTATTAAACCCGAATTGTTTCCAATTCTTGAAGAACTAAAAAATACTGATCCACATGATTTGGTTAGTCCGGACGTTTGGTTCGTGAGTGAAACTCAAGCAAGGGGGTACGTTTGGAGTTTGTTCCTGAATAAGCGTAAGGGAAAATAATTGAAAGGTAGAAAAACAGGAGTATTTAATATTACCTGTTTTTTATTGCATTCACACTCACAATTTTGGGGTAGAGTTCAAAATGTGAGACTATTGAACTCCGAAATTGAGATTGAATTATTTAATAACACAAGAATTACTCACAATAATAGAATTAAAGATGGATAAAGCTAAAAATATGAGAAAACTGAATATTTTATACACTCGTGTTTCCACCCTGGATCAACGAACAGATCGTCAACGGGTGAATGAAAAAGACTTTGATATAGTTGTGGAAGATAAATGTTCGGGAGCAATTCCATTTTTTGAAAGAGAAGGTGGAAAAGAAATCTTATCATACATTGAAAAAGGAATTGTGGAAAAGATTAGTGCAATTACTATTGACCGTTTGGGAAGAGATATGTTGGACATATTAAATACCCTAAACTACTTAAATCAAAAATTGATAACGGTTTATTTCATAAATCAGGGAATACGGACAATTGATGAAGATGGAAAAGAGAATCCTATTTCAAAATTGATTATTTCAACTCTTGCGATTATTAGTGAAATGACCCGTAATCAAATTCGGGAAAATCAATTGGGAGGTATTAAACTCGCAAAAGCTCGTGGAGTTTATAAAGGGAGAGTTACAGGTTCAAAAGAAGACGTTCAACAATTTCTAAGTAAACCTAAGAACAAAAAAGCACTTGAGTATCTCAAACGTGGGATGTCGATGACCGAAGCAGGGAAACTTGCAGGTGTGCATATTAATACGATGACTAAGATTAAGAAGTTGGGGATAGTGTAAGGGAATGATATTTCTTATTAACATACTCACTAGATTGTCATATGAAAATAAATCCTATTGGATTTCAACATGTATTCGTTAGTCAGAAAAAAGGGATTTATACTACTCAACGAATCAATGTAATGCTGAAAGAAATTAAAAAAAACTATAAACTGAACATCAAGAATTTTTCAAGTCATAGTTTGAGAAAAAATTTTGGACGGGAAGTATTTAATATGAGTGGGGATAATAGTGGACTTGAACTTGGTATTGAAACTATAGAATTAATTAGAAGAGTTAGTATTCAAATTTCATCTTGCAGCATTGTTATTTTTTACTATTTTTGTAGTCATTCGTACATAATCTTTTTTTTAGCATGAAATTCACTAAAAAGCAGAATAGAATTGCACTATTGTTTTTGTGCCTTTTATCTTCATCTTTGATGGCTCAAATTGGCACATTTCGCAATGTAAATAATGCAGATGGCTTGCTTAATTGGCAAATTAATTGTTTTTTCAAAGATAAAGATGGTTTTATCTGGACAGGTGCTAAAAATTTAGTTCAACGTTTTGATGGTCGTTTTATTAAGATATATGGTTTGCCTAATGGAGTAACAAAAATCAATGCAATAAATGAAGCACATGATGGAAATATTTATGTTGGCACTTCAAATGGATTATTCATAATATCCCGAAGCAATTCTACTGTAAATCAAATTTACAAGACAGAAATTTCAAAAAATATACTATCAACATGCATAGATAAGAAATATAATATTTATGTAGGAACAGAAGATGGTCTTTTCATTATTTCTCAGGGAAAACTAAAAGCTGTACAAATACAAGATACAAATTTCCCATACAATCAGGTACTCTCAATGCATTTAGCTTCAAATGGAGTATTGTGGCTTTTAACTCCTGGTGGAATTTCATCATATACTATTGCTTCAGAGACAATACGTAATTATCCATTTTTACTGCCCTATAGAAATATCTATTTTACTTCTATGACAGGAGTTGGACAGAACCTATACATTGGAACTGCTGGATTAGGCATTTATTCCTTCAACACCAAAAATGGTGATTTTAAAAATTATATAAATGTAGGAAACGATTTAATTACATGTCTCTCTACAGATGGGAAGTTGCAACTCTACATCGGCACATCAGGTACCGGAGTGTTTTTTATATCAATACCCGATAAAAAGGTGTTACGTTCATTTGATTCTTCTCATAAGGGTGATGCATATCTTACCTCAAGCATGGTGACTACTTTGTTGGTTGACAATCAAGGAATCCTTTGGGTGGGAAATTCGGAAGAGCTGGGATTCGACTTTATGTTTCTTTACCCTAAAGCTTTTACTTTATATAGAACTCCAAGTTTCACAACAGACAACCTTCCGGTACATCGATTTTATATTGGGGACAACTTTAAGTTATTATCCAATAGTCACTGTATTATCTATGTGTCTGATAATAATGGAAATTCTAAGGTATTTGAATCCGGTATTGGAAAAGCTAAGTTTCTGAGGCCAGGTAATGTGCTGTCATTCATTTCATATGACAACCAGATTATTTTAGGTGGAGAATGCGGGATATATAGTTTCGATCCACTCACAGCAAGTTTGAAAATATTTGAACCCATGGAATTTTTAGATAAGTCAACTATTTACAATCTTACTATAGATAAAGGAGGTAATCTATTGGTTGCATCATCAATGGGTCTACACATACTGGATAGCAAATCAAAACAGGTAAGAACCTATAATACGCTAAACTCTCATTTACTTGACGATGTAGTACGCTTTGTATATTTTGATCGTAAAGGCAGAACATGGATTTGTACCAACAAGGGAATCTGTTTCTGGGATAGTAAGGTGCGAGATTTTAAAACCGGTAAATTCCCGAAAGAATTCATTAATGATCAGCAGGTTCATTTTATGATGGAGGACAGAAATGGAAATATCCTTTTTTGTTACAATACTAATAAAGCTTTTGTTACAGATCCTTCGTTGAAAAACTTCAAAAAAATATGTACTGAGGAAGATGCTGATTTCACAGGGAATTGGATTAGTAAAGTTCTTCAGGATGCTTCCGGTACATTCTGGTTTATAGGTTCGCGTGGTGCAATAAAAGCAGATGAAGGGTTAACAACATTCAGACTCTATTCAACTACTGAAGGATTAATGGAGCCTTACGCTACGGACGGTTGCTTTGATAAGAATGGTAAATTGTGGTTATCTAATAATAAAGGTTTATACTCATCTTCGTCTCTCTCTGGCCGTATTCAACGCTCTACTGCCTCTATGGTGATTACAGATATCCGAATTAATGGTGCTTCAGAAATGGATGAAATGTATGATGCGATTAAAAATGGAAGCGTCATAAAACTCAGCAGATACAAAAATAATGTTGAATTCCTGTTTTCTTTACTGACTTATGATAAACCTGATTTGATGGTTTATGAATGCAAATTAAAAGGATATGATACCGATTGGCATATTCTAAGGGGTTTGAATAATTTCGATTATAAAAACCTTAAGGCCGGCGAATATACTTTTATTGTGCGACGCAATATGGATCATACATGTTTTAAAGAAGTCCATTTTGAAATCAAACCATTATTTTCGACTCTTGAAATTATAGCTATCCTATTATTGCTGAGTGGCTCAGGGTGGTTTTATTATCGTTATATCAGAGCAAAAAAACAGAAAAAATCCGAAATACTACAAAAACTTCAGGAGGATAAAGTTGGAACTGAACAAAAGTATCGATTTAATAAAATCGGTGAAAATGAGGCCAATGCAATTATATCTAAACTCAAGATATGCATGGATGAAAAGCGACTTTATTTAAATGAAGAGCTAAAAATGCCGGATTTAGCCAAAGAAGTGGGTTGTTCAAATCAAACACTTTCTCAGATCTTTAATACCTTTCTGAATGAAAATTACTATGACTTCATTAATCGATATCGGGTTGAAGAATTTAAGCGCATAATTGCTACTACTGACTATTCCAAGCTTACCTTAAAAGCGAACGCCAAAAAAAGTGGATTCAGTTCGTATGCCTCATTTTTTAGGTCATTTAAGGAACAAACAGGTATCACTCCAAACGAATTTATTCAGAATTTCGAATCAAAAAAATCTTGATTTTTACCTTCTCTTATCTTCGGTTAGTTCTCATACGATTATTTGAGAACTAACTGTTCTGTATTTATATATCTGTGTTAGTGATTATTGTGATAAGTTCTATCTCAAACAAACAACTGATATAAATGTGTGTTGATAAAATGAAGTGAGTTGCTTTCCATTTTATAGTTTTGCATGTGTAAATAATTTATTAACCGAGAATGCATTACTTTATGAGACACACCATTCACTCATTATTTTTTTCTTTATCATTTCTATTTTTAAGTTTGGCTACTTACGCCGAACCTATTACAATAACGGAGTTAGCCGGACAAGGAAGCTTCCCTTTAGTAGCCTCCGGTAAATCGGCAACCTTAGTTGTAGACTCGTCTGATGCAGAAGTTGTAACAATTGCAGCCACAGCTTTAAGTGGCGACATTAAACTTATTACAGGCATTCAACCCGTTGTGGCCAATCAAATTGGTAACGGATTGCCGGTTATTATTGGTACGCTTGGAAAATCAAAGCTTATCGATTCTCTGGCAACTACCGGAAAGATTTCAACAGCCAATATTGTTGGCAAATGGGAAACATTTTCTTTATCAGTAGTCAGTAATCCATTTCCGGGAGTTGATAATGCACTGGTAATTTTTGGTAGTGATCCGCGCGGTACAGCTTATGGTGTTTTTGAGTTATCACGTTTAATGGGAGTATCACCTATGGTTTGGTGGGCAGATGTAACCCCTAAATCACGTTCTTCTATTTACATTACTGCCGGAGAAAGTATTGTCGGTCCTCCTACAGTACAATACAGAGGGATTTTTATCAATGATGAAGATTGGGGATTACAGCCCTGGGCAGCCAAAACTTTTGATCCTGTAGGAGACATCGGGCCTAAAACCTACGAAAAAGTATTTGAAATGTTGTTGCGCGTAAAAGCGAATTACATTTGGCCGGCAATGCATCCAAGCACACATTCATTTAATTATTTTGCTGACAATAAAGTTGTTGCAGGCAGATATTCTATTGTTATGGGATCATCCCATCATGAACCCTTATTATACAACACCCTAAAAGATTGGCCCTATGCTTCAAGTGCCTGGAATCCTTTCACGAATTTACCAACTATTATGACAGAACTTGAAAAAAGGGTCATCTCTAATGGTAAATACGAGAATCTATATACTTTGTGTATGAGAGGGGCCGGAGATGGCCCAATGCCGGGAACATTGAATGAACAAACCACAAAGTTACAAGAATGTATAGGTCTGGAACGTGGCTTGTTGGCTAAATATATCAATCCGGATACAACCAAAGTTCCTCAAGTATTTTTCCCATACAAAGAAGTTTTACTTCAATATAATAATGGCTTGAAAGTGCCGGATGATGTTACATTGGGTTGGGTCGATGATAATTTTGGTTATATACGCCAGTTATCAAATCCAACTGAACAACTCCGGAGTGGTGGAAGTGGCGTATATTATCATTTTTCGTATTGGGGAGTTCCAGATGATTATTTGTGGCTATCGTCTAACTCACCTTCCTTATGTAGTTCTGAAATGTCAAAAGCGTATGCGCTCAATGCTAAGAAACTGTGGATATTTAATGTTGGGGATATAAAACCACAAGAAATGGAGCTTCAGTTTGCAATGGACTTTGCCTGGGATGTAAATGCATGGACGCCTGAAAAATCGCATCTATATTCAACACAATGGGCTGCAGAGACGTTTGGAGCTGAATTTGGAGAAAGCATTGGTCAGATTAAGCAAGAGTATTACAGATTGGCGGCATCAGGTAAACCCGAACATCTTGTTTCAATAAGCTATACATATCAGGAAATAAATCAACGCATTGCTGACTATGAGCGTTTAGTAACTGCAGCCAAAGCTGTTCAGGCTCAAATTCCAGCACGCTTGCAAGACGCCTATTTTCAATTGATTGAATATCCGGTTGAAGCTGCAGCCAATATGAATGTAAAGATATTGTGTGCAAGACAAAGTCTTGCTTATGCGGGGCAGGGCAAACCTGAAGCACTTGATCTTTCTGCCAAAGCTATATCTGCATATGAAAATATTGTCAATCTTACTAAAAAATATAATACTGAAATAGCCGGAGGAAAATGGAATGGAATTATGGACTATGCGCCACGGGGGTTAGCTCGTTTTTATGATCCTACAGTTGCAACTAAGGTCAATACAGACGCCCTGCCTGCTGCTTCTGTAGATTCAGTCAAGGTGATACCTGCTGCTAATTATACTACGAAAAATGAAGCTGCTTACACAATTAGCAACGTGGAAGGTTTAGGTGTTGAAAAAAGTGCGTTGTCGGTTTGGCCATTGAATATGACCACCTATACAGCCGCAAATGTTACTTCTGCACCTTATGTTGAATATGATGTTCCTGTTGCCAAAGGAACTAACAGTATAACAGTTCGTTGTTTGCCTACTTTCCCATTGTACACAACGTTAACTTTACGATATGCTGTTTCTGTCGACGGTTCAGCTCCTGTTTTTGTCAATATTGCAAATGCAGCTGAAACCACAGCATGGTCAAATAATTTACGAAATGGTTATGTTTTCGGGGAGAGTAAATACCAAAGTACAACTGCAAAAACAATTAAAGTTCGTGTATATTTCACCGACCCCGGCGTTGTACTAAGTGCTTTAACTGTAAGCGGAATCTATGTAAATGCATTGACAGAGCAACTTGTCAATCCCAATTTTGAATATAAATCAGCAGGTGTTCTGAATGATGGAACAACTGTCAGAGGCATTCCTTACGGTTGGAGTTCAACCGGAACGCTTCTTGGCAATTCGTATGGAATTAACAGCGATGGTTCCAACTATTCAGGAAGCAATCTTTGTTGGATGAACTCCACTCCAATGCCAGCAAAATTCGAACTTTATCAGACCGTAAAAAACTTACCTGCCGGAGAGTATATTGTAAGATGCAGGTTGGCTGCATTTACCGGACTTTTGACCAATGTACGCTTATTTGCGAATAATTATGTTCAGTATTTTGGAAATCAGACAGATTATGTGTCTAATCTCACCACTGGCGAAACAAATACTTTTGCGGGTTACACAGCTTCTTCAACCGCTTTGTTACAGGAAATGGCGGTGAAAGTTCCGATTTTCAAAGGAGACTCATTAAAGCTAGGTGTTCGTTCGAGCAATATTACAAGCAATGGTACTGCAGCAACAACGAATGCAGGGTGGTTCAAAGTAGATCATTTCCGCTTGGAATGCGTGAAACTATATTCTGATGCTACAGCCGAAAAGTCAAGACTTGATTCTCTTATAACTGTTGCTAAAAATCTTTATACCACCACCAAGGAAGGAACCGGCAATGGTGATTATTTCGCTGCCAGTCGTCAAACTTTTGATGCGGCTATACAAACTGCAAGTGGAGTGAATCTAAATTCGAATGCAACATTACCTCAGGTTGTTACCGCTATTGCTGATTTAGAAACTGCAATTGCAGCTTATCGAAAATCGGTAATCACTTTTACTACATCATTTATTGTCAATCCTGATTTTGAATATAAATCAGCCGGTGTTTTAAATGATAGAACAACTGTCAGAGGTATTCCTTACGGTTGGGAAATAAACGGAACCCTTATCGGTAATTCATACGGGATCAACAATGATGGTGCTAATTATAGTGGTAATAACCTTTGTTGGATAAACTCAACACCCATGCCTTCCAAATTTGAACTTTTTCAAACAATTGGTGGTCTGCCTGCCGGAGATTATACCTTAAGATGTCGTATGGCTGCTTTTGGTGGACTTTTAGGCAATGCTCGTTTATTTGCCAACAATAATGTTCAGTATTTTGGAAATGAATCGGATTATATCTGGAATCAGACAACAGGTGAAACAAACACATTTGCGGGTTGGACTGCAACCAGTGCCTCTTTCCTGAAAGAAATGTCTGTGAATATAACTATTAATGCAGGTGACTCATTAAAATTGGGAATTCGCTCCAGCAGTATGAAAAGTGATGGGACAGCTGCAATAGCTGATAATACTGGTTGGTTTAAAGTGGATAACTTCAGGTTAGAACAGAGACAAACTCAAACTGCTGTAAATAATGTAGAGGATTTTGAAGTAAAAATATTTGTGCTGGACAAAGGTATTTGTGTCAGTATTAACAATTTCCCAGCTAAGGGTAATATCACTCTCTACTCCATACTTGGTGTTCAAATTTTAAATACATCCATAACAAGCAATAAGACTTACATTCAGCCTCCTTCACATGGCATATTTATAGCAAAAGTGATGGTTAATACTAAGATTACCACTTCTAAGATTGTATTTTAAATTATTGATGAATAAAAAATAACGATAAAAAAAACTTTAGTTTAAATATATCAAGAATAATAACACTGCTAACTAATCTAAAATGTAATTTTATTTTTATGAAGACACTATTTACTTATTTTCTTGCGATCGCATTTTTTTATAACAATTAATGCTCAAAATCAAGCTCCAGCAGCATCAACTTCCGGAACTTTAACTTTTAAAGTAACAACTGCTTCTGCAGAAACAAAAAAAAATCCTCCTATAACACCTCGGTGGGCATTGGAACACATTGTTTGGGAAGATAGTGCAAACAATCAAATAGCCTCTCAAAAATTAGTAAGTTCATATCTGGAACATAAAATACCGGTGGGAGCTATTATCATTGACAGCCCATGGTCTACAGCTTATAATAACTTTGAGTGGGATACCAAACGTTATCCGAACTCTACGAAGATGATTCAGGGCTTTGATAAGCAGCATGTGAAAACAATATTGTGGCTGACCGGCTGTGTGAATAGTACCGGGAAAGATGTGCCAATTCAAAAAGATCCGTCATTTGATGAAGTTGTTGCTAAAAATTATGCTGTGAATAATGGCAAAACGGCAAAATGGTGGAAAGGAGAGGGATTGCATATTGATTTTACAAATCCGGCTGCTGTAAAATGGTGGAATGCTCAACTGGACAAAATACTGATAAAAGGAGTTTGTGGATTTAAAGTTGATCAGGGAGAAGTTTATTTTGGCGATACAGTCAGAACTTCCATTGGTGCTATCACGAACGTTCAATTTAGGCCTTACTATTACAACAGCATGTTTCAATACATCACCAATCGCAAGGCTGAAGGGGCTATTGTCGGAAGACCATTCTCGCATCAGGGAGGTACAGAAGCCTCTGTGGATCAATTGAGCTTTGGTTGGTGTGGCGATTTTGAAGGGTCGTGGGATGGACTGAAGCTGCAGATCAATAATATATACAAAAGTGCTGAATTAGGATATGGTGCTCCTGGTTGTGAAGTGGGTGGATTTTGGAAAGCTCGTTCGGGCAAAAATGAGCTGATTCGTTACGCTCAGTTTGGTGCTATGACTGCCACCATGATTAACGGTGGCGAAAATGGCGCTTTCACTAATCACTTGCCTTGGTATCACGACGAAGAAACGGCTGCGTGTTATCGTCAGGCTACGTGGCTGCATAGTCAGTTGATATCCTACTTATTTAGTACAATAGTAATGGGACATAAAAACGGAGGGTCACTCATAAAGAATGTTTCATTCGCGAATGAAAGCCATACGCTTGGCGATTATATATTCACAAAAGCCATTACTTCAACGGCTCATACCGTAAATGTTACTTTGCCTCAAGGTGAATGGATGGACTTTTGGACAAAAACGATTTATTCGGCCAATACAACCATTACACAAACTTATCCGCTGAATAAATTTCCTCTTTTCATGAAAGTGGGTTCTATCATTCCGATGAATATCTCAAATAGCTATTCAGGTATTGGCGATTCAACCCTAACAGGTAAACAATCAGTTTTTATTGTTCCGGGAATCGGAGCAAGTAAATTCCAATATTTCAGACCAACAGGCGATGGTATTGGTTATGATTCAATTCAGATTAGCTATAATAACGATGGTAAAAACAATAAAATAACGGTAGACGGTAAAACCAGTCTCCCTTATGCCTTATTGATTCAAAATTGTGCCAAACCATCCGATGTTGTTAATGCAGATAGCTGGAAATACAATGACACAACACGTGAATTGTTAGTTTTAAAAACCGGTGACAGCTTTACAATCAATGTAAATGCAGATGCCACAAATATCTCGTCGATATATGAAACGATTATTAAGATGTATCCAAATCCTGCGTCAAAAGAAGTTATTATCGAAAGTCCTGAAATAATTAAATCTGTTGGTATCACAAGTATCAATGGAATAGTAAATAATCTAATTTAAAATCAAATGAAAAAAATCTTCTCTTTAATCCTCCTCTGCTTTTTAGGTGTAAGCTCAATTAATTTGTATGCATACACAATAGATGTCAGTAAAACATACTTTTTAATTCAGACGGCTACAACCTCGGGTAAAGTGGTTGGTGCGAATAGTGCTAACCAACCTGCAATTATGGATGCCGACAGAATCAACTCTCAACAACTGACTTTTGAGTTGGTTAACGTAGGTGTCTATCGAATTAAGAATGGCGATGGAAACTATTTGGCTTGGACAAGTGGGAACACATTAGCCTACAAAACATCGTCAGATTTAACTACGTCGTGGGCAATTGCCGATGTAGGTACAACAGGATTTATTAGTCTTAAAAATGTAAGTGCCGGAAATACCTATCTGACAACAAGTGCATTAACTGGTGAAACTCCTTTGATTGTTTCAGGCACTACAGTTCCAACAGCTGCCGGTAATAATGCGTTCAAGTTGGCTCTTGTATCTGAAATATTAAAAAACAATATGATAGATGGTGGATTTGAAAATGCGGTGGTTAACTCAGCACCGCTGGGTACGTGGATTAATGATGTTTCCAAAGCATTTGGTGGCTCAGGAACATCTCGTATATTCAACTCATTGTCAAGCAGTGGTACTAATAGTTTTCAGCTTCGCTTTTTGGGGACGCAGGATGGAGCCGGAAATTCTTACAATAGAATCAGTCATTTGCTGACCGGATTGAAGAAAGATTCTGTTTACACGCTAAACTTTGGTTATATTCAAAAAAACTGGGCTACTTATGCCGGAACATTTATGGTTTATGCATCCACGGTTGCAAATGTTGCATCTGGAGTAAATTCAACGAACGTAAATGGAACAGTATTTACATCGAAACTTGCTACTGCCGACAATGTGAAAAACACAGGTTCAATCAGTTTTATTGCTCCTGCAACTTCATGTTATATTGTTTTTTCAAAAGTTTCAAATACTGTAAATAGTGAGTATTATCTTGATGATCTGGTTTTATCTACGACGAAAACACTTCCGTCCAGTATTATTCCTTCTGCTGATTCTTTAAGTATAGAGAATACACTACCAGCAACTTTTACCGTGAGTGGATTTAGCTTATCCAATGATATTACCATAGCTGCCAGTAGTGGTTTCACTGTTTCAACTAATAGATTGGCTGCCAATTCAAGCTCAACACCTATTACTGTTTACTTTACAGGAGCAACTAAGACCACTGGCAACATAACATTAACGAGCGGTTCGATCACCCAAACTATTGCAGTGATAGGTACACCTACATTTATTCCGTTAACAACTTCAAAGTATTACCTGACTCAAAAATCATCATACAATATAATTGGAGCTTTTTGGGGTACACAACCAGCATTATTGAAACCAAACGGTTCTACGTCACAAAAATTTAGCTTTGAATCAACAGGAGTTTCCAATGCTTATTACTTGAAAAACGATTCAAATCAATATCTTAATTGTAAAGGAACTGACAATTTATTAATCCTTGAATCAGTAACAAAATCAGATTCTTCTAAATGGGTTGTGGTAGGAACTGTATCTACAGCTTTGAAGTTCAAAAATTTGGCAACTGGAAAGTATATTACATCTGAATATACTGAAAATGGAAGTCCTCTGATTGGCTCGGGAAATTTATCTGATGTTAATACTGTCTTCATGCTTTCAACAGAAATATTATCAAGAAGAATACCACCGTTAACACCACGATGGGCATTTGAACATGTAGTTTGGGAAGATATGACTAACACGCAGGCTTCAACGGAGAATCTGGTGAGTCTTTATTTTCAACACAATATGCCTGTAGGTGCTACAATTGTCGACAGCCCATGGTCAACGTCTTATAATAATTTTGAATGGAATACAGCACGTTACCCGAGTTCTGCTACCATGATACAAAATTTTAAAGCTAAGAATGTAAGAGTAATACTTTGGTTAACCGGCTGTGTAAATAGTACCTCTAATGCAAGCGAAGTGCCATTTACAAAAGATCCGGGACTTGATGAAGCTATCGCTAATAATTTCGGTGTAAACAATAGTGCTATTACTACTTGGTGGAAAGGAACCGGGATACACATTGATTTTACTAAACCAGCTGCAGTAAACTGGTGGAATGCCCGACTAGATAAAGCATTCGTTGATGGTGTTTGTGGATTTAAAACAGATCAGGGCGAAGTATATTTTGGTGATACAGTGCAGACTTCTATTGGAAAAATGTCGAATGCTGCATTCAGACCATATTATTATAACAGTATGTTCGACTATGTAACGAGTCGTAAACCAGACGAAGGTATGATAATAGGCCGTCCATATTCATATCAGGCAAATCAGGGAGGTTTCGAAGCATCTGTCGAAAAATTAACTATGGGTTGGTGTGGTGACTTTTCCGGTACATTTTCCGGACTGCAAAAACAAATATTCAATATTTTTACCAGTGCTGAAGCCGGTTATGGTGCACCGGGATGCGAAGTAGGGGGTTATTTTGAAGTTGCTCCCGGCAAAGAAGAACTGATTCGGTATGCACAGTTTGGTTCAATGACGGCCTGTATGGTAAACGGAGGATCAAACGGTGGATTGACTAATCACTTGCCTTGGTATCACGACGAAGAAACGACTTCGTATTATCGTCAGGCTGCGTGGTTGCATAGTCAGTTGATACCCTACTTATTCAGTACAGTAGTAAAGGGACATAAAAACGGAGGGTCACTCATAAAGAATGTTTCATTTGCGAATGAAAGTCATACGCTTGGCGATTATATATTCACAAAAGCCATTACTTCAACGGCTCATACCGTAAATGTTACTTTGCCTCAAGGTGAATGGATGGACTTTTGGACAAAAACGATTTATTCGGCCAATACAACCATTACACAAACTTATCCGCTGAATAAATTTCCTCTTTTCATGAAAGTGGGTTCTATCATTCCGATGAATATCTCAAATAGCTATTCAGGTATTGGCGATTCAACCCTAACTGGTAAGCAATCAGTTTATATTGTTCCGGGAATCGGAGCAAGTAAATTCCAATATTTCAGACCAACAGGCGATGGTATTGGTTATGATTCAATTCAGATTAGCTATAATAACGATGGTAAAACCAATAAAATAACTGTAGACGGTAAAACCAGTCTCCCCTATGCCTTATTGATTCAAAATTGTGCAAAACCATCCGATGTGGTTAATGCAGATAGCTGGAAATACAATGACACAACGCATGAATTATTAGTTATAAAAACCGGTGACAGCTTTACAATCAATGTGAATGCAGATGCCACAAATATCTCGTCGATATATGAAACGATTATTAAGATGTATCCAAATCCGGCGTCAAAAGAACTTATTATCGAAAGTCCTGAAACAATTACATCTGCGATTATCACAAGTATCAATGGTAAAAAAGTTCTTGAAAAAAGATTGAATAGTACAAAAAACACAATCTCACTGAATGGACTTACTCAAGGTGTATATTTTGCATCTATAACTACTTCCTCTAAAAAAAAAATAACGAAGAAACTTGTAATTGAATAAATGATTATTCTGTTCAGAGGCATAAATCCTCTGAACAGAATAATCATCGACGAAAATCTTATTAAAATCAATCTATTAGTGAAATACAATGTTAACTTTCTATTATTAATAATCTAATTCAAAAAATCAAATGAAAAAAATCTTCTCTTTAATCATCCTCTGCTTTTTAGCTGTTAGTTCAATGAATTTGTATGCATACACCATTGATGTAACAAAAACGTATTTACTGGAACAAACACTTGCTACTTCCAGTAAAGTAATAGGTGCTAATGGAACAGCACCTTCAGTTATGAGTGCTGATATCTCGGCAACTTCACAACGGTTAAGTTTTGAACTTGTGAGTACTGGTATTTACCAAATTAAAAATGGAGATGGCAATTATCTGACCTGTAATAGTTCCGGACTTATTGCCTATTCAGCTTCTTTGGACGCAACAACTGACGCTCAATGGACTCTTACTGATATTGGTACCACAGGACTTGTTTCAGTGAAAAGTGTAAGCTTACCTACCAGTTATTTAACCTCGGCTGCTGTAATTACCGGCCCAGCTGCTTTTGCAGGTAGCCCGCTAACACTGACTACTACAGCTCCAACAGCAGCTGGGGCAACAGCATTTAAACTTGTAGAGGCTGTAACCGGTACTTATCCATGTTTTACCAACTTGTTAGTTGATGGACGTTTTGAGAATGTAGCTGCCAATGGTGCCCCACTGGGTGAGTGGATTAATGATAAATCCCAAACAATGGGAGGCTCAGGCAAATCTCGGGTTTTTGGTTCTAATGCAACTACTGGCACTAATAGTTTTCAGTTGCGCTTCAATCTACCTACCGGTTCAAATTACGGATATTACAACATTAGTCATAAGTTAACCGGACTTACAGTGGGTAAAACGTATCGTTTTAGTTTCAAATACAAAGTTGATGGTGCAGCAAGTGCAATTCCGGTAGCAAATGCGAAAGCAAATGTTTTTGCAGCAACCTCTGTAAATGATGTTGTAGCAAATGCTATTGGAGGAGCTACTAATTATATAACTACAGAAGTGCCAACAGTTCTTCTTACCAGCCAATCAAGCCTAACCAGTAACTATCTAACGTTTGTAGCTCCGGCTTCAAGTTGTTATCTTGTTTTTTCTAAATTTATTCAGGACGATACAACCATATTTTATATTTATATGGATGATATGATGTTGGAAGATGTGACCACAACAACTGGATTAATGAATTTGAGCAACAAAAATCTTAATGTATTTGTGCAAAACAATAGATTAAATGTATCGGGAGTAAAGAACTATACAGTTTATAATATTCAAGGGATAAAAGTAGCTGAGGTGTTGAATAACACGGTTAATACATCGGTTGGTTTGAAGGCAGGTGTGTATGTTGTAAAATCAAATAAGGAAATTCAGAAAATTATTATCCAATAATTTTCTGAATTAACATCATGCTTATTTGATTAATTATCTCTAATAAAATAATTATTAGATAGTTTCGCAATTTTTTTTGCTCCTCCTTCTCCATTTGGAGAGGGGGGAGTTCTACACTTTTAGAAGAAATGGTGGAATTATCTCCATTGCAGATTTTTGAGCGTGAAATACAAGTTGGTAATGTTATTTTGGAACATAACAAATATTTAATCTCCCTGATGTTCTTTTTTGAACTTCGGGGTGTTTTTATTTGGGGGAGGATTATTTGATTTGGTCTAAATATGATTCAATCGACTTAAAGTTTCCGGCTTGTTCATCAAATGACTTTCTTTTCTTTGCTTCTCGAAGAATGTATCCTGATTTCTTTCTTGACTTGGAATCTTTAGAACCAACCGGACGACCAAGTTTCTTTTCAGGATTTTTCGCTCTCACTCTTGCAAGTCCATCTTTCGTTCTTTGAGATATGAGTGATCTCTCAAATTCCGCAAATGCACTCAATATTTGAAATTGTAATCTTCCAGCTGCTGAACTGAAATCAAGGTTATCTGTTAGAGAAATAAATCCAATTCCTTTATCAACCAATTCTTTTGTATCAAGAATCAACTCTGTAGAAGAACGAGCCCAACGGTCTAATTTATATATAATCACGGACTCATATTCAAAGTTACGAAGTTTCATAAGCAATGCTTGTTTTACCGGTCTTGTTTTCCGGGTGGATTCTTCTTCCTCGAAAATATCATATTCAAGATTATTTCGCTTAGCAAAATCAACGAGTATAATCTTTTGATTTTCTACAGTCTGTCTACCATCGGTAGAAGATACCCTTACATATAGTGCTACTTTCTTCATATTTATATTCATTAGTATTATTGATTCTATTATTGTGAGTAATTCATTTATTATTAAATATTTCAACTTCAATTTCTGGGTTCATCAGTCTCACATTTTGAACTACCCTATTATTGTGAATGCGAGAGTAAAATAAAAAGGAGTTGTTGCTCCTTTTTATTTTACTCTCATCAAAAAACATTCACTTATCATAAAAGTGAGCGTTGTGAAGATAATCAATGACTTATATAAAAATCTGAATAAATATAAAAATCAAACATTCACTTATGATATTTCCGAATGTAAGTGAATGTTTAACAACCAATAAATATAAACATAAAACAACTATATTATGTCGAAGAAATTTTCAAACACAACAGCAGATTATTTAGATTGGGAACAAATGTTGAACCTGATTCATAAATTATATAAAGACGAGAAATATAAAATATCATTACTTATTGCACTTGGATGTTTTTGGGGTTTGCGTATTTCAGATCTTAAGTCATTAAAATGGGAGGAGATTTTAAATGTTGATGAGATTACGATTGTTGAAAAGAAGACAAACAAGAAAAGAGTAATCAGTGTCAATCCTCAATTAAAACAACACATATTGGATTGTCATATGAAAATAAATCCTATTGGATTTCAACACGTGTTTGTCAGTCAAAAGAAAGGTGTTTTTACCACTCAACGAATCAATGTGATGTTGAAAGAAATTAAAGCAACTTATAAACTAAATATCAAGAATTTCTCCAGTCATAGTCTTAGAAAAACTTTCGGAAGACAGGTATTTAATATGAGTGGGGAGAATTCTGAAATGGCACTTATTAAACTGATGGAAATTTTCAACCACTCGAACATGGGAATCACAAAACGATATTTAGGACTTAAAGACGAAGAGATAAAAGAAGCGTATGATTTATTGAAGTTTTAGTAATATTCTTCCCCCAAATAATTTGGGGGATTTTTTTGCCCCAAAAACCCATCAACCTCCCCAGTTTTTAGACACCTAAATAAACGTTCGATTATTTGGGTGGAATTTGTAAAAAAAACATATTTCTCTGTAGCGTAATCTTGTATTGACAGAAAGTAATTAAATGTTTAGATATTTGACACGTTCAGAGTTGTATATCTTCTCAGGATTGTTGTCATCTATATAATTCTAATGGACTCAACACATTAGTGTATTGGGAGAAAGCATCAATGGAATGAAGTTGGTAACTGGAACACAGATAGACATAATTTTTATTAAAAAGTTTGGGTAATAATAAGTGCTAAGTTCCTCGATTGTGAGATTAATTTGCATATGTGTGATTTTGTTTATGTTAGCAATTCGGGGAATGGTCATGTGATCACGGTGAATAACGTAACATGGCTTGTCTTTTTTGCTCGAAATGAGATGTGTTTTGACTGATTTGAGGTTGATTTGAATTTGTGTATAGATATATATTTGTCACGTGATATTTTGTCACGTTTGAACTAAAATTTAATCTCAAAATCATGAAACAACAATTTTACAAATTATTTACTCTTTTCATCGTTTTTATGATGGTGTTTTCGGGTAATTTGTCGGCACAACGTATAATGCCGAAATTAAGCAGAGGGATGATAGCCCTGAATAAAGGAAGTGGACAGGTATATTTAAGTTGGCGACTAATGGGAAATGACCCTGCTGATGTGTCATTCAATCTTTACAAAACAACAAGTGGAGTTACAACTAAGATAGCAGGTCCCATTACAGCAACTACGGATTACACTGTAAGTGGCATTTCAACAGCTGTTGCAAATACTTTTTTTGTGAGAGCTATTATAAATGGAGTAGAACAACCGGCAGGTAAATCATATACTTTGCCTGCTAATGCTCCAGTAAGACAGTATATTGCAATTCCATTAACACCGGAACCCGAGACAGATGGGGTAAATTATTATACTTTGCAAACACATGTTGGGGACGTTGATGGTGATGGTGAATATGAATTCCTTAACCTTCGTTTATATACCGGAAGTGTTGCACCAACATCGCGTTCGTGGAAAATTGATTGTCAAAGGTTAGATGGAACTCTCTTATGGAGACTGGACTTGGGGCCTAACTTCATAACAAATGATGATGCCGGAACAATGATTGTGGAAGACTTTGACGGTGATGGAAAAGCTGAAGTGATGTTACGTACTTTCGAAGGTACTTGCTTTAACTATGGTAGCGCAGATAGTATACGTATTGGAGATACTAATCATAATGGAACAACAATTGGTCAGAATGTAGAACCGGAATTCCTCTCTGTAGTGAATGGCCTTACCGGCAAAGAAATGGATCGTGTTCCTTATGAACCATCAAACGGAGGTAATGGTTGGACGAAATTTGGAGATAATCATAACCCTAATTATGTCTTTTTTGCTTCGGCATACTTAGATGGAGTACTACCAAGTTTTATTTCAGTTCGCGGTATTGGACAAGGGGGATTAAATACCTATGCTTATGCATTTGACTATAGAAACGGTAAAATAACACAACGATGGAACTGGGCGCCAAAAGTAGGAGATAATGTGTCTCAAGGGCATAATATCATGACTTTTGATATAGATAATGATGGTAAAGATGAGATAGAGTTCATGGGTTCTGCATTGGATGATGATGGTAAACTGTTGTACTCAAATCAGGATTTTTGGCATGGTGACCACTATAGGGTTTGTGATATGGATCCGGACAGACCCGGATATGAAATTTTTTCGATAACTCAGGCCAGCACTTCAGATGTTGGGATGTCAATCATCGACGGAATGACCGGAAAATATCTGAGGAAATGGTATATGTCAGATTGGGGTGATGTTAGTCGTGGGGATGCAGGCGATTATTATGCTGGATCAAAAGGAGTTGAATGTCATTCTACAATGGCAAGTTTGACAGATGTGAATGGGAATGTAGTTGCAGATAACCGTTTCCCTACCTGGGGGATTTGGTGGGATGGAGACCTGCAACGAGAGTTGATAAATGGTGTTAATGGTGCAGGAACAAATCCAGCAATTGATAAATGGTCAACTGGACGTTTGTTTGCGGTTTACAATGACGGTGGAGCATATTCGAACAGTATCCCGTATGGTGGTCACCCACAATTCTGGGGTGATATTATGGGTGACTGGAGGGAAGAGATGATAACTCAATCGAACGATAATTTATCTCTTCGCTTGTACTCGACCTGGGAGCCTGCTCAAAATCGCATATATACTCTAATGGATAACCCCGGCTATAAAAGCCAGGCATCATGTAGGGGTAGAGTCGGAGGAAAATTTCCGGATTATTATCTGGGTGGTGGTATGGAACCACCTCCTCCTCCAGCTTGTATCATTGCCAAACTCCATTGGGCTGGTAGTACTTCGGCAAATACATGGGATACTAATACAACATCAAGCTGGCTTAATAATAAAACTGTGTCGACATTTGCGACAAACGATTCAGTATTGTTTGATTTGACCGGAGTAAATTCTGTGCCAGTTATTATAACGGGTAATGTATCTCCTGCTCAGGTAACAGTTTACAATCCGAATGATTATACATTCAATGGTAAAGGCGCAATTGTTGGTACCACCGGCTTGACAAAAGTAGGACGGGGAACTTTGACTGTAAATGCAAAAACTGGATTTACAGGCAAAACGATTGTTTGGGACGGTGCATTAAATGTAAATGACAGTCTGATAAAGAGTCCGGTAATTGTTCATGGAGGAACCTGGGGAGGGAAACTATCTGAAGGAAAAACAGGTGGCCGATTAGGAGGAAGTGGTGTATATGGTAAGGTAACTCTCGAATATGGAGGAGCACTCGTTCCCGGGCAGGGAGTCGGATATGCCGACACAATAACCATTGACAGTCTGATTGAAAAAATAGGATCGGTTAATTTTGTCGATTTGTCAAGTGATCCCAGCGGAATAACTTATCACAACGATTTAGTTGTTGTAAATAAGAGTTTCAATTTTGCCGATGGGATTACAATCGGAGTAAATCTAACTAATGGTACTGTTACGCCGGGATTCTATCCTATATTTAAATGTCAGGGCACTATCATAGGTAATGTCTCTAAAATAAGCGTGGTAGGATTAAATGATTATGTTTATTCAGTGGCTAATGTGAATGGTGTTATCGGGATATCCATTCCATCACAAAGAACAAAAGCAGCTAATGTCGTTTGGTCTGGTTCAGGGAGTGCATGGGACTTAGGCGTAAGTGCAAACTGGTTGAGAAATGGTACCAGCGATGTGTTTGTAGGACGTGACTCGGTGACATTTAATGATACGGGAGCAGCTAACAAGACTATCAACTTATCCAGTGATGTCAATGTAGGAAATATGCTTTTTGATGGAATCACAAATTATACAATAACAGGTTCCGGGTCATTGTGTGGAACTGGAAGTTTGATTAAAAGAGGAAGTTCTACCGTTACTCTTTCTGGGAAAACAAATAAGTTTACAGGATCCACAACCATTGAAGCCGGAACGTTGGAGGTAGGTAGTTTGAATAACACTGATGAAGTTAGCTCGTTAGGAATACCAACTAATAGTACGAATAGTCTGATTATTAATGGAGGTTCAACGCTTAGTTTAATTTCAACTACTTGTAGTTCAAACAGACCAATTAAAATTCAAAATGGTCAATGTGCCATCAGTACCACTTCGGGTAATACGCTGGTTGTTCAAGCACCAATTTTGGGTAACGGAACGTTAGTTAAGGCAGGGACAGGGCAATTGCGTATCAATAGCGCAAATACTTTTACGGGTGGCGTAGTTCTGAATTCCGGAGACCTCAATATGTATGGTAGTTTTGCTTCAGGAACTATAGTTACATTGAATGCAGGTAATCTTTATGGTAATGGAACAAATGATTTCAATGTAAATGTTCCTGCTGGTGCTACAGGCACTGTATATGCACCCGGTCGTTCTGATTTCTCAGGTTCGCTTACAGGTGCAGGAACTCTGAATTTGAGTACTACTTATATTCGTGATATGTTTTCGGGCGATTGGTCTGCATTTGAAGGTACCATCAATTTATTTGGTGGAGGACAATGTCGCCTCTACAATAGTAAAGGCTATGCAAAAGCGACATTTAATTTATCTGCTACAGGCAATTCGCTATTTTATGATATAGCTGCAAGCTCCGATAACGGAACACAGACTGTTGCTTTGGGAGGATTGAAAGGTGTTGCCAATACATATTTGTATTCAGAGGATTGGGTAATTGGTTCAAACAATTCTGATTGTCAGTTTAATGGAAAAATAGTTAGTAATTCGCTAACCAAAGTCGGAACTGGTAATCTAATTCTAACAGACACCTGCTTTTATACGGCGGCCACGAATATTAATGCGGGTAAAATTACTTTGGGTGTTTCAAAAGCTTACATAAAAGGTTCTGTATATGTTTCTTCCGGAGGTACACTAGCTGGTGTCGGTGTAGTTAACGGAGCTTCTGTTATAAAATCAGGCGGAACTGTTATGCCCGGCTATAATGGAATAGGAAAACTTACATTTAATAGTGTTGTGTCTTATTTGTCGGGAGCAATTACCGAAATTGAGTATAGAAAAACTTCGAATGTTGTAAGTAATGATATGATTGCTTCAGCCAATCGTATTACGATTAATGGTACTTTAAATCTTACTAACATTGGAACTACAGTCCTTGCTGCTGGTGATTCACTACAGATTTTTAAAGGTGCAAGTTATTCAGGTTCATTTACAACAATTAACCCTGCTACTCCTGGTGATGGTCTCAGCTGGGATGTTAGTGCTTTAAATAAGCGGGGTGTACTCCGTGTTGCATTAGCATCATCTATAAAATCGCTTTCAGATCTGGGTATTTCGATTAGTCCTAATCCGGTGGTTGATCATCTTACTGTTTCATTGCCAACCGAAGAACCTAATACCAGAATTGAAATCTATTCAATAAATGGATTAAAGGTTTATAGCCAGATAGCAGATAAACTAAAAGCCAGCATATCGTTGGGTGGTTTACAGGCTGGAACATATCTTGTTAAGGTAATTACGCCTTCAAAAGTAGCCATTGGTAAAATTATCAAACAATAAGTTCCTGATTTATCAATATCCATAGAAGTCATCCTTTAAACAGGATGACTTCTATTTTATAAATAACCAATTCGTTGTATGAAACATTATTTTCAATTTTACTTTACACTTTTTTTATGTTTTTGGTTTTCTGTGGCTACTGTGAAAGCTGTAGATATTAAGACCATGTTATTTACAGATAGTATTGATTTAGTAAATGCGTTGTCAGCCCGATCAATTCATAAAGGGTTAGTATTACCGACCACTTGTACATATGGGTCTGTCACATGGAAGTTCACACCGTCCATGCCGACCGGGAAAGGGAAGCTTAGTTATAATAATGGTACTTTTAAGGTGACAATGAGGGATAAAAAACCAACGAGAGTCGGTAGTTTGCAAGCAACAATCAATTACTCAGGGAAAAGTTATAGCTTGTATTCAAAGCCACTGGTTATTTCGGTAGCTGCCGATGATGATGCTTATGGTTATCTTTATTGCCATATGCCCAATATGGTTCCTGAGGCAGGCAAAGGTACTCTGGTGTCGCAATGTATCACCTATGCTTTGGGTAATAAAGATAATAATGGGCTGGTATATAGCGAAATGAATAGAGGGTCAAGTGTCATTCCTGGTATCGGAACTTCATTACCATGGTGTAGGGATGCTTTCCTGACGAAAGATACGCTGAGGCATTGTTATTATATAGTTACTACTGACTTATTTGGGTCAAAAGATAACGGTACAAGCATGCTGTTAAATTATTCGATAGGCATGTTTAAGAGTTATGATCTTGTAAATTGGACTTATAGCCGCTGTGATATAAAAAAGTATATGGAACAGACTCCTGCGGATAATATTTTTGACAATACGGGCACAATGCTGTTCACTCACAATAAAGTGAGTCGTGTATGGGCACCACAAATTATAATGATTAATGGTTCTGTTTATATTTATTATGCTATAGGTAATACAGATAATGGCGAGAATGACCATTTCTACCTTTCAAAAGCAAATGGTGATTTTACCGGAATTGAATCTATACAAATGTTGTATGGTGCCAATACAAAAGCTAATGTACTTGATGCAGATATTAACTTCCTCGATACTGATAGTTTATACCACATGTCATATAGGGATTATAATGCTGGTGATATCCGCGATATAACAACTAAAGACTTGTTAAATCCTGTTTGGAGTTCAACCCCTGTAACAACTTATACAGATGGTTCTGGCTTTGAAGCACCCAGTGTTTTTCGTCGAATTAACGATGACGTATGGAATTTGGGTAATGTAAACTTTAGTAGCCGGGTAGGTTATCACTTTCATACTGCAAATGCATGTTTAAGAGATATTCAACCAGCAAATGACTTATCTGGTCATATTTCGCCTCAACATGGTTCATTCCTACATGTAAATGAAACTGAATATAAACTTATACAGACCTGGAGTGATATTAAAGCCCTAATAACTGATGCTACTGCATTAAATGCAAAGCAACAAAGTTCGGTACTGTTATCTTTAATTGAAAAATCAGCTGCCGATATCTCAATAAAACATACAACTACCACTGATTTAGCTATATATTTGGCATTGCTTCAGAAAGATTTGGCTAATTTATATGCACGATACAGATATGAGAACGCACTTTATAAAGCTAACTATGCTATTTTATCTGATTTGCCGGCTTTGAAAGGTAAAATGGATAAGATATTTAATAAAGAGAAACTTTCTGTTGAGATTGATGCAGCTCAATTAATATACTCTACTAACATCATTTCTAAACTCTTAAAAATGGCTAAACGCCTGGAAACATCTACTTTGGAGTATTACAAAATTCTAAAATCTGTAGGTAAACCGGTTTCTGTACCCAACGGAACCTTTACAACTAATAATGATGGTTTGATGAATGCGAGTAAGGCTGTTTCACTTAGTAATCGAGAGGGCGTTTGTGAGTTTTTCTCAGCTAAAAAAACAGACTGTGGTGTTAGTTTTACTCAAACGATAAATAGTCTTCCGAATGGGTATTATTTGATCAAATGTCAGGCTTTTGAACGTAACGGAGATAATGATTATTCTGGTAGAGATTTTTCTAATGGTGTAGAATTAATCAACTATTCAGTTGTTGGTAATGACCGTTCCACCAAGGTCAAATCAATCTATTCAGTATCTTATAATGGCACGAATAGCTTGAATGGTTTTGCAAATGGAATTACTGCTGCAAATACTTTGTTTTCAGCGAATGCAGAAAATTTTGCAAACTATCTGCTGGTATATGTAAGCGAAGGAAAGCTTACAATAGGTATTCAGAGAAGTTCAGGAACAGTTAGCTCTACCTCAGATTGGACTTGTTTGGACAATTTTGAGCTCTACTCTCTGGGCAATTGAAAGGCGCTTTTTAATTGGGGCATTTGAACTTCTCGAAATAAAAACACCCTCAACAGGTTTCTTGTTGAGGGTGTTTTATTCGTTAGACTTAATAGTTGTTTTATTGTTCTTGTTTAGCTCTCTTTTGACATTCCATTGGCGAAATATTAAACTCTTCTTTAAAGCATTTCCTGAAGTAAGTAGGGCTGCTTATTCCAACCATATACATAACTTCAGAGATGTTGTATTTGCCGGTCAGAAGAAGCTCTTTCGCCTTCTGTATTCTTATTTTTCGAATAAACTCACTTGCGGATAATCCTGTAAGTGCTTTAATTTTTCTATAGAGAGTAGAATGGCTCATAAATACAATATCAGCAATGCTGGCAATATTAATTTCTTCGTCTTCAATATGCTCTTCTACGAACCTTGTGATTTTTATCATAAATTCATTATCAATAGGATTGATAGTTTTTGTTTGTTGTTCCTCTTCAGAAACTATTAGTGCAGTTCTGTATTGAGCTGCAATCCTTTTTCTTGCTTCAATAAGATTGTAAACTCTACTGCGTAGCAAGTTGCCACTGAATGGCTTGGTTATGTATGAGTCGGCTCCAACATCATATCCTTCAGTTTTATCGAGTATTGAATCTTTAGCTGTTAGCATTACAACCGGTATATGACAGGTTCTTATGTCCTCTTTGATTTGACGACACATTTCAATACCATCCATTACAGGCATCATAATGTCGCTAATAATTATGTCTGGTGTTCTGCTTATTGCCAATTCCAGGCCAATTGCACCATTCTCGGCTGTAAGTACTTCGAAATCGCTTACAAATGACCATGCTATATAATTTCTTATATCTTCATTATCCTCAATAACCAATAGTACTTGTTTGTTATCAGGGTTCGTATCTTCCTTAACCACAATATCAGCATCATCGGGATGTAGTGCATCCAGATAAATATTATTAGCTAAAAACCGAATTATAAAACTAGTACCTTTATCTACTTCACTTTCAACAACAATTGTGGCCTCGTGCAGTTGAGTTAGGTTCTTTACAATCGATAGGCCGATGCCTGTGCCCGAAGCCTGATGTTTTGAGTGTGCTTGATAGTAATTGTTGAAAATATAGGGTAGTGCGTCCTGTGTAATGCCGTATCCGGTATCACTAACTCTGAGTTCAATATAGTCTATGTTGTTTTGATTCAACTGGTTAAGTGATACAATTATTTCGCCCTTTTTTGTGTACTTTATAGCGTTGGAAATCAGATTGTCGAGAATAATAGTAATGACCTCATTGTCGAAAAAGGTATTAAAGTCACCACCATCTGTCTTACATGTAATTTTTACATTGTTATTTCGATTCAGTTCTTCATATTTAAGTGTAATTTCTTTGACATGATTACTCAGATCTCCCTTTCTGACGCACAATTTTCGGTTTTGAGTTTCAGTTTTTCTGAATTCCAGAATTTGATTGATAAGTTCCAACAATCGAATTGCACTCTTGTTAATCAAACTTAATCTTGAACGATAAAATTCTGTAAGTTTTATGTCATTTATCATGTCTTCTAAAGGCCCAACTATAAGTGTTAAAGGAGTGCGCAATTCGTGTGTTATATTGGTGTAAAATCCTAATCTTTCTTCATTTAATTTCTTTTGCTGTATATTGTTTTGTTTTTCAAGATAATAAGAATTCTCCAGATCTAAACGTTTCTTGAAAAATCTGATTATGAACAAGATTATGCACAATATTAGAATGCTATAGATACTTTCAGCCCACCACGACAACCAAAATGGTGGATTTATGTGTATGTGTAATTCTGCAGGGTTGGCAGCCCACTCTTGATTTTTATACCTTGATTTTACATGAAAAGTATAATCACCCGGAGGAAGATTGCGGAACGTTACTTCTTTTTTGATATTTATATTGTACCATGCATTTTCAAGTCCTTCGAGCATGTAGCTGAACTCAACCTGATTGTTATACGAGTAATCCAAAACATTGAAATAAATAGTAAAGGTGTTTTGGTTGTATTTCAAATCGATATCGCTTAACGTGGGGATATATTCCAGTTTACCGGTATAACTTTCTTCGACTCTGCTTACATTAAAACTGGTTATTACTGCAGGAGGAATATTGAGCTCAGTTTGTTCAGCCCGGGGATCAAAATAACAAACACCATTATCTGAACCAAAATAAATTATACCATCACTCGATTTTGCGACTGCTCCGGCTCTGAAACTTGAAAGAGGTACACCATCATATTTGTTGAAATTCTTTATTTTTAAGTGTTTAAGATTCAACGAACTAATTCCATTATTGGTACCTAGCCAAAGTTGGTTGTTATCATCCTCAATCAATGATGAAACGTAATTATTGTTTAAACCATGCTCTTTATCAAATACTTTATAGGTGTTATCCTTCCAATCTTTAAACAGCAATAATCCCTGACCTGTCGCTGCCCAAATTCGATTGTAGCTGTCACGATAAAGATAATTGATTATTGACTGATTGTTGTTGGGACTAAAGTCACGTATTCGCTTAAAAGTTTTGTCTAAAATACAGATTGTTCCTTTGACAGTTCCAATCCAAATTTTACCCTGACTATCTTGCACGACAGTCATAACCATATTATCAGTTAATCCTTCTCGTGATTTATGTAATGATAGTACTTTTTTGTTTGTTAGATTATAAGAATGTAATCCTTCATTGGTGCCAATCCATACGTTTTTATTGTTGTCTTCATAAAAGCAATTGATATGACTTTTCTTTACATCAAAGCAGGATAATTTATTAAAAATGGCTGTACCAAATTTATGCATATATATTTGTCCATCGTATGTTCCAAACCATTGATTACCTTCAGAATCGGAAAAAGCTGTGAATAAAAAGTTTTCTGGTAATTTTCCATTCTCTTCATTATAACTGCCTATTTTCTTATTTTGATTGAAGACATCTATACCTCCTCCATCTGTAGCAATCCAAACAGAATTTTTTTTATCAATGCATACACCATGTACTATCGATGTACTCAGATTATTTGTGTTACCAACAATGGGGTTATACTCGTAAGTATAAAAAAAAGGTTTTCGGTTTGGAATAAAATTTATCCCTCCACCAGATGTTCCAACCCATAAATTTCCATAACAATCGCAAAAAGTTGTCAGAGCAAATCTACTTGAAAGTTGATTCGAATTATACCCGGCTTCAATTCTATCAAAATGAATATTTCCGGTTTGTGAGTTTATATATAATTGCTTTAAGTCAAGTATATTGATCCCGTCTAGTACCGTTCCGATGATTAATTTCTTATCATTTGTCTCATTCAGGCTACTTATAAAATCGCTTGATATAGAGTTATTGTCTTTTGGATTGTGGTAAAAGGTTAGGAATTTTTGGGTTATTGGGTTAAATAAGGCCAATCCCTTTTCGGTTCCGACCCATATGTTTTTGTTTGAGTCAATAAAAATACAACTTACTCTGTTTAAAGGTAAAGAGCCAGGGTTATTAGGGTCATGTTTGAAGTTCTTAATTCTTTTACTTTTTATTGATAAAATACTTATGCCATCTTTATTATGTGCTATGTATAGATTCCCTTGTTGGTCATCGGATACACTCCATACCTCATTGCTCGGCATCCCTTTTACTGTTGAAGTATTATAGTGGGTGAATTTTCGACTTGATTTATTAAATAAATCAACACCCCCATTTGTTGTTGCAATCCAAAGATTGCCATCAGAACTACTTGTAATATATGAAGTGCTATTACTAATTATACTGTTTTTATCTTTTTCAGAATGGTTGTAGTTTTCAAAATGATTTTTATTACAATCATAAACAGATAGTCCTTGCCTTGAAGTTGCAATCCAAATTTTATTTTCTACAGGATCTGCATAGACAGCATGTAAGTCATTACAACTAATTGAATTCCCGTTATTTTGGAAAAAAGTTTTAAACTCCTGCCCATCGAAACGGTTTAAACCGGCTGGTGTTGCAATCCATATTAGTCCCTGCTTGTCTTGTGTAATGCCATAAACATAGTTGCTGGACAATCCCTGTTCAAGTCCGAGACGCTGTATGTTGGCCGAATGTAGTGACCCGACAAACAATAAAAGACTAAATAATAGTTTCGTTTTCATAATGACTCATGTTGTAGCTGATATCAAAATTAATCAATTTATGTCATAATTTATTGTAGCTTTTTTATCTATAGTATTCCAAATATAACCGGTTAAATTGGCATTACTTAATAATGACTGAATCTTTGTGTGTGCAATAGTCTAAATGTCAACACTTTGTATCTTGTGTATTCAATGTTTGAAAACTCTTGTAAAACCTGATAAGGGATTAAAAAATCAGGTTTTAATGCTGAAAATGAGCTATTATTTGACCGATTAAAGGTTGAAGTCAATTGATTAATGAGATTACTTTTGTACATGATGAATATCATTACTTCTCATAAAATTTCATAAGATTGGTTCAATTTTATATATACCCGTACTTGCTGTTTGATAAATTACAATCAGTTGCTCGACAAGCAAACCTTACAAATGTTCGCAATGAAATCTCATAACAAAATTACTTTGAAAAAAATCACATTATTCACATGAAAAAAAAAACTACAAATCTTGTTATTGTTGTAAGCGTATGGCTACTTTCATTTGGTTTTATTTTTGGACAAACTAAGGTCGGTTTTAGTACTACTTCAACCCCCAATAGCAAATGGCAGATTAGTACAGTCGAAATTAAGCAGAATATCATTGGATCACCAGATATTGAAATTAAGCTGGATGATCCTCAACAAACATTTTATGGGTGGGGAACATGTTTTAATGAGTTAGGTTGGGACGCACTAAATCTATTGAAATCAGTAGAACAGGACGAGATTTACAGGAAATTCTTTAGTCCGACGGGCGATTTGCGTTTGAGTATTGGTCGAATACCTGTTGGAGCAAATGATTATGCCAGAAGCTGGTATAGTTCTGACGAAGTTGATGGAGATTTTGATATGAATTATTTTAATGTCGACAGAGATAAACGAACACTAATTCCCTATATCAAAAAAGCACTGAGCTACAATCCAAATATGACTTTTTGGGCGTCACCATGGAGCCCGCCTACTTGGTTGAAAACGAATAAACATTACGCCAATAAAAGTGGTGGTGGAAACGGGTTGGCAACTTCTGCTCAATGCCCTTTGTATACAAATCAATTTATACAGAGTTCAAAGTATATGCAGTCTTATGCTTTATATTTCTCAAAATTTATCGATGCATATAAAGCTGAGGGTATCAATATTACTACTTTAATGTACCAGAATGAAGCCTATTCTTATGCTATATATCCTGCATGTTCGTGGACAGATACAGCTGTTGTCACTTTTAACTCGAAATATCTGGGACCTTACTTTAAAGTTCATCAACCCAATGTAGAGTTATTTCTTGGAACCATGAATACATCGAATATGGTAGTTTATGATGATATTCTGAGTAATATTGAAATCGGAAAATACATAAAAGGAGTTGGTTTTCAATGGGAAGGAGCGAATGCACTTCCGGCTGTTCGTCGAAAATACCCCAATTATAAATCAGTTCAATCAGAAAGTGAATGTGGTTCTGGTACTTTCAACTGGAGTGCCGCAGTGCACACTAATGACCTAATTCAAAAGTATATTAGTAATGGCTGTGAAAAATATACTTTCTGGAATGCGATATTGAAAGATGCGGGTTTAAGTACATGGGGGTGGGCTCAGAATTCATTTGTTAGAGTAAATAGCAGTGATCTTACTTATGTATATACGCCAGAGTATTATGCGATTATGCACAATAGTCATTTTGTGCAATCAGGTGCAGTACGATTAAATATATCAGCTGGTACAAAGAAATTATTAGCATTCCGAACACCTCAGAATTCAATTGTCATTATCATGGCAAACACAGAGACTCAGGATAAAACTTATTCTGTGAAGGCCGGCGATAACTATTTTCAAATGAGATTACCAGCTAACTCTTTTAATACCTATGTATTGGCAGATCCGTTAGTTGGAGTTCAATTGCTTGCAACAGAGGCAAATACATTAAAAAATACAGCATTAATTACAAATTCGGTGTCGGATGCACAAAAATTAAGTGAGACCAGCGCAGATAAAGATATTGTTGGAGTTGCAAATGAACTAAGTAATGCAATTTATGATGCTCAAAAGCTAGTGAATTCGATAGCTCTGCTAAATAGCCTTATTGCAAAAGCTAATTCATTAACATTGACTAATAATATTGGAAAAGATATTTTTGTTGTCAAAATATCAAATGCTGAGCAGATTGTTTCTTCTCAAAATTTGACCAATTCAATTGTCGATTCAACGATTGTTGATTTACAAAATGCGATGAACACATTTCTGTGGGCTCAATCAATATCAACTACAAATGTGGCTGATATGACTTCTTTTATACAAACACCGTCATTTCACACCGGAACCGTTCACAACTCTTCAAATGGCAGTATCCTGGGCTGGAATTTTTTGAATGTTGCCTCCAGTGGCGATTTCAGATTAAATTATGTTGGTGGCAAAAATTGTTGGAACTCATGGTCCAATAGCTTCACATCCATGAATATGTACCAGGATCTAATAGGTTTGGTTCCCGGATTATATTCTGTATCTTGCTCTCTTATGTGTAATAGTGGTGAAATAAACAATCAACACGCATATTTGGAATCTTCTTTACAAAGCGATGTTTCTCCGGTGATGACGATTGATAATGGTTGGAATACGGTAGCAGGTTGGGATAAGGTAACAACTAAGGATGTATTGGTTGGTTTAGATGGGAAATTGAGAATTGGTGCTGCTTCAACATCTGGTGGAACAACTAAAGGTTGGTTTTGTGCTACTGATTTTGTGCTGAGTTATAAAGGGAATTCAGATACCTTATACAATGGGCTATTGAAAAGTAAAATAGCATCAGCCATGCAATACAAATCTCTTCGTATGTTGAAATCAGATAGTATTTTTTTAAATCAGGGAATTTATTTTGCGTCGAAAGTCATTGGTAGGGATAGTATAGATAAAGCTATTTCATGGTTAAACGCAGCAATAAATCGAGCAACTTTGTCGAACACAGCACTTACTAAATATTATAATGTAACAAAAATTGCTGCTGCTAATTTTGCAACTCAACAACTACAAAACTTAAGTTCAATTAATTTAATAAATAGCCTGATTAGTAATCAGCAGCAAGTCCTTGAAAAGGATACAGTTACATTGATTACTCTAAATGCGTTGGATGCAATTTTATCCTCAGCATTGAACTATGTTTCTGCTGATCAAACGGCTCGTACTTACATTAATTCTGCGTTATACGATGCAACTGCTCTCACTGCTTTTCAGAGTTTTCTTACAGAGCAAAACAAAGAGCTACTACTGTCTGTAAATTCGACAGAAGTTAATGCATTGACTAAAGAATTGACTGAAGCGATGTATCAACTCCGATTAACCCAGCAACCTGGTGATACAACTGATTTTACTTTTATGATTAAAAATGCTGATTCTGGAACTGCAACAGGTTTAGATCTATCTGAGGGGTGGTCTGGTATAATTTTTAATTGTAACAGATATACAAATTCCGGATTGCATTATAGTGGGAATACGGCAAACATGTATTTCGATGCATATAACGGAACAGTTGGTGCTTTACGAATGACTGTTGATCAGTATATCTCCGGATTACCAAACGGTACCTATAAATTTCGCTGTGCAGGACGTGCTGATGGCAATGGTGCTATGATATATGCCAAAACTTCACAGTCCACCTACAAAACAGATATAATAAATTCTGGTTATTCCGGAGGAGCAATATGGGCTAATGCTGTTGTAGGATCGGCAGAGAAAAATGTCAATTCAGGCAACGGTTATGGCTGGAATTGGTCGGAAATAAAAGATATTAGCGTAACTGACAATCAACTGACAATAGGATTTTCCAATGAAAACTTTACGACTTCAAAAGCATGGACCGGAACCTGGTATTCAGTTGATGATTTCAAACTTTATTACATAAAATCTGCGCCTTCAGCCTTAATAAATCTGCAAACAGACTCACATCCAATAGTCTATTGTTCAGATAAAAAAATTCATGTACTAACTTCAGAGAAGTGGACATTATTTACAATCTCCGGAATACAACTCAATACAAAATCCACCTTGCAAGATGGCATTTATATTGTGAAAATTGGTGCATATACAGCTAAGGTTATCGTAAAATAGAAGAGATCTTTATTCTTGGTTTTTTGAAACCGAATGTAAGCTAGGGTGAATGTAAACAGCAAAAGATAAATTGAAAAGGTATAAGTTAAATATTTTACACGCATTATTCGACAAGAAAAAATAATTATTTACACATGAAATCGAAATTTATTGTACTCCTCTTTTCAGGAGTAGTATTTAGCACTGTTAGTGCTCAAACTTTTGAATGTTTTTCCAGTAAGAATAACGATTATTGGAGAAAATCAACAGTAAAGGTAGCCAAAAAATCTACATTCAAAGAAGTAGAATTGAAATCCGTCACAAATGTAAATCCGACGTTTCAGGCATGGGGTACCTGCTTTAATGAACTAGGTTGGGATGCACTTAATTTATTGCCCCAAAAACAGCGGGATTCAATTTTATATAATATATTTTCGCCCAATGGTGACCTTAAAGTATCCATGGGGCGTATTCCGATGAATGCAAACGATTATGCTAGGGATTGGTATAGTTGTGATGAAGTTGCCGGTGATTTTCAGCTGAAGTATTTTAATATTGAGCGCGATAAACGTACGCTTATACCCTTTATCAAAGAAGCTCAAAGATATAACCCGAGCTTGACTTTTTGGTTATCTCCGTGGTCTCCGCCTTCGTGGATGAAAGTTAATGGCTATTATTCAGTAAAAAGCGACAAGGCCTATAACAATATGCCTGCCGAATCCGAAATTGTTTTGTTTGACGAAAACTCAAGACACGACAATCGTTATTCACCCAAAAAAGCAGCTTCAAATGACTACCTTATTCAGGATGACCGGTATTTGAAGTCGTACGCAAATTATTTTTGTAAGTTTATCGGCGCTTACAAAGAGGAAGGTATTGCTATAAATAAGATCTTTTTTCAGAATGAACCCTGGAGTTATACTGTATATCCCGGATGTGCCTGGACTCCTGAAGGGATTATTCGATTCAATGCTGATTATCTCTTCCCTGTTTTAAAAGAAAAACATCCGGGTGTTGATCTTTATTTTGGGACTATAAATACAAACAGATTTGGTGATATTGATAAAGTACTATCTAAAACTTCGACGACTGGGATTTTTAAAGGTGTTGGTTTTCAGTGGGAAGGTGGTCAAATTCTGCCGACAATTCGTGAGAAATACCCTAATTACAAATATGTTATGACGGAGAGTGAGTGTGGTTGGGGATCATTTGACTGGAAAGCAGCAGAGCATACCTTTGGTCTGATCAATCATTACCTGACAAATGGGGTAGAAGAATATACTTTTTGGAATGCAATCTTGTCGGATAGCGGAGTTAGTACATGGGGCTGGAAGCAAAATGCACTGATAAGAATCGATTCGAAAACAAAAGCTATAACCTATTCACCGGAATATTATGCGGTGAAGCACTACACACATTTTATTTCAAAGGGTAGTCGATTGTTTTATTTTAATCCAAGAACAATAGATAAACTCCCAATTATGGTCTTCAAGACAGATTCGAATAAAACGTTGGTATTTGTAGGTAATTTTAATGATGAGCATAGAGAGATTAGTTTAAAAGTAAATCAAGGTTTTTTGAATATTAAGTTAGATCCACACTCTATTAAAACTTTTGTTGCAAGTAGAGTTTAGTCAACCACCAAGCTGATAAAGGTAGAGAATGAAATTTTAGTCCGGATTTTATATTAATTAAATGGACGCTTAAGGTAAAGAAAATGAGGTATGTATTCTTGTAAAAGACATACCTCATTTCTTTTTTAGTAATAATCGATTGTTTATCCCGAAAATCAATGAATGTTTGATAACCTGTTGTTTTAATTGTCTGTTTATCAGATTTTAATATGAGGTTGTATTATTAGACTTTAAATGTGAAAAATGATTGTTTAAATACCGAAAATGCAGAAAAAGAGTAACCCATTGACTGATTTGAGGAGGTATGAACACTAAAATTGAGTCTATTTTTGTAACGTCAGAAAGTAGAAAACAACCAATCATATGCATTCTGTTTTCTGTTCACAAAAGATTGCCTTAAAAATGGGATGCCGGGAATTTGCATACAATATGATGATTGAAAATTAGAAAACAATATAAGATAAATTGATAGGTGTTTTTTTAGTCATGTTGAATTTGAACTATAAAAATAGAAAATTAGAAAGATATTAGTTTTTAAGGTGTTTAGATTGTTTTATGAAAAAATTATTTCTGTTTCTGTTTTTGATTGTCAACGTTTTTGTAAGGGCACAGCAATTTTCCGCCGGTGATAATGAATTTCTTTTAAATGGAAAAACATTTACAGTAAAGGCAGGAGAATTGCATTATGCCCGAATTCCCAAAACCTATTGGGAACATCGGATCCAAATGTGCAAAGCTATGGGGATGAATACAATCTGTATTTATCTTTTTTGGAATTATCATGAACAGCAGGAAGGTCACTTTGATTTCAGCGGAGATAAAGATGTCGCAGAGTTTGTACGCCTGATTCAGAAAAACGGAATGTACTGTATTCTTCGGCCCGGGCCTTATGTATGTGCTGAATGGGAAATGGGGGGATTGCCCTGGTGGCTTCTGAAAAAGACTGATCTGAATGTACGTTCGAAGTCAGATTCTTTTTTTATGGAAAAAACAAAGATCTATTTAAATGAAATAGGGAAGCAATTGTCTAAATATCAAATTCAAAACGGTGGTCCTATTATAATGGTGCAGGTCGAAAACGAATACGGTACATGGGGTGACGATCAGCGATACATGGAGATGATTAGAGATGATATCCGGGAGGCCGGTTTTAATAAGGTACAATTAGTTAGATGCGACTGGGCGTCAAATTTCAATAAATATAAATTGGATGGTGTGTCGAATGCTTTGAATTTTGGGGCTGGAGCTAATGTCGATAATCAGTTTAAGAAGTTCAAAGAGTTGAATCCTTCAGCACCATTAATGTGTGGTGAATACTGGACAGGTTGGTTTGACAAATGGGGGCGTCCGCATGAAACCCGTAATATAAAAAGTTTTATTGGGAGCCTTGAGGATATGATGAAGAAGAAGATATCCTTCAGCCTGTATATGGCGCATGGTGGGACTTCATTTGGTCAGTGGGCCGGTGCAAACACTCCCGGTTATATGCCATTGACTTCATCTTACGATTATAATGCTCCTATAGATGAAGCTGGAAATCCAACCGATAAATTTTATGCTATAAGAGAATTGTTAAGCGACTATAATCCGAGCGGTGAGAAGTTACCTGAAGTTCCAGTAAATCCCGAAAAAACTATTTCTATATCAGCAATAAAGTTTAGTCTTTCAGCAAATGTGTTTGACAATCTGCCAAATCCTGTAAAGTCAGATTCAGTTAAGCCGATGGAGTATTTTGATCAGGGTTGGGGCAGCATTATTTATCGGACAGAGATTTCGGCTTCAACTGTAAAACGGAAATTGACTATAAAAGACGTGCATGATTGGGCACTAATCTATATTAATGGAAAGGAAATCGGTCGCATACAAAGAGGAAAAGTTGAGAACAATATAACAATACCTGCTCTTAAGCATAAATCACAACTTGATATTTTAGTTGAGGGAATGGGGCGTATAAATTATGGACAAGGGATTTTAGACCGTAAGGGAATTACACAAAAAGTGGTTCTCTCGAATGAAGGAAATGAAACAGAACTAATGAATTGGTCAGTTTACAAACTGCCGGTAAATTACGAGTTTCAAACAAAGGCAAAGTTCCGAAACCGGAAATCTGCAGGACCAGCATGGTATAAGAGTACATTTCTGTTAAGCAAAATAGGATATACATATTTTGATATGAGCGGCTGGGGAAAAGGAATGGTGTGGATTAACGGACACAATTTAGGACGTTTTTGGAATGTGGGTCCAACCCAAACGCTTTTTGTGCCGGGCTGCTTTTTGAATGCAGGGAAAAATGAGATCATAGTGCTGGATTTGGATAGCCCTGAAAATAAGGTTATAACAGGCGTTGTAAATCCTGTTTTGAATGTACTGCGCAAACAAGAGCAAACAAAAGTAGAAAAGAAGATACTGGATTTATCCAATCAGGCTCCGGTTGCTCAGGGTAGTTTCAATGTAGAGCCGGGCTGGAAAATTGTGACACTAAATAAAACTGTTGAAGGGCGTTTTCTATGTGTAGAAGCTTTAAGTGCTCAGAATCCCGATGATAATTCTACTTCTTTGGCAGAGTTGGAGGTTGTGGATGAAGATGGCAAACTGGTTTCAACATTGCATTGGAAAGTAGCTTACGTGGACAGTGAGGAAACTGAAAAAGTTGCTAACGGAGCTGATAAGCTTTTTGATCAACAAGAGTCGGTTATCTGGCAAACTAAAATTGGAGATAAAGCCAAACATCCTCATCGAATAATAATAGATATGGATAATAATATCAAAATAAAGGCTGTCCGATTATTGCCACGGACTGATGATAAGTATGCGGGGACAATAAAAGATTATCGGATTTATATAAAATCCAAACCGTTTTTGTAATGGAAATTGAATGAATATCAACGCTATAACTCTGAAGAAATCATGAAGCAAAATTTATTAATTTATGTTTTTATATTATTATTTCTGAACAGCTTGTCAGTCATTGGACAGACTTTGACTCATTCTTACACTTTTGAAGATGGAACTTGGTCTGGCACAACTGTTAATGATCAAGTAGGAACCTTAAATGGTACTATTAACGGAACTGACTGGGAAATTAAAAATGGTTATTTCCAAAATCGAAATGCATGTCAGGCTGCTGGTACTACTATGGGTGGATATATCTCGTTCAGTGGTACATCTTTGGCGTTGAATACCTATTCAGCCATTACACTAGAGGCTTACATGACCCTTACAAATGACCTGAAAAACCCAAACAAATGGTCGGAAAGTTTGTATTTTGGAGGGGCAAATGGGGCTACAAGTTTAATGTTGCAGTTGGATGCAAATGGTACTTCATCCAGAGCTGGATTGAATAACACGCAATTGGCTGGCTATACAACCTTGACAGCTAATACAACCCATCATTTTGTAGTAGTGCTTGTACCCTCCACAGCTTCAACTGCCGGTTATATTGCGTTGTATGACAATGGAGGTTTGGTGCAGTCTACAGCTCTGGCGGCAAACACCTTTAATAATGCAGTTAGTGCGATTTCGACAGCCAATGCATTTTTGGGTAAAGGAGGTTGGGCTAATCCATTATCAAATTATAAGTTTCATGAATTCAATATCTATAATGGTGAAATGACAGCATCCACAGTAGCTACCCGTTATGCAGCAATGAATTCCAAATTGAGTACACTGACTGTAAGTGCAGGCACATTGGTACCGGCATTTAATGCTGATGTATTGAACTATGGAGTAGTAATCCCGACTGGTACAAATTCTCTTACTGTTGGCGCTACGCCTTCCAGTTCTAATTATAGCTCAGTGTCAGGTGCCGGAACAGTCGATGTAAGTGGTGCCGACTATGGAACTATCACCCTGAAAGCATCCTCTATTGGTTCACCTTACCTGTTGAACTGGCGTAAAGCCGTTGCAACTCCTGTACTTGCTCATTCATACACATTTTCCGATGGTACTGCTAAGGATGTAGTTGGAACTGATAACGGAACGTTAAATGGTGGTTCAATAACCGGAGGTGTATATACTTCCACAACTGCTGCTGCTTTTTCTACAAGTCAGTATATATCACTACCTGCTACCAGCATATCCATTAATAATTATCCTGCTGTGTCTTTTGAGATTGTAGGAAAAACATCAGGAGGAACACAGGGATGTTGGACTTATTTTGGAAATCAAACAAAAGGCGGCCAAACTGGTAGTACTACGGGAACTGCTCAGGATTATATTTTCATGCATACAAGTAATTCAGGTAGTAACTTTCCAATTGTAACCAGCTGTAATACTTATTATAATCCCTGGGTAGGGAATAACTATTCAACAGGAAACACAACATTTGATAATAATGTGCATCATATTGTAGGTATTATGACAATGGATTCCATTATCATTTATCAGGATGGAGTATATAAATCCTTTTCGGGATTAAATAATTACAACCGTTTATTCAATATCAGCAATGCTGTTGCGTATATTGGTAGAGGAGCGTATACTTCGGATTGGAATATTACAGGGTCTATTGGTGAATTTAATATTTGGAAAGGACGTTTAGCGCCATCTACAATTGCTACCCGTTATACTTCGTACAGAAAAGATGCCACTTTATCCGGAATTACCTTATCTGTAGGGTCTTTAACTTTTGATCCGAACACAACAAATTATACTGTATCAGTACCCAATGGTACAACCTCGGTAACTGTAGGTGCTACAGCTGCAAAGGATTTTACAACAGTCGTTGGTACAGGAACAGTGACATTGGATGGTTCCGGCAATGGAACTGCTACTCTAGGGGTTACTTCTGCAGATGGAACAACTACTAAGACATATATTGTTACATTTGGAGTTCCTGTTCCGGCAATTACTGCCTCTGTAACTTCATTGAATAAATTAGATGAATATACTTCCAAAACATTTACTGTCATTGGAGCTAATTTACAATCTAATATCAATATTTCAGCTCCTGCCGGATTTTCGGTATCACCAACGAGTATTACACCTGACGGTTCTGGCTTGGTTTCATCCACTACTGTAACTGTAACATATACCGGAACAGGAGGTGCTGACTGGAGTGATATTACATTATCTTCCACCAACGCAACCAGTAAAACCGTAAAAGTACGTGCAACGTACAATGGTTCTTGTTATACAGCAACTTATTCCGACAAGACCAATTTGGTTACTGATCCATATATGGGTAGTTTAAGTCATTATACTTCGTCATGGGGTGTCGGTACCGGTGCCACTATTGATACAACCACAGTTTATTGTGGGTTGAATAGTGCTAAGGTGAGTGGACAACGTGCAGGGTCAATTACTTATAATTTGGTTGGTATATGGAAACCTAACACTAAATATCGTTTGAAAGCGAAAGTTTATACTCCCACTGCCAGTACCTTTAATCTCTATGTGTCTGGTTGGTCAGGAGCATCAGGTGATATAGGTGCAAATGTTACTTCTTCTGCCATTACGTATACAACAAATGCTACAGGAACTGGAGTGGCTATTACTGCTGGAAACTGGAACGACGTTGATTTCACGTTTACAACCGGAACACTCGGCTCTGGAAGTCAGTACTTCTATTTTAATAATTACACAGCAAACAATTCAGGAATATCGTATATTGATAATATCGAGTTGTACGAAATAGAGCGTTATATTACTTCAAATGTAAATATATCAACCATTACATCTTCTAATTCAACAAATGTTGAACTGGTGGTGAATGCTGGAAATGAGTTGACTGTTGACGCCAACACCTCTTTAAAGACGATAACGATAAATCCATTAGGGAAACTAACAAATCCAATCGGAAAGTCTCTTACAGCAACCAATATTGTCTTCAATAGTGATGCCACAGGTACAGCTACCTTTGTAGATAACGGTACAACTTCTATCACTACATCCACCGTAAATCAATATCTTCCACAAGGTAGGAATTGGTATGTCGGTATTCCGTTTACTACAGCCAGTGGAGTTAATGCCAGTGTGCTGACAGCTACCGGAACTGGAACAACAGTTTCATACTACGATGAGTCAACCAGTTCGTGGGTAAATAGTTACAGTGGGACATTAACCCGTGGTGTTGGGTACGTGGCTGTGTCAAATCCGGCTGATGGTTCGGCAACCAACAACATGAGTTTCACGGGGGCGTTGAATACAGGCTCCGTAGCAGTTCCATTAACACGCAAGGGTACGACAAAAGCAGGCTTTAATCTGGTATCCAACCCTTACCCTTCGTATCTGAATGCCATGATGGCGATTAACGCCAATGGCAATATGGAAAATACAATCTGGTACAGAACCCGTTCGGCATCTACTTACTACTTTGAAACAGTAAATACTACTTCAGGAGTAGGAACCAACAATTCCGGAGGTGGTACAGTGACCGGCTATATTCCACCTATGCAAGCATTCTGGGTGAGAACTACCACAGACAATAATTCCATTACGTTTACAAATGCAATGCGTGCTCATGCATGTAATGTTACGCTTACCGACGGTACAACCATAGTACCTACCACCTTACTGAAAGTAGGTGCTGCAAAAAAAGCATTGCCACAGTTGTTACGTTTAAAGGTATCAAATGGGATCAACAGTGATGAAACAGTAATTTATACCAACGATAATGCATCAGACAGTTATGATGCTTATGATTCCCAGAAAATGACCAATAATAGTATAACGATCCCGGAATTGTATACAACAGCAGGTAATAATAATCTGGCTATAAACGGTGTCAGCAGTTTGCATCCCAATATGGAAATTCCACTTGGATTTGTAACAAAAGAATCAAATAATTTTACGATTAAAGCTGCTCAATTAAGTAATCTGGATGGATATACTGTTGTTTTGCGTGATAACGAACTTCAAACAGAACAAACGCTGAACGATACTATTTCTGCATATAGTTTTAAGTCCGAAAGTACATCTTCTACCAGTAGGTTTAGTATTGTATTTAAGTCAGCGGCTGTTGCTACCAACGTAAATAACTCAAGCAATCAACTTGCCGTTTCAATATATAGAAATTCAACTGGTCAGATAGGAATAGAGTGTCCTTCTGAGCTGCTGGGTAAAGCCAGTGCTACACTTTATAACCCATTAGGCCAGGTGCAGGAAGTGATTCTTTTGACTGATTTAAACACCCAATTTAGTAAAACTCTACCCGGAATTTATATTGTTTCTGTAGTAGTGAATGGTAAGAGAGTAGTGACTAAAGTAGGAGTTGACTAAAAAACACATTTAAATATTAAACGAGTCCCGTTTCTGTGGGAAGAGTTCCTCCCGATATAATTAGGGAGACCTTTTAAAACTAATTATACACATGAATAAACTTATTATAAAGAAAGAATACATAGCTCCTCAGATTATTGTGATAAAACTTGATAATGAAATATCATTACAAATGGAATCGCCTGCAACTTTACCAAATGAAAGTAGTTTGACACCTAGCCATTGCAATAACAGTCCATTTAAAGATTTAGTCGGGTAGCTGAATGTAAGATTTTATATTACAGAAAATAGAAATAACTCTATTTATAAAGATTTTTTTACAAACATTTTTAATTTAATATTTTATGAAGAAGAAAAATTACTTTTTTAAGACTACATGCTCAAAGAGCTTTTATTTATTAGTCTGCTCCATGATGTTGTTTCTTCCGTTAAAGGCTGCGGATATAACAACAGGATTAGTGGCGCGATACAGTTTTGATGCCGTCACAGGTACTACTGTTACAGATGATTCCGGCAATGTAAATGATGGTACTCTGGTTGGAGCGCCTACTGTAAATGCCTCTGGCTACTCCGGAAGTGCAATGAACTTTCCGACAAAAACTGACTATATGACTATGCCGGCAGGTATTGTTAGTACAATGACCAATTTCTCTATTTCTTCATGGGTTTATGTTAATACCATGAGTACTTGGTCACGTATTTTTGACTTTGGAACAGGTACAGCTAATTATATGTTTTTGTGTCCCAGAGCAGCAAGTACGACAGGTCCTGTTCGTTTTGCATTTAAAAATGGAGGAGGAGAAGAACAAATAAATGGAACTTCAGCTTTGCCTACAGGCAAATGGGTTCATGTAGCTGTTACTTTTGCATGGAATGCAACTACCAGCAAAGGTGTGGGTAAACTGTATGTTGATGGAACATTGGTTGGAACGAATGTAGCGATGACTATCAACCCATCTTTATTACCCTCAACTACTCTGAATTATCTGGCTAAATCACAATACAATGATCCGACACTGGCTGGTTCGTTGGATGAGTTCCGTATTTATAATCGTACACTTGCTGATGCAGATGTATTGACTTTGGCAGGCATGCCTTCTACACTCGTAGATGCCTATTCAAACCTGACTGCTAGCAGCTTGAAAGCAGATGGAGATTTGACAAATGTAACTTCTAATCTAACTCTCCCTACCACCTCTGGTTCGGATGTAGCTATTTCATGGGCTTCTACTTTACCAGCTACAGTGGCAACTGATGGAACTGTTGTTCAACCTGACAAATACGATGCAACTGTAACTTTAACTGCAACTTTAACAGAAGTAGTGAATGGCAAAACTTACACACTCACAAAGACCTTTCTGGTATTTGTAAAAGCCCGCAATGTAGCTTCCGAGCAAGTTGCGCAATGGAATTTTGGAGCGGCTAATATCTACTTGGATCATGACTCCATCAGAGTCAAAGACGCGACCGAAAGTAGTTTCGTCGGTACAATAATGAACGATGCAAGAATAAGAACTATTGGTGGAAGTGTTAGTGGAAAAATCAACGTATTAGATTTGGGTAATGGTACAGGCTACTTTAATATGGGTACAGAGGTAGGTAAGGCCATCTATTCGTTAAATAATTATTCGATGTGTGCTTTCTTTAGAATTGATGATTCATATACCGCCTTGAATAGTAATGGCAACTTTATCTGGAATTTTTCTAACTCAGCCAATGCACCGGTTGATCAAAATGGATACATCATTGGAAGTTTGAAAAATCAGTCACAAGAGTGTTCTACTAATTATTATGTATTTGGTGATCAGTATGTTGGTAAGTCGGCAAATGCTGCAAAAGGTGGTTGGCATCATATGGCATTTACGCAGGACGGTTCTACCGGAACAATATATATTGATGGGGTGCAGGTTGCTCAGAATACATCCATGACGAATACACCAGCTCTTGCATTGCCTCGTGCCGGTTTTACAGGAACACTTTACAATTGGTTAGGACGTTCATGTTACCCCGCAGATGTTTATTTACGTAAGACTTTGATCTATGATTTTCAAATATTAGGTGTTGCTCTTACTGCTAGTGATTTACAAGGTTATATATCTGTAACTGATTCTTTGACCAAGTTGAATAATGCATATGCAGAAAATCCGGATGTGCTGTTACCAGAACTGACAACAGAATCAGAAAGTCTGAGTTTAGGTGATTTGTCTGCGCTTAAAGCCAATATCACTTTGCCAACAAAAGGTGTTATCGATAATTCAATAAGTATTTCATGGACATCACAAATACCTGCACTGATTTCAAATACAGGTGTTGTTACTCGTCCAAACTATTACAATGCAAATGATACTTTGATTGCAAATTTAACTAAGAATGGTCAAAAGTTAACAAAAAAATTCCCTGCTACAGTTGTAGCGAATGACAATACACAATTTCAAGCGGATTTATTAATAAAATATGATTTCAATTCAGTAAAAGATTCAATTGTAACTGATGCTGCTGAAAAGCACTTTAAAGGAACTTTGAAGAATAAAGCTTATATAAAAACTATAGGCGTAACTAATAAGTTTAATGTATTAAATCTTGGTGATAGTATTAATGGTCAGGGTTATCTTGATTTAGGGTCGGAAGTCGGACAATTAATGTATAATCAAAATGATTTCACTATTAGTACTTATTTCCGTATCAATAATTCTTATACCGGTTTGACAGCAAATGGAAACTTTCTTTGGAGTTTTTCTAACTCGGCAAATCAGATTGCTGATCAAAATGGATATTTGATGCTTTGTCTGAAAGACCAAACAGTTAATATCACACCGCGTTCATACACTACTGCAACCGGACTACAAACACTTTCAGTAGGCTCAGCAGCATCTTTGAATGGATGGCATAATTTGACTTATACTCAAGCAGGTACCGCCGGTTCACTCTATCTTGACGGTGTTTTGTACAATACTGCTGAAATTACCAACTTACTTTCTAAGGTTTTGCCCAAAGCAGGTTTATATGGTACTCCTTATAACTGGATTGGTAGATCTTGCTATAAAGCAGATGCATACCTTCGTCAGAGTTTGGTATATGATTTCAGACTATACAGCAGAGCACTTACTGATATTGAAATTATGTCTACTGTTCTTGATGCAACGAATACAGTTGATCAGCTGAATAATGCATACAATGAAACCATAAATGGCTTAATTCCTATTCAGGATACACCATACGCAATTCTTGCCAAGGATGGTAAACTGAAAATTAATGGCTTGACTGGTTCTGAAATTATTTCTGTCTTTGATATTACTGGTAGACAGTTGAACTCTAAAATGACTCTTAATAATGTGAATCTAAAAACCGGCGTATACATGGTGAAAATCAATAATATGACTGTTAAGGTTTTCATGCGATAACCTGTTGTATAATTGCTGTTCAGGTAGAGCATAGGTTGTTCTACCTGAACAACAAAATATAATTTCAAACTATCAAATAATTCACGTAATCAAATAATTTGTATGAAAAAAATGTTACTAAGTAAGCTGCTGATAATTAGTAGTTTTTTGTTTGCTGTAGGTGTTAGTGCTCAAACGTTAACACACTCTTATACTTTTGAGGCTGGAACATGGTCTGGTACAACCGTTAATGACCAGGTGGGTTCGGTAAATGGAACCGTAAATGGAACTAACTGGGAAATTAAAAACGGTTATTTCTATAATCATAATGCTAACCAGAATGCTACTAATCAGGGAGGTTATATATCTTTTGATGGTACAGCTTTAAATTTAAGTTCGTATTCTGCGATTACGCTTGAGGTCTATTTGTCATTATCGAATGATTTTATAAATCCCAGAAAATGGTCTGAATGTTTATACTTTGGTGGAGCTTCAGGTGCTAATAGTATCGAAATGCAATTAGAAATGAACTCTACGACTCAATCTCGTGTTGGAGTGAACAATGCTCAATTTGTTACTTTTACTCCTCCTGCGAAGGCTACGACTCATCATTATGTGATTGTAGTGGTTCCTTCAACAGCATCTTCTGACGGTTCGCTTACAGTCTATCAGGATGGTGTTTCTGTCGGAACAGTTGCACTTGCAGCAGGTTCTTATGATACAGTTCTATCTGGTCTTTCTACCGCGAATGCAAATCTTGGAAAAGGTGGCTGGAGTAATCCACTCACTACGTATCCGATACATGAATTTAATATCTATAGTGGAGCAATGGATGCTGCTACAGTAGCAAATCGTTATCAGATTATGAATTCTAAATTAGCATCAGTAAGTTTGGGAACTGGAACACTGAATCCTGTATTTGATGGAGATGTATTAAATTATGCAGTGGTTTTGCCTGCTGGTACCAATTCGCTCACTGTCGGAGCAACAGCATCTTCGAGTACTAATTATTCTTCAGTTATTGGGGCTGGTACTTACGATGTAAGTGCAGATTACGGTACAATTACGCTTAAAGCTTCTGCTACAGGAATCCCTTACTGTATTAATTGGAGAAAGAGTGTAAATAGTCCGGTATTAACTCACTCGTATACATTCACCGACGGTACGGCAGCTGATATTATTGGTGGTGATAATGGAACAACTGTTGGGACAGGGATCATTGCCAATGGTCTTTTTACTACAAGTGCCGGTGCTAATTTAATATCTGGAACAAGCCAGTATATTTCTCTTCCAGCATCAAATATTTCTATCAATAATTATCCGGCAGTTACATTTGAAACTGTGGCTAAGATCGCTTCTACTTCTGCCAATACTTTTTATAGCTTTTTTGGCAATAATACAATTGCAGGTCAGAACAATAGTAACACTGTTGGGAATGGTATTGATTACGTTTATTTACATTCAAAAGATTTTATTACAAGCTGCAACATTAACTATCAGCCATGGGTTGGTACTACAGTCTATTCTGCTACGACTAATTTAAATGATAATAAAGCGCACCATATTGTAGGAATTATGACTATGGACTCTTTGATTCTATATAGGGATGGAGTCTTGTCTGGAAAAGTGTTACTGTCAAACTTAAATAAACTCTTTAATATAGATCCCAAAGTCGGATATATTTTCAGATCGGGATATCCTAACGACCAAAATACCGTTGGGTCGGTTGGGGAATTTAATATCTGGAAAGGTCAATTGACAGATGCAACTATCGCCACCAGATACAATTCATATATGAAGGATGCAGCGTTATCGGGTATTACTTTATCTGCAGGCTCAATTTCCTTTGACCCTGCTGTAACTAGTTACAACGTTTCAGTTTCGTCATCAACGACCTCAGTAACTATTGGAGCCACATCATCCAAAGATTATGTTACAATATCCGGAACTGGTGAGACTGTCTTGACATCTGGCACTGGCACAGCTACAATTACTGTTACTGCTGCCGATGGTACAACAACGAAAACGTATACCTTGAATTTTAGCCCAACTACTGATTTTATTTCTTCAAAATCATCTGAATTTAATGCATATGTAGAGTCTGGTAAATTGGTTGTTTATACTGAAAGTAACTTTTCGGTATTCAATACTCTTGGCAAAAAAGTAGCTCAAAGAAACGGTTCCCATACAACTCAACAAATTGAGTTGATGAATGGTGTCTATTTTGTGAAATCTAATGGGGTAACAATTAAAGTGATTGTAAGATAACTAAGCTATTTGATCTACAAGATAAATTCAGGTTTATCTTGTAGATCTTTTATTCAACTATTCCTTTATTTTTTATAAGTTATTGGGTTTTATACCTCAAAATCAATACCGAGTGTCAATTATAACCAGATGTTAGTCAAACTTAAAAATCTCGCATCGTTTTGGTAAATGTTGAACGATATTTTGTCAATTAAATTTTATCAAATATAAATATGTTCTGAAAAGACTTCTATTTCTAGAAAGGCGCTGTCAACCTCAAAAAATAGAAATTGTATGATAATTAATTGTCTATGTGGCTTGAATAGTTATATGGTAAAATTGAAATGGTCAGCAAAAACTACATTTACTATTTGTCTTTACCCCAGTCATACAAGATAATTTGTACAATTAAAATGTGATTTGAGGTCTGTAAAATACAGAAAAGTGACAAAAACTCAACTTTAAAAACAACTAATATTCTCATGAAAAAAAATGTGATTGAAAACCAAATAAAGAAATTGTTTTGTTTTCTATTATTGACTTTGTCGTTTATTTTCTCGTTAACTTCCTGTTATAATTCCGATGATGTTAAAGGAAATATTTACACTGCCAATGAAAAGAATTTGGGTCAATACCTGAAAGCTGATTCAGCTGAGTATTCCGAATTCTCAAAACTCTTGGATACTACAGAAGTTTTGGGAGTTTTGAATTCCTATGGAACATATACCTGCTTTGCTCCTGACAATAATGCAATGAGGAATTATTATGCTTTAAAAGGCAAATCTAAACTTTCAGATTTCTCTTTAGATTCGTTAAGATTAATCGCTTATGATCACATTATTAATAAGGATTCCATTTATTCAACGAGCTTTATTTCAGGTCGCCTTTCTTCGCAAACAATGAGTGAGCGATATATTACCATCTCTTTTCAAAGCGATTCGATTTTTGTAAACAAAATCTCCCGGATTATTGAAAAAGATATTAAGGTCCACAATGGTGTAATACATAAAATCAGCAAAGTTTTAAACCCTAGCCGTTTAGGTGTTGTGGAGTTAATATCTCAGGATAAGAACTTTAAAATATTTTATGAAGCCTTATTGACAACGGGTTTGGCAGATTCTTTATTAAAGGAAAAGGACACAAATTATGATCCAACAAAATATAGTACCAGTGTAGTTAAAGATAATTGGGTATTTCACAAATTATCTGTTCCTTCAGCTCGGAAATTTGGGTACACACTTTTCATGGAGAGTGATGCCACATTTCTTAACTATGGAGTAACTGATTTGACATCACTGAAGGTAATAGCAGCAAACATCTATGATAAAACTTTTCCAGAAGATGCTAACGTTACGAATATTACTGATTCCCGAAATAGTCTGAACAGATTTGTTGCATATCATATTTTGCAAAGAAATATCGATGTGTCTAAATTAATTGATGCATATGATTGTCAACACATGCTAAAAACAATTGATATGTATGAATACTTTGAAACCATGTGCTCAAATACATTGATTGAGGTTTCAAAAATCCGTTCTTTGGGAACTACAGGCACAAACCAAATAAATAGATTGCCTGAAACAGGTGAAGCTGTGCATATTACTTCCAATAATAATATTCAGGCTACAAACGGAATATATCATGAAATTGATAAACTGTTGTGTTATTATAAATCAGTGGATGAGATGCTATCTTCCAAAAGGTTGCGTTTTGATGGAGCCAGTTTCTTTGATGAATTAGCAAATAACAATATGCGTGGCCAACCTATGACTACCTATTCTCAGAATAATAACGGATATTATTTGCCCAAGGGTTATCTCAACAGGTTGAAATGCTCCGATCAGACATCGCTTGTTTACCTAACAAGTTTCGCACCTTATCTGGACTATGAAGGTGATGAACTATGGTTGGTCGCTCAATCCGGGAAATTATACGATTTTACTGTGACTACGCCGCCGGTACCTGCAGGAACTTATGAGGTCCGCTTTGGGTATCAGCCAACTGGTTTAAGGGGTGTTGCACAATTTTATTTCGATGACATGCCGGCTGGGCTGCCAGTAAACCTGAGTAATTTTGCAAATAGTACTTCTGTAGGGTGGGAAAAACCAGGGTCGGTAGCAGAAGATCCGTTTGGGTATCAAAATGATAAAGTTTTGAGAAACCGTGGCTATATGAAAGGTCCGGCATCCTTTACTGTACCCGATACCAGATGGTATTCAGGACCTGCAAGAATAAGTGTTAACTACTTGAGAAAGATCTTTGGGACTTTCAACTTTGATAAAGCCGGTACGCATACTATCACTGTAAAAGGGCTAAGCAATGGTGAATTCGTACTTGATTTTGTAGAATTTGTTCCTACCAGCGCAATTGAAACAGAAGATATATATTAGGTTCAATTAGAGTGGCCGATAGTAAAATGTTGACGTGTAATGGCTAGAAAACATTAGAGTTTGTATTTCCCAAATATTATGCCTCTTGGAATAATTATACAGTTGTAAATATCATACTGTTTTTGCTGTTAATCGGGATAATAATGAGTCGTGTTCAATATATCTTGTTGTTGGTATTGATAGAATGTATTTGACATAAATTGAAGTAATAGTTAAAATGCCATGTTGATTTTTGATGATTAATCAATGATGCCTTCCTGTATACTGCTTTAAAGAAAATAATGCCGAATTAGAGTAACTTTTTGACTGATTAGTGGAAACTACTATGCCCTATCTGTGCCTAATTTTGAATATCATAACCAGCGGATTAAAAGGATCTATTTTTTTGCATAGACGTTTATTTGATCTGATGCTGCTATTTAACACATTAAAATAATGAAGAAATATTTTGAAAGATTGAGATTTCGACTAATGAAATTGATGATTCTAGTTTTTTTGGGAGCTTCAATACTTGTTTCGTGTAAGGATGAATACTTACTGGATAATTTAATGCCATCTTGGCTGGGTTCTAATATATATGATTATTTGGATGAAAAGGGAAACTATACTTATACTTTAAAACTAATTGATGATCTTAATTATAGCGATGTTTTAAAACGTACAGGTAGCAAAACATTATTTGTTGCATCTGACAGTGCTTACAACGAATTCTTCAAAAATAATGAATGGGGGGTCGTGAAATATGAACAGCTGACATTGGCTCAAAAAAAACTGCTGTTAAATTATACAATGATTAACAATGCATTTTTGATTGAGCAGTTATCCAGTTATAATAGCAATGGTAGCTTAATAGAGGATAATGCAATGCGCCGGGCTACAGCAGAATCTCCACTTGATAGTATCCCGTTTGAGAAAGAAAATAGTTTACCAACTACTTCCAACTGGGCAAGTTATAAGAACAAGGGATTATATTTATTAAAAGATGGGTCTTCTAGTCCTTTGGTTTACTTCTTTCAGTCTTTTTTAGACAAAAATGCAATAACTAACGAAGATGTAAGTATCGTAACTGGAGGTTTGGTTCGCCAAACAAATGATGCTCATGTTTTTAATTGTAAAATTATCAAACGGGATATAACATGTCAAAACGGATATATAAATGTTTTGAATAAGGTGTTAGTTCCTCCGGTAAATATGGCTCAATACATATTATCTAACCCTAAAACAACCATCTTTTCGAAATTATTGGAGCGATATAGTACACCGTATTTTACTTCAGCTGCATCCAAACTTACCAGCGATTATCATCAAAAATATCCAGAGTTTAATGATTCCTTATTCGAGAAAAAATACTTTGCAGTTAATGGTGGGGTAACAGTATTGCACAATGGGAATGCGGTGGAAAATCTATTGGCATATGATCCGGGATGGAATTCTTATAAAACAGCTTCGGACGCTCAACTTCAGTCTGATATGGCAGCTATGTTTGTCCCTTCTGACGATGCTATGAAAGATTATTTTAATAATGGTGTTGGACAACTCTTAAAAGATCGTTTCGGCACTTGGGATAATATCCCAGATGCAATCATTTTGCCATTAATTAAACGGCACATGCGTGCTTCATTTATCGAATCTGTTCCCAGTAAGTTTAGTAAAATGGTGGATGTAGAAAATTACACATTGCCTGTTGAAAAGAATCATATTGTAGATGCATATACAGGTGTTAATGGAGTTGTGTATACAACCAATACGGTCTACCCTCCTGTTGACTATATATCAGTTTATAGCCCGGTTTTACTTAGTAATGATTCTAAAATCATGAACTGGGTGATTAAATATAACACTGAAAAAGCAAAAGATGGAACACCTTTCGCATTTTATAAATTGTATTTGAACTCTCTAACAGCTAAATATAGTTTGTTTATTCCTGCTGATAGATATCTTACAAAATACATAGACCCAATAGCATACGGTCAGGATGTTCCCGGAGTTTTAAAGTTTTGGTATGATGAAAACAAAGCCACTGTTAAAGCCTCTGTTTATAAGTATAATAAATCACAAGATGTAGTTGGAGATTCAATAGGACTGATTACAGATGAAACGTTTATTCTAAATAGATTACATGATTTGCTAGATTCTCATATTGTAGTTGGCGGTGTTGAAACGGGTGCTGGATATCATATAACAAAAGCAAATGACCTGATTAAAACGACTGGTTTTGGCAATTCATTGATTGTTCAAGGTGGAGATGATCTTGCTAAAAATACCGAAGCTGAAGTATTGACAAATAAATATTATAGTCAGGCTAATGGTAAGACTTACTTTATCAATAAGCCTATTCAGGCTGCATTAAGATCAACTTATAAAGCGCTGAGTGAAACTCCTCAATTCTCGAAATTTTTCGAATTGTTGAATGGAGTACCTGATACATGTGTATCTCAGATTTTTACGCAACAAGGTATTGATAGTCGAATAAACTTCTTTAATGCTTTTCGCTATACTATTTATGTTCCTACAAACGATGCGGTGCAGACAGCCCTTGATCAGGGTGTTGTAACACCCTGGAGTCAGATTTATGCACTCGGTTCTGGTAAAGCACAAGGCGATGCTATCAGTAAAATGATTCGATTTCTCCGTTATCACTTTCAGGATAATGCAGTTTTTTTTGGGAGTAATGTTAATTCTGTATATCAGTCTGCCACAATCAAAACAAATAACCTGACTACACATTGGGGAACTGCAAAAAACAAGTATTATAAAATAGGAGTAGAAGGAACAAGTAATTCATTGACCCTGACTACTGAAAATAACAAAACAGCACATGTGGAAACGAAAGATGGTTTATATAATATCATTGTAAAGGATTATATCTTTAATTACATACCTACTAAGTTTAAGAATATTGATGGCACAGGTAATGCTACAGGGACTGACTTTACAAGTTCCTCAATTATTTCTTCATCTTCCTCAGTTATCCACCAAATTGATAATGTTTTGACTTTTGAATAAAATGAAAAATAGAATGAAATTCAGACAGATATTTCCCATATTACTAATTGGTATTTTGTTCCCTGTTCATGCTTTTGCACAAAGTGCTGCTAATATAATTCAGGGGACAATTATATCTTCTTATGAAAAAGATCCATTAATAGGTGTAAATGTTTCGGAAGTTGATAAAGCAAACCGTATTGTAAGTGCAGCAGTAACTGACATAAACGGACATTTTGTGTTACGCGTAAAAAATATTCAGAATAAACTTTCAGTAAGCTACATTGGCTATCTAAAACAGAGCTTAGCTATTGATAGTAAAAGACAATTTAGAATTGAGCTAAAGGATAATGCAAAGGTAATTGAGGGAGTTGAGGTTAAAGGCAAGCGACAAACTAGTCAGGGTGGGTATTCCATTCCGCAAAGGGAGGTCGGGGCTGCAATGCAAACTCTTGACATGAAAGAATTAGAGGGTATACAGGTTACATCTGTAGATGAGGCTTTACAGGGGCGAATTGCCGGACTGGATATAGTCTCAAATTCCGGTGATCCGGGTAGTGGGAGTTCAATGCGTATTCGTGGTGTTACATCGATCAATGGGAGCAGCGAACCTTTGATTGTCGTGAATGGGGTGCCATTTGATGTGGAAGTTGATGCGAATTTTGACTATACCAACTCAAATCAGGAACAATATGCGAATATGTTAAGCATAAATCCGGATGATATTCAGGAGATTACTGTTTTGAAAGATGCAGCAGCTTCTGCTATCTGGGGATCAAAAGGTGCCAATGGAGTAATTATGATTACAACCAAAAAAGGAGTTTCTGGCCCTACAAAAGTAGATTATACATATCGATTTACGCGTACTGTTCAACCCAAAGGATTGAATATGTTATCTGGTGATCAATTTACTATGTTGATGAAGCAAGCATATCTCAACCCTGCTCTGGATGAAAATGCAAGTAATTTAGAGGAATACAATTATGATGTAAATTATCCTGATTACGAAAACTATAACAACAATACTGATTGGGTAAAAGCGATTTCCCAGATAGGGAATATAAATGATCATTACTTAACGGTTTCCGGAGGTGGTGATAAGGCGACGTACCGTGTTTCTGGAGGTTTTGTTAAACAGAAGGGAACCATTATTGGTCAAGAACGAAAGGCAGTTTCTTCCAGAGCAAACCTGGAATACTCGGTTTCTGATCGCATTAAGTTTATTTCGGAATTCTCATTTACAAATACAGATGATGATAAAAATTATACTGAGAGTAGTTACAAGAGTTTATTAGCCATTGCTTATAAAAAAATGCCCAATGTTAGCATATATGCTCAGGATAATAATGGTAATAATACAACAACATTCTATAATATTCCACTTACTTCATTGCTTAATGCCTCACAGAGAGATTTGAAAAATCCGGTTGCATTAGCACGTCTAGCGACTAATAATGTGAAATCATTAAAAGTGTTGCCTACTTTCAGGTTGCAATATGATTTAATTGATCCTTCGAAGGCTTTGTTGAGGTACAATATGTACACTTCTTTTGATATGAGTAAGAGTAAAACCGTTGTGTTTCTTCCGCAAGAGGTCTCTAATCTTTACTGGGCCAATGGGGGTGTAAATAGAGCGGATAATTCATCTTCTGAAAGTCTTGGAATATATACTGATAATAACATAGCCTGGCAACCATCTTTTGAAAATAAAGATCATAGTTTATTGTTGTATGGGTCATTTCAAACAACTTTTGGAAACTCAACTGCGCAGGGTATTTCCAGCTTTTCATTACCATCCGGTAACGCAATTGACGCTTCAGGTTTCGGATATTTGTCAGGGGGTAACACAAGCCATTATTCATGGCGATCATTGGGAGTTATGGTGCGTGGGCACTATGCATATAAATCAAGATATATTATTGATGGTACATTCCGCAGGGACGGTAGTACGAAATTTGGTAATGCAAATAAATGGGGAAATTTTCCGGGTCTTTCACTGAAATGGATTATATCAGATGAACCTTGGTTGGAAAAACATACTAAGAAATGGCTTAGTATGCTTGCTTTTCGCCCAGCATGGGGTGTAAGTGGTAATCAGCCTAAGTATGAGTATCTGTATTTCAGCAAATATGATGCATATGATAGCTATATAGATATGAGTGCTATGAGACCGTTATCACTTCGGTTGAGTAATTTGAAATGGGAAACTACTACTCAGAAGAACTATGGTCTTGACTTAGGGCTGTTTGATGATAAATTGGTTTTTGATTTGAATTTCTATAAAAAGCGAACAAATGATATTTTATTTAAGGATGTGGCAATTACTACCTCATCAGGCTATACAACATTACCATATATAAATGGAGGTATTATGGATAACGAAGGATGGGAAATAAATATTAATGCAAACAAGGTAATTAGTGCTGGAAATTTTAGTATGGATTTCAGATGCAACTTGTCAAATTATAAAAATACGCTTATCGATTTAAATGAAACATTATTGAATAGCTATAATTCTGATTATGATTATACTAATGGGTCTTATCTAACCCGTATTCAATTAGGAAATTCATTTGGGTCAATATATGGATTTAAATATAAAGGAGTTTATCAATACGATAAATATAAGGATAAGGACAATGACGGAAATATGATTATTCATGAAAATTCACCTGTAGCTCGTGATGAAAGCGGACGTGTGTTGAAAGATCAAGATGGCAATGCACTACCAATGTGGTTTAATTATTATAAAAAAGGAGGTGTAAATGCTTATCGGTTTCGTGGTGGAGATGCTATTTATGAAGATATAAATCATGATGGAAATATTGATGAACTTGATATTGTGTATTTAGGGAATTCGAATCCGAAACTAAATGGTGGTTTTGGACCCACTTTTCGGTATAAAAACCTGTCCTGTAGCATGTTTTTTAATTTCCGGTATGGAAATAAGATTGTAAATAGTGCACGTATGTATGCTGAGAACATGTATTTTGACAATAATCAAAGTACTGCCGTTAACTGGAGGTGGCGTAAAGATGGAGATATTACAGAAATTCCCAGAGCTTTACATGCTTATGGATATAACTGGTTAGGTAGCGACAGATACGTAGAAGATGGCTCTTTTCTTCGTTTTAAATACATGTCATTCAATTATTCTGTTCCATCCAAAATCATTAAAAAATACGGAATCAATAAATTGTCAGTGTATCTGACATTCAATAATTTATGGGTGTTTACAAAATATACAGGGGTTGATCCGGAGGTTGGGTATGGCTCGTTGGGATTAAGTACCGATGGTTCAAGTACTCCTCGTTCCAAAGATTTCACATTAGGTATTTCACTCGGACTTTAATTTGAAAAAATCATGAACAAAAAATTATATATCCTGACTTTTTTAGCAGCATTGATTCTCGGTACAACTTCTTGTACTGATTGGCTGAATCAAAAACCGGAAAGCCAGACTATCCTGGAAGACTTTTGGCAGTCAGAATCAGATGTTGATGCTGTTTTAGCAGCCTGTTATCGTGGATTTATTACGGATGATAATATTAATAAAATAATGATTTGGAGTGAACTACGCTCTGATGAAGTTACAAAAGGGAAAGGTACTCGATACGAATTACAACTTATGTTGGAAGGAAATATCAACTCAACTAATTCATATTGTAATTGGTCTTCTCTGTATAGTGTTATCAATTATTGCAATACTTTGTTGAAGTTTGCTCCTAATGTTGTTAACCTGGATGAAAATTTTACTGTAGATGATTTAGCTCATGTACAAGCAGAAGCAAAAGCACTAAGGGCTTTATGTTATTTTTATTTAGTAAGAACATTTAATGAAGTTCCATTGATTGAAGATGCAAGTGTTGATGATACACAAGATTATAACAAAGCAAAATCATCAGAAAGGGATCTTCTGGACTTTATTATAGCCGATCTTCAGTTTGCTCAGAAAAATATTAGAATTGATTTTGGAAATAAAAAGTATAATAAAGGACGATTTACAATAAACTCGGTAAATGCATTATTGGCAGATGTCTATTTATGGGATCAGCAGTATGATAAATGCGTGGAAACTTGTAATAGTGTTTTGGCAGATAAGCAGCTAGAATTAGTGAAAAGTAATCTGATGTATAGTACTGTTTTCTTTAATGGAAATTCAACTGAAAGCATACTGGAATTGCAGTTTGATGATAATGTGCAGGTAAATAATTCCGTTTTCAATTTATATGGATATAGTAGTGACAGATTTGGGGATTTGAGCTTCCCTGCAACAATGGTTTATGATACACAAAATAAAGTCTATGGTGCTTATTCACCATTCAATTATGCAGTTTCCTCTACCTTGTTTGAAAGTAAAAATGATATAAGACAAAAAGATTTTTTGAATATTTCTCAAGCTACAGACGGGGAGTATTATATATTTAAATACGCTGGTATTATGAGAACAGTAAATCCTAATGGTACGAGCAACTATTTTTATCGTTCAACTACTTCTAATTGGATTTTGTATAGGCTGTCAGATATTATGCTGATGAAAGCTGAAGCATTGGTGCAGTTGGGTGCAGCGAATTATAAAGATGCGATGACTATGATTAATAAATCATATACGCGTTCTAACAGTGACTCATTAGTCGTAACTAATTATCCCTCTAAAAATGATATGGAGAAACTGGTTCTTCGTGAACGATTGAGAGAGTTAATGTTCGAAGGTAAAAGATGGTTTGATTTGGTTAGAATGGCCCGACGTGAAAATTCTACTGGAACGTTAAATGAATATGTCCAACATAAAGTGTCAACAGGAGGTTCTTCAATGGAAGTCTCTTCACTGGATGGATTGTATATGCCGATTTCTCAGGCTGAGTTAAAGGCAAATCTCAAACTTGTTCAAAATCCATATTATTTAGTTACTAGTAGTACTTCAAAATAATCATTTTTATGAAAAATACAATTCTAAAATCCCGACTTAAGAGACAAACTTATACTATTGATACTTCACTACTATTACAAAAAATTCAATATAATCTTTTAGGCTCTTTCAAAGTTTTTTTTAAATTTAAAAATAATATAGTTAAGATAAAAAGTTGCTTTGCAGTAAGCTGTTTAGTGAGTTTACTGTTTCTTTTAGGTGCATGTCAGGATGAATGGTATGCTCATTATAATCCAATGATAAATGGGAAGAGTGATAAGAGCATATCTGAATATCTCAAATCACGTCATGATTTAAGTTTATTTGCAAAGATTATTGAATCTAATGGATACGACTCAATTCTGAATTCAGCTCAAACTTATACTGTATGGGCACCATTGGATAGTTCATTGAGACAATTTGACTTGGCGGATACATTGGCAGTAAGCAGATTGTTGAAAAATCATATCACTCAATTTTCCATTCCAACTTCAGGTATTGTGAATAAAGATCTGATTATGTTGAACGGTAAAATACTTACCTTTTCAGGCAATGGAAGTAGTTCTAGTTTTGGTGGAAAATTGATTGTTGAACCCAATATTGCTATGAAGAATGGTATTGTTCATGTTTTAGGAAATTATGTCCCCTATAAGTTAAATGCATGGGAATTTATGAATGAAGCCACCGAAATTGATTCCATGAGGAACTACATAAATTCATTGACAACAAAAGTTTATGATGCCAGTTCAAGTTTTAATAAAGATGGCGTGTTTGTTGATTCAATCTTTAAAGAGTACAATCCTGTGTTGACGAAACTTTGTAAAATGAAAAATGAGGATAGTACATATGTTGTCCTTTTCCCGAACAACCAAGCGTGGAGCAATGTGTACAATAATATCTATTCATATTATAAATTTTTACCCTCAAACGGTGGAACAAAGTCCCAAATCTCATATACAAGATCAGCAATCATAAACAATTTATTTTACAATAGCAGGTATTTGAGTGGTCTGTCTATGGATACAGCAGTTACAACCAGTGGAACTATAATCTCAAACTTTAAAGAGGTTATTGAAGGTGTTCAGCCAACTCAACTGAGCAATGGATTGGCTTACAAAGTAAATCCCCTGAAATATAAGACGAGTGATTTATATTTTAAAGAAATAAGGAAAGAGGCTGAATCCATTTATGCTGTTGATACGTTGACAAGTAATTATGCTCTGTCTCCGGTCTCTAATATCGGTACTGGTGTTCCGGTGTCAAATGGCTACTACCTAACTTGTACACCCAAAACAGAAAGTAGTATTTCAAAGCTATTTGTACGTTTTCCTATACCCAATACTTTGTCTGCAAAGTACAATATTTATTGCCAGTTTGTCCCGTCAACCATTGCTCAATCAGATGATAGCAGGTCTTATAAGGTGAAATTTTATATGACTTATGTTGATGCAAACGGAAACAAGGTAAATGCGACTACTCCATACAGCAAAGTTGGTTTTGATGCTAATCATCAATTAACCACTAATTCATCTCAAATAGCAACATTTATTACTGATGGAACTAAACCAACAAAAATGTTGGTAGCTGAGAACTTTCAATTTCCCTTTTGTGATATAGGCTCTTCAATCCCGTCTGTTTTTCTGAAAGTTGAGAATGTAACAGGTACATCAACAACAGAAAAAAAGAATTACAATAGAACACTCAGAATTGATTGCATTATTCTGGAACCTGTTCAATAGTATTACAACTGCACCAAATAATATAGGAATGAAAAATATCATACATATACTTAAAGAAGATTTAAAACAACACTGTATAAAGCCTTTCATGCTGATTGCTTTTGGATTACTTGTTTTACCTTCTGTGCTTTTTGCACAAAATAAACAAACGAAGACTGAAAAATACATTAGCGGTCTCGTTCGGGATGTCAGAACTAAACACCCTATAAATGCCGCAGAAATTGTGGTGCCAAATTTTAAAACATCTGCTGTCACAGATGAACAGGGAAGATTTAGAATTAAAGTGTTTTCTGAAAATTCAATTTTGAGAATCTCTGCTTATGACTACAGTACACAAGAAGTAACTCTCATGGGAAGAGATTCAGTAGTAATTGACTTATGCGCAGATGAATTTAGCTCTTATTATAAAAAAGTCGAAACTTTAACCGGATCGGTTGATAATTCTTCTCTTATTTTGCCGGTTAAATCAATCAGCAATTTAGGATTGTCGACTGCAGTTACTGCAGATGAAGTTCTTCAGGCCACAATGATTGGTGATGTACGTGGTATAACGCGTTCAGGGCTGTCTGGTGAGGGTGCTTCCTTATTTATTAGGGGAATAAATTCATTGAACGCAAATACTCAACCACTATTTGTGGTTGATGGAGTTATTTGGAATAGTCAATACGATGTTCAATCCATACACGATGGATTCTTTCAGAATATACTTAATAATATTGATGTAAACGATATAGAATCAATCTCAGTTCTGAAAGATGGAACTTCTGTTTACGGAAGTAAAGGTGCTAATGGAGTTATTCTTATCAAAACCAAACGATCCAGGTCTATGGTTACAAGAATTAATGTGAGCGTGTTGAATGGAGTTGTAGATCAACCAAGAACGACTCCGATGATGACTGGTGAAGAATTTAGAACATATGTTAGTGATATGCTTGGATCAAAAGGTCTTTCTGGAAGTGAGGTTTCTACTATGGGTTTTTTACAAACAAATAAAAACAATTCAATATACAATACATACCACAATAGTACTAATTGGATAGATGCGGTTTCTCAAAAAGGATCGAATAAAAGCTACTCAATAAATGTAGCTGGCGGGGATGAAAAAGCAATGTATTACCTATCATTAGGATACGCTGGTAATAAAGGAATTGTAAAAACAACAGATCATCAACGGTATAATGCCCGATTTAATGCAGATTTGAAAATGGTAAAGAATCTGACGCTTGGATTAAACATTGGTTTTACCCGAAACGAGCGCACACTTCTGGATGATGGAGTTAATAATTATACCTCTCCAACCTGGATAAGTGTGGTGAAGTCGCCATTCTTAGGTATGTATAAATTTACTACTTATGGACAGGAAACAAAATCATATGCATTTGCAGATGATTTTGATTTAAGCAATCCATTGGGAGTAATTTATAATGCAGTCAATAATCTCAAGCAATATCATTTTAATATCGGAATATTACCAACTTTCAAATTGAGTCCGAATTTATCGCTAAGTTCTCAGTTTGATTATAATATCGATAACTCAGTAGAAGGGCATTTTGATCCCTACCTTTATGTTCCAACACGCAATCTTACCGGTTTTGGCAATTACTATAATAAAACCAGTAGTCAGGTAATGCAAAATATTGAACTCTTTGATGATACGCGTCTTACCTACGAGAAAGTGTTTAATGTTATCAATCATTTTAAGGCCATGCTTGGCTGGATGTATATCACAAACTATTATGAATCGGATTACCTGGCTGAATATAATTCCAAATCGAATAATAAAACAACTATTACAGGGGCTTATGAGTTTTTAACAACAACAGGTGTGAATAATTTAACTAATTCTTTGTCTAATTATTTTAATGCTGAATATAATTTTGATAACCGTTATTTTATAAATGCTACCGCTTCGATAGATGGTTCTTCTCGTTTTGGGAAACAGACAACGGGTGGTTTTCAACTCTTTGGGCATTCATGGGGCGTTTTCCCATCAATTAATGCGGGCTGGTTGATATCTTCAGAAAAGTTTATGAAGAATATAAACTTCATAAATTACTGTAAACTGAGGGCCGGCTTTGGATTGACAGGAAATGATGGTATTCAGGACTATCAGTCAATGACTTATTTTTCAGCCGTACGATTAATGAATGTTGCTAACGGTTTAGCAATTGATAATATTGCAAACGATAGGTTGCAGTGGGAAACTACCTCCAAGGCTAATGTAGGAATTGATATGTCTGTATTGAAAGATGTCTTGTCATTTTCTGTTGATGTTTATTCGAATAAAACATATGATCTGATTACTCTGAATGATTTTCCTTACGTAACAGGACTGGGCAAATATTGGAGTAATGGAGGAACCTTAACTAATAAGGGGATTGAACTCTCAGCTACAGTAAAAGCAATGAATTTTAAATCGCTAAAGTGGGAGTTGGGATTAAGTGCGGGGCACTATAAAAATAAGATTATTTCACTTCCAACTAACAATACTACTACTTCAGTGTATGATGGTGAAGTAATCACATCGGTTGGCATGCCTGTAGGTGTATTTTATGGATATAAAACTCAGGGAGTTTTTTCAACCACGGCCGAAGCAAATGCTGCTAATTTGAAAACTAAGACCAGCAGTGGTGGTTATGTGGCTTTTGGTGCCGGTGATGTGCATTTCCTTGATGTTGTAAAAGATGGAATAATTGATGCAAAAGACAAGCAGGTTATAGGTGATCCCAATCCGGATTTGTATGGTACTATATCAAGTAAAATAACGTTTAAACACATAAGTTTAAATACAGTTTTTACGTACTCGGTAGGTAATGATATTTACAATTATTACCGAAGTCAGCTTGAATCTGGCAAGAATTTGAACAATCAATCGGCAGCTATGAATGCTCGCTGGACAGCAGAAGGACAAGTTACTTCACAACCTAAAGCGACTTATAATGATCCGTTGGGGAATGCTCGTTTTTCCGATCGTTGGATTGAAGATGGTTCATATCTCAAGCTCAAAACGATAACACTTTGTTATGATCTTCCATTGAAAATCAATTTTATTCAAGGGTTAACAGTCTGGTTATCTGCGAATAACTTAATCACGTGGACAAAATATCTTGGAGTCGATCCGGAAGTGTCATCGGGTAATTCAGTTTATTACCAGGGGGTTGATAATGGATTGCTGCCAGTAGCTAAAAGCTATTATTTGGGCGTTAAATTAAGTCTGTAATCCGTCCTACTTTAGTAGATTTAATTAGCACAAGTTACATTATAAAACCGCACATAAAAATAGTTTTTCCTTATCATAATTGTGGAAAGAAAGTTATGTCCTTTAAAATTTATTGAACAATGAAAAACAAAAGTATAATTTCAATATTGGTTATTTTCTTGTCTATACTATTCATAAGTTGTAATGACTTGTTGGATGTAAATTCAGATAGAATTGTAACTCAAAACGAGTATCAAATGAATGCAGCTAACGATAGTTTATATGCAATGTTTGGCATATTTGCAAAACTTGAGAAACTCGCAGACAGCTATGTTCTTTTGGGAGAACTAAGGGGTGATCTTATGGATGTTACCGATAAATCGAATGATGATCTTGTGGGAGTGAATAATTTTGAGACTTCAGTCTCAAACATTTATACAAACAATATTCAGGATTACTATGCAGTTATCAATAATTGTAATTATGTGATTAAAACCATTGATACTACAAAGGTGAATGCAGGTAAGTTAGTAATGAAAAGAGTGTATGTGGCTGCAAAAACAATTAGGGCATGGACCTACATGCAAATAGCTCTTAACTTCAAAACAGTCAAATATTATGATCAGCCAATTCTAAATTTGAAGGAGGCTGAATCTATCGATAAAAATGCCCCAGAATTAAGTCTTGATGAGTTAGCTCCACTTTTAATTGCTGATTTACAGCCATACAAAGATGTTGAAAAACCCAATTTTGGTTCTGTGTATTCATATGATATTTCTACCTCATTTTTCCCTGTCAGATTTATTTTGGGCGATCTTTATTTATGGACCGGAAAATATGAAAATGCAGCCAATGAGTATCATGATTTAATGTATTATGGTGATAAATTGGTATCAGACCATGGAATCAACCGTGTGGTTACGAACTATGCTTTCACTGGTGAAATTGACTACAACTGGAACAATCAATTTAATACGTATTCGGCAGAAGCAATGACCAATATTGTTGCATCTAATGAATATGGTTCTGTATTTAAACTGGATAGTCTTAATCGTAATAGAGAAATCACAGCTTCAAGTATAGTTAAACGGTATTGGGATTCTCAAATGTATTTTTACAACGATACAGTTTATAAAATTGGAGATTTTAGAAAAACATTATCTTTCGGAAGGAGTTACTTTGCTACAGGAACAACAGAATCTTTTGCTGATAGCCTGATTCTCAAGTATGTGGATATGAACCCAACCACAAGTACTATAAAAACACCCCGACAAATTAGGATATATCGCAATTCATTATTGTATTTGAGATATGCTGAAGCCGTAAACCGCCTAGGAAAGCCAAATCTGGCACTTGCTGTTCTCAAAAATGGTTTGAGTAAAACTACCATTAATAATAAAAAACTTATTCCTACCAGTGAGATTGGTGAGACACTACCTTCTTATATGAACTTTACGTCAACTCAGTTCGATAATAATTTGGGCTTAAGAGCACGTGTGTTGGGTAATATTGCTAAAGACACTCTTTATTACAAAATACCAAATGCCACTCAGTTGTTGACCTTAAGTAGTGACTCGGTTACATTCGTGGAGGATTTGATTGTGCAGGAATTAGCTTTGGAAACAGCCTTCGAAGGAAATCGATTTCACGATTTGATGCGTGTTGCCATTCGACGCAATGATAATGCTTACTTGGCTGATAAGGTTGCTGCAAAACATGTTGGCAAAGAAGCTCATTTCAAGTCGCTGCTTATGGATAGAGCAAACTGGTATTTGAAGTAGATTTCACATTGTCCTGTTCCTTTTGAGTATATGATGCGTGCGTTTATCATTACTTAAATAATTGTGCTGTAATAATGAGATAGTACTGTGTTAATGTATATTGATTGTTATGTGATTTTATTTTGTTGTTAAAATGATTGTTTTGTCTTGTGAAAAATGCCAATTTACCATCAATAAACTTTTCCGATAAATTGAGTTTTGATATATTAAATGATAGATTTGAAGGATATAGCTATTCGAGCATGTATTATCAAATGAAAAAAATGTTTGGAATATCACTATTTGAATTCAAAAGAATAAATCAAATCAATTTAGCCCGAAAATTATTAATAAATGAGACTTTTACAATTTCTGAAATTGCGTATAAAGTAGGATTTAATGATCCCAAGTATTTCAGCAAAGAATTTAAGAAAAGATTCGGATTAACTCCAACTGAATTCAAAAACAGATACGGTGATAAAGTTCCAAATACCAATACTAAGCTTATCGAAAAATTTAACTGTTTGATAGAGACTAATAACATGTATATAGGAGAGGGACTAAGCAAGATCACTTCCGATATGTGTATGTCTAGATCAACATTGCATAGAAAAATAAAAGCTGCTACAGGATATTCTACTGTTGAATATGTTCGTTTAAAACGAATGAGGAAGGCAATTCATATAATGTCTTCATCAAACATGTCTTTATGTAATTTGGCTGATATTTTAGGTTTTAAAGATTACAGGCATTTTAGTCGTTGTTTGAGAAAAACTAATGATTCTTTTCTGTTTGAAGACACAAAACACTAGATTCGGTTTGAATCATTTCATCGCTAAAAACGGGCTTGTCAACTTAATATGATTCTTGTCTGATTGAGTGGCACCTGTTTAAAATCATAATAAAAAATCATGTTTAAAAAACTTATACTCTTATTGTGTGGAGTGCTATTTATTGTATTTAGTAGCTTCTCACAGGAAAAATTATATCCCAATTTATTTCCTTTAGGCGAGGTCTCTTTGCTTGACGGACCATTCAAGCATGCTCAGGATTTAAATATTCAAACTCTCTTGAAATATGATGTTGACAGACTTTTGGCGCCTTATAGAAAAGAAGCCGGGTTACCGTCTAAATCTATTAGTTATCAAAACTGGATAGGACTTGATGGGCACATTGGAGGTCATTATTTATCAGCATTGGCAATAAGCTACGCTGCGATGGGTGATACAGCTTGCAAACGTCGAATGGATTATATGGTGGATGAATTGAAAGCATGTCAGGAGGCTAATACACTTACATATCTCACCTGGGGAGTTGGTTATTGCGGTGGTGTTCCTAACAGTAATGCGCTTTGGTCTACATTTAAAACAGGTAATTTAAAGGGTTACAGGAATGCTTGGGTGCCTTGGTACAACCTGCATAAAACATATGCCGGACTTCGTGATGCATGGAACTATGGAGGTAGTGAAACTGCCAGAAAGATGTTTTTGATGTTTTGTGACTGGGGCGTTCAGATTTGTTCTGAGTTAACCGATGCTCAAATGGAAGCCATGCTACAAATCGAACACGGTGGCATGAACGAAATATTCGCTGATGCATACCAAATGACAGGTGATGTAAAATACATAAATTGTGCCCGTCGGTTTTCTCACAAAGTATTTCTTGATAAGTTGGGGAAACGGATTGATAATTTAGATAACGTACATGCCAATACCCAAATTCCTAAAATAATAGGATTTCAGCGCATTGCCGAACTGACTCATGATTCACTATACAACACTGCAGGACATTTTTTTTGGGAAACAGTAACCGGAACAAGAAGTCTGGCTTTGGGCGGAAATAGCCGAAGAGAGGCCTTCCCATCTGCTGTTGGTTGCAACGATTATTTGAATATGCCGGAAGGACCGGAATCTTGTAACACAAACAATATGTTGAAGCTGACTGAAGATTTGTTTCGTGTGCAACCGTTGGCAAAGTATGCTGATTATTATGAACGTGCATTATACAATCATATTTTATCCACTCAACATCCCTTGCATGGGGGATTTGTTTATTTCACACCAGCACGCCCGCGTCACTACAGGGTTTATTCGGCTCCGAACGTAGCCATGTGGTGTTGTGTGGGAACCGGCATGGAGAACCACGGAAAATATGCGGAATTTATTTATTCGCATACGAACGATTCAGTATTTGTGAATTTGTTTATTGCCTCGCAACTGAACTGGAAGGAAAAAGGGGTTCGAATTAAGCAAGAAACAGCTTTCCCAGATGAAGAACGTACTACCTTAACCATTAATACAGCCTTACCAACTCATTTCAAGTTGCTTATACGACATCCGGCATGGATTCCTGCAGGGAAGCTAAAGTTGTTGATAAACTCGAAAGAGGTGATAATTGATTCGCAGCCTTCAACTTATATTTCTCTGGATCGTATTTGGAACAATGGTGATGTTGTAACTTTATTATTGCCAATGCATACAACTATTGAGCCAATGCCAAATGTTCCCAATTACATTGCTATTATGCATGGGCCAATTTTGCTGGGAGCAAAAACAGGGACAGAGGACATGAAAGGGCTTGTTGCTGACGATAGTCGCTGGGGACATATTGCAAATGGGTCATTGTTACCTTTAGACAAGGCACCAATTATAGTAGCTGATCAAAATACCATATCTTCGTCAATAGTTCCGGTTAAAGGTAAACCGATGACTTTTAGAGCCTCCGGTCTGTTTGTGAATAAGAAGGATAAATCACTTACTCTGGAACCTTTTTTCCGAATACACGACTCCCGATATATGATGTATTGGATGGTACTTAGCAAAAAACAATATCAGAAAGTCGTTGACTCGTTGGCGGTGGCTCAAAAGGTCGCTCTTGAACTAGAGGCACGAACGGTAGATAAAGTAGCTCCGGGAGAACAACAGCCGGAAGTAGATCATAAAGCCGCAACTATAAATTCAGATAAAGGAAACAGCCATAATGAATTTTGGCGTTCGGCTAAAAAGGGAGGCTGTATTAGCTATAGTATGCTGACTCAGAATCAGTCCAACCTATCGTTAATGGTTCGGTATTGGGGAAATGAAAAGGGAAATAAGACCTTTGATATTTTAATTGATGGAGTTAAATTGAAAACTGAGGATATAGTAGGGAAGTGGAATAAATCAGAATTTGTAAATGTAGAATATCTTATTCCGAATAGTCTTACAACAGGAAAGGATGCTGTAATAGTGAAATTTCAACCGGTTTCAGATAATCCAAAAAACGAAGTTGGCGCTCTGTTTTATGTCAGAGTCTTGAAAGATAATAAAGCTCAAAAAACCAATAAAATAAAGTTCAAAAGATAAATCGTATTGTTGTAACGACCCTAATCGGTTAAATATAATTTTAATTGCAATGAAAAGAAAATGTTTATTTCTCTCTTTATCCTTTTTTTGTCTTGTTTCTTTAGCTCAACCGAAACTTACAGTTGATGTGAGTAAAAAGGGAGCAAAAATTAGTCCGACCCACTATGGTATTTTTTTCGAAGACATTAATCATGCTGCCGATGGTGGATTATATGCCGAATTAATCAGGAATCGATCATTTGAAGATGCTTCTGTACCAGATAATTGGACCCAACTAGCTGATGTTGATGCCGCTGTGAGACTCTCAATCGAAACACATGATTTATTGAACGATAAACAGTCCCGATGTTTGAAAATGATTATTATGCATGCTACTCCTAAGACAAGAGCCGGAGTATCTAATTCAGGCTTTTGGGGGATAAATATTGTGAAAGGGCGGAAATACAAACTATCTTTTTACGCTAAGTTTATTGATTTTACCGGACCTGTTATGGCCTCCTTAGAGAGTAAATCAGGAGTTAAATATGCCAATGTTGACATTAAAAGTGTTGGTTCTGGCTGGAATAAATATACCTGTATAATGATTGCCAATGGAAATGATCCGGAAGGACGATTTGTAATATCAAGCCATTATAGCGGTACATTGTTGCTTGACGTTGTTTCTTTGTTTCCACCGACATTTAAAAATCGTGAAAATGGTTTGCGTCCGGAGTTGGCTCAATTGCTCGTAGATATGAAACCAAAGTTTATGCGTTTCCCGGGAGGATGCTTTGTGGAAGGTGACACATTGGTAAATCGATTTGAATGGAAAAAAACAATAGGTAAAATTGAAGAACGTCCGGGGCATAAAAACTTGTGGGGGTATAGAACTTCTGACGGTATGGGCTTTCATGAGTTTTTATTACTGGCTGAAGACTTACATACAGAACCTTTGTATGTAATAAATGTAGGTATAGCACATAAAGATTTTACTGATTATACCAACAATGACGATTATTTGCAGGATGCTTTGGATGCTTTGGAATATGCAAATGGCTCTGTTACAACTAAATATGGAGCTATGCGTGCTGCCAATGGACATCCTCAACCTTTTAATATTAAATATATTGAAATAGGGAATGAAAATGATAAAGGGAATAATTATGGAAAACGCTACGAACAGTTTTATAAAGCAATAAAGGAAAAGTATCCGCAGATGTTATGCATTGGAAATGTAGCGGCGTGGGGAACTGATAATCCAACATGGAAGCATCCTACTGCTGCAGACTTTCTGGATGAACATTATTATCGAAACCCACAATGGTTCGTGAATCAGTATGAAAAATATGACTCTTACAACCGGAACGGTTATAAAATATATGTGGGTGAATATGCCGTTACAAAAGACTGTGGTTTGGGAAATTTAAATGCCGCTGTTGGCGAAGCTGTATATATGGCAGGGATGGAAAAAAACTCAGATATAGTACCAATGAATTCATATGCACCAATTTTTGTGAATGTGAACGACCGAAAGTGGTCGCCGGATATGATTAACTACAATGCTTCTTTGGTATATTGTACACCATCTTATTATGTTCAAAAACTATTTGCAACCAATGTTGGAACAGTCAATGTTGCAGTAAACGATTCGTTGTGCAAAAACACAAAGCCGATATCAGGTGCTGTAGGACTTGGAACATGGGAAACAACAGTCGATTACTCGAATGTGAATGTGACAAATCGTAGTGGGAAAACCCTGTTCTCAGATTCTTTTTCTGATCAGGTCAACTGGACTTCAATTTCTGGTATATGGAATGTATCTGGTGGGGTTTTATCACAAACGTCTACTGTAAAAAACAGTCTTTCCATAGCTAAGTCAATCAGCGATTCAGTATATACATATACGGTTAAAGCCCGAAAAATAGCTGGTAAAGAAGGCTTCATGATTGTTTTTGGCTACAAAGATGCCAAAAACTATTATAGATGGAATATTGGTGGTTGGGCTAATACAAAACATGGTATTGAACGTTGTATAGATGGAGTAACAACTACAATTACCACAACAAATGGAAGTGTTGCTCTTAATCAGTGGTATTCCATCCGCATTGAGGTAGCTAAATCCAAAGTGTTGTGCTACCTTGATGATGTGTTGATTCATTCTTTCAGTAATGAAAACAGATTATTGTATACTTCGGCTACGCTCGATGAAGCTACTAACCAACTATACCTGAAGGTAATGAATCCAAATAATGAAGATGTAACCTCGGTAATAGATTTGAAAAGTTATATAAAAAGCGGAGTTGGAACAAAAGCAGAGGTTACAACACTGACATCGGCTAATGGATTGGACGAGAATTCAATAAGTGAACCCAATAAAGTTGTACCGGTAACCCACGAAATAAAAATTGCAGAACCCGCTTTTATGTATAATTTTAAGGCCAATTCTGTGAATATAATTAAGCTGACTTCTACTCTGAGAAAAATTAAATCGAAGAAAAAATAATAGTATAAGATGATAAAAAGTAATTCATTATATTCAACAAAAGTTTTTATTTATTTGTGTTTGTTGTTGAGTAGTTTAAGTGTAGTGAGAGCTGAAAGTAGGACAGAAAGTGCCACAGTGAAAGAGGAACACGTGAAACCTTTAAAAAGTAAAGATAAGTTTAGTGCATACCTTTTTGTTTATTTTACTGGAAATAAAATTGAAAATGAACAAATTCGTTTTGCAGTGAGTAATGATGGATATAGTTTTTACCCGCTGAACAATAATCAACCCGTAATTAGCTCCGCTAAAATCAGCTCGTCAGGTGGCGTTCGCGACCCACATATTCTTCGAAGTGATGACGGGAAATCATTTTACATGGTTGCAACGGATATGGCTTCATCTGAGGGTTGGAGCTCTAACCGTGCAATGGTATTAATGAAATCAAATGATCTGATAAACTGGACTTCAAGTATAATTAATATACAGCAGAAATACAAAGGGCAGGAGAATTTAAACCGGGTTTGGGCACCACAAACCATTTATGATGCCAAAGCCGGAAAATATATGGTTTACTGGTCGATGAAACATGGTAACAATCCGGATTCAATCTATTATGCTTATGCAAATGCCGACTTCAGTGATCTGGAAGGTTCACCTAAATACCTCTTTAGCCCTAAATCCGGCGAATATTGTATTGATGGAGATATTATAATTAAGGATAGTCTTTATCACATATTTTATAAAACAGGTCGAAAAGGTGCTGCAGGCATTAAATTAGCAACAACCAATGATCTTACTTCTGGTAACTGGACCGAATATAATAAATTTTTACAGTCTACTAAAGACGATGTTGAAGGTTCGGGTATTTTTAAACTGAATAATTCAGAGGAGTATATTCTAATGTACGATTTGTACCACAGGGGGAAGTTCCAGTTTACTAAAAGTAGTGATATGCAAAACTTCACGGTAGTGGATAGTGCCGTGAAAATAAATTTCCATCCTCGGCATGGAACAATAATGCCCATTACCAGAACAGAGTTAAAAACTCTGATAAAAAAATGGGGTCAGCCTGAAGGATTAGCGAAGCTCGGTAACAACCCGGCTCTGGATGGTTATTATGCGGATCCAGAGGTTCTTTATTCACAAAAAACAAGGAAATATTATATTTACCCGACCTCCGATGGTTTTACAAACTGGGAAGGAACTTATTTCAAGGCTTTTTCATCTAAAAATCTGACCGACTGGAAAGATGAAGGTATTATACTTGACTTGCTAAAGGATGTATCGTGGGCTAAAAGAAATGCATGGGCTCCTTGTATTGTAGAAAAGAAAATTAATGGCAAGTACAAGTATTTTTACTATTTTACTGCTGCTCAGAAGATTGGTGTAGCTATATCTGAGAACCCTACAGGCCCGTTTGTAGATTTAGGAAAACCATTGATTGACTCCAGACCAGAGGGAATTAATCGTGGTCAGGTAATTGATCAGGACGTATTTACAGATCCGGTTACGAATAAAAGTTATCTTTACTGGGGAAATGGGTTTATGGCAGGTGCAGAGTTGAATGAAGATATGACTTCCATTAAACAAGAAACAACGACGATTTTGAAACCGGGTAAAACTTTTCGTGAAGGTACCTATGTGTTCTACAGGAAGGGGATTTATTACTTTTTGTGGTCGGAGAATGATACCCGAAGTGTTGATTATCGTGTGCGGTACGGAACTTCAAAATCTCCGCTAGGTTCTATTCAACTGGTAGAAAATAACCTGGTTATAGCCAAAAATATTGAGCAGGAAATTTATGGAACGGGGCATAATTCGATACTTCAAATTCCAGGGAAAGATGAATGGTTTATAGTGTATCATCGTTTTTCATATCCCGATGGAATTAATATGGGAAGGGCAGCCGGTTTTAATCGTGAAGTATGTATAGATAAACTTGAATTTAATGCAGATGGTACAATTAAACAGGTTATACCAACACATAAAGGTATAAATCCGTTGAAGTAATCTTTATTTAGTATTCAAATGGATTCTCACCGAGGAACAGTACCTGTAGTATGAAATTACACAAAGGGTTCAACACCATTCGATTTTTCAATACTACAGAATGGTTACCCGATTTTGATAAAATACAACTGGACTTGAATAAGTAAGAAAAATAAAAGAGCAAATCATGAAAACTAATCTTATAATATTAATGCTGGGAATTACTTTGTCAGCAAACGCTCAGTCAGAAAAAGGAATACACGGAAAAAAGATAAGTCCCGATTTGGTTGGGATTTTCTTTGAGGATATTAATTACTCAGCAGATGGTGGATTGTATGGTGAATTAGTTCAGAATCGTTCATTTGAGTATAGTCCGAGCGACCGGGATAATTGGCATAAAAACGCCAACTGGCATTCGTTTACTGCTTGGGAATATATTACGGAAGGATTTGGTTACGGTAATATCTCCATAGAAACACAGGCTCCGCTTCATAAAAGCAACCCACATTACCTTGTTATTGATGTACAAGACACCGGTAAAAATGGGATTGGAATAAAAAACTCAGGTTACGATGGCATTCCTATAAAAGCAGGAGAGAGGTACGATTTTTCCATTTTCCTTCACCCTTTGTCAGGAAATCCGTTTCCTGTACAGGTGAAATTAATTGGTAAAAAGGGGCAGCTTTTGAGCGAAACAGATCTTACTACTGATTCTAATGACTGGAAAAAATATACTGCTACACTTACAGCTTCTCAAACCGAAGACAGTGCTAAACTTGTTGTGTTGGTTAAAGCGACAGGTAAAATTGCATTGGACATGGTTTCGCTGTTTCCTTCAGCCACTTTTAAAAACAGACAGAATGGATTACGTGCTGATTTGGCTCAAACTTTAGCCGATTTAAAACCTAAGTTTATTCGTTTTCCAGGCGGCTGTGTGGTACATGGCGATGGTCTTGCAAATATGTATCGTTGGAAGTATACGATTGGACCCGTTGAGCAGAGAGTTACCCAAAGAAGTCTATGGAATTATAGTCAATCAGCTGGCCTTGGCTATTTCGAGTATTTCCAGTTTTGTGAAGATATTGGAGCAAAACCCCTCCCGGTTGTGGCTGCGGCAGTAAGTTGTCAGAACTCTGGTGGAACATGGCGCAACGGCAGTAATGGTCAAAAGGTTATACCCCAAAATGAAATGGCAGATTATATTCAGGAAATACTTGATTTGATTGAATGGGCCAACGGACCAGAAACTTCAGTTTGGGGAGCTAAACGAGCTGAAGCTGGACACCCTAAACCTTTTAATTTGGAGTATATCGGTGTGGGTAATGAAGATAAAATTACTCCTGAGTTCGAAAACCGTTTCAAACAAATATTCGAAGCAGTAAAAGCAAAACATCCCGAAATAACAATTGTCGGAACAGTTGGTCCTTCACCCAAAGGCGAAGACTATGAAAATGGTTGGAAACTGGCCAATAAATTGAACATACCTGTTGTAGATGAACATTTTTATGAGAAAGCGCCTTGGTTTATTGCAAATCAAAAACGATATGATTCATATGATCGTTCGGCTTCCAAAGTGTATATTGGTGAATATGCCTCCAAATCGAACTCGTTGTTTGATGCTATTGCTGAAGCCGCCTTTATGACCTCGCTCGAACGCAATGGTGATGTGGTGAAGTTTGCGTCCTATGCACCGCTATTGGCGAAAGTAGGTTATACACAATGGTCGCCTGATATGATTTACTTCAATAATACACACATTTGTCGTACACCAAACTATTATGTACAGCAGTTATTCTCGCTAAATAATGGAGATTTTTATTACGACAATATTGTTTTGTTTTACGACAAAGAGAAAAAATCACAAGTATCGGATTCTACTCTGGCTTCATCATGCGTTCGTGATTCTAAAACCGGGGATGTTATTATCAAATTGGTAAACACTACTGCAAAAGTGTATACCGCCGCTATCGACCTGTCTAAGTTCAACGGCATTTCCAAAAATGCAGTGAAGTACACTCTGACAGGTTCGCCAAGAGATCGAAATACGTTTGATGAACCAGACAATATACATCCTGAAACAGCTACTATTAAGCTTAATCAAACAAGTAATTATGAATTGGCTCCTTGTTCTCTGACAATTTTTAGGATAAAAAAAAGATGATATAAAATACTCCGAATCTCAAATAGATACTATTATTTCATTTGCCGTCTATTTAGTTTTAAGAAATAAAAATGATATAATCGTATTTGTGAATGCAAATTTGCCATGATGCGAAGCTACTAAGTTTATATTTTTTTGTATCTTGGTTACTTTGAGTCTAAATTGTCTTTCTTTTGTTTTCCGGAAGTAAAACTATTCCTAATACCTCAAATAATAATTTTGCCCTCATTAAGGTAACTAACCATTTTGATTAAAGTTGTGCCCTTAGCACTATGATGAAGATATTAAATAGTGTTGTTATTCCCAGGACTATGTTCAGCCAAATTAATAGCTGTTTTAATATTTTGTTCTTCCAAACCAAGCTAGCATATAGATAGAGATATGAAACCAGCATAATTCCAAAAATCAAAGAAAAAAACCGAATAATGATAATTTCTGCATATATGATTGATGTCGTTGTAAGTATTGTTGTAGTTACTCCACAGGCGATAGTGTCTACTAATAGAGTTGATTTTTTTAATGTTGCAGGCTTCATAATTCATTGTTTAATAGTGAAATATAATTGTGTTTTATATTTATCGATTAAATTTTCTGTATTGAGTTGGTGTATACCCCGTTCGTTTCTTAAATACGGTTGCGAAACATTCAAGCGAAGCATAATTCAATTTATAAGCAACTTCTTTTACCGGACATTTTGTTTCTAGCAGTAGTTGTTTGGCTTTCACTATTCTTAGCTCCTGAAAGTACTTTGCCGGTGCGTAACCGGTAGTTTTTTTAAAAAGTCGTCTGAACTTTATGTAGCTAATCTCCAGTTCGTTTGCAATCTCCTCAGGCGAAATATAATTATAGATGTTTTCGTTCATTACTATCTTTGCATTTGTAATCAGGTGCTGATGGTTCAACAAATCTCTTCTATTGTTATCTGATTCATAAAGAACAAGTCCTATCATGTGCATAACAATACCCGATAAATGCTGCTGTGCCCCTATCTTGTCTTGAAATGCCACTTCAATAGCCCGCTTAAACAACGTAACTAGTTCTTCATTTAATCCAACATTAATAACTTGACTTCGGGTTGACAGAAATGAGTTCTTTACTAATTTATGAATAATTCCTCCATTAAATCCAATAAAATACTCATTCCATCCAATATTCTTATCAGGATTATAACTATGCCATTGACCGGGAAAAATAATGATGAGTTGACCTTGACGAATCTCCAGTTTTCCAGAAGATTCAATCACTAACTCACCTCGACCTTTGGTTATATAAACAAATTGAAATTCGTCAAGAATTCGTCCTGCCATTTCATTGAATTGATAATCGTTTGGGTGTTCATCTATAGGGTAAGTTTCGTTCGGGTGAATAGTCTGAAAACCGACAGTATTAATAGTGACTCCGTACTTTTTATCTGACTCATTGGCGATAAGGTATTTGAACTCAATATTAGAAGCTACATTTATCATATTTTTTCATTAGTTTAGGTTATTTCTAGAATGATCTTTGCAAAGATCCTTGCTTCGCTGATCTATTTTAGACCAAATAGATTACTTAAGCTCCAAATTTTACATCTGAACAAACTAAATAAATCTAGTTTTATAGATAGACTAAAAATAGATAATGATACGGCAATATTGCATGTTGCTATTAACAATCTGATGTAGGGAAAAATAAATTTGAATATTTACCCCCAATTCAAGTTGTGACATAATCGGTACTTTTAGTTTTCTTATATTTATCCGCTACAAAAATAGGTTTTGATGTAATAAATCATCTGGCTCAAATTGGTCAATATGTAATCCAATTTCGTCAAAAGGCATTCAACTAGTAATCCATATCACTGAATTAAACTCATTCAGCATAATACTCATCGATCTTTTGCTCCATTAGAGAGATATCTGTAATATGTACAGCATTACCACTTAACGCTATTTTTGAGATAAACTTCAAATTAAGTAGAAATTAAATAACAGCAGTTGCTTTAAGGTAATCGATTGAAAATTGTCTTTGTAAACCGGATTTACTACAGTATTGCTTTGACACCACATAATAAGATGCTACAAAAAATAAATTTCTGGAAATACTCACCGGGTTTCAAATTATTATTAATCATATATAAATGTAATAAATGATTTTCTCGTTTTCAGAAGGTTTTGGTGTTGCAATAAGTAAAATACCCATCCAGACATAATAAACTCGCCAGAATGAGATTAAATAACATTCTGGTGAGTTTTACGTATCCTATATGATAAACCATATCTATTTATTATTTATCATGAAATTTATTCTGATGTTTCTCAAATAAAATATCCAACACCTTTTCAAGTTCGTCAATACTTTTCACTCCTACAATATATTGAGAACCATCAAAACTGATTATTCCTAATCCCTCTAAAATAGATAAAACTTGAAAATTAGTCTTCCCTTCAATATGCAGTCTATTTTGTAATAAACTAAATGAACAAGAATTAGAACATACCACCAAGTACCCCGAAGTCTGTATTAAATTCCTCGGGGTCATAATAGGACGTGTTTGTTTAACTGGTATTGATACTCCTATACTATTTCAAAAATAAAAATCCAGTTTCTCTTCTAATTCCTCAATACTTTCCACTAAAATCCATCGTTCGTTTTTAATAATGTTATAGGGAGATACAATACCCAATCTTTCAAGAACGTCAATTGCTCGACTACATGCATTATAATAGTACCCAAATTTCCGTTGAACTTTTGACGTGTTACAATAATTTGTGCAGACGATATAATATGCAATCGTCTGTACCTGTTCCATGAATGATAATTTAGTTTCGTCTTCCATAATAGGTTATTTAATATGACTGATTATACTTTCTTCAATTGTGCAAACAAATCCACACTTCTATCTCTGTCTCCAACAAAAATGGAAGAGTTTTCATTCCCTGTGGTGATATTGAAAACTGGTTTAAATGGTTTGGTAATTCTTAAATCTAATCCATTGACACATTCTATTTGAGTAGAGTCTTCGATACTATAATATCTGCTTATTTCTTTCGAGTTTACCCTATGACCACTCATAGAATAGATTGCTTCACTATTAAATCCCATATTTACAAGTGTGGATAAAAATACCCTACGAGCAAGATGTGCACTAACCAATTGGTCTAGTGTAGCATGTTCTGTTTCGTTTGTTTTTCCATTCAAATAAGTTACCATTCTTGTAAGACCAACTGTTTTAAATAATTTCTTCAATCCAGTTCTATACGTTTTTAAACTCATTCTTGGAATCAAATAATCAGAATCACCTTTATACTTAGATATAATTTCCTTTGCTAAATCATTCAATGGGACACTCACCTTGATTTGATATTTACGTGTTTTACTTGGATAGTACTCTATTTTATTATTGATTATATCCGTGTGTTTCAGACTGAAAAAGTCCGTCACACGGAATCCTACCATGCAATTCAATATGAAAATATCCCTTATTACTTGAAGTCTTTTGTCAACTATCCCTACATTCTGCAGGTTTTGAAATTCAGTTTTCGTCAATACTATTGGATTACCATATACTTCTGAACCAATCTTGTAATTTTCGAAAGGATTATAGGACTGTTTGTACTTTGATTTATAATAATAGATAAAACTGCTTAGTTTCTTCATATATCCAATAATCGTATTGTTCCCCCTTCTACTAATCAATTCTCCTTTTTGAAGATTGTACAATTCAGGATTGGTTTTGCATAGTTGATATTCAATATTCAAGAACTTTTGAAATTCAGTCAATACTGAAAAATCAATATCTGAGTATCTAAAAGCAATCTTCTTTCCTTTGATTAAGGAAAGGTAATCCTGAAACCGAACGAAACTATTAAATACTGTTTTGAAACTTTTCCGTCTTAAATTGGATATGTCGTGATTCTTGATATAATAATCAAATTCGGTGATAAGGTCAATATTATATATATCTTCCTTATTCTTGATATTCAATAGATATTGATTAACTTCCTGAGTTAACCACTTTGAAGTAGGTTCAACTGCTTTATCTTTATTAGAATAGACTTCACGAATGACTTTTACACGGTCAGAAATCTGTTGATTGACCAACTCTTTCTTTGGGTCTTCCAAGGTGTATTTTCTCAAATATCCCTGATTGAGTTTGTCCCAGAGATTTACATCAACTATAATTTCACTCGTGTATGATAAGTCAACTTTCTTACCATCACGTACCCGAAACATTACATTTGCAGTTGATTTTGAATTGTATTTTTTGATAATTGCATGTATTTTCAACATTCATAATTGGATTCTTTTTTATCGAATGAACGATTTTAGAATATTGTATTCCAATAAGGTTGAAAAGTTTGAAAATGAATCAAAAAATATCTAAGAATATTTCATTCAAGAAAATTTACCAACTTTTTCTTTACTTCTTTGTCAATGGTTCTGTACCGTTCAAAACTTTTACTCCCAGGTACATGTCCGGTTAATGAAGATATAAGACTAGGGTCTTGAATCTTGTTATACATATTCCCAATAAAATACCTTCTTGCCATATGAGAACTCGCAACTTCATTGATTGGTTTAATCTCTTCGTATCTCGTTATTGTATTCAAAACGATTACATTCCGGGTAATTCCAGTTTCGAAGAAAATGGTTTTTATGGTTCTATTATATTCTTGCTCAAAAGTAAAGGGGAGTAAAGGTCCAACTTCATAAGAAATGTATTTATTCAGAATTTTCTGAGCAATTGAATTCAAAGGTACACTCACGGTTATAACACGTTCTCTTTTTGTCTTATGTGGGATATACTCTATACAACCATCTATTATATTGTTGCGAGTAAATTTCATTAGATCACCAACTCTTGCTCCACACATGCACTGAAATACGAAAATGTCACGTTGTGTTTCAATCAATGGTCTTTGAGAAAAATCTTTTTCATAGATTCGCATAAGTTCTTCCACTGTTGGGAAAATAGGAGTTCCGTAAACACATTCCCGTAAAGTATATTTTGAAAAAGGATAGTTTCGGGTGTATCCATGTTTAATTGACCAATTAAAGAATGCTCTTATTTTAATCATCATACCGGTTGTTGTATTGATTCCCCTTGGTCTGTTTGAGTTATACTTTGGAAATAAGAAACAAAATTTCTTATCTTCGTTTGCGATGTAAAACTCATTTTTGAGGTATAAATGAATTTCAGACAATATGATATCGTCTGTATTATCTAATGAAAGTATATAGTCAGGTTTTGTTTTCCGTTTTATGTAAACAAATCTAATTAAAGTGTTTTTTACGACTGCATATGATTCTTTTCTTTCATCAGATAAATCATTTCTCAGGAGGAATTGATCAAATACGTCAAAGAAATTTATTATTTCCTCAACAGGAGGTTGTACAATTATGTCTTCCTTAATTTCAGTATCAACATTTTCTGCTTTTGCTTTTTCAAGTGACAATTTGATTTGATTACCTAAATACTTTGAATTAAGTATTGATGTGTCTTTTGTATTGACATAAATGGTAGTAATCAGTTTCCATAATTCATAAATTTCAGTATCAATCTTTAGTTTGTCTGAAATAGAATAAAACGGTGATACTTTTATACCTTGAATCTTAGAATCCCAATATTTGGGTAGTACTTCAATATCACTAGTGTATTCAGCATCGACCTCTTTTCCTGCACGTAATCTAAATCTTACTTTTACAGGAGTGTTTATTTTATATACCTTTATGAATGCTTTTACCGTTGCCATATGGAGCAAACTTAGGAGATTTTCCCGACATTTTCCCCAAAAACCGGTCATACTCAGATACTTTAGATCTTGCTAGGATTCCTTAAGATTTGAATTTTGATTTGTAACTAGCTGGTAACTAAATTAATATATGAATGGAAAAAGAGGAAAGTAAGTGTTTGAGACAGAGGGCATCTACCTGTCGCGGTCACCATTTAAAAGCTCAAAACTCCCTGATAATGAAAATTATCAGGGAGTTTTTGGTTTTAGGATAACTACTCAACAGATACTTAGATATAAAATCTTTTTATACCTTTGGGAACTCAATCACATGATATTTAGATCTTATTTACATCATGAAAAACACAATTAAAAATGTATTATTCTTACTGGCTATAACATTAGCAGGAACAGTTGCAGCTCAAACTACTCCACAAATCATCAACATTGAAGGTCGGAAAACAATATCGCTGGACGGTATATGGAGAACAATTGTCGATCCATTCGAGAATGGGTATTACGATTACCGCCGTCAACCGATAAAAAACGGCTACGGAGCTGATAAAGATATTGTGGATAAAAGTGTACTTCAGGAATATAACTTTTCTACAGACCGTACATTGTCTGTTCCGGGCGATTGGAATACACAACGTCCGGAGTTATATTATTACGAAGGAACTGTTTGGTACAGAAATCGGTTTCAGTACGAAGTGAAGGATAATAAGCGTGTTTTCCTGTACTTTGGAGCTGTGAATTATGAGGCCATTGTATTTGTGAATGGGAAAGAAATTGGTCAGCATGTGGGTGGGTTTACCCCTTTCAATTTTGAAGTAACAGGATTGTTAAAGACGGGTGAAAACTCGTTGGTAGTAAAGGTAGATAATAAACGGATGCTTGATGCCGTACCTACCTTAAATTTCGACTGGTGGAATTACGGAGGTATAACCCGTCAGGTAAAACTTGTTGAAACGCCTGCTACTTTTGTTCGCGATTACTACGTGCAACTTAAAAAGAACGATAAGAGTATTATTAATGGTTGGATTCAGCTTGATGGTGATCAGTTAAACAAGGCTGTGAGAATTGAAATTCCGGAACTGAAAATATCACAACAGTTTACTCCCAATGCAAAAGGTTATGTTGCCTTTGAGCTAAAAGCAAAACCAACTTTGTGGACTCCCGAAAATCCAAAGTTATATGGAATAAACATATCAGTTGACGATGAAGCAGTGACAGATGAGATTGGTTTCAGAACGATTGAAACCAAAGGTACACAAGTTTTATTGAATGGAAAACCAGTTTTCTTAAGGGGTATTTGTATTCATGAAGAAGCGCCATTTCGTAACGGACGTGCTTATTCTAAAGAGGAAGACATAACCTTACTGCAATGGGCAAAAGAGATGGGCTGTAACTTTGTTCGCCTGGCACATTATCCGCACAACGAACAAATGATTCGTCAGGCTGAGAGAATGGGCATTTTGGTTTGGTCGGAAATTCCGGTTTACTGGACTATCCAATGGGGAAATCAGGAAACATATAAGAATGCCGAAGCCCAATTGACCGATATGATAACGCGCGATAAAAATCGCTCGAATATAATCATTTGGTCTATCGCCAACGAAACTCCGCATGGCGCTGAACGGCTGGATTTTCTGTCACGGCTGGCAGCAAAAACCAGAGAGCTTGATCCGGGACGATTGGTAGGAGCGGCAATGGAAAAAGTAGAACTCAAACCAGGAGTGATGACTGTAAATGATGACTTAAGTAAGGTTATGGATGTCCTGAGTTTTAATGAATATGTGGGTTGGTACGATGGATTGCCCGAAAAATGTGACCGCGTAAACTGGACTTTCACCGATTCGAAACCAATCATAATCACTGAATTTGGCGGCGAAGCATTATACGGACTTCAAGGTGGAAAAACAGATCGGTTTACCGAAGATTATCAGGAGGATTTATACATTCGCAGTGTGAACATGTTTAAGCGCATTCCGGGTCTTGCCGGCACAACTCCGTGGATTCTGAAAGATTTTCGCTCACCACGCCGCCAACTGCGCGATATGCAGGACGACTTCAACCGCAAAGGAGTTATATCAGACAAGGGTGAAAAAAAGAGAGCATTCTATGTAATGAAGAAATGGTACGATGAACTAAAGAAACAGTATAAATAACTGTACGCTTTAATAGAAATCATAAAATTGAGTTGATACATATCTGTTTTTAGTAATTAAATAATTGATGAATTTTAAACAAAGTGTTACTAAAATGAGTTAGTGTATAAAAGATTATACAACAATGAATTTACAAATAAACAGTTATCAGTTTGGAGAACGGCCTCAGGTAACAAAGCCAGATCCTGAGTTTCTGAAGGTATTGGGAGAGGCTGGAGTTCGTGAAATGGTGAGCAAACATTACGATTTGCTTCGTGATAGTGAAATAAAACATCTTTTTCCGGAATCAGTGGAGGGATTAGAGAATTCAAAAAGAAATTCAGCCGATTTTATGGTTCAGATTATGGGTGGTCCGGAATACTTTAATAATAATCGGGGCAGACCGATGCTGGCAAATCGTCATAGTCATTTCAAAATTACTGCAGAAGGACGCATAATCTGGCTTAACTGCTACAAACAGGTTTTGATGCAAATAGAGGCACCCGAACATCTGATTGTTTCCTTTTGGAATTACCTGAATGTTTTTTCTAACTGGATGGTGAATTCAAAATAGCATTTATTGGTTTAGTTGATTAAAATAATTTTACCTATTAAAACTTATAATATGAATTTATTAGAACAACTTAAAACGTATACAAAAGTAGTTGCCGATACCGGCGATTTTGCCTCCATATCGGTTTATCAACCCATTGATGCAACCACTAATCCGTCGCTGATATATGCGGCTGCAATGGATCCCAAATACAGCGCTTTGATTGACGATGCCATTTCGTATGCTAAAAGTCAATCAAGTGACAAAGCGATTCAGTTGGGCAAAGCCATGGATAAACTGGCTGTGAATTTTGGCCTTGAAATATTGAAAATTGTACCGGGGCGGGTTTCTACCGAAGTTGATGCCCGCTTGTCGTTTGATACAGAAGCTACCATTGCCAAGGCACGTGAGTTGATCGCGCTTTACGAGGCTAACGGCATTTCGCGCGAACGCATTCTGATAAAAGTTGCATCGACCTGGGAAGGTATTAAAGCCTCCGAAGCGCTCGAAAAAGAGGGTATTCACGGCAACCTGACATTGTTATTTTCTATGGCTCAGGCAGTACGATGTGCTGAAGCCAAGGTAACATTGATTTCACCTTTTGTTGGAAGAATTCTCGACTGGCACAAAAAAGACCGTGGTGTTTCCGAAATTCCCGGTGCAGAGGATCCCGGCGTAAAATCGGTTCAGGAAATCTATAACTACTATAAGAAATTCGGTTATAACACGATTGTTATGGGAGCCAGCTTCCGGAATATCGGTGAGATTATAGAAATTGTGGGTTGCGATGCTTTGACTATTGCACCATCATTACTGAAAGAGCTTGAGAGCACCGAAGGTATTTTGGAAAAGAAATTGGATGCAGAAAAATCAAAACAACTTGATATTAGTTCAATTCACATGGACGAAAAAACATTCCGGTGGATGATGAACGAAGATGCAATGGCAACAGAAAAGTTAGCTGAAGGAATTCGAAACTTCACAAAGGATTTGATTAAACTGGAAAAATACATTGCCGGAATTCTGTAATAATTGAAACGTATTGACAAACAGGGGTGAGAACAGTATTGTTTTCACCTCTGTTTTTTTAATTCAGGATCTATCAACAAGGAAGATCTTTTGATTATCTCGGCACGGTTAACCCCATCTTAACAGCCCATGCATTCCACAGGTTTTTAAGCTCGGTTACTTTATCCGGATTTTCGATAGCCACGTTTTTAGTTTCCGATAAATCTGTAGCCATATTATACAACTGCCATGCAGCATTTTTGGGCGAAACCAGTTTCCAATCTCCTAAACGAATAGCCCGTCCACCTTCATGTTCCCAAAATATGGGCGATGTTTGTTCCCTAATTTGGCCTTCAAGTATAGGAGCAATACTTTTAGAATCCATGGGTTTAATGGCGTTACCTTTGTAGGTAGTTGGATAATTAGCTCCGGCCAGTTCTAAGCAGGTTGCCATCATATCGATGACATGAACAGGCTGACTTGTAACACTTCCGGGAGTCGTTTTTAACCCGGCAGGCCAATGTACAATCATTGGGGTGGCAGTACCACCATAGAACGATTCCGATTTCCAATAACGATACGGTGTATTCAGTGCCCCGGCCCAAGCATCGCCAATGTAATCGTAAGATGTTTCAATGCCGGTGGTTGGATGATCAGCCGGATATTTAATAGGTGTGCCGTTTCGTGTCATCGATGGGCGATCGAAATCGGAGTTGGCGTATCGCTCAGGCGAAGCCCCGTTATCTGACAGGAAGAAAATAATTGTATTATCGTATTCGCCAGTTTCTTTCAGTTTGGCAATAATTTTTCCAATACCCTGATCCATGCAATCCACCATGGCAGCATGAACCTCCATGTTGGAAGCTTCCCAGCTTTTATAGGTCTCATTTGCCCACGCCCGACCCGATTCATTTTTCGATAACGGAACCTGAGCCGAATCAATCAGACCCATTTGGAGTAATCGGTTATACCGACTTGTGCGCAAAGCATCCCAGCCACCATCATATTTTCCTTTATATTTGGCAATGTCCTTCGGTTTGGCATGTAAGGGCCAGTGTGGAGCAGTATAGGCAACATACATAAAGAATGGTTCCGGCTTTTTAGAATCAATATCAATCAGATCCAGAGTCTTTTGTGTGATATAGTCGGTCATGTAAAAATCTTTTGGAACAGTGTCTATTCGTTGTTCGTTGTGAACTAAACTAAAAGGATCGAAATAGTTGGCAACACCCCAAATAATGCCATAGTGCTCGTCAAACCCACGGTTACACGGGTAAGCTGCTTTTGGCGAAAACTCCCCATAATCAACACGGTTGGCTAACCATTGCATTTGCTCATTATAAGCCCGACCCTGAGTGAGCGACAAATGCCACTTTCCTGTCATGGCAGTATTATAACCGGCAGTTTTAAGTACTTCGGGGATGGTGACACAGTCGGTCGTCAGGCTCCGTCCCATAGCAGTAATACCAACCACCTGTGGATAACGCCCTGTTAGGAGTGCAGCTCTGGATGGACAGCTACGGGAGCAGTTGTAAAACTGGGTAAATCGAAGTCCCTGGCTTGCCAACGAGTCAATATTGGGTGTATTGATTTCACCGCCAAAGCAACCTGCATCAGAATATCCCATATCATCAGCCAGAATAATCATGATATTTGGTTTCTGAGTTTGAGCTATCGCGAGGGTTGAAGCCAATGAAGCCATTGTTAGCAGTTTTTTTCTCATAAACGAATTGGAATTTGCTGGTTCAATAAAATTACGTTAGAATAATATTTTATGGTTTGCAACCTATTGATGCTAATGTAAGATTGCATCTGGTGGTTACATTTTTTACACAACACAATCACAGTTGAGTAATCCGGTTGCAGATTACAAATTAAATCATTTGGTATGATATAAGTCTATAAGAAATGACCAATAAATAGCAATAACTGACCCGGTGATTTATTCATTTGCCCATTGTATTGAAATTAAAAACAGAATTAAATCAGTGCTTTATGTTGTTTTGAGTATTTCAGGAATAAGACGGCCTATTTAACCTAATAATTTGATTGTGTGGAATAATGGCTGTTAAATGGCACGATTATGATGTTTTATGGACTGCATTTGTTCTTGCAGCAATTAATCTGGGAGTAATTTTACCGAAAATATTTAATCCGATATTTTGAGGCTTTTTAAACAATGTTGTTCCAGCTCTCTTACGCAAGAATAACTGTTTGAGTGGTCATTGTAATCGTACTATTGAAAAACCGAGAAATCACAAATTGCACTATTGAAAATGAGAAAGCTTAATAAGTTCTGGTCGCTAATTGCTGTCATGTGTTTGTCAACAATGCTCCTTTGTGCTCAGGACTGGAAAATGGGAAAAGCTACGTTGATGACTGCGTTTGCGGCAAAAGTAGATACGGCGAACGTGCTTGGAGAATATCCCCGTCCGCAAATGGTACGGGAAAAATGGATGAACCTGAACGGAATCTGGCAATTTCAGCAGGGTACCGGTTTTACTCAGGTTCCACCAATCGGGAAACTTACGAGTAAAATACTTGTGCCATTCCCGGTAGAATCGGCCATCTCGGGCGTAATGAAGCATTACGATAATTTATTATACAGGCGTACTTTTACAATACCGACTGCATGGGCTGGTCAACGGATACTTGTTCACTTTGGTGCGGTTGATTATAAATCTCAAATTTATGTAAATGGTCAAACAATTGGAATTCATACAGGCGGATATGATCCATTTACTTACGATATTACTTCGGCACTTAAAATTTCGGGCACGCAGGAAATTACTGTGAAGGTCTATGATCCCACAAATAATGGAGGACAGCCGCGCGGAAAACAAACATTGGCACCGGGTGATATTACATATACACCAACAACCGGTATCTGGCAATCCGTTTGGTTAGAACCTGTGCCAATGAATTCTATTTCAGAAATTAAAATTGTTCCTGAGTTAGATAATTCGTCGGTGGTCATAAATGCCACTACATTAGGAAGTGCTACAAATCTTACGGTGAATATTGCTGTGAAAGATGGTGATAAAACGGTTGCTAATTTTAGCGGAAATGCAAACTCCGATTTAAGGATTTCAATTCCCAATCCAAAACTCTGGTCGCCCACATCACCATTTTTGTATGATTTGAAAATTACATTAATGAGTGGTGATACTCTTATAGATTCGTTGAGTAGTTATTTTGGAATGCGTAAAATATCGCTCAAACAAATAGGAGGCGTGCAAAAACTGATGCTCAACAACGAGTTTTTGTTTCAGTTCGGCCCCCTGGATCAGGGATTTTGGCCCGATGGAGTTTACACTGCCCCAACCGATTCGGCCATGTTATTTGATATTCAGAAAACCAAAGATTTTGGCTTTAATATGATTCGGAAACACATCAAAGTGGAACCGTATCGTTGGTATTATTATGCCGACAAGTTGGGCTTATTGGTGTGGCAGGATATGCCTTCGTCCAATTCGTACACAAGCACTCCTCAAACAATTGATAAAGTTCAATTTAAAACTGAGTTAACAAAAATGGTTCAGACTCACTGGAATAGTCCGAGCATTATTATGTGGGTGATATTCAATGAAGAACAAGGACAGCATGACACCGAAACATTGGTTGCCAGCGTAATGAGTTTGGATTCTACCCGTATGGTGAACGAAAACAGCGGTGCTGTTTGGAAAGATGTCGGACACATTAAGGATGTCCACAGTTATCCACAACCGGGCTATCCGGTAAGTACTACCAAAGCCTTGGCTTGCGGAGAGTATGGAAGTGTCGGGTTGAGCGTTGTCGATCACCTTTGGGGAACCGGCGTGAGCATGGTGATGAAAAATACAGGTGATGAAGTACTTGCAACTTATAAGGATTATGCCGACATGCTTGCTAAGTTTAAGTTGGAGAATGGGTTAAGTGCTGCTGTATTTACACAGATTACTGATGTAGAGCGCGAGGTAAATGGTCTTTTTACGTATGATCGTGCTGTTTGTAAAGTAAATGAAACGAAATTGGCAGAGATAAATAATAACCTGATATATAAAAATCTGGCCATCAACAATGTCTTACCTACTTCATTGGCTAACGGACGCACATGGAAATATGTAACAACACAACCTCTTGCAGGTTGGGCTGCACCGACATTTAATGACGCAGTCTGGAAATCAGCTTTGGGCGGTTTTGGGTCATCCGGTACTCCGGGCGGCACAATTCGTACCAGTTGGACAACCGGTGATATATGGATGCGTCAAACTTTTACTGTTGGCACTCTGTCTGCTTCTGAAATAGACAATCTCGAGTTGTACATCCACCATGACGAAGATTGCGAAGTGTATATTAATGGTGTTTTGGCCAGTTCCCTAACCGGATACACGAGTACATATAATTATTTCCCAATAAATGTTGCCGCAAAAAATGCTCTGATTATAAACGGAACAAACGTAATTGCCGTACATTGTCACCAAACCGGAGGCGGACAGTATATAGATGCAGGAATACTTATACGAGGTTACGAAGTTCCTTCAAGCACTGCTATTCCCACTGTGAAATCGGAAGGGAAATGTAAAGTATATCCAAATCCTGCCAAAAACAGGTTATCGGTTTTGCGCGAAAATCCAAATACGGAGTTAATCGGGATTTATAATACGGTTGGCCGCGAGCTAATTAAACCGAATAAATTTGATTCCCAGGTGGATATCTCGTCGCTTAATCCCGGTATGTATTTTATGAGAACAGAAACCGATCGGACTTTCCAAACAATTTCATTTGTCAAAATCTAAAAATAAAATAAATAACAAATCAAATCATAAACACATTTTTTATTTACAAAATGAGAAGAATTTTTAAAATCAGCCTTATTGTAGCGAGTCTTTGTCTGTCGATTTCGGCTATGCAGGCTCAAACCTGGAAAATGGGAAAAGCGCCATTGATGACTCCTTATGCAGCAACTATTGACACAGCTAACGTACTTGGCGAATATCCTCGTCCGCAGATGGCTCGTGAAAAATGGATGAATCTGAATGGTATCTGGCAATTTCAACCCGGAGTAAGCCTTACTGAAGCTCAACCAAAAGGAACCCTTTCAGCCAAAATTTTAGTTCCATTCCCAGTGGAGTCAGCTATTTCAGGTGTGATGAAACACCACGATAAAATGTGGTATCGTCGCACATTCACAGTTCCTGCCGACTGGAAAGGACAACGTTTGTTGATCCATTTTGGTGCTGTAGATTACGAATGCGAGGTTTTTGTAAATAAGCAATCGGTTGGAACACATAGAGGTGGCTACGATCCGTTTAGTTTTGATATTACATCAAAAATCAAAGGCCGTGGTAAGCAAGAAATCACTGTTCGCGTTTCCGATCCAACCGATAATGGTGGGCAGCCCCGTGGCAAGCAAACATTGCATCAGGGAGGTATTATGTACACACCAACATCGGGAATCTGGCAAACTGTTTGGTTAGAACCACTTCCGCAAACAGCTATTTCGGATATTAAACTTGTACCCAATGTTGATAATTCAACACTCATGCTGAAAGCTTTTACAACAGGTGCTGCAACAGGCCTTACGGTTGCTGTAGAAGTAAAAGATGGTGCTAAAACAGTTACAACTTTTGCCGGAAATGCCAATGCCGATTTAGTTATTCCAATTCCGAATGCTAAACTTTGGTCACCTGATTCACCGTTTCTTTACGATTTGAAAATTACACTGAAAAGCGAAGGAAAAGACATTGACAACCTGACGAGTTACTTCGGTATGCGTAAAATATCTATGGCACAAGTAGGGGAGTTCAAGAAAATGATGTTGAACAACGAATTTTTGTTTCAGTTTGGACCTTTAGATCAGGGTTTTTGGCCCGATGGACTCTATACAGCTCCAACAGACCTGGCTATTCAGAATGATTTGAAGAAAAACAAAGAATTCGGGTTCAATATGATTCGCAAACATATCAAAGTAGAGCCTTATCGTTGGTACTATTGGGCCGACAAGCTTGGTATACTTGTGTGGCAGGATATGCCATCGCCTAATTCATACACCGACCATCCACAACCAATTGATGAAAGTGCTTACAAATCGGAATTGGAAACAATGGTGAAAACGCATTGGAATAGCCCTTGTATTGTTTCGTGGGTAGTTTTCAACGAGAGTCAGGCTCAGCACAATACGAAAGCATTAGTTGATGATGTGATTGCTTTAGATCCAAACCGACTTGTGAATCAGGCAAGTGGCGGTTCGTATTTCGATGCCGGACATATATTGGATGCCCACAGCTATCCTCCACCAGCATGTCCGACCAGCTCATCTCAGATTTTGGTTTGTGGTGAATATGGTGGTATCGGTTACGTTGTTCCGAAACATATTTGGAAAGATGGTCCAACCTATGTGATGATTAATAATGCGGATGAACTGCTGGATATGTACAAAAGTTTTGCAGAGCAACTTATGCAGTTCAAAACCAATAATGGACTAAGTGCTGCTGTTTACACCGAGTTAACGGATGTTGAGTCGGAACTAAACGGATTGATGACATACGACCGGGTGGTGAAAGCAGATATCAACAAAATTTTTGAAATAAATCAACGGGTTATTCATAAGAACTCGTATCTTACCGAAATTTTACCAACATCGTTAAAAGATGCTCAGAATTGGAAATATACAACAACTGAACCGGCTTCAAATTGGTACACATCGGCTTTTGATGATTCCGCATGGAAACAAGCCGAGGGTGGATTGGGAAGTGGTGGCACTCCGGGTGGAAATATTAGAACCAACTGGAATACAAGTGATATTTGGATGCGACAAAAGTTTAATCCGGGTAATTTGACCGCAGAACTTTCAGATAGTTTGGTATTGCTTGTACATCACGACGAAAATTGCGAAATTTACATCAACGATGTGTTGGCATGCAAGCTAAGCGGATATACATCGGGATATATTTCAGCATCAATCAGCAATGAAGCTAAAAAGGCATTAGTACCTAATAGCTTAAACACGATTTCAATACATTGCCATCAAACTGAAGGCGGTCAGTACATAGATGCCGGTATTTCAATGAGGAGTTATACCAAACAACTGGCGCCACTTGCAAAACCAATTCCGGTGATTCAGGAAGTGATTCAGAAAAAGGCGATTTCAACTAAAAAGGCTAAAAGGAAATAGTTAAATACCTGTTTCTGATTTAGAAACGCTGAATATAAATTGTAAACATAAATAGAATAAAAAAAACGAGATGAGAAAACTCTTTAAATTTAGTATGTTGGTTGTAAGCCTCTGCTTGCTTTGCACGGTTTTGCATGCGCAAACCTGGACAATGAAAAAAGCAAGACTTATGACGGCTTACGCTTCAACTATCGACACTGCCAATGTGCTTGGAGATTATCCACGTCCGCAAATGGCCCGTACCGAGTGGAAAAATCTAAACGGTATCTGGCAATTTCAACCCGGATTAAGTCGTACTGAAGTTGCTCCTACAGGTAATCTTTCAAGCAAAATATTGGTTCCATTTCCGGTAGAATCTGCTATTTCGGGTGTAATGACTCATTATGATAAGTTGTGGTATCGCCGGTTATTTACTGTACCTGCAAATTGGACCGGGCAACGAATCCTTCTTCATTTTGATGCTGTTGATTATGAGTCTGAAGTTTTTATTAATGGTCAGAGCCTTGGTGTTCATAAAGGTGGATACGACGCATTTACGTATGATATTACATCATATCTGGTAGGTACAGGAAATCAGGAAGTGACAGTGCGGGTGTACGATCCAACCGATGACGGCGGTCAGCCACGCGGAAAACAAACGCTGTATCCGGGTGGAATTATGTACACACCTTCATCGGGTATCTGGCAATCGGTATGGTTGGAACCTGTTCCTCAGACAGCCATTTCAGAAATAAAAATGATTCCGAATATTGATAACTCAACACTTAAATTCAAAGCTGTTACAAGTGGTACTGTCACAGGACTTACAGTGGCTTTGGAGGTAAAAGATGGCGGTACAACTGTTTCTACTTTCTCGGGAAATGCGAACATAGATTTGACTGTTCCGGTTCCGACTCCAAAACTTTGGTCGCCCGACTCACCATTCCTTTATGACATTAAGGTCAAACTGATGAATGGAACAACAGTTATTGATTCGTTGACGAGTTATTTCGGTATGCGAAAAATATCGATGGGTCAGGTAGGTAATTATAAGAAAATGATGTTGAATAATCAGTTCTTATTTCAATATGGCCCGTTGGATCAGGGTTTCTGGCCCGATGGACTTTACACAGCTCCAACTGATTTGGCAATTCAAAATGACCTGAAGAAGACGAAGTTGCTGGGATTCAACATGATTCGTAAGCATATTAAGGTTGAACCACAACGCTGGTATTACTGGGCTGATAAACTTGGTATTTTGGTTTGGCAGGATATGCCATCGCCAAATTCATATACCGATGTGCATCCGGCTATTGATACTCTGGCATATAAATCGGAACTTGAAACAATGGTGAAAACCCACTGGAACAGTCCGTGTATCGTCACCTGGGTAGTATTTAATGAAAATCAGGGGCAGCACAATACAGCTGCATTGGTAAACGACGTAAAAGGCTTAGATCCTAACCGACTTGTCAATCAGGCTAGTGGTGGTTGGTATTACGATGCCGGGCATATTCTTGACTGGCACAGTTATCCACCTCCTGCATGTCCTTCGAGCACCACACAAATTCAGGTTTGTGGTGAGTTTGGCGGTATTGGTCTGACGGTTGCCGACCACATTTGGAATAACGGAAGCACTTATGTGATGGTAAATAATACGGCAGAATTAGCTACCATGTACAACTCATTTGCCGATATGTTGGTACAGTTCAAAACAAATAGTGGGCTGAGTGCTGCGGTTTATACCGAACTCACCGACGTTGAAACAGAGCTAAACGGATTACTTACGTACGACCGTGCTATGGTAAAAGGGAGTTTGTCTAAGTTCTTCAGCATTGGTCAAAAGGTAATTAATAAAAATCTTTTTCTTACTGATGTTTTGCCAACTGCACTTACAACAGCTAAAAGTTGGAAATATACGACTACACAACCAACGACCGATTGGAATACAAGCACGTTTAGCGATGCTAGCTGGTCAACTGGTTCGGGAGGATTTGGAACGGCCGGAACACCGGGTGGAACAATCCGCACAACCTGGAATACTCCGGATATTTGGATGCGTCAAACCTTTAGTCTGGGAAATTTAAGTGCAACCCAGTTGGATAGTTTGGTGTTGAAAATTCATCATGACGAAGATTGTGAGGTATATTTGAATGGAGTTTTGGCAACCACCCTGACGGGTTATACTTCGGGATATATGGCTTATCCGATGAATGATCTGGCTAAAAAAGCATTGATTACGAACGGAACAAACACGATTGCAGTTCATTGCCATCAAACGGCTGGCGGGCAGTATATCGATGCCGGAATTTCGTTGATGAGTTATGAAAAACAGCAGGTCCTTTCGGCAGTGCACAATCCATCGGCACAAAATCAATGCAGCGTATACCCCAATCCGGTAACTGATAAATTGTCAGTAGTCCGGAAAAACAATCAAACCGAATTGGTTGGTGTTTATAATCTTGTCGGATCCGAAGTAATGAAATTAAATAAGATGGATGAGCAGGTGAATGTATCTTCTTTGCCTGCCGGTATGTATTTTATAAAAACGCAAACCAACCACGAAATTGAAACCATCTCTTTCATCAAAAAATAAGTAGAAAATAGTAGTCCCTTCGTCGGGATTTATAACTAAGTTTGGCGCATACTTGTCTGTATTCAGTAGAAACAGATATGTATGCGTCATTTTTTGTTCACACGATGATAATACAGATACCCGGTATATTTATAAAAAGTCGCATTAAATGGTTTAAAAGTGCTGTTTTTTGAGCAGTTATTCATTCAAAGTTTTTTTAGTTGCATGTAATTTTACAAAGTATAATTCCGGAGTAGAATATCTCAGAAACAAACGCAACAATTCGCTTGAATTTTACAACAGCTCTTGTAAGAGAAACACGCTTAACCCCCAATTAATAATACTATTTTAAAATGAAGAAACTATTCAGTTGCCGATTTGCAATGTCTTGTATGCTATTGTTTTCAATGGCTTTAAATGCTCAACAGTGGCAAATGCAAAAGGCTCCACTAATGACTTCCTATGCTGCAAAAATTGACACAGCCAATGTTCTTGCCGAATATCCACGTCCGCAAATGGCTCGTCAGCTATGGATGAACCTGAATGGTATCTGGCAATTCCAACCCGGAACCAGCACCACCGAAGCTGTTCCTACTGGCAAACTCTCCAGAAAAATATTAGTGCCGTTCGCAGTTGAATCGGCTATCTCCGGAATAATGACACATTACGACAAATTGTGGTATCGTAAAATCTTTACAGTTCCAACTAGTTGGGCCGGACAACATATTTTAATACACTTTGGTGCTGTGGATTATCAGTCCGAAGTGTTCGTCAATGGCCAAAGCGTAGGAACGCATCAGGGAGGTTACGACCCCTTCACATTCGATATCACATCGAAATTAACGGCAAGTGGTCCGCAGGAAATAACCGTCAGGGTGTATGACCCGACAGATACCGGTGGTCAACCCCGCGGTAAACAAACTTTGAATCCGGGTGGAATTATGTACACCTGTTCATCGGGTATCTGGCAATCAGTTTGGCTCGAACCTGTTCCCACAACTTCTATTTCCGACATTAAAATCGTTCCGAACGTAGATAATTCAACACTTACTTTCAAAGCGTCGACCTATGGGCCGCTTTCTAACCTGACTGTTTCTGTGGAAGTAAAAGACGGAGCCAACAGCGTGACTAAATATAGTGGAAATGCTAACACCGATCTGGTAATTCCTGTCCCAAATCCAAAACTCTGGTCGCCGGATTCTCCTTTTTTGTATGATTTAAAAGTAGTTCTGAAAAACGGAGCCAATAGTATTGATTCGCTCAGCAGCTACTTCGGTATGCGTAAAATATCGATGGCCAAAGTGGGCGATTACCAAAAAATGATGCTGAATAACGAGTTTCTTTTCCACATGGGACCACTCGATCAGGGATTTTGGCCCGATGGCATTTACACGGCACCTACCGATGAAGCTATTCAAAATGACTTGCTGAAAATTAAGCAAGCCGGTTTTAATATGATTCGGAAACACATAAAAGTAGAGCCATATCGCTGGTATTATTGGGCCGACAAACTGGGACTAATGGTTTGGCAGGATATGCCTTCGGCAAATTCATATACAAATACACACCCCGCAGTTGACGAAACGGCTTATAAAACAGAATTGGAATCGTTGGTGCAGACACACTGGAACAGTCCTTCTATTGTTATGTGGGTTGTATTCAACGAAGGACAGGGACAACAAAACACACCTGCGCTTGTATCCGATGTCAGATCAATTGATCCAAGTCGTTTGATAAATCAGGCTAGTGGCGGAGGATATGAAGGGGTAGGGGATATACTTGATTACCATAGCTATCCACCTCCTGCATGTCCTACTAGCTCTACACAAATTCTGGCTTGTGGCGAATATGGTGGAATTGGTTATAGTATTACAGACCACATCTGGAAACCGGGTTTTGGCTATGTAATGGTTACAAGTGCTACCGATTTATTGAACATGTATTCTTCTTTTGGCGATATGCTTGTGCAGTTTAAAACCAACAGTGGTTTAAGCGCTGCCGTTTACACCGAAACAACTGATGTGGAAACAGAGTTGAATGGTTTTATGACTTACGACCGTGCTGTAGTGAAAGCCGATATTACAAAATTCTTTGAAATCAACCAACGGATTATAAAGAAGAATATGTATCTCACAACAGTACTTCCAACATCACAAACAACCGCTCAGACCTGGAAGATAACAACCTCGCAACCTGCGGCTGATTGGTACTCAACTACTTTTAATGACAATGCGTGGACAACAGCTTCTGGTGGATTTGGAACTGCCGGTACCCCGGGGGCGGTAGTAAAAACAACCTGGAATACAAACGATATCTGGATGAGAAAGCAATTTGCTATTGGCAGTCTTTCTGCTCAGGCCATTGATAGTCTTGTGTTTTTAACGCACCACGATGAAGATTGCGAAATTTATATCAATGGTACGTTGGCAACTTCGCTGACAGGGTATAGTACCAGTTATATTATGGCGCCTCTCAGTACTGAAGGGAAAAAAGCTATCAAAACAAATAGTCAGAATGTGATTGCTATACATTGCCATCAAACAGGTGGCGGACAATACATGGATGCCGGAATCTCGGTGTTGGCCTACAGCCCAAGTCTTGTTTCTAATACAATACTACCCCTGAGCGAAGAGGCAAAAATTTCAGTTTATCCCAATCCGGCCGGTAATTTGATTCATGTTCAGTCGGCTGATAACTACCTTTCTCTTTCGGGTATTTACAACGTGCTTGGAAGTGAGGTACTTCGACTGAACAAATCCGACCGTCAGGTAGATGTGTCGCAACTGAAACCCGGTATGTATTTTCTACGGGCAAAAGCAGGACAAAACATGCAAAACATCTCATTTTTTAAGCAATAAACAACTATAAATCTAAGTATTCGTATTTATTATGTGTGAAAACAAATTCAAAATGAACAGTCGGCAAATAGCACTGGTGTTTTTGTTGACTTCCTTGTTTATTCTGCCGGTACATACCGATGCGGCCAATACAAACTATGTCGGAAATAAATCGCCATTGGTTGATGTACCCTATACTCCGCTACCGATTGGAGTGGTGCAGGCCGACGGTTGGTTGCTAAAACAATTGCAACTTCAAAATGAAGGACTGACCGGTAACTCGGAAATAATTTACAGCGAGCTGGGCAGTAACTCGGCCTGGTTGGGTGGCAATGCAGCCAATTCCGACTGGGAAAGACCTGCTTATTACGTAAAAGGACTCGTTGGACTGGCTTATACCCTGAACGATGCAGCATTGAAAACAAAAGCTCAAAAATGGGTGAACTGGGCGTTGAACAGTCAATTGGCAAGCGGTAATTTTGGGCCTACGACCAATACTGACTGGTGGCCACGTATGCCTATGCTGTATGCTATCCGCGATTTTTATGAAGCAACCAATGATGCACGCGTCATCCCATTCCTAACCAAGTATTTTCAATATCAAAGTGGAAAAATGGATACCCAACCACTGGTAGACTGGGGTAAGTCAAGAGCCGGAGATAACCTTGAAATTATTTTCTGGTTATACAATCATACCGGCGATGCATTTTTGCTGACACTTGCCGATAAGATTAAAGCTCAGGCTTACGATTGGACCAATATTTTTACCAACAACCAGTTCTTTGCTTTTCAAACAGACTTTCAACCCAAACACAATGTAAATGTTCCGGAGGCTATCAAAATGCCGGGTATTTACTATCAAAAATCACTAGCGGTTGCCGACAGGGATGCTTATATTCACGGTCGTGAACATTTAATGCGCGATCACGGACAGCCGGAAGGTATGGAGTCGGGTAACGAAATGATTTGCGGAAAGTCATCAATTACCGGCCTTGAATTGTGTTCTATCGTTGAACAAATGCAAAGTAGTGAAACCGCGCAAATGATTTTGGGAGATGCAAGTATTGGCGATCAACTGGAAAAGGTAGCCTACAATGCACTGCCCGGAAGTATGACTAAGGATATTAAAGGCTTACAATATTACACGCAGGCCAATCAGGTACAAAGCAAGTTCGGAAACCTCAGTTTCGGACAGCAATATGACAATGGTATTTTGCCCGGTCCGCATTCAGGATATCCATGTTGCCGTTTCAACCTGCACATGGGTTGGCCTTATTTTGTGAAGACAATGTGGGCAGCTACCAACGATAACGGTTTGGCAGCTATGGCTTACGGTCCAAGCCATCTTACTGCAAAAGTGGCTAACGGAGTAGATGTAACAATTGCCGAAGAAACCAATTATCCGTTTGATGAGCAATTAAACTTCACTATTACAACAGCTCAGTCGGCAGAATTTCCATTAAAATTCCGCATACCAGCCTGGTGCAGCAACCCTCAGGTTCAGGTGAACGGCGAATTGCAAACCGCTGTTGTTGCGGGTAGTTTTTATACGATCAAACGCACCTGGAGCAATAACGATAAAGTAGTATTAACGTTCCCAATGCACATTCAGCTGAACGACGAAGTAAATAACTCGGTAAGCGTACAGCGCGGACCACTTGTTTATTCGCTGAAAATCGGTGAGCAATGGAATCAACGTAACGATTATGGTAATGGATTTAAAGAATTTGAAGTCATCCCAACTTCGAGTTGGAATTATGCCCTTGTACTCGATAAAAGCAACCTTGAATCGTCCATCGTTGTAAATAAAGCTGCAACAATGCCTGCCAATCCGTTTGCTCAGGCTACCACGCCGGTAACGTTGACAGTAAATGCGAAAAAACTTCCTGCATGGGATTATTCCTTTAATGGAATTACGGCCAATGAACCTCCTTACGGACCTGTAACAACAACTGAAGTAACCGAACAGGTTACTATGGTGCCTTTCGGTGCCGAGACTTTGCGCGCCACCTGTCTGCCTGTTGTAGGCACTCCTTCTATGACCAGTTCTGCTTTTCAGGAGAATTTCTCCAACGGAAACCAACTTGGTTGGGTAAATTACAACGGTAGCTTTATGGTGGATAATGGCGAATATCTTTCCACAAACATTGAGGGTGGAAATCCGGGTGCAAAATCTGTTCAGACATCTACCTTGTTCTCCGATTTCACTTACGACGCTAAAGTAAAAGTAGGTACCAATGGTAATGGTGGTTTGATATTCAGGGTAAGTAAAGTAGCGATGGGACCCGATCAATATTGTGGCTATTACGTAGGAATTAGCGCAGCTTCACAAAATGTGGAACTTGGAAAAGGCAATAATGGGTGGACATCGTTGAGAACTACAGCCATGACCATTACAGCTAATACCTGGTATCAGGTTCGAGTTGTTGCTCAGGGAACTTTAATCAAAGTATATGTAAACGACATGGTTACACCTAAGATCACCTACACCGATGCTTCATTTGCAACCGGGGCTATCGGTGTACGATGCTATAATGCCATTACCCGTTGGGATAATCTGTCAGTAACAAGTTCTGTTGTAAATGGCGTGAAGGATGTGAAAACATCTGAGAACATTAAGGTTTACCCCAATCCGGCTAAGAATTTTCTGGATGTGTCGTTTAGCGAACTTCTAAACAAAAATTATTGCATTCATGTTCTGAGGATAGACGGAAGTCTTGTTCAAACTAAAATACGCAACAAAGATGTGGCCATTGTTCGTTTTGATACCCATAATATGGCCAAAGGGACTTATTTGGTGAGTGTCAGTTCCGACAATGAATCGTATCAGTCGAGATTTATCAAAGAATAAATATAACCACACAGAAAGCTTCCGGATATTATTTTCGGAGGCTTTCAGGTGTTTTGCTTTATTCAACCTGTGTTGAAAGAGGAACTTATAATTGAAATTTATTACAGAGAAATAACATGTTAGATAAAAAAATACTTGGATTGACCTTTCTTTTGCTACAGTCATTTAGTCTGTCTACCACGGCTCAGACAACATGGCCTGTTGGGCAACTTCTTCCTTCGTTTCCGGCTCCGGCACAAACGCAGGATTTAATCTATCTGAATGGGTCGGTTACTCCCTATGCAAAATCATGGCGCTGGCAGGCAGAAGACTCAACAATTACCCATAATACCGGACATTTGGAAACAGATGGCTGGCTTTGTAAAGTTGGAACTGATGCTGCTCAATACATGATTTCCGGTCCGAATGATAGAAACGTAACAGCAGGACCTAATGTGGCCGAATTTCGGATGATGATTGATAACAATTCACTAAATAACGACACGATAGTGAATATTGACGTAAGAAACTCAACTACAGGTGTTGTTCTTGCTTCGCAACGGATAACGCGTCAGCAGTTTACGTCTGTAAATAGTTATATGAGTTTTAAATTACCTTTCCAGATGCCGGCCGACAGTCAGGCTGTTGAACTGCGTGTTTATTGGCGGGGTGCGGCCTATACCAAAGTAGACTGGGTAGGTGTAACGCAAAATAATGCTGATGCCGAGTTGTATTTATTTTCTTCGCTGAAAGGTATTGTGAACCTTACACAGCCGCGCATTTTTGCGTATGATGGTGATGCATTTGCCGAAGGTCCGTATACCTGGTTGCAGTCATTTGGTAAAACATGGATCGAACAATCAAGCAATTGGGTACTTGTAAGCAAATACCGCAAAGAGATTTCAGGCCTGATTGTGTACGATCCGGCACAAATACACACGGTGAATTTGGCAACTATGCTTGCAAAAGATAAAAAAGCGATTATTGCTTCTCCATCTTTAGTAGCCAAATTAACGGCAACGCCTTATAATTTACCCATACTGGAAGATTTGCGGGGCAAGTTTACAAGTAAACTGCAGATTTACGACACTCTCTATACCAAGTATTGGCCAACTATCGATCACCGCTTACTCATTGGGCTAAACCCTGAGGTGCATAAAGCTTCATTGCGCGAGTACGCTACAGCATTGGGAGCTGCGGTGGTTTGGCTCGATCCGGCTATTCCCGCAGAAAGTTTACTGCTTAATAAGTTTTTAGCGTCTATGCCCGGAGGCTCAAATTACATGGGTTGGTGGCCCGAAGAGGCAGCCGGTGTGGGTAGAGTATCTGCGTATGGTATAACAACCATAGCAAGCGATTTTTCTACCAACATGACATTTCATAGTGGTATGCCCCGAAAGATTGACATTAAACCGATGCCTCAGCAGCCGGTATTGCAGAATAAAATCTATGTTGCATTTATTTTGAGCGATGGTGATAACCTGCAATATGTAGAGCACCTGATGCGTAAAGTATGGAATAATCCCGATCGTGGTTCGGTGCCAATGGGTTGGACCTTGTCGCCTGCCATGGTTGACGCTATGCCCGGGGCGCTAAATTATTATCACAAAACATCTACTGTCAACGATAATCTTATTTCGGGCCCATCGGGATATGGTTATACCTATCCTAATTACTGGCGTACGGTGACGCCACTCAATCAGTTTGTTGCTAAAACGGAAGAATATAATAACAAGGCAGGATTTCGGGTGGCTACAATCTGGAATACGATTACGGGTGGCATCAACCTGAATGTAGGGCAGGCATTTGCCGGCTATGCGCCAACTATGTTGGGATTGACGGCACAAAACACGGGAGGAGCGCTTACTATTTATAAGCTGACTTTGCCGGGCATGCCACTTTCGTGCAACTATTGTTATAGCGAACAAACAATGAAAGACGCTATTGCGGCAGCTGCTGTGGGTTGGACCGGTACCAAGCCCAGGTTCATTATTATACAGGCTGCTCCCTGGAATAATGTTACGCCTACGAGTTTTAAAAATGTAATGAATTCGCTTAGTACCGATTATATTGTTGTACGGCCCGATCATATTTTCCAGCTTCTCCGTCAGGCCAATAATCTGTCGGTTAATCCGGGTGGGATAGAAGGTACAGGAGATGGATTAACCGGTAGCTATTACAACGGAACTAACTTCGAAACGCTTGTTGGATCGACGAATGATGCTACTGTCAATTTTGATTGGGGAACAGGCTCACCCATGGCAGGTGTCAATGCCGATGGTTTTTCGACCAGATGGACCGGACAGATACAACCAAGGTATTCGGGCACTTATACTTTTTACGTAACCAGCGATAACAACCGCCGGGTGTGGGTTGACAATAAACTGATTATCGATAAATGGGTGGCTGGTCAAACTACGTATTCTGATACAATTTCTTTGTCAGGCGGCCAGAAATACGATATAAAGATAGAATATGCCGAAAATACCGGTGTTGCAAATTGCAAGCTGGAGTGGGCAAGTCCACTTCAGGCAAGGGAAATCGTTCCTCAGAGTCAGCTGTATAGTATGATTTCTTCAGTTGATATCATAAAGAATTCTGAACTAATTATATCGCCGAATCCAATTGCAAGAGGAGTTTTCAATATTAAAATGAAAACAAGTAGCGAAGAGCCTATGGATTTGACGCTGAGTGATCTTTGTGGAAAGGTATTGCTGCGTGAAAAAGTTCAGGAATCAAAGCAAGTGGATATTGCTAAGGTTCCGGCAGGGACGTATATTGTTTCTATTTGCACGAAATACAGCAATTATGTGAAGAAGGTTGTGGTAAAATAGGCACGACTAAATGTAAAGCAGGTAAGAACTGCTGGTTTTATAAATGCAGAAGCGGGTATCAGGAAGGATATCCGCTTTCATTTTTAGCAGGATAAACCGGTTTTGGGATAGATTTCTTAGTAAACAGATAGACACTGAGAGTTGGAGAATATGTTCTGAGAGTTGGAGAATATGTTCTGAGAGTTGGAGAATATGTTCTGAGAGTTAGAGAACATGTTCTGAGAGTTGGAGAATATATTCTGAGAGTTGGAGAATATATTCTGAGAGTTGGAGAATATATTCTGAGAGTTGGAGAATATATTCTGAGAGTTGGAGAATATATTCTGAGAGTTGGAGAATATATTCTGAGAGTTAGAGAATATATTCTGAGAGTTAGAGAATATATTCTGAGAGTTTGAGAATATATACTGAGAGTTAGAGAATATATTCTGAGAGTTAGAGAATATGTTCTGAGAGTTAGAGAATATGTTCTGAGAGGGGTCTATTCAATAAACTGTGTCAGAAAAGTGAAAATTAGCGAAGCTAAATCAGAAAAGTTTATAACTTTGCATTGTGTCAGTTCCAAACTGCTTTGGTTTTGAGTCCAGGTTGTGCTTCGCTAAACCTGAACTACGTCGCACATTGCAAACCCGGAACAAATAGGGGAGAACGGGGGGCAAAAAGGCAAAAGAAATGAGAACAATCAACAAAACAATGTATTTATTAGTAATTGCAGTCTTGCTTCACCTCAATTTGTATGCACAAAATGAGGTGAGAAGTATGAATCATTTTGCTACGGTAGCTATAACTAAGGCGGTAAATCAATATCACCAGCAAAAGCATGTTGGCTTCCACAAGTACATGATAGTTACTATGAAATTAATGAAAATAAATGATACTTCCGGTGAATTTGCACTTTCTTCTATTTACAATGACGATGAATATGATGATAAGAGACCGACTCATTATATTCGGGTTAATAATGAATTGGTGTTAGTTAAATTGGATAGGTGTTGTAAAAATGATTTGGAAGAATATGGGATTTATAAAATATCAGAAGAAATAAAAACTGAAGCATTAAAATGGTTATTTAGTAATGGCTTTGCTTTAGCGGAATGTGTTCCAATAATAATATTTAAATATAAAAAAGATAGAATAAACGGTAAATATTATAGTTCTGCTTTTTCCGTTTCCGAAAAATATAGCTTTTAGGAATTAGAAAATAAATAATGGCAAGTTTATACCCCATCCTCGTGGATATGCAATAGTCCATTAAATGAGCAAAGTTAGCGGCATGGTTGGTGGGATTTATTTTTAATCTCACCTTCTGTATTCTTAGGATTTGAAATCCGCCAGATTAAATAATAGTTGGATATATCGTTACACCTGTTTAGCTGTTTTCCACCTAAAAAATGCGTCCCGAAATTCTTCTCAGAATTCCGGGACGACTACCAAAAACAACCAATTTAAACTTTACTCTTTTTTATTGATAAACCAATTATCGGTATTCATCAATTTCGTTTTGATGGCAGCTTCGTTGCCAACATGTTTCTTCGAAACCAGATTGGCCAGGTAAGAGGCATCACCTTCGCCATTTTTAATTCTTCGGAATGCAATGCGCATTAAATCGTGAAATCGATTACCTTCAAAAGCTGTTTCGAGTGCCAGTTCCTGTTGAATCAGATTTTCGACATATAATACCGAGTCTCTCATGTTTGCCTGTTGGTGGAAAACGTAGAACGTAGTGTCTTTATCGGCATTTCCAACACCCCGCATACGAATACCTGCATTATTGTTGAACCTGAAATCTCCAAAGTTCATAAACGCCGCGGATACCGAGTCTTTTTCGTTTACGGGAATAATGGCATGGTTATACATAGTTGTGCTGTTTAGCCCGTTTTTTAGTACAGCAAAAGCCAGATTCGGTTTGTTCAACCGGTTTACTGCTTCGGCATACCGGAGATAAAGCAGGGCTGTGCGGTAAACCACTACGTTTTGATTGTACAGTTTGTATTTGAAAATGTAATTATAGTCTTTGTCGGTTGCAAAGTCTGTCGGCTTAAACTCAGACGAATAACTTGTGTTTGACGATAGTCTGCTTTTTTGCCATACCGAACCATATTTACGTAAATCGCCCTGAGCATTTGATGCTTCATTCAGGAAGTAGGTTTGACTGGTCCAATTGTCAAGTGCAATTTTCGAAGGAACAATTTTTCCCTGATAGTTCAGACTATCCAAATCAAAACGCTGTCCGAACTGAGTAGGGCAGGTGATTGTGGAGATAACCTCGCCGCTTCCTACAAAAAATGAAGACATCCAGCCGATATTTGCCGTATTGCTTATCGTGTTGTTGTCCGTTTGCCAGGTAGCGCTATAGGCTTTGTTCACAATCAGCCGATTTTTAAACATCAAATCGTGGTATTCTGTTGCAGCATGTTGATAATCGCCTTTCCACAAATACAAATCGCCTAATAAGAACCGGATTGGGAAGTATGAAAAGGATATATTGTATGAACCTACTGAGCCAATGTTTGGCATTGGAACATCTTTTAATGGACTTAGGTCGGCTATTAAAGCATCAGCCAGTTCTTCAATTGTATATTCAGGATATGCCTTTTTCGAATCTTCGATTGTCAGAATCGGATCTACGTAATAGGTTGCAGTTTTGAAATTCAAAGCAATTTGCATATATGTCCATGCTCTGATAGATTTAATGGCTGCATACTGGCTTAGCTCAAGTTTTCGACCGGCATCCACTTTCGACGAATCGAGGTTTTTCAGCACGTAATTACAGTTGTTTATTACATCGTAATACTTATTCAAGTCAACATATTTGTTGTTTTTGCTGATGTCGAAAGAATAGATTTCCCTCAGGCTAATGTCGGAGGATTCGGTAACATCCAACAAATCGCCCCGTAACTCACCGAGTAAAACATAGCTGTCAGCCAGTTTTTGAAGTTTGGATAATATTCCGAACGTAGAGTAAAGTGAGTCATTTGGTGAATGTCCGTATTCTTTATCACTAACCAATCTACTCGAATCCACCCCCAGCAGATCACTACAGCTCACAAGCACCGCTGAACTAACTACCGTAAATATCATTATTTTGAGTGCCTTTTTCATGCTTTTATATTTTATTTTTGTTCGATACAACATATCAGTAATTTTTAAAATACGATTATAGATTAAACTTTAGACCAACAAAGTAACTTCTGCTCAATGGTAATAATCCTGCATCTACTCCCTGGAAGAAAACCGAGTTGTTGACTGAGAATTCAGGATCTGTGCCAAGGTACTTTGTGAGTGTAAATACATTGTTGGCAGATATCCAGATATTGATTCCTTCAATGAAATTTGATTTTATTGGAATATCGTAGGCTGCTGTAAGTGTTTTAAGTCGCAAATATGAACCATCTTCAATCCAACGATCCGAGAAACGTGCATTGCCCATTGGGTCGCCAACTACTGCTTTGGGTTGAAGGGTTTGTTGACCTTCGCTTGTCCAGCGGTTCAGCATTGCCAGTGACTGGTTGTTGTAGTTCGAGCCGGCTTCAATTTTACTGCGTTGGTAGTTGTAAATATCGTTTCCGTACGAGTAAGTAAATAATGCAGTCAGTGAAAGGTTTTTATAGCTGAATTTGTTGGTTATTGTTCCGTAGATATCCGGATTAGGATTTCCAATGATTTGTTTGTCTTTGTCATTGATTATTCCATCTTTAATACCGTTTTTATCAGCCACGTCAACAAAAATCACATCGCCGGCTCCGAATGAGCTAAATGACCCGTCGTTGTTTTGTATTTTGAGGTTAGCTTGCTCGGCTTGTTCTTTTGTGGCAAAAACTCCCTGAGTTTTATATCCGTAAAAAACACCGGCGGCACTTCCTACAGCGCTAAGTATTTCGCCATCGAATACCTGAGTTGTATAGCCTCCGTTAGCCAACGCTGTGGCACTGTAAATGTCGGCAGGTAGCTTGGTAATATTATTTATATAATGTCCCACGTTTACTCCCAATTCCCAGTTGAAGTTGTGCAGTGCAAGTAATTTTGCATTAACACTAAGTTCAATACCTTTATTTGTTAGCTGTCCGCCATTGCTCCAGTATGATTTTAGTCCGGCAATTGCATTCATCTGTTTTAATACAAGCAAGTTGTTAGTTACGGCTGAATATACATCCAACGAAACGTTTAATCTATCGTTGAATAATCCCATGTCAAAGCCCACATTCGCACGTCCGGTTGTTTCCCACTGTATGCTGGGGTTGGCCATATTTGATAGAATTGCTCCGTTAGCAACATCGTTGAACCGAATTGACGAGAAATATACTTTGGTGAGATAATCCTGAATATCATCGTTACCAGTCATTCCATATCCGGCACGTAATTTAAACAGATTAATGGCTTTGATACTCCTCATGAAGCTCTCCGAAGACATTAACCAGGCACCATTCATCGACGGAAATATTCCCCAGCTTTGTCCGAATAATTGAACACCACCTTCAGTTTTGTTTCCAAATCTGGACGATGCATCCATAGATACTGCTGCATTGACAAAATATTTATTGTTATAGCTATAATCGGCGTTCAGATAATTTGAAAGTGACTTCGTCATGTTGTTTACTCCATCAGTTTTCAAATTTTTAAAACTGCCTAACAGATTTACAGTTGTATTAGAACCCGAATTGTGTCCTTCGGCATAATCGGACTCAAAGTTATTCTCAACATACCGTGTTCCTAAAAAGGCAGTTAGTTTATTGTAACTGTCAAATTGTTTCGAGAAATTCAACCGTGTATCGCTAAAAATAGCAACATTACGCATAACCTGACTTAAACGTGCATTGAATGAGTAACCATATCCTTCAATAAATATCGGTGCTGTGTAAAGATAGGGGCGGTAATAGTCTTCGTTTGTTTTATTCAGGCTATAATCAAATTGCTCCGTCAATGTAAGTGCCGAGTTTATTTTAACTGATGGCTTCAACGTAATATTGAAGCTGTTTTGCTTCATTGTATTTATTGACTTATTAATGACAGCAACCGGATTGCCTACCCCGAATTCATCTGCGTAGGTATAATCCGTCGTTTGTGTTCCTTGCGAAGTGAAGGTATATGGATTCAGAAAAGGCGCTTTGATAAGGCTTAACCAGGTAGGTGAGGTGTATTGATCCACTCCATCGTCCAACATGATTCTGTCGATACGTGAAAAACCTACATTGACAGCTAATGAAATCCTGTCGGTCAGTTTTACGTCTCCATTTAAACGCATGTTGTAGCGCTGCATATCGGTTGTTTTTACAACTCCGGTGTTACCCATATAACCCAGGGTGAAATAGTATAACGCTTTTTCATCGCCACCATTTACACTTATCGAGTAGTCTTTTGAAACGCCCGTCTGATATACTTCATCGTTCCAGTTTGTATTGTTATGATATGCCTTGTATGATGTGCGCTGACGGTTATCATTCAAAAAAGGTAACTGCAATACTTCATTGTTTGTAAGTCCGGAAGTTTTTAGAACCTCTGTCAGATACGTTTTATAATCGTTGTTGCCCATAACCGGAACTGAACGCGGAGTAGTTGTAATTCCGGTTATAACATTCAGGTTAATTTTGGTAACAGTACTGTTTCCTCTTTTGGTTTTTACTATAACCACACCGTTTGCAGCCTTGCTTCCATAAACCGAAATACCGTCTTTCAGTACAGATATACTTTCAATGTCATTCACATCGATATTGGCAAGCGGGTTCGAGAAGAAACCTTTATGTATAGAGTTTACATCGTATAAATTGTTTATTATTACGCCATCTATAATAAACAGAGGTTGTGCATTTGCATTCAGTGAGTTTAATCCTCTGATAAACAATGAAGCCCCCATGCCCGAAACGGCTGATCGGGAAACTACCCTTACATCGGCACCAGCCTCTCCCTGGATATATTCGTCGACAGATACTGCTGTGGAATGATTATTATTGTTTATTGATTTTAATGCGGACACTGAAACAAGATTACTCAGGCTTCCGTCAACACCTTCAACCGATTTAGAATAATTACTGAAAGTGTTTTTATACAATTCAATTATAACGGAGTCTTTGCTTTGTACAGCTATTTCACGGGTATTGTAGTTATACACATCCACAATGAGAACTGCCTCATTTGAATTTGTTTTCAAGCTAAAATGTCCATCCTCGTTTGTAGAAGCTGATGCATCTCCGTTTAAAGTCTTAATTTGAGCCGCACTGATTGGCTGTTTTGTAGAAGCATCACGAACAATACCGCTTACTGAATGTGTTTTTACCGGTTTGTTGTCGGCGGCCAGAAGTGTTGGCATGCAGCATACTGCTAGCAGCATCAAACCGATGGTTTTGGTTGCGTTGGTGATACGTTTCATTCTTAATCTATAATTATAGTTTTTCATTTACAGTCTCTGATTAATAATTTTTTACTTCCTTTTATTCAACAGGTTCCAGAACAATATAGTCGATTCGCATGTCACGATCGAATAAATTCTTTTCGCCGACTACTACTGCACTCTCAACTTTTAGCTTTGTTGTAATGTCGCTTGTCAGAGATTTGGTGGTGTAAAGATTACTGAAGGGGAAATTGATATCTGCTACATACATTTTTGTTGTTGCCAATGAGTCAGTTGTGAATGTCGCTGCTGTTCCTCCCTGAGCAGCAATCGTATTTTTTGATGTGATGGGAGCATCCTTAATAGAAGTTCCCACACTATTAACGTAACTGAAGTTGTATTTTACCTTGTACCTGCGACTGTCATCGGGATTAACTATGCTTGATGGAACAAACACACAATAAATCTTATATTTACCGGATAAAGTATTTGGAATCGGGAATGTAACTGAAGCAGGTGTGTTTTTACTTACTGACGTTGGTTCAATGGTCAGGAATTTATTATCTGAAACATGATAACCACTTCCTAAGCCTGACCGAACACCTAATGTTGAATAGAGAAATGATCGACCATAACTCTGATTTTCAGCTTCAACAAGAATCTTTTTTTGCCAGGATTCTGTTGCCTTAAATCTCAAAGAGTCGGTTACATAAGCCAAACCATTACTTAATGTGAATTTTTGAGCTCCATTAAATAAATAGCTTGATGGACGGAATGTTTGACCAGACGTTGACAGGAGAGAATCCATAGTGCTTGGCTCTGTATTCATGCTTTTCAACCTGAAAATCAGATTCTCAACAATTGCCGCCTGTGTATTAAGTCTTTGTTTAACCCCACCATCATTTATTAATGTCTTGTAATTGGTTTTAATTTTATTATACACCTTTGTCCAGGCTGCGTTATTGGGTAAAATTGCAGCAAAAAGGCTGTCTTCTATTTGAATATGACCTATTCTGTCTAAAACCGGATTTGAGAATACAATTACTGAATCGTATACAGCCTGATTCTGACTGTTGGTACCAATTTCAGTACTGGCAGCTTCATCGAATAACATAACGCTTTGCGAATAAAGGTATGCCCGCAACGAATCAAGCCCATTGGCGCTGCCAATAAATTCCCATATATTACTCAGGTAGGGGATATAACCGTTTATGGTATGTAAAATGCCGTTAGAGGCTGCTGTATTTGCTGTAAGCAATGTTTTTCCACCAAAAATGTATTGACCATCTACCTGCTTAAAAATCATGAACTTTTTATTGAGCATGAAAATTGTTTTCTCCTTAATGTCTGAAGTTGCATAAGCAAATCGGGAAATATGGTTTTTTACAATGTCAGTCACCATTGCCGTATCTTTTAAATCAACAGCTTCGAGCGAACTGTTGACCGGAGCCCACACAGTATACGTTTGTGGTTGATTTATAATCGTATCAAACCCGGCAATATCAATCATCTTCGAAAACTTACTCAGATCGGGTTGAGTTTTTATGTAATCGTATAAATTCAAGTCACTTTTCAGACCGGCACTTTTCCCATAGTGAGTATCCCATACATCCGAGCAGGATGTAAACGATACAAAGGCTATCAGTACACTGATTATAATATATTTATGTTTCATTTTTTGAATAGAATTATTTTAGAAATAAACCGTTTATGACTTTGTTTTTACTCAACGTTTTCTGATTCGAGCATTTCAACGGGTACAAATTCAAGGAAATCGAGCATAAACTGCCCTTCACGCACTGCTTTCACGGTGAAAACATGAGTTCCTGATTTTTCAAATTTATATGTTCCCAAAATGCGGCGTAGCGATTGTGCACTGTTTCTGGCAATCGTTAGCCCATACCAGCGTTCAATAGCATCTTTATATGTGCTGGGGCCTTTCATATAGCCACGATTGCGCAACATTTTGTCATTTTCGTATCCGAATGTATCATCCGGATCCGAGCCAGGTTTAACCCAACCCACAAGCGGATTATTAGCCTCAATACGTAAATCCAATGGAATTCCACACGGTTTGTGATCCCAGTATAACTGAGCAGCACCACGTGCCCCTGTAGGTTGATAACTGAAGCGAACTTCATACGTTCCGGCAGGTATAGCAGGTGTGGTTAACTCAAAATCGTAAAGTCCGAGAAGGAAAATTTCATCACTCTGGTAATCAAGATAACCTCCATAAGCATTTGAATACGAGAAATATGAGCCTTCAGAGAATGTAAGACGTTTGATGTATCCCGGAGGATATACCCACGAACGAGGTACGGCACGGTCATAAATACGCATGTTGTTGTTTGTAAATTCAGGGAAAAAAGCTGCGGCATCGATTCTGATACGTTTGCTCGACATTTCGCCCGCCACGCGGTAATCGTAAATAAGAATTTTATCTATTTCGTGGTAAACACCGTTTGTTGCATCTTTGTCTTTATACGTACTTACTATTCTCACAGCTTCGCCGGTTTCCGGCGATTTGTTTATGAAGTCCAACCCACCGCTTGCTCTTTCTTTTTTTACCTCCATAAGCGTATTGGGGTTCATTGTTTCAATATATTCATACATGTCATATGTTTTAATCATATTGTCTGTATCGTACATATCAATGAGTTTGATAAATGGCAATTTTTTATCTGTCAAATGGTAAGCAATAAACTTATTCAGACTATTGCGTGGGTCGGTAATGTCAGTAACCGATGCGTCAGCCGGGTTTTCGTGATACACGTGGGCTTCGGCATACGCCTTCAATTCTGCTACATTATGAATGTTATATACATTGATGTACGTTGAATCGCTTTCCATAAAGGCTGTGTAACCATATTTGCGTGATTCCGGAACCTCATCTTTGGAACCACTACCCTGATGATAATTTACATCAAGATACAGCCATTTTTTCCGATCATAAGTTTCATCCAGCAGTAGCTTGATTTTGTTGACAAGTCCGGTCTGTATTAATGCTTCATTGAAAATTGAAAAACGCTTATCGGCAGCAATAGCCTGTGGCAAAGTAAGCACTGAAGGAACAAGTACTTTATTGATTTTATGTATAACCCCGTTACTTACCAATATATTCTGCTTCAGAATGGCTGAAGTTTGATTGACAAAGTATACGTAAGCTCCGTCCACGGCCTTTGATGAGGTTTCTACGTAGCGCTCACTCATTGTTAGGTAAGGCATCAAACCGTCAGTAAATTTGTCGCTTGAAATTTTGTACCCCTTTATTAGGTGATCGTACGCAATTTTCTTTAGTGCATCGAGTGGGAAGTCTTTTAAAGATGTTTTTCCCGATGCGGTATAGAATGTTTGCATGGCTTCATTGTCAGGAGCAAATAAAGTATATTCACCATAAGCATTTACAAGACCCAGCACCTGGGTTGTGTCGAGCAATTTGTAAAACTCTGAATATTCAGGTTTGTGATCATTAAGATATTCACCCATCATTTCCTGAGTAAATGTACTTATAATGGCAGGCTCATCTTTAATACAAGAAGAGAATAATCCACTTACTCCGACGAGGATGACAAGAAAGAATGTCAACTTTCTGTTTAGCGATTTAGTTATAATATTTCGTTTCATATTAGAAATGTTTATTAATTCGACGATGATAATTCAATGTCCTTGTAAAACGGATTTTGTTCAAGATTATGGTTAATGTCTATTTGTGATTGTTGTATAGGCATATATAGCGCGTCAATAATCGACATTTTCTTTATTTGAAGATTATCGCCTGTAAGTTTTGGACCAATATACTTCAAAATAGATGTTGCGTCTTTAGTTCTTTTCACTATTCTCATTAAATCAAACCAACGCTTACCTTCAAACATGAGCTCTCTGTGGCGTTCGCGCATCACAAGGTCCTGCATGGAGCCTTTGTCCGGATATTTATTGAACTTGAGCGAATCAGCCGTTAAATTTGAACGGAGATACGTTTGGTTGACTAAGCTGAGAGCCGATTTTAAATCTGTTTCATCTCTGTTTAACTGAACCAACGCTTCTGCTTTCATAAGCATTACATCAGACAAACGATACAGAATCCAGTTTGGGGTAATGCTTGGATTTCGGGGTATCACCATCTGAATATTATTTATCAACGTATAATCCATTAAACCATATTTCACAATATTATATCCTTTACCATTGGGAGTGTAATCTACCGATGTAATTTCACGAATATCAGTGGCACTTTCATTCAGAGTGGCTGGTTGATATCTAAAGGGGGTGTAACTTCCTGTTGGAATTAAAAATGCAGGATAGCTCCAGGTTCCATCATTTGAGTAATAAAATCCGTAAAGATTCTTAACTGAATTGTTATATTGGGTATTTCTATCAAACTGCAATTCGAAAATACTTTCGGTAGAGTTGCCGGCATAAAACACTTCCTTCACTACATTGTTACCTTTCACAAGTTCAAGCGATTTGTCGGCCAAAATTAAGTCACATTCTGCTGCACAGTTTGCGTATTGTTGATCCCACAAATATACATCAGCTAAAATTGCATCTACGGCATTTCGGGTTACACGCCCTTTGGTAAATGCTTCTGTGGCAAAGCTTGGCTTTGCATATTGTTTAGCGATAATGAGGTCTTTAATAATCTGATCCAATATATCACGTTCGGCAGATTTTGGCACATTGAAGTTTGTTTCGTCGCTAATGCTTGGGGTTGTTATCAGCGGTACATCCCTAAATGTTCTTACCAGATAAAAATAACAAAGTGCACGAATTGTCAATGCTTCTGCTTCGAGTGTATGTAGTTTCGATTCGGTGAAATTTGGATCTTTCGTTACCACTAATGGCGCATAATGCAAAAATGTATTACAATCGTTGATTACGGAATAAAATGATCCCCAATCGGCGTAACCATTTGTTGGAGTAATATTAATTGAGAGAATTCTTTTCATATCCTCATTCATGCTGTTACCTTCAGCTACGTTGTCGGAACGTAACTCACCCCAAACCATCATTCGCTCAACGCAACCATCTTTGATAAGCCCCCGATAGCACCCGGCAAGCACATCGGTAGCTTGAGATTCCGATTGCCAGTAATCTTCAAGTATAGTTTCACTTTCGGGTTTCAGGTCAAGCCAATCGTTACAACTTGTGAGTCCCAGTAACAAAAGAGCCGATATATATAGTGTTATTTTATTCATATTTATATAATTAGAATGCAGTTTTAAAAATCTATCGCTATTAATTAAAGACCAACTGTTATACCCAACGTTAGATCTTTTGAACGTGGAGTTTGTCCAAAATCCTTACTTACTCCAAACGAGCCGTAGCCTATTTCAGGATCTACTCCAGAGTATTTTGTAAGTACGAACAGGTTATTGAGTGTAAGATAAAAATTTACTTTGTCGATACTTAGCTTCCGCAAACTTTGCTTTGGAACTGAATAGTTGAAAGTCAGGTATTTTAATCTAAGGAATGATCCATCTTCAACAAACCGATCGCTTCCCAACCAGTTATAACCATAATCGAACAAGGCTCTTGGAATTGAAGTTATGTCTCCATCTTTTCTCCAACGCCAGTTTACTACTGTACTTTGGTTATTAGTCGAATACATGTTTTCGGATAACATACGGGCTGCATTTACAATTTTATTTCCATATCTGAAATTGAATGAAAAGTTACATGAAAGGTTTTTGTAGCGCAATGTAGTTCCAAAACCTCCATTCATAAGTGGATTCGAATTTCCCAGATAAACAATATCCAACTCGTCAATATTTCCATCATGATTCACATCTTCGTATTTTGCATCGCCACCTCTGAAAACATACTGTGGCCCACCATTGCGTCTTCCATAATTGAAATACATAGGAACAGTTTCCCCTTTTTCATTGAGAAGAACCTGCCCTTTTTTATTGCGTGCAATGGGTGCATCTTCTTGGGATCCGGCTACGTATTTGTCATATTGATACACTCCGAGGTACTTAAATCCATAAATTGATCCATATGAATTGCCTTCCTGAATACGAGTCAGGTACGAACCATTTGAATAATCGTATTTTACATTGTAGGTATCAAGAATTTTTTGATCAAGTTGAACAATCTTATTCATAGAGTTAGAAAAATTCAATCTGAAATCAACACTAAAGTCTCCAACTTTGATAACTTTATTAGCATACAGGTTTATTTCCCAACCATTATTATCCATTGAACCCGCATTCTGATAGTTAAGTACCCCAAACCCTGATGAGTTAGGGATGCCAACAAATTTAAAGAGCATATCATTTGTACGCTTGTAATACAGGTTCATGTCAGCTTGAATCTTATCGCCAAACAATCCTAAATCGCAGCCATAATTAAATGATGATGTAGTTTCCCAACGAAGGTTTTTTAATTGCAACGTTATAGGAACCTGAACAGGCATACCGGCATAACTGCCATCGTTACCATACCGACTAAAGTGAAGATATTCAAATTCCGGCTGATTTCCGGCAAGTCCCCAACCCGGACGGAATGCAAGCATACTCAACCAATTAGAGGTTGTTTTCATAAATGGTTCATCTGATACAATCCATTTTACCGAAATACCCGGGAAATTACCCCACTTATTTCCATTACCGAATTTAGTACTACCATCTCTACGGAATGTTCCATCGAATATGTATCGACCTTTAAACGAATAGTGCATACGGGCGAGTAAACCCATTGAGCGCCAGTGCGATCGTCCGGTTTCTTCGTAAGTAAGATATGCAGCATTTGAGGCATCTGTGGCCTGATTCGAAATTAAGCCATAAGAATTTATACCCTGATAGTTAGACCTTCCCTCGGTCGTTTGTAACGAAGCGTATAGCAGAATGTTATGATCTTCGTTGTCGAACTTTGGACTCCAGGCAATATTATTGTCGGTTTGTATTGATACAGATTCGTGGTCACCACTTTCAGCACGGTTAAAGTGCTTGTCAGTCCAACTATAATTCACAATTTCTGAAGGTAAGAACCTGGATGTTTTATCGTTGTTTATGTCGAACGATACAAACATGCTATACCGTAGGGTTTGTACCGCCGGGTCGGTAAAATCGTACTGAAGTCTGAAAGTAGGCAATGTACGATAGTTTTTTACATTATTCTTGGCTTTCATTGCTAGCGCTACCGGATTGACAAGGTATTTTTGATCCCAGTTGAGTGTAGTTGTACTTGGAGTTTTGAAATAGCTGTCCGTGTTAACCCCATCTGCATCTTGTTTATAAATGCTAACATTGGGCATTTTTTTATAAGCAATCCCCAAAATAGATAAATCCTCGTTAGGGCTATCGCCATTGCCAAAATCAAAGTTAAAACTTCTGTTGTAATTTGAGTAGGTATACGAAAGTTCGGCAGTGAATTTTAAACGATCCGATACCCTGTATTCAAGATAAGATCTGGAAGATATACGGCTGTTACTTTGACCAATGATGGTTCCGTTTTGCGATAAAAATCCTCCGGAAATACGATATGTTGCTCTATCACCACCACCAGACAATGTCAGATAATGATCACTGATATTCCCAATTTGTGTTACTTCCTTCACCCAATCGGTGTTGTTGTTGTAGTTTTCGTAATTTGGGAATGATTTGTCGTAATTGAATTCAACCACATTGGAAGCAGAGCTGCTTTGTGCCGGATTAAAGAACTCCTGTTTCATCAACATGGTATAGTCATCACCATTCAGAATTTTTCTACCCTGAGGTTGAACTGTGCCTGTATAGCGGTATGAATATTCTACTTTAGTAGGACCTGAGCGTCCTTTTTTAGTTGTAATCATAATTACACCGTTTGCTCCCTTCGAACCCCATACGGCCGAAGCTGCGGCATCTTTTAATACCGAGATATCCTGAATGTCGTCGGGATTGATACTTAAAAGGTTTGCAAACTGCTCCGAATTTGAGTTGGCATAGTCGAAACTTGGATCAACCTGCATTTCGTAAGGAACACCGTTGAGTACAATGAGGGGCTGGTTGCTCCCGTTAATTGAACTTGCTCCACGTATACGCATTGAAGTTCCGCTACCGGCATCACCCGAGTTCGCTACAATATCTAAACCGGCTATTCGTCCCTGAAGTGCTTCGTCGACAGAAGAAACCTGAAGGCCTTCAATCTCTTTCATGTCAAGAGTTTGCATAGCGGTTGATATTTCTCGTTTCGGAATACTGAAGCCACCTTCACTGTGTTTGACAGATGCTACCACTTCTACCGTGGTGAGGGTTTGTGTGTTTTCTAATAAAACAAAGTTTATTGTTTTATTCGTTCCAATTTTTCGTGTTTGTTTTACATACCCGGTATAACTGATAGATATATGGTTTTCAGGATTTCTAAGCCTGAGAACGTAATGTCCATTCAGGTCGGTTATACAACCGCCTACAACCCTGTTGTTTGCATCTATTTCTGTAACACTGGCACCAATAATAGGTCCATCGGGAGTTGAACTTACTGTACCTTGTATAGTTAAACCATCACCCGGCTTTTGGCTGAATGCTAAAGCTGGAAATAATAGTAAAATGAAAAGAAAGGTTATCGCAAAATTTGATTTCATCCGTAAATAATTTAATGTTTGATGTAGGTTTTGAATCTCATTTAATTTTTTTAGACTTCAATTAGCTATTGCCAACAAGTCAAAATTGATTCTTTCCCTTGTTTCTTATTTGAAATTAAGAACTTCATCGATTTGATGTATTACTGCTGTTGATGATGTGTAAATGCTTGAATAGGAGAAATCTGTACCTGCTCCCGTACCATCGATGTTTTTAAAGCTTGATGGTTTGTTGTTGAATACAAAATCCCGGGTCATTATATTATATAATCCTGTTTCAGTCATCACTCTGGCAGATTTATTTGTTTCTGTAGTCAGAGTTAAGTTTGTTCCGTTACCATTTACACCAATTTTATAGTATTTATTTTTAAAAGTACCAAAGTTGGAAGTCGCATCATCCAGTTTCATTGTTGCCGATTGATATTCGTTTTGTACAGCCTTACCATCAATGAATACTGAATTGTCTTGGAAATGATATCTCAGGAAACGTTCGAGTTTGACAATTTCGGCAGCTTGCTCACTGACAGGTAAATCGTTTATACCTACAATTGGTCCCTGTGAATCCCAAGGTTTTATTATTCCATCTACAAATGCTTTTTGAATAGCCGCGTTTGTAGGAACATAAACCGTGTAATTGAAAGTGTTGAAGAACTTTATATTGTAGTCGATACCGTAATAATTGCTTTTGTTTACAAAAATAATAGGTAGTTTATTTAATGGATCTAATGGGAAACCACTCATCAAATCAAAGAAAGATTTGAATTCAGGTGTTTGACTTAACACTTTGAATACTGATTGTAAAGGTGACTGAATTGGCTTATCAATAAAGTATGTAGTACCATTAGATTGTGTATACGCTTTGGTAACTTTTACTGTCTGATTTAAGGCAATGTTTCCACCTCCCTGAATTTCAAGGTTTTCGCCGCTACCACTCACTTTCAACGCTACATTACCTTTGGTTAGGTAGAAGTTTTTGCCGGTTTCAACACCATCAACCACAATGTGCATATTTAGCAGGTCTTCTAACCTGTTGGATATAAAGGTGACATTTGTAATTAATGACAATGAATCGCCTACTGTACCTGTTGCTTTATCGTATTTGTAAACGGTTGCATTCACAGATGCTGATTTGGTGTTATACCAGTATTTTAATGCAGCCGGAACGTCTTTACTATAAGCTATAGGATCAATATAATTTGTAAAATACTCATCAGTTGGAACAAAGAAACTGTATCGGCTTACCATAGAGTTAAGGTATAACCTAAAGTCCTTTTGGGTTATTGCCCATTTCCATATTTTTGTTTTTAATGTTTGAGAAGCATCGTTAGCACTTAACAATACGGGACCGTAAACAGAGCTGTAATCGTCGGGTGGGTAAGCCTTATTTGTTTCGAATACTACTCCGTTGCTACCTAAGAAAACCTTCACAATATCTTCCTGCTTTACTGGTAATGATGAGTTATCTTCATCAACCATTTTGTAAAATCTGCTTGGTACCGACTCAACCAACGAGTTGCGCATGTGTCGTTTTATAAACAGAGGTAGAACTTCTGTTGGAATATCATCCCATGAACCAAATCGGTCTTTAAGCACTTTCCCCGAGCCTGAGTTGAGAAAAGTATTCATTGCCTCATCGTTTGGTACAAACATAGCAGCCATGTCCGATTCTAAAGCAGCTCCAACAGAGTTTCGGGTGTAGCTATTCCATCCCGGATCGAAAGGAAGCAGCAGATCCGCATTTACATTTAATGCGTTAGGATATTTTAAACTACCTCCAATTTTGGCGAAATATTTCTTTACAAAAATTGAGTCATTGAATAGAACATTCGTCTGTTTATTGAGCAATGTATTTGCTTCGTCGAAAAACGGGGCACAGAATCTGTCAAGTATTTTCGAGAAAACTGTCATTTTTGGATTATGCGAAATGTATTGAGCCATGTTTACCGGTGGAATCAATACTTTGTCAAGCACATTTAAATATCCGTTTTTACAGGTAATATCACGTTTTATCACTTTTATGCCAAAAATGTGAGCATCTTTATTTACACGTGTTGTTCCGGTAATAAAGCTAAAGTCATTATTGGTAATCTGAGCCTGGTCAAGATGTTTCTGGGTGAAATACATTGTGGTCCATAACGTATTATCTTGCAGTAGATACATACCTTTCCCCCGATAATAGTCCCAGTATGAGCTTTTGGGTAGATTTGAACCTGTCACAAAAGGCAGGCTATCCAGTACCGATACGGCAGTTACTTTACGCATACCTGCACCTTCTTTCAGAACCCCGGCATTGTAGTTTGATAACATTTCAACCAAATAGGCGTCGTTTATCATTCCATAATTGAGAATTAATTTTTTTTGAGAAAGAGTTAACTGATCGTAACTGCTAACTCCCCACTCGTTACTTTTATAAAATTCATTGAATGCAGAATCGTTTGCTACAAAAAGAGTTTTACTTCCTGTTTTGGAAAGAACTTCGGTATATTTCAAATCTTCGATTAATCGTACATAATTATTGAAATGACCATCGGTTTTCAGATAGTCGTAAATACTGGCTCCTAACCATACAGGTTCATGATTTGCCAGCTCGTCGATAGGATTACTGCACGAAGCAAGCAAAAAGCTACCTATCAAAAAGCCTACAATCAGTTTGCTATAGTAGTTAAGTGAACGTTTAAAATACTTCTTCATTATTTTATATGTTTTTTTGTTATAGTTGCATGTTGAGAACGCGAAAATCCTCTTAGTAAGGTGATTGCCTGACAAGAGTTATGTTTTTTCTGAATTGGTTTATGATTTAAGAACTTTATTAAACCAATGCAAGATAGTTATTAATCTGTTAGTGTGAGAGTTTGTTTTATCGATCGTGTAACGGGAAACAAAGGAAGGATAAATCTGTGTGAAATTGATTCTTTTATTGTACAAGGCTGTATCAATTGTAAAGAAGCGTGAAGGGTGTGATAAAATAAATGAGTTATTCATATATTATTGATAATTACTGCTGTTGAACAGATTCAAAAACAGATGCTTAATACGTATTTGTCTAAGGTTGAAAGAAGCCGCGATATTTATATTATCCAGCCGTATTTTGTCGAAAATTATGACAGAGTCGTCTTTTGAGACGGCTCTGTCATATTGATTTTAGTTCTTGAGTTTTCTATAAGACGACTCACCATTTTGAGTAAGTCTTACAATGAATATTCCCTTAGGAAGGGTAGCATTCATTACTTTCATATTATGGCCTGCAGTAGCTTGTAGTTTTTCATCAGCAATTAAAGCTCCTTGCATGTTGTAAACCGAAAGTTGAGCATGTGAAGCATAATCTGCATCAAACTCAGCAACAATTCTGCCGTTGTTGATATAAAGCTTTTCAAATTTATCGCTAACTTTGTTAACGGCACTGATAGTGTCTTTTACAAAAAGCTGCCAGTTGTCAAGATATGCAATTTTACCAACCTGATGATCGTTGTTGAAGAAGATTACCTGACTTGTGTTCAATGAGTCACCTGTCGAGAATTCGAAAGTAAGCTCTTTCCATTGACCTGCAGTATTAATACTATCGATATAATCTTTAGGGTACGAAGGATCTATACCGGCACTAAAGAATTTGTCAAAACCATTAATACCCATACGGAATGCACCACCAATTGTACGAACCATTGCTTTTGATACATAACTATGTCTGGGTTTAAGCAAACCTGTCAATGCTACTTCAATGTCACCTCTGTTGGTGATTTTAGCACAGTGACTACCACAATAGATTGAATCAGACTCAGCCAGTGAAATTATCTGCCAATTTTCCCAACCGCGGAAGTTATTCTTGTCATTCATGTATGGATCAGGAATTAAATTCTGACGATCTGAATAAATAGGAGCGAAGCAGCTGTTGCTAGCACTTTTTACAGCTACAGTTGTTGTAACATTTCCGCTGGCGATTGAAATAACTCCATTTACAGCAGTCGTTCCGTTGTAAGTAACGCTAACCGGAGTTGAAACTGCAGCTGCAGGTATTGTCGAAGGTTGAACTGTAATTCCGGCAGGTGCTGTAATTACGATATCCTGACTCAAGTTGTTGCCAGTAACTGTAAAGTTATCAGAAGTAAACAATTCGTCAAATGCCAATCCTGTTTTTGTTGCACTCACAACAGCGTCAGGCACGATATACATTTCCCAGTTGTCAACAAAGGCTAAAGTTCCTGCACCGCCATCACCTGGCCAGTTATTGATATACATTACAGGATTGTCAGGAACTGTTTCTCCGGTAGTGAATACAAAGTCAAGTACTTGCCATTGCTCATTCGCTTCAAGTGGTTTCAGGATTTTTGTACCGTTTCCATCAATGCGTTCAACGCCAAGATTAAAACGTCCGTTAGTTTTATAAACTACTTTTACACGGTATGTAGTGCTTGGCATAAGCATTCCATTCAATGGAAGGTCAAGTGAGCCGGTGTTTGCTTTCTCACCATCACCAATACGAATTGAAGAAGCTCCACAAAATACGTTGGTTGGATCTGTAGTTATTTTGACAACTGCTTTGTCGCCCCAGCCTTTAAATGTAGTAAGACTGTTTAATCCCGGATCCGAAATCATATTTACACTTTCTGTATAAAGCGGAACAAAGCAAGTAGCATCCGAAACAGCTTTTACAGGAATTTTCGTTACTGTGGTTCCACTTGTCAATGTAATATTTCCATCAACCACTGTACTACCATCATAACTAACTACAATTTCTGTATTTAGTGCATTGGCTGGTAAGGTTTTTGGATCTACAGTAATACCAGCGGGAGCTGTAATAGTAATAGGATTATTCAAATTAGCTGCTGTTATTGTACTAATTTCAGCATCGTAGTTTGAGTCAAATGCAAATGAACTAGTTGCTGAACTTATTACAGGTTGAGCTTCAGCACCTTTCTGAAATAGATATGCTACATTTTCATCAGTTAATGCAACATCGTACATGCTGATTTTGTGAATTTTACCTTTCCATGTTGGATCTGCTCTATAGCCACCTTTTGCAAAATAAGCAAATTGTGTTCCAATACCAGCCAATGAGTTTGTGCCCGATAAGTCAGCCGATCCCATATTTATACCATCTATATAGAATACAATTGTTGTAGCATTAATTGTACAAACCATATGGTGCAGAATACCATCGTCATATTCTGGTCCGTTTACACCATTTTCAGCCCCGGAACCACCAGTTCCGGTTGAAAGCATCGCACGGCTAACATTATTACCACGGGCAGGAGTGATACAGGTGTAATTTTCTCCACCTCCACCTGCGTTTGTGTTACCAAAATAGTAGAGCATATGGTAGCTACCATTTGCTCCCGGAGCTGATGTAAACCAAACCTCCATTGAAAGTTCTGTATAAGCATTGATAGCTAAATCGGAACCGCTTAGATTAACATAACCACCGTTTGTTGTATTTAAAGCTTTGTCCGTAATTGTTGCTCCACCTTCGAGGGTGCCATTTAATGTCCCTTTCGAGTCATTTGCAGTACCATCATCAAATGTCCATTGATGTTTCAGATTGGCATCTGCCGGGGCCGTTTGAGCCGAGGTCAGCGCACTTATGCCAAATAAGAATGACAGGCATAAGGATAAGTAAGTTTTTTTCATAAAATAATAAATTAAAGTAAATAATAAAACTTGTATTAAATAATTAGTGTATTGGTAAGTTTTTTGCTCCCTCAAAATACTGAAGCTATCTGACTTTTGTTGTGATTTAAATGTTTTTAAATTGAGAACTTATAATATAAAAATATGCAATGCCAAGAATGTGTTTTGGATAAGGCAAAGATAATTGCTTTTGCCATGAAGTTTTTGATACTGTTCAATCAAAAAAGGATATATTCTGACCAAAAAGCATCTCAAATTAGCCTGTAATTTGATTTTGTTGGTTTGAATTAAGCTTTTGAATAGGCGTAATTATCATATATATAGATATTTACAGAATGGTTGTTTGCGGTAAATTCGAAATCATGTCATTTTGAAATATTGATAGAGTTGTAAAACAATATATAGCTTGTGCATAGATTGTGCTTGTCTGTCTTATATAATGCAGGAATATCTCCGGAAAATTTATTTTTTTTATTTCCCGAAAATGTTGTTGAGGATTATTGTGTGGTTTGAATGTGTTGGTTGAACATGGTAGTGGATGTCTGGTTTTAGTATAAAGGATGTGTATCTGAATCAATATTCAAATTGCAGTTGGAGGTTTGGGGGTTAAACCAAAATAGTTAATTTCTATTGTTCTTAATATAGTTTGTGCAAAATTGCATATCGGAACTTTTCAAATCATGAGATTCCCAACTGAAATTCTCACATGTTTTCAAACAAAAATCACATATAATAAAGTATAGCATCATGGTCTCTAATATGTCCTCTGTGAGCCTCTGGGTTTGTATTTGTCTATTTCTCAATTTAATCTGGTCAATTTGTCTTCAAATTTGAATAGCTTTTCTTCTTCTACTATAAAAAAAAGAAGTTTCTTTGCATATAGAAATTATCTACTCGGAAAATGTAAGAAAACAATTTCTATATGATATTTTTGTAAATTGAAAAACACACTCGAAAATATATTGTGATGAAAATCCAATCAATTGTCTATATAGGTTTGCTCATTTTGCTTTGTGCTTGCCAGAAGCTGGGTAAGAATACAGCGTCGATAGTGAATGTTCAGGAAAAAACATACACTAATCCGATATTGCCTGTTGGAAATAAGCCATGGGCCATTTATCAAAATGGGTTCTATTACTACACACAGGAAACAGGTAATAATGTTGTAATCTGGAAAACGAAAGATTTGACAGATTTGCGTAACGCTCCTCATAAAGAAGTTTGGCTGCCTACTGATCCGAAATCATCTCACGATTTGTGGGCACCGGAGATTCACTACATTCAGGGTAAATGGTATATTTACTTTGAAGCCGATGATGGAAACAGTGATAACCATCAAATATATGTTGTGGAAAATACAGCAAAAGATCCTCTAGAGGGTAAATTTACTTTTAAGGGAAGAATAAGCACCGATAAGGATAATAATTGGGGGATACACCCAACAGTTCTTCAACATAAAGGTAGTTTGTATATGGCATGGTCTGGTTGGCAGTCGCGCCGTGTAAAGGTAGAGACTCAATGTATCTATATAGCTAAAATGAAAAATCCATGGACGTTGGAATCCGACAGAGTTTTACTCTCAAAACCGGAGTATGAGTGGGAGCGACAATGGATTAACCCTGATGGAAGTAAAACGGCCTATACCATTTACGTGAATGAGGCTCCGCAATTCTTCCACAGTAAAAATAGCGATAAAATATACATATTCTACAGTGCAAGTGGATTGTGGACACCGTTTTATGCTATAGGAAAGCTGACGGCAAATGCCAAAAATGATTTGCTGAATCCGGCATCGTGGACTAAGTCTGAACGGCCTGTCTTTAAGCAAGTTCCACAAGACAGCATTTTCTCTACGGGCAACTGTAGTTTTGTGCCATCGCCGGACGGAAAGGAGTATTACATGCTTTATCACGCGCGAAAAATACCTAACGAGCCACCCGGGGCGCTGGACTCCCGCTCTCCACGATTACAAAAAATTGAGTGGAGCGATGACGGAACCCCTTATCTCGGTGTGCCAATACCTGCATCGGTTCGGCTACCAAAGCCGTCGGGGACCAAATAATCGATAAAATTATATAACTAATTCTTTTATAGTTCTATATATTGCTATAAAGGTTGAAGCCTGGGGTTGTAAAAGCTCTATTCAGGACTTACTTTGTCTAATAATTCTCAAAATAAATATTAATTTTTAGGAAATTCTTATGAAAAAACCATTGTTGTTGTTGATGTTATCATTATCAATGTTGGCTGTTAATGCCAAGAAGCCTGTCGCGCAGATCGAGGCAAAGCCCTTGCGTGCACCAGCCGTCCCGTTACTTACTTCCGACCCTTATTTCAGTGTATGGTCAGCTTCTGATCAGTTGTCAGAAACTGCTACAACTCACTGGACAGGAAAAGTGCAGTCGTTGATTGGTGCTTTGCGTGTCGACGGAAAAACCTATCGTTTTCTGGGTCAGGAAGTAGCTTCCTACACTCCAGTTCTACCAAGTGGTGAATGGGAAGGACAATTTACCGAACAAAAACCGGCAGCCAATTGGGCCGATGTGAATTTTGCTGATGGAGCCTGGAAAACAGGCAAAGGATCGTTTGGAAATAACGATGCTCCCCGCCATTCTACTAATTGGGAAAGCAAAGATATCTGGATTCGTCGCACGTTCGATTTGAAAGAAAATATTAGCGCAGAGCCATTGTTCATCGAGTATTCTCACGATGATATCTTCGAGCTTTTTGTAAATGGAGTAAAATTGGTTGACACCGGATATACCTGGAGAAACAATGTATATGTGGAACTTGATGCAAAGATAAAAAGTTTGCTAAAACCGGGTAAAAATGTGATTGCAGCTCATTGTCACAATGAGGTGGGTGGAGCGTTTGTTGATTTTGGCTTGATGAAAAAAGACAATGTAGGTGACGGATTTGCAACGAAAGCAATTCAGAAATCGGTGAAAGTATTGCCAACAAACAGCGTTTATTCTTTTGTTTGTGGCCCGGTACAACTCGAAGTTACCTTTACAGCTCCAGTGCTGTTGGAAGATCTGGATTTGGTAAGTACTCCTATCAACTACGTGAGCTACAAGGCTACTTCGTTAGATAAAAAAGCGCACGATGTTCAAATTTATTTTGAAGCAACTCCGCAATTGGCTGTAAATTTTGATAATCAGCCAATTAAATTTGAGAAGATTACCAAGAATAACTTTACTTACCTCAAAACGGGAACCATTAACCAACCAATTTTGGGTCAGGTGGGCGACGATATGCGTATTGACTGGGGTTATTTGTACTTCGGAGGTCAACTATCGGGACAAGAGAATTTGTCGTTGGCTGACTATTACGCAGCTAAAAAATCGTTTATCGAAACAGGTAAATCGTGTGCAGACGTTTGTCCTAAAACGCTATCTGCCAATATGAAAGAAAAAATGAGTGTTTTGGCTTATACCAATAACCTTGGCGCCGTATCGAAAGACGGTATTAGTGGTCACTTGATGGTAGGTTACGATGACCTTTACTCAATACAATATTTCTACGAAAACCTGATGCCATATTGGAAACACAACGGTAAAGTTGATATTTTCCAGGCATTTGAAAAAGCAGAGAAATCATACACGACTTTGATGAGCAGATGTACCGATTTTGATAAAAAGATGTTAGCAGATGCCGAAAAAGTAGGTGGTAAAGAATATGCTGAACTTTGTGCATTGGCTTACCGTCAGGCAATTGTAGCTCATAAACTGGTTCAGGACAAAGACGGTAACTTGCTTTTCCTTTCGAAAGAAAATAACAGCAACGGTTGTATTAATACTGTCGATGTAACTTATCCATCGGCTCCGCTGTTCTTGCTTTACAATCCGGAATTGATGAAAGGTATGTTGACCTCAATTTTCCATTACAGCGAAAGTGGTCGTTGGACAAAACCTTTCCCTGCGCACGATTTGGGAACTTATCCAATTGCTAACGGACAACTTTACGGTGGCGATATGCCGGTAGAAGAAGGTGGAAATATGTTACTTTTGACTACCGCTGTTGCCTATGCTGAAGGTAATGCTGAATATGCCCGCAAACATTGGGATGTATTGACTGTTTGGGCCGATTATTTGATTAAAGCAGGTTTGGATCCTGAAAGTCAGCTTTGTACCGACGACTTTGCCGGTCACTTGGCCCATAACACCAACCTGTCGGTAAAAGCAATTCTTGGTATTGCCGGATTTGGTAAAATGGCCGCTATGCTGGGCAAAGACGATATCGCAAATAAATACATTAGCACAGCAAAAGAAATGGCTTCGAAATGGATTTCGATGGCAAATGATGGTGATCACTACCGTTTAACGTTCGACAGAACCGGAACATGGAGTCAGAAATACAATCTGGTGTGGGATAAAGTGTTGGATATGGGCATTTTCCCAAAAGAAGTTGCTCAAAAAGAAATCGCTTTCTATTTGACTAAACAAAATAAATTTGGGTTACCACTTGATAGCCGTAAAACTTACACCAAATCCGACTGGATTATATGGACAGCTACATTGGCCGATTCGCCGGCCGATTTCAATAAAATTGTTGCACCGGTTTACACCTATGTGAATGAAACTACTTCGCGTGTTCCATTGTGCGACTGGCACGAAACAACAACCGGTTCGGCTGTAGGTTTCAAAGCACGTTCAGTTGTGGGTGGATATTTCATGAAAATGCTTGAAGCAAAAATGAAAACGACTCCAGCCAAATAAACAAAATCTTTTTTCTCAAGCAATTCATTTGTATCGATAATTTAAATTTCGAACAAGTGAGTTGCTTGAGTATTTTTTCTACACACATTTTTTCTATTTATTATAAGCAACTTATATGCGATTTTCTAAATTCATTCTGTCATTGGTTTTTCTCGGTTTTGTTACTGGTATTTTTGCTGCCAATAATCTGGTAGATCTGGTCAATACATTGCAAGGAACAAACTCAACGTTCGAACTTAGTAGAGGAAATACCTACCCCACATTGGCCATGCCCTGGGGAATGAATTTCTGGACCCCACAAACCGGCGAAAATCGCAATGGTTGGATTTACCAATACAAAGCCACCACCATCAGGGGTTTCCGCCAGACACACCAGTGTAGCCCGTGGACAAACGACTATGCAGCATTTTCGCTTATGCCAGTTTCGGGTAAATTGCAAGTGAGCCAAAACAGCCGTGCTCTATCGTTCAGTCACGCCAATGAAATAGCGAAACCGCACTACTACAAGGTACAATTCGACAATAAAATTACAGCCGAAATGTCGCCAACTGAACGTGGCGTTTTCATGCGATTTACTTTCCCTCAAAATGATGATTCCTATGTTGTTATAGATGGCAACAGCGGAGGAAGCATGGTGAAAATCATTCCCGCCGAACATAAAATTGTTGGTTATTGCAAAAATGGCAATCCTTCCGTTACAAAAGATTTTGCCAATTACTTCGTCATTGTTTTCGACCAGCCGTTTGAAAATAGCGGTACGTGGCAAAATAACTCGGGCGACCTATTGCCCAATAATTTACAGGCCGAAGGCGACTATGTTGGTGCCTATGCCGGATTCAAAAAAGGAGCTGTGGTCAATGCTAAAGTCATATCCTCATTTATCAGCATTGAACAAGCAGAACGAAATTTCAACAACGAATTGGCCTCAGCCGGATCGTTGGAAGTAATTAAAAATAATGCCGGGCAAGCCTGGAACAAACAACTTGGCAAAGTGGAAGTTGAAGGTGGAACCGCCGAGGAAAAGGCAACGTTCTATTCATGCTTTTTTCGCTCCATGCTTTTCCCTCGTCAGTTTTTCGAGTACGACCAAAACAAAAAGCCAATCTATTATAGCCCATACGATTACAAAGTTCATGAAGGATATATGTACACCGACGATGGATTTTGGGATACTTTCAGGGCTCAATTCCCGCTTAATGCCATTCTTCATCCCGAAATGCACGGTCGCTACATGAAATCGCTCCTCGATGCGTACGACCAAAGTGGTTGGTTGCCTTCGTGGTCGTTTCCGGGTCACAGCGGTGGTATGATTGGTAATCACGCATTTTCGCTATTGGCCGATGCTTATGTGAAAGGAATTCGCACCTTTGATGCGAAACATGCGTTGGAAGCCATGCGCCACGATGCCATGAACAAAGGCCCACGTGGCCCATCCATTGGTCGCGACGCTGCTGCCGAATATCAACAAATTGGCTATGTGTCCGCACCAAATCATGGCGAAGCAACCGCTAAAACCTTGGAATATTGCTACGACGATTTTTGTGCCATGCAAGTGGCTAAATTGGCTGGCGAAAAGACCGATGAGGCATTTTTTGCTAAAACTATTTTCAATTATAAAAATGTGTACGATGCTTCCACCCGCTTTATGCGTGGACGGAAAAGTGACGGAAGTTGGATGCCAAATTTTGATCCAACAGCCTGGGGTGGTGCATTTATCGAAGGTTGTGCCTGGCATTATCACTGGTCGGTTTTCCATGATGTTCAGGGACTTATAAACCTGATGGGAGGCGACAAAAACTTTACTGCAAAGTTGGATTCGGTTTTTACGGCTACCAACAAATTCAATGTAGGAACTTACGGACGCGAAATACATGAAATGACCGAAATGTCGATGATAAATATGGGGCAGTATGCACATGGAAATCAACCTATTCAGCACATGCCGTTTCTATACGATTATGCCGGTGAGCCCTGGAAAACCCAACAATGGTCGCGCACTATCATGGATAAGTTGTACAATTCGGGGCCTGACGGATATTGTGGCGACGAAGACCAGGGACAAACGTCGTCGTGGTACGTCATTAGTGCCATGGGTTTGTATTCCGTTTGCCCGGGAACCGACCAATACGTGATTGGAAGCCCCGTTTTTCCTAAAATGAAAATTCATTTGGAAAATGGAAAAACAGTGACTATCATTGCGCAAGATAATAAACTAAGTAATCCGTATATTCAGTCGGCAACATTAAACGGAAAGCCGTATACAAAAAACTGGATTAGCTATTCCGACCTTATGAAAGGTGCTGTTATTCAATATAAAATGAGCAACAAGCCTAATTTCAAAAGAGGAATTTTGCCCGGAGACAGACCATTTTCTGTTTCAAGTTTCGAGAAATAACCATTTGTAAATCAATATATCAGAAAAATGAACAACAATCGCAAACTAACTACTGTATTACTTTTAGCAGGAGCTTTTTTTCTGCAAAACTTACAAGCACAGGAATTTCCAAAAGTCAGAATAGATAAGTCCGAACGTGGATTCAGCAGCACGACCGTTGACCAAAAGATAGAGCAAATGCAACAAACCATCAAGGACAAAGAACTGGCCTGGATGTTTGGCAATTGCTTCCCGAACACATTGGACCGCACCGTTCGGGTTGGAACTAAAAACGGAAAACCAGACACTTTTGTGATTACCGGCGATATTTATGCCATGTGGTTGCGCGACTGTTCGGCTCAGGTTTGGCCATATATGCCTTACATGAAGGAAGATAAAAGCCTGCAAAACCTGATTGCCGGAGTTATCAATCGTCAGGTGGAATGTGTATTGATTGATCCGTATGCAAATGCGTTCAACTTTGGTAAAGAAGGTGGCGAATGGATGACCGACAACACTACTATGCGCCCCGAACTGCACGAGCGCAAATGGGAAGTAGACGGACTTTGTTATGTTATTCGCTTGGGTTATAACTATTGGAAGTTAACCGGCGACAAAAGCTGTTTCGATGCTAACTGGCACAAAGCCATGCAAACTATCGTGAAAACGTTTAAGGAGCAACAACGCAAAACGTCGCAAGGACCCTATAAATTCACCCGGAAAACTGAGAAAGCTTCCGACACGCAATTTGGCGATGGTTACGGAAATCCGGTTCGACCAACTGGCATGATTTGCTCCACTTTTCGCCCATCGGACGATGCAACTACTTACGGTTATCTTGTGCCATCTAACTGTTTTGCCGTAGTTTCATTGCGTCAACTTGCCGAAATGGAAACAGCTATCCGTGCCGATAAAACTTTTGCTGACGAATGTTCGGCACTGGCTTCCGAAGTGGATGCGGCCATCAAAAAATACGCTATTGTCAATCACCCAAAATATGGTAAAATAATGGCTTTTGAAGTAGATGGATATGGAAATTACCTGATGATGGACGATGCTAACGTGCCTTCGTTGCTTTCGTTGCCATACCTTGGTTATGTGTCGGCTAAAGATAAAATCTACCAAAACACCCGCAAATTTGTATTGAGCACCGACAATCCATATTATTACAAAGGAACAGCCGGCGAGGGAGTTGGCGGCCCGCACGTAGGTGTTGACATGATATGGCCAATGGCTATCACTATGCGCGCACTGACTTCGAGCGACGAAAAAGAAATTGCTGAGTGCCTGAAAATGTTGAAAAATACCCATGCCGGTACCGGGTTTATGCACGAAACATTCAATAAAGATAATCCGGCAAAGTTCTCACGCTCGTGGTTTGCATGGGCTAATACGCTTTTTGGCGAATTGCTTGTTAAAGTGGAAAAAGAGCACCCGGCATTGCTTGAAAAAACATATTGATAATAATTCTCAAACTTCTACATACAATTTCAGCGTTATAGGCTCTGAAGTTGTATGTATTATAATTTCGGTTGTAAATTTCAGGAAAAAATCACAAACCATGAATCAACAATATTCTATTTTACTCAGGCTTGCAAAGACAATGATTTTGTTCTGTTTAATGGTGTGTGCCCAATCAGCACATGCTCAGGATAAAAAATGGTCAGCAAACTGGATATGGACATCTGATCAGGGTCCAAACAACACTTGGGTTGACTTCAGAAAAAAAGTGATTCTGAATAGCAAACCCACAGTTGCTATTACCCGAATTGCTGCCGAAAATAAGTATTGGCTTTATATCAACGATGTGCTTGTGGTGAATGATGGAGGTCTGGAAACTCGTCCTAACTTGCATGATACCTACTACGATGAAATTGATATTGCACCGTATCTGAAAAAAGGGGAAAATATTATTTGTGCGTTGGTTTGGCATAAAGGTGGCCATGAAGGTTATACCCAACGAGCATTGCCCGATGGTGGTTTTTTGTTTGAGTCACAGCTGATGGGCAGTAATATTCCATCAGTAATATCTGATAACACGTGGAAAGTAAAGGTGGATTCAGCTTTTGTAAGAGGAATTTACTTGTATAAATACGGAGTATCCGGAGCTATTAAGTTCGATAATACGACATTTGGTGGTGAACCAATTGCTGAAGTAACTAAATTCGGATATTACAGACCCGCAGGTAGTTCAGCGCCTTTTATTCGCTGTGCTAACGAAAATGAGTCATTCTCTCTGCCAGGTAAATGCGATGTGGCTTATGGAACGATGGATAATCAGTTAAAGATAATGGCTGATTATAAATGGATTGCCTATCCGGTTAGTTATGATGCCCGCAACGAAAAACAAGGATGGCATAAATATAACTACAGTGAATCTTCTTGGAAAAATGCAATTACGAAAGGCATACCACCCGTTGCTCCCTGGAATAAGCTAGTGCATCGTACTATTCCATTTTGGAAAAATTATGGTTTGACTACTTACATAAATCAAGCAGAACTTCCCAAATCAATTTCAGAAAACACTACAATTTCCGGGAATCTCGGGATAAATATACAGGGAACTCCATACTTAAAACTCAATGCTCCTGCCGGTGTGCATGTGCGGATTGTTCTGAACGACTTTTATTATCAGGAATACATTACCAAAAATGGCGAACAGGAATTTGAATGTTACGCATGGCAAAACTCCAGCAGTCACACAGTTAAATATCAGTTCACCAATGTAACAGGACCTGTTCAAATTCTGGATTTAAAATTCAGACAAACGAGCTATAATACAGAAATAATCGGTTCTTTTAATTCAAATGATAATGAATTAAATACCTTGTGGACAAAATGTAAGAATACGTCATTTGTGTGTATGCGCGATTATTTTTACGATTGTCCGAACCGCGAACGGGGACAATGGTGGGGCGACGTATCCGAACAAATTCTTTATTCATTCTATTTGTATGACCAATCCAGTGCCAAATTAGCACAAAAGGCTTTTAGAGAACTATTGAATACTCAAAAGGCTGATGGATCGCTTTACACCACTGCTCCGGGCAAAGCATTTAATCTTCCTGATCAAAATATGGCAGCTGTGTCAATGCTTTGGAATTACTATATGTACACAGTTGACAAAGCGTTACTCGAAGAGTTATATCCTTTTGCTAAAAAATTTATCCAGCAATGTGCCTCAACAGCAAATAATGATGGGATATTGATTATGCAACCCACACAGGGTTGGGATCTTTGGAACTGGATTGACTGGGGAAGCAATATGGATATTCAGGCCGGAAGTGCCAATACCGTTTGTAATGGTTTGTATGTTGTGTTGTTGAATAATGTGATAAATATGGCAAAGACACTTGGAGCTAATGCTGACATTCCTTATTATCAAGCTTTACAAGCTAAAGTAAAAAGCAAGTTTAATGATTATTTTTGGAACGGAAAAGCGTACGCGTTTAATAATAAAAACGGTGTAATGTCAGCTACGGTTGATGATCGCAGTGGTGCTTGGGCTGTATTGGCCGGAATGGTCGACGACGCAAAGAAACAATTGGTTCTAAACACATTGAAAACTAGGAACGATGCAAGTCCATATCAGGAAATGTATATAGAACTAGCTATGTCACAGCTCGATCCAATAGCAACACTTCACAGAACACGCACAAGGTTCTCAGCTATGATCAACAGTTGGTCGTCAACGCTGTGGGAAGAATTTCCGGCAAATAATAGTAATAATCATGCTTGGTCGGTTGGACCAATGTATTATTTGAGTGCCTATTTTCTGGGTATACGACCGCTAAAACCTGCTTTTACGGAATTCGCATTTCTTCCGCTCATGGGCGATTTAAAACAAATTTCAGGCAATGTACCTTCTCCGCAAGGAACAATAACAGCGTCTTGTTCCATTGATAGTACAATTTCCACATTGACACAAAAGATAACTTCTCCGGCAAATACTATTTGCATTGTGGGGATTCCGAAGCAGGCTTTTGGAAAAGGCGTTACATTTAAAGAAATAAAAGCAGGCTCGGATATTATCTGGCAAAATGGGTCAGCAAAAGGAAATGTGGCAGGCATAGAATTTTACGAAGAAGATGCTCAGTTCATTAAATTCAGAGTTCAAGCTGGAAATTGGGAGTTTAAATCTGTTGCCAATGATCCCGCCAATGTTGGAATTACTTCTATTATTTCACCTATCAGCCAAGTTAGACTTAATAAAACAGAACCTGTAAAAATAAGAGTGTTCAACGAGAATAAAACGGAACAGGTTAATGTCCCGGTTTCATACACTATCAATAACGAATCAGCAGTAACCGAACTGATACCTTCAATCCCAGCACTATCAAGCATTGATTATACGTTTACCAAAACAGCCAATCTTTCGGCGCTGAAAAATTATCAAATAGCTGTAAGAACCCAGGCTGCTGTTGATCTTTATAGCGCTGACGACACGCTTTCAACTTCCATTACAAATTATGCTAAAGGACTTGATTGGGCGATGATGTTTACCGGAACCGGTAGTGGGAAAATTGAAATTCCTGACGCTCCGGATTTAATGTTAAACCATTCTTTTACACTTTCAGCATGGGTTTATCCAATGGGATTCAGAACAAACTATTGGGAAAATACGATTGTAAGCACAGAAACTAATGCAAGCGGTTATGCTCTTGATCTGGGAGGTAATGGCCAAGGTCGCATAGTTGTATACAGCGATGGTTGGAAAGAAGCTGTGGCACCTGTAGGTTCTATTGTTTTAAATAAATGGCAGCACATTACAGGTACATACGATGGTTCAACAATAAAATTTTATGTAGATGGCATTTTGAAAGCCACAACACAGGTTGGAGCACTTGCCACATCAACCGGTCCGCTTTATATTGGCGAAACCAGCGCCTGGGGTGGACGCGAATTTAATGGAGGCATTGATGAAGTGCAAATTTGGAATAAAGTGCTTTCGGATAAAGAAGTGCAAGATATGAAAACAAAAAAGCAGACCGGAAAAGAAAGTGGTTTAGTAGCTTATTATAACTTCAATGAAGGCATTAACTCAACAATCATAAAAGACCAAACATCCAATAATCACAATGGCTCATTTTTAAATCTCGATACACATACATCGTGGATGTACGGGATGAATGTTCCTCAAAATAATAAATAACAACAAAGCATTCAATTGTTTCAACTTTTAAATATTCACATCTTATTATCTTGATTATAATGAAACACCTATTTTTTCTAATCTCATTTGCGTTTATTCAACTAGCTGTGCAGGCCGAAACTGCAACCACTAGTTTTGTCGATTTTGTAAACCCACTCATAGGCTCACAATCCAACCATGAGTTATCCAACGGTAATACCTACCCAGCCATTGCTCGTCCGTGGGGAATGAATTTCTGGGTTCCTCAAACCAATGTTATGGGCGACGGCTGGGTATACAATTACACCGATACGCATATCCGTGGTTTCAAGCAAACACACCAGCCAAGCCCTTGGATAAACGACTATGGACAATTTTCATTAATGCCGATGAAGGGTATTATCATTAACGAGAATAAACGTGCCAGTTGGTTTTCGCATAAGGCAGAAATAGCCAAACCGTATTACTACAGCGTTTACCTGGCCGATTACGATATTACAACTGAAATAACGCCGACTGAACGTGCTGCTTTTTTCCGCTTTACTTTTTCGGAGTCTGATTCTTCGGCAGTTGTTATTGATGCGTTTGACCGTGGATCGTACATTAAGATTATTCCTGAAGAAAATAAAATTATTGGCTACACAACCCGCAATAGTGGGGGAGTACCCGACAACTTCAAGAACTACTTTGTGGTACAGTTCGATAAAAAGGTGAAATTTATTTCCACCTGGAAAAACGAATCGTTGAGTGCAGAAAAAGAACTTACCGATAACCACGTTGGTGCTGTAGTAGGTTTTAAAACTCGCCGTGGTGAAGTTGTTCAGGCTAAAGTAGCATCCTCGTTTATCAGTTTTGAACAAGCCGAACGTAATTTGAACGAAATAGGAACAAAAACTTTCGACCAAGTGAAAGTTGAAGGGCGTAATAAATGGAACGAAACATTGGGCGTAGTTGATATCAAAGCCAATGTAGACCAAATGCGTACTTTCTACTCTTGCCTATATCGTTCAACCCTGTTTCCACGCATGTTCTACGAAATTGATGTAGCCGGAAAGCCCTATCATTACAGTCCGTATAACGGAAAAGTATTACCCGGTTATATGTTTACTGATAATGGTTTTTGGGATACTTTCCGGGCTCAATTTCCGCTTATAAACCTATTTTACCCTTCCTTGAATGCTAAAATTCAGGAAGGCTTGCTAAATACTTATAAAGAAAGCGGATTCTTGCCCGAGTGGGCATCACCCGGGCATCGCGATTGTATGGTTGGCAACAACTCAGCTTCTATTGTTTCCGATGCTATCCTGAAAGGAATTACTCCTAAAGAACTGCAACTTCCGCTTTACGAAGCCATGAAAACTTCGGCCAACAGCAATCATCCACAGATTCGTTCCACCGGACGCCGGGGAGTTGATTATTACAACAAATTAGGTTATGTGCCTTACAACGTGGGTATTAATGAAAGCGCTGCGCGCACCTTGGAATATGCGTATGACGACTGGTGTATTTATCAGGTTGGATTGAAGTTGAATCGTCCCAAAGAGGAAATTGAAGTGTACAAAAACAGAAGTCGTAATTTCCAGAATTTATTTGATCCAAGTCATAATCTGATGCGTGGCAAAAATGAAGATGGCACTTTCCAATCGCCTTACAACCCACTGAAATGGGGCGATGCTTTCACCGAAGGAAACGGTTGGCATTATACCTGGTCGGTTTTTCATGATATCAATAAGCTGAAAAGTCTTATGGGTGGCGAAAAAGTATTTGCAGGTATGTTAGATTCTGTGTTTGCTTTGCCGCCAATTTTCGATAACAGTTATTATGGCGGAACTATTCATGAAATTCGCGAAATGCAGATTATGAATATGGGAAATTATGCTCATGGAAATCAGCCTATCCAGCATATGATTTATCTTTATGATTATGCCCGTCAACCATGGAAAACCCAGTATTGGGCGCGCGAAGTAATGGACAAACTTTATCTCCCAACTCCGGATGGATATTGTGGAGATGAAGACAACGGTCAAACTTCGGCATGGTACATTTTCTCGAGTCTTGGATTTTATCCTGTGTGTCCGGGTACTAATCAGTACATTGTGGGTTCGCCGATGGTACAAAAAGCCACCATTTCATTAGAAAATGGAAAGAAAATCGTAATTGATGCTTTTGGAAATAATAAGGACAACCGGTACATACAATCACTGCTTGTGAATAAGAAACCATATACGCTCAATTATCTCGATTTTTCTGAAATGCAGAAGGGACAAACGCTATTGTTCAATATGGATAATAAACCGAATATGAGTAGAGGTATTTCATTGAGAGATTTGCCTTATTCTTACAGTGCTGTTGAAACAGAAAAATAAGTCAAATATATAGAAATAAGATAGCAACAGAGTGAATAGGGAAGCGCTTTTTACTCTGTTGCTATTTTGGGAAAATCAAGTAAGAGCAATATTTTTGAAAATTTGTCTGCAATCATTCAAGTAACAATATTGTTAGTAACTGAAATAATAACCATCGTCTCTGATATATTTCGTACCTTTGAACCGAAATTTAAATCGTGTCAGTTGGACACTTTAGTGAGCAATAATTGATGCTTTTTGAACAGATATTGATTAATACTGTAGGCTACAAATCGTTATATTTGCACAGACTTTTAAATTGAACTGCAACCTTAAATCTTATCAGGGAATTTAACCCATTGAATTAATGACCATACAGCAAATGAAAAAAGCTTTATTAGCACTATTAATCATTATCTGTGTTTTTGAGACCAAAGCTTCACGAACGTTACCTTTCGTGAAGTATCAGGTTGAGAATGGCTTGTCGCACAACACAGTTTGGTGTGTTATGCAGGATAGTTACGATTTCATGTGGTTTGGTACCAGCGATGGGTTGAACTGTTTTGATGGGAAGAATTTCAGAATTTTTCGGAGTAATTCGCAGGATAAAAGTTCGATAGGAAATAATTTTATTCAGTCGTTGTACGAAGATGAACAACATGATATCTGGGTTGGCACCAATAGAGGATTGTACTTGTTTGATAGAAAGAGTGAGTCTTTCTCATACTTTAATCAAAAAACGGAAGACGGTGTACTTATCAGTAGTAATGTCAGCAAAATTATAAAAAGTAATAGCGGAACCATTTGGATTGCTACACTTGGTCAGGGCATATTTATTTATAATCCTAAAACCAAAACGCTTGTTCAAAATAGTACATTCACTTCATTTGTAATGAGTTTATTAGAAACTCCAAACGGTAATATTTTCGCCACATCGCGTCTGAGTGGATTGATTTGCTTTGACAAAAACGGTAAATATCTTCGTTCCTATGTTCCTGCTGATAGCAAAAATGGTCTGAACAACATCGAAATCAGCACGCTATGCTTTCAAAATAATGCGCTGTGGTTTAATGTTGGAACCTTTGGATTCTACAAATTAGATTTCAAAACAGGGCAGATGAAAGCGATTGCGAGCGAAAATAATTTGCCTGTGGTATCGAATATCCGCAAGATTTTTGCATACTCAACTAATCAACTTTGGGTGGGTGGAGATAATGGACTATATCTTTTTGATATTCAAAATGAACACTTTAGTAGAATTGACGATCCTTCGAACCCCAAAAGTTTAAATGATCAGTCGGTGTACGACATTACCCGCGATCGGGAAGGGGGCATGTGGGTTTCTACTTACTTCGGTGGTGTAAACTATCTCCCCAAAAACTTAAAACCATTTGAACATTACTTTCCCAAATACCAGTCGGGCTCTATTTCAGGCAAGGCTATCAGTCAGTTTTGTGAAGATCCATTAGGCAACATCTGGATTGCCACTGAGGATGGAGGCTTAAATTACCTCGATACAAAGACGCAACAAGCACGGATTTATAAGCCTGCAGGTGCTAAAAACAGCATAAGCTATCACAATATTCATTCCCTGTTGCTTGACCAAAATAAATTGTGGATTGGTACTTTCTCGAGAGGAATTGACATTTTTGATATTCGGAATAAAACTTTCAAGAACTACCAACATCGTCGTGATGATTCGAAGAGTATTTGTGATAATGCAATTTATTCGATTTTCAGAGATAGCGAGGGTGATATTTTTGTTGGAACAGCCTGGGGGGTAAGTAAATACAACAGGGCTTCAGATTCATTTGCGATTATAGACGAGATTGGGCCAATGGTTCATGTTTTCAATATGCTTGAGGACAGTCACGGGTATTTATGGGTGGCAACTTATAATGCCGGTGTTTTTCGCATGAATATGAAAACAAAAAAATGGAGTCATTATGTTCACAATGCTGATGATCCAAATTCCGTTTCTGGAAATAGCGTCATCTCATTATTCGAAGATAATCGTCACACAATTTGGCTCGGTACAGAGGGTGGAGGGCTATGTTCGTTCAATAATAAATCGGAAACATTTACATCTTTTGATGCCGAAAACAAGTTGTTGCCTAACCCGGTAATTTATGCTATCCAGCAGGATGAGTTTGGCAATTTTTGGATTGCCTGTAATGCCGGACTTGTGCGCATTAATCCTTATACTAAAAAGAACCGGTTGATCTTTACGAAGGCAGATGGACTCCAAAGTAATCAGTTTAACTTTAGATCATCCTTGCGTGCACACGATGGTAAAATGTACTTTGGTGGTATTAATGGGTTTAATGCATTCTATCCTAAAGATTTTACTGAGAATAGATATATTCCAAAAGTAAGAATTGTTGATTTTAAGCTTTTCAATAAACGGGTTGCAGTTACAGATGAAGGATCTCCCTTATCTGAACCGATTTACGACTTAGATAAGTTGCAACTTCAATACAATCAGAATACATTTAGTCTTTCGTTTGCCGCATTAAGTTTTCAGGCTCCTGAAAAAAATCAATATTCCTACATGCTGGAAGGCATTGATAAGAACTGGATGGAGCTAGACAATGGAAACAATACAGCTTCTTATACAAACTTGCAGCCCGGAACTTATACATTACATGTAAAAGGTTCAAACAATGATGGTCTTTGGAATCAAAAGGAAGCTACATTGGTTATAACAATTCTGCCTCCATTCTGGAAATCGGGATTTGCCTATTTCCTTTATCTTATCATTTTCTTGTCAGCAATGTATTGGTTGTACCGGAATTGGATTCGCCGTTTGAGCCACCAAAACGAAGAACGGTTAAAAGGTTTCCGCGAAAAACAAGAACGGGAAAGTTATTTGTCCAAGATTAATTTCTTTACCAATATTTCACACGAAATCCGCACACCACTAAGTCTTATCAAATTGCCATTAGAGCGCATTATAAATTCAGGTGATGGTAATGAAAAAACAAAGGACTTTCTGTCCACCATTAATAAAAATACAGATTATTTGCTCAATCTGATTAATCAGTTACTCGATTTTAGAAAAACGGAAGAAACTGAATTTCAATTGCATATAAGGACTCATGATGTAAAAGCACTTTTGCAGGATCTATTCATACGTTTTAAACACGGTGCTGATATTCAAAATATTGAGCTGACAATAAACTTACCACACGATGATTTATTGGTAGGCGTTGACAGAGAGGCATTTAATAAGATAGTAAGTAATTTATTGAGTAATGCGCTTAAATATGCTAATTCAAAATCAGAAATGAAGCTGGAGGTTTTCGAGCGGCATTTTGAAGTACGTATTTCGGACGATGGAAAAGGGATTTCTGAATCAGAGATAAAGAAAATTTTTGATATATTTTACCAGTCCGACAACAGCGAAATGGGAACCGGAATTGGATTGGCATTGGCAAAAGCACTTGTTGAAAAACATAATGGTACGTTGAAGTATGAACAAAATGAGGCGGGTGGATCAACTTTTGTGATTTCAATCCCCAACATGATAGCGAAGCAATCGAATGCCACAAAACAGGATGGCGATATTGTATTGGCTGACACAGAGTATAATAAGCATTTGCGTAACACAGAAACCGATGCCGTAAAAGAAGAGAGAAATGTAAAGCTCCTGCTGGTCGAGGATAATGTTGAACTGATAAAATTAACTGCGGAATATCTTAGTGATTATTATCAAATATTTACGGCTACTAATGGTGAAGAAGCGTTGCAACTAATGGCAGAAGAGAATATTGACATAGTTGTAAGTGACATAATGATGCCGATTATGGATGGTTATCAACTATGTGAGGCAATAAAAACCGATACACAAAATTGTCATATCCCGATTATTTTATTGACAGCAAAAACAAATGTTGAATCGAAAATAATGGGACTCGAATATGGCTCAGATGCGTATCTGGAAAAACCATTCTCGTTGGAACATTTAAGAATGCAGATAAATAATCTACTGAATAGTCGTCAGCGCTTGCGGGAGTTATTTGCATCTTCGCCGGCATTATCACCGGTAGAAATTGCTGTATCCAAGAAAGATCAGGCTTATATCGAAAGACTTAACAGCGAAATAGAGAAACATTTACTGGATGTAAATTTCTCAATCGACACGTTATCAGACTTTATGAATATGAGTCGCTCCAATTTTTATAGAAAAATTAAGAGTATTTCGGGTATGTCGCCAAACGATTACCTTAAAACAATTCGATTGAAAAAAGCGGCCGAGTTACTTCTGAGTCAGGATTACCGGATAAACGAAGTATATGAGCAAGCCGGATTTAGCTCATCTTCCTACTTTGCTAAATGTTTCAAAGAACAATTTGGCATGCTTCCACGCGAATTTGTTACCAAAGCCACTAAAGGAATTAATCCGAAAGAAGCAGATATAGAGGAATAATACCGATATCTGTTTTCAAAACCTTTGTCAATTCTAATCACAATTATCATCAATGAAAAAAATCTTTTTTTTATTCTTATTCTTTTCCTTATCATTCGTTACAATAGCTCAACAAACTATTCAACGCGTTGAGGGTAGTCCTTATCCTTACTCCTCAGCACCGGATAAACTCTATCTGACTTCCGAAACTGCCTATACATATTCTCAAAAAATAGCCGTTCAGTCGTTACAGGGGATTTTGGCCAAAACAAAGCCCGAAATCCTGAGAGACGCTCATGGTCATCGGGCTGTGGTTGGAAAATATGTTCCGATTGATGTCACTTATTATTCCAATTTTCAGGGATTACTTACCAAATATGCAAGCCGTCTGAGTGGTTATATTTTGTGCGATGCTAAGCAAAGTTCGACTAATGTAGCGTTTTCGTTGGGTGGAATTCTAAATGCAGTAGCGATTCCTGCCGATATTGAAGCTTCGGCCATTGCTGCAGGACTGACATTGAAACTCGATGTGCGTGGAAAAGATGAAACTTGGGCATTGGCGAATTATGGTACACAATTCAGTAAAACAATTGCTTCTTACCAAAATGTTTTTGACGATCGTGGCTTGTATTTGGGCGATTTCAGCACGTTTGCCGGAGCTTTCCAGTTTTGGGACGATAGCTCTACCGGAACATTGGCAACCAGCGTTTACAACAGAATGAATGCAGGGGCAACCTTTTTTGGATGGGGTGCCGGCGAATATGCCACAGTGGAACAATTGTCGAAAAAATCGATGTTGATTCATCCTTCCGATTTTAGTCCAAATTTGTCGACTCTTTGTAATGTACCTGTGGCAGTGCCCAGGCAGAAAGACCCCGTAACTCCATATAAAGTCGTTCCAAATGTACATACAGTGTGTTTTGTTATGTCGGATGGGGATAATATTCAATGGCTTTCGGGTGCATCCGATGATGTTAATACATGGGTTAATCCGAACCGTGCCCGATTAAATTTGGGTTGGACTATTTCTCCCGCTTTAGTTGAATTGGCTCCGGCTATGTATCGTAAATATGTTGAAAATGCATTAACCACTTCTGAGTGTCGAAATGTTTTGGTGGCAGCACCGTCGGGAGTTGGCTATCATTTTCCCGGCATTTTCCCCAATTTAGCCAATGAGTGTGATTTGCTGAACAGATATATGAAAAAAGCCGATCTGGGCATTGTCAACATTATTGATGTAGATTTAGGCGCACATAATCCGAATCAGTATTTACGTCAAAGTAATATCGACGCATTGTTTTATTATACTTACGGAGCAAACTATACCGGTATGAACGGTAAAATTTCGTGGTACAAGGACAAACCTTCTATTGGTGGTCGATATACTTTGTGGGGAACCCTTTCGGCTCCTGATGCATTGGCGGCTAAACTCAATGCGGCTTCCACCAACATTTACACCGAAGGGGGATATAGTTTGATTCCCGTTCATGTGTGGTCGCGCAATGTAACCGATGTAATGGAGTGTATCAGGCAGTTGGGTCCCAATGTTCGTGTTGTAGCTCCCGATGAATTTGTATGGTTGATACGCAAAAATATCAAAGGGCTGAATTTGGGCAACGGAAATGGTTTGAAAGGCGAATATTATAAAGGGGCCGACTTTGACACATTGAAATACACACAAAATGACAGTCGTATAAATTTTGAATGGGGAACATTGTCGCCCAATACTACTAGTTTGGGCAATGATAACTTCTCGGTGCGTTGGTCGGGACAGGTACAACCCGTTTATTCGGAGAAATATACATTTTATAGTACTGTCGACGATGGTGTGAAACTAACAATTAATGGTCGTACTCTCGTTGATACACTCAATGCTGTAGGTGGGGGTGTTTATTCGGATACGATTACACTTAAATCGGGTCAGAAATATGACATCACGGTGGAATATAAAGAAAAAACAGGCAATGCCACTTGTGGATTGGAATGGGAAAGTGCCTCGCAGGTACGTCAATACGTTCCACGAACCCAACTCTATAGCCGTGCACAGTCGACAACGGGATTAATTACCGCTTATTCCGATTGCAATTTCGCAGGTTTTTCGGTAGGTTTGAAAGTGGGCGATTATAATCAGGCTGCTCTAAACGCGCTGGGTATGTACGACAAAGACATTGCATCGTTGAAAGTACCAATGGGATATAAGGTTGTGCTATACGAAAATGACAATTTTGGTGGAGCATCTGCTGAAATCACAACAGATTCAACCTGTTTGAATGATTGGACTGACAGAGTTTCATCGTTGAAAGTGAAATCTAATGGACTAACAAATCTGGATGGTGTTTATTTTCTCAAGAATAAAGGCAGCAACATGAATATGGAAGTAACCGGAACGTATGAGGCTTTGGCTGACGGTGTAAATGTGGACCAAAATACTCCAACTTCAACTATTAATCAGCAGTTTAAGCTTACTCATTTAGGTGATGGCACATACAGTATTTTGGCCATGAATAGTAAAAAATCACTTGATATAGATGGCTTTAGTATGCTCGATGGTGGCAATGTGCAGCAATGGAGTTATTATGGTTCTGCCAATCAGCAATTCATTTTGGTAAATGGCTCTGCCGGATACTATAAAATTATTGCTAAGCATAGTGCTAAAGTTATTGAGGCCGCATCTACAGTTAGTTTGGCAAATGTTCGTCAGTATTATGATTACAATCAGTCCAAAGCCCAATGGAAGCTTGCGCCTGTAACACCTTTTGTAAATAGTACAGGCACCGGACTGAGTGCAGAATACTTCAACGGAATGAATTTCGAAACTTCGAAATATGCAACTGTTGATACCACCATAAATTTCGATTGGGGTACCGGAGCACCATACTCAAAAACAACTGTCGATCAGTTTTCAGCCCGCTGGGAAGGTAAAATTCAACCAAGATTTACAGGCAACTATATTTTTTACATCAACAGCGATAATGGCAGAAGGTTGTGGATTAATGATCAGCTTATTATTGATAAATGGCTAAGTGACTACGGCATCGAGTATTCAGGAGCAATATCATTGGTGGCTAATCAAAAATACAATATCAAACTTGAATATTTCGAAGATGCCGGAGGTGCAGGATGTAAACTGGAATGGATGAGTAGCATGCAGCCGCGTGAAGTTGTACCGAAAAGCCAGCTGTTTCCTAAAAGTCTTTCAGGTGTAGAAAATCAATATGCCGATAATGGCATAAACATTTATCCAAACCCCGTTACTAACGGGGTTATGTATGTAAATACAGGCAATGTAACTCCTGGCAGCTCTCTCAAAATTACCATTTATGATACACTGGGAAAAGTTGTATTGAATACATCATTAAGTAATTCTGAAAGTATCAATACGTCTGGTTTACAGCCAGGGATGTATGTTGCCACATTCGTCAATAATGAAGTCTCAGTAAATAAACGAATTATTATCCGCTAAAATTTAATCAATGAAAATATCCGCTCTTTACATAAAATTCATGCTTTTATTGCTATTGCCTGTTTCCGTAATGGCTCAATGGACTCCTACGCTTACGCCTATCCGCTCTCAATGGGGACGAACAGTAGATGTAAACAATCCGTTACCCGAATATCCACGTCCTCAAATGGTGCGTACCGACTGGTTGAGTTTGAACGGTTATTGGCAGTACAAAAGTGGCTTGAGCTCCGACACTGTTCCCCGCAATCAAACTTTATCCGGCAAAATAGTTGTTCCATTCCCAATTGAAGCAACGCTATCGGGTGTTGTGAAACATTACGACCGCCTTTGGTATCGTCGCACATTTACTGTTCCGACAGCCTGGACAGGTAAACGCATTTTGATGCATTTTGGAGCTGTTGATTGGGAATCGGAAGTATTTATCAACGGTGTAAGCAAGGGAATTCACAAAGGCGGATATGATGCTTTTTATTATGATATTACCAATCAACTTATAGGCACAGGTCCTCAGGAAGTTATTGTGCGGGTATTTGACCCAACCCGCGATTACGGGCAGCCGCGTGGAAAACAAACCACCGCTCCAAGTGGAGCCATGTACACCTGTGTTACCGGAATATGGCAAACAGTTTGGCTGGAACCTGTAGCTAACAAAAGTATTGGTAGTCTGAAAATGATTCCGAACATTGATAAAAGCCAGCTAGCTGTCACTGTCTATAATGCTGACTCAACCGGATTGACCCTAACCGCTACAGCCAGGGATGGCGAAACGGTGATTGGAACAATTACCTCAAAGTTGAACAAAGAATTTACAATTCCGGTACCCAATGCCAAATTGTGGTCGCCCGAAAGCCCATTCTTATATGATTTAACAGTAGTAGTAAAACGCGGAACTGAAACCATTGATTCTGTATCGAGTTATTTCGGTATGCGAAAAATATCACGCGTGACGGTTGGTAGTGCTACCAAACTGTATCTTAACAATAAGTTTGTTTTTCAAATGGGTCCATTGGATCAGGGCTTTTGGCCCGAAGGAATTTATACTGCACCGACCGATGCAGCTTTAAAATCGGATATTGAACAAGAAAAAGCGCTTGGATTTAATATGGTGCGCAAGCATATAAAAGTTGAGCCTCAGCGCTGGTATTATTGGGCAGATAAATTAGGAATTCTGGTTTGGCAGGATATGCCTTCGGCAAATTCGTACGACACTCCAACAGGTGTAACAACCGACGAAGCAGCACATACTCTGGAAATGACACGCATGATAAACTCACATATCAGCAGTCCGTCTATTATAATGTGGGTGCTATTCAACGAAGGTTGTGGGCAGTTCGATACCAAAGGCCGCGTAGATTTGGCTCATGCACTTGACCCATCGCGACTCATAAATCAGGGAAGCGGTGGTATGGTGGCAACACCAACAAGTGCCGGCGATGTAATTGATGCACACCGTTATCCGGCTCCGCTATGTGAAATAAAACCAAATCAGGCCTCAGTGAGTGGTGAATATGGAGGTGTGTTTTACAATGTGGCAAACCATCAATGGGGCTCTCCAGGGACAAATAGCGACCATGCGCTCAGTACTGCTGAGTTAGTGAAAATGTACTCGAGTCTGGCCGATCAGGTGACTTATTACAAAACATATTGGAATTTGAGTGCTGCCATTTATACTCAAATAACCGATGTTGAAACTGAGATTAATGGTCTGCTGACTTACGACCGCATTCCCAAAGTGGATGTGAATCAGTTTCGGGCTATCAACGAGAGAATTATCAATCAAAATGTAATTTCAACAGTTGACGTTGTTCCTACTTCTCAAAAAACTGCACAAACATGGAAATATACAACCACTCAACCAGCAACTACCTGGGCGAATACAGCTTTCGACGATAGTGCCTGGAAAACGGCTCCGGGTGGTTTTGGAACAGCAGGAACTCCGGGTGGAGTTGTTCGCACAACTTGGGCTACTACCGATATTTGGATGCGTCAGCAATTTACATTAAGCGATTGTAAGCGCGATGAGTTACCGAAGCTAGCTTTAAATATTCATCACGATGAAGATTGTGATGTGTATATAAATGGTGTTTTGGCAGGCTCTTTCAATGGTTATACATCAAACTATGAGCTTGATTACATAAAAAAAGAGGCTCGAAATGTGTTAGTAGTAAATGGAAAAAATACAATAGCTATCCATTGTATTCAAAAAAGTGGTGGACAGTATATTGATGGAGGAATAGTGAAAATTGTTAATTCAAATGATACAACTTTGGCTTTCAGTCCTAAGCCCATATTGGGAACTATGAATCAACTAACCGAACTGAAACTTCAATGGCGTCCGGGAAATTTGGCAACATCGCACAAAGTGTATCTGGGCACCAACAGTATTTTGCCGGATTCCACTTTGATTAGTACTCAAAGCGACACAACATTAATTGTCAGTAATTTAAAAGAGGGGACAACATACTATTGGAGAGTGGATGAAGTGAACAATTCAAACACAAAAACCGGATATGTTTGGAGTTTTACGACCAAAACCAGTACTGGAGTTAGTGCCCCAACAATTAAACTATCTCGAATTTTCCCCAATCCGTTGAAAAAGAATGAACTTTTGCAGCTCGAATTAGGTGAAGATGCCAATAAATTTGATTATGTAGGAATCTGGTCAACAAGCGGTGTTTTACTATTTCAACAACCTGTAAACGGGATGAAGAAGATAAATATGAGCTTGCAAGATCACAACCTATCTGCCGGGATATATTTTGTCAGACTCGAGGGTGCTGGTACTTCAAGCGTTTCGCAAAAACTGGTGTATATCAGATAAAATGAACTCAGACTGAATATATAAGTACTTATTCAACCTTATTCCCAATTAAATATGAAAAAACAACAGCTAAGTTTTCTGATTATTCTCTCTTTTTTAATTTTTGGTTATCAACCGATTACTATTATTGCTCAAAAGGCAGGAAATCCGGTTTTTCAAGGATGGTACGCTGACCCCGAAGGTACTGTTCTGAATAATGCATATTGGATTTATCCCACTTATTCTGCACCCTATGAGAAACAGGTTTTTATGGATGCATTTTCTTCGAAAGACCTTGTACATTGGACTAAACATAGCCACATAGTTGATACATTGCACATAAAATGGGCCAAGAAGGCTATGTGGGCACCAGCTATTGTAAAAAAGGCAGATAAGTACTTTTTGTTTTTTAGTGCCAACGATATTCAAAATAACAATTCGGTAGGTGGAATAGGTGTTGCGGTTTCAAGTAAACCCGAGGGTCCATTCAAAGATTATCTCGGAAAGCCTTTGCTCGATAAATTCTATAACGGTGCACAGCCCATAGATCAATTTGTTTTTCAGGATAAAAATGGTCAGTACTATATGATTTACGGAGGTTGGAGACACTGTAATATAGTCAAACTTCAAAGCGATTTTAAAGCGTTTATGCCATTTTCGGATGGAACTACTTTCAAAGAAATTACTCCCGAAGGCTATGTTGAAGGTCCGGTAATGTTTTGCCGGAATAATAAATATTACTTTATGTGGTCGGAGGGTGGATGGACCGGGCCTGATTATAGGGTAGCTTATGCCATCAGCGATTCGCCTTTTGGCCCATTTACCCGAATAGGATTGGTGTTGCAGCAAGATGCCCGAATTGCAACAGGGGCAGGACATCATTCGGTGATTAATGTTCCGGGAACAGATGAATGGTATATTGTTTATCATCGCCGCCCGTTGACTGAAACGGATGGAAACTCCCGTGTAACCTGTGTGGATAAGATGTATTTTGATACTGATGGAAAAATTAAACCCGTGGTAATGACATTTGAAGGCGTGAATCCCAGACCTCTGAAAAATAGATAGAATGAAGATTTTCAGATTATTTTTACTTTTTTCGATACTGATTTTTACGGCTACTATAGAAGCTTCAAACGGCTCAAAAGTGAATCTTTTTATCGGAACTTCGGGCGACAATGGGCAGGTTGACCCGGGAGCTGCTGTGCCGTTTGGCATGGTTCGCGTTTGTCCCGATAGCGACCCCCGAAGTCATGCCGGTTACGATTATAGTGTTGATAAAATCTCGGGAATCTCTGTCAATCGCATGTCGGGAGTTGGTTGTAGCGGGGCAGGTGGCAATTTTAGTTTGAAACCTGCTGCTGCAAATTATGATTTGCGGATTTTAAAAAACACAGAAAAAGCATGTCCGGGCTATTATAAGACCACGCTAAGCAATTCCGTAAAAGTTCAACTTACAGCAACCAATAACATTGCTGTGGAGCAATACACGTTTCCGAATGATGTTGCTCCATTGTTTGTCTTCAATGTCGGTTCTTCGTTTGAACGCACATTGGACGCACAACATAGTTTTGTCTCGAATAAGGAGCTGGAGGGCTATGTTGTTTGTGCAAATGTGTGTGGACGAGGGCGGTATCGTCTTTATTTCAATTTGAATACGAACAAACCATTTGAAATAAAGAAAGACGAAGATCAACAACTGGAATTGTCGTTTGCTAAAAATGAATCAGCACCAATAGAATTTCGCATTGCAGTTTCGTCGGTGAGTATCGATGCTGCCCGAAACGAAAATCGAATAAAAGAGGCACAAACATTTGATCACATAAAATCGGATGCCGCAAAATTATGGGACGAAAAGCTTTCAAAAGTGAGTGTTGAAGGAGGCTCGATCGATGATCGGGCTATCTTTTACACTTCGCTTTACAGGGTTTATTTGAGTCCGGCAAATGTCACTACTTCTACCGGACAATACCTTGCAACTGACGGAAAAATTAGGGATGCCGGCAATTCAACTTATTATAGCTCGTGGTCGCTTTGGGATACATACAGAACGAAATTCCCGTTGCTTGTACTGCTGGAACCTCAGGCCATGAGCAACATGTCGCAATCATTGGTAAGGCTTTATCAGAGCGGTAAAACTAACTGGTCAACCGATTCGGAAGCCACGCCAACAGTAAGAACCGAACATGCTGTCATTCTATTGCTCGATGCTTACAGGAAAGGAATAACCGGTATTGATTTCAATACTTGTTACCCTCAATTGTGCAAGGAGGCAAGCGAATTAGCACAGAACTCACCGGATCAAAAATTGGAAGCAGCGTCGGATTTATGGGCATTGGCACAAATTGCAACTATCATTGGACACAAGGATGATGCAGATAAATACCGAAGAGTGTCCGAAACGCTTTTTGCAAATACATGGAAGCAAGAGTTTATGACAATAACTCCGACATTTAGCAAAATGGGTGGTAATGGCTTGTACCAAGGTACCCGGTGGCAGTATAGATGGGGTGCACCTCAGTTCCTGAATAACATGATTGAGTGGTGCGGCAAAGATTCTTTGCTTAGCCAGTTGAATTATTTTTTCGAAAATCACCAGTTCAATCAGGGGAATGAGCCGGATATTCATGTGCCATTTTTGTTTAATCGGTTGGGTGCTCCGCAAAAAACACAGCAGGTTGTACGGGAACTGCTGACAAAAGGAATTATTCATAAATACGGTGGTAATGCCGAATTTCGTACGCCTTACGTTGGGCGTGCTTTCAAGAATAACGTTGAAGGATTTATGCCCGAAATGGATGAAGATGATGGTACTATGGGCGCTTGGTACATATTTAGTTCGATGGGAATTTATCCGCTGGTTGTGGGAGAGCCGGTTTATGAGCTTGCCTCGCCATTGTTCGATAAAATTTCTATTAAGTTGGAGAATAATAAAACGTTGATTATTAGAACAAAGAACAGGCTGTATGCAGATGATACTGTAAAGCAAGTGTTGTTGAACGGTAAACCAATATCGAACCGGCAATTAGCTCATGCCGATATAATGTCTGGCTCTGTTGTTGAGTTTGTCTATTGATTTATGTCTTGGAGTTGGTCTGTCATAGCTGGAAATTAGAAGACATTGGTCATATTGTATTATAAATTGGACATTTTGTATTCTTAAAATGTATAAATAAAGACTTATTTTGCATTAGAAACGATGTGTTGTCTAATTTGATTTGATATTAATCTGATATTTATGAATTCTTCCTCTTCTCATTTAAATCACAGTCGCATAGTATGGGCTGATGTGCTCCGTTTTATTGCCATGTTTATGGTTATTGCCGTTCACTGCACCGACCCTTTTAATATTTCGCCGGCTGCCCGTCTGAATCCCGATTATAACTTTTGGGGAACAATATATGGATCCGTTCTGCGTCCTTGCGTGCCACTTTTTGTAATGCTCACCGGTATGTTATTGCTGCCCGTGAAAATGGAAACCGGGCCGTTTTATAAAAAACGATTGATGCGGGTAGTTTTTCCATTCCTTATTTGGTCGGTTTTATACGATATGTTTCCCTGGTTTACCGGTGTGATTGGCTGCGAACCGTCTGTTATAACCCGATTTTTTGTGTATGCTGGCAATTCTCCTTCACAAGCTTTTTCCGATAGTATTCATAACGTGTTGATGATTCCGTTTAACTTCACATCAATGTGTACACATATGTGGTACATTTATATGTTGATAGGACTTTATCTTTTTATGCCTGTTTTTTCAGCATGGATTGAGCGTGCTACCGACAAGCAAAAACGGTTGTATCTGTACATGTGGGGACTAACACTTTTTCTGCCTTATGTATACGAATATGTTTCAAAATACATTCTGGGTTCTTGCCCCTGGAATGGTCGTTTCGATTTGTTTTATTATTTCGCCGGCTTTAATGGATACTTGCTTTTAGGGCATTATTTGTCTAAAGGAAATAGTTGGAGTATCCTCAAAACAGTGCTTATTAGTGCCTCCCTTTTTGCAGTTGGTTATGCTGTAACCTACATTGGTTTCGGACAGAAAGTGGCCGACCCAAAGTCAACCGAAGAGCAAATTGAGCTTTTCTTTTTGTATTGCACGCCTAATGTGGTCCTGATGACTATTGCGGTCTTCTTGCTTGTGCAAAAAATAAAAATAACCAGCACATTCTGGGTGAATATTTTTGCTAATCTCACAAAATGTGGCTTTGGAATTTACATGGTTCACTATTTTCTGGTAGGACCAAGTTTCATGCTGGTGAATGCGCTTCAAATACCCATTCCCGTTCAAATTCCGGCTGCTACCGGATTTACATTTGGCTTTGCATGGATATTTACAGTCATCATGTACAAATTGATGCCTACTAAAGCGAAGTGGATAATGGGCTAAGCGTAAGTGTAAATAGTAACTGAAATCTAATCACAAATAATATAAATTATACATGAAAAAGTCAACAATTCTGACAGTTATAGTCGTACTAAACCTGTTTTTTTCGGTGAATCTATCATCGCAGGTTCGTGTGGCTTGTGTTGGAAATAGCATTACAGCCGGTTACGGCACCTCAGATGCAACTACTAAAGCCTGGCCGGCTCAGCTTGGCACTATGCTCGGAAGTGGATACACTGTTCTAAACTGCGGTGTAAGTGGAACAACCATGCTTAAAAAAGGTGATAGTCCGTATTGGAATACAACCAAATTTACAGACGCTAAGAATTTTGATCCGCAAATTCTCATTATCTCGTTGGGAGTAAATGATACGAAACCCCTAAATTGGGTTTATAAAAGCGAGTTTAAAGCGGATTATATTGCCATGATTAATGAATTTCGGGCAAACGGAAAAACTCCGGCTATTTATGTTTGTTATCCTGCACCGTATTTTGGCAATACTACTCAAAACAACATCATAACCAACGAAATGTTGGCCATTATAAAGTCAGTCAGTGATTCGATGCAAACATCAATTATTGATTTAAACAGCCAATTAAAACCGTATTCAAACTTGTTTTTGGATGGACTTCACCCAAATGATTTGGGCTCAGGAATTTTGGCTCAGTTTGTACATAATGCTATCATGCAGGCTACTACTATCAATTCCGGCAGTATTTATAAAATTCTCTCCAGGGTATCAAACAAAACATTACAGGTCGCAAATTCGTCGATGGATAACAGTGCCAATGTAGAAACCTGGACTGACACACAGTGTGATGCTCAACGCTGGCTTGTCACTTCGTTGGGTAATGATTTATACACACTCACCAATGTAGCCAGCGGAAAACTCCTGCACTTGACAGCCACAGCTCCTTCAAATACCACCAATGTAGACCAGTATGACAATTTGAACAACAATACAGTAAAGTGGAAAATTGTAAATCAGGGAAATGGTTATTTCACACTCCAAAGTGCAGCCAATAATACATATGTGCTTGATTTGGCTGGCGCCGGCACTGCTGATGGGACAAATGTGGATGTGTATCAGGCTAATGGTGCAGATGCGCAGTCGTGGTCATTCCATTTACAAACGGCCAGGGAAGCTGCACCAACAGCTGCCATTGCCGATAAAATGTTTACTGCATGGCGGGCAAAATACTATGACCGAAACAGAACAGGTAACGAAGTGATTGCCAAGGAGGGTTTTTGGGGTGTTGCCGAAATGATGGAGATTGTAGACGATGCGTACGAAGTTACAGGAAACACAAAATATGTTAGTCTTTTTAATACCATGTACAGCCTCTTTCTGAATAAAGAAGGTTCAGATTGGATGTGGAATGAATACAACGATGACATAACCTGGATGGCAATTGCCTGTACCCGTGCTTCGCTGCTTACAGGAAACACAACCTATCAGGTAAAAGCCAAGGAGCAATTTGACAAAATGTGGGCAAGAGCCTACAGTACTACATACGGTGGCGGACTTTTGTGGAAACAGGGATTGGTTACAAAAAATTCATGTATAAATGGTCCGGCGATGGTGGCATGTTGTTATTTGGCTCAGGCTACCGGCGATAATACGTATTACGACAAAGCGATTGAATTGTATAACTGGTCCAAACTTTATCTGTTCAATGCCACAACCGGAAAAGTGAATGATGCGTATGACGGAACTGTTCATGACTGGAGCTCAACGTATAATCAGGGCACTTATTTAGGTGCAGCTGTGATGCTCTATAATTACACCAAAAATCCGAATTACCTGCTTGAGGCGCAACGAATAGCTCAGTTTACGAAAGTGAATATGTTCGCATCCAAAGCCATTGATGGCGAAACGGGAACAGATTTGAATGGATTTAAAGGAATATATATGCGTTATGCGCGCCGTTATGTGGTAGATTGTAATCGCACAGATTATATCCCATGGTTGCAACTAAACGCCAAAGTGGCCTATAACAATCGGAATGCAGAGAATCTGATTTTTACAAGGTGGGGAACAAAAACTGCCGAGACAATTACACTTCCTGCCGATACGACGATTAAGCGGATTCCGGCTTTTGCAGCATCTACAGCTGTTTCACTTTTGATGAATTGTCCATATTCAACCGTTTTGAATAAAAATGCTTTCAATACAATTGAGGCAGAAGATTTCGATTACTTTAAAGGTATCACTGTTGAACCTTGTCCGGACGGAACATCGAATATTGGAGGTGTAAAGCCGGGATATTACACAGCTTATTATAATGTTGACTTTGGGTTTAAAGGTGCTTCGTCGGCACAAATACGACTTGCGGGAATTGCTGCCGGCAATACAATTGAAATTCGTCTTGGTGGCGTAACCGGAACGATTATTGGCACTGCAACTGTTCCAAACAATGGAAACTGGTCTACGTATTCAACAATTACTTGTCCGGTAACAAACGTTAAGGGCTTGCAAAACATTTACCTCGTTTATAAAGGAACAGGCTACGTGTGTAACGTAAATAACTTCAAATTTATTGAAGCTGATGTAGCCGGAGAAACTCATGGGTTGCTTGGAAGTTACTTCAATGCAACGACGTTGGTAAATCCGATTTTGCAGCGAATTGACAGCAACATAAATTTTGACTGGGCTGAGTTTTCTCCTGCAGCTTCCGTCAATACGAATCTTTTCTCGGCTCGTTGGACCGGGAAAATACAGCCACTTTATACAGATACTTATACATTTTATATCACATCTGATAATGGCCGCAGGCTATGGGTGAATAATCAGGCAATTGTAGACCGTTGGGTAAACGATGCTGGTATTACCTATTCAGGAACTATTGATTTAGTTGCTGGCCAGAAATACGATATTAAAGTGGATTATTACGATCTTACCGGGAATGCTAACATTAAACTGGAATGGGGCAGTGCGCAACAAATTCGGGAAGTAGTTCCAAATGCTCAACTGTATTTGCCGGATGAGTTGCCTTCAGCCGTAGTGGAAAATAAGGTATTGACTGATAACTTGAAAATATATCCAGTTCCAGTTATAAATAAACTTACAATTGATTCGGGAAATGTGGATGCCTGCCAGATTCGCATTACAGATGTTAATGGCCGACTATTAATTCAAAACAATGAGAAATTCGTTGGTAAGAAATCAGTTGATGTTGCGGCGTTGTCTCGCGGCGTTTATGTTGTTTCTGTTTTATCTGGCAATGGATTAATAAGAAACCGATCATTTGTAAAATAAGTCGCGTTGCCAAAATCATTGTCAGAACAAAGTACATTCACTTCCCACTTTCCTACACTATATGAATATAAAATTACGTTTTACTGTGCTACTCATTGTTTTGCTCTGTGGCGTGGGAGTTTTTGCCCGACAGTTAGAACCTGGCGCTGCACAAAAATCAAAAAAAACAGAAGCAGCTACTACCGGAAAAATTGAAGCTTTGGTAATTCTCATTGAGTTTGCCGATCGAACAGCTTACTTTTCGCGCAACGAAGTCGATAGTTTTTTCAACCAGGTTGGTTTTAATAAGTTTCACGACAATGGGTCGGTTCGCGATTACTGGGCAGCCGTATCGCAAAATCGGATTGATGTTCATACCAATGTCTCTGAAGCCTATTATAAAGCCCCTAAAAATTTCGCTTATTACGACACAGATGGTGGAACCGGTCATACACATGAATTGTTAGACTCTGCTTTGAACTGGTTGGATAAACAGGGTTTCGATTTCTCAAAACTTACTGTCGATGCAAACAATAATATCAAAGCATTGAGCTTTCAGTTTGTAGGCAATTCCGGAGCAAGCGGTCTTTGGGGACATTCAAGCTATCACGGACGCACATTTGATGGTGTAAATACAGCATCATATCAAATTTCAGAACTTGGAACCACCGAAATGCATTTGGGTGGCATTTGTCACGAGCAAGGACATATGCTTTTTGGTTGGCCGGACACTTACGATATCGATGCCAGTAATGGTGGCTCAAGTGGATGCGGAAAATTTGATTTAATGGCAGCCGGAAATTCGGATAATACCGGAGCGCCGAGTGGAAATCCAATGCCACCAAATCCATATTTTCGATACCTGGCTGGTTGGAATGATTTGATTCCGATGAATCGGTTTCCAAATGATACAATAATTAAAATCATAGCCAATAGCGCCAACACGTATGTTTACCGAAATCCTGACAAGGCAGGGGAAATGTATATTGTAGAGGCACGGAAAAAACCTTATCGCAATGTGGATATGCCGGGCGAAGGTATTTTGGTTTGGCACATCGATAGTGTTATTCCGAACAATGCCAACCAGCAACATACCGAACTACAGCATTATAAAGTTTCTGTTGTTCAGGCAGATAATCGCTATGAACTTGAGGCAGGAACTAATATTGGTGATGCCAATGATTATTTTAAACTCGGAAACGTAGCAGCCGTGACGTATTTACGCACCTCTTGGTGGAATTCGGCCTACTCGGGATTACAGTTGAGAAATATCAGATCGGTAAGCGATACAATGGCTGTGAGCTTCGGTAGTGCGAATGCAACTGATGTTGGTATAACTTCTACACGTACACTTGGAGGTGCTATAAGTCCCTTCGGGTTGAAATATTACACAAAGAATAGCTCCGGAACTTATATTGCAACGCCATTGAAAGGCTTTGATGTGGCTGATTGTTTGGTGGATGGACTCTCTCAGGGTGCAATCTCTACCTATACATTTACCGAACTTGCTGCATCGCATAAAATCGATTTCTCCTTTATACACAAGGCTGTCAATCTGAAAGATGTTTCGTCCGTTGTCAATTACAGCTATTACGAAGGCGCTTGGACTTCTGTTCCGGATTTCAGTAAACTTATTCCGATAAAAACAGGCAAGTTGCTTTCCCTCACGCTCACTATTGCAGGTCGTGCTTCCGATAATTTTGGTGTTCATTATTCCGGGTTTATCAAAGCCCCCACAGATGGAGAATATACGTTTTATCTAACTTCTGATGATGGCAGTAAATTCCTGATTGATGGCATTGAAATAGTCTCAAATCAGTGTGAACCGGAGAAATCAGGGAAAATTAAGCTGAAAGCTGGTTATCATGCCTTTACTCTCGATTTCTTCGAAGGCCAGATTACCGAATCTCTTTCATTGAAATGGAGCGGTCCGGGTCTTACAAAAAGAGTGTTGACAGGTATTGTTACCGGAACAATTGATGAATCTACTGCCGTGGAAAATATAACTGATATATCCGGGGCCAAAATGTGTGTTACTTCTGACGAATTTAAATTCACGTGCCCTGATACGGAAAGTATTCAGGTTGAAATTTATAGTTTGTCAGGGCAATTGGTCGAAAGGCAAGCTCTTAATACAACTCTCGGAATTGCAACACTGCCTGTCACAAATCTGAAATCAGGTTTGTATATTGTGAGGGTTAGCAACAGCGGAAAGGTTTTAATCCGACAAAAAGTAAGTGTTTTGCATTCAAATTAATGATAGTAAACTACAATTAATCAAATATATATGAAGAAACTATTTTTATTTATGTTACCGGGACTATTGCTGTCTCAGTTTAGCTCTGCACAGGTTCAGCCAAAGAAGGTGGAATACGACATTAGCAAAGACCGCGTGCTTTACACAGTTGGATATGCTCATCTCGACACAGAATGGAACTGGGATTACCCAACTACCATCAACGAGTATATTCTCAATACAATGACTGAGAATTTCCGTCTTTTCGAAAAATATCCGGATTATACGTTCAATTTTACAGGCTCTCGCCGGTATAATATGATGAAAGAATACTATCCGGAGCAGTATAAAAAAGTGAAGGAGTATATTAAGCAAGGACGTTGGCATGTTTCAGGATCATCTGTTGATGAGGGGGAAGCAAATATATCTTCGTCCGAATCGCTTGTGCGCCAAATTTTGTACGGAAACGATTTTTTTCACAAAGAATTTGGCAAACAGAGTGCCGATTATATGTTGCCCGATTGTTTTGGATTTTTGTGCAATCTGCCTACTGTGTTTAACCATTGCGGTCTTTTGGGATTTTCAACTCAAAAGCTTACATGGCATTCAGCTGCAGGCGTTCCGTTTAACGTGGGTGTGTGGAATGGACCTGATGGAAAAGGCGTTATTGCCGCACTCAATGCAACCGATTATGGTGGTCAGGTAGAGAATCGTTTGGATAAAGATACCAAATGGGTTGAGCGCCTCAATGCAGATCAACAAAAAACGGGGTATGCTTTCGATTATCGGTACTACGGTGTAGGCGATCAGGGTGGTGCTCCCCGTGAAGGAGATGTAAAGAGGGCTCTTGGTAGTATAAATAATGCTGATGGCAATTTCAAAGTTGTACTTTCTTCATCCGATCAGATGTACAAAGATGTAACTCCTGAAATTCGAAAAAAACTTCCGGTATATTCCGGCGATTTGTTGTTGACCGAGCACAGTGCCGGATCAATGACTTCGCAGGCCTTTATGAAGCGATTGAATCGGAAGAATGAACTGTTGGCACAATCGGCAGAGCAAATATCGGTTGTTGCCGACTGGTTGGGTGGTGCAGCATATCCATTGCAAAAACTGAATAGCGCATGGGATTTGGTATTGGGAAGCCAGTTTCACGATATCCTCCCCGGAACAAGTATTCCTAAAGCTTATGAATATGCCTGGAACGACGAATTTATTGCTGCCAATGGTTTTGCCGAAGTGTTGAAAAACGGCGTTTCTGCTGTTTCGTCGAAATTAAACACACAAACTCAGGGGAAATCAGTAGTTGTTTATAATCCGGTTGCGCACCAGCGTGAGGATGTAGTGACTGCTGAATTGGAATATCCAACAATACCTGCTGCAGTTGCAGTCTTTGATAAAAATGGAAAAGAGGTGCCATCTCAGGTATTGGAGCGTACTGGCAATAAAATAAAGTTTATATTCTTAGCTCAGTTGCCCTCAGCCGGACTGGCAGTGTACGATGTACGTGAATCTGCTACAACAAAATCTGCATCAGCTTTGACTGTAACAAACAATAGTTTGGATAATGCTTTCTATCATGTTAAGTTAGCAGCCAACGGCGATGTATTAAGTATTTTCGATAAAAAAGCATCCAAAGAGTTGCTGTCTAAACCAGCGCGTCTTGAGTTTTTGCAAGAGCAACCGCAGGCATGGCCGGCTTGGAACATGGACTGGAACGACCGTCAGAAGGCGGCTGTTGATTTTATGGATAAAGATGCCGTGATATCAATTGAAGAACAGGGACCGGTGCGCATTACACTTAAAGTAAAACGCAAAGGGCAAAACTCGGAAATTGTTCAGTATTACAGTCTATCCGCCGGACAAGCCGGTAAACGACTGGAAGTATCCAATAAAATTGACTGGCAATCGCGCGAAGTATGTTTGAAGGCTTCATTCCCACTAGCTGTTTCAAACGAAAAAGCGACGTATAATTTAGGAGTGGGCACCATAGCTCGTGGAAATAATGATGAGAAGAAATTCGAAGTGCCATCAAAAGAATGGTTTGACTTAACCGATAAATCAGGGAAATATGGGGTGTCAATTCTCGAAGATTGTAAATATGGTTCTGATAAGCCCGATAACAATACCCTTCGTTTGACTTTACTTTATACCCCAAAAGCTACGGCTCACGGAGGTTGGTTTATTTATCAAAGCACTCAGGACTGGGGAATTCATGATGTAAAATACGCTGTGTACGGTCATAGTGGCGACTGGGCAAAAGCCGAATCACCGTGGCAAGCCAAGTTTTTTAATCAACCGCTTATTGCTTTTGAAACACCAAAGCATACCGGTGAACTGGGTCAATCATTCTCAACTATTAGCATTGACAATCCGCAAGCGGGTTTAATGGCATTTAAGAAAATGGAAAATACCGATTATTATGTAGTTCGATTCAATGAGCTCTCGGGTAAAGACCTTAAAGGAGTGAAAGTCTCTTTCCCTGCCGCGATTGCTGATGCTTATGAAGTAAATGGTCAGGAGCAACGCATTGGAAATGCTCTTGTGGGCAACGGTCAACTTCAGTTCGATTTAAGTCATTATACCCTTCGTAGTTTTGCTGTGAAATTGAAAAGTGCAGTTGCTCAAACGCTTGTTAATCAATCTCAGGTTGTATTGCCATACAATGTTGATGTAACCTCGTTTGATAGCAACCGAAACGATGGCATTTTTGGAAACGGACAGTCAATTCCGGCTGAATTACTTCCTGAAGTGGTTCAAAGCGAAGATATTCGTTTTATTATCGGACAGAAAACAGATGAAGCAAAAAATGCCGTAAACTGTGCGGGCCAAACTATTCAGTTACCGGTAGGAAAATACAATAAGCTATATATCCTTGCTGCGGCAAGTAACGACACAAAAGCTAATTTTGTAGTTGATGGTAAATCAACTAATTTAAATATACAGGGTTGGACAGGTTACGTTGGTCAGTTTTATAATCGAATTCTGAGTCGCGATCGAAATTCAGTTGTAGATATGGATAGGCCATTTACTAAAACCGATAATATCGCCTGGTTTGCCTCACATTGCCACAACGAATATCCAATGAAAAACGAAGCTTATCAGTATTGTTATTTGTATAAATACGAAATCCAGGTTCCAGTTGGTGCAACAACCATTACTTTACCAAAGGAAAACGGTATTAAAATATTGGCTATGACAGTTGCTAGTCATGCCGATAATGTTATGCCGCTGCAACCGCTTTACGACAATTTAAATACAAATCCTGAATTTAAATTGCGGAAATAAAAAGTCTCAAACTATCAGATTATATTCAACAAAAAACCCTTGTCAATATTTCGACAAGGGTTTTTTAATTGTTTTTGTGGGTTGATTATTTTACTCCGCCCATTAGTTTCTGCAACTTTTTGGATAGGAAAAATAGGATTAGGGAAGCAATACCTGACATCACAACAAATAATATAAAGAAATCGTATAAATTTGTCATTGTATATCCAAGAAACGAAGTTGGTTTTTTGTCGGGATATAATGAGCTTAATGTGCCTGCCAAATAATTAGCAAAGGAATTTGCAAGAAACCATACAGCCATAAGCAAAGATCCAAACTTAATAGGTGCCATTTTATTTACAAGCGAAAGGCCGATCGGAGATAAACACAACTCACCCCAAGTGTGCAAAGCATACATACCTATCAGCCAAATCATACTTACTTTTATGCCGGGAGCAACATCTTTTACGCCAAAAGCAATCCACAAATAGCCTAACGAAAGTAGAAAAAGTCCAATAGCCATCTTAGTTGGTGCTGCAGGTTCGTATTTCCCAAGTCTCAACCATAGCCATGCAAATATAGGAGCACAACTCACAACTATGATAGAATTAAGGGATTGGAAGGTGCTTGCAGGTAATTCATTTAACGAGAACTGGTTATTTCCTCCTGTCAACACTGTAACAATACCATACAAAATAGCAGTTGTTACTGCTGAAAGTAGTAGGTAAACTGTGTTTCTTAGTTTGGCATCTTCTTTAGACTCCATCCCCAATTTTGTTGCTTTGAATAATTTTGCAATGAAAAATAAGGCAATAGCACCCAATGGATAAATAATCCAGGTTGGTATAGTCAATCCTAGATGTCGGTTAGTTTGCTCATCGGCAAAAAAGGTTAGCGAAGCACCTGCTTGTTCGAATGCACTCCAGAAAAATATGACAAAGAATGCGACTATAAAAATAACTGAAACTCTCTGCTTTTCAACCTTGCTTAACGATTTGTCTGTTAGAATAATCACTGCAATAAATATTGTTGCCAATAAAAGCAAATAAGGTAGAAAACCAAAAACCTTAGCATCTACATAAAGCATACCTATAGCCAGAGTAGCAAAAGCAGCCAGTCCCAGAATTATAAAAATAGGTTTTGACCAATAGGCATGCGTGCCCACAGGAGGTTGACCAAGCGTTTTATTATCCGGTCCAACAATGTATTGTTTTGCAAATGCCATTTGGATTATTACGCTGAAAAGCATACCAATAGCACCGGCTAAAAATGCCCATTTGAAATCTCCCGGATGACCAGTGTCACCTACCAGTCCACAAACGAAAGGTCCTAATGCCCCACCAACATTGATGCCCATATAGAAGATAGTATAGGCCGAATCAACACGACGATCGCCTTTCGGATATAACTGACCAACCAATGAAGAAATGTTCGGTTTAAAAAACCCGTTACCTGCTATCATGAGGCCCAATCCACTAAAAAAGAACATAGCTGAAATTGCCGGTGACGACTCGTAGGTGTGTCCACAGAGAAAAAGTAAAATTTCACCCAATGCCATTACCAAGCCTCCAGCAATAATCGATCGCTGATTACCCCAATATTTATCGGCTATAAATCCCCCAATGAGTGGAGTTAAATATACAAGGCTTGTATAACTCCCATATAAATTAGATGCAAAAGCTTTATCAAACAGTAGGGCTTTTGTCATGAATAACACTAAAATAGCACGCATGCCATAATAGTTAAAACGCTCCCACATCTCTGTGGCAAATAAAATATAAAGTCCCTTTGGATGATTTTTCGGTTCGTTTGTCGACATATTGTATGTATTTCTTTTATATTCAAAAAAAAAGAACGCGGAAATTCTGCGTTCTTCGTAATAGTATGACTTTTTGCAAAAAGTTGAGTACAAATGTAATCATTTTGATTGGAAATGCAGGCAAATCTCAATCACAAACCTACATATTTAAACAATATTTTTGCAAAAACACAATATTGTTATCGTTTTTTGCTGAGTTCTATGGTCACTCTGTCAACTTTTCCACCAAGAGGTGGGTTCAGTTTCGATAGATGAACATCCAATGAATGTATTTGAGGAAAATCGGTAAAAAGACTGTCAAGTATTCGTTGACCGGCATGCTCAATCAGTTTCGAAGGCAGCTCCATTTGTCCACGGATAACATCATAAACAAGTTGATAATTGAGCGTATGCGCCAGATCATCCGATTCACCTGCTTGTGTTGTGTCCAGTTCCATACTTACACTCACAATAAAGGTGTTGCCAAGTTGTTGTTCGTGTTCCAGGCAGCCATGAAAGGCGTGGAACTCCATATTTTCAAGAATAATTTTTGCCATATAATGTTTTATAATCGTGGATTAGATCACTTTGCTTTCAAAATCACCATTGCTAACAAAAGTACGAATTTTATCGCCGGTTTTTATTTGTTCTGCTGATGTAATTCGCTTACCATTTACTGTTGTAATTGTGTATCCGTGTTTTAGTAAGTAGGCAGGTGAATGTGTTTCAATATTCTTTCCAAGTAAAAGCAGTCGGTTGCTTTCCCGCAACAATTGCATGCGAACTGCAGATTTCAATCTGTTTTTCTGCCTGTCAAGGGTGTGCGACCTCTGTACAACCCAACTGCGCAAGGTTTGTTTAATGCGCATCTGTGTTTGGTCGACATACCTTAGTTCAGTATCAATTTTATTTCGAATCAGATTCTGAATATCTGCTACAAGGTTTATAGCCATGTCTTCGGCATGTTGCATTTTCGAAATCAGAAATTCTGCTGCTGCGGTGGGTGTTTTTACACTTGTATGCGCCACCATATCCAGAATAGAGATATCGCGTTGATGGCCAATACCGGAGACAATGGGCAACGGAAACTGCGCACAGTTTATGGCTAAATCATACGAATCGAAGCAAGCTAAATCGGTTGTTGCTCCACCACCCCGAATAATCACCACCACATCAAAGAGCTCGATGTGCTCGTATATTTTTTCAAGGGCCGAAATGATGGATGCTTCGGCCTGATCGCCCTGCATGATGGCGGGGAAGAGTTTGCTGTAGAATGCGAAATGCGACGGATCGTTTTTCAGTTGGTCGCTAAAATCGCCATAACCAGCAGCTGTGGGCGACGAAATAATCGCCAACCGTTGAGTTAATTCCGGCAATTCCAGTTGCTTGTTCATATCCACAACACCATCGGCTTCCAGTTGACGAATAATTTTCAACCGCCGTGCAGCCATTTCGCCAATGGTAAAAGTCGGATCGATATCGCGCACATTCAAACTGAAACCATAAACACCATGAAATTCAACCGACACAGCCACCAGTACTTGTAAACCGGCACGTAACGATTGTCCGGTGCTGCTCTCAAAATAGGGTTTCAGCATTCGGTAGGTAGAAGCCCAAATTGTTGCTTTCGTTTTGGCAAGCAAAGCATCCGACGCACTGTCTTTCTCTATAAATTCCAGGTAACAATGTCCACCCGGATTTTCACGAAGTTCACTTATCTCAGCGCGTATCCACACCGATGAATCGAAACCCATGCGGATAGTTTCCTGAATGCGGGATGTAAGTTCTGAAAGCGTTATAGAGTTCATTGTTATTTATTGGTGTAGGGATAGGTCGTGACCTGTCCTTACATTTAATGTATGATTATCTTTCTGGTTTCATTCTTTCCATTGCCGGAAATAGAAACAAGGTAAATTCCAGTGGATAGGTTGTTTGCAGATAAAATCATGATTGCATCAGTCATTTGTTGGGTAGCCATTAAGTAACCCGTAGCTGAGTAAAGTCTGACTGTTTTGCCGGTTGTATCCTGGCGATTGAACATCAGAATATGAATGTTTCTTTCCTGAGCATTGTAAATTAGTTCGAAATTGGCAGCTTCCACTTTCTTTAAACTATCGAACATTGGGAACTTCAATGCATATTCAAAATCAGGAATTCCATATCCCAATTGAGCCGTTGGTGTATTGAATAGACTTCCGCTGTGAATAAGTGCTATTCTTACTGCTTCAACGTTGTGGGGTGCATTTCGTTCTTTATATCCTTGCAGCAAACAGGCAATCATGCCAGTCATAACAGGAGAAGAGTAAGAAGTGCCATTACCATTGGAGGGAACGCCGTTGATGTTTACAAATGCCGTTAATGACCCCATGGCGCTTATATCCGGTTTTATGCGGTTGTCGGAACTGGGGCCGTATGAGGTAAATACGCTGGGAACTCCTGTTGAAGTTACAGCACCAATAGCCAGGATTCCATCGGCATCGGCAGGTGCGCCTATGTAATGCCAGGTTTTATTTCCATCGTTTCCGGCACTGTTGCACACTATGATCCCTTTTTTCGAGGCCATATTGGCAGCCCGGCTTGCCCGCGAAACTTTACCGTTCATATCTGCATAGGTAAAATTCATGCTCGGGTCGTCATATTCGGTATATCCAAGCGACGAATTGACTACATCGACACCCACGCTATCGGCAAACTCAATGCCCGAGGCCCAGAAATCATTTTCAACAAGGTATTCGGTTGGTGCGTATTCGGTGCGAATCAACCAAAAAGATGCATGTGGAGCAACGCCTAAAAACTGTCCGGGTAAATTACCAGTCATAATCGACAGTACGTTTGCACCATGAGCATCGAGGGTGTAAACATTGGAATTTGGTTCGGCAACATCTTTGGTTCCCAATAAACGTCCCTGAAGGCGTAAACTATCAAATGCCGGATTAATATTGGCATTATAAAATCCGGCATCCAACACACCCACTACAATGTTTCTACCGGTATAGCCGGCATTGTGCAGATAAGCCCCGTTTACCTGATTGATTTGTGTGGCAGCCGTCCCATAATTGAATGATGTTGTTTCAGCTTTCATTTTCTTTGAAACAGGCAATGCAGCCGCCCTCATTCCAGTATATTGAACTTTTGTAACAAACGGCAATACCCGAACAAGACTCATTTTGGTGGTATCGGCCAATAAAACAGTTGCACCATTCATCCATTTACTCACGCAATGAACGTGCATTCCCAGATTCTCAATCTGAGAAATATAAGCCGGATTTACTGGTAAATCGGTTGAATCAATGCTTATTCCGAAAGTTTGACGTCGGTCAATTGCCCGCTGCGATAGGTATGCAGAAGGGTTTGACAACGAATAAGGTGAGTTGTTTTTATTGGCAAACTGCACATAGAAAAAATAACCAGTAGTTGCTGAAAGAAACGAAGCAGGAATAAAAGCCAACAATAGAAATGCAACTAAGCGGAGAGTATATGTGGTAATCGTTTTTTTCATGGGGTTTGCATTTAATGACTACAAAAATACAACAATTTATTCAACGTCGGTTTTTGGCTAAATGTTTAAAAATATATAAAATAAATGCCTGAGAGAATATTTATTACGAAATATTCGTAGATTTGCGAAAGTTTCGTAATAAAAAAGAAAACAATTCGTTATACAATAAAATGACATAGATCCCCAAACCCAAATGGGGGCTTAATGAATAAGATTCATTATGTGTTTTGAAATAATTATTGAGAATAAATTTCAAGGACTTCGTCTTAAAGCCCCCATTTTGGGGTTGGGGGGTATAACAAAAAATAATTATACATGGAAAAACTAACTAAACAGGAAGAAGAACTTATGCTGATTATATTTCAGCAGGGCAAAGGCTTTATCAAAGATTTTATACAACGCATGGATGAGCCACAACCGCCTTACACCACGGTGGCATCCATTGTAAAGAATCTGGAACGGAAAGGCTATGTAAAAGGTACCCGTTACGGAAATACATCAGAGTATGCTCCGGTGCTGGACGAAAGCGAATACAAATCGAAATTTATGTCGGGTGTTGTGCAAAATTATTTCGAGAATTCGTACAAGGAAATGGTGAGCTTTTTTGTTGAAAAACAGAAAATATCAGCCGAAGATTTACAGGAAATTATTAAACTCATCGAAAAGAAATGAACGACGCACTCATCTATTTTCTAAAGGTAAACATTGCGATAGCGCTGTTCTACCTGTTCTACCGCTTGTTTTTTGCCGGTGATACGTTTTGGAAAACCCGCCGGTATTACCTGCTTTTCAGTGTATTTATCTCATTTGCCTATCCGTTGCTATCCATCGAAAACTGGTTGGAGAGTCAGGAAACGGTAAGAGCAATCGTAGTGAATTATGCCATATTGCCCGAGATAACTGTAACGGCAGGTCAGCAAACAAGCTTTTTTAATTTCGAGAATGTAGCACTGGCAGTTTATGGTCTGGGTGTTTTTGTTTTGTTCGTTAGGTTGTTGGTGCAATTAGCTTCTATCCTTCGATTTGGGTTGCAGGGCAAGCGACAAGTTATTCAGGGTATTTCGGTCATTGTGTTGGAAAAGGAAATAACGCCGTTTTCGTTTTTCAATCTGGTATTTCTAAACCCGGCTTTGCACAACGAGCACGAAACCCGCGAAATTCTGGCACACGAACTAACGCATGTACGGCAAGGGCATAGCCTGGACGTGATGACTGGCGAATTGCTTTCCATCCTTTTCTGGTTTAATCCGGCTACATGGCTGTTGAAACGCGAAATCCGTCAAAACCTCGAGTTTCTGGCCGACGATAAGGTGATTGAATCGGGTTTCGATTCAAAAATCTATCAATATCATTTACTGCAATTATCGTATCAAACGCCCGAAGTCAAACTCGGCAATAAATTTAATGTATCACCCCTTAAAAAACGTATTATTATGATGAATCAACAAAAAACATCGAAAGCGCGACTATTGAAATACGCGCTTATCGTACCATTGGCATTGGCTTTGGTTATTTCGAGCAATGCACAAACTGTAGTGAACAAAGCAAAAAAAGCTTTATCGTCAACAAAAGAAGTTGTGACTGAAAAGAAATCCGAAGTGGACCAAACAACAAAAATTACGAAAACTACAGTTAAGTTTACGGCACCTGTAATGAAGAAAGATGAAAAAACAGGTGAAAAAGTATATGATATGGCAGAAAAAATGCCACAATATCAGGGTGGAGAGAGTGAATTAATGAAATTCATTTCTCAAAATGTGAAATATCCTATCAAAGCACAAGAAAATAATGTTATGGGAGTCATAGTAGTAAGATTTATTGTCAATAAAGAAGGGAGGGTGGAACAAGCAGAAATAATTAAGGCTACCACGAATAAATCTACAAATTTGAAAGAGCTTAATGTTGTCGGTTATGGTAACACAACAGAAAAAACTGCAATTGAAGAACAGAACGCTTCGGTGAAACTACTAGAACAAGAGGCATTACGGGTAGTAAATGCTATGCCTCAATGGACGCCTGGTGAACAAAATGGAGAAAAAGTAAGTGTTTATTATATTTTGCCAATTAGTTTTAAATTGGAGGGTGATTCAAAAAATAAAGATAAAGAGATTTTAAATATAAGAAGTGCTAATGGAGAAAAGCCTTTGTATATCCTTGACGGAAAAGAAATAACCGAATCGGAATTCAAAGCGATTATGGCAGATAATATTCAATCGATAAATGTGTTGAAGAATGAGTCAGCCACAAAAGTGTATGGAGATAAAGGTAAAAACGGAGTGGTTCAGATTACTACCAAAAAATAAATTGTTTCCAGATATCATTTAATTGCGCAGCCGAAATGAAAATAATTTACATTTTGGCTGCGTTTGCTTTGTTAATGTTTAAATTATTAATATATTTGCAGATTATTAAAACACCCGTAAACTCACATTCCCGGAATTATGCAAAAACCAACAAAAGTCAGCAAAAAGGCACTTTCATCTTTTTTTCTTCTTCTATCAATATGTTTATGCACTCTACAAGCGCAAACGGCAAAATATATGCCGGTACAGGGGTCTATCGACTCGCTTAAACAAGTAGAGAATAACACTGACAAGAATCGTGTTTATGAACAAGTTGAAAAAATGCCTCAATTCCCCGGTGGTGAAAAGGCTTTATTAGATTATATCAGTCGAAATATGAGATATCCGACTGAGGCTTCAAGGTATGGGATTCAGGGAAAGATTGTTGTTGAATTTATTATCAATGAACTAGGAAAGGTAAGTGATGTGTCGGTTTTGCATGGCATTGATCCCGACATTGACTATGAGGGTTTAAGAGTTATAAGCTCCTTGCCCGACTGGTTGCCCGGTGAGGAGAATGGTAAAAAGGTAAGTGTTCGTTACACGATACCTCTGACATTTCGACTTGAAGTGGATAAATCACTTAGACCTGCTGCTATTCTGGATGGCAAATTGTTACCAATTGATTTTGATATCAAGAAGTTAAATAAAGATAGTGTTGAATCTGTTTTTGTCATTAAACCGGATCAACGTGAAAAACTGGCTGAACTTGCAAAAAAATATAAAACAAATACTTCAAATGGAGTTTTTATTTTGGTTTCAAAAACCTTTGCTCGTCAACATGTTTCAGATAAAGTGCCAGCTTCAGATGAAAAAGTATTTGATATTGTAGAACAAATACCACAATTTCCTGGTGGTGAAAAAGCATTGTTGAGTTTTATTGCAAATAATTTGAAGTATCCGGTAGAGGCACAGACAAATGGTATTCAGGGAAAGGTCTTTCTTCGTTTTGTTATTTCAAGCTTAGGCAAAACAACAAAGATCGAAGTTGTAAAGAGCATAGATCCTGCTTTAGATAAAGAGGCAGTACGTGTTGTTGAATCACTTCCCGATTGGATACCCGGTAAGCAAAATGGTGTAAATGTAAATGTATATTATACTTTACCCGTATCTTTTAAATTGAATAGCTCAAAGGAGAATAATCATAATAATGCAGATAGACCGGTATCAGTAATAATATTACCTCCAAAGTTTCCGGGTGGACCTGAAGCCTTAAACAATTTTGTGATGAAAAACATGCAGTACCCTGAAGATGCAAAACAATCAGGAATTCAGGGAACGGTTAATGTCCGATTTGTGGTAAATGCCGAAGGTAAAGTTGAAAACCCACAAATTGATCATAGTATAAGTACTGGCTTAGACAAGGAAGCATTACGAATTACGAACCTTTTGCCTAATTTTACTCCCGGTACTCGCAATGGAGTAAATGCTAGTATTGATTATGTTTTGCCAATTGTTTTCAAACTTAATTATAAATTAAAATCGCAACGGGTAGATTCAACAAAGCAGGTTCGCTCAAATGCTTCACAAGAAGTTCAAATCAATAATATTAAACCAATACCTATTTCTGCCGACTCTATACGAAAAGAAAGGCAAAGTTTAGAAAAACCCGACAAGGATGGTATTTATCAAATGGCTGAAAAAATGCCTCAGTTTCCCGGTGGGGAGAAGGCTTTATTGGAGTATATAAATCAGCATCTGAAATATCCGAGAATTGCACAACGGAATGGTATTCAGGGGGTAGTTGTTATTCGATTTGTTGTCAGTGAAAATGGTAATGTGAAAAATGTAAATGTTCTGCGGGGATTTGATGCCGACTGTGATTATGAGGCATTGAGGGTAATAACTAACTTACCCAATTTTATTCCTGCTGAGCAAAAAGGAGAAAAGGTGAGTGTGTATTTTACAATCCCAATCATGTTCCGGTTGAATTAAGAAAAAAATAATCATAAACTCATACACTCCACTATTATGCAACAACTAAAATTATTGCTTTTCATCCCAATGCTATTTGTATGTATATGCTCTGCAAATGCACAAGCACCGGTATACAAGTCAGTGCCGGTTTCTACCGACTCTATTCGTAAAGCGAAACCCGATTTAGATAGACCCGATAAAAATGGAATTTATCAGGTTATTGAAAAAATGCCTCAGTTCCCGGGCGGGGAAAAGGCCTTATTAGATTTTATAAGCCATAATTTGAAGTATCCGATAGATGCTCAGGAAAAAGGTATTCAGGGACGTATAGTAGTTCGATTTGTGGTAACAAAGACCGGAAAAGTTGAGAATGTCGAAACTGTTCGTGCATTGTATCCAAGTCTCGACAAAGAAGGTGTCAGGGTAGTAAGCACCTTGCCCGACTGGATTCCCGGGGAGCAAAAAGGGGAAAAAGTAAGCGTATATTATGTTCTGCCTATTACATACAAATTGGATGGAAACTCAAAGTCTCAAGCACTTGATCAGGCCAAAAAGCCCTTAATAATTTTGGATGGTGAGATTGTTGCCAAAGACTTTAGCTTCGCAACATTAAATAAAGATAGTATTTCGTCGGTAGATGTTATACGGGCAGATAAAAAGGAAAAGTTGGAAGAATTAGCCACGAAATTCTCAGCGAATACCGAAAATGGTGCTATAATCATCGTTACAAAAAAGCAGGCACGTCTCAAAGGTTTAGGAAAATCTCCTGCCACAAATGAGCTAACGTATGATGTTGTAGAACAAATGCCCCGATATCCCGGAGGCGAAGAAGCGCTCATGAATTACATCGCTAAAAATCTGAAATATCCTGTTGAGGCACAACAGAAAGGAATTCAGGGACGGGTAATACTTCGCTTTGTGGTTTCAAATACTGGTAAAACAACAAAAGTAGAAGTCATTAGGAGCGTTTCTCCTGCTTTGGATGCCGAGGCAGTTCGTGTTGTTGAGTCACTTCCCGATTGGATACCGGGCAAACAAAATGGAGTAAAAGTGAATGTGTATTATACTTTGCCGGTAAGCTTTCGGCTAAAATAAGTCAGAAAATAAACTCTTCTCTCAAAGCAGAAATGAATTTCCTCATTTCTGCTTTTGGTTTAGTTAAGAATCAAAAGATATTAGTACATTTGCTTTCGGTTTGGGAAAATGCTTTTCCGGGCCGGTTTTCAGTTCATCATACCTAATTTTTTCATACAATGAATTTCTTCAAAACTAACACACCCCGTTTTATAAAACTGACAATGGTCTTGTTTTTGACCTTTTCAGGAAATGCATACGCTTCGCAATCTTATCAAACTTTGATGGCCGATACGCTCACGGTGCAGGATTCGGTGCTTACCGTTGTGGATAAAATGCCCGAATTCCCGGGTGGCGAAAAAGCCCTGTTTGGCTTTATGAATGAAAATGTGGTCTATCCGAAAGAAGCCATTAAAAAGAAAGAACAGGGCAAAGTAATTATTCGGTTCGTGGTGGGACGCTCCGGAAAGGTTGAAAATGTCAGCATCCTAAAAGGCGTTTCAACTCTTCTCGATAAGGAAGCATTGCGTGTTGTAGGGCTGTTGCCCGACTGGGCACCCGGCGAACAAAATGGTGTGAAGGTGCCCGTTTATCAGATAATCCCCGTTGTTTTCAAAATTCCAACTGAGGAAGAAGCCTGGACCGTAAACGATAAAACGGTGGTTGTAATAGATAATGTGACTATGCCCGAAGGATTTGATACCCGTATTTTAAGCCCGACAAGCCTGGCATCCGTTGCCGTTTTAAAACCATTCCCCAAAGAAGAAAAGTCGAGATTGATGGCTAAATATGGTCGTGAAGCGGCTAATGGCGTGATTCTGATTACGAGCAAAAACGACGATCCCGAATATGCACTGGCCGATACACTCAAAGTAAAAGCCGAGTGCAACGAACCCGCTGTGATGCCGCAGTTCCCAGGTGGTAAAAACGAGATGGCGCGATTCCTCACCGATAGCATTCAGTATCCGTTTGTATCGAAACAACTGAAAACACAGGGCAAGGTAACAGTGCGTTTTAAAGTGGACACTGCCGGTAAAGTAAGCGATGTGCAGGTGGTGAAACATGCCGATTATTATTTAGACCGCGAAGCATTACGGGTAATCAGCATCATGCCCGACTGGATTCCCGGCGCAAAATGCAGCGAAAAGCTCAGCATTTATGTAACTATGCCCGTTACGTTTAAATTAGACGTGCCTGCCAACGAAAAGGTTTGGGAGAAAAACGACAAAACCATTGTGTTGCTCAATGGCAAACGTATGCCGTCAAGCTTCGACCTGAAATTGTTGAACTTCACAAGCCTTGCTTCATACAAAGTACTGCAGCCAACAACGAAAGAAATAACCAAAAAACTCATGTCGCAATATGGGAAAGATGCCGCCAACGGTGTGGTATTAATCACAACGGCGAAGTAAAACTTACCCTGACTTTTTTAAACAGCCGGAATAAATTGATAATTTATTCCGGCTGTTTTTGAATTTGTTCATTTTTTACATTATATATAATTAAAAGTGATTGTAATTAATGTAAATATATAATATTCTTATATATAATTGATTTTAATAAATGTATAATGAAATTTATTTGAGATATTAATTTATCTAATTAGATTTATTATACTCTATATTGATATTAAAAATAGAATGATAAAATATATAATGAATTTATTAGATACATATTATGACATATAATAATATTTTATACATTTGTATAAAATTATTTGTATTATACTGAATGTAAATAAGAATGTTGATAAACAGACTCAAACAGACTTAATCATGAAGATCACTTTATCCCGCCTGAGTGTTGCTAGCCTCGACTGGCTTGCCGGAATAACAATTGAAGAGTCGATGACTGAAAAGTATGGTGTGGCCAAGGACCATCCTTTGTTGGCAATGCTTCAGACAGAGTACGACCGTTACGCCGAAGTATTTGATAAAAAAGCTTACAGCGGTATGGGTAAGCTGGTGGCAAAGGCCGATGTACGACGAAACGAAACATTTGTGGGACTGAAATTTTGTATTTACGGTCTCTCAAAAGTGGAGGGGAGCAATGCGCAACAAGATGCAGTGGATTTGTACAGTATAATTAAATGGCACGGACTGGATTTGAATCGGAAAAATTATATGTCGAAGTCGGCTGTACTCTCCAAGCTGATTGAAGAGTTATCGCTACCCGAAAATAAGCTGAAAATAGAGCGGATTCATTTGGCAGAAGTTCTCGGGTTGTTGAGTGCTGCGCAGGATGATTTTGAACGACTGGCGCTGGAACAAATTTCGGCTAATGCACAATTGCGGAAGATGGAGTCGTCGACTGCACTGCGTGGAAATCTCGAAAAAGCCCTTGGCAATTACTTCAGGATAGTGACAGCTATGAAGGACTTTGATGGGTGGAAAGAATTACACGGACTGCTGAATGAGTATGCAAAATCGGCGCGCCATTCGCATCGTACCAGGAAAGAACACGAAGAGGTACAGACTGAGGCGAAGAAGGAAGAATAAAGACCGGAAACTTGTCATTCAAAATAGATCATTGCGAATATCGGTTTGAGCCATTAAACATTGAAGATCAAGATGTCAGGGCTACGCCCCTAAAAAACATTGTGCTACATAAAATCTATTAAGATGTCAGGGCTATGCCCCTAATAAAAATTTCATTGCAGAATTTCTCAGGGACGTAGTCCTGTTATCTTTGTAGTAACGTAATTTCTATTGTATTTTAGGGGCGTAGCCCTGATATCTTCGTCACAAGAGCCTTATTAGAACAGATAAAGCATTTGGATGTTGAAACGAATATGTATTTAAAATATTTTTTAAGCTCCAAATGAAATATTGTTGATCCAGGAACAATCAGGCTCATTTCAATTCTTATTCGTATTTTTGTTTCCACAATTAAACCTGAGTGCATCTTTGTGTACTTAGTTCCCTGGTGTTAGAAAAAAACATGCAACAATACCTTTCCATACTCAAGCAATACTGGGGTTACGATGAATTTCGGGCTTTGCAGGGCGATATTATCCGTAGCATTGCTGCCGGAAAAGATACTCTCGGGCTTATGCCTACCGGGGGTGGAAAGTCGCTGACTTTTCAGGTGCCCACTATGGCTATGGATGGCATTTGTATTGTTGTAACGCCGCTTATTGCGTTGATGAAGGATCAGGTAGAGAACCTGAAAAAGCGCGGTATTGCTGCGGCAGCCATTTTCTCGGGCATGACGCACAACGAGATTTTGATGACACTCGATAATGCCGTTTTCGAGGCCTATAAATTTCTTTATGTTTCGCCCGAACGGTTGGCTACCCCCATTTTTATGGAGAAAATCAAACAGGCGAATGTTTGCATGATAGCTGTGGACGAGTCGCATTGCATTTCGCAATGGGGTTACGATTTCCGTCCTTCGTACCTTCGCATTGCTGATATCCGCGAATTGTTGCCCGACGTACCGGTGTTGGCACTAACGGCAACGGCTACTCCCGAAGTGGTGAAGGATATTCAGGAGCAACTGCATTTCAGGGAACCCAATCTGTTTCAGAAAAGTTTCAACCGCTCCAACCTGGCTTATGTTGTGCGCACGGTGGAGAATAAAGATGAAAACCTGCTGAAAATTCTGAACTCTGTTCCGGGTACCTCGGTGGTATATGTTCGTAACCGCAAACGAACCAAAGAGATTTCCGATTTTCTGAATGTAAATGGTATTTCGGCCGAAAACTTCCATGCCGGATTGAAAAACGAAACCAAGGATGCCAAGCAAAGCCGCTGGAAAAATGGAGAGACGCGGGTGATTGTTTCCACCAACGCTTTCGGGATGGGCATTGATAAAGCCGAAGTGCGCACCGTGGTACACATGGATTTACCCGATTCACTGGAAGCTTACTTTCAGGAAGCAGGCCGCGCAGGGCGCGATGAGCAAAAGGCCTATGCGGTATTGCTTTACAACAACGGCGATGCGGTGAAGATGCGTAAGCGCGTTTCGGATAGTTTTCCCGGCAAAGAAATGGTGGTGAAGGTGTACGAGGCGTTGGGGAATTATTTCCAGATTGGCGTTGGCTCGGGGCTGGATGCTGTTTTTGCTTTCGATATAGGCGATTTTTGTACGAAATTTAAATTGCCGATTCTGATAACCTACAGCAGCCTGAAATTGCTCCAACAAGCAGGTTACATTGAACTGACTGAGGAGCAGGACAGCTCTTCGCGGGTGCTTTTTACAGTGGGTAAAGACGATTTATATAAGCTGAAACACGACGCCGACCAGGAACGGCTGATTCATATTTTGTTGCGGTCGTACACCGGCTTGTTTACCGATTTGGCTTCTATAAGCGAGGAAGTGTTGGCGAAACGTCTGGAGTGGACCCGCGATCAGGTATATGAACATTTGGTTGTGCTGGCCAAAGAACGGGTGATTCAGTATATCCCGCGTAAGAAAACGCCTTTTCTTACTTTTGTTCGTGAGCGTGAAGCCACCGGACGCGTTGAGCTGACAAAGGAATCGTATGATGATCGTCGGGATAGGTACATCAGTCGGGTAAAAAGCGTACTGGATTATGCGCAGGAAGAAAATACCTGCCGGAGTCAGGTATTGCTTTCTTATTTTGGCGAGAAAGACACGAAGCCTTGCGGCAAATGCGATATATGCCTGAAAAAGAAAGAAACGCAGATTTCTACCGAAGATTTTGAACTGATTCGACAGGCAATAGGCGATGCATTATCGGTTGAAGAACTTTCCATAAACAGCCTTGTAAAAAAAATCCCTTTCAAAGAACCCAAAGTGCTTCAGGTTATTCGTTACATGCAGGATAACGGGCAGATTGAAGAAACAGAGTTGATGAAGCTGAAGGTGACGAAAAACGAAATGAACCATTAATTTCGGGATTAAATCGTCATTAGTTTGTTTTTTTGTATCTTTGGTCTCATTAATAATCAAATGGATATGAGATGAAGAAAGAAGATAAACTGAAATATTACGGTTGGAGTTTGGGCGACAGATACGATGGGTGGCGGGTTCGGAAGGCAGATGGTATGTTTAGCGTTGTGCCTTTTATTCTTCCCAAACGGGTGGATTCTGAAGTTTTTTTCTCAGTCAAAATTCCCATTGATACTGTCGATAACTTTATTCGGAGTCACAAAAAGGATATCCCCGGCTTATCTGTCATGCATGTGGTTATGGCAGCTTTAGTTCGCCTCTACTCACAGCGTCCGTTTCTCAATCGTTTTATCGTTTGGAATAAAGTCTTTTCGCGGAATCACTTAAGCATTTCATTGGTTATTAAACGCTCCATGTCCGACGAGGGTGAGGAAACTGTAGTGAAAATATACTTTTTACCAACCGATTCGCTGGAAGATATTGTACGGAAAGTGGCTTTGGTGCTTGAGGAGAATCAACAGGAAGGGCAAGAAAATTCGTCCGACGAAATTTCAAAGGTACTTGGTTTTCTCCCTGATTTTCTGTTGCGGACTGTTGTTTTCGCCATTAAACAACTCGACCGAATCGGGCTGATGCCCAAACTGTTTTTCGAAGCCAGTCCGTTTCATGCCAGTCTGTTCCTCACAAACCTTGGTTCTATCGGTATTGAATCCATTTATCACCACCTCTACGAATTTGGAACCTGCAGCGTGTTTGCTGCCATGGGCAAGAAGAATCGAAAAAATGAAGTGGCTAAAGATGGAACCGTTACAGCAACAAAAAGTATGCAACTGAAATTTGTACTTGATGAACGTATCTGCGACGGATTCTACTATGCATCGTCCATGCGTATGCTGGAAAAAATCTTTGCCGATCCGTCGGTGCTTCTGCTTCCTCCCGAACAGGTAATTGTAGATAAGGGCGTAGGTAAAAAACGAATTGATAAATAAATTGACATAATCAGAACAAAAGCTTCCTGCAACGGAGGCTTTTGTTGTATATGAATCAATATAAAAAGAAAGTGTATCTTTGGAGTCGTAAACTTTTAATATCTGATTTTATGAATGACTTGAATCGGCTGAAATATTTTAAATGGAAATTTGGCGACCGCTATGATGGGTGGCGTGTACGTAAGGTGGATGCTGTTTTTTCGGTAATTCCTTATTTCCTGCGCACCCGTATGGATGCACAGAATTTCTTCGAAGAAAAGGTTGACATTGACCACATCGAAGAATTCATCAAAGAGCATAAGGAAGATATCCCCGATCTTTCGATCATGCACATTATTATGGCTTCGTTGGTTCGTCTTATCTCTCAACGTCTGCATCTCAATCGTTATGTAATCTGGAACAAAATATTTGCCCGCAATCATGTCAACTTTTCCATTGCCGTGAAACGATCATTATCCGACGAAGGGGAAGAAACATTGATTAAACCCTATTTCCTGCCTACCGATACCTTGCAGGATATTGTTAGGAAAACCAGGTTGGAGCAGGAAAGCAATCAGAAAGTAGGACAGCAGAATTCTTCGGATATGATATCGAAAATTTTGGGATTGTTGCCCGAATTTTTACTCCGTTTTGTGGTTTTCATGCTGTTGCATTTGGACAAAGTGGGCATGATGCCGAAGTTTATCAACAAGGCCAGTCCGTGGCATTCAAGTATTTTCCTGACGAATATCGGTTCTATTGGTGTAGAATCTATCTACCACCATTTGTATGAGTTTGGGACTTGCAGTATGTTCTGTGCCATGGGAAAGAAATCGAGAAGACATATACTCGACAAAAATGGAGATTTCAAATCGCGTAAAAGTATTCAACTGAAATTTGTGCTCGACGAGCGTATTTGCGACGGATTCTATTATGCTTCATCCATGCGTTTACTCAATAAAATTCTGATGGATCCAGCAGTTCTGTTGTTGCCTCCCGAAACGGTAAACATAGATGAAGGTGTTGGTCGCAAACGAATAGATATCTGATAATTTCTTGTCCTGAAACAACAAAAGCCCTCCATTACGGGGGGCTTTTGTTGTTTGTAATTTCAGAGTTTATCTGAATCGTCTTTTTTGCCAGATCAGAATTAAAACGGCACCGAAAAGCATTCCACCCAGGTGAGCAAAATGGGCAACATTATCGCCGGTAAAATTTGCAACCCCCTGGAATAATTCTATTACACCGTAAATGATTACGAAAATACGGGCCTTGATTGGTATTGGAATAAACATCAAATACAGTTTTTGTTCAGGGAAAAGCCAGCCAAAGGCCATCAAAAGCCCAAACACTGATCCGGAAGCTCCAACAGTAATCAGTGAGTTCAGAAACATTTTCTTTAGATCTATCAGCGCCATAGCATTGAATGAACTTAAATCGCCGAAGGACAAAAATTGTCGGAAAGTGCTTTCAAATGGAATAATTGCATCCGGTGAACCGGCGCTAACAGCTTCTTTGAGGGCGGCAATTACTGAGTGGTATTCAACAGTCCAGAAAATTTGCTGAACAATCCCGGCACCAACAGCCGTAACAAGGTAATAAATGAGAAAACGTTTCGTGCCCCACACATGTTCCAAAATGCCTCCGAACATATATAGTCCAAACATATTAAAGAAGATATGCATAAGTCCGGAATGCATAAATGCATACGTTATAAGTTGAGCCGGATTGAATTTAGACGATTCCCAGTAGTGCAATCCCAAAATATCGGGTAAATTGGTGTCGAGTCCCAAACGCGCAAACAGGCCTGGAGTAACAACACTTGCCAAAAACAAAATGATATTGATTGCAATAAGATTTTTTGTAACGGGAGGTATGTTACTTAGAAACGAAGATTGATTGTTATTCATTTTTTAATAAATTTATCGGCTGTAAGAATAACATATTTTCACAGTCAATTTTTGCTAATTTGATATATAAGAAAGAAACAGAATGATATTTAATAAAATAATTTTACTGCTTTGTCGTTCAAAAACAGCTAGTAAGCTTACTTTGTTACACAAAAGTAATGAAAAATAAGTCAAAAGTATGTTTTCTAACATATTTTTGGAAAAGTTGTAAAAAAAACTCATTTTTTTCAATTTAAATGCTTGGATATTAAGTCCAATCCACTACATTTGCAAAATCAAAAATCTATGTTTATTGTTTCTAATAAAAAAATCAAAATCTTATGAACAAAACAGAATTAATCAATGCCATCGCTGCTGAAGCAGGTCTTAGCAAAGTTGATGCAAAAAAAGCTCTTGATGCAGTAGTTAAAAGTGTGTCTGACGCCTTAGTTGCAGGCGACAAAGTTAGTTTAGTTGGTTTCGGTACTTTCTCAGTTGCTGAACGTTCTGCTCGTCCGGGTATCAACCCTGCAACAAAACAACCAATTACTATTGCTGCAAAGAAAGTAGCTAAATTCAAAGCAGGTGCTGAATTGACAGCTGCAGTTAACTAAGCTTAGGGCATTGTCTCTAAAAGGAAAAAGGAGTATGATGGTCATATTCCTTTTTTCGTTTTATGTTACTATCGTGAAAATATGTAGAAGCTTTACAGGCAAATTGAATTCGAAATCCGATCTGCTTCTTCCTTTCCTTTTAGCTCTTCCACCAGTCGTAGAGCAAACTGAATAGCAACTCCGGCTCCTTTGGCTGTGAATATATTGTCGGCTTTTACAATTTTACTTCCCGAAATAATGGCTCCGGTCAGTTCTTTTTCAAATCCGGGATAACAGATAGCCTCTTTTCCTTCTAATAATCCCATTTTGCCGGGTATAGATGGTGCGGCGCAGATAGCGGCTAATCTTTCACCTTTTTGTACTTGCAAGCTAATTAGATTTTTCAACCCGGCGTGTGCATCCAGATTTTTTGTTCCCGGCATTCCGCCCGGTAAAAACAATAGGTCGTTTTCGGCCAACTTAACATCAGAAAAAAGACAGTCGGCTAAAACAGCAATCCCATGTGCTCCACTCACTTCTTTTTGGGCCGAAATAGAAACTGTAACAACTTCAATTCCTGCCCGTCTGAAAATATCGATAGGAGCAATGGCTTCAATTTCTTCAAAACCATCGGCGAGAAACACTAAAATCTTCATATTATTTGAGTTTGAAGTTGTAAGTAATCGTTCCGGTCACAATTCCGCTGCCTGCTGAAAATCGGGTATTATTGGCTGCCGAGATTGCTGCATTGCGGGTTTGAGTATCTGATATAGTTGTTGGTGAACCAATAGATGCACTGTATACGCGACCATTTTCGTCAACACGTATGGTTACCGTGATTTTGCCTTCCACATCTTTATCGTAGTTGGGCGATACAAGTCGTCCGGTTAGCGAACGACCATTCAGAGACCAGGAGTTTCCGCCCAGATTTCCATGACCTGCAGGATTTCCCTGTATGCCGGCTCCTGAGCCATTACCACTTCCGCTGCCAGTTCCGTTGCCACTACCTTTTCCGTTGCCAGTTCCGCTGGTTGTGGAGCCATTGCTAAATAATCCGTTTACCGTTGCATTGGCTTTATTGATAGCGTCTTGCTCTTTCTTTTTTTGTTGAGCAATTGCTTTGTCGGCTTCTATTTTCTGTTGGTCAATCCGTTGTTTCTCCTTTTGTTGCTGAATCTTCTGTTTTTGCTCGTTGATAGCATTTGAATTGTCATTTTGAGTGATTAACTGCTCTTTTACAGGAGGTGCAGGTGTTGTTTTTTGCGGAACAACGGGAGCCAGGGTTTCAGATTCGGGAGCAGCTAATGGTTCGGACAACGAACCCATACCACCTGCATCGTCGCTATTGCCGAAACTAATCATTAAACCTTCCTCTTCGACGGGTTGAATTGGTGCAGTGTAAGGCATAACATAAAACCACATAATAAGGAATAGTACTATGCAGGATAATACAGATCCAAGCAAACCATATAGATTTGATTTACTTCCGTTTCTGTTATTCTGATTACTGATTGAATATGTCATTTTTCAGTGTATGGCTAATTGTTTTGGTGTATTATTTTTCAGGATAACGAAATCATCAAATTTCGTACCTCAAATCTCCGACACTTAAACTAACTGATTTTTATAGCGCTTTATTGTGTCTTCGAGTCCAAAATACAGCGCATCGGCAATAAGTGCATGCCCAATCGACACTTCATCCAGCCACGGAATTAATGTGTGCAGATAAGCCAGATTCTCAAGGCTTAAATCGTGTCCGGCATTTAATCCAAGTCCCAGTTTCTTGGCTAGTTTTGCTGCTTCCACAAATGGGGCTACAGCTTGTTCGCGGTCTTTTGGATAGTTTGTTGCATAAGGTTCTGTATACAGCTCTACACGGTCGGTTCCGGTTTTTGCAGCATATTCTATATTCTTTAAATCCGTATCAACAAAAATAGAAACCCGGATGCCAACGCTTTGGAAATCGGAAACAACTTCCTGCAGAAATTCCAGATTCTTTACTGTATCCCAACCGGCACTTGAAGTGATTGCTTCCGGTGGATCGGGAACCAGTGTTACCTGATGCGGTTTTACGGATTTTACTAATTTAATAAAATCGGGAGAAGGATAGCCCTCTATATTGAACTCTGTTTTCAGAATGGGTTTTAAATCCCACACATCCTGAAAACGAATATGTCTTTCGTCGGGACGTGGGTGAACGGTAATGCCTTGGGCACCAAATTTCTCGCAGTCCAATGCTACCTGACATACATCCGGAACATTCCCTCCACGAGCATTGCGTATGGTGGCTATTTTATTGATATTGACGCTTAGTTTTGTCATTTTTGAGGTTGATTTGTTTACTTCGTTCTAAATATTTGCAGGTTTCATTTTCATTTAGTTCCTTTGCAATGCATTTAGATTTTACAGTTCTATTGTGCCACAAAAATAGCTAAAAAAAACAGAAGGTAGTCCGTATGTGTTTATCTTTCAATTTTTTTTAATTATTTGTGTACTAATATCAAGTATTATTTTTAGTCTTTTTGTTGTTGTAAATAACAGTTAACGGTATGAGGATAGCTATTTTTGGAAACATATACAGAACAGTAATTTTGTCTCACATAGAGGTGTTGTTTAATTACTTCGAGGGAAAGGATGTGAAACTGTTACTTGATGATAAATTGTATGATTTTGTGCGTGAACGCAGCAGTTGTTGCACAGAAAATGTCGAGAAAATAGAGAATGATGACTTTGAAGCCGACTTGGCTTTGAGTATTGGTGGTGATGGAACTTTTTTGAATACGGCTGCCCGCATTGGCAGGAAGCAAATCCCAATTTTAGGAATTAATACCGGGCGTTTGGGCTTTTTGGCCGATGTGGCGAGCGAAGATATTATTCCTGCTTTGGATGCTGTCTTGTCGAAACAATATATTGTTCAGGAACGGACGTTGCTTTATGTAGAAACCTCGGATGGAACGACTTTCGACTATCCGTATGCGTTGAACGAGGTTTCGGTTTTGAAGCAGGATAGTTCGTCGATGATGAGTATCACAGCCAGTGTAAACGGAGAGATGGTTCATACCTATCACGCTGATGGTTTGCTTGTGGCTACCCCGACCGGTTCTACTGCTTATTCGATGAGTGTTGGCGGTCCGCTTGTTGCTCCCGAATCGGAAAACTTTATTCTTTCGCCTATCGCATCGCATAGTTTGAATGTTCGCCCATTGATTGTTCCCGATACATGGGAGTTTGAGTTGGAAGTTCATAGCCGGAGTCAGTGTTATCTGGTGGCGTTGGATGGACGTTCGAAAGTATTGGACCTGACGGCTAAATTGAAAATAACTAAGGCCGATTATACGGTGAAAATTGTAAAACAAATGAATCATACCTTCTTTGATACCTTGAAGAATAAGTTGATGTGGGGCGTTGATAAGAGGAATTAATTGATGTGATGATTTGTTGATGTGATGATTTGCTAATCCATAAATTGTTGATTAAAAGATGAGAATAGTTTTTATGGGCACACCGGATTTTGCGGTGGCGAGCCTAAAGATATTAGTTGAGAATAAATATGATGTTGTCGGGGTGATTACTATGCCCGATAAACCTGCCGGACGTGGACACAAAGTTCAGTATTCGGCGGTAAAACAATATGCGCTCGATCAAAACCTGCGGTTACTGCAACCCGAGAAACTGAAAGACGAGGCTTTTTTGGAAGAATTGCGCAGCTTGCAAGCCGATTTGCAAATTGTGGTGGCATTCCGCATGTTGCCCGAGGTGGTTTGGAATATGCCAAAATACGGAACATTTAATTTACACGCTTCGCTGCTTCCGCAATATCGCGGTGCTGCACCCATCAATTGGGCCATCATCAACGGTGATAAAGAAACAGGTGCAACAACTTTTTTCCTCACGCACGAAATTGATACAGGTAAGATTATCCAACAAGAGAAAATTGCCATTGCCGAAACCGATAATGCGGGTATTGTACACGACAGATTGATGGAAATGGGAGCAAAGCTGGTGAAGAAAACAGTGGATATACTTATCGAAGGGAAAATTGATGCGGTAGATCAGGCGCAGTTTATTCATCCGGATATGGAGCTGAGAACTGCTCCAAAGATTTTCAAAGAGACTTGTCAGATAGATTTATCGTGGGGTGTGGAGCGGGTATATAATTTTGTTCGTGGACTGTCGCCTTATCCGGCAGCGTGGGTGGAACTTCAGTTTCCGGGACAAGCCGAAACCGTTGTGCTGAAAGTTTATGAAACAGAAAAAGAATTTGAAAAACACGACTTACCAGTAGGGGCAATTGTAACCGACGGAAAGAAACTTGCTAAAATTGCTTTGACCGATGGATTTATTCAACTAAAATCGGTTCAGGCACCGGGCAAAAAACGCATGGAAATAGGCGAATTGCTTCGGGGAATGCGGTTTTGATTATCTGATGTGATGATGTGGTAATGTGATAATTAAGTACGCACTGGACTTTTTAAATTATCACATTACCACATCATCTTATTACCACATCATTTTACCGCTATTGTTTCAATCTCTACCAAAGCACCCAATGGCAATGCTTTTACCGCAAAAGCCGAGCGAGCCGGACATTCTGTTTGGTAGTGTTTTTTGTACACTTCGTTCATGGCTGCAAAATCCGCAATATCGGCAATGAAAACAGTAGATTTCACTACGTCGGCAAAAGTGTATCCTGCCTCAGTTAAGATGGCGTTGATGTTGGCAAAAACCTGTTCGGTTTGAGCAGTAATATCAGTTGCCTCAATTTTTCCCACAGCCGGATTAATCGGAATTTGACCTGAAATGTAAAGTGTGCCGTTGGCTTCAACTGCCTGACTGTATGGGCCAATAGCTGCCGGTGCGTTTACTGTATTGATAATTTTCTTCATGTTTTTTGTTCTTAATAATTTGACCACAAAGATAAATATTTTTATTTTCTAATACCCTCATTTTTTTTTATCTTTGCAGTCTTGAAAAATTCAGAACAAAAAGTTTTTATAGCTCTGAAAAAGAATTGATTGTAACTTTCAATGCAATCTCAAATCGTAAATTCGTAAATCAACAATTATAAAATGGAACTCGCAAGTAAGTACAATCCCACCGACATCGAATCGAAATGGTATCAATATTGGCTAGACAATGGTTTTTTTAGTTCAAAACCTGATGGTCGTGAGCCTTACACCATTGTTATTCCTCCGCCAAATGTAACCGGTGTGTTGCACATGGGGCACATGCTCAACAATACCATTCAGGATGTGTTGGTTCGCCGGGCGCGTATGCAGGGCAAAAATGCTTGTTGGGTTCCGGGAACGGACCACGCTTCTATTGCTACCGAAGCCAAAGTGGTAGGAAAACTGGCTGCCGAAGGAATCAAGAAAACCGACCTGACCCGCGAAGAATTCTTGAGTCATGCCTGGGACTGGACACACAAACACGGTGGAATTATTCTGGAGCAGTTGAAAAAACTGGGTGCTTCGTGCGACTGGGATCGTACGGCGTTCACCATGGACGAGCCCCGTTCGGAAAGTGTATTGAAAGTTTTCGCCGATTTATACGAAAAAGGACTTATTTACCGCGGAGTACGCATGGTAAACTGGGATCCGAAAGCGTTGACAGCACTCTCGGACGAAGAAGTTATTTTTAAAGAACAACAAGGTAAATTGTTTTACCTGCGCTATAAAATTGAAGGCGAAGATGGTTATGCTGCTGTGGCAACTACCCGTCCGGAAACTATCATGGGCGATACCGCTATGTGTATCAACCCGAACGACCCGAAAAATGCACATTTGAAAGGCAAAAAGGTAATTGTGCCATTGATTAACCATGTAATTCCGGTAATTGAAGACGATTATGTGGACGTTGAATTCGGAACCGGTTGTCTGAAAGTAACTCCGGCACACGATGTAAACGATTATATATTGGGCGAGAAATACAATTTGCCTTCTATCGATATTTTCAATGATAACGGAACGTTGAACGAAAATGGTGCGCAATATGCAGGACTCGATCGTTTTGATGTTCGCAAACAAATAGAAAAAGACCTTGAGGCGGTGGGCTTACTAGAAAAAGTAGAGCCATACACCAATAAAGTTGGGTTCTCTGAACGTACCGACGCAGTTATCGAACCAAAGCTTTCGATGCAATGGTTTATGAAAATGGAAGAGTTGGCAAAACCGGCTCTCAATGCTGTAATGAGCGACGATATTCAGTTGTATCCTGCCAAATTTAAAAACACCTACCGCCACTGGATGGAGAACGTGAAAGACTGGTGTATTTCGCGTCAACTTTGGTGGGGACATCGCATTCCGGCATATTTCCTGCCTCAGGGTGGTTTTGTAGTTGCATTATCAAAAGAAGAAGCTTACGAAAAAGCATTGGCCATTGTCAACTATCCATTATCCATTGATGACCTGCGTCAGGACGAAGATTGTCTGGATACATGGTTCTCGTCATGGTTGTGGCCAATCTCGGTTTTTGATGGTATCAATAATCCCGAAAACGAGGAAATCAACTATTACTATCCAACCAATGATTTGGTGACCGCTCCTGAAATTTTGTTTTTCTGGGTAGCGCGTATGATCATTGCCGGATACGAATATAAAGGCGAAATGCCGTTCAAAAATGTATATCTGACAGGTATCGTTCGTGATAAATTGGGCCGTAAAATGTCGAAATCGTTGGGTAACTCGCCCGATCCGTTGGATTTGATTGCGCAATATGGTGCCGATGCAGTACGTCTGGGAATGTTGCTCACTTCGCCTGCCGGAAACGATTTGCCGTACGACGATAGCCTTTGCGAACAAGGTCGTAACTTCAACAATAAAATATGGAATGCTTTCCGCTTAGTAAAAGGTTGGGAAGTGGCTGATATTGAACAACCGGAATCGGCTCGCATGGCGGTAAAATGGTTCGAGGCGCAATTGAACAAAACATTGCTCGAAATTGAAGATTTATTCTCAAAATACCGTTTGTCGGAAGCCTTGATGGCGGTTTACAAACTGTTCTGGGATGAATTCTCGTCATGGTATTTGGAAATGGCTAAACCGGCTTACCAAAAGCCAATCGACCGTACCACCTACGAAGCTACCCTTGGTTTCTTCGATTCGTTGTTGAAAGTATTGCATCCGTTTATGCCGTTTATCACCGAGGAACTCTGGCAAGCGCTTGAAGACCGCAAAGATGGCGAAAGTATTATGGTGGCATTGCAACCAAAAGCCACGGAAGTAAATGAAAAACTGATTACGGAGTTTGAATATGCAAAAGAAATTATAGCAGGAATCCGTACCGTGCGTCTGCAGAAAAACATTCCGAATAAAGAAAGTTTGAGTTTGCAGATAATACCTAGCGAGGCCGTCACTGAAAGTGACAGTCTCACTCAGTTCAACGCTGTAGTGGCTAAATTAGGTAACCTGGAAACAATAGAAAATGTGACAGACAAAGCAGCCGGTTCTATTTCATTTCTTGTTGGTACAACCGAATTTTCCATCCCAATGGGCAGCCTGATTAATGCCGAAGAAGAAATCGCCAAGATGGAAGCTGAGATCAACTACTTCGACGGATTTATCGAATCGGTAATGAAAAAACTGGGCAACGAACGCTTTGTGGCAAATGCTAAACCTGAAGTGGTAGAAGCCGAACACAAGAAAAAGGCGGACGCTGAAAGTAAAATTGCTTCGTTGAAAGAAGGAATTGAAGCGTTGAAGAAATAGACTTTTCTAAAATCAAATATATAAAGCCGTACATACTAATAAATTTGTACGGCTTTTATTTTATCCATTACACTTGCCAGTCTATACAGAAAACTATAACTTTGCAATGACTAAAAATGATAGAATTATGACACCCACATATAAAGAACTTTGCGAATTTACCTGCGAAATTGCCCGTTCTACAGGTCAGTTTATGGCTGAAGAGCGCAAGAGTTTTGACGCATCGAAGATTGAGAATAAAGGCTTACACGACTTGGTAAGCTATGTGGATAAAGAATCGGAACAACGTATTATTGCAGCTTTACAAGTGTTGTTGCCCGAATCGGGCTTTATTGCCGAAGAAGGTACGAACGACAAACGGGGCGAACGATTCAACTGGGTGATTGACCCGTTGGATGGAACCACTAACTTTATTCAGGGTGTGCCCATTTATGCGGTTAGCATTGGTTTATTGGATGGTGAAGAACTTGTATTGGGCGTGGTTTACGAAGTTGGTCGTGATGAGTGTTTTTATGCATGGAAAGATGGTGGTGCTTATCTGAACGGCGAACCGATTCACGTTTCGGACAGAAACGATATTCATGATACATTGTTGGCAACCGGTTTCCCTTACAACGATTTCAGTAAAATGGGAACCTACATGCAATTTTTGGAATGGACCATGAAAAATGCCCGTGGCGTTCGTCGGTTAGGCTCTGCAGCTACCGATATGGCCTATGTGGCTTGTGGGCGCTTTGATGCATTTTGGGAATACGACCTCAAGCCATGGGATGTAGCTGCCGGAGCTGTTATTGTAAAAGAAGCCGGCGGAACAGTAACTGATTACAAAGGTGATGATAACTATTTGTTCGGAAGGGAAATAGTTGCAGGAAATGGTCTGTTGAATGAATTGATACTCGCAAAAATAAAAGAATATAACTCATAATATCCATGCTAATAAACGAAAGAGATACACGCCGCGAACGACTGCTACAAGTAGCCAACGAAATGATGACGGCCGCACGTACGGCACCGAAAGGGAAAGGTTTTGATATTATTGAAGTAGCCTTGGTTGCCGATGAAACCATCGAAGAATTGTCGAAAGCCATGTTGGAGTACAGTCAGAAAACCGGGATGAAATTTATAACGCGCGATGCTGAAAATATTCTACAAGCCGAAGCTATTATGTTGGTTGGAACTGCTCAGAAAATGCACAGTTTGAATTGTGGTTATTGCGGTTTTGCTACTTGTACCGAAAAAAATGAATTTCCGGAGGTGCCTTGTGCCATCAATACAGTGGATGTGGGAATTGCCATTGGTTCGGCTTGCTCTGTTGCGACCGATCATCGGGTTGATAGTCGTGTAATGTTCTCGGTGGGTCGGGTAGCTCAGGAACTGGGCATGATGCCCGGTTGTAGCTCGGTTTATGGTATTCCCATTAGTTGCTCTTCGAAAAGCCCTTTTTTCGACCGGATATCGAAAAGCCCTTTTTTCGACCGGATATCGAAAACTCCGCCAGTTCTTTAAATAGTTGTTGAGTTGTTATTCAATTTCTTCGTCAACCCCGTAGACTTTTGTTGCAGCAACAAATTCTGCGATTTTGCCTGGTTGATCCTCAAAAACATTTCCAACTACTACCAGGTCAGCTCCCGCATCGAATGCATCGAGTAGTTGTTCTATTGTTTTAATGCCACCACCTACAATCAGAGGCAAAGATAATCCGGCACTTACATATTCAATCATTTCGGCAGGGACAGGTATGTTGGCGCCACTACCAGCTTCGAGATATACGATTCTCATACCTAATAACTCACCAGCCACAGCTGTTGAAAGGGCTATTTCTTTTTTGTCGCGTGGGATGGGGCGTGTGTTGCTGATATATTCTACTGAGCTTGGTTTCCCACCATCAATCAATAGGTATCCGGTTGGAATTACCTCTATGTTGGATTTCTTGATGGCGATTGCAGATGTCAGATGTTGACCAATCAAGAATTCGGCATTTCGACCCGATAAAAGCGATAGATATAATAATGCATCGGCGTGCGAACTAAATTGCGAAGCATTTCCGGGGAATAAAACCACGCTTGTTTTTACTTCATCCTTCAAAAGTTCAATAAATGAATCATTGGATGTAACTGTGTGACTGCCTCCTACAAACACAAAATCAGGGGTATTTGATTTGAGTGCGGCTATGGTACTCGACAAAACACTTCCTCTGCACTGATCGGGATCAAGCAAAACGGCTAACATTTTTCGGTTCAATTCCCGATTAATAAGAATGGTTTTGTATATGTTATTCATAGCGTAATCAGTAGTTTATGCCAGGCAATATACCAATGTATACGCCGGATTTTGAATATAATGTAAGTGATAAGGTGTATTACTCTCAATGTGTAAAGCCGAAATTTCACCCACCGGCTTTACCTCAAATGGAAAAATACGTAATTGCTTTGCAAAGTCAACTGCCTCCTTACCTATGATTTTGTATAAAGCTTCTTTGGCCGACCAGGCCAGTTGTAACTGACTGATATTATTCCCATTCGATAGCGCTTCCTGCTCGGTTGTACTCAGAAAACGTTTGTATATTTTCTGAATCTTATCGGTTGGAATTTCAATGTCGATACCAACCAATTGGGTTGGATGCGCCATTACAGCTATCCATTTTCCGCTGTGCGTAACACTTATGTGATAGCTGTTATCTGCCAGAAAGGGTTTCCCATCAGCATCGTATTTCACGATTATTTCTTTCCCCAACAATGCTTTCAGAGCTATTCTGACTCCCAAAAACTCACGTTTGCGTTTTTCAGAAATGTGTTTCTCCAATTCGGTGATATCAAGTTCAGGCAATTGAAGCAATAAATCATCTATGTTTTCAGTCACCTCCAAAACCAATATCCGGGCCTCGTCAATCGTGATGATATTATTGTGTTCCTTTTTCGACATTTTTCTGTTTCTATAAATGTCCGTTCCTTATTTCTTCCATTCAAAACTTTCCATCATCCGAATCACATCCTCACGTATAAATTCAGCCATTGGAGCAATGGAATCTTTGTTGGGAACATTATTGAAGTACAGAGCTCCACGGAAGAAATTACGTGTGCTGTCGGTGAGTATGAATTGTACTGACGATGCCGTATTCCCCTTTAAATCGTATAGTATTCCATAAACGTTTTTGTCCGGTTTTTCAAATACTTTTTCGCCAATGCCATCTGCTTTAATGCTGTGTTTGTAGACAATTTTACGGGTATCTTCCAGCAAATTTATCAGGTTTCCTTTCACTGGCTTGTAGCTACAATAAATGCATGCATTCAATTGTGGATAATACAAATCAATCCAGTATTTTTCGCCATCAGCGTGGCGACTGATTATTTGGGCAGTTTTAGGCAAATCAAACCGATATGGCAACCCAAGTGTATCGATGGTGCGATAGGTGTGTGCCGGCAAATCGACACGGAAATAACCATAGGGCTTAGGAATCATGGTTTCGCCACAAGATGCTAACACAGTAACACAAATTATAAGCAAAATATTTATAGAACGGAAAATCTTCATTTGTTTCTTGTTTTAATTAATCAGTATTACTGACTATATCTTATGCTCTGATTTTTCAAAATCATCTTTAATGTACAGCTTCACTTTTTTTATGCGGCGGTTATCAACTGCAATAATCTCAAACACATATCTACCGTATCCAATTCGTTCGTTTTTTGCCGGAATATCCCCCTTTAATTCCAGTATCAGTCCGGCAAGTGTTTCTACCTCTTCGGTAACTTTCACAAAGTCATCTTCTTCAATTTCGGCTATTTTGAAAAAGTCATTCAACAGAATTTTTGCTTCAAAAATGAATGTGTGATTGTCTATTTTGGTGAACAGGACTTCTTCTTCATCGTATTCGTCGCTAATATCGCCAACAATTTCTTCCATAATATCTTCGAGTGTAACCAATCCCGAAGTACCACCGTATTCATCAACCACCAATGCCAGGTGAACGTGATTTTCCTGAAATTCAATTAGTAAATCGTCAATCATCTTGGTTTCGGGCACATAATACGCCTGACGAACGAGGCTTTGCCAACGGAAATTAGCCGGTTTGTCGAGGTGGGGCAGGAGGTCTTTGCTGTAAAGCAATCCTTTAATGTTGTCGCGCGTTCCGGCGTACACCGGAATGCGTGAATAACCCGATTTAATGATTATGTCCAGTAGTTGTTTGTAGTTCGATTTAATATCAACAACAACCATATCCACCCGCGATGTCATTATATCCACCACCTGAATGTTTCCGAATTTGATAATACCTTCCAGAATTTCAGTGTCTTCGTCCTTCATGTTCGAGGTTAGTTCGAGAGCCTGTGACAATTCGTCCATCGAAATATTTGAACGATTGTGTTTGGCAAGTCGGGTATTGACAACCGACGTGGAGTTAACCAACAGACTAACAAAGGGACCGAATAATTTCCCAAGGGCAGCCAGGAATGGAACCGTATACAAAGCAGTTTTTTTTGCAAATTGTGTTGCATATACTTTCGGCATTATTTCTCCGAAAAGTAATAATGCAAAAGTGATTATAACTGTTTGAAATATAAACCCAAATATGGGGGCGCTGTCGAAATTGAGAATTGTTGTGGTGACATGAGTAAGAAGCAGAATGACGGCCACGTTCACAAAGTTGATACCGATAAGCATGGTTGCAAGCAGTCGTTGCGGGGTTTTCAGTAACTGAAGGATGTTCTGATCCGATTTAATATCACTTTCTTCTAATTCATTGAGCGTTTGCGGATCGAGTGAAAAAAAAGCTACTTCGGCGGCTGATATGATGGCCGAACACGCCAGCAGAACCATGCTGATTAAAAGCGAAATTGCGGCAGTAACTGTCATGGGATGAATAGTTACGCCTGCAAGTATTGAATTTAAGAGGTCAGTTTCCAATGAAATAGGTTTAAAATGAGTATCCCAACAGGATAAAATGTCTTAAAGTGCAAAAGTAATGAATTTTTTTGAGATAGTATGAAGAGTAAAATACGCTCTCAGTTACTTTACAGAAACGATTTTGTCGACTACAAACTTATTTACACCACGCCATGGCAAAGTTCCGAGGTATTCTTTGTAATGAAGTTCAACCTGTTTTCCACTACAACGCATAAGCGAATCGGCAACAGATTTATCTTCTACCGAAAACGGAAATTCATAGGATTGTATTGTCCCGGCTGACTGAGCACGAAAACCGGCCTGAATCATCTTGCCTTCATAGGTTTTGAACACATAGCCTTTGTAAACGAAATAATTCAATTCGCCCGCTTTTACACCTTCACCAAATACAAAATAGAATCTGAAAAATATCCAGAAACCGAACACTAATACGGCGATAAGTGTTCCAATAGTAAGTCCTTTCTTCAGTATGGGTTTCATATTATTTGTGATAAATTGATTTGAATACAAATATAGCGTTATTTTCCCGTTGAACTTGAAATTTTGTCAAAAAACAGATTCAATGAATCTCTAAAATAGCTATCTTTACCCCGTAGAATGAGTTATAACCCCAATTTCACTAACTGACCTGCAAAACCATTTAAATTTAATGTATTATGGACGATAAATTAGTAACACTCGCCATTCGCACCTACCAACGGGCGCAAATGATAAAGAATGTATTAGAGGAAAATGGAATTGAAACAGTGATTCACAACCTGAATTTGGAACAACCCGAAATGGCTGTAGGAGTTAGAGTTCGAATCAAAGAGAGTGACTTGCCACGCGCACTGAAAATTGTGGAAGAAATGGAAAGTGCCTGGGAAAAGCAAAATGAAACTGAGGTAAGCACCGTAAAACAAGTGCTTATACCGATTGACTTTTCTGATCAGATAGCAAAGGTGACCGATTTTGGATTTCATTTTGCCGAAGTTCTCGCTGCCGAAGTAGTTTTCTTGCATGTATATTTTAGTCCTGCTTTTACCATTTCGTCGAACAACGAAATGAGCACGTACAGCATTAGCGACAGCGAATTGCTTCGTCGGATTATAAGTTCAGCCAATGCTGATGTAGAGAATATGACCAATTTGATTAATAAGCGAATTGAAAAAGGTGAACTTCCTGATATTCCGTTTAGTTTTGAGTTGAAAGAAGGAGTTCCTGAAGATCAGATCCTTGATTTTTGCAAGAAGAACACTCCTGATTTGGTGGTAATGGGAACTCATGGCCGGAAAGTGACAAACGAACTTATTGGTAGTGTGACAGCTGAAGTGATGGAGTCATGTATGTCGCCGGTGTTTGCTGTTCCTGTTCAAATGACTCTCGAATCGCCGGATGAAATTAAGCGTGTAGCTTTTCTGACCAACTTCGATCAGAAGGACCTGATTGCAATTGATCGGGCTATTTCTTTGCTCGGTACTGATAATCTGGAAATGTTCTTCATTCACACTTCGCAAAAGAACGAACCCTGGGATGAAGTGATGCTTGCGGGAATAAAAGCCTATTTTGCTAATCATTATCCTAATCTGACAACCAATTACGGATTAATTAAAGCTGTTGATAGTCCTGAAATATTAGATAATTATTTGGCTAATCAAAATATCAATGTGCTGGCATTCAATACAAAGAGAAGAAATATTTTTGCCCGCTTGTTTAGTCAGGGACTTGTATATAAAATGGTAATGCATTCGGATACACCACTTTTTGTAACGCATGTTTAATAGATAAATTGAGAATATAAAAAATGGGAGCTTGTTATCAAGCTCCCATTTTTTATTAGTAATGTCGTTGTTATTCCTTTACTATTTTCCCTGTTATTTGTTGGGTGTCTATATCCTTGCAATTAAGAATCTTAAGCTCCGGTCCTTCGGTTGCTTTTATCGCAATGTTTTTCAGTACAATTTGCTTACTTTGTTTAATTTCACCACCACGTTGTGAGGTAATGGTGGCATTCTCCACATAAATGCCTTCAATCGGATTCTCGAGTAAGCCGTTGAAATACATAGCGCGGTTGGCGCCACTGCAACTGATATTTTTTATATGAATGTTTCTGAAAGTAGGAGTTGTTTCGTCCACTTTCGGAAGCACGGGTTTTGCAACAATTGTATCGTTCTGCGCTTCTACAGCCGATTTTCCACCATAATACAAATCGAACAATAGCGGTTCGGTTACAATGTCAATCATCGCAATGTTTTCAATGAAGATGTTTTCGACCACACCGCCACGACCACGTTTACTTTTAAACCGCAAGCCAACATCCGTTCCTAAAAATTTACAGTTGGCTACCTTTATATTTTTGACTCCGCCTGACATTTCGCTACCCACTACAAAGCCACCATGTCCTTTGAAAACAGTACAATTATCAACTATCAGGTTCTCGCACGGACGAGCCCTGCGGCGGCCTTCTTCATCTTTTCCGCTTTTTATACAAATGCCATCGTCGCCGGCATCGAATGTTGAATTGATGATCAGGGTATTTTTGCAGGATTCCAAATCTATAGCATCTCCATTTTCGGCATAACTGGGGTTACGGGCCTGCACATTTTCTACAATAACATTTTCGCACATAAGTGGATGAAGATTCCATGCAGGTGAATTTTGAAATAATACACCTTGTAAATACAGGTTTTTACACTCGATGAAACTCACCATTACCGGACGAAGAAAATCACGAATTGAATTCCATTCTGCATCAGTTTTGACACCACGGGGAACATTCAGTTCTGCGTTTTGTTGCCCTTTCAGGTATTGTTCCGAAGGATACCAGTAATCGGCACGTTTAAAAACGCCGCGATTTGCAGTAAACTTTTTCCAATAGCTTTCAGGCACACTTTGTTTTTTTAATGCCCTCCAAAATTGTCCATTTCCATCGATTGCTCCATCGCCGGTTATGGCAACATTAGTCAGATTGCGTCCTGAAATCGGAGACTGACAGCGCTTTGTTGCCAATCCTTCAAAGATTGTTTCGACCAACGGATATAAATCCTTATTAGGCGAGAAGAGTATGACTGCCCCCTTATCCAAATGAAGATTGATATTACTTTTGAATACAATAGGCCCTGTGAACCAAACTCCAACGGGTACATTCACTGTTCCACCGCCTTTTGAAGCGACAGTTTCGATGGCTTTTGAAAATGCATCGGTACATAAATCAATGCCATTCCCAACTGCACCAAAGTCGGTTATCGACACTGTTCTGTCAGGGAAAACCGGAGCTTCAACCTTTGGCATGTCGAAAGGAAGATTTTTGTACAAATAAGCATATTTGTAATCTTTCTGTGCCTGAGCACCAGCTAAACCTGAGGTGATGATCGCTATTGCTAACGATAATTTCAACATTGTGTAATTCATTGTTGTTTTTGTGTGAGTTTATAATTTGATTTGAGTTTTTATGGTTACGGGTCCAAGTAACCCACTTGGAACAGGTTTCCACGAGCTGTAGTCACTCTTTTTGTAATTTATATCTACTATATTTATTTCCTTGAAAATACGCCATTCAACTTTTCTACGGTCATAATCAGCAATGGCATTAGCCGGTAAATTCGTGACTTCAATTTGCAAAGAATTGAGACCTTGTTTAAGATACTTAGTAATGTTGCATTCAAACGGAACTGACCAAAGAGTTGCAACGGCTTGACTGTTCACAAGAACACGGGCACTTTCGCGCACATCACCTAAATCGAGAACATAATCGTTGGAGCCAAGAGATTCGATGAGAAATTCGGTTGTGTAAATCCCGGTTCCCCGATTCACTTTCGCTTCGGGAACATTCAGTTCGGTCCATGAACTCAGTGATTTTGAGTCAAAATTTCCTTCAATTTTAGGAATACTTTGTTCGAAATGCAGATTCCAATTGGTTTTCAACTCATTAATCTGAATCGGTGCCTGAAGGTAATTCCATGATGGTGCATCTGCATTTGCTTGAGTGAAAGTTTTCAGAATAAGCGATGTGCCGGATTTTAGTTGCAGATAGACCTGTGTTTTTCCATGTTGTTCGCGAAGTTTTGCTTTTCCGCTTTCACCTGTCAATGGGTCGAATATCATGGCTGATTTTGCCGGAACGGTTAATGTTACCCAATCGTCAACATCATTTTTCTGCAGGCATGCAATAAAGTAATGATATCCCTCATCATTGGCTCGGCGAATGGCACTAAGACCAAATTTGGTTTTCATTTCTTCCGGTTCTTTGCCAATAACACCAAGTGTTTTCTCATAATCTCTTCCGGTAATAATTTTACCTTTCTTGAATAAGCTTACAGAAGTCAGATTGAAATCGGTTTTTGTATCGAGTTTTTTCAATAAACTTTTCAGCTCGTTTCGTCTGCTTGTCAATTGATTTAGTCCGGGAACATCATCTGGGTAATTTTCCATGAATACAATCTTAGCACCTTGTTCGGCCAGCGAAATAAGATGTTTCAATACATCAACCGGCATTTTGTGCACCGCCGGCAATATTAATGCTTCATAGCTACTACCACTCTGAGTTATAAGTTTGCCATTTACACAGGTTGTAGAGCGGATAAACTGATCGGAGATGTAATCAACATCGTAACCACCTTTGTAAATTGATTGAACAATATGGATGAATTTTGGCATTTTTTTGTCCATGTCGTGAATGCCAAATTGTAATAAACGTCCGGTTTGGTCGTTCCAGATGTCGTACACAGGCAGGTAAATCAGAAAATCATTATCAGGTTTGCCCATTTGCATAAACGACTGACAACGGGTGATGTAGGAGAACATGGCAGGAGCATCGTGCCAAATGCTATTGGTTGGCGACATATCAATGGAAGCATAAAATTTCCAGCCCGGCCACGCAGCTTCTTTGGGTGAGTAAGTTGTGCCGTGGAAGTTCATGTGATTAACGCCGGCCACAAACATCAAGTCCAAATCGGGTTTGCATTGCGACAACGAAGTGCGGAAATGTTCTGTTAGCCAAGTGAATGTTTCTGAAGAAGTGTACTGCTTCCCGGCAATATGAGCAGCCGACGAAGCATATTTAAGCATCGAAATATCAGAGAAATTCTTAATCGTCAATGTGTCTTTGCGCAAACCTTTGATGCCAAAGTCCGACAATCCAAATCCTTCGCATTCGGGAACATCCACAGTTGCATATAAATCAATCAGATTGCCCGGAGAACCATGTGCCTGATTTCGGGTTTTACTGCCATGATTGTGTGCCCAGTTTGTCCATTGTTGCGTGAAGTTTTCGAGCAACAAATCTGACAACGTTTCGCGGTAATCAGAAACCACTCGTGCAGTTTCGTCGGTTCTTTCAGTCGCCAGAAATGCAGGCAGGTGTTCTTCCAGTTTATATCCCCGACGTTTATAAAACTGTTCAAATAAATCTTCGGTCCAGTCGGCTCCGTAAACCTCATAAGAATCGTTGAAAAAGTTGTGTGGATAAGGTGTATTGCTGGCAGTGAAAGCTTTTTCGAATCTGGTTAGGTAATTCTTCACTGCTTTTTGCGAAAAATGATTCATAACATAACCTTCGCCTCCTGGGGCAGCGCGTTTCACTTTCTGGAATGTCTTGCCACAGAATACGGCAATAATCCTCCAGTCTCCTCCGGGAGTTTTCCAGGTAAGTTTTCCCGCTGCATCTACCTTGTTTGTAAGCTCTATACATCGTTTTTTTGATCCAAAAGCCATTACTTTTGATAGTTTGGCAGTGCCAATCTGACTTTTATCCTCAGGAGTAAAAGTAACTGTGAACGTTTCCCCTCCTTTACACTTATATTCATTCGTCACGAGTTTGGAAGCAGCATCGTCAATAGTAACCTCCGGTCCTCCAAATGGCCAGCCGGTTCCTGTATTCATGTCGGTTTGCATTCCAAGTCGTTTCGTTTCAGTTAAATTGTGCTGAAGCATTTCCATCCATTTTTCAGATAGAAATTTAATTTCGTTGGCATCGTTTTTTTGCACGCCATAAATAGGTGTAATCTCCACGGTTCCAATCCCAGCCCGCGCATATTCCTCCAGATTATAAGTCAGATTTGTCTTATCAACTGCATTTCCCATCCACCACCAACGTGCACCAGGTTTCATCTCAGTTGATATTTCCGGCCATGAGGTAATTTGTGAGAAAAGAAACAAAGGAAGAGCGAACAATGAAAGAACTAAATAAGCTTTTTTCATGATGTTTATTGAAAAAATAATTTTATATTCTGGTTTAAAAATCATCGAAAATCGAACCAAAGTTTCATGCTGATTCCTTCGTCGCCTTTCTTTATTCTTATCGACGAAGGTTGGCTTTGTGGTCCTTGTTGTGCAATGGGTTTAAAGTCCCTGATGGCCGGAATTTCATATAAAAACGAAATATCACCAACTGGAAAATCGGGCATAGTATTTATACCATCCTGTCTTTTCTTTGGTTCTTCAGGTGTAAAGATACGAAAGAAAACGCCATCGCTTTCACTATAAATGCTGAAGGAAGATTCTTTTGTTTGTAGGTTAGCCCAATATAAATTGGCATGATAGCCTTTGAATTCAGGATAAACCATATTTTCAAAATTCTCCCCGGTAATGGTATTATTGTAAGCCTTCTCCCAGAGTCCGTAATTTGTTCCGGGGATTCTGTTTTTCCAAACCCTGTAAGGACCACGTCCAAACCATTTCATACCTTCCACTTTCGATTCGGGGTACGAAAATGTAAGACCGAGATTGGATATATTACTATCGGTAAATGCGTCATCAAATCCACCGCCACCGGAGCTTTTGTTCAACATAAGTGCGCTCATGTGCAATAAGCCGCTTGGAGTCATTTCCCAGCGAATAGAGTCAATTCCGCCAAAATAATAAAATGTGAGAATAGCATCGTTACCTTCCTGGCGAAGTTTGCATTCTTTCAGTTTTACTTTCATTCCAACAGCAACTGGTCCGTTGGTGAAAGAAATATTTCCAGTATTGTTTTTTACTTCGGTTATGAGCCCAGACTTCGAATTAAACTTTACTGAGATATTTTTAGCTGAAAGAATGATGGTGCTGTCTTTTTGCAAGAAATCAGCCTTACCACCTTGATCAATCGCTTTAAGTTCCTTTTGTGTGTATTTCTTTGCTAAAGTTATTGGCCAGGTCCAGTTACATATTGATTTTCCGTCGGCATCAAAGGCTTCCAGCTCCAATACATCTGCCTGAAAGAATTGAGAAGTAAGTGGCATTTTTGCTTTTCCTGCATTTCCCGGTTCTAAGTCTGGCAAACTTACAATTCCTTCTTCCAATAATTTCTTCGATACTTTTTGGAGTGGTGAGGTTACTGAATAAAGTCGATACTTCATCCTGCATTGTGCAAAGTTGGTATAAAGATAGTGATTTGAGACTCCTATTTCGCCCTTAAACGACGGAGTTATCATCATTTTTTTTATCTGAATGGGCGACCATATTTCGCGAACACTGTAGAAGCTTGCTTCCTTTTCACGATGCGGGCCAACAATCCCATCGGGAGCATTAAATCCATCCGAATCCAGAATTCCGTTTTTATCTACCCTCTTTACGGCTTCATCTACATATGCCCACATAAAACCACCCGCAAAAAGCGGACTTTCTGTATATTTGTTCCAAAAATCTTCCAGACCGGCTCCATGACCCTGATCGTAAAGACCGTGCATAAACTCGGTTGGCATAAATACATTGTAACCATTTGCAAAGCGGGCAATACCTGTTTGATATTCGGGGTAATGATGCGTGTCTATGCCATCGAAGTCGGCCCATGGATGGATAACATGTCGGTTTTGTGGATCGTATTTGGCAAATTCTTTATCTAATTGCGTATTCCAACCACCTTCATTTCCATTATCCCACAGCACGATACACGGATGATTTACATCCCGTTCAACCATTTCTTTCACTAATTTCTCTCCGGTTTGGGTGTCATAAGCATTTTGCCATCCGGCCAGCTCATCGAGGTAAAATAATCCGAGAGAATCGCACATGTCTAGAAAATGCTTATCGGGTGGATAATGAGAACGAACGGCATTCATGTTCATTTCTTTTATCAGTTTAGCATCTTGCAGACTGATTTCGCGATTAGTGGTACGACCACCATCCGGATGAAACGAGTGACGATTTATGCCTTTCATAATAATTTTTACAGCATTTACATATATGCCATCATGTCGACGAAACTCAACAGTTCTGAATCCAATTCGCTCGGTGTAAATATGCACTACTTCTTTTTTCTCGTTGCGTAATTCAAGAGTTAGATTGTACAGATTTGGTGTTTCGGGAGTCCAGTTCTCCACATTTTTCCAATTGGCTGTAATTTGTTGTATGCTGACTCCTGCTTTTAGTTCTGAGACTTGTGAATCAAATTTCCCAATACCTTTTACCGGTGCAATGCTCGTAGTTATGGAATAATGTTCGGGCAGGGGAGTTGTGAATATTTTTGCAGATAAATTTCCATTCATTTGGGCATCTACTGCAATGCGTTCAATGTGGAGCAGTGGTTTAGTTTCCAGATAAACAGGGCGATAAATACCTCCAAATAACCACCAGTCGGCACGGCGTTCGGCACCATTCACCGATTTGTTAGCCGATTGTTTCGAAACCTTTACTTCTAATTTATTATTTGCTCCGGCTTTTAATTTGTCGGTAATATCATACGAAAATTGATAGAAACCTCCCTGATGAACTTCGCCGGCCAACTTACCGTTGATTTTCACTTCGGTATCGGTCATTGATCCTTCGAAAATGATAGAGATTTGTTTGCCTTTCCAGTCGGCAGGAATCTTGAACGAATATTCGTACAAACCCTCTTCCATACTGGGGTTTTTCAATCCTGCTTTGTACCAACGTCCATACGTGTATTCACCATATCCTTGCAGCTCCCATTGAGTTGGAACTTTTATTTTGCTCCATTTTTTACTGTTTGAACCACCTGTGCAATAAAACTTCCAGATTTTTTCGCTACCAAGTCCGGTTCCAGAGAGGTATAATGTCTCGGTTTGTTGTGCAAAAAGGGTTGCCGTTAATAGTGAAAATATAAAAATTCGAAGTGTAATTCTCATGTTTTTGTATTATTATTCATCAAAGATTGTACAAATCTAATAAATCAAATTGGATTTTAATAAGCACTTGTGTTGTTCAAGTTCAAAATGAATAATTGGCAGTAATATTGTACAAATTTCAATGAAAAAATAAGCCCTGTGAAAATGAAATCCGGCAAAAAAGAATTGAGATAACACATTCTTTTTTGCCGGATAAACAATATTGACTTATTTGATCACTCTGAATGATATTTGTTTGTTATTGACTGATCTTAAGCTGCATACATAGATTCCGGATTTCAATACTTCCAATCCGTTAATCTGGATTTGATTGTTTTCAACTACTGCATTGCTTGTAAATACTAGTTGTCCGGTTGTACAATATATCCTCACAGTTGCGGTTGATCCTTCTAATTCATCTGATTTAATATTCATCTTGTTTTTAAATGGTAAAGGATATACACTTACATTGGAATTGTATGATGCATTTGCAAATCCGGTTTTCAATCCTTTTTGGTAATTTTCAAGAATTTCTTCGGGGGTTAAAACTGAATTATATATGGACACTTCATCTAGCTGACCAGCATAAGTACTTGTAAATGCAACGTTGGCATTTCCTAATACTATATCTTCTATTTGGCTGATATCACCTGTTTTGTCGGCAACTGAACCTTTCAACACTCCATTTATATACACTTGCAGCAAGGCAGTTTCTTTGTTGCGGATACAAACAATATGTGTCCAGGCATTATTGAAATAAGTTGAACCCGGTTTAATGTCCAATGCAGTTTTGGTTACATTATCGTCCACCGCCCAGGTAACGCGGTCGTTACTTCCAACTTTGTTGTATTGAATGCCAAACCATTTTCCGGTAGCTCCCGTGGCTGTATTTGCCACAAAACTGCCTTTGTTGATAAGATAATAATCAACAGTTCCACCACTTGACTTAAACCAAAGTTCCACTGTAAATGACTTATTGTCCAGCGAAACTGCGCTATAATGACTTTGAACCATTCCTGAACCAGCAGCTCCGGGGAATGTGATGGAGTTGTCAAACTTACCCGGGCTCCATGTTGGTGTAAATCCTTTAGCTGTAGCTACGCCATATACTTCATTTACAGCTGTTGTTCCTGTTGTTTCGTTGAGAGGCCAATATGCAATTTTTTCACGTTCTGGTTTTTTACCGGATGTAAATGACCATAAATCTCCTTGTTGACTACCGAAATAATTGATGGCATCAACTCTCCAATAATAAATTTTTGATGGAATGATATTAATTGTACAGTTTGTTCCGACAATACTGTCGGCAACCATTACTAATGAATCAGGAGAAGTCCCAGCAAAAACATCATAATGTAAAACACCCCCAAAATTTCCTGTTAGATTTGTCCAACTCAATGTTGTTTGAGTGTATGATGTTATAAGCGATTGATTTGCCGGAACAGGTTCGGTACAAGCTATTGGTGCAGATGCAGTGCCTAATGTTTTTACTTTTAATGCAGTAGAATATAGTGACTCAAGTGTTCCGTTTATCGTTTTAAGCCTGTAATAATATGTTGTTACCTGTGAGAGTCCACTGATTTTGTATTCGGATAAAGATGGATCTAATCGTATAATTTCATTGAAGTTTATGTTATCTGTCGATTGTTCGAGGACAATACTTGTAGCAGCAGATGCATTATTAGCCCATTTTAAAGTTATGAAATCTGTTCCAATCGCTTTAACTGCAACTAAATTTGGGTATTTTACAAAAGCCGGACCAGAAGTTATTCCATTTATATACTTCTCAATATTTAAATAGCCATCAGCATTTGATAGAAGGGCATCAGAAGCCAAATTTTTATTCAGTCCGTTAGCATCTTCCCATGAGTCAGGCATGCCATCATTGTCGGTGTCTACTTGTTTGATTGCAGAAAAAACATACCCAACTCCACCGGGTAAACCTAAATCTGCTTCAGCATTTATTAGTGCCCCTGTAGTTCCAAGAGATTTTAATTCATTAATCATGTATTTATCAACCTCATCACGGGCAGGTATACATGCTCCAACGCTATCAATTACCCAATTGTAAGCAGCTGCCGGACTTAGTACATTGCTCAATGTTGGATGTGTACCCGGTGAGTTGCTGAATGAATTGTATGAATTTACAATAGTTACAGAGCCCAGTACACTATCAGGGGCAATTGATCCTCCAAGTACTCCATCAACATTATAATCAAGTATATTCTCCTTGTTATATGCCTGAAAATTTGAATTTCCACGGGTAATTGCATCTGTTCCACCGGTACTTGGTCCTTTTATAAAATAGTTATCTTCAATTACGCCCCACGAAGGTCCTTCTGAGTCTCCGCCAAGAATGTATCCGCCTCCTGATCCCCAGTTATATACAATGTTATTTGAAAATTGGTTCAATCCTTTTACTTTCGGGTTACGGGTTTTATTATCAATGTACAAATTCTTGTAAATTGTGACACCGCCAGTGGTTTGTATTAAACCACCTGCCGAATGCACCATTAACCCCTGACCAATAATAGATTTTTGAATTGTTATGTTATTTGGTTCTGAGCCTTTACCATCCCAGTTTATCGAAAAATTTTCGTCTAATCCCCAGGAAACTGAAACGTGGTCAAAAATCATATTACTTCCATTGGCAATTCCTGCAGCATCTTTCCCGGATTCGCCACCACTTCCCATTCTGAATCGCATATAACGAACAATTATGTCATTTGCGGCAGAAAATGTCACACCATTTCCATATACAGTCACACCATCGCCAGGTGCTGTTTGACCAGCAATTGTTAGATTTTGTGAAAATATTAAGCGCGATGATAATTTTATTACTCCGCCAACATCAAACACGACAATTCGATTTGGTTGACTAATTGCATCGCGTAGTGATCCGGTTCCCGAATCGTTTAATGTGGTTACATGGTAAATACTTGGTATTCCGGCTGCTCGGGCTCCTTTTGCAAATCGACCGAAACCTTCTGCCCCGGGGAATGCAATTGTTTGAGCTTGAATAATAAATAGTGACGAAGCCAGCAGGGATATAAAAAGTAAATGTTTTTTCATTGTAAATTGCATTAGAGGTTAATATACAGTAGGATACAAATATAAAGCTAATTTTCAATTACCTAACTATGGATAATGATAGTTTAATTTTAAAATTTGATAAATTTGGACTATAGGCACTTGAGAGAATAAAAAGGCTGTCTTCTCAAATAAAGACAGCCTTTTCAATTTACTTGTAGTGTAATCACTACTTATTGAACAACCAGTTTGTCTACTTTGGTACCCTTAGCTGTAGATACTTTTGTGTAATAAACACCTGAGCTGAGCTTATCTAAATTTAATTGTACGGTAGTCGAGTTCATTTCTTTTCTCATAATCACTTGACCTTGTATGTTGATTATTTCGATAGAAGTTATTTCTGCATCGCTCGAAGTAAAGTTTACGTTACCCCTTGTTGGGTTTGGATAAACTGAAATTGTGTTTTTTGTAGTTGGAGCAGCAAGACCTGTTTTTACAGAGGCTGTAAGAACTACATGATATGAAATTTTCATTGTATCGGGAGTTACATTAGTTACTGCCATTGAATCAGTCATTGTATAAGTGGTAACTTTATTTGTAAAGGTAATTACTTCTTTATCTAATTTTGTTGTGTCGGCTTTTGTATCTACCGTCCAGGTTATTCCATTTGCAGTAGGATATTCAATATCAAAACCATTGGAATTTGCTGCATCTAAACTTTTTGCAGTGATAATTTCAAACTTGTCACCATCTTTAATATTATACCCACTAGCCAGTTTGATTTTTAATTTTGGTTTTCCTGCTGAAAGTGTATCCTTACTAAAACGAATTTTTCCTGTAGCGATAACTTTATCATATGAAGTTGCAGATCCAATTTCAAATTCGCTTACAGAACCTTCGCGAAGAGTTAAATCAACTGCACGGGTTCCACCAACCTGGAATGAATAGGTAGATGACGTTGTTGCTGTTGGTTTGTATGTGAATGAATATTTAAATGGGGTTCCATATTTACTGTATGTTTTTGCAGTAATAGAGTCAGACAGCAACAAAGTGCCAATACCATCTGCACCCGGTTGTAAAGTTCCATAAACATCTACATTGCCTGCAATACGACCTGTACCACCAATTGTTCCGTTTTTTCTTACATTTACAGAATAACCTGTTCCACCATTTTTAGAACCTTTAATGTTTTTGTCGCAAATCAAAACTCTTCCTTCTCGTACTGATAAACCTGCTGTCATTTGGTTATCATTGTTTGTGAAAGTGTAAGTTCCGGTACCTACTTTTACAATTCCGGTAAGATTATAGGCTTTTGTTCCAATATAGCCAATTCTTCCGGGAAATATAACGCTTGTATTTAAACCTCCAATGTAGTAGAAAATTTGTGGAGTTGTAGAATCTTTATAATATCCAGCGATTAGGTTTGTACTGTCTGTTGTAACTAATTCGCCGATTGCATAGGCACGTGTTCCTGATTCTGCACCAATTGTAGTACCTGTTCCCAGAGTTAATCTTCTATTGTAGAATACAGAATCAACGCCTTTGCCATATGTAAGTGTATCTTTGTATGTTTTATTTGAATTAAATAAAAGGCCATAAAAACCAGGAACAACACCGGTTCCGGTATATTTATCAACTTTCACATTCCCTGTGAATGCAGTCCAAACTGGTGGAACATTTTTTTGTCCTAAATAGGTTCTTTCACCTGCAGCATAAATTTGTAAATCACCACTCCCTGTGATTGGGCTCGACCAGTAACTGTAACGCGAAAGTTCAACAATTCCTGTTTTTCCAGCTGGAATTTCAACAGGCAAAGTTACACTTGGGTATGTAGATGAAGTTGTAGTTGCGAAATTGGCAGTCCCTCCATTAAGTACAAGTTTAGCGCCAAATGCATTTGGAGAAGTTTGGTTAAGCATTTTCACTTTACCTTCGTAGATTATCGTACCACCTAACAATGAGTTTTTTACGTTCATTTCAAATGTACCTGTACCTTTTTTGATTAGAATGCCTTTTCCGGTAATTTCTGCACCGGTTGCATTTACATCAATCAGGTAGTTTTTCGAAGAGTTTACAACTATACTGTCAGCAATCATAGTTCCAACAACCTTCACTTTTAGAGAATCGGTATTGTCGTCGAAAAATGCAGTGGCACTATCTACTGTAGTAGTAGGAAGAAATGATAATACAGAATTTGGATCGGACCAGTTAGGATTAGCTAAATCCCAGAGTTTGTTGGTGGCTCCAGTCCATATTCGTTGTTCTTTAGCATACAAAGAAGTCGCAACAACAAAAGCAACTCCTAAGAAAGAAAAAAGAGTAATTTTTTTCATGATATTAAATATTAATTAGTGTTAGATTGAATATATGCAAATTAAACGATTCTGAGCTTCGATTAGATTATCTATTTTGACCGATACACTCTTTTTTTTGATATTTATATTATTGTAGTAAATGTTTTATTGTTTATTAATTTGCTGTATTTTAGATGGTTTAATCTTCAATGTGAATTTCAATGACACTGTTTATTGCTATTTCTTCAGTTCAATACACCCCATTATAAACGGGCCCGTAGCTTTAGCATCGTTGTCCCGCATTTTTTCCCCAATATAATACCCGAAACTTCCATCCCGATATGGGTTGCCTCCAAGCCCACCCACAGCACAGCAACGTGTCAGGGAAATTGTTCCGTCTGCATTTTTTCTCAATAAGTTATTCTGTATTCCTTCAAAAGCCTTTAGGGCAAATATGCGGTATTTTTCACTAACATATCCTTTGTTTACCGCTTTGGCATAAGCATACATGCATTGCGTCGTAACGGATGCTTCCGGGAAGTTTCCCGCTCTTTCCGGTTGATCAATAACCTGATACCAAAGTCCATTCCGTTGATATGTTGGAAGCGCATCGGCAAGTCCACGAACAATTGAAATTAATTTTTCGCGTTGAGGATGGTTTTTGGGAATAAAATCGAGCGCATCGACTACTGCCATAAAATACCAACCAATGCTTCGTCCCCAAAAGTTCGGAGAAAGTCCCGTTTTGGGATCAGCCCAGCGCTGGCTTTTGCTTTCATCCCATGCATGATAATAGAGTCCGGTTATAGAGTCGTGCGTATGTTTATGGCATAAGATTATTTGTTTAACAGCTTCATCAATCCATTGTGGTTGGTTGAATGTGGCACCATATTGTGCCATAAAAGGCGATGCCATGTATATACCATCCAACCATATTTGGTTTTCGTATATTTTTTTGTGCCAGTATCCACCTTCAGATGTTCGGGGTTGTTTTTTTAATTGGTCAATCAGGTTGTCCATTGCCAATCGGTATTTGTTATTACCGGTTTGTTTGTAAATAGAAAAAAGTATTTTCCCGGAATTTACATAATCGATGTTGTAGCTTTCCTTGTCATATAACTTTATATCTCCATTGTCGCTTATCAGACTATCGGCATATTCTTTTACGTAATCGAAATATTGTTTGTTACCTGTGGATTTCCAAAGTTGTATCATAGCAGAACAGCCCACACCTTGTGCATAGCCAAAAAATGGTCGTTTGCCATAATCCAATTGCCATGCCTTTGGGAAGCGTGTGATTTCTGATTGTGCAAACTGAATTGCAATTGAAGTTTTCTGTTTTAGCTTCTTTGATTGAACAGATCTGTTGTGATGACTTGCATTTACAGGGCCAATGTAAAGTAAAAAGGTGAGAATAAGTGAGAATGATAAAATGTGTGTTTTCATTGAAATTGAATATTCAGGGGTGCTAATGATTTTAATACAAAAATACCAAGTTCATGCACATTAGATGTCGAAATTTTGACTATTATATTGTAGTTTTTGTCATTTCGGCTCTTAGTAAAAAAGAAAAGGCGAATGAAAACTCATTCGCCTTTTCTTTTAATAGTATTAGTTGCTTATACCATTGCTCCGAACAGAAAGTATATCAATGCTGCCAATGCTGCACTAACAGGAATTGTAAGAATCCAGGCAACCATTAAGCTGCGGGTTACTCCCCAGCGAACTGCTGAAAGTCGTTTTACGGCTCCAACACCTATGATAGAACCAGTGATTGTATGGGTTGTACTTACCGGAATTTTCAAGATTTCTGTAATATATAGCGTTATTGCTCCGGCTGTTTCAGCAGCTACACCTTCGAGTGGAGTTACTTTCGTGATTCTAGAACCCATGGTCTTGATAATTCTCCATCCGCCTGACATGGTACCAACCGAAATGGCTGCAAAACAGGCAAATGCAACCCAATCTGGGATGTTTTTGATATCATGAATTCCCATGTCAATTCCGTTTTTATGGTATGCGGCATATAGCGCAGCTGCAATGATACCCATAACTTTTTGAGAATCATTCAGACCATGACCAATACTAAATAAACCAGAGGAAACCAACTGTAACTTTTTAAACCATTGATTTGCCTTGTGTGGATTTACCTTTTTGAAAATGTATAGAATCATAATCGTAATAAGCGTCGAAATAAGCATCCCAATTAATGGGGCCAGTACAATAAAGGATGCAATTTTGACAATTACATCTGCTTTTATAGCTCCGAATCCGGAAGCAGCAATAGCAGCACCTGCAAAACCACCAATTAAGGTATGAGAAGAAGATGATGGTATACCCAGCCACCAGGTTGCTAAATTCCACATTATAGCAGCAACAATTCCCGAAAATATAATTGGAAGAGTTATGTATTGCTCAAGTACAGCTTTCGAAACTGTATTTGCAATACCAAATCCGCTAAAGTATTTTGCAATAAAAAAGGCTACAAAATTAAAAGCTGCTGCCCACAAAACAGCTTTGAAAGGTGTAAGAACTTTGGTGGAAACGATTGTGGCTATTGAATTGGCCGCATCGTGAAACCCATTGATAAAGTCAAATATCAATGCGAGGGCAATTACTGTTATTAATAGCGTCATTTTTTTTGTTTGAAGTTATTATGCATACTTAACAATAATCGTCTTGATAATTTTACCAACAATCTCGGCAGCATCTGTGGCTCTTTCAAGTTCGCTCATAATTTCTTTAAGCTTGATAACTTCAATCGCATCTTTTTGATTTTCAAATAAATCAATTAAGAAGTTTTCATATACATCATCAGCTTTATTTTCGGTTACTTTAAGTTCCTGGCAGTATTCTTTGATTTTTTTAGAGTTCTTCTTCAAAACATCCAATTGGTCAACGGCTTTACCAATACTAATCGCGCCTTCTTTAATGAGTTTTGCAACTTCAATAGCACTTGCAGGTAATTGTTTTGGGTTATAAAGCACAATTCTTTTTGCACTGCTGTTGATGTAATCTGTTACATCATCAAGTTTGTCAGCCAAATGGTGAATGTCTTCACGATCAAAAGGGGTGATAAATGTAGAGTTCAATTCATTAAAAACGCGAGCAGAAAGGGCATCGCCCATTTTTTCCTGTTCTTTAATTTTTTTGTAGTATTCAATTGCTTTTTCGTGATCGTAGTCTTGAACACATTCGATAATTAAATCAGATGCAACCAATAATACATCAGCCATTTCTTTCAAGATTGGAAAGAATTTTGGTTCTTTGGGAGTGAATTTGCTGAAAAATGAATTGTTCATAACAGAGTGTTTTGAGTAAATTATGAATTTTTAGTTTGTTTCTTAGTTTTTTGCCTGATTGAATTACAGTGACTAAATTGTATAAATTCGTTTAAATTCAATTACGAGTGCAAATGTACAAAAACTGTAGTAATGAGTTAGCATTTTCATGTAAATTTAATACATTTGTAACATCGGACTAAATTCAAGATTATAAGGGGAATATGAATTCGTATTTGAATAAAAATTTATTGAGTATACTTTTGTTTGAAGAAAGTGTCTGAATTTTGTCTAAATCATAAGTTTTAGTTCAACTTAAAGACAAACAACATATTGAATATGAGTTTGGACAGACTGGAAGTCTTACTCTTTTTTCTACTTTAACATGAAAAAAACGGAGAAATGCTTTTTTTGAATTGGAAAAAGTTATACTTTTGCAGAACTAATTAGTACTAACAAAAAAAATAAAGAAAATGGCTTACGTAATTTCAGAAGATTGTATTGCTTGCGGTTCATGTATCAGCGAATGTCCAGTTGAAGCAATTGCAGAAGGTGATATCTATGTGATTGACGCTGACGTATGTACAGACTGTGGCACTTGTGCTGATGTTTGTCCTTCAGAAGCAATTAGTCCGGTATAATCAGACAGATGCATAAAATGTAAGACCTGCTTGCTTTTGCAAGCGGGTCTTTTTTTTGTTCTGAATTAAGGTCTGTAACCCGAATTTTCCAACATTTTCTGATAGTTATTGTCGCTCATTAAGTCGGTTAAGCTTACGTTCACGTTCTTCTCCATGTAGCTTTTCACAATCTGCCAACCCATGTAACTACCAAGTCTCCCCGGTGATTCCTGCGAAACAGGTGCTGTAAAAGGTGCTTCATTCATGTACTTTCGAATAAGGATTAAATCTGTTGAGAAGAGATGTTTTTTATCGATTATACTAGCCCATATTTCTTTTTCGTATTTTTTACTCCACTTCCATTGCTCAGGTGTATAACCCATCAACACTTCCGGTTTTTCATCAGGCATAATGACCGAAAGCAGATACATTACTTTACCTCTGAATAGCATATTGTCCAGTAAACGGTAATCCTGACCATCCATCACAAACATTCTAAACAAAGTAGTTGACACCAAATCAGTGGCTAAGCACTCCCGACGCATGTTGTAAATTAAATATTCATAGTTGAGATCTTTATACATGGGGAAGTCATTACCCAGATAAAAATCAGTCCCAATTCCAATGAATTTATCGTTCATCATTATCGCCCTGTTCAGTCCTGAAACATAGAAGTAGATTTCGGGTAATTTGACGTTGGGGAAATAATAATGCATGTACGTGTAGGCATTCGAAACTTTTGTTTCAATATCAGAAATGTCATTAAAAGTTTCAAGCGTTTTTTTGTTTAGTTGAGCGAAGGTTTTGTCCGTTAGGTATTGATGAATCAAATTAGATACAGCTGTGGTATCTGTTGCAGCTGTATCAAGAATGTTTTCTGTAAAATCTTGTATGAATTCAGGATAATGCTTGTACAAACTTTCTACTCCTTTTTGTGTATTGGTAGTGTCAATAGACAGTAAATCTTTGTCGAAGCGATGAATTTTCACGTCTACCCTGTTCCTGGTCGTATCAATCTCAAAACGGCTACTTTTCTGACATGAAGCAAGTATTAGGATTGCGAAACTTAAAAGAATAAATGTTGAATTACGTTTTTTCATTTTATAGCTGATATTGTACATATCTGAAAAAAGCGCAAAGGCAAAGTGAATTTGCATATTGCGCTTTTTAAATATTTGAAATAAATTATTTGCGTTTTTGTGCTTGTTGTTGCTCGCGTTGCATTTTTTCAAGACGTTCCATAAATCCCGATTTTTTTGGAGGATTTTTGCTGTTGCTGTTACGTTTTGCGTGAAGTTGAGCCAAAATTTTCTTTTCGTCAACTGTAGCACGAATAATGTATGTTTGCAAGATTGAGATCAAAGTAGCAATAAAGTAGTAGTAGCTCAAACCTGAAGCATAATTGTTGAACATGAATAAGAACATCAACGGCATAAGATACATCATCCATTTCATCATGGCACCACCCGGTTGATCTGTGGTAGCCGTGTTGGCCATATTCAATTTGGTGTAAACAATGTTAGTCACTGTCATCAACAGACAGAATAAACTAACGTGATCGCCAAAACCAAATGGAATTGTAAATGGTAGATGCATGATTGAATCGTAGGTCGAAAGGTCAGTAGCCCACAAGAAGCTTTGCTGACGAAGCTCAATGGCTGCCGGGAAGAAGCTGAACATGGCGAACAGTAATGGCATTTGTAAGAGTGAAGGAACACAGCCGCTTAGCGGACTTACTCCCACTTTGCTGTATAAATCCATCGTTGCTTTTTGACGTTCTGCTGCTTTTTCTGCAGGAATTTTTGCATGAATTTCGTCAATCTCAGGTTTCAATACACGCATTTTGGCACTTGAAACATAAGACTTGTAAGTCAATGGGAAAAGAACAACTTTGATAACCAGTGTCAACAACAAAATGATAAGTCCGAAGTTGCTGATAAACTGACTGAATAAGTTGAACATTGGGATAATGGCAAACTGATTTATCCAACCAAAAATACCCCAGCCCAGTGGAATTATTTTGTTCAGTTTCAGTTCTGAATCACCGCTTACACCTTTGTCGTAAGCTGCAAGAACTTTAAACTGATTTGGTCCAAAGTACATGCGGAAAGTAGTTGGTTTTTTTCCTGTTGGGTCAAATCCAACTACCAGGTCGGCAGCATATGATTTTAAGTAATTAGTTTCTTCTTTTTCTAAGGTGCTTTTTAATTTAGCTGATGAAAAATCTTCATTGGCAATTAAAATGCTGCTAAAGAACTGATCTTTAAAGGCAACCCATTTTACTTTGTTCGGAAGATCTTTTTGATCATCTTTGCTTTCGCTCATCTTTTCAACATCATCGGCTACATATTTGTATTCGATGGACGAGTAACGATCTTCGAACTTACGGCCTTTCTCCTGTTGACGGATTTTTGAAGTCCACTGCATATCAAGCGAATTGATTCCGGCAGGCATAACAGTAGTCATGTTATTGGCTTTTATTCCAAAGCTAACCATATAATTGTTTGCCGGCAAAGTGTAGGCAAAATCAATGTAACTATCTCCGGTAGTTTTTAATCGGAGAATAAGTGTTTGATTGCCCTGAGCATCTTTTATGACAGACGAAACAGGTTCGAAATACAAACTGGAACTGTTGATTACACGATTATTATTTGTAACAAAAGTAAAGCCCATTGAACTTTCTTTTTCATCGAAAAGAACCAATGGCAATGAGTCGTGTGTGCGATATTTTTTGAGTTGTACCGAAGAAACTCTACCACCTTTGTTGCTTAAAGTGAGCTTGATAAGCTCATTTTCGAGTGTGTAGAATTTTTCCTGACCTTTAGCTGACGGGCTGAAGCCACCAAATGCATCTGCTAGCTTAGTTGTGTCGGTTACGGCAGTTGAATCGGCAGTTTTTGTGCTGGTTGATCCCGCTACGGGAGTGGCCTGTGCTTTGTTTTGTTCTACTAGAGCGATTGAATCATTGTAATGCTTAAGTGCGATTTCTTTTTCGCTTGGCTTATTCAGTTGCGAAAATCCCAAAACAATGAGTGCGATAAGCACAAATCCCAGAATCGTATTTTTATCCATATTTAGTTGTTTCGGCCTTCAATACTTTTAGTTGGTAAGGCTTTTATAGTGTAATAACTAATTTTTTATTCGTTTTATTTCTCAATTGCGGCTTTCACAAAGCTTATAAACAGTGGATGTGGGTTTACAACCGTACTGCTGTATTCAGGGTGAAATTGAACACCAATATACCATTTGTGCGAAGTGAGTTCAATGATTTCGACTAAATCTGACTCAACGTTCAATCCGCTGCAAAGCATTCCTGCTTTTTCAAAATCCTGTTTGTAAGCATTGTTGAATTCGTACCGATGACGATGACGTTCGCTTATGTTTTCTTTTTTATAAATGTCAAATGCTTTAGAACCCTTTTTCAATTTGCATTTGTAAGCTCCTAATCGCATGCTTCCACCTAAATCCAAAATGTCCTTTTGTTCATCCATAATATCAACAATATTGTGTGTTGTACTTGGATCAATTTCGGTACTGTTGGCGTCAGTGTAATTCAATACATTACGGGCAAATTCTATCGACATAGTTTGCATTCCCATACAAATTCCCAAACAAGGAATATTGTTTTCGCGGGCATATTTCAATGCAACAAACTTTCCATCCATTCCGCGTTGTCCGAAACCCGGAGCAACAACAATGCCATTTACTTTTTGGAGCTTTTTCTCTACATTTTCTTCTGACAATTTGTCCGATAGAATAAGTTCGAGTTTTAGCTTCTTGTTGTTGTAAGCACTTGCATGAAGTAATGATTCGATGATAGATTTGTAAGCATCAGGTAGTTGGACGTATTTTCCAATGATGGCAATATGAACTTCTTCTTTGGCATTTTCCAGTTTTTCAACAAAAGCTGTCCATTTTTCCATGTCAGCTTTTGGAGTTTTTTCCAGATCAAACCCCATTTTTGTCAGTACCACTTCATCCAGTTTTTCATCCTGCATGTTTAATGGCACACGATAAATAGTTGGTACATCAATAGATTGCATTACAGCTGATTGTTCTACGTTACAGAACAATGCCACTTTTTTGCGAATATCGGCAGAAATATTATGCTCTGTACGCAATACCAAAATGTCGGCTTGTACGCCTTGTTCCTGCAATGCTTTTACCGAGTGCTGTGTTGGTTTTGTTTTAAGTTCTTTGGCGGCTGCCAGGTAGGGTACGTAGGTGAGGTGTACAATCAGACACTTGTTTCCAAGTTCCCATTTCAATTGACGCACACTTTCAATATATGGAAGTGATTCAATATCACCAACTGTTCCACCAATTTCAGTAATTACAAAGTCGAAATCGCCTTTGCTACCCAACTGTTTGATGTTTCGTTTGATTTCGTCGGTAATGTGAGGGATGATCTGCACAGTTTTCCCCAAAAAATCGCCGCGGCGTTCCTTGTTGATAACATTTTGGTAGATACGTCCGGTGGTAACATTATTTGCTTTGTGGGTTTCAACTCCCAAAAAGCGTTCGTAGTGACCGAGGTCAAGGTCGGCTTCATGTCCATCCACGGTAACATAACATTCACCGTGTTCATACGGGTTGAGCGTTCCCGGGTCAACATTGATGTAAGGATCTAATTTTTGGTTAGTAACCTTGAAACCACGGGCTTGCAATAGTTTGCCTAGCGAAGCCGCTATAATTCCTTTACCCAACGAAGATGTAACGCCACCGGTTACGAAAATGTACTTTGTATCTTTCACCTTATTTTTTCCTTAAAATTACTTGCTTTTGTTTCGCATTTTTAAGTCCGCAAAGTTCGGAAAAAAAACTGAATAACGAAAGTGCTTCTAACAAATTAATAAATTTATATAACTTGTTCCAAATGAGGAAGAAACTGAAATCAAAAATAATTGAAAGTTTTGACTGAATTAGTTGCTTTTTAGTTATCTAATTCAAAAAAATGATATTCTTCTTGCACAAATAAAATAAATTTATCATCTTTGCACCCGAAAATAAATCAAAAAGAAATGAACACGGTTTTGACAGTAAATAAATTTTGGTGGTGGCACTTGCAGATTAGCTAATCGTGAGATGTAACACCTGTGTATATTGTCAAATTAAAAAGATATTACAAAAAGGCTTGTCGGACTCACGATAAGCCTTTTTTATTTACAATTTATTCATTTACAATTTACCATTTTAAAGATGGATTACTCAATTGACAACAATGGCTACTATGGCAACTTTGGCGGAGCCTATATTCCTGAAATTCTGCATGGAACAGTAGAACGACTAAAGGAAGCTTTTTATGCTATTAAAGACGATGCTTCGTTCAAAGCTGAATATTACGACTTACTGAAAAACTACGTGGGACGTCCGTCGCCACTGTATTTTGCAAAGCGTTTATCGGCTGAATACGGCACAAATGTCTATCTGAAACGCGAAGATTTGAACCATACCGGCGCACACAAAATCAACAATGCATTGGGGCAAATTCTGTTGGCTAAACGCATGGGCAAAACCCGCATTATTGCCGAAACAGGTGCCGGACAACACGGTGTGGCTACAGCTACTGCTTGTGCATTGATGGGTTTGGAATGCATTGTGTTTATGGGCAAAACGGATGTGGAACGTCAGTTTTTGAACGTACAAAAGATGCGCATGTTGGGTGCAACGGTTGAACCAGTAACCAGTGGAAACTGGACGCTGAAAGATGCTACCAACGAAGCAATTCGTTATTGGTGTTCAAATCCCGATTCGTTTTATATAATTGGTTCTACGGTTGGTCCTCATCCTTATCCCGATATGGTTGGATTCTTTCAATCAGTTATCAGCGAAGAAATAAAATGGCAATTGCAGGAGCAGATTGGTCGCGATTATCCTGATTACTTAATGGCTTGTGTTGGGGGTGGAAGTAACGCCATGGGAACCTACTATCATTACATTAATGATGAACGTGTGAAAATTATCTCAGCCGAGGCAGGTGGGCTGGGTGTTGAAACCGGTGAAACGGCTGCAACGATAAGCATTGGAACGGTTGGGATTATTCATGGATTCCGCACATTGCTGATGCAGGACGAAGATGGTCAGATTACAGAGCCTTACTCTATTTCTGCCGGACTTGATTATCCGGGAATTGGACCTGCCCATGCGTACTTTGCGGAGATTGGTCGCACCAAGGTACACGCCATTAATGATGATGAAGCATTGGAAGCCGCCTTTGAGTTGACCCGATTGGAAGGAATTATTCCTGCGATTGAATCGGCACACGCATTGGCATTGCTCAAAAAAGAAAAAGCTACTTTTAAACCCGACGATATTGTGGTTCTTACAGTTTCAGGTCGTGGTGATAAAGATATGGATACTTATGTTAAGCATTTTGCAAAATAAAGAATTATGAAACTATTCGTAAACTCAAAAAAGATGCTGGCTGATTTGCAGACGCCGGTAGGAATTTATCTCAAAATACGCGATTTATATACGAACTCGGTACTGTTGGAAAGTTCCGATTATCATGGCGTTGAAAACAGTTATTCGTATATCGGTTTTTGTCCGATTGGTGGAATTTCGGTGAATCAGTTTGTGATAAAAGAAGAATATCCTGATGGGACAAAACTGGAAACTCCTGTTACCGGCAAGCTGACTGTGGCTGAACGTTTTGATGCGTTCCTGAAATCAGTTGACCTGGTGAAAAATGACAATCCGGTTGGTGTGAATGGCCTGTTTGGGTATTCGTCGTACGAATCGGTGCAGTACTTCGAGGACGTAAAACTCAAAGCGCGCGAAACGGTGCCGGGAAGTATGCCGGGCTTGCATTACGTGCTGTTTAAGTACATTATTGCCGTAAACCATTTCAACAACGAACTGACAATCATCGAGAATTTGCTTGAAGGTGAAACCTCTGCTATTGCCGATATTGAAGAAATTCTTACCAATAATAATATTGCCACGTACGAATTTTCGGCTGTTGGCGAAGAAAAATCGGATATAACCAACGAAGAATATAAAGCCATGGTGGCGAAAGGTAAAAAGGAATGTTACAAAGGAAACGTGTTCCAGATTGTACTTTCGCGCCGCTTTTATCAGAAATACAAAGGCGATGACTTTATGCTGTACCGCACCTTGCGCTCAGTAAATCCGTCGCCGTATTTGTTTTACTTCAACTTTGGAGATTTCCGTATCTTCGGTTCCTCTCCGGAGGCTCACCTTGTGGTTGATGCCAAGAAACAAAAAGCCTATATCAAACCAATTGCCGGAACATTCCGCCGCACGGGTGATGATGAAAAAGATTTCCAACTGGCAGAGAAACTCCGGGTCGACAAAAAAGAAAATGCCGAGCATGTGATGTTGGTTGATTTGGCCCGCAATGATTTAAGTCGCAATGCTGACCACGTGGAAGTAGAAGTGTTCCGCGAAGTGCAGTATTATTCTCACGTGTTGCATTTGGTTTCGAGCGTAAGTGGCAAGCTGAAACCCGATACCAAAATCATCAAACTTTTTGCCGATACGTTCCCTGCCGGAACACTCTCGGGAGCACCAAAAATCAAAGCCATGCAACTGATTGATAGCATTGAACCTCACGACCGTGGTCCTTATGGTGGTTGCTTGGGCTATATCGGCTTCGACGGAAGTTTCAATCAAGCCATTACGATTCGCTCGTTCGTAAGTAAAAATAATACACTTTACTATCAGGCCGGTGCCGGCATCGTTGCCAAATCCGACGAAGAAAGCGAATTGCAGGAAGTGAATAATAAATTAGCTGCTCTGAAACGTGCAGTGGAAGTAGCATCAGGAAGATAAATAAGAATATGAAAATATTAGTTTTTGATAATTACGACTCGTTTACCTACAACCTGGTACACGCAGTAAAAAAGTTGGGATATACCGACGTGGAAGTACATCGTAACGACCAGATAGCATTGGAAGACATTGCACGATTTGACAAAATAATCCTTTCGCCGGGACCTGGTGTTCCGTCGGAGTCGGGTATTTTGCTCGATGTGATTCGTACTTATGCACCAACAAAGCCAATTTTGGGTGTTTGCCTTGGCGAACAAGCCATTGCAGAAGCATTTGGCGGAACATTGATTAACCTGACTGATGTTCATCACGGCGTAAGCTCTATGGTGAATGTATTAGAAGAGGATGTGCTTTTCAACGGATTAGCAAAACAACTGGAAGTGGGACGGTATCATTCGTGGGCAGCTGAAAAATCGACTTTGCCCGAGTGCCTGACCATTACGGCTGTGGACGAAGAAGGTATGATTATGGCATTGGCGCATAAAACATATGACGTGCGTGGTGTTCAGTTTCATCCGGAATCGGTTTTGACGCCCGACGGGGAGCAAATGTTGAAGAACTGGCTGGAAAGCTAACTTGACAGACGTCATTGTTTGATTGTCAGGCACTATTGTTTTCATGACAAATGCAATTGTTTTAACTTCTGATACAATTGTTTGGGTGACAGACATTATTGTTTCGGCGACAGGCGTTATTGTTTTAAGTTCTTTTACTATTGTTTGAGTGTTCGACGTTATTGCTTTAACTTCTACCACCATTGATTTAACTTCTGACACAATTGTTTAGACGACAGACGCTATTGTTTGGAAAACAGATGCGATTTCTATATATTCTTATAGTATATTTCTTTTGAACACAATAATATTTTATGAAACAAATACTTAATCAATTGTTCAATCACCAGTCCCTTACGAAGCAGGAGGCTGCAGAAGTAATGGCCAATATGGCCGGGGGCAAATACAACGAATCCCAGATTGCGGCGTTTATTTCGGTTTACCTGATGCGCAGCATTGAGCTGGACGAGGTAATCGGCTTTCGGGATGCACTGCTGAATACAGCTGTGCAGATCGATTTATCTGAGTTCGATCCATTGGATATTGTTGGAACTGGAGGTGACGGAAAAAATACATTCAACATTTCTACTTGCAGCTGTTTTGCTGTAGCCGGTGCAGGTTACAAAGTGGCTAAACACGGTAACTATGGAGCAACTTCGGTAAGCGGCTCGTCGAACGTGCTGGAGTATTTCGGAGCGAAATTTACTACCGATACCGACATTATCAAGCGTTCGTTGGACGAAGCGGGTTTTGCTTATTTGCATGCGCCTTTTTGCAACCCGGCTATGAAAAATGTGGCTCCGGTGCGTAAAAGTCTCGGGGTTCGTACATTCTTCAATGTGCTTGGACCACTAATCAGCCCTGCACGACCCAATTACCAATGTCTGGGTGTGTACGATTTGAAAATGATGCGACTTTACAATTATATCTACCAAAATTTAGGTTGCCAGTACTCGGTGGTTCACTCGCTGGATGGTTACGATGAAATTTCGTTGACTGATACCTGCAAAGTATCCAATAATCAGGGAGAATTTGTCTATACACCCGAGCAATTGGGCTTCAGAAGGCTCAAACAGGAAGAACTTTGGGGTGGAAATACGGTGGACGAAGCGGCTCAGATATTTATGAATGTATTGGATAATAAAGCAACAGAAGCTCAACGCAATGCTGTAATCATAAATACGGCCTTTGCTATTCAGACACGTAGTTCTTACAAACCATTGGAACAATGCAAAGCCGAAGCAGCCGAATCGCTCGAAAGCGGTCATGCCAAAAAGGCGTTTGAGAAGTTTGTGGAGATATATAAATAAGCCAATTTGAAAATATGCCAATGTGCCAATTAATTAGCTCATTAGCATTTTGGCACATTAGCACATTGAAATATGACAATATTAGATAAAATAATAGAAAGTAAAAAAGTTGAAGTTGCTTCGCGCAAACTATCAACTCCAATCTCGACTTTAGAAAAAGCACCGGCTTTTTCGCGCAAATGCTTGTCGATGAAGCAAAGCTTGCTGAACTCTGAATCGGGAATTATTTCGGAGTTTAAACGTAAGTCGCCATCGCTTGGTTGGATTCACGAAGATGCCGACGTGGTGGATGTGACCTCGGGTTATAGTGCTGCGGGTGCTTCGGGTATTTCTATTCTGACGGATTTGGAGTATTTCGGAGGTACCCCCATGGATCTGATGGCTGCCCGACAATTTATTACTTGTCCGGTATTGCGTAAAGACTTTGTGATTGATGAATATCAGCTTTACGAAGCGAAAGCGATGGGTGCCGATGTGGTGTTGCTTATTGCTGCCGCATTGACGGTAGAGCAAACTTTTGAACTTGCCTGCAAAGCGCATGAACTGGGTTTGGAAGTATTGCTGGAAGTACATAACGCCGAAGAACTTGGTCACGCCAACGACTATGTGGATATGTTGGGCGTAAACAACCGCAACCTGAAGACTTTCGAACAAAGCATTCAGACTTCGTTTGATTTGGCTGCATTAATCCCCGATAAGTTTGTAAAAGTAAGCGAAAGCGGCATATCCAAAACGGAAACCGTAAAAGAACTCCGCAAAGTGGGTTACAAAGGCTTCCTGATGGGCGAGAATTTTATGAAGGAAGAAAATCCGGCGGAAGCGTTGGTGAGATTTATTTCAAATTTACAGTAGAAACGCTAGTAGAGACGCAAGGCCTTGCGTCTCTAACAAAAGACGAAACATGAAAATAAAAATCTGCGGGATGAAAATCCCCGAAAACATACGGGCAATTGCGGCGTTACAGCCCGATTTCATGGGTTTTATTTTTTACCCGAAATCGCCACGCTATGCCGAGCCGCTGGATATTGCCACGTTGAATGCATTGCCAAAATCAATAAAAAAGATTGGTGTATTTGTAAACGAAAATCTGGAGAATATCCTGACTACTGTCACTAAATACGACCTTGACGGCGTGCAACTGCATGGAACCGAATTGGTGGAAATGTGTAAGGAACTTCGCAAGGCAGGCTATGTTGTGATTAAGGCATTCCCAATTGCCGAGGCTTACAATTTCAAGGTGACGAAAACCTATGAAGGATCGTGTGATTATTTTTTGTTCGATACCAAGACCGATGCTTACGGTGGCTCGGGACTAAAATTTAATTGGGGTATGCTCGATGAATACGTAGGCGAAACGCCTTTTCTGCTAAGTGGTGGTATTGCTGCCGATGATGCCGAAGCTATTCTGAAAATTGAGCACCCAAAGTTTGCCGGAATTGATTTGAACAGCAAGTTTGAGGTAAAACCGGGTGAAAAGAATGTGGAATTATTAAAAGGATTTATACAACAATTATTGTAGGGACAGGTCGTGACCTGTCCAACGTCTACCAAATATAACATATATCAGGGCAGGTCGCGACCTGTCCCTACGAAAATAAAAATCATGAACAGAATTAATCAATTGTTTGAAACAAAGAAGGAAAATATCCTTTCGGTATATTTCACGGCCGGTTTCCCAAAACTGGAAGATACATTACCAACTCTTAGAACCTTGCAGGCTAATGGTGTGGATTTAGTGGAAGTAGGTGTGCCATTTTCCGATCCAATGGCCGATGGTATTGTCATTCAGAACAGCAGTCATGTAGCATTGCAAAACGGCATGAGTATTCGTAAGTTGTTCGATCAGTTGACTTCTGTGCGTGCTGAAATCCACATTCCCTTAATCATGATGGGTTACCTGAATCCGATTATGCAGTTTGGTTTCGAAGAGTTTTGCAAAGAATGCCATCGGGTAGGAGTAGACGGTATGATTATTCCTGATCTACCCATGGCCGATTTTTTGGCAGAATACAAAGAAATTGCCGTGTGTTACGGACTGGAATTTATTTTTCTCATTACGCCCGAAACGTCAGAAGTACGTATCCGCGAAATAGACGGTCATACAAATGGTTTTATTTACATGGTTTCGTCGGCTGCCACTACCGGAACGCAAACCTCGTTCGACAACAAGGTGGACTATTTCAATCGGATCAATTCCATGAATCTGAAAAATCCCCGCCTCGTTGGTTTTGGCATTTCTAATAAATCCACCCGCGATATGGTAAACCGTTATTCGTCGGGAGCCATTATCGGTAGTGCGTTTATCAAAGCGTTGGAAGAAACACAAGATGTTGAAAAAGGGGTAAAATTGTTGTTGGAGAGATTGGAGAAATAAATTATTATAAGTCCAAAACAAGAAACGGAAGATGCAATACATCTTCCGTTTCTTGTTTTAATACAATATACTTTTCAGTTTTTTCTTCGTACCATTGAACAGATTGAAGTCCACATTTCCACGAATTCCGGCAATTTTGAATTTATTGGTTGTTTGCCAGAATGTCCATTTGCAGTCGGGTTTGCTCTTGTAATCTACTATCCAAAGCTTACATTTTGTGTGTAAGCGGTCCTTCAGATACAGTTTGTAGTAGTCGTAATCGCAATAAATCATGGGGTAATGTCCGGTGCGTCTGTACACTACATTGATAAACGTAATCAACTCATTACCCACCAACCTGTTGGCAGGCATTTTACGCGCAAATTCGGCATCGAGCACCAGTGGTAAATCTCCGCTTTTGTGTTTGGCAACCGAAAGAAAATTGTTGGCCTGATCCTTCCCGCTGCTTTTGTAGGTGAAGAAATGGTACGATCCTACCAAAATGCCCAGCTTTTTTGCCGCTTTGTAGTTTTCGGAGTATTTCCCATCTTGCCGGGTGGCTCCTTCCGAAGCTTTCAGGAAAATAAAATAGGGTTTCTGCGTTTTGAGTTTTTCCCATTTGATCGTACTCTGATGATGCGATACGTCGATACCCCAGATTTTACCCTGCGCTTTTATTTCGCCAAATGTAACATTGTGCGGATTGAGTGCATAGGCCGGGCTAAGCAGTATGGAAAACAGAATTAGAATAAAAATTTTCTGCATACTATTCGTTTGTTTTTCAGTATAAAAGGCTTTTCAGTTTCTTTTTCGAACCATAAAACAGGTTAAAGTCAACATATCCTTTGATACCTGCCACCGTGTATTTTTCGGTTGTTTGCCAGAATGTCCAGTCGCAGTTTGGGTTACTTTTATAATCCACTATCCAGAGTTTACACTCTTTTGGCAGCTTATCTTTTAAGTAGGCCAGGTAGTATTTATACGGACAATAAATAATCGGATAATGTCCTTTTTTGTTGCGGATAATCGTCATGAAATCAATCAACTCCTTTTCAACCTGTGTTTTGTCGGGCATAGTTTTGGCAAATTCCGCGTCGAGCACCAAAGGTAAATCTCCGTGTTGATATTTTACGGTGGATAAAAAGTTATTGGCCTGATCTTTTCCGGTGCTTTTGTAAGTAAAAAAATGATAGGAACCTACGGGAATTTTTAAGTTTCGGATGGTTGTATAATATTCCGTATACTTTGGATCCTGAATGGTGCTTCCCTCGGTGGCTTTTACGAATATGAAACCCGGTTCGTGCTGCTGCAATTTATACCAATCAACAATTTCCTGATAATGGGAAATATCTATTCCCCACACTTTGTCGGCTTCTGTTGCTTCGTCGGCAGTTGTGCCGGTGTTCTTCTGAAGAGCACACGATTGAAAGAGTATTATCAGAAAAAAACAGAAAAGGTAATGTTTAAAGTGCATGATTTCAGTTGAGTAATTCATAAATCGTTTTATGCAGAGCCACGCGTATTGCTCCGATAAAAGCTGTTTGTATTATGTCACCGGAAATTTATAGAAGCACGAAAAACTTCGTTTGACTTTAGCACGAGTGTGCTGTGGGTAACAATTCGGTTGCAAAGGTAAGACTTTTTAAGGAGATTGTAAGCACGGAACTTACTGAAATTACGCTTGTAGATTTAAATAAAAAAGTAGTATGAACGCTCGGAAGTAAAAAACAAAAGCGATCTTATTGATCGCTTTTGTCATGAGTTTGTCATGAGTTTGTTGTCAGTTTAATGTCTTTGAATTATTAACCGTGTAATACAGCATGTTCTTTAAGTTCGTTATCGGACCATTAAACATGTTGAGGTCAACGTAGCCACTGATACCTTCAAGTTTCAATCTGTCTGTTGTTTGCCAGAATGCCCAGTCGCAGTTTGGTTTTTCCTTGTAGTTGACTATCCACAGTTTGCACTTATCACTAAAATGTTCTTCTAAGTACATTTTGTAGAATCTGTAATCGCAATATACAATCGGGTAATGCCCCAGTTTCTCATAGATGGTGTTGATAAAACTTATCAGCTCGATAACTACTTCCGTTCTTTGAGGCATTTTCTTTGTAAATTCAACATCCAACACGGGCAGCAGGTCGCTGTCTTTGTGCTGAGCTACCGACAGAAAGTTATTTGCCTGATCTTTTCCGGTGCTTTTGTAGGAGAAAAAATGATAAGAACCTACTAAAATCTTGCGTTTTCTGGCTTCGGAATAGTTCTCGAGGTATTTCGAATCCTTGAGGTCGATGCCTTCAGATGCTTTTATAAACATGAAGTTTGGCTTCTGTTGGCCCAGTTTTTCCCAGTTGATATTGTTCTGATAATGCGAAACATCTATTCCCCAGACATTCTCGAGTGGTTTTACGTCATCGAGCGTTAGGGTGGGTTGTGTGTGGTGAACGACTTTGTGTGTCGTCTTATGTTTCTTGTGCGATGATTTATGCTGTTTTTTTGCAAAAACAGAAAATTGCATCAGAAGCATAAGGCATAATATGGAAATAAGTCGTTTTTGCATAGTGATTTTTAAAGTAAATAATACTGCCCGCAAGATATTCATACTGGTTGACATATGAAAGCGAATCGGGCTTTTATTGATATTCTTTGTGTTTTTTCTCTTTTGTTCAGTTAATACGATTATTCAAATAAAACTGACGAAGCAGCTTAATGCTACTCCGTCAGTATGTATTATCGTAGGATTATCCGATTGAACAATCCCGCTTTAATGAATCTTATAATGCTTCCAGTGCTTTTTCGATAGCTTTCTGAATTCCGGCAGCATTTTTACCACCTGCCGAAGCGAAGAATGGTTGGCCTCCACCACCGCCCTGAATTTCTTTGGCAGCATCGCGGGCAATGTTTACAGCGTTTAATCCACCTGCAACTAAGTCGTCAGAAAGCAGAATAGTTAACGATGGTTTGCCATCGAATACGCATCCGGCAACGAAGAACAATTTTTCGCTCACCACGTTGCGAATCTGGAATGCAAGAGTTTTTACAGCATCGGCGGGCAATTCTGCATCAACCCGAATAACCTTAACGCCATTTACTTCGCTGGCTTCCTCAATCAAAATGTCGCGCAGGTTCATGATCTTTTCGTGCATGAAATTCTCAACACGTTTCTTCAAGTCTGCATTTTCTTCGATTGATTTCTGGATAGCCGACATCAAATCGGGCGTATTATTGAAAAACTCGCGGGCATCGGCAATAAAATCCTGTTGCTCGTCAAGCAGTTTTTCTACACCTTTGGCCGATATAGCTTCCAAACGACGGATACCGGCAGCAATGGAAGTTTCAGCCACAATGCGCACCAAACCAATTTCGCCGGTAGCTCTTACGTGTGTACCACCACAAAGCTCGGTAGAAGTTCCAAACTGAATTACACGAACCGTTTCTCCGTATTTTTCGCCAAACAAAGCCATAGCACCCATAGCCTGTGCTTCGGCAATCGGGGTGTCGCGCATTTCAATCAACGTGTAGTTTTCGCGTATTTTGCGGTTGGCAATAGCTTCCACAGCGCGAATCTCTTCTTTCGTCAGTTTTTGGAAATGCGAGAAGTCGAAACGCAATGCATCTGGACTTACGTACGAACCTTTTTGCTCAACATGTGTACCCAGCACTTCGCGTAAAGCTTCGTGAAGTAAGTGAGTAGCAGAGTGATTACATTCGGTAGCCTTGCGTTTTTCGGTATCAATAGTAGCCGTAAAGGTTGCCGTAACGTCCGAAGGAAGTTGTTTGGCAATATGAACCGCTAAGTTGTTTTCTTTTTTAGTATCGAGAATTTCGATTGTTTCGTCATCCGAAACCAATACGCCGCTGTCGCCAACCTGACCTCCCATTTCGGCATAGAAAGGGGTGTTTGAAAGTACGAGTTGGTAGTATTCCTGATTCTTTTGTTTCACCTTGCGGTAACGCAGAATTTCGGTGTCGAATGACGTGAAATCGTAACCCACAAACACGCTGTCACCTTCGCGAACGGTTACCCAGTCGCCGGTCTCGGTAGCAGCAGCATTGCGCGCACGTTCTTTTTGTTTTTGCATTTCGGAGGTAAACTCGTCGATATTCACCGTGAAATTGTTTTCACGCAAAATCAATTCGGTCAAATCCAATGGAAATCCAAACGTGTCGTATAATGTAAAGGCTACTTTGCCTTCAATCTCAGTTTTAGCAGCAGCTTTCGAGTCGGCCATCACTTTGTCGAGCAAACGGATACCGGTTTCGAGCGTGCGCAGGAATGATTCTTCTTCCTCCTTGATTACTTTTTCAATCAGCGTTTTTTGCGAAATCAGTTCCGGATAGGCTTTACCCATGTTTTCGCTCAACACATTGATCAATTTGAACATGAAAGCGTGGCGTTGTCCGAGGAAAGTATAACCGTAACGCACTGCACGGCGCAAAATACGACGAATTACATAACCGGCTTTGGCATTCGAAGGCAATTGACCGTCTGTAATAGAAAATGCAATGGTGCGAACGTGGTCGGCAATAACGCGCATGGCGATATCCACTTTTTCATCTTTGCCATATTCGGCACCACACACACGACCAATTTCGGCAATGATAGGCGTGAAAACGTCGGTGTCGTAGTTAGATTGAACGCGCTGCATAGCCATACACAAGCGTTCGAAGCCCATACCGGTATCAATTACCTTGGCAGGAAGCCCTTCGAGCGAGCCGTCGGCTTTGCGGTTGTATTGCATGAATACGTTGTTCCAAATCTCAATTACTTGTGGGTGACTTCCGTTTACGAGCGTCAAACCGTCAATTTTGGCGCGTTCTTCGTTGTCACGAATGTCGATATGTATTTCGGAACAAGGGCCACAAGGTCCTGTATCGCCCATTTCCCAGAAATTGTCTTTTTTGTTTCCGTTGATAATACGGCTTGCAGGCAGGAATTGCTCCCAGATTTTGGCAGCTTCGTCGTCGCGCTCCAATCCTTCGGGTGCGTAACCTTCGAAAACGGTTACATAAAGGCGGTCGGTATCCAGTTTCAATACGTCAACCAGGTATTCCCAGGCCCATTCAATGGCTTCTTTTTTGAAATAATCGCCAAACGACCAGTTACCCAACATCTCGAACATGGTGTGGTGATAGGTGTCGTGACCAACTTCTTCGAGGTCGTTATGTTTTCCGCTTACGCGAAGGCATTTCTGCGAGTCAGCAACCCTTGAATACTTAATCGGGTCGTTACCAAGAATGATATTTTTGAATTGGTTCATTCCGGCATTGGTAAACATCAAAGTAGGATCATCTTTGATTACCATGGGGGCCGACGGAACAATTTTGTGCCCTTTCGATGCAAAAAAATCGAGAAAAGATTGACGAATTTCTTGTGAAGTCATTTTATAATTTGCTATGACCCCCTGCCCCCTGAAGGGGGTTCAAAGAGTCCCCTTTAGGGGATTTAGGGGTTCTAGGTTAATAATATCAAATAAAGACTGCAAAAGTAGCTCAAATTTATTATTTTTGCAGCAATTGTTGATATAAAAATTGTGATGACCTGTTGATTTTCTTGTAGAAACGGTTGATTTACTTTCATTTTCTCAAAATTCCCGGCTGCTGTGTTTCATTTTACGCGGAGCAAAAAAAATCTCTTATGGCTAAGAAAAAATTTCACTTCAATCCCGAAACTCTGAGTTACGAGCAGATTGAGCATACAATAACACATTTTCTCAAACAGGTTATGATTCATGCCCTTTCGGGGGTGTCGTTGGGTGCAGTATTTTTCTTTATTTTTGTTTCTACAGTTCAATCGCCGGAAGAAAAGCAACTCACCGAAGAAAAGCGCAATATGCAGGCACAGTACAAAGTGCTTGAGCGGCAGTTTGAAGATATGCAAACCGTAATGACTGATATGCAACAACGGGACGACAATATGTATCGCGTTGTTTTCCAGGCCGATCCTATTCCTCTTTCTGTTCGTAAAGGAACTTCTGCGAATACACAATACTATCAGCAACTGTTGGACATGACTAATTCGGAAGTGGTGGTTTCGACGACCAAAAAACTGAATGAATTGAAGAAAGAATTGTACATTCAGTCGAAATCGTTCGACGATTTAGTGGTAATGGCCAAGAATAAGGATGCCATGCTTTTGTGTTTACCTGCCATTCAGCCGGTAATGAATAAAAACCTGAAATATATGGCTTCGGGTTATGGCTGGCGTATCGACCCGGTGTATCATACCCGTCGTTTCCATGCAGGCATGGACTTTACGGCTCCAACCGGTACCAATATTTATGCAACGGCTAATGGCTCGGTGATGAGTGCAGGTTGGAAGCAGGGATATGGAAATTGCGTGGAGATAAACCATGGTTTCGGTTATGTGACTTTGTATGGTCATATGAGTGCCATCAAAGTTCGAATGGGACAACCTGTGAAACGCGGGGATGTAATCGGATTAGTGGGAAGTACTGGTAAATCGACTGGCCCACACTTACATTATGAAGTGCATCTACGTGGCGAGATTATGAATCCGGCCAATTATTATTACCTGGATTTATCGCCGGCTGATTACGACCGTATGATTCAGATGAGTAATAACTCCGGACAAATGTTTGATTAAATTTAGTTACGAGTTACAAGAAAGAACCCATCGAACATGAAACAAGAAGCATTACCTTCATCTCCGGGACCTATCGGTATTTTCGATTCAGGTTATGGTGGCTTGACAATTTTGGAGAAAATCCGAACAGAGTTGCCCGGTTACGACTATATTTATTTGGGCGATAATGCCCGAACTCCTTACGGTACGCGCTCATTTGAAGTGGTTTATAAATTCACGCTCGAATGTGTGACTCGTCTGTTCGAAATGGGTTGTCAGTTGGTGGTGTTGGCTTGCAATACGGCTTCAGCCAAAGCGCTGCGCAGCATTCAGCAACGGGATTTACCCCTTCTTGATCCGAATCGTCGTGTATTGGGAGTTATCAGACCTACGGTAGAAGCAGTAGGAACAATGTCTCAAACCAAGCACATTGGTTTGCTGGCAACGCTGGGAACTGTCCAATCCAACTCGTATCCACTTGAAATTGATAAGCTTCACGAAGGAATTTCAGTTATTTCCGAAGCTTGCCCTATGTGGGTTCCACTTATTGAAAACAACGAACATAACTCCGAAGGTGCTGATTATTTTATTCGGAAGAATGTGGAGCACTTGCTTGCTGCCGACGGGCTAATTGACACGGTGATGCTTGGTTGTACGCATTATCCTTTGTTGGCTGATAAAATCAAATCGTTACTTCCCGAAGGAGTTTCGATTGTGTCGCAAGGTGAAATTGTGGCTAAGAGCCTGGTTGATTATCTCCAACGTCATCCGGATATGGATAACCGCTGTACCAAAAATGGTTCAGTTCGTTACCTCACTACCGAGTCGGTCGAAAAGTTTGCTTCGTCGGCCTCCATTTTTCTGAATCAGGTGATTCAGGCTGAGCATATTGATTTGGACAAATAACCGGCCTATAACAATACCTGTTTTCCCATGAATTCCTGAAATGGTTCTTTGTACGAATCGGAAATTGGAATGTGTATTTTTCCGAAAATTATCCGGTTGCGCTCTATTTCCTTAATTTTATTCTTCTGAACTATAAATGAACGGTGAACGCGTATAAACGCTTTTGCAGGGAGCATTTCAGCCATTGTTCGCATGGTAATGTGCGATACAATAGGCTGTGCTTCGCCTTCTATAAATATCTTCAGATAATCTTTTAATCCTTCGATATACAAAATCCGGCGTAGTTCAATCTGAATCAATCGGTAATCGGACTTCACATAGATACAATCAGCCGATGTATTTTGAGTCTCAGTTGTTGCTTTTACGTTTAGCTGATACCATTGAAGGGCTTTGTTGGCAGCAAGTAGAAAGTCGTTGTAGCTGAAAGGTTTTAGCAGATAATGAAGTGCATTTACATCATAACTTTGCAGGGCATATTTCTCAAAAGCCGTACTGAATATTATCCGTGTTTTATGTGGAACAAGTTGTGCAAATTCCATTCCGTTGAGTTCTGCCATTTGAATATCGAGGAAAATGACATCAGGTGGAGTTTCGCGCACAGCTGTTAAAGCTCCCATGGCCGAAGAAAACTTTCCTGTTAGGTTCAAAAATGGTGTTCTACCCACATAACTTTCCAGCAATCCGAGTGCCAGTGGTTCATCGTCTATAATAAAGCAACTTAGTTTCATAATCTATCTTCCTGGTTTAGTGGAACAATGAGTTCGGCAACAAATGTTTTACCTTCTTTTTCAGTTCGTAATATATACCTGTCCGCATACAGAATTTCCAATCGCCGACGAAGGTTTTCCAACCCGATACCTGAGCCACTTTGATCGGATTCACTTTTGGGGAAATAACTGTTCTTTATCATGCAGCGTATTTCTTTGTTGTTGATATCCTGAATGCTGATGTGGATAAAAGATTGTTTATCGGGGCTTGTGCCATGTTTAAATGCGTTTTCAATGAGTGGGATAAACAACAGTGGCGCAATTGTTTTATGCTCTACCGAAACATTGACATACATTTTTAAATCAACTTCCGCCTGAAGTCTGATGCGCATTAACTCCACGTAATTGTGTACGAAATTCAATTCCCGATCGAGCGATACAAAATTATCACTGTTTTCGTAAAGCACATAGCGCAATAATTTACTCAGTTCCAGTGTTGCATCCTGCGCTTTTTCGGGACTAATGGCTATCAGTGCATAAATATTATTCAGTGTGTTGAATAAAAAATGGGGATTAATCTGTTGACGAAGGTTGCTGAGTTCTGCTTCCGTACGTTTTTTCTCTTCTTCCTGACGTTCCACCTCGCTTGTATACCATTTTCCCGTCATTCTCACAGCAATGCTTAGTCCTCCAATGATAAAGAGCGTAATCAAGTCTCGTATCAAAAATGATACTCCCATTGGGATTAGCTCATGATGCATTTTGGGTGGCCGCGGCATATGCAATATGTGTGCAGGTGGTGGCATTGTTGCTTCCTGCCAAAAATGAACTACCGTACCAACCAATAGGATTAATACGAGGTTGTAGAAGAGGAACTTTCCAATTTTACGCTGAAAAAGAATCTTATCAATGAATATGGAATAATTGAGGTAAAACACAAGCATCATCGATAAAACAACACCACCGTGGTGAAGCATTTTGTCCGGCAGGTTGATATTGTCGTCTTTCCCGAAAATCAGCAGTGGTAACCCGGCAACCAACCCCCATGCAATAAAATGTATGAGAAATTGAAGTGTATTTTTTGTATTTATCCGGTTCATGCTGCTTGATTAATTGAGTTGGCTGCGAAAATACCTGTTTCGCAATCCTTCTGATTCGGCGGACAAAAGTAAAGCAGTTGAAATTCTCCTGCAATTAAATTAGACGAATAGGGTGTTTTTGTCTGCGAAATGGTCTGAAACAAAAAACAGTTGCTCTGCGAAATTGCAAAACAACTGTTTTTACTTTTTGTGAGTGTTTCTCAGGCTGGTTGCCAGAAGCAAACTTTAGGCGATACGATTGCACCTTCTGTTTTCAAAGCTTTCATGGCTTTGTCCACTTCTTTGCGATCCAAACCTGTAAGTTCTACCAATTTTCCTGCATTTACAGGAGCGCCAACTTTTTTCATGGCTTCCAATACGATTTCTTTAGTTTCCATAAATAAATACAATTTACACGAATTAATACGAATTTCACTAATTTATAAGAGTTTTTTATGTCTTTGATCTCGGCTCTGTTGTCTTATTCAATATTTTTTCTAACCATTTTCAAAAATACCTGCATGCGTTCGGTATCTTTGTCATCGATAATCTCCATCAATGTTTTCAGTTCTGCACGAATTTTCTCCACCTGATTGTGTGTATGCGGATTGAAAAGAATTTCGGTAAGCAGGTAGTCATCCTCACTCAACAAGCCTTTGGCAATATCCATGTGGCGCTTAAAAGTTGTTCCGGGAGCTTCCTGTGGCACCATTACCGACGCAAAAACCAGTGTTGAAGCAAACGGAATTGACAGCGAATAAGCAATTGTTTCGTCGTGCTCGTCGAAAGTATATTCGAAAATCCGAAGTTTCAACGAACCGTATAAATCTTTGAAAAATGCCTTGCCCATGTGGTCGGACTCTGAAATAATAATGGCACTTTGAGTACTCAGGTTATCGAGTGTGGCAAAGGTAGGGCCGAACATGGGGTGAGTAGAAACGTAGCGCATTCCGGTGCTTTCGTAATACTCCTGAATGCCTGTTTTTACCGAAGTAATATCTGATAAAATACAGTTTTTTGGTAAATAAGGCACAACCTGTTGAAACGCATCGATTGTGAACTTCAACGTTACACAATTGATAACCAACTCCGGTTCAAACTCGCGGATTTCTTCGTATTCTGTCATGCGCAGCGTGTTGAACACAAAACGCAGACGCTTTGGGTCGGTATCGAAAAGTGCCACTTCGTGATTAATACACATCACATCGGTCAGGAATGTGCCCATTTTTCCGGCACCAAGAACTAATATCTTCATTTCTATTCTAAAATTTGAACTGCAAAGGTAAGGAAAATGTGCCAAAAATTATTCAATCAACACATCATCACATAACCATATCATTGTATTTTCTTCTTCCCAAACTCTTTGTCAATCTTCAAAAACGGAATAACAGCCAGTGTAGGAATTGCCAGAATCATAATCCAGATAAAGAAATGCTGGTAGCCGAACATGTCCTGAAGTTTTCCGGCTATCATTCCCGGAAGCATCATGCCTAGTGCCATAAATCCGGTGCAGATGGCATAATGAGCCGTTTTGTGTTCGCCATCAGCAAAATAAATCATGTAAAGCATATAGGCGGTAAATCCAAATCCGTAACCAAATTGCTCAATAGCAACAGCCGCATTTATTAGCAGAAAACTGGTGGGGGTAAACCACGATAAATAGACATAAGCCAAATGAGGTAGCGTTATACTCAGTGCCATAGGCCAAATCCAGTATTTCAATCCTTTGCGCGAAGCAGCTATTCCTCCTACAATTCCCCCTAAAGATAAAGCTATAATTCCAACCGTTCCATAAACCAATCCTACTTGCTCGGTACTTAATCCAAGTCCTCCAACATTCCGTGCATCCAACAAAAATGGTGAAGCCATTTTTACAAGCATAGCTTCACCAAGGCGGTATAGTAGCATGAAAATGATAGCCAGAACGATACCTTTTTTCTGAAAGAATGAAGTGAATGTGACCCCAAATTCCCTAAAGATTTCTTTGGGTTTGTTTTCCACTTTGGTGATGTCTGAATCAGGACGCGGAAGTACAAAGCGGTGGTAAATAAAGAACAGCAAAAACAAACCCGAAAGGATAAAAAATGTGATGCTCCAGGCCATTCTGAGATTGCCCGTGTAATGTTCCAATGCGCCGGCGGCTATAATTAGTAATCCTTGTCCCGAAACCATTGCAAAGCGATAAAATAAGCTGCGGATGCCTACAAAAAAAGATTGCTCGGAACTATCCAGTGCCAGCATATAAAATCCATCGGCTGCTATATCGTGTGTGGCAGAGCTGAATGCAATCAACCACAATACCGCTAGCGTAGCCTGAAAGAAAAACGTCGTAGGAATAAGAAAAGCTACTCCTGCCAGTCCGGCACCAATCAACAATTGCATACTGGCAATCCACCAACGTTTGGTTTTGATAATATCCACAAACGGACTCCAGAACGGTTTTATCACCCACGGCAAATACAACCAACTGGTATAGAGTGCTATGTCGGTATTGGAAATACCCAGCCGTTTGTACATGATTACTGCTACGGTCATAGCAACTACATACGGAATTCCTTCTGCAAAATACAAGGTTGGTATCCAGGACCAGGGGGAGCGTTTATTTAGTTTATTGTTTGCCATATTTTGATTTTATTCTCCGCAAATAATGCAGCGAATGATTCGATTATTCTCCGCAAAGATTGTTTTTTCGTCAAAGCTTTTCTAAAGTTTAATACTTTGGAAAAGTCGAATTGTTCCTTTTTAGGGATTAGGAGTATATTCGTTTCATATCAGCTCCCTTAAAGTAATGCATCAAAATCTCGTCGTATGTATATCCTTTTTCGCCCATTACGGCAGCACCAATCTGACATAGACCTACGCCATGTCCCCAACCGGCACCGGTAAGGGTGAAATGTTGCGGTATGCCGTCAATAATTTCTGCTTTGTCCAGCACAAAAGCTGAACTGTATAAATGTGACTCCGACAACCATTTGCGTATTTCAAGCTCTTTCCCCACGATGACGGTTTGCTTTGTGCCAACAATTTTTAGTTCGATAATGCGTCCCGAATCACCGCGTTTTACGGGGATTAAATCTATAATTTGTCCGAAATCAATTTTTGCTTTACGAGCCAGGAGCTCTGAAATTTCGTCCTGGGTGTATTGCACTTTCCAGCGATAAAAGTCGGTTGTTTCCTGATCGTAATTATTGAGTACCTGTCCTAAAATTTGTTTATCCGTTGTGTTGCAAAAGGCCTCGGGACTTTCACGAATCCACTTTTCAGCATTTGCCTCAATAGTCAGGTCCTGCTCAAAACCTTCCGGAAAAGTTGGATTGTCAACCACCTTCGTCAGATAAGCATGGTGTTTGGGCTCCCAGCAATTTTCAAACGATTCGGAAATTCCACCACACGATTTACTGAAACGGGCATTGCATATTTTGTTGCCGGATGTCAATACTTCGCCACGCGTACTTTTGACAGCTATCTCTGCCCTGTTATTTGTAATTCGACTTATTCCCTGGTAGCGCTGGCAATGGTCGTCGGCACACACATCGAAATTGGTATGAGCATCGCGTTCGTACCATTTTATGATACGATTCGGTAAGGACGGGTCGCGACCAGTCCTTGTGATTTTTGCGGGTTGATTCAATATTGGATTCAACAACCAGCTTCTTGAAATTACGGCGTGTGCTTTCAATAATTCTTCGGAAGCAGTAGCACTCATTTCGCTTGAAATCACACTTGTAAGGTAATCTTCCACCGTAATGTGGTTTATGGCTGTAAGTTCCCTTCCTTCAATAATGAATTCTAAAGCTCCTTTGAAGCGTTGTTTTTCCTTGCGTTCCCAATGAAAATTGATGCCTATCACAACATCTTTTACATCAATTGAGCATTTCTCCGATATAGGTTCGAACGAAAGTTCATCAAGGTAATTTCCATCAAAGAAAATTTTCCCTTTAAGAAATGCAACTAATTTTCGGCCGTCGTACAATTTATTATTCGGGCCTTTGAATGATCCGTTTAGTTTGAAAGTGATTTGGGGGGCTGTTAGAATGCCTACACGAATGATTGGTTCTTTTTTGATCTTTTTCATTTCCCTACAATATTTTTATACACTGAAAGTTCGATATTCAATCTCTCTATTTGTCGTTGCAAATCTTCAATTTCTTTTTGTTTGTCATCAAGTTGATTTTGAGCCAGAATAGCAGCCGGCGTAGGATAGTCGATGGGTAGTTGGGAGCCAATTTCAAGAATGAAATTGTGGTTGGTAACGAGGCTTAACTTCCATAGGATGCCAAGTTGGAGTGATTCGCTTTCGGAATAACGGGCTACCGTACTAGGAGCAACACCTAATTGTTTGGCAACATAGGTATGATTGCTCATGTGCTTGTTGAGATAGCTTTCTACCAGTTCTCCTACATGAGGATAAGGAACTGATGCCTGAAGTTGATACTTTTTTCTATTGTCTATCATAATTCCAATATTTTAAGCACAAATATATAAAACTCTTGTGTAAATATGATTGTAATATTATCAAAAAAACTCATTGTTGTGTTTTTATAACAATGAATAGTGGTTTTATTGCATAACATAGGTTTATAAATATGTAATAAATTGTTAGTATACTACTATGTAGTGTTTTAATATCCTTATATACTGTTTAAATACCACTATAAAGTGTTTTAATATGACTTTACTATGTTTATAAAGCACTATACATTGTATTTAAGGCTCTGTATATTGGTTTTATGTTTGTCTATAATGTTTAAATGCTTATCTGGAGGGTTATAATTGCACTACAATGATACCTGTTCCATGATACTTTTGATATCTTCGTGGGTGATTTGCTCAAAATGACTCTGAATAGGGGTAATAAATACCCCACAAAGCTCAACGGTAGCCGGACTTACGAGCAATTGCTCGTCTGCTTCGGCAGTGTACTGCCACGGACGGAAAGCTTTACGCGGTAGTACAAACGTGAACCACTTGCTGTTTTCATAGGTGCAAACAATGTTCATCATCGGCTCAACTCCATCTTCAATTTCGAAATATGAATACAGTTTTTCAAACGAATCGCGGGCATCCTCGATGGTGGTTGACTCAATACAATATACAGTTCGCAGGTAGTTCTTCATCTGGTAGAGCTGCGTTCTTTCGCTTGTAACAAGCAAATCGGCATGAGTGCTTTTCAAGAGCTTGTAGTCATTTATCAACGGCAGAAAATCCTTAGTCCCTGCCTGAAAGTGCATGTGGTCGGGAGCTGAAGCACCGCATTTCGGTCCGTTATAGAAAACCAGATAATCGTCCATGGCACGTGCCAGCGTGAGCATATCGTCGAAATATGGAAGAATTTGCTGCTCCACATGTTCCTTGCGCGGAATGGTGAAATGCTCCGGAAAAATAGGGAAGGGGTTGACCAATATTTCGTAATCGCCAAACTCAACGGCTTGTTGCTCTGCCGGACGATTGGCAGCACACAAAAAACATTTACGTTCTGCAATGGTTTTTGCATCCACCTTAGCACCCGACGAGACTATACGTGCCGGATTGAACTGTACTTTTACTTCAAAATCTTCGAACGAGAATACTTTTGTTTGAACGGTTTTCAGTCCGGCAAAATTATTCCGGGCAAGTTCCCAGGTGGAAACCTGCTCGGAGAAAAGGGATTTTATTTGTGTGTTTATATTGGTCATATTCTAAGTTATGAGCTTTGTTTTAATGTTTTAGCAAGAATACTTGCGTAATAAAATTGTTTGTTTTATCTTTGCAGCAACATGCTTACCCCCCTTCCCATTAGAACAGGGCGCTTAGGGTAAGCTTTTTTTTTTATACCTGCATGAAGATACCTTATTCAAAGATTCCTCTTACATACAGTGAACAACTTTCTCAACTTAAAACTCGTGGTTTAATTATTGACAACGAGTCAAAAGCTCTTCATCTTTTAGAAAACATCGGATATTATCGTTTAAGTGGCTATTGGTATCCATTATTGAAAGATAAGCCTAATCATGTATTCAAAGACACTGCAAATTTTTACAACGCGTTCCAGTTATATTGTTTTGATAGAGAACTTCGCCAATTGATCATTTCCGAACTGGAGAAAATCGAAGTTGCTATTCGCGCGAAAATGATTTATATTCTTTCGCTCAAGCATGGTTGCTTTTGGTTTCAATATCCAAATCTATTCAAAAATGAATTGAAGCATTCAAATACTTTACAGAAAATAAAAGATGAATACAATAAAAGTGATCAGGACTTTGTAAAATCATTTAAAAATAAATACACAGATAGCTTTCCTCCGGCGTGGATGATTCTTGAAGTTACCTCTTTTGGCTCCTTATCTTTACTCTATAGCAATTTGAACGATTCAAAAGAAAAGCGTGAAATTGCAAATTATTTTGGTATTTCTGATTCTGTTTTCGTTTCCTGGATTCATAGCATTGTTTATCTGCGAAATTTATGTGCTCATCATTCCCGGTTGTGGAACAGGACGTTAAGTATTCAGCCTCTTATTCCTCGAAAAACTCACTGTACATGGTTAAGTGATTTATCTGTAAGCAACAATAAAACATTTTTCATGTTGAGTATTGTCAAGTACTTGTTGCAGACGGTTAATCCAAACACTAACTTCAGTCGCAAATTTAAGTTACTTCTGGAGAAATATCCTAACGTAGATACTTATGCCATGGGGTTCTCTCAAAATTGGAAGTCAGAACCTTTGTGGCAATGACCCCTAACCCCTGAGAGAACGAAGTTAGTTTCGTCTTGTATCCTATTTTCGTTATCTTTCATATCAAAAAATGGAGTAATTTAATTCCCCTTTAGGGTTTGGGGGTGCTTTTATTTTCTCTTTCTCGCCTTTAACTCCACCGTCCTGATCTTATCTTTATACAAATTATGCCCGTTCATTTTTACCACATCCAGTGAAGCGTCGGAGTTTTCGTCCCAACGGCGGCACAGGTAAACCGATTCGTAAACGCGTCCGATTTGGTATTCCCGGCTAATGCGCAGTCCGAGTGCATAATCCTCGCCATAGCTGGTGTTTGGCACTTTAATGTCGCGTAGTACTGGCGTGTAGAATGCACGTGGAGCACCTAGTCCGTTGATGCGGAGCGCATTATTTCGTCCATTATCGGGTGTCCATTCTTTGTGGTCAATAAGTCCGGGAGGAATGGTTTCCATGGCAAAGTTAGTCATGGTGTATGAACCCACCACCATAGCACAGTTTTGTTCGTAGAACGCATCAACCATTATTTGCAGGGTGTTTTCAGTTTGATACACATCGTCGCTGTCGAGCTGTACGGCAAATTTTCCGCATTGAGCCGAATGTACACCTCCGTTCCAGCAACCACCAATGCCCAGGTCGTTGCGGTTTGGGGTGATGTGAATGACACGATTGTCCGCTTTGGCATATTTCTGAATCAACTCCGAAGTGCCGTCGGTTGAAAAATTATCGACGATAATCAGGTTGAAGTCGAAGGTTGTTTTTTGCATCAATACCGATTTGATAGCATCCTCCACCGTTTTTACACGGTTGCGGATAGGGATAATAACCGACGCCTCCACCGGGAAATTACTTTCGTTGAATGCTATTTTTTTGGATTGATGAGCCAGATAGCCGCCAATGGCTTTCAGGTGGTCGGTGCAGGCTGCTTCCATTTCTATTTGTACTGCACGGTTTTTCGGATCCACGTAATCGAACTGTTTCTCGCCGCTTTTTCGGGTGTCGGTTTCCACTTCGGCATACAGGTATTCGTTCATGTGAACCAGCTCGGCCTGTTGCGAAACTTTCAGGCGGAGGTTGTAAAGTCCTGCAAATTGGTAGTTCTCGGTGGTTTCGGCAACGGCTTTCTTCAGGTTAGCGGCGTTGTAAAACAGTACCGAACCGAAATTGAAATCGTCGCGCAGGGATCCTTCCTGATAATCAATGACCGGATGGTTGGACCGAACACCGTCTTTAATTTCGTAATAGTCCGAGTACACCAGTCCGGCTTGTGTGTCTTCGGCAATGCGGTAAAAACGCTCAATGGCAAACTGCCCGAGTTCCAATGTGCTGTCCTTGGTATAAATAAGTGAGTAGTTGGCATCTGATTTGTCTGCAATTTTCTGAATGGTTTCAGCGCTTTGCAAGGAGTCAATTTCCAGTGTGGTGCAACCCTCGATTTGTATGTCGTTTTCTTTTTTTACAAGGAGATAAATAGCCTGAACGAGTGAAGATTGTTTAATTTGCTCAACAGTTTTGAGCGTTTCGGCAACGTTGTTGCAGGCAAGGAAGCAATTGATTTGTTTCATGTTAGTTGAATTGTTATTTTTCGGATAACAAAAATACGATTTTTAATCAACACAAAGACACAAAGACACAAAGTATTTTCCGTTCAATAATTTATTCTGTGTCTCAGTGTCTTCGTGTTTAAATTATTATCTTTGTCTACAAATTAAGAGCAAAAATAAAAGAAAAATGAAGTTAATAGCCGATAGTGGATCGACCAAAACGCATTGGTGTCTCGTAGATAAAGGAAAAGTAGTAAGTGAAATTTTTACCGATGGAATAAATCCGTTTTATCAAACCGCGCTTGAAATTATAGCTTTGCTGGAAAGTCAACTTCTGCCAAAACTGGATAAGGAACTGGTCACAGATATTTATTTTTACGGTGCAGGTTGTTCATTTCCCGAAAAGAAATTGCTTGTTAGTCAGGCTTTGGTTCGTTTCTTTAGTAATGCTATGATTGAGGTGCAGAGCGATTTGCTGGGTGCTGCCCGCGGACTGTTTCAACGTGAAGCCGGTATTGCCTGCATCATGGGTACAGGTTCTAATTCATGTTATTACGACGGCGAAGCAATTACGCAAAACGTTTCTCCGCTTGGGTTTATTCTGGGCGACGAGGGTAGTGGAGCCGTGTTGGGAAAACTCTTTGTGGCCGATTGCCTCAAAAATCAATTGCCGGAATGGATTCGCGATAAGTTCCTCGATGAGTATGAGCTGACTCCGGCTATTATCCTCGATAGAGTTTATAAGCAGCCTTTCCCTAATCGTTTTCTGGCAAAGTTCACTCCGTTTATACTGGAGCATATTGAAGAACCGGCCATTTTCAATCTGGTATTTGATTCGTTTGATGCTTTTCTGGTGCGCAACGTATTGCAATATCCACTCGAAGATATGAAAGTTGGATTTGTGGGCTCTATTGCTCATTATTTCCGCGACACACTTGAAATTGTAGCTTCCGAAAGGGGAGTTGAAGTGTCGGAGGTGGTTCAAAGTCCAATGGAAGGCTTGGTGAAATATCATCTGCCCCAAGCCCCTAAAGGGGTTTCTGTCTAGCCCCGTCTTTTTAAAACAATATTATGAATAAAATAGACGATAGTAATTTTAAGTCCCCATTAGGGGATTTAGGGGCAGTAAAAGTAGGTTTAGTTACTGAACAACCTTCCCTTCATACCAATCTCGACCAAAAACCAGTTGGAGAATTACTCCGCGAAATGAATGCCGAAGACCAAAAGGTGGCATTGGCTGTTGAGAAAACCATTCCTCAGATAGAAGAGTTGGTGACGAAGATTGTGGAACGAATGAAGCGTGGCGGTAGGCTTTTTTATATCGGTGCCGGAACAAGTGGACGTTTGGGCGTGTTGGACGCTTCTGAAATTCCACCCACATTCGGAATGCCTGCTGGTTTGGTTATTGGCCTTATTGCCGGTGGCGATGTGGCGCTACGTAATCCGGTAGAAAATGCCGAAGATGATACCGAAAAAGCCTGGCAGGAACTGCAGCAGTTCAATGTAAATAAAAATGATATAGTCGTTGGATTGGCTGCTTCGGGCACAACGCCTTATGTGGTGGGTGCTTTGCGAAATGCCCGTGCAAATAGCATTCTGACAGCTTCCATAGCATGTAATCCGGATTCGGCTATTGCTCAGGAAGCCGATATTCGGATTGAAGCAATCGTAGGACCGGAGTTTGTCACCGGAAGCACGCGACTAAAATCGGGAACTGCTCAGAAACTCATTTTGAATATGATTTCCACCACCGTCATGATTCAGCTCGGACGGGTGAAAGGCAACAAGATGGTGAATATGCAACTCACCAATTCTAAACTTATTGACCGTGGGACCCGCATGTTGATGGAGGAACTGAAACTGGAATATGAACAGGCAAGGAGCTTGCTGCTGATTCATGGTTCGGTACAAAAAGCGATAGAGGTTTATCTCGAAGGATAAATATACCTTTCCCAAAGTTCCAAACTTTGGGAAAGGTAAACATTAATTTCTCTTTTGATAACTCAATACCGCCCAGGTATTGAAGAAAGCGGCAAATCCAATAAGTGCAAACAGTTCTTTCGATAATTGTAGCGGGTTACTCCCCTTCAGGTAAACCGCCCGCATTACGTCCATAAAATGTTTTAGCGGATTGAAAGCCGCTATCCATTTGGCCCAATTCGGCATACTGTCGATAGGTGTATAAAGTCCGCTCAGCATTATAAACACAAGCATAAAGAAAAACACGATAAACATGGCCTGTTGCAGTGTGGAAGCATAGTTGGAAATAACCAGCCCAAGACCCGAAACCGTGAGAATATAGATGGCTGCAAAAAGGTAAATAGTTGAAAAATAGCCTGCCGGAACTAATCCGTACACCGCCCATGCAATCAGGAATCCAATGGTTATAACAATAAATCCAACCAACCAGAATGGAATCAGCTTCGCCAGAATAAAAGTGGTTTTTGGAATCGGGCTCACATTGATTTGCTCCATAGTGCCCAATTCTTTTTCAAATACAATCGACACTGCCGGCAAAAATCCGCAAAGCAAAGTCAAAATCATCACCATCAGAGCAGGAACCATAAATACCCGATAGTTCAGGTGCGGATTAAACCTGTATTGCGAATCAATCTGAATGGTTGGAACGGAATTTCCAGCCTGAACAACAGGCATTAACTGACGAACAATGCCCGCATTGAAATCATTGACAATACTCACCAGATAGGTCATACCAATTCCGCCTTTCATACCGTTCACGGCATTGGCCGAAACCATGATTTTCGCTCCCTGACGGTTCATTAAATCCTTTTCGAAATGAGCAGGAATCTCCAGAATAATGTCAGCCTCGTTTTTCTCAATGCTTTTCAATGCCTGATTGTAGTCGTCGGATACATTGGTCAGCCTGAAATAATTAGACGACACTACTTTCTGGGTCAATTCTCTCGAGAATGAACTGTGATCATTGTCGATAACGCTCAGATTAAGATTCTTAATTTCGTAACTGGCAGCCCACGGAAAAACCATCAGCACCATAAACGGAAACATAAAAATCATTTTCGGCAAAAACGGATTGCGGAGAATCTGTTTGAACTCTTTTTTTAATAGGTATTTTATCATAGATATGATTTCTTTCTTAATTATCAACTATAAACTGTCAACTATGAACTATTCAAGTCGCACCTTAAATTTTCTTAGACTTATCGCTATCAAAACCGTAGCCATTAGTGCCAAAACACCCATTTCTTTAAGTATAGCCGAGAATCCAAGTCCCTGAATCATGACGGCTTTTACGGCAGCAATGTACCAGCGTGCCGGAATAACGTTGGACAAAACCTGTAGCGCCACGGGCATATTTTCGATGGGGAATATCATTCCCGAAAGTAGCATGACCGGAATCATTAAGCCCATCCCTGACATAAGCATAGCTGCAATCTGTGTCGTGGCTATTGTCGAAATAAGCAATCCCAACGCTAGCGACACGAAAATATAGAGTAGCGATACCACAATCAGACTCATAAAACTACCGGCAATAGGCACTTTCAGCACAAAAACGGATAGCAACATAATGGTGGCAAAGTTGATGCACGACAGCACAAAGTAGGGTGTGATTTTGGACAGAATGGTGTAAATCGGCTTCATGGGCGAAACGAGCAGAATCTCCATCGTGCCTTTTTCTTTTTCGCGTACAATGGCAATGGACGTCATCATGGCACAAATCAGAATGAGAATCATCCCCAGTACGCCCGGCACAAAGTTGAACGCGCCAATCATTTGCGGGTTATAAAGCATTTTTACCTCAGGCGTGATCTGATACGGATTTTTTGCTTCGCCCATCAATTCCTGCTGGTAGCCGGCAATGATGTTGGTGGCGTAAAAACTGAATGAAGTAGCTGCATTCGGATCGGTAGCATCGGCAATCAACTGAACATGTGCCACGCCATTGTGACGGAGTTTATCACCAAAATGATCTTCGAAAACCACTACCAACTTGGCTTTGGCATCACGGAAGATGGGTTGAATCTCGCTCGTGCTGTGAATTTGTTCGGTTACATCAAAATATGCACTGGCATTCAACTTATTGATGATGCGCTGAGCAGCTTCGTCGTTGGTGGGTGCCAATACAGCTACCTGTGTGTTTTTCACCTCGGTGGTCAGCGCAAACCCAAACAAAATCATTTGAATAATGGGAATTCCCAGCAAAATCATCATCGTGGTTTTGTCGCGGAGAATATGATAAAATTCCTTTCGGATAAATGACATTAATTGTTTCATGTACTAAGTTGATAGTTGACAATTGATAGTTGACAGTTAACTCTATTTGTTGTTTTCTTTCGATGATTTAATTATGCTGACTAATATTTTAATTAATTCCTGACAGTCTTTAATAATGGATGAAAATGATTTGTTATCAATAAATTCACTGTCATGCAATAATAGCAGCCAGTATTCTGTTTCGTTTGCTTCTTTCAACGCAATACTCATCTTGTGGATAAAATCAGCTTTCGACTCAGCATGTTCAGCCTCTCGTATTAAAGCTCCAACGGCAGTTCCACTCCTTAACATTTGTTTGGACAAAACAAACTCCCGTTGCTCGGAGCTTAAAAATTTATAGGCTTTGATAATTCTTAACGCAAAAGCGTAGGATTTATATTTTACAGTATTTTCATTCATGATATTTGTCATATTTGTTTTCGCTGTCAACTGTCAATTTTCAACTGTCAACTCTTTTTGCCTTACGGGCAAGTTGTTGAAAAACTTCATCCATATTGTTGGCATTGAACTGTTTTTTGAGGTTTCGTGGGGTGTCCAGTGCTTCAATTTTACCATCCACCATGATGGAAACCCGGTCGCAATATTCGGCTTCGTCCATATAGTGTGTTGTTACAAAAACGGTAATTCCACGCGATGTAGCATCGTAAATCAGTTCCCAAAACTGGCGGCGGGTAATCGGATCAACGCCTCCTGTTGGTTCATCCAGAAAAACAACCTTTGGACTGTGGAAAATGGATACTGAAAATGCCAGTTTCTGTTTGAAACCCAATGGGAGTGACCCCACAAGTTTATCACGCTCATTTTCGAAGTTCAGCAACTTCATTAGGCTGTCGGTTTTTTCTCTGATTTCAGCATCCTTCATGCCGTAAATACCGCCAAAAAGTTCGATATTCTCCCAGACTTTCAGGTCGTCGTACAGCGAGAATTTCTGACTCATATAGCCAATGCTTTTCTTTACCAATTCGGTTTGTGTGCCAATATCGTAGCCAGCCACAATGCCTTTTCCACCCGTAGGAATACTCAGACCACAAAGCATACGCATAGCTGTGGTTTTTCCGGCACCGTTGGCTCCCAGAAAACCGAAAATCTCTCCTTTTTTTACCTCAAAAGAGATATGATCAACAGCCGTGAACTTACCAAATTTCTTAGTCAGATTTTCGGCTACGATTACCTGATCGGGATTATGTTGAATTGTTTTTTCCATTTTTTTTTACTTCTTACCTCTGAGATAATTGCATAAAACAATCTTCGATGGTTGGTTCTATTTCCCGGATAAAAATATTGGTATGTCCTTTCTCCAACAATAATTTTTGTAAACTATCAACTATCAAATCTCCATTATCCATTGAAATATGTATTTTGTCGCCAAAAGCAAAGCAACTTTTCGTTGTTTCGTTAGCACGCAGATCCAACAATAATTTATGCATCTCGTCGCTTTCAACAGCCCAGAGTTTGTTCTTGTACTGACTTACTATATTCTTCGGTGTATCGATAGTCAGAAACTCTCCATTCTGAATCAGTGCAATACGGTCGCACAGACTCGCTTCATCCATATATGGCGTCGAAACCAGGATGGTAATGCCCTGTGCTTTCAGGTTTTTCAGCATGCCCCAGAATTCCTTGCGCGAAACAGGGTCAACACCCGTTGTTGGTTCGTCCAGAAAAAGAACAGAAGGCTTATGAATCAACGCACAACTTAACGCCAGTTTCTGTTTCATACCACCCGAAAGCTTTCCGGCACGGCGATTCTTGAACGGTTCAATTTGCTGATAAATATCCTTTACCAAGTCGTAATTTTCTTCAATGGTTGTGTTGAAAACCGTTGCAAAGAAGTTGAGATTTTCCTCTACTGTCAAATCCTGATATAATGAGAACCGTCCCGGCATATAACCCACGCGTTTACGGATGTCACGGTAGTCGCCCACCACATTAAATCCATCCACCAGCGCGGTACCTTCATTGGCCAGAATAAGTGTTGTCAGTATGCGAAACAGCGTTGTTTTTCCGGCGCCATCAGGACCGATAATGCCGAATATCTCGCCACGCTCCACATCAAAGTTGATGTTTCTGAGTGCCTCCACATCTTTGTAATTTTTGCTTACCGACTCACAATGAACAGCTATATCGGGATTGTTATTTTGATTATTCATTCATCTCCTGATTTAAATTAATTGTCAATTATCAACTGTCAATTAAATCTTACATCCCCATACATGCCAATTTTAATCAAGCCATCATTTTTCACGTTGATTTTCACTGCATAAACAAGGTTGGCACGTTCGTCGCGGGTTTGAATGGTTTTTGGTGTAAATTCTGCTTTGCTTGATATCCAGGCAATGGTTCCGCTGTATTCTTTGCTGCCATCTTTGCCTGAATCGGTTTTGATCTTCACGGTCTGACCTACTTTAATTTGTGTCAACTGATCGGCTGTAATGTAAGCGCGCAAAATCATGTTGTTCGTATCCGCAATTTTGAAAAGTGCTTTGCCAGGTGCTGCTACTTCGCCCATTTCGGCATATTTCAGTAATACGGTACCGTCAATCGGACTCGTGATTTTGCATTTTTCCAGTTGGTCCTGTAGTTGTTTAACCTGATAATTCAATCCTTCGCTTTCGTCGGTAATTCCCTGATTGCTGCTTTCAAGTATAGTTTTTTGTGCATCCAGTTGTTTTTCTAGTACAGCAATTTGAGCATTTACATCGTCGAGTACTTTTTGATTTCCGGCATTCGCTTTCACCAGGTTTTCAGCACGCTTGCGCTCTGTCTTGGCTGTCGTAATTTGTTGCTCGATAGCTGCTATCTGTTTTTTGATGTCAGGGCGGCGACTCTGAATGGCTTTACCACTTGCCTGAAGCTGTTTCAATCGCAAATAAACCTGAGTGCTGTCGATAGAACCCACTTGTTGGTTCGCTGTCAGCGTCTGGCCTTCTTCTACGTTGAACGAAAGGATTTGTCCACTTCCCTGAGCCGACACAATTACCTCAGTTGCCTCGAATGTGCCCGATGCATCAGCATCATCCTTTGATTTTCCACAAGAAGTTGCAAGTAATACTATGCTTAACCCAACGAATAAAACTTTGGTCTTGAATAATTTTTGTTTAATGTTTGCTTTCATATTATGTCTTTTAAATAGTAAATCGTAAATGAAAAAAATGTCAATTATTTATGTTGTTTTTAAGTTGGTATACATTCATCAGAAGTTGAATTTCGTGCAACGATTTTAGTTGCAATGCCTGATTTTCGGCGTTTACATCCCTGATCAAATCGCTTACTGTGGCTGTACCGTTTTCCAGTTTAACCGAAGTGGCCTTTTTGATATTTTGCCGCAAACGGATTATTTCATCGTCATTACTGATTGTCGATTGAAGCTTAGTGATTTCATTTTGCTGTTGCTTTGTCACCAGGTTGTTGTTGAAAAGGAATGTTTCTTTTTGAATTTCCACATTCTTTTTGCTTACATCCAGTTTGTTCAGATTATCTTTCTGGGTATAGAAACCACTTATATTCCAGGATAAACGAAGACCACCAATATAGAATGGCGAGAATCCACCGGCAAACATATTCAAGCCGGGCTGACCGTAACCACCTTGTACGAATGCGCCAATTTTAGGGAGATTTGCCGATAAAAAAAGGTCTTTTTGGTTCTCGTATAATTTGTTTTGAGCGTCGAATAAGCCAACCTCGGGGCGACGAACAGTGCTTTCATCTAAAACTTTCAAATCAACCGGTGGCTTTTGCAACTCAGTTTTATCGTTGATGCTTAACCCTGTGAGAGCAGAAAGTAACAGGCAATAGGTAGTGCGTGTGTTGTTTAAATCCGATGTGCGCTGATTGGCATTAAGCTGTTCCACTTGTATGGCATCCAAATCCGACTGTTGCGCTACACCGTTTTGCTTGTAGGCGCTTAACCGTTCATAATTTGTTTGTAAATCTTTTTTCAAAATCTCATTTTGCTTGAATTGCTCATTCAGTAATAAAATGCCGAAAAACAATTGATTCACCCGGTCTTTCAGGGTGTAAAGATCTACTTCCAGTTTCTGTTTTTCCACTTCAACTCCAGCTTTTGTAATCTTATTTTGTGACGAAATAATACCGCCATCCCATATTAGCTGACTGGCTTCCAGCACAGCCTGATATTGGTCCTGTGGCAATGAAGCAAATGAAAATGGTTTATGGGTTAACGACGATATTGCATCACCCAACGCAGAAGGAATCTTTGTTACATCCGACTGATAAGTTGCTTTGACCGATAATGCCAGTTGAGGCAGATACCCCTTATTGGCATTGCTGATAGTGTATTGTGCCGTTTGCTCAATCAATCCGTATTGTTTTACCAACGGGTAATTGGCTTTTGCTTTTTCCTGGCAGGTCTCCACTGTCAGATTTTGACCGTTCAGGCCCAACTGACAAGTAACTGCTAGAAGAATGAATAAAATTTGTTTTCTCATATCTTTATAATGATTTGTTTTTTAATTATGCCCTCAGACTGTTTAATATAAATGTTACATGTTCCTGTTTGCGATGTTCAATCAGAAAACCCTGTTGAGCTTCATTAATTGACATGGCCTGACTAATGATGGGAATGAGCAAAAACAACGAGATGTTTACTGATAGGGCCGAAAATAATAAATCCAGCAAGGTGATCTGACGGATTTTTCCTGCGGCAATTTCGGTATTCAGTTGATCGTTCAGCTTTTCAAATAATTTCTGTGGGATGCCCTGTAGTTTTTCTTTCAGCACATCAACCTGTTCGGGTCTTCTGGAAAATTCGCTGATTATGAGTAGCGGAAGCCTTGGGTTTGCCTTTAGCATATCAAAATGCGACTCAATGATATGTTTCAGTTTGTCTGTAAACGACAGGTTATCCAGATTGCCCAGTTCAAATACATGCTGAAAAAATAAGCGGAATTTCTGCTCAAAAATAGTATTGAACAGATTGTCCTTTGTCCGGAAGTAATAATGTACCAATGCCTGATTGCAACCCACTTCCCTGGCTATTTCAGTTGTCGATGTCAATGCAAACCCTTTTTCCAGAAATAAGCGTTCGGCCGTTTCCAGAATAGATTGTTCCATTGATTGTTCGCTCTTAATATCCATATTTAATTATTATATTTAATAGACCTATTAATTGAATGCAAAGTAAAGTATTTTTGTTCGATTGTGTATCGAAAAATGCTGCATATTTATGAAATATATGATTGTTTAACCTTTCAGAATCCGGAATGCTTCACCCAAATGACAAATGATGTCACTTGCAATCAACGATTCTTCTGATTCTGTGTTAAGAGCCAGATCGGCGGCATAACCGTGAAGAAAGACACCCAGTTTAGCAGTTTCTTCGGGAGAATAGCCCTGTGCCAAAAGTCCTGCAAGGATTCCGGTAAGTACATCGCCACTACCAGCAGTAGCCATGCCCGAATTGCCTGTGCTGTTGAAATATAGTTTGCAATCGGGTGTTGCAATAAGCGTATATGCTCCTTTGAGGATGATAATAATTTTCAGTTTTATAGCAGCATCACGGGCAGCTGCTACACGATTATAGCTATTTGTAAACGTGCCAAACAGTCGTTCAAATTCTTTCGGGTGAGGAGTGAGGATGCTATTTTGGGGGATAAGGTCCAGCAACTCGGGATGCTTACTGATAATGTTTAAGGCATCAGCATCCAGAATACAGGGTTTATAATTCCGTTTTAAAAACTGACTGAGCATTCTCACTGTCGGTTCTTCCACGCCAATGCCGGGACCTATCGCAACAGAATTGAATGAGTCAAAAGAAGACGGAATATTTGTTAGAAAATGTCTGTTGGCATCATTGTGGAAAATTACTTCCGGCACGGCTGTTTGAACAATTGTCCGGTTGCATTCATTTCCGTGTAAGGTTACGAGTCCGGCACCACTTCTCAGGGCTGCTTTGGATGCCAACACAGCCGCACCCGCCATGCCATTGCTTCCGGCTACAATAAACGCACGTCCAAACGTTCCTTTGTGCGAAAATGCAGGTCGGTTTCTGAGAATCGGAGCAATATCTTCTTTTCTCAGAAAATAGTAATTTGTATATACAGATAAGATAGCTTCGGGTAAGATACCAATATCAAGCACCTCCCAATGGCCAACAAAAACAGCATTCTCCGGAAATAAGAAAGCCAACTTTGGAAACTGTAGACTAAAAGTCGTATTTGCCTTTACAATGGGAACAGTCAAATCAGGGTTTTCTTCACCCTGCAATCCGGAGGGAATATCTATCGACAGCACTTCACACCCACAGTCATTTATCCACTCTACAGCATCTGCATAAATGCCGCTCAGCGGACGGGTCAGTCCCGAACCAAACAGACCATCGATGATAACGCTGTTATTTTCAATAGTTGGTGCTTTGAAGTCGGTTGTTTGCTCGTTCAGAACTGTGGGAAACCGATCAAGCAGTCGCTGGCGGTTAGTTTCGCAATCGACCGATAATTTCCCGGTATGCAGTAAAATTACCTCTACATCAAAAGTCGACTGCAAAAGCATGCGGGCCAATGCCAACGCATCTCCACCGTTGTTTCCCGGTCCGGCAACAACCACAATTTTCCGGTCGGCTTCTACCCGTCTCAGTACTTCCACGTACAGCTTTTGTGCTGCCCGCTCCATTAAATCGATAGAGGCAATGGGTTCGTGCTCTATCGTGTATTGATCAAGTTCACGGATGGAAGGGGTGCTAAAGAATTTCATACGATGAATATTGAAGCAGTTCTATAAAAAGTAGATTTTGTCCTTCATGCTAACCAAAAGGAGCGACGTTATGTTGCTTCACCTACTTAATTGCAAAAGTATAAAATTTCATATAACAATTGGGAGATAGGCATTAAATTATCGGGAACTGTTCCTTTTTTCCTTCAAAAGCCCCGATGCCAAATAGTGAAAAATCGTATTTAATAGGATCGACGGGGTCAAAGCTTCGGAGCACAGCTGTAATTTCTTCCACCGCTTTCCAGTCGTTTTGTTTGCGTTGCAGCAGGTTGAGTGCCCGTGCCACATCGCCCGTGTGAACATCCAGCGGTAACATCAATGCCGAAGCAGGGATATGCTTCCACAGTCCGAAGTCCACACCGTTTTCATCAGCCCGCACCATCCAGCGCAGGTACATGTTCAGGCGTTTGGCGCTGGAGTTGGCTGTAACATCCGATAAATGTTTTGTGACCCGATGCTCGTGCTCAACCGATAGAAACACCTTGCGGAAATGCTTCAACGCGCTGAAAGCTGTTTGTTCGTGTCTGTAACCTTCCGTAAACACCTGTTCCAGTCCACCGTGTTGGCTGTAGATATTTTTCAACGATTCCAGGAAAAACAGGCAATCGTTGCCGTTGAATGTGCGGTGAACAAACTTACGAATGTCGTTGGCTTCTTTCGTGAGCGTATGACTCATAATCAGGGAGTCACTAACAAACGATGTTTCCATCAGGAACTCATAAGGCGAGTTATCCATCAGCTCCATCAGTCGATTGGCATTGCTGATAATGCTTTTCCGTTGCCCCCACGAGATGGTGGCAGTCAGAAATCCCGCAATTTCAATGTCTTCTTTCCGCTGAAACCGATGGGGAATCTGAATCGGGTCAGTTCCGATAAAGTCTGTGTTGTTGTATAGGGTATACCGGTTTTCGAGCAGATGTTTTATTTCCGAATCAGTGTGCATAATCTATTCTCAAAGGGCGTTCCATTTGTTCTCCACCCATTTTTGTTGTTGCGCTTTGGTCAGAAAAGTCCATGCCACAATGCGGCTTGTTTTCGTTCCCTGGCCCATATTAATTGTTTTTACCTCCACAGCTTCTGCCGTTTTAAGGGCGTCGTAAATCTGTGGTAGATGCGTTTGTTTCGAAATGAGGGTCGAGAACCAGAAGCAGTTAGAGGCAAATTGCTTGCTCTGGCGTATCATGTCGCGCACAAAACGCACTTCGCCTCCCTCGCACCACAACTCGTTACTCTGTCCACCAAAATTCAACACGGGCGTCGTCACTTTTTTGTGATTCAGACTGCTCAGTTTCCGCAGCGTACCTTCCTGCGATTCTTCCAGCGAAGTATGAAACGGAGGATTACAAATGGTGATATCTATCGGTTCCGACCGCTCCATGATGCCGTGAAAAATATCTTTGGGGTTTTCCTGCATGCGAAGTTCGATGTTGCGTTGCAGAAAAGCATTATTTTTCACAATTTTATCGGCCGAGTTCAATGCTGCGGCGTCGATGTCCGACCCGATAAACGACCAACCGTATTCCTTGTTACCAATCACAGGGAAAATGCAACTGGCTCCAACACCTATATCCATGCATTTTACCTTGTGCCCGGTGGGGATTTTTCCGTTGTTCGATTTTCCCAGCAGTTCTGCTATATGATGGATATAATCAGCCCTCCCCGGTATGGGTGGGCACAAATAGCCTGCCGGAATATCCCAGTAGCCAAGCGAATAATAGTGGATAAGCAATGCTTTGTTGAGCCATTTCACCGCTTTTGGGTTGGCAAAATCAATCGACTCATTGCCGTAAGCATTCAGCTTCACATATTTTGCCAGTTCTGGGCAACTACCAATCAATAGCTTGAAATCGTATCGATCCCGATGCTTGTTTTGTGGGTGTAAAACTGTTTTTTCGGCAGGAAGTACTTTCTTTATATCGCTCATGGGGGTTGTTTATCGGGAGTTTTGTTGCAAAGGTACGTATTATTGAGTGTACATGGTGCAACATATTGCAAAATACAAAAACCGCCCAACCTGAAATTTTCAGATTGGGCGGCGATAGCGTAGAGAAACTTTTATTTTACAGTTATTTCTATTTTCTTTCCTTTGTATATCACCTTCTTTTTTAATGGACTTACAAAGGTTCCTAAACCTTCAGACTCTGAAACCAGTACTATGTTGAAAAGTCTCTTTTTGAGAAAACCGGCGTATTTACCTTGTCTATTACCGATTAAAAGACATTGATTTTTCTCGTTCCATTCAAAAGGTATAATAGTATAATTACCTTTTTCATAGTTGTAATTATTCCCTTCATCTTCGTATAGGTTAAACTTACCATTAGCGCCTTTGTAAATGCGAATTTCAATGGTATCGGACAACTTTTGGCCCGTGTATTGAATGAGTTTTCCCATTGGGATTATTGAGCCTGCTTTTACAAATACTGGAGTACTATTTAAAGGCGCAAGGGTTTTAACGGTCTGCCCACCATCGAAACGCTTGCCTGTCCAGAAATTGTACCATTGCACCGTTTGGGGTAAATACACATTCCACATAGTTATACCAGGTTTTGTAACCGGGGCTACCAAAAACGAAGAACCAAACATGTATTCATAGGGTTGGTTTATGGCCGTGGTATCATCTTTAAAATCCATTACCAAAGGGCGCATAATGGTTGATCCATTTTGGGTAACCTGCCATGCAGTTGAATAAATGTATGGCATTAACCGATAGCGCAAATCAAGCAACTGACGAATATTTGATTCAACAACAGAGCCATTTTTCCATGGTTCTGTTTCAGTTTGATAGCCATGTACTCTGAAAATCGGGTTAAAAACACCCCATTGATACCATCTCATTAATAATTCGTTGTATTTTTCGTCAGTGTACTGCGATTTGCCGGGACGGAAAAAACCTCCGATATCGGTTGTCCAATAAGGCATACCAGTAATAGCGAAATTAAGTCCGGCTACAATTTGACGAGCGTAAGAATCCCATGTCCCACCAATATCGCCCGACCAGTTAATAGTTCCATACCTTTGTTGACCAGGAAATGCTGAACGGGTGAGAATACACACCCGTTTGTCCTGACTGGTTTTTCGTTGCCCTTCGTAAACAGCCTGATTGACAAATAGCGGATAGGTTAGGCGGTAGCTATCGCCAGCACCTAAATAGAGTTTCTTTCCATGCAAGGCATCGTTTTCTGGTTCGGTAGCATCGAGCCACCACGAATCGACACCATAACTAAACAGGTTTTTATTGATAGCATCCCAATGTGCTTCGCGTGCAGCAGGGTTGGTAACGTCGAGCCATGGACTTTCGGGAATATATAAGTTATTGGCAACATGGTTTTTTCCAATATCGGACTGTTGGTTTACGTTTTCCCATACCGAAATGTTGAAATGTGCATTCATGCTATGTAGCTCATTCATCAGTGCAGCCGGGTCAGGGTAATTTGTCTCGTCCATTTTCATTACTCCCCAGCCATATTTGCCCCAGTATTGCCAGTCCTGAACAATTGCATCCATTGGGATATTCCGCTTACGAAACTCTTTTACCGTTTCTGTTAAATGCTGGCTGGAACTATACCGTTCACGACACTGCCAAAACCCATAAGCCCACAATGGCAACATGGGAACATTGCCCGAAAGGTTGCGGTAGGTTGCAATTACATCGTCGGCTTTGGGGCCGTAAAATACAACATAATCAAGCATTTTAGCATTTGGCGAACGAAAGGTTGTTAAGCCGTCGATATGTTTATAAGTAACCCTGGGCGTGTTGTTCGATTTGCAAATTACCTCAATGCTATGCTCTCCGGCATTCAACGATATTTGAGCACTGGCAGTGGGTGGCAACCAAAAATTACTTTGGTCTATACAAGCATTTCCATCGATGGAGACGTAATGGCGATTACCCATATCGCCTAAATTGAGCATAATGGAATACATACCATCTGTAGAAGCAATGAATTTCCCAATATATGTATCTTGTTCTTGTTTAATTTTTTGGGTACCGGTTGCTGTTGTTGCATCTACCGAAGTTCCTGATTTTTCGGCAACAGTATTTTGTTTTTCGATATGAATTAATGAATCAGCCGGATTAAAATCGGTTAAACCATATTGATGCCAGAGTAATCCATATCCTTTGTTTGAATAAATAAAAGGTATAGATATTTGGGTGTTTACCTGTGTTAGCTTTCGGGTTACATCCTTTAGATTGAAATGCCCGTCCTGAAATTGTCCTAATCCGAGAATGAATTCATCCGGTTGGGATTCAAAACTTTGCCCGGCAATAACGCATGGTTCACCCATTACCGAATCGGAAACCAACAATCGGGTATTAGGTTTTTCGCTCAAAAAAACTTTTCCGGCATTATCAAGATAATAAAGTGTTCCAGTGGTTTTATCCACAACAACTTTTACCTGTTTGGTACTTATTTCTATAGATGATGCAGATTCTCTAACATTGAAATCAGGAACTTCGCTTTTTGACGTAAAAACGAGCTCAGGCATTACAGGGAATATAGTTTTTGTGAATTGAACCCGAATAGCATTTTCGGCTAATGGACGAATGCTTATCGTACCACTGGTAAGTGATATGTTTACCCTATCTGCCAATTGATTAAAACTCTTAAAGAGTTGTCCGTAGCATAACGAAGGAAAGAGAAATGCAATTAAAATTATTTTCAGTTTCATATTTCGTATCATTTTATGATTATAACAGATATATTTTAGGATATATGCATTCAAATATATGACAATTTGATGTATTAATAATGGTGTACATTGTATTATTGAGAAAAAACCGTCTTAAATCCAATTCTGAAGGACTTCTTCAGAATTGGATTTAAGACAGATAGTATGAATAATCTATTTCAACAGTTTCTTTGTTACAACGTGGCCGTTATAACTCATTTTTATAAGATAGATTCCGGGAGTTAAATTTATATTGATTATTTTGTGTTGATTGCCGGAATCGTATTTTCCACTATTTTCGTTCAGCAAAATGCCCTGAGCATTGAAAATAGAAATCTCCACTTCAGCTGGCAGTGCCAATTCAAAATCGGCAACAAGAGAATTACCAGCAAAGTAAATATTTTGATTGTCAATACTGGTAGATTTTAATGCTGTCAGCGAAGTAATATTGTACAATTCATAATTATCAATGTAAGCAATTTTACCGTTAGTACCTGTTCCATCTACATTGTTGAAGGTAAAGAACCCGGTAGTTGGAGTTGAACCTGTAGTGAATGTTGTATCCACTACCACCCAATTAGTGCCTGATTGAGGAATAACTTTCAAAAAGTCCGGATTTGTGTTTTTGGCAAGAAATGCGCAAGAACCATCCACTGTTTTCACAATGGCACGCAATCGGTAAGTAGCATTAGCAGCCCAGGCGATATTGGTAACATCAAGTGCTGCACCGTCAGGCCAACCATTTGTAGTAGCCGTAAATTTAATGCAACTCAAGCCACAATAGGCCTCAGCTCCTGTTACAATTGCTTTATGTCCCCAACCACCAAACCCGGCCAAACTATTCAAATACGGATCAGGAATCATATTGGTCAACTTTGTATAAAGTGGAGTGAAGCAATCAAAGGATTTTACAGCAATTTTCACTGTAATACCACTGCTTGTCAACCTGATTGTGTCATTCACAACAGTGCTTCCATCATAGGTAACAGTAACCGATGTGGCTGCAGGATTCTTAGGCATGGAATAAGTACTCAAGGTTACTCCGGCAGGAGCTGTCAAGGTTACGGCATCTGTTTGATTTGTTCCGGAAACAGTGAAAGAGACACTTTTAGCTCCTCCTTCAAATGATATAGTTGAAGTTGAAGCGGTAAGAACCGGTGCGGTATATGGAAATATTTCGAAGTTATCCAAACGGATATCAGTTGCACCATTTCCACCACAGCTATTATACCAAAAGTTCTGAGCTGTGGCTAGGGTACCTGTGGTAAATATTAAGTCTAACAACTGCCATGTACTACCGGTATTAAATGCTTTCTGATAATCTGCAGTAGACCCGTTGATACCACAACCATTCAATGTAATGCCTGCATTCCCATTAGTGAAAATCATGGCTCTTAGTCGATAAGTAGTGTTGGGCGATAATTTGCCGGTAAGGGAATAATCAATAGAACCACCACAGGCACCTGTTGCTCCAACGCTATTGCCACAATAGGCATTAGCTCCCGTAATTTGAGATGTACTGCCCCATGATTTATATGTCAAATAATTATTACACTCCGGATCGCTCACCAAATTTCCTGTCGGATAAAGAGGGGTGTAGCAATCTACATATTCAACTATTGAATCTGCGGGTACAGCTGTTATGGTTTGCACTTTCTGCAATAAATCTTGATACGCTGATTCAAGGCCGGCTGCGAGTTTGTAGGTATCCGACACAGTTGGTCCATTTGTACCCCAAACAACATGTGAGCCTATTTTATTGGTGTTAGTGGATGATTTCTCTGTCCAGTTATTCGATACATTATAGTAATCGGTTCCTTCATCCAGATATATGCAAAATGCCCAACGGTTGGCATTGTATATAGGATCTCCCATTTTTTCAATTCTGTTTCCAGTCATTTCGGAGTTAGGCTGTGTCGAAAGCGTATAAATTGCACCTACATCCTGCATATTGTTGGCAAAATTATGAATGTAATTGGAGGTGATTTTATTGTTTTTCATACAGTTAGCTGTGCCAGTCCAACCCCATCCGACACTGATTGCTGAGTAATTCACGTTGCCGATTTCGTTATGCGAAATTGTGATATCCGAAGCATAACCAACGGAGACGCCAATACAGCCCCAATCTTCAGTAGTTACATTGGTGATATAATTGTTTTTTATTACTTCAAATTGGCAAACCTCACGATTGTCGGTCGGATTGTAAGCACGATGTGCTTCAAAATTTTTATCTCCAAAATAGCCTATTTGAATACCGCTTCCACCAATATCGGAAAAAACACAACCTTGAACTGAATCATTGTGAGTTCCGCTTACAAAATCGAGTCCATTAGCAGCCATGTGCTGAAAGATACAACCATCGAAATTGATGTGGCTTGCACCTTTCACAGTAACTCCTGCCGGCTGCCGACCAACCCATGCTACATTTCCCCCCGGCGCAGATGCGTCTGAATAGGCATCTAAAATATAATTTCCGGATTGTAGTGGAATATGTCCGGCATAAGATGGTCGCATCCAGGTAGAATGTTCAAAATTTATTCCTTTAAATCTGATATAAGATATAGTACTATCCAGTGTCCCTTCTATCTTTATAAGCGTTTCGAGTGCAGGAGCAATTACCTGAATAGTTGCTTTGTCTTGTCCGGCTCTCGGCCAGTAATAAAGCTTCCCGGCTGTGCTATCATTATACCATTCCAGGGGTCTGTTCAATAATTCAATAGCATTTGACAAAAAGAAAAATTGATTATTAGAACTTCCATCTGAAGCGACCAGGTTAGGCCAGGGACGTTTAAATTCGATGCCACTTTCGGGCTGTTGAAAGGTGAATTTAATCTTTGACCCAAGCGAATCTATTGATTTAATACGCAAATTTGCCAATTCCCAATCCTGAATGATAGTAAGTTCCATATTTTTGGCATTTTTTACCGACATTCTGGGTGTTGGAATTTGAATATTTTGGTTTGTTTTATCAGCTGAAAGAAGTCGATTAATTGACTCCTTGCTACTCGCACGATTGACTTTGGCATTATTTACATACAGCTGTCTGAAATTGAGATTAGCGCCTCCAATTTGAGGTGTATTAGCCACCCAAATTCTATTTTGCGCAATATTTGGTAATCCTGAAACAACGCTAGCATCCTGCCAATCGGTTACTGGCATACCTCCACTAATTATGGGTGTTTCACCCGGTGCAGCTTCGATAAAAGTAGGACTGGCAGCGGTACCTGCATCTTTTTGAGTTAGAACTACAGATTCAGATAATCTGTAAGTTCCTCCTTTTAGAATGATATGAATTCCTCCGGTTACAGAAGGATCATTAGCCTGACGTAATTGCCTTGCCTGAAGCAACGCAGCAGTAAGGGTGGCTTTCGGAAGCTGACTGGTTCCCGGATTAGCATCAGAACCATTAGGTGATATCCAAATATCAATTGCGTTTAGCCTTAAACTTACAAGGATTAAAAATGTGATTAGGAGTATAGACTTAAATGTTTTCATTGTATTTTTTCGAAGTTATTCGTAATTATTTATTGATCTTGAGTCTTTGTAATACAAAAGACTTCTCAAACAATAACCTTAATAGCTTTTTCATCTATTTCTAGAAGATATACACCCTGATGATTTACTTTGAACTCAACTTTACCTGTAATAGCTGTTTTGCTGCATATCAATATTCCGTTGCTGCTATAAAGCGCAATATTATTATTTGTTAGTCCATCAACAGTAATCGAGTTTTTCGTTGTGTATATTTTGTACAGATCGGAAAGTTTTATTTCTTTCACGGCATTTATACCTGCATCTGCAAATCCTGCTGACAATAAAGATGAAGTATGATTATCGAATTTCAGGGTTACTTTGTGGAGTCCGCTTATTGAACCGATAATAGCTTCAGATTTTACAAACGTTGTAGCACTTCCGGTACCTACTGCAGGTATCGAAGCAATGGGGGTAGTCTGATCGTCAATATACAGACTATAAGTTGCCCCATTTAATGATGAACTGGCATTTGCAGTGTTTACAAATACTTTTTTGTATTTGTTTGTTCCAAAATCAATAACACCTAAATCCAGACTTCCACCTGTTGCGCCAACCAGATAACCGGTATTATCCGACTTCATATTATAGGTGCCACTTGTACTGTACACACGGGCAAAACCGGTGAAATTTAAAAGGATATCAGTACCTGCCGGGGCTGAAACAGCACCCGAAGTTACGTAGTTGTCGGTAGGTGCTAAAACCTGAAGCAACTCAATCTCTTTAGCCCGGAACTCCAGGTTAGCCGTTGTGGTTAAATCGGCCACCCAGCCCAGATAGACTTCAGTTTCGGCCACCAACGTGAATTCAATACCATACATCGAATTGTCGGCAGCATCAGCACCGATACTGTGGAATGCGATTGCTGTTGATTCTACATTTGCAATTGTTGGAATAGTTTTGGATGCGAAAATATATGCTTTCGACATATTGTAAAGTGTGTTGTACCCTGCACCAAAGAAATACCTACCCGCAGGCAGTGTTATTTTTTTGTACAATCTGGCATTTGCTGCATCCACAGTTGAACGGGAAACATCGCTCCATGCACCTAACATCAAATTACTAAAACCGGGATATTTGTCAATACCCTGTTTAGTACCACTTCCGTCGGTTTGTGGAATATTAAAGTCAGAGTTCCAATTCGCAGGTTGACCAAAGCGCACAGTGGTTGTACCTACCCTGGAAAATAAACGGGCTTCCTTCAGGTATTTATTGGTGATATTCTGTGTTTTTGGATAGTCGATAATACCTCCGGCCATTCTGGCGCTGCTCTTAAATGCGATAATGGCATTCTGCAGATTTGTTACAGCGGCAGTGATTTCACTATTCGTATTGGCCTGAGTATAGGATTTTGCCGTAGTAATTGAGTTTTCGAGGGTTGTAACGGCAACAACACTGTATTGACCCGAATTGCTTCCTGCATTTAATTGGGCAATACTGTCGTTTACTTCAGCTACCCTTATCAGCCCTTTCAGGCTTTCGAGTGAAACAACTGTATCAAGAGAAATTTTGAATACAGTAGCAACATCGGCAGTAGCAGGTTTTGTAGCGGGTAAGTTGATTGTCAGGCCATCAGCATTGCGGGTAAATGTCAGATTTCCACCGCCCAAAAGTTGCACGTTTTTGATGTTTTTCGTCAGATAAGGTTGGCTGGTAGCGAGTCTTTTCAAAACAATTTTACCAGTAGTTGGCCAACCCATAGCTGTTACATAAAGCAGGCTATCTCCTTTTTTTACAAACCTGATATCGCTTGTACTGTAAGTGATTCCTTCGTTAAAGCCCTGAGCCGAAATTGGATTTACGGCATCAGCCGTTGGACCTTCGCCAAAGGTGAACCAGGGTCTTGTGCCCTGAATACTTTCTTTGTTGACTTTCATCCAGGTGGTGATTCCCTGAATCACGGCAAGTTCTTTTTCATCAATTGTACCATCGCCGCGTACAGGTATATTCAATAATAGGTTTCCGTTTTTACTTACAATGTCAATAAGCATTCTGAGTACTGTCTGTGCCGATTTGTATTGATTATTGTTATAAACATTGCGGTTATAGTGCCAGTCTCCAATGCAGGTACAGGTTTGCCAGTATTTCTGTTGCGGACGATCGGGCACACCGCGTTCAACATCCCATACCAGACAGTTCTTTTGTTGTTCAGTCAATATCTTTCCAAAAATTACAGTCTGATTTTTTCCGTTGTGTACAGCGGCACTTTTATTATACATGTGAGCTGCAATATCTAATCCGACATTATTTACTTTCCAGAATGGCAAAGCAGTATCATCAAAATACAATAAATCAGGATTGTATCGGTTAATCAAATCAAGCGTACGGTTGTAAAACTTATTTATGTATGCCGCATCAGGTATCGAAGCGCCATTTTCCCAGTCCCATTGCGAGTGTATTGTTCCGGAATTAGTGCTTCCTGAACTGCGGGCATGATTTTGTGCATATAAGTCCTGTGGGTTGAGGCCTTCCCACCATTTGCCAACCCCATCAGCTGTTGTCAGTTTTCCATCATAATCCTGTGATGGTTCTAACCACGTCCAGGCATGCGAGGCGTGAACACTCACACCAAATGGCAATCCGTATTTCCGGGCAGCAACCGACCAGCCGGAGATGATATCTTTTTTGGGTCCAACGGCAGATGTGTTCCACGGTTGATATTTACTATCCCACATATCCAGGTTATCGTGATGATTAGCCATGGCGAAAAAGTATTCTGCACCGGCATTTTTATACAAGTGAACCAGCGAATCGGGATTCCAGCTTTGTGCTTTCCAGGTATTAATCACATCTTTAAAGCCGAATGTAGACTGATTTCCATAATTCGAAGCATGCCAGTTAAATTGCGTTGTACCTGAAAAATACATAAATCGGGCATACCAATCGCCTTGTTCTGGTTGACACTGAGGGCCCCAGTGTGCCCAGATTCCGAATTTTGCATTCTGATACCATTCAGGAGCCTCGTTAAACTGACTTAGCGATTCCCAGGTGGGTTGAAATGATCCTGTTGCCATTTTTTCGGTAGCCGAAACAACAGCAATTTTCGTAGTGCTAGTACCACTTGTCAGTCGGATTGTGTCATTTACAACAGATGTGCCGTCGTATGTTACCGTAACAGTGAGTGCCGACGGATTTGCCGGAATTGAATAGGTACTTAATGTAACTCCCGAAGGAGCTGTAAGGGTAATTGGATTTGATAAGTATGAACCACTGACGGTAAAGGAATTGCCGGCTGATCCGTCAAGCCAGATGGATGATTTGGAAGCAGAAAGTACCGGGTCGAAACTTTGATATATTTCAAGATTATCAAGGCGAATATCGGTTGCCTGATTTGATCCGGAGCAACTATTCAACCAAAAATTCTGAGCAGCTGCTAAGGTACCTGTTTTGAAATTAAACTCAACAACCTGCCAGGTACTTCCGGTGTTTTTCATTACCTGGAAATCTGCTGTAGACCCGTTAATGCCACAACCGTTGAGTGTGATATAGGCTTCCTTATCGCTATACAACAAGCATTTCAACCGATAAGAAGTGTTGGGGAGTAATTTGCCGGTAAGCGTGTAATCGATGGATCCGCCGCATGCTCCCGTTACCTGAATACTGCTTCCGCAATAGGCATTGGCGCCCGAAATCAACGCAGCATTCCCCCAACCTTTTGCCCAACTACTACTTGTGTTTGGGTAATTGGAACATTCGGGGTCGGTTACTATATTTCCCGACGAAAAAAGAGGAGTATAGCATTGTGCTTGTGAGCTTCCAATGTTTAGCAGCAAACATATAAGTACAGCGAAAAAAAAGAAATTGATTTTAGTCATTTTGTTTTTAGTTATAAATTTTACAACAAAAATAGAAAAGCGAACTAGTTAAAGCATAACTGAATAAAGCGGTTTATTTAAAATCCAATTAAATAAACCGCTTTCATTTAGGTATTATCCAACGGATTATTTCATCACTTTAGTTGTTATTGTTTTACCGTTATGTGTTAGTTTTACCATGTATAAACCTGATGCAAGATGAGCGTCAACTACCTTGCTGTTTTTACCTGCATTGAAATTACAAATTGATTTGTTCAACAACATGCCCTGAGCGTTGAAAACAGCTATTTCAACAGTTGATGGGATCGCTAATTCGAAATCTGCAACGACTGAGCTTTCCTTTGCATACACATTGGTTTTCGAAATATCATTTGCAGTTTGCACACCAGTAGCAGGAGATACAGGCCACAATTCATAGTTGTCAATGTAAGCAATTTTACCGTTAGTGCCGGTACCATCTACATTATTGAAAGTAAAGAAACCTGATGATGGGTTTGCTCCGGTTGCAAAGGTCTGGTCAATTTGGACCCAACCCGTTGTTTGAGGAACAACATAAAGGAAATCCGGATTCGTGTTTTTAGCCAGAAAGGCTACCGAACCGTCTGTTGCATTTACCATAGCACGGAAACGATAGGTCTGATTGGCCGCCCAGGTAATATTGGAAACATCAAGTGCTGCTCCGTCGGGCCATCCATTTGTTGTTGCAGTAAACTTAACACTACTCATACCACAATATGCTTCTGCACCTGTAACAACTCCTTTATGTCCCCAGCCACCAAATCCATTTATTGAATTTAAATAGGAATCAGGTATCATGTTTGTTCCGGCAGGTGCCAGTTTTGTAAAACAGGCTGAACTAAATGATTTTACGGCTATTTTGGCCGTAGCTGTTCCACTTGTCAGTCTGATAGTGTCGGCCAAAGTTGTTGTCCCATCGTATGTAACTGTTACGCTGGTTGCTGTTGGATTTGCGGGGATTGAATAAGTACTCAGGGTAATTCCGGCAGGAGCTGTCAGTGTAACTGCACTTGTTTGATTTGTTCCGGTAACAGTAAATGAAGCACTTGTCGATCCTTCGAAACCAATAAATGAGGTAGAAGTAGAAATTACTGGTGCCGTGTATGCATAAATTTCTAAATTATCTATACGCACATCAGTCGCAGAGCCATTACCTGTATTAAAAAAAGCATTTTGGGCTGCGCCTAATGTACCTGTGGTGAATGTAAAGTCTACAGCCTTCCAGGTACTTCCGGTATTGACGTTGGTGACGTAATCAGTTGTAACACCGTTAATTCCACAACCATTCAACGTAATGCCACCAATTGCATTGGTATACATCATAACTTTCAGTCTATATGTAGTATTGGAAGATAATTTACCGGTAAGAGGATAATCCAAAGATCCACCCCAATTGCCTGTTACTCCGACGCTTGTGCCACAATAGGCATTTGCATCAGAAATGAGAGTTCTACTCCCCCAACCGTTGAAAGAAGCAAGAGATGTACATTCCGGATCGGCCACCAAATTTCCTGTTGGATAAAGTGAAACGTAAGGACACTGAGCTTGTACACCGGAGAATCCAGATAATATGCCTGCAAGTGCAACGCAAAAAATAAGTTTGTTTTTCTTCATGATAAATGAATTTAAAGTTTAATAATGTGATTCAATTAATTTATTGAGTCGCAAAGTTATTTTTAAACCCATTATCCGATTATCTGTATAGTATCAAAAGCTAAGATTATTGTAACATGACCGGAATTTAAGCAGACTAATCTAAAGTTTCAGGTTGTAAAAGCAGTCAACTATTTTAGATGTCAGGACTATATCCCTGTTTAGCAACGTAGTTGTGATATCTTCGTAGAAAAAATAGCACAAGCTGGTATAAAGGGGCGTAGACCTGACATCTATAATCCTAATAAATTTCAGGACGGTACAGATTTAATTTATTAATGTTGTTGTCCTCAAACCAAACAGGCTTCGCTCTTTATCCTGCATTTCTAAAACAGCCACAAATCCCCCTCCCGGCAGACAATCAATCTTTATAATATCTCCCTTTTTTACCTGAATCAGTTTTGTTGAGAACGATGTGGTATTTTTCCCATCTTCAATCAGTTTTAGCTGATAATTCCCTTTCCCAATAAAGTCAATCTTCAGGTTCAGGGTTTGTGATTTGTCCTGCCCGTTTAATCCGCCCACATACCATTTATTTCCTTTCCTGCGGGCAATGATAACTTTATCGCCCGGGTAACCATCCAAAAGGCGGGTATCGTCCCAGCTGACAGGAACAGTTTTCAGAAATTCTTTTGGTTCGGTGGGCAAACTGTTGTAGGATGTCGGACTGTCGGCGAAATGCTGGAGCCCCGACTCAAAAACAACGGATAATGCCAGTTCGTGGCCATAGGAAGTGATATGCGGATGTTGACTGTTTGAGAAAGTCACAGGCGTATAATCCATCGACCCAACCACATTGCGGGTAAACGGAAGTGTGGTGTTGTGACAAGCCGCTTTGTTGGTGAGTGTCCCGTTATTATTGTACCACTCGGCACCCAGCACAGCTTCTGTCGACATAAGGTTAGGGTAGGTACGTGCCCAACCACGGGGAACTGTAGCTCCGTGAAAATTCACCATCAGGTGATATTTTGCCGCATCTTTCAGAATATCAATATAATATTTCATCATATCCTGTTGGTCGCCGGCAAAGAAGTCGACTTTTATTCCGTAAACCCCTATTTTGTTGAGCCACGAAAATTCTTCGGCCCGGTGTTGAGCTGTAATCAGGCGGTCAACCGGAGTAGGGTCGAGCCACGCTGTACCCGAATTGTACCACATCATGGGTTTAATCCCTTTGCTCTTAGCGTAATTTACAGCATCAGTTATATTTCCACCGTTGGTCATTACGTCCCATTCCCAGTCGATAAGCACATAAGGCCAGCCCATTTCGGCAGCAAAATCGGTGTATTCCACCACCTTTTTGTAATCCTTCGAGCCACGGTTATTGGCCCAGTAAACCCACGACACAGCGCCGGGTTTTATCCAGTCCGTTTCGTTCAGTTGATTTGGTTCACTGACATCCGTAATGAGTGTCGACTCCACAATGTCGGATAAGCTCCCGATGGCTAGTGTATGCCATTGCGATTTCCATGGAAGCTGACTCAGTACGCCCGTTTGCTTAAAGTTATTTCTGGCAGCAGGATAAACAACCTTGTATTCGTTGCGGTTTCCGGCATTGCAGAGTTTCGTTGCACAGTTGTTTTCAGTGATATTGGCTTCGGAAATCAATACCCAGATTGGATGGTTGTTCACCTGATACAATGCCGGAAATCCCCATTCCTGATTTTTGCGTGGGCTTATCCCGGTCTTACTCAGCGGAAAATAATCTTCGTACGAAATCTCGAACGGTTGCATCCACCGATTCGTGCTATCGGGTAAAACGTAGCTGGTGGCTTCACTGGTTATATTCACAAGCGAGTCGGAATGATTCGGGAATACATACCGGAACGCCACGCCGTTATTATACGCCCTGAAGACAATATCGACAGGCTGATTGGCTGAATTGCTATAGCTTAATACTTTTTCGGTACCCATGTTCTCACAGATTTTTCGCTTACCGCATATCATTTCGTACTTGTCGTGTATTGTCACGGCTTTCGACTCAGCCCTCAGTTTCAGATGACCGGTAAATTGCTGGTCGGTACGCGATATGCCCAACGGAGATTCGGGCAGCACTTCCAGATAGCTCGAGCCTTTTTTGAACAGCACCCTGAAGCATAGCTGTCCGGACGTTGAATTACCGGCTGTCGTTTTTGGCGCAACTATCACCCGAATGTTTTTATTGGGAGATACAATTACCTGTGCATTGATTATGCCCGAAATTGAAATAATGAGAAGAATGAATAAATGAATGCGTTTCATGATTTCTATGTTTGTTCTTTTTTGATATAGTTATTAAGTAATTGTTATGGATACGATGTGTTGCTTTATATATGTATTCTAAGAAACTGTTGTAACTATAAGTCCCCTTTAGGGGATTTAGGGGCGGTTTTTAAAATGATTTTTACCGCCCCAAGCCCCTAAAGGGAAAGTAAATTAAAATTTATATTATATTGTATTTTTATCTGATAATAAACACCTTACGTGATAAATGTGAGGCGTTTTTATTTGCCAACATTACACAAACATTACACAAAAGAAGGCATTTATTTACAAACGGATACAAAGATATAACAATTGGAGGGAATATTTCGATATGTATTTCTTTAAAAACTGTATAGCCGTTTTTCATTTCTTTGCTCCGGTAATATTACACAAAACTTTCTGAATCTCAATAAGCATTATGTGAGCCCTAGTGATTTCATCACCAGGGCTTGTTTTATAGCATCAAAAAGCATCGTTTAGCGTTGTTCATGTATTTATTACACAGTTGATTGACTTGTACATTTACAAGAAAAAATCAACTGTATGAAAAAAGTATTATTCAAACTGCCTGACTGGTGGAAAGCTGAAACGCCTGTTTTTGCTCGTTTCTTCCAACTTATTTCCAGTGCCATTGCTGCACTACCCTTGTATTACGCTGCGCTTCCTACGGAGTTTAAAGAAGCCATTCCGGACTGCTATCTGAAATACATTGCCATTGCCGGTGGAGTGTGTGCATTTATCCTTCAATTCTTCAACAAGAAACAATCATGATTAAACTAGGCAAATACTTCTCACTGGAAGAATTGACAGTAACCCATGAGAACTTAGACAATACACCAGGCGTTTTGGCAACCCAAAAACTAAAGATACTTGTACAAAATTTATTAGATCCGGTTCGGGAAATGTATGGTTTTCCTATTTGTATCAACTCCGGATTTAGAACCCTGGCCGTAAACAAAGCCATTGGAGGGGCAACCAAACCTATCAGCCAACACACCAAAGGAGAAGCAGCAGATTTGGATTGTGCCGACAATGCCAGGCTCTTTTATCTTATCCGGGATCATTTCAACTATGACCAATTGATATGGGAAGAAGGGGACAACCTGCAACCCGACTGGGTTCATGTGAGCTTTAAAGCCGAAGGCAATAGAAATCAAATTCTCAAATTTAAAAACAAAAAACAAGTAGCATGAAAACAACAATTGAATTTCTCAAAAAGTACTCATTGGTGATTCTTGCAATCACCGTTTGCAGTTTATCCCTATTTCAAATAAGCTGCGGTAATCAATCAAAACCACAACAGGCAGACATTGATCAGTCTGATAAAGCAAAATCAAAAGCAGACAGTCTATACGCCGTAAAAGCGCATACTCTGCTTCAAGAGAAAGACAGCATTATTAAATTTTTGATTGCAAAGCTGTCAAATGAAAAAGTCAACACCGAAACACAAAAAGCCGATGCCAGGAAACAGCATATTTTAAACGACAGTTTGCAGAACCTATTCGAAAGAGACAAGGACCTGAGCACTTGCGAAGATCTTGTCCGGGGTTTAAAGTTTGAAATAATTGAAAAGGACAGTGTTATTGAAAACCTCGATTCAGAAATAAACGAGTACTCCAGTGAAGTGAAAGAATTGGAGGAGAAAGTGGATATTCAAAAGGGTGTTATCGACAGCAAACAAAAGCTGATTGCTTGTAAAGATTCGACAATAAATTTCTACAAAACTCAAAAGAAGAAAACTAACTTTTGGAATCAGGTAAAAATCAAAGTCGCTGGAGCAATTGTATTTATTGAAACTATAGGATTGATTCTGAAATAGATTTATTGTATTGGCTGAATAGCACTAAAAAGCATCGTTTAGCATTATTTATATATTTATAACACAGCGGTTTGCCGCTGTAAATTTACAACAAAATTATTAGTACAAACATTTAAAAACTTACAACTATGGCCAGACAATTAGGACATGTAAAGTACAAAGGTACAATTGGCGAGATTCGCCATTTCAAGATTAAAGGTATGACCGGCAACTTTGCCGGATTAAAGGGTGGTGCAACTGGTGAGCAAATCAAGAATGATCCCGGGTTTGTCAGAACCCGAGAAAACATGAATGAGTTTGCTGCCTGTGCTATTGCGGGTAAATCTGTTCGTGTTGGGTTGAACATGCTCATGAAACAAATGAGCGATGCCCAGCTGACCGGTCGATTGACTGGTATCATGAAAAAAATCAATCTGGAAGATCAGACTGAAGCTCGTGGTTATCGTGCCATTTTGATTTCAACCCAAAGCAAATACTTGCTTGGTTTAAATTTCAACAGAAACTTCAGCTTTGACAGTTCGTTCATTGCTCCGTTTGCACTGGTGGCTAACGTTGACCGCAACAGTTCAACCTTGACAGTTCCGGCATTTAATCCGGCAAAATCAGTGATTGCTCCTTCAGGTGCCACTCACTTCCGATTGATTAATGCAGTTTCGGTGATTTCGGATTTTGCATTCAATGCAACAACCGGGATTTATGAACCCATCCAACCGGAACTGAATGAAGTATCAAATGTTGCCTACTCGGATTATCTGGATATCAAACTGGACATTGCAGCTCCAACAGTCATTGCCAGCGCTCTTCCGGGAGCTCCTGAAATGAATGACGATGTAACCGTATTGAACTCGGTTGGTATTGAATTCTATCAAAAAGCCGGTAATGATTACTACCTGTTTAATGCAGGTCACGCATTGAAGATTCAAAGCACATTCTAAAACCAGTACCTGGTATTAATTAGCGAAAGGGCGTTCCGAATGGATCGCCTTTTTTCATTCCTGACAGTTAAGGTGGATTTATGACTGACACTTCATGAGTGCACTTATGTAGCCTTTATGTATGGCTTTTGTAGGACTTATCTATTACTTGAGTATCGTTTGATTATTTGCACCCACCACTCGGAAAACGGGCAATAACTTTTGGGGCCGACCCATCGAGCCCGAAAAAAGTTATTCTCGTTTTTCCGCTGAAGCTAACTAATGCGTGCAAGTAGCATTTAGGAAATGTACTTGTAGAAAAGCATTCGCTTAGCATTGGAGATTAAAAGTAAGTTTTGCTTGTAGTTTTTTTCCAATGCTTCCAGACTGCGGAGAGCTTCCACAGCTTTTTCAAACTGAGCCGGATTTTCATTGGCTTTATTTAAACCATCCAAAAGGCAGGACTTTACATCCCGAAGAACCACAAAGGGAATGACAGAACCCCGCAACAGCGGATAAAAAGCTTTAGACTGCCACAAGCTATACGACAGCCAGAAAATTTGCTCTTTTTCTTCTTCGCTTTGAAATTGAATTACGAAACAATTCGGACAGGGAACGGTGAGCGGCTTGCCGCTGTTATTTCCTTTGTTTAGAATGAAGAAATGAGGTTTTTCAATTTCAGATTTCTGGTTGTAAGATTTTAAAATAAAGGTACACATAAGCCAAATGATTAGAGGGTGAATACACGAGAGCTGCTGCCTCCCGCAAACCTTTTCCTGCGCGAAAAAACACTGAAAGGAAAAAGAAAATGTAAACACCCTCTTACTGCAATAAAAAGCGAAATGAAATGTAGCGTTAAGGCTGTCAAGGTTTTTTTGGCAGAATACTACCCGAAGTGAAACGAGGTGTGGAGATTGTGGCAAAAACCCGAAGGGCACCGACCTTTACAGACTTATTTTATTGCTGTTATCTTTGTGAACATTTTTTTTGTCGATCATTCTTTTCAACTCAAAAAGTCCTTGTTGTATTTGTCGTTTAAATCCTTTTGGAAAAAGAAACCATTCCTTTCCATATCTAAAAGGATTCTCTATATTGGGGCAAACTCGCCGCAGAAAATGAAAATATACCATTGGAAATGCGTTGGAAAAGGGCTTGGGTAGTGACTGACTGTATGAATGGAGCTTGCGGAATGGAAAGGAAGGAGACTACCGAAGCTGTGCGGTGCTGAGGTGAATGCAGGAAATGAAAGCGGAATGAAATGTAAGGGTTCGGAGTGAGGAACGAACGTAGTTCCTGGAATGTAATGGGCTTGAAAGAATGCACTGACCGCAAGCACATGGATAATCAATACGGAATGTTTTTAGTTTTCTGCACAACTAATGGGCGGTGGGGAAATATTGAGGTTCTTTATTCTTCGGGGCAAACTCGCCGCAGAAATGAAAAACATACCATTGGAAGTGGGTGGGAAAAGGGCTTGGGGAAAACGGAATGAATGAAGCTTGCGAAATGGAAATGAGTATTTCCCGAAGCCGCGGGGTGCTGAAGTGTATGATTGGAATGAAAGTGTAATGAAGTATCAGGGGTCAGCGGGAGGAACGAACGCAGCTCCTGGAACGGAATGGAGCGAAAATGGAAATCATATACTGCAAGCACATGGACAATCAACCCGGTATGTTTTTTATTTTCTGCACAACTGATGGGTGGTGGGGAACTCTTGAGGTCTTCGGGCAGCGAAGCGGGGCAAAAGCGTTGATCTTTGTGCGGCTATTATATATAATGTCAGCTTATGTGCTTTTTTATTCTTTATCAATATTGAAATGTAATACCTTATAAAAAACGCACATAACTAAGCATTATGTATATATAGCTTCGAGTTGTTTTTTTTCTGGCGCAAGCGTGCATGGTGGTGGCGGTTGGAATGCACAGCGTCTTTTTGCTCTTGTGGGTGGATTGAAACAGTGGTTTTGAAGAAACAACACTGGGAAAGTAGGGTTGATTGCAAAAAGTGTGACAGAAAAAAACAACAGAAGGGTTGATTGCGCGGAGGCAGGCAAAAAGACTATGCAAGCCCAGAGGTACGAGGGGTGAGGATTTTTGCCTGTCGGGGATTCTGCCCTGTCGGAGCTGCCCGTGATAAACTTTCAGGTGAAACCTGACCGCTTTCAGCCGATATTTGCTTGTATGTAACTACTCAACAAGCTATAATTTCTATAATTATTTGATTTTCATTTCGACTAGTCGAACTAAAAATCAAATGTTGGGTCAAATATTTCCTCCCCCCCCCCAGTTGCACTTCGTTTACTGGGGGCTAATCATATTTAGCCACTCTGTGGCAAAGACCTTATCTGTTTATTTTTACATTTGAATTTCAAAAAACAGCCCTTGGTTGCGGTGTTTCGGTTGCGGAGGGCATCAAAGCCTTTACTGTAAGGGGTTGTAGCGATTTTGCCCCGCAACAAACCTGAATTTGTTTAAAGTCATAATTTTTATTTTGGTTGCGGTTAGATTCTTCTGAAATGTTTACACAATATGGGTTTCAACAAATTTTGAGAGCAACCAGGCAATTTAATTACGCTGTGGAAAATACAGTAGAATTGACATACTAAAAATTGTTTTGTTCGTGTGAATCGGTTTAAATTAATTAGTTTTGCACTTTAAAACGAACTTTCTTTTCAGTTATACTTTTAATTTCCCATATAAAATGAATATCCGTTGTGTTGCAATAGAGCAAAGCTTGCAAGTTAGAAGCGAGTTAGAAGAAAGTATTAAAGAATTTGCGAATGTGGAATTAGTTCGTGTTTTTAATAATCCATCAGAGGCTATTGATTTTTTGAATACAGATAGAATTGACTTTTTATTTGTTGAGGAAAAGTACCGAAATGATTTTGGACATTCAGTATTTGCAAATTTCAAAAATAAATCTCTACTTGTTATTACTTCAAATGATACCTCATTAAGTACTTTTAATGATGAGACTATTTTAAACCCAGCTTGTTTTTCCTCTTTTTTTCAGGCAATATCTACTTTTCGGAGTAAACTTTGAAATGATATTCTGTGAAAATATAATACATTTTTGATATCAAAATTTACATCATTATCAACTAATCGTGCAGTCTGACTTTTTCAACTATGAGACTGAATAAAAAAATCAAGTTATGAAATTAACCCGACTTTTCAATGAATTCTTTGGAAGCGAAAAAGCAGGCGGACTCATCCTGGTTTTTGGAACTATTTTGTCTCTATTAATTGCCAATTCTGCTTTGCAGACTGAGTATTTAAAAATCTGGAGCTTAGAGTTGGGTGGTCATAGTATTGTTCATTGGATTAATGACGGACTAATGACTATTTTCTTTTTGCTGATTGGGTTGGAATTAGAAAGAGAGATTTATCGAGGTGAACTTTCAGACATGAAAAATGCATCATTGCCTATTATTGGAGCTTTGGGTGGTATGCTTGTTCCGGCAGGAATTTTTCTACTCTTTAATTTTGGAACTGTGTCTCAAGCTGGTGCCGGTATTCCAATGGCTACAGATATTGCTTTTGCTATTGGTATTTTATCATTGCTTGGCAATCGCGTTCCAACTTCCCTGAAAGTCTTTCTTACCGCATTAGCTGTAATCGACGACCTTGGAGCAATCATAGTCATTGCCATTTTCTACACCACCTCCATAGCATTAGTAAATCTGTTTATAGCACTTGGAATTATGGGCTTACTTTTCGTATTAAACCGATTGAAAGTTTATAATCTGATACCGTATTTAATTGGTGGTATTGCCATGTGGTATTTTATGTTGCATTCAGGTGTTCATGCCACCATAACAGGTGTATTGTTGGCCTTTGTGATTCCATTTGGCGATGGTGGTGAGAAATCTCCCTCTTTTATACTTCAACATTTTTTACATAAACCTGTTGCCTTTTTTATTCTTCCTTTGTTTGCCATTGCTAATACAGGTATTGTGCTGGGGAGTAATTGGTATAGTGGTTTGGGTGATTCGAATAGCTTAGGAATTATTGCAGGGCTTGTAATCGGAAAACCGCTGGGAATTTGGCTTTTTTCGTTTATCGGTACAGGTTTAGGACTTTGCGCCTTACCTACGGATTTAAAATGGAAAAATATAGTTGGTGCCGGTATCTTAGGTGGTATTGGTTTTACCATGTCTATTTTCATTACACTGCTTGCCTTTGGGGATTCGGGAATGGTAAATAATTCAAAAATAGCAATTTTAATTGCATCTACTTTAGCAGGTTTGATTGGTTTTGTTTATTTAAAACTAACATTAAAAAAGCAAGTAGAAGAGAATGAGAAAACCAATGAAGACAACGTAAATAATGAAGAGCAAAGTTGTATATAAAATGAATATATTCTAATTTTTGTATACAATAAATGACGAAAATTCAAAAGTATTTATATCTTTGCAACCTCAATTCAACCAGAATTTAATACTCCCCATCAAAAGTACTATCACACAAATATATAAATCACTATATATTACGATATTAATTTTTTGATATTCACCCTAACTTGTTCAACTGACTTTGAAATATTAAGTTGTATGAGCAGCAATTCGACTTCCCGATTCTGGCTCTATAGCTAATTAGTACAGGACTAATTAGTTTCATAAACCATTTCCTCAATGCCGAACCAACTAAAAAACTGCACCATTGTATAGGGTTAGAATACATCAATTGTTGAAGACATAAGACGAACAATAATGACTAAAAATGTATTAAAAATGAAGATTGCAGTACCCACAAAGGACGACGAACAGATTGCAGATCAATTTGAGAATTTTGAATTTTACACTATCTTTTGTATTTCGGAAGATAATGAGATTATGGCTGAGACGATTCTTGAAACCCCAAATGATAGTGATTGTGAATTCCAAATTGCTTGTGATTTGGCAGAAATGGGAGTAGAAATAATGCTTGTAGATCAAATTAACGATTTGTTAAGTAGGGAGTTATGTTCACATCATATTCATTTAATTTGTAACTGTGAAGGTAATGTTTACGATCTTGTGGAAAAATATCTAACTGCTTAGTAACTTTATTGAAATTACTTATTGAATTATGGAAAATAACAGTTGGTATTTAAGAATGCTTCATTGGCGTGAAGTTCATGTTAAGCAGCGTAATTTTATTCTCATTTTAAGTTTTGTAGTTGGTGTTTTTACGGCTATTGCTGCCTTTCTGCTAAAGACAGTCATTCATTTCATTCAACACCTCATCACCGAAGGATCAAGCCATTATAACCTTAACTATTGGTATTTGATATTTCCTGTAATAGGGATTTTTATCACTTCCCTGTTTGTTCGGAAAATTGTGAAAGATGATATAAGCCACGGTATAACCCGAATTCTGTACGCACTTTCCCAACGAAAAAGCATTCTGAAACTTCATAATGTATGGACTTCTTTAGTAGGAAGTTCCATAACCATTGGTTTTGGTGGGTCTGTTGGGGCTGAGGCACCAATTGTATTAACCGGTTCGGCTATTGGTTCAAATTTGGGAAGATTTTTCAAACTTGACCAAAAGACCCTTATGTTGCTGGTAGGGTGTGGAGCTGCCGGTGCCATTGGTGGAATTTTTAAGGCCCCTATAGCCGGATTGGTTTTTACGCTGGAAGTGCTTATGCTTGACATGACACTAACGGCTATAGTACCATTACTTATTTCGTCGGTAACTGCTACTGCTTTGTCTTACTTTTTTTCAGGAAGCTCATTTACTTTCCAATTTGGAACCTATGAACCTTTTGCTATTCATCGCATACCTTATTTAATTCTCTTAGGGATTGTTTGCGGATTTGTGTCACTCTATTTTACCCGTGGGATGAATCGTATTGAAGGGTTTTTTCGTCGGTTTAAAAATCCATATTCAAAATTGGCAATTGGTGGCTCAGTATTGAGTTTGCTTATATTTATTTTTCCACCACTATACGGTGAAGGTTATAACACCATTGTAGCCCTTTTGAACGGACAATCTGCATCGGTTTTAAATCAGAGCGTGTTTTTAGGATTGGGAAACAGCCCCTGGGTGATTATTGCTTATCTTGCTTTAATTGTCATTTTCAAGATATTTGCATCTGCCTCAACTACAGCCTCGGGTGGAGTTGGTGGTATTTTTGCACCATCGCTGTTTATTGGTTGTTTAACCGGATTTGTGGTAGCTCGCGTATTGAATTATTTTGGTTTTCTTGTTCCTGAAGCCAATTTTGCATTGGCGGGTATGTCCGGGCTTATGTCGGGGGTTATGCACGCTCCATTGACAGGGATATTTCTTATTGCTGAGCTTACAGGTGGTTATAATCTGTTTATGACCTTAATGATTGTAGCAACAGTTTCGTATCTGACCATAATAATTTTCGAACCACATAGTTTGTATGCAATGCGGTTGGCTCAGAAAGGTGAATTGCTTACTCATCATAAAGACAGGGCAATTCTGACCATGCTCAACTTTGAGAATTTTATTGAGACCGATTTTATTGAGCTACATCCTGAAATGTATATGGGTGAATTAGTAAAGAATATCTCCCGTTCCAGACGTAATTTATTCCCGGTTGTAAATCCTCAAACTCATGTTTTAGTTGGGATTGTAATGGTTGACGAAGTACGAAATATAATGTTTCGACCCGATTTGTACGATCGATTTAAAGTGAGTAAACTAATGACTTCGATACCCGCAACGCTTAATCCAAATATGCCTATGGAAAAGGTTATGGAGGTTTTTGAAGACACTCACGCCTGGTATTTACCCGTTGTAGACGAGAACAAGGTTTATTTGGGCTTTATGTCGAAATCAAAGATTTTTGATTCGTACCGGCATGTATTGGCCCATTTTTCGGAAGAATAATACAACTTCATTTAAGTTGCTCTATATATTTAGACGGGCGAAATATTCGACTTCTGATAAATTCCGGAACAAAACACACCAAAAGGTGTGCGCGTTTCCAACGGTAGCATTTTAAGAAAAAGACCATTGCCACAAACAGAAATGTTGCTGCTCCTCCAGCTACCTGAAGGGGGTACAAAAGTACATTCTGTTGCGGAATAATCATTGGAATCAGGGCAATGGCACAAGCAGGGGCAAATGGTTTCCCAACGATTTCAATAAACAGGAAGAGGCATGTAAACAACAACAGTACTGTATTTACCTCCGAAAAACCTAGTACCGTATGCAAAGTGTATTGAAAAAATGCCCCTAAGATTGCAGAAACTACCAACACGAAGAAAACCTGGACAGGACGGTTGCGAAAGCCCGCTGACGAAGAACTAAACTCTACAAACGTAACCACAAGAGGTGGTACGACAAAATACATTTTACCTGTGTACACCGGAATTGCCGCTATGAGTATCAACCCCAAGAGCAATTTTATCCAGTGCCATGGACTATGCCGATAAGGACTTTTGTTTGAATTGAAACTAATAACCTTATGTAATCCTTTTTTCTCAAAAATCCACTGTACACAAACCAATAAAATACTCATTGTGAAAACAGACAGGGGATAAACAAACGAATGAGTACCCAATAACACAGGCAACATTGAAGCAGATGTAATCGGAATCAAGGTGGTACGGGTGACAAAGAGGCAGAGTGAGGTAAACGTAAATGAAATTGCAATGTTTGCGAGCAATGGAAAAGGCGAATATCGCACGAGGAATATTCCAAAAAGAGCACTAACGGTCATCAGTAACACGACCATAGGTCTGCTAATGGTCCATATTTTCTTATCGATAATCCACAATCCGAGTATCAGTGCAGCCATTTCAGGAAATAAAATTTCTTTCTCTCCAAGCCATTCAGAAACACCAACCATCAATCCAATCATAATAAGACCAAAAATGTATCGGATTAATTTAAGTTTATTCATATTACCTATGCTTTGAGTTTGTGGTTTTGATAAAAAATGATTGAGTTGCAAAGATACCTTTAAGTACCCATACTGTAAAAGTCAAAACTTACAAAAGAGTCTGAATTTGGAAGTGTGAGTTACTTCGAAAGACTAAGAAAGGTATAAATCTAATTACTCAAATCAAGATAATTTCATTTAATCTTCCCATCTTGTAAATTCTATAATTTGTTGGCTTTGTCTGATTACTACTTTTTTGCAGTGGCTTAAATAAGAAAAACGATAAGTAACCTCCATATCAAAAGTTTTATTGTTTGTTATTTCAAACAGCCCATCACATTCTAATTTACCTTCAGCATCATAACGTTTGATTTGGTAGTGAGTATTTAGTTTTTGAATGTGAAACCACGAACCGCAGCCTTCACCACTGAGCCATTGTGCATTTGCGGGAATAGTGGACGCTTTTGGTGGTTCTGGTAAAGTTGTTTTCAGGAAATTCTTGTCTTTTATTGGTAGTGGACAAAAAGGGGTTGTTTTTTGAAGTTTCGGAATGATTGTTTTATGATTGAATGCATTGACATTATTCAAAGGTGTTGGCGTTAATGGCACTAGCAATCTAAGCTTTAAGAGCGACCATAGCTTTGGTTTACCGGCTACTATGCTATCATTTACAAATCGGGAACAATTACTTCCATTATATCTGAAAGGGCCGTAGTGAAATGGACTTTCCAGTTGAAACCAGTATGCCTTTGCCAATGCTTTATAATAATCAATTTTACCATAAGAAGCATGAATCGCCCCTTCGCCGTGGCATTCGGGGTTGTGTTGAAGTTCGATAAGTATTTCGTTGAAGTTGAGAATTTCGTTTTTTTCTGCCGAAATTTGTGCTGTAGTATTGACTTTTAAACCCGGATCGGTTTTCTCGCTCCGTGCTCTGCCGTGTTGCCATGGCGTATGATACCGCCCAAAATCAAAGTACCGACACTCTCCATTTTTGGCATTTACCAACACCAAAGCAGCATGACCGACTTTGTAATAATGGTGTTTTGCTATGCCCATAAAATTGAGAATATTGTCTGGGAAATATCCGGCTTGCTTGCAATAGGTTTCCGGCCATGCAATGGCAATGGCAAATCCGCTGTGTTTTGTTGTGGTATTCTGTTTATTCATACGAAATAATTATTTTTAAGTTGTTGTATGGAACTCGCATGCCAGATTATCATTGTCTATGGTAAACTTCTGCGTTCATGCTCGTTTCATTGTCTAGCTTTTGTGCTTCAGTAATAAAGTTATCGAAGAAACGGTCAATGTCTGCCTTGTTCAGTTCGCCATTTGCTGCTACAAAACGTATAACCAAGTCTTTTCCATTGTAACCAAAATTGACAATTGATCTACCTGTTTTACGTAATGCTTCACGTACTGCGAGATTAAAATCATTAATGTTCGTCTGATTTTTGGGAATATACTGAAAGCAAACGGCAAAGGATTGACGTTTGGAATTGAGCTTTAGTTGTGGGTGATTGTTTACAATTTCCTCGGCATAAATTGCCATATCTATCAGGTTGTCTATTCTATTGCGATAACCATCTACTCCAAAGTATTTCCATGCAAACCAAAGTTTTACTGCATCTACTTTTCGTCCACACTGAATTGATTTTTTACCTAAATCTTCTATCTCGTCTATGTCGTGGTAAATGTAATCGGTATTGATATCGGTAATGTTTTGTTGCAATGTTCCTGCTTTTTTCACCAAAATAGCTGAACAAATAAGTGGAATATTCATCAGTTTATGAGGATCCCATGTAAAAGAATCGGTGCGTTCAATCCCTTTCATAAGGTGACGGTGTTTCTCACTTAAAATGAGTGAACCACCAAAAGCACCATCAGCATGAAGCCAAATTCCGTATTTTTCGGTAATGTCGGCTATCGCATCAATCGGGTCATAAGCTCCCTGCATGGTAGTAGCACAAGTAGCTGCCACAAAGAACGGTTTTTTACCTCCTTTAATAGCTTTCTGTAATTCATATTCTAATGCTTCAGGAATCATTCGTCCTTCACAATCCGACTTTACTTTTATCACGTTTTTTGTTCCAATACCCAATACATTGGCGGCTGTGCCGAATGAATAATGTGCATTTTCGTTTACAAATGCAGTTAGTTTTTCGTTTCGGTCGTAACCTTCTTTTCTGCTATTGGGCGATATTCGATTTCGTGCCGAAAACATGGCAATGAGATTAGCATTGCTGCCGCCACTCAGAAAAATGCCATCTCCTTCGGTATATCCTGTATAACTGTTCATCAAACGAATCATTTCCATTTCGATACGAGTGGCAACGGGAGCCACTTCGTAAGTGTACATGGAAGTGTTAGCCAATACCGAGAACACTTCGCCTATAAAAGCAGGGAAATTAAAACCTGCATACAGTTGGTTAAGGAACTGTTTGTTTCCGGTTTTCACAGAGTACTCCAGGTACTTGTCAAGCAGATCAAGAAATTCGTTTTCCGAAACTCCCTTTTTGCCAATTTCAAAATCAATTACTTTTGATAACTCTGCCGGAGTTTTAAAATCGATAACTGGTTTTGTTACATCATTGTTTGCCTGAATATAGGCTTTAATTTTGTCGAATGCAGAGGAAAGAATGTTTAAATCGTTCATAATGCTATTGTATGTGTAAATCATTAATGTGGGGCTTTGCCCCAAACCCCACTCACTTTTTTGTCTTGACACAAAAAAGTAAGCAAAAAAAGTCAAGACTACGCCCACTTCACTCGAAAAACTTACGCTTGACGACTGAAATCTTTCAAACTCGCTTCCGCAAATAGCGGAGACTCAAACAGGAAAGATTTCTTCGTCATCTTCACTTGTTTTTCGGCTCACCGGACGAGGTCGGTCGTTAGCAAGCGGTTATGTACTCACAAGAATATCTTCCATATTACGAATACTTTGGATCAGGTGATTCCGTTCGTAAAATGGTTTTACCAATGAGTAATAGTCTGAAAGAACATCGCCGTTAATGTAATTCAATGGATTTTCGGAAAGTACAAGTTGCTTATCCATGTGTAAATAAGCCGACCCCATGGTTGTTACAATTTTCTGTTCTTCTGGAATATATACTTTTGCATTTTCCGATACATCGTGATTGCGGGTATTTGAACCATAAATGTGTAAGGTTGTAAAGTCTTTAGAACTGGCATTTCCCATCATGTGGGTTAAGTCGCCACAAACCGAGGCTACTTCACCTGTATGAAAATTGTCTTTTTGAAGAATTTTTAATTCTTCGTTTTCAATTTCATACAGGCGGTGTGTAGCTTCTCCAAAGAAATACACGCATCCCCATTCGGTGTAACCATGGTTATGAATTGCTGTAAAATCGCCCTTTTTCCAGGACATCAGCAGAATTTTGAAATTACCATTGTCGTATATTAACTGACGACCATAGCTTTCAGTTGACTTATGACCATACGAAATGTAGGGTGCAATTTCGTTGTCTGATAATCGGTTTGCTGAAACTAAATCGGCTACCATTGTATTATCAATGTTGCTTTCGTTTTGCAACGCCAAAATGAGTTGTTGTAAGCTCTTTGGAAATTCGGTTTTCATGGCCTGATATTTTACGTGTGAGTTATTTTGACAAAAAACGATTTAGCCTTTTCAATAAACTTAGGGAATATTCCGTACAATATCTTCAACGGAAGCCCTTTTCTTATAATCAGGATCGAACTGACGCCAAACAATTTTGCTATCCTTGTCGATAATAAAAGTGGCAGGAATGGGTAATTGTTGGCTATCGTCGGTTTGTGCTTCTTTAAGGTTTGCTCCTAACATTCCATTATACATTAATCTTGACATACTATCGGGTCTGAAGGTGACATCAAACTGATTCGAGATTTTATAGCCATCATCGTAAAGCAAGGCAAATGAAGCATGTGTTTTCTCGGCAGTTCGTTTCAAAAACTCAGATTTTTCAGGTGAAATGGCAATCACGGTTGCTCCTTTGTCGTAAATAAGGTTTAAACTGTCCTGTAAATTTTTCAGGTGTTTATTACATATTGGACACCATTGACCGCGATAAAAGATAACCACTACCGGTCCTTTTTTTAGTGCTTCGCTTAATGTGAATTTATTGTCGTGAAGATCGATTGCAGAAAAATCTTTCACTCTGTCGCCAACGTTTAAACCTTTGGCTTCTTTTACTGTTTTATATGCTGTTTGTGCCATACTGGTTGAGTTTAGAAGTACAAGAATAAATACATAAAATATTTTACTTCTTACACTTATTGATTTATTGAGTTTATTTTTTAGTTGCATTTTTTCCTGTGTTTAGAAATTCTTCCTTGTCTTGATAACCGCCTGATTGTGTTGCTACGCTCCCATCGGGGTTGATAAAAATATAAGTAGGATAACCTGTTACTTCGTATCTTTTTGCCAGTTGTATTCCTTCTCCCTGTTCAGGGTCAACCGATACATTGATAAATGTTGAATTGTAATACTTAGCCACATCAGCATCGGTAAATACAGTTGATTTCATCCGTTTACAGTAACCGCACCACGAAGCAGAAACGTCCAGAAAAATAGGTTTATTCTCTTTCTTGGCTAATGCTAAAACCTGTGTCCACGAACCTGACTGGAATTGAATGCCAGAAGTTTTAGTTGCATTTCCTGCTTTTACCTGGCTTTGAGTTGCAACAAGAACTATCATGATAATTCCCACTGCTATAAATATTAGTCTTTTCATTGTTGCGACTGTTTTATTCTGTTAGATATTCTGTGTTGACTGTTACTTCTACTGTTTTGGCAATATTGCTTGCCGGTTTACCTTTCAGGAATGTTATCCCATAGTCTGATAATGTTATATTAAACTTTGAAACTCCTTCGATTTTTTTCCCGGTTACTGTAATAGTGCCTTTTTGTGTAATTGGCTTTGTTACTCCCTTAATGGTTAGTTCGCCTTCAATGGTGACGTTGTAGGTTCCATCTTTAGCGAAATTCACCTGAGCTAGATTCGTGATTTTACCTGTCAATTTTGCTTTTGGGAATTGCTTTGAGTCTAAAAATGCGGGACTGTTGAAATGTTTCTGCATTAATGCGATCTTAAATTCAAAACTCTGCATAGGAACTGAGAAAACTACTTCACCACTTGGTATGTCAATAGTAGCTACCGAAGCATAATTATTGGCTTCAATATCTTCTGCCACTGTGTGCGAGAAGAATTTAATGTGCGTTTTCGAAATGGTTGTTTTACCTTGTGGAAGATTTGCTGCTGATAAGGTTGCTGCTATCGCAACAAGACTAAGAATAAAAATTATTTTTTTCATTTTGATTTGTTTTTAAAAACCTCACCCCTCACCCCTCTCCCAAAGGAGAGGGGAATAGTTGATTGATTTGATTATTTTGAATAGAGTTGATTTATTTGTTTTTTACAATGTCGGATTTTTCTACGACAACATTTTCATACATTTCAAGGTCTTTGTCATAACTTGCTCCTGAACGAATAACTCCTTTGATAGTTACTGTTTCTCCATCTTTAAGGGAGGAGGCTGATTGGTTTGTTTCTTTCGTAAATGTGCAACTAACGCCTGCTTTGTCTGCTGCACTTTTAAGTATCACTACCGCTTGTCCGTTTAAGTCTTTATCGATTTTACTGACTGTTCCGGAAATTGCTAATACTTTCGAATCACCATCATCAGCCAGGTATTTTTCGTTTGCCGAATTCGGATTCTCAAGATATTCGCTTACTAACTTTGAAGCTGAAATGCTGTAATCAGCATTTGTGCTCTGTACATTGCGGTGGGGCATATTAAACATATAATAAGCAGTTCCGCCCCCGATAAGAATACCTGCAATGGCAAGTATCCCGATTACCTTAACTAATTTTTTTCGATTGATTTTCATTTGAAGTATGTTTAATTTGATTTCAAACATACAGTCGGAGAAAAGTGGAAATCCTGACAATCAAAATTCAAAAAATAAAATCAATTCCAATTTTTTTTTTAAATTCCTGCAAAAAATCTTTTTCCAAAGTTGGTATATTCTACCAAAAGGAATGCATAAACTACAGTATATTCAATGACGAGCAACCAGGGATTTTCGGTAAAAGTGGAGTCACGGTAGGTATAATAACTCAACCAAATTACAGCCGACCATGCTAGCGGAGTATAATTCCCGCTGAAAACAGATAACATGAGTAAAGTGACGATGTACCAGGGGTGAATGGTTGTGGCAAATGAGAAGTAAATAAGGAAGCAAAGTAATAAAGAGCGAGTAAAAGCCACAAAATCATTGGTCTGCGATTTGAAACTTACTCGTAAAATAAGCAATAAACTGACAAGAGCTAAGACAGGACCAATAATACCAACCAAATCGTACCCAACAATCCAGAGCCCTAAGCCCCTAAAAATGTAGAAAATGCTTGCATTAAACTCAAAGCTGTGAAAATAGATTAGAATGCTTCTATAAAAATTGCCTGTTGGACTCAAAAAAAAGACAGGAGAAAACAGCATCAGAAAAACCAAACCGGATATGAATGCAAAAACAAACCCTTTCTTTTTGTAAAACAAAGGTAAAAGAATAAGCGGTAGTAGTTTAACTGATGCTGTAAGCCCTATGAATATGGAAGATATTTTATTTTTATTATGTAAAAGTAAATATAATCCCACCACAAGAAAAAATATCATAACCCCCTCGAAATGCAAATTTCCCGTAAGCTCGTTTATTACCAGTGGATTGAGTGCAAAAATAGCCATTGCGGAAACGGGTTTATTTAGTTTTTTCAGAATTTTCAATCCGAAATAAATACTTCCTACATCCGCCAAAATAATAATTACCCGCAAAGCAATCATATTCCCAAAAATACTATTGCCTCCAAAAAATGCTGCAATTGCAAAAAACAGTTGATTAAAAGGTGGATAACAGGTGTAGTTGCTTCGCTGTAAGCTATTTATATGACTATACACTTCAGCACTAAGCGGAATATGCCGCTGCAAATCTGTTGTCATAAGTTCGGGAGGAAGGTGGTTAAAAGGATTATAACTATGTATCAATAATTGCCCATCCCAAATAAACCGGAAATAATCGTCGGAAAAAGCGGGTAGCGCGAGCAGAAAAACAAGCCGAAAAGCTACCGACCAAAGCATTATTTCGCCAGTTGTATTTATTTTTTTCCAGAAAAAAAAGAAAGAGCTGAATAACACTATGAAAATGAACATCAATTCCTGAAAATTCTCACGTTGCGCATCGAATGCCATAAAATAATAAGCAATGAGCGAAATGGCAATAAATAAGTAATGGCTGTGCTTTTTCATGTGTTTTCTTTCTTAATTTCGACTAAAATATTCCTTTACGGTCATGTAAAATATACCTGCAAAACCTAAAAATAAGGTAACATGAAAATACAGGAAACCGTAAATTTCATGTTGTAATTCGTAGATTAAAGATGTTAGAAATACCGCAGCTAACAGACCCTCCAGTATATGCAAAATGCTGAAGTTCTTTTTGATATATTTATTGGGCTGCCTTTCGCTTTTTTCCGATCCGATATTAAATTTGGGTGTGCGAATAAAGGAACTTTTAATGCCCACATATGCTTCAATCACTGCAATTGTATTACTGAGCGAAAGCCCGAGCATATAAACCATAAACATAAAGAAATGATACGGATAAGTTAAGGCATTCTTGTTTCCTTTTTCAATGCTAAAATAGGGAACTGTATAATAAATAAATAATATGATTGTTGGACTTAAGAATAATAAGCCAATATTTTTAATTGGATTTGTTGATTGCTCTTCGCCATATATTGTCATTACGGGTACGCTTACTAAAGCCATTAAGAACACAAAAACAAAAGTAGTACTGTTGAATAAATGATAGAGTGCTTGCAATTTTTGAGTCTTTGTAATGTTGGATTTTAGAACCGTTCCAAAATTGTTCACGAAATTTTGTGCTCCACCTTTTGTCCATCTAAATTGCTGACTACGGATAGCACTCATACTCACCGGTAACTCAGCTGGCGAAATAACATCTTCCAGGTATTTAATTTTCCAACCTTTCAGTTGAGCACGATAACTTAAATCCAAATCTTCGGTAAGTGTATCACCTTTCCAATTTCCGGCATCAAAAATGCACGATTTTCGCCAGACACCCGCCGTACCATTGAAATTGAGGAAATAGTTTTTTTCATCTCTAACCGATTGTTCCATGCTAAAATGAGCATCTAATGCCATAGCTTGCAATTTAGTGTGCAAAGAGAAGTTCCGGTTTATATGCCCCCAGCGGGTTTGCACTACGCCAATACGAGCATCCGTGAACCATGCCATTGTTTTAGTCAGGAAGTCAGGACAAGGCATAAAATCAGCATCGAAAATGGCAATAAATTCTCCTGTGGCAATTTCTAACCCGGCTTTTAAAGCGCCTGCTTTAAAACCATCTCTGTTAGTACGAACAATGTGCTTAATGTCAATTCCTTTTTTGCTAAGTTCCGCCACTTTCAGGGCAACATGCTCTACAGTTTCGTCGGTAGAGTCGTCCAACACCTGAATTTCAAGTTTGTCGGAAGGATAATTGATTTTTGAAACTACCTCTAACAATCTTTCAGCCACATACAATTCGTTGTAAATTGGTAACTGAATGGTTACTTTAGGAAAACTTGTCAGTTGTGGAAAATCCAACTTATCAACCAACTGTTTCTTTTTCAACTTTTTATACGAGATCAAAATGTGAAGTTGGAACACACTGTAAATAAGAAAAAGAATGAGGCATAAAATGTAAAAGATCAGTAAAGTGATTCCCATAAAATTACATGTATTTGAATATCGTTATTAGTATTTTATATCCAGCTCCAATTGTTCCTTTAATTGTTCCTGATACTTTGGAGACACCAATGCGTTGACGGTAGTTTATCGGCACTTCAACGCAATGCATTTTCATTTTGGCAGCTTTCACCTGCATTTCCACCGTCCAACCATACGTTTTATCCTGCATGTCCATTGCCAAAAGTTGATTAAACTTAATAGCCCTGAACGGACCTAAATCGGTAAAATGCTCGTCGTAAAATAATCGAATCATTTTGGTAGCTAACCAATTACCAAAAATTTGCTGAGGTGTCATTGACCCTTTTTCGCTCTTGCCTGTGTTGCGGGTTCCAATCACTAAATCGGCATTTAGTTCCAGAATTGGTTGAATAATCAATGGCAATTCAGCCGGAAAATCGGAATGGTCGGCATCCATAAAAACAATAATATCAGGTTGAATTTTCTGCATTGCAAAGTATTCAATACCTTTCAGGCAAGCCCAGCCATAACCCTGTCTGTTTTCAGTCAAAACAGTAGCTCCGTTTTCGGAAGCCACTTTAGCAGTGTGGTCGGTTGAATTATTGTTTACCACCACTATTTCGGATACGAGATGCTTCGGAATTTCTTGTATTACCTTGCCAACAGCCTCTTCTTCATTGTAAGCCGGTATTATAATGCCTATTTTAGGTTTATTGCTCATACATTTCTATTTGAATCACTTTTCCATTTTTGTATTTTTTCCATTCACCCTTTGGTTGGTCGTTTTCATAAATTCCATCACGTGTTATACCATTGCCCAAATAATATCTGAAATATCCGTTACGCATACCGTTTTTAAAATAACCTTCGCACAATTTATTACCTTGTTCGTCAAAATCCTCCCACCATTCCGTTTTTTTATTGTTCAAGTATTCGCCCTTCTGTGCTATACTTCCGTTTGAATGATAGTGTATACCTGTTCCATTACGTTGGTCATTTTTGTACATTCCTTCAAACGATTTCAGTTTGCCTGGCAAATACTCTTCCCACCAACCTGTTTTTAAATTTTCCTCATAATGTCCGCCCCTTTGCCAATCACCATTCGGATAATAATATTTCCAATGGCCTGATTTTTTAGTATTTATTAGCCAACCTTCATTTTGCAAATTTCCATTACTATAAAAAGATTTACTGTATTCTTTAGAAATGACAGCAACTTTACTTTCAACCAGTTTTCGAGTGCTGTTAGTAGTTTCAATTTCAGCTTCGTTATTTTTTCCACAAGCAAAAACTAACCCAACAACACACAAAAATACTGGAACAGTACGCAATAATATGCTCATAATCAATGTATCAATCTAAATCCCACGTTAAAGGTTTCGCCTGCACCGGCATTTCTTCCAGCTGTAAATTTGGTATATAAAACTTCCGTTTCCAATACTCCTTTTATGAGTTGATATTTCATGCCAACTCCATTTTGTAAAAACCATGAAGAAATAAAGGGTTGCCCAAAACTTGGCCAATACTCATTTTGGAGGTAAAATGTAATTCTGTCGGTTGCATAATAGCTGAAAAAGGCACTCACCGGATTGGAAAAAGCCAGGCGACTTATGCCAGCTGCCTGTGGTTGTCGTTTATAGTAAAACCAAGGTGCAACCTGAAAGAACAGTTGAAATTTTGTTCCAATGGGCTGGTCGTAAAATAGTTGGGTGAACCAGATATAACTGTCATCGCTTAAGTAAGGTTTACCGTTTGTATGTCCTTCCAAATCAGTGGCAATAGGAAAAAGGAAAGTGGATTGCAGGGATAGTTTCGGCAAATTTCGAAAAGGTGCTATTTTTATTTTTGGGCCAAAACCAGCAACCGCCGTTCGTGAATTCATCGAGTTATCAAACTGAAATACAGCCAGTGGTGAGGAACCAGCAATGTCATTCCGAACAGATTTAATCCAAATATCAGCCCCAATGTTCAATGTGGGGGAAATACCATACAGAAACTGGTTTATAGCTGTAAAATAACTGGCTCGTCCATTGTAATTGGTACGTGTCCCATTCGTATTGAACCCTTGGGTTTGTGTATACAGATTGTTGAATAATTTATATTCCCAATGGTTTTGACCAAGCAAAACCGAAGGGGAGTATGCCTGCATGTTTATTTCCGCTACATCGTCTTGCGAATAGGCACAGATAGATAAGAAACAAAATAATATGATTAATTTATTTTTCATTTTTTATAGCTGAATGTTTTACCAATTCTTCCTTCCAATTTTCCGTTCTCTAATTTCAATACACCACGTGGACAAACAGCCGAACAAATACCACAACCCACACACGATGCACGTACAATGTTTTCACCTTTTTGAGCATACGCACGCACGTCAATACCCATTTCGCAATAAGTGGAGCAGTTACCGCACGAAATGCACTGACCACCATTGGTGGTAATCCGAAAACGTGATTTGAAGCGTTGAATTATGCCCATATAGGCTGCCATAGGGCAACCAAACCGGCACCATACACGACTACCCAATATAGGATAAAAACCAACGCCCACAACACCAGAGAAAGCAGCACCAATAAGAAAACCGTAAGGATGCGTGAAATAAGTGTAAATATCCAAGCCCAGGAATGTACTACTTCCACTGAAATAACCATACAATACAACTAATGTTATCAATGTGATTAATAATAAAATCCCATAAATCAAATACCGTTCAATTTTCCAGGCTCTCACACTTTTGTCAGACAAATGACGAAAAGGATCTCCGGCAGTTTCTGCCAAACCTCCGCAACCACACACCCAAGAACAATACCATCGTTTACCAAAATAATAGGTCAGGAAGGGCGTAATCACAAGAAAACCGATAATACCCCAAACGAGATAAACCATACCCAATGAGCCACCGTGCACCATATTATTTAAATGCCAATCGTTGAAAAAATAGTAGTTCAATGGCCAGAAATATTTAATGTCCATTGCAAAATATGCTTTATCCGAATTTAAACCCTCCATAATGTTGGGAATTAAATACGCCAAAAAAAGTTGTGCTATTATTACTACAATCGTGCGGATAATCTGGTATCTGTTGTGTCGGTACTTAAGAATAAATTTGATACCCAGTGTTGTAATTATGAGCGTATAAAGCGTACCATACACAAACCATTGCGTAGCCGGCTTACCTGTAAAAAGGTCACTCAAGGGGTTAAATAAAGCGATAAGGTTGGTATTGGCTGCACCCTTTACTCCCTGACCTAAGTATTCGGGAAACCAATAAAGTACCACATAAAAACCGGTGAGAATAACTGCTGTTATCCAACCCAACAATCCTTTAGAAGTAAGCGAATTGAACCAGATCCCATGATTCTTAATGCCTGCGGGCAAGCTAATATAGGTTTTGATTGCATAAATCGACGTGCCGACAAAGATAGAAAGTAGCGATACGGTTAGCAGCAAACCGTTGTTTTCGAACTCAACACCAAATAATGTCACTGCCAAAATTAAAAGTCCGAGCGCAGAGAGCGACAGACCAAGCTTTTGAAGAAATCCTGTTTTATAGGGTTGAATATCAACCACTGACAAACTGTTATATATTGGTTTCATATTATAAATAGATTGACCCCCTAACCCCCAAAGGGGGAATAAAGAGGGAGATTAGACTTTTAAATCAAATTACACACAGTTGATTTGTCGAATTGATTTTTAATTTCGGCTTCGTGATGTTTGAAAAACTCAGGATCGAAATTGGCTGTTTTCAAATTGTCAATTACATATTCTATGTTTTTCTTTTCCTGAATCCATTGGTCAAAGACTTCGTGTCGCAAGCGGATTCCAAACACATTTACACCTAAAATATGATTGCCAATCTTGTCGTAAATCAAACGAAGCGATTTAAATTCATTTTTTGATTTCCAAAAAAATGTAGCTTCGTTTTCTTTGGGTTTCGCCCATACCCAGCCATAAGTTTGATATTCCACATCGAAAAACTTAGCTGAATTAAACCATATTCCGGGTTGATAATCAGACCGATTACCACAAATGGAATTAGCAACCGTTTCGCCCATGATACGGCCTGTGTACCAAACCTGTTCAATGGGTTTTCGACCACCGGTGGGTGTACGGTGTTGTGCGCAATCGCCAATGGCATACACATTCGCCACATTTGTTTCCAAAAATTCATTTACCAGAACTCCCCTTTCTATCTCAATTCCGGAATCTTTCAGAAAATCGATATTGGGTGTAACGCCAACCGTTAAGCCAACAAGCTGACATTCAATTTCTTCGTTTTTGCTTGTTACAATAGATTTCACTTTTCCCGTACCAGAGTCTTTAATTTCTATAAGTTCTGTATTTAGTTGTAAATCAATATGGTGTAATTTTATCAATTCATTAATCATAGCTGATTCTTCATTAGGTAACACGCCATTCCAGAAACTTTTTTCGCGCACCAGCATGGTTACTTCAATGTTTTTTGATAATAGCATTTCAGCTAATTCAATGCCTATTAAGCCGCCACCTACAATTACTGCGCGCTTTATGGTTTTATAACTTTTGGTTAGTTTCTCCAAATCTTGTTTATGATATAAACCCTGTACACCGTCCAAATCCTGACCCGGCCAACCAAATTTGTTTGATTTAGAACCAGTGGCAATAATTAAATCGTCGTATTGTAGCGATTTCCCTGTTTTCAACAGAACAGATTTTTGATTTGGATCCACTTTCAAAACTGTATCATGCAGCAAATCAATCTTGTTCTTTTCCCAAAAATCATTTTCGTAGGGCTGTGTGTGCTCAAACTTCATGTGACCCATAAACACGTACATTAATGCGGTGCGACTGAAAAAAAAAGGACTTTCTTCGGAAATGACCGTGATACGGTTGTCGTTTTTTTTTCGGATATTTCGCGCTGCAGTAATTCCCGAAATTCCATTTCCTATAATCACAATGTGTTTCATCTGTATATAATTGTTTTTTAGTTGTCAGATGGAACTCGCACATAAACATTTCCTCGTGAGTGAGTATATATTCGTTGTGCTCGTTTCATTAGAGTTGCTGTATTAGTTGGGTGTATAATGTAATAAGTTTTGCTTCGGCTTGACCGGCAATGGCAATAATTTCGGGGATATTAACAGGTTTCAGATTGGCAGGGTCGCATTCGTCGGTCAGTACCGAAATGGCAGCACAAGGCAATCCAATTTGATTGGCTACCAATACTTCAGGCACAGTTGACATACCCACAGCATCTGCTCCAATAATTTTCAAATAGCGATATTCCGCACGTGTTTCCAGATTTGGGCCTTTTAAAGCAGCATAAACGCCTTCCCGCAGAATTAGATTTTCTTTGAGTGCAATTTGTTTGAGTAAGTTGTTTAATTTACTTGAATAGGGTGCCGACATATCGGTAAATCGAGGACCTTGCGAATCATCCTTCAACCCAACAAGCGGACTATCGGGCAATAAATCAATGTGGTCATCAATAAGCATTAAATCACCTTTTTTGTAATCAAGATTAATAGCTCCTGCTGCATTTGAAAGTAATAAATATTTCACGCCCAATGCTTTCATTACACGCACAGGAAAGGTTATTTGCTGCATAGAATAACCTTCGTAAAAATGGAAACGACCTTGCATAGCCAGCACCTTTTTGCCATTAAGCGTTCCATAAATCAATTTTCCGGAATGAAATTCAACGGTAGATTTTACGAAATTGGGGATATCAACATAATCAATTTGTTGACTAATAGCAATTGAATCGACCAACTTGCCTAGCCCTGTTCCCAACACAATTCCTATTTCGGGTTGAAGAATGCCTTTGCTTTCTAAAAAGCTTACTGTTTCATTAATTTGATTTTGCATAGAAATATTTTTTATGATTTACAATTGTCATTATTACAGCATCCGCCATCGGTTGTACTTTTTTTCATTGCCGGTTCCAGTATTTTAGTAAAGAACAATGCAGCGAATATTCCACCTACAATTGGAGCAAGCATATAAACGAGAAAAAATCCACCTTGTTGGTCGGGAAAAGCAGCATTACCCCAACCAAACATCCAAGCTATCATTCGCGGTCCAAAATCTCTAGCCGGGTTCAAGCCTGCTTGTGTAAGTGGTGCTATCAGGCAAATTATTGAACTAACGGTTAATCCTATAAACACAGGCGCAATAGCATTACTTGGCTTACCCACATTGCAGCCTTCGGTAAGTGCAAAAATCATGAGTAATAATATAAAAGTGCCAAAAGCTTCAGCTGCCATCGCCAATAGCATACCGATACCATGACCACCAATATTATAATACTCCCCAAACATCTTGGCTATTTTTGCTGATTCTTCGGAACCACGGATTATATTTTGTGTTTGCTCAAACGAACTAATTGAAGACGAGAATAATATATATACCGTAAGACCTGCAACAAACGCGCCCAGTATTTGAGCGATAATGTATGCCGGCAATCTGTCGGCTGACATTCGTTTGCTTATTACCATAGCAATACTAACAGCGGGGTTGAGATGTGCACAGCACAAATGTCGGGTGAGGTAAATGGCAAGTGTGACACCAATTCCCCATACCAATGCTATCTGTAAAATGCCCTGATATCCGTTAAACAACACTGATACTGCTACCGAACCGCATCCAAAAAGAACAAGTATAAATGTTCCCAAAAACTCACCTAAAAATTCGTTTTTATATTTTAGCATACATTTCTTACTTATATTCCTGAATTAATTTCACTAACTGCGTGTACTTCATTACATCTTCAACTTTATCCACATCATTCAGCGGAATTAAAGTGTTGTAGGTTAGTTTTTCATTTTCCAACACTGCTATCGTCTGTTTTAGTGTTTTGTCGGTACTCCATTCAATGTCTTCAAAAAGTGCCGAATGATTTCTCGTCATTCCCAATAAATAGTATCCTCCATCGTTAGCAGGACCAATCACACAATCGGTTGATTTTAATTTTTCAAAAGCATCGGCAATTATTTCTGACGTTATTTCATAATTATCGCTGCCAATAATCACTACTCTCGAAAATCCAGCATCAAAAGCTGCATCAAACGCTCCTTTCATCCGAGTGCCTAAATCAGCTCCATGTTGCTCATGAACCTGAATATTACCCTTTATTTCTAATGAAAACTCTGAAGCTTCAGCCACAAAAACCAACTTTTCGACATCCAATTGCTCAACTACCTGAATGGTATAATTAAGCAATTCGGTATAAATCAAAAGTGCTTTCAGATTGCCAATCTCATTTCCAATTCGGGTCTTAACCTTACCTAATTCCGGGTTTCGGACAAACACGATTAAAGCATCGGTTTTATTCATACACTTTATCGCCATTAGTCAGCCACTTGCCCCAATCCTTATTATAGGCATGTATTTTATCTGTTTTTTGTTCGGTATTATCAACTACATCAAAGCCCAGGTTTACCCACTCAAAAAGTCCACCATAAAGATTAAAGACATTTTTATAACCCGCTTTTCGAAGTTTTTCACCTACTCGCTCGCTGCGGTATCCTACTGAGCAATAGACTACTATAGTATCCGATTTGGCAATGTCTTTTACTTTTTCGAGTGTAAACGTGTCATAATCAACGAATTTTGCTCCATCAATATGGCTGGCATCGTATTCACTTTGTTTGCGTGTATCGAGTATTACGATAGCGTTTGGCTCTGATAGCTTTAGTTTTAATTCGGCTGCATTTATAAACGCAACGGTGTTTTTATACATTCCTTTTAGCATGGCATGATATTGAGTTGTTGATTGAGAAAATGTGCTACCAACAATTGTAAATAATGCGATAAATAATATTACATTTTTTTTCATAACAAAACTATTTCACCGCCACAACTTGACCCCGCACCAGCAGTGCAGCCATAGCAGTGTTGCGATACTTTTACTTCGCGTTTCAATAAATAATCCAAATCGAAATTCGCCACGTGATTTCGTTCATCAGCAGCCACTTTCATGTTCAGCATCTGATTAAAATCACAATCGAATAAATAACCATCCCAACTTACCGAAATCATATTCCGACACATCACATTTTCGGCAGCCAATGGATTAAAAGCATTAACAAGCTCTTCCATGTACGAAACGTAATTATCTGTATTTACCAAGTAGTTAAGAAAACGGCTAACAGGCAAGTTTGTAAGCGCAAATAGTTTATTGAAAACAATGCCGTGTTCGCTCCACAAATGCTCTTTAAACTCGGTTTCGAGCATTGTTTGCGAAGCTGGCAAAAATGCTCCGGCCGGATTGTAAACCAAATCCAGCAACAAACCACTATCAGGTTTGCCGTAACCTCTGGCATTCAACATCTTCAATGCTTTTATTGAGGTTTCAAAAACACCTTTTCCACGTACTTTATCGGTGCGGGTGGCATCATAAAACGGCAAAGAACTCACTACTTCCACGCCGTTTTCGGCAAAGAAATCAGGTAAGTCATTGTGCTCATCAGCTTCCAAAAGTATAGTCAGATTGCAGCGTACAATAATCCGTTTGCCCAAAGCGTGGCAAGCCTTTACAAACCAACGGAAATGTGGGTTCAATTCCGGTGCTCCACCTGTGAGATCAACAATTGGTATATTAAATTTCTGAATGGCATTTAAGCATAACTGCATGGTTTCTTTGGTCATAATTTCCTGGCGGTCAGGACCAGCATTTACATGGCAGTGACGGCAAGTCTGGTTACACATTTTACCTACATTTACCTGAAATACATCCAAACCAACAGGTTTTAATGAGCTGATATTGTGTTCTTTCAACTTGTCTTTGAAATATGGAACATTAGTCGACTTTGTGGTTACAAGTTCCAATACCTGAAGTTGCCGTAAGGCTTCCGCTTCTTCTTTCGCTTTATTATATGCTATCATTACATTTGTATTTAGAAACTTATTTCTTCGTTTTTATTCATCATTTGCACACTATGAGCCAATACAGCTCCACCTTTTATGGCAGCTCCCACATGAACTGCTTCCATCATTTGAGCTTCCGAATATCCATTTTTCACACAATTCGTAGTATATGCATCAATGCAATAAGGACATTGAACTACATGCGCAACCGCTAATGCAATTAAATCTTTTTCTTTTTCCGTTAATGCTCCCTCTTTGAATACTTCGCCATACCAGGCGAAAAACTTGTCGGCTAAGGGTTTCTGATAATTTCCAATGGTACCAAACTTTTTTAAGTCTTCCGGTTTATAATAATCTTTTGCCATACTGTTTATTCGTTTAAATTCCAGTTATATGTTAAGTAACTAATTTTTGCGTTTTTGTCAATTTTTACTTTTGAGTATTGATTCAAAAAATCAATCAGTTTTGATTTTTGTGTAAAATCGGCTGTAAACCAACTGAATATTTCTGAAATTTCAATGTTTTGATTGGTAATTTTATTTCTTCCAGTATCATTCAGAAAACGTTTCGCACTTTCATCAAGCTGAACATCCAACGTTTCCGGCAAATAAGCTTTGTTGCTCAATATCGGACATGATTTAGCTGCACAAACAATGGCAAAATGTATGCGTGCGTCTTTATAAGTAGGACGTAAAATCTTGTTCTCTATGTCGTTGAGCGTATAGGTCTTATTCTCTATTGTTATGAATTTTTTATCCCAAGGTGCACCAATATCCTTAATGCTTTTGAGTGGATAATTATCCACTATCAATTTTACTGTAAAAGCATTGTAGGCATTTATCCAATATGCTTTCGCTTCGTTGACAGTCCATTTTGCTTTGGGACTCGTGGTTTTGAGTAGTTGCAAATAGTTATCCAATTCCGCTGCATTGCTTTTAATAGCTTTGTAGTTTACATTGCCCGTAGCCGATACGTATTTATTTAAAAATCCGTTCCATTTTTCGTGAGAAAAATTACTAATTTGCGCTGAAATTAAGTGAGAACTAATGACTAAACTTAGTGTCAATATTATTGTTTTCATATTTATATTTTTAATTGTAGTTTAGCAACCGCAGTTTGCTGGCGAGGAAACGTTTGAGCTTGAGGGCGAACAATCAAAAGCCCCAAAATGGGTTGACTTATCGCCAGTAATACGGAAATGCTCCGAGAAACGGGTTTCCTGCACCATGGCTGTCGTGTTACCACAAACCAACATGGGTTTACCTGTAATAAACTTGTGATGATCGTCTAATTCAAAAAAGTGAGAGTGATTCGGAATTGTCCCCAAATAAATGGCTACCTGACCGTAATCTTCGCAAATATCTTCTAACTCCAACTTAAATGCTCTAATGGTCAACGAAGTAAATTCAATCAATCCAACTTTCTCTTCAATTTCGGTATTGTTAACCGTAATGGGCGAAGAATTAGTAACACGAAAGTCATTACATCCAATCTTTAACATCAATCGTCTAAAATCTTCAACGTACATAGCTCCACCCAAACATTCACCATGCAATACTTTGTCATTTGCCAAATGCGTTGGAATTCGTTGGTTAGCAAAAACATCCGAAAAATAAAGTTCCCCGCCCGGTTTCAACACCCTGAAAATTTCTTTGAAAACTGACTCCTTATCGGGCGATAAATTGATAACGCAATTAGAAATAACCACATCTATAGAATTATCTTCTATGCCAATTTCTTTCAGATCCTCAATATAGCCTTGTTTGAAAACCACATTGGGTTTTTCAAAACCAAACTTGCTCGTTTGCGTATCAACATGTCTCTCGGCCACTGCCAGTTGCTCTGCTGTCATATCAACTCCAATGGACAATCCATTGCTGCCAACTAATTTAGATACAATATACACATCGCGACCTGAACCACAGCCTAAATCAAGTACGGTTTTTCCTTCGAGCAAAGCCGGAATTGGCGAACCGCAACCATAAAAGCGGTCTTTTATTTCGTTGTCAATCTGGCTTAAAGCCAACTTTACATCCGGCGAAAGTTTTTCGGTGCTGCAACAACAAGCATTGGTTTGTAAATCGCTGCTGCTTTGAAGTATTTCGCCATAATATTTTTTTACATCTTCTTTCATAGATTTATATTTTGATTCTTGTATATAGCTATTTTTATCATTATCATTTGGTTTTAAATGCAATCTTTATAATTTCTTGTGCCGACTTATTCTGAGGGGTGTAATCAGTATTGTTTATACCACCTGCATTAGTATGTTGCGGATACCATTTCCACAAAAAAGCACCTTTGAACCATGGTTTATCAGCAAAAGTTTGAAAAAATGCCTGCAATGCATTGCTTTGCGATTGCTGGTTTACGATTGTCGAAATAGGATTCCAGGGTTCTTTAGCACATTGGTCAACACTTTTGTAACCAATCTCCGTAAAAATGACCGATTTGTTTTTTGATAATCGGTATTGATCAATTTCATTCATTTCCTTTTGCCAACTGCTTACAAGACTTGCCACAGTTGGCGTGTTTTCATTCGACAAGGGAAAATAGGCATCAATCCCTATATAATCCAACTTATTCCAAAAAGGCACTTGTTGGTAATCATCCCAATTGGCGGCATAAATCAATTTACCACCGTAAAAAGTTCGGATTGTATCTATTAAATTTGACCAATACTGTGGACGCTTTTCCACCACCATTTTCAATTCAGTGCCAATGCAAAACATTTCAATATCGAGTGAATCGGCTAAATGAGCAAAATGCAAAATATAAGTTGAATAATTTTTCTCCCATGCAGTCCATTCAACTTCAGTAGTAAGATTGAATGCAGCTGGATAAGAATTTCTAACCCAAATTTGGGGTTTCAACATCGTTTTAATTTCTTTTTCTCTTGCTAATTTTGTGGTTACAATCACTCCCAAATCCGTTTCGCCCCACCATTGATGATTTGGATCGAAAGTAACTTGGGTAGAATTCAATTGACCAAAAGCAAATGGCATTTGAGTAATATAATTGCAATTTACATCAACTATCGGTGTTATGGCTGTACTATCAAGTGTTTTTCCTCCTGCCACAAAACTCAAACCATTGAATTCGAAGTGGGCTGAAGCAATGGGCTTTTCATTTACTATTGGTTCTTTTTGACAAGCAAAAAAAGTAATTATTGCGCACATTATCAACACGAGCAATTGATGTTTTTTTAATTTCCTGAATACCATCTCTTAATAATTTTCTCAACTGGTTTATGCTGCGGTGTATAATCCGAATTTGGTTTGTCTATGTAAGTGGCATCGTTATTGTACCATTTCCAAACAAAACCTCCAGCTACAAAATCTGTATTCCATACCGCATCATAAAATGCAGTGTAGGCATTTATTTGTGCAGCCATATTTATTTTCTCGGTTTTGGGCGTTTGTTCAAACTCCCATTGTTTGAATGCTGCATAATCTATGCTTCTGTATCCATATTCGGTAAACAAAATCTTTCTACCGTACTTTAAACTCAATTGCTTCATTTTCAATAAAGGTAATTTCCATGCTTTTTGTAACTCTTCCACCGAAGGTGTTTTCTTAGCCGAAAGTGGGAAATAAGCATCTATCCCGATATAATCTAATTTGTTCCAAAAACTAATGTGATTAAATTCTTCAAAATTAGCCGAATAGGTTAATTTTCCTTTATACACATTTCTGATTTTTGAAATAAGCTCTTCAAAAAAACGACCGTGCAATTGTGTATACACTTGTAATTCAGTGCCTATTCCAAGTAGCTCCACATGCTCCGATTGAGCAATTTGTGCTAAAAAAAGCAGATAATTACAATAATTTTGTTCCCATTCAATTCTTGTATTACCCGATAAATTAAAACTTCCAGCCCAAACATCATTCATCAACCAACAATGTGGTTTTAAGAACACATGTAAACCTTGCTTTTTGCTACGATTAATTAGCATTCTTAATCCAATTTCGGTATCCCCCCACCAATTTTTTGAGCTGTTATACTCCACAATACTACTATTTTTATAAATGAATGCAAAAGGACATATTGCCACCCAATTAGCATTTACTCTGTAAATTGAATCAATACCAGTAATTTCAGTTTTATATTTTGGCGAAACAAAAGATACACCATTTATTTTTCTAAAACTCTCACCATGAATCAACTGTGCATACCCTATAATACAAAAAACAAATACAAGAATTCTCATAAACGACTTATTTGAATATATAGTCGAGAAGATCTACTATTCCTGACAAATAAATAATTATTTTATTTGAAGTGGATAAATAAACTGTCCCCAAAACATCTTGGGAAAAATCTTTTCATCGCCAAAACCTAATTCAATATCTCTCCCTGAGCCCGGTATGTAGTTGGTTTTAAACAAATAATCCCAAACGCTCAACGACAATCCAAAATTTACACCGTAACGCCGGCTTTCAGGAAGTTTCTTGGCATGATGCCAAATATGCATTTGTGGATTATTTACGATATATTTAAACCATCCCAACTGAATAGAAAAATTAGAATGATTGAAATGCCCGATGGCAATAGTAATGATATACATGATGGTAAAATCCTGTGCACTCATACCAAGCAATGCCAACGGAACATATTGCAAAACGCTATAAACCAGTCCTTCCACCCAATGGTAGCGTAGATGTGCGGCAAATCCCATTTCTTTGACAGAATGATGCACTTTGTGGAATTGCCACAACCAATCGACCCGATGCAGCAAGCGGTGAATATTAAATTGTACAAAATCGCGCAACAGAAAAAATACAAGTATTTGAACCCACGAAGGCAATGAACTGATATTTAATAGATTCAATTGTTGTATACCCATCGTATTTAACCCGACCCAAAGATATTGATGTGTCAGGCTTGCTAAAAAATTAAGCAATAACACCGGGAAAATGAACAGGTTAAAAAACATATAAAAGCCATCGAGCCAAAAATCTTTCCGAAATATAGATTGATTTTTCCGCCACGGAAAGAATATTTCTAATCCCCAAAAGAAAATGGAAAGCCCTACAAACCAATGGAAAAATGGATTTAAAACTGTTTCCGTTATATTATTTTCCAATGTTTCTAACATATAAGTTTTCTATTGATAATTTTCAATAATTATATCCAATACCCTTGTCGTCTTCTAATTGCACACCCAACGACAAAACAATGCGATTGACAAAATTGAAATACGCAACAACCAAAACTGCATCCAATACTCCCTCATCTGAAATTCCTACAGTTTTAAGTTCTTTTGTATAATCCGCTTTTTCGTGCAAATGCGGAAACAATGTTAGTTCCTTAGCAAATTTACATAAGGCATTTTCTTTGACAGAAAGCTCTTTTACTTCCATATTTGAAAATAACAATTGTATCTTCGATTCATTTTTCCAATATTTATTCAACGCTTCCGAATGATGTGTTTTGCAATAATTACAACCATTATTTACTGATACAACCACGGCCATCATTTCGCGTTCGGCTCGTGATAAAGCCGAATGGTTAAACATAATTTCCATGTACAAATTCATGTGAGCCACTATACTTTCGGGATGTAAACTCTGAATTGTGTGCACTGCGGCAAGTTTAGCACGACTTTTTACAAGGTCATCGTAAATCTCTTTCAATCTGCCGGTTGATTCTTCGTGTTGTATTACTTTTATTCGGGACATCAATTAATATTATTGTTAATTTTATCATATGCTTATTTATTGCTACTACATTGCTTTTACAGCAGAATAAGTTGACACTAAATAGGGCACACAATACGTTAGAAGCATTTTAAATATAGAAATTCGTTCAAAATCCAACCCAATTATGGAATTCCACTGATTGATGAGATTCAGAATTGTACCTACCACAATGGCTACTTTTAAAGCTGTAAGTACTATTTGCTTTTCAAAAGCTTGTTGGGAAAAGATATTCATAGAGTTAATTTGTTGAGTTACATTGCTACACACCAATAGTCGGCAAGAGCTAATATTCCTGACAAATCAATCAAAAATAATTTTCAGAACACAAAGATATATATTAGTTTCAAATGAAACTAATATTGCGGTTTGATATTTTTCGTTACTTTTGCAGAAAAAAAGTATGGAGTATTCCTTTTCCGGTTCATTTGGAAATCTATCGAGTAGAATTTCGCTGCAACTTAGAAAAGTTCTTATAAACAATTTGAAGAAGGCCGAAATTGAGATAACGCCTGATGAATGGTTTGTTATCTCAAAATTATATCATTCAGTATCGAGCACACAAAATGATATTGCAGAACATTTGGGATTAAGTAAAGTGAAAGTTACCCGTTTAATAGAGCAGCTCGAAAGGAATAAATTAATTCAGCGGGAATCTGAAGATGGTGACAGAAGGTTTAAAAATGTAAGTCTTACTAAAGTTGGAAAATCATTGTATTTGAAAGTTGAACCCATTGCAAAAAAGACATTAACGCAAACATTCTCAGGTTTCAGCGAAGATGAACAGAAAATATTTTTAGACTTTTATGTTCGGATATTACGTAATTTAGATTAGAACTTAGTGTTTGTCTTTGGTTAGTTCTTCCTTAATCTTACTTTTCAATTCATCTGTATTGTGATGAGATTCTTGGTGTGAACGAAAAATAGCATCGTCGAGGAACTTGCTTTGTTTTTCGTAATTAGTGCAAGCATCGCACATGGATTTATGCATTGTCAACCGAATTTTCTCAGAAAGAGACAGTTTAAACCTCAGTTTTTTTTCTATTAATTCTGTAGCTTTCAAACAGGAAAGAAACAGCAGTTGCATAAGTTTTTTCATAAGTACTTTAATTTTCAAACCAATTTTTTTGAATACAATTTCTTAGTTGCAGTTTAGCCCGGTGAACTATCTGCCAAAAGTTAGTCGTAGCAATGCCCAATTCCTGACAAATTTCGTCACTGCTTTTTTCGCTCAGGTATTTAAGCTTTACACTCATACTCCATTTTTCGGGCAATGCATCTAAACACATTTTCAATACACCTTGAAAATCAATATCGTCGAGTAAATGCCCATCTTCCGTCAACCAATTAGTTGGCTTTTTGTTTTCGTGCCAATCACCACCTTCATCAAAATAATTTTCTAGTGAATTGTCTTCAAACTTTAGCGGCTGGTTTATTTTCACCCTGTAGTAATCGATAATTTTGAAATTCAAAATGGAGAACAGCCAAGTTTTTGGCGAACTATCTCCCCTAAAGCTTCCAATCTTTTCGGCAGCCGCCAAAAAAGTATCCTGAACCAAATCCTCAGCCATTTCGGTTGATGACGTTTTGTGATATGCCCAACGGTAAAGCTCATCGGTGTATTCAGAAACCCAGTTTTCCAAGAGTGCGTTTGTCATATATTAATTTATTTTCAGTTCAACAATTTCAAGTAACATAAGTTTATTGCAATGATATAAACAAGTTCGATTAATTTGAATTAATACCTTTGCTCTATTTCCAAAGTGGCTCATTCTGCCAGTCATTTTTCATGCCTAATGCGTTGGGATCTACATTTGGGTATTTCTCGAAAAGGTTGTATAAGCATTTAGTAAAGCTGTTTTCAGGTTGTATAATATTCAGCAAATATTTCATACAACACAAATGAACATATAGCTTTTGAAATTCATTTTCTGTAGGAACATCTGCCACCCATGCATAAGGTGGTTTGGGCAATAATTTAGGTCGTCCAGGCAAATTCCTATTCCAAAGCCTGCTGTGATGGGCGCAGTAATTGCGTATTTGTGCAATAGACTGCAACCAACTAGGTAGAAAGGTATGATTCACAGTCCCAAATTCTTTTGCAATAGTATCTTTTGAATCGATAGAATGTTTTAAATTGCCATATAATTTTGACAGACTCCCGAAACTGGTAAGTTCTAATGCTTTCCATGCTGGTGGAAATCGAGTATCATCTTTGTGCTTTTTTTTATGTTCTTGTATAAACGTGTCTTTAGATCTTGTAATCTCTTCGTCCATAGCAAAAAGCGTTTTAATCAGTTCGCGTGAATCACTAAAAATTGTAGTGTCCTGAAACCACCATGGACTTATTTCGAGAGATAAATGGTGAATTAATTTTGTGCGGAGACTGATTTCAATCTTCTCGATAACATCAAAAAGAAGTGCTCTCAGTTCTCTATCAAAATTATAAAGAGCAATTACGTCACAAAACTTGCTTCCGGGTTTAAAAATATGATTCATTTTGTCTTCCTGCATTGGCCACCAATATCCGGCAAGGCGATAATAACTGATATGTGACAGGAGATGAACAGCATTGTCTGTTTCTTGTACTTGCAAACCTCTTTGATTTAATTGGTCTATTTGTTCCTGAATGCTAAAAGCTCTTTTTTCAAACATAGATTTAAAGTATAAAAAAACCTCTGCAAATTGCGTTGAAAACAGGCAACTTAAAGAGGTGAATTGTTGAAATGAAATGTATTAAAAGCAAAAGACACACCCTGGGACGCTGTTCTTATGGGTAGCGTGGTGTGTACTGTTGGTGCAAAAGTACGAATAATTTTGAATATACCAAAACAAATTACAAATTCTGAAGTGGACAGACTGCTAAAACTGTGTGAATGTATGGATAGAACCCTTTGTCCATTAGCTTTAACAGCATATTGACATGATATATAAATTGATGCGTTTATTGTTGCTTCTAACATATCTGTAAGATTATAAATAGTCTTTTAAAATAATTTAAAACTTAATATTATTAGATGTAGAAAAATAGTTTATTAGATTTCCTCTAATTGTAAACCGTTTATCAAAATCAATAAAGCTTTGTTTTTGTCAATCATAGATTGAAGGCTTGGACTGAAATAACTTTGAATTTCCAGACTGGTTTTCTTTAATTTAAGTTCGGTAATAATAAAATCTGCAATATCTAATCCATTGGCACGGTCAGTGTCGGTGGCTTCGTCTTCTAATAGTGTTGATACAGTGACTTTGCAATTACATTTTTCATGTATCTCAGCTGATTTAAAACTCCATTTTTCAAAAGCTCCTAAGTCTGGATATAACATTACATCTCGCCCTTTAAATACCTGACATTTTTCAATCGATAGACCATTTAGGGTTCCTGCAGCTAGCCAAATCATATCCGGCACAATGCAGCGGGCAATGATGGCTGATTTTTCGCTTTCCACTATTGCAACCTGTTTGTCAGGATAAATTTTCAAAAGGTGTTCCCCAAAGAAACATTGCTGTAGGTTGAAGTCTTCAAGGAGTTGTTTCTTTTGTTTGAGTTTGTTATGCACCCAATCAATTGCACCACTTTCGTGTTTTATACGTTTTCCGCTAGCAGGGTTATATTGCATGATTTTACCCGTTCGTACTTTGCCTGTAATGTCGATTTGCCAAAATATAACTTCTTTGTTTTTGGTTGCACCTAAAGCATAGTTCTCAGCTACGCTGCGTATCTGTTCGTCTGAAAAATGGTCGAATAGAAAGCGTACAAAATTGCTTTTGTAGGAGACAGAATTTTCTACAAACCTGAATGAAATAGACCCGGGTGGTTGCGGTGGGTTGACCTTCTTGATAATTTGATTTGATATATTAGACGAGGCATGCCTCGTCTCTACACCTATTGATGGATTATCAATGTAATATTGCTTCGGGGTATAATGATAGCCGCATTTGCTTTCACGGTTGCATTTGCCAACGGTGTGATGAATGGGTTCATGTGTGTTGCCATCTAAATAGAGTGTGAAGCTTTGTTTAGTTTCACAGGATGGGCAGGTGTGGCGGGTGGCTTTACCTTTGTATTTTTGTAAATATGGTTGAGGATAATTCATTTCGCTTAGTTGATAATTAACAGTTAATAGTTGAGAATGTAGGATAGATTTATAATGGTTGCGGTGTAAAATAGAGCGAAACCCTTTGTTGAAAGGAGTTGTAGCGATTATTGACCGCAACTAAGCAGTATTTTCAATGCGTTTTATTTTCTATTTTAGTTGCGGGGCAATTCTTCTGAAACCTTTACTGATAAAGGATTTCAGACGACCGCAACCGAAACACCGCAACCAAGGTGTTTTTTTTATTCGTTGCATAGTTTTGAAATGTATTGCCGGGTTAATCCAATGGAATCCGCAAAGGTTTGTTTGTTCTTGATCCCGTATTCCTTTTGAATTATTTTTATTGCTTCTACCGGTGTTGTTTTGGTCGCTGTTTCTATATTTTCAACACGAATAATATTTGAATTAAAGTAATTACAGAGATTAATGGCGTATTGAATGGCCTCTTTTGATATCTGTACTTGCAACCACTCAGAATTATCGTATAAACCCCGGATAATTTGAATAATCAGGGAAATGCGGAGTACCTGAATTTCCATTTTTGCATACGTGGCACGGAGGAAATTGTTTGAACAACCATTTACCAAGTCTGCGGTATGATTAGCATATTCAATGAATAACACTTTTGCTTCAGGGGATAGAATAAACGGATTTTCCGATTTTGGCAAATAGTAGCAATGTTTGATTAATTCTTCGTACCGCTCCAACATGATTCTATTCGGAATTTTCTCAGAGTACTTTTGCTTTTTTATTTCTCTTGGGTATACATAAAGGAATCGGCTGGCAAAGCCGTTTTCTTTGAGGCTGTTGTTGTTTAAGGCAATGTCTAATACTTCGGGTTGAATAGTACCGCAAATGGTCATAAACGGTTCTGGAATTTGAAGCGGTTCTTCGCTCTTGCGATTGATACAAAACTGTGCATTATTGAAAATAGACAGATACCGGCTAATCTCTCCGCTTTTGTTGTATCTGCCAAAGTCGGCAAACCAACCAGACAACTCATCCCGGCATAAAGAAACAGCTCCATTGTTCCGAAACATAGTTTGATATAAACTCTCGGGCGTAAAGTCATCAATTAAACATTGTTTGTAGAATGGTTTTTCGGGTTCCTGACTTTTGGTTTGTTTGGCTTCAGAACATTCTATTTTCCAATTGGCGAGTTCTACCTGATAGGCATCGTAACTCAAATTATCTAGTCGTTGCAATGGCCGAAAGGCAGCTGCCATGGGTTCAGACTTTCCAACGCCGGGAGGCGCGACGAACATCAACCAGAGTTGCCCAAAGTTTCGGTACTTGCCACTGTCAACACTGAATTTCTTCCGGAGTGCAGAACTCACAGCACACAATGCTGATAAGACCGGGAATTCAATGGGTACACCATAGACCTCTGCAACCTCTAATCCAAAATCAAGTATGACCTGAGGTAATCCACTAGTGGGAAATACTGTGTCATTTGCATTCAAATTCATGCTTTTGGTATGAATTTCAGCTTTGAGTTTCTGAATAAAGTTGGTAGTTTTGTTTTGCTCTTGGTTATTAGCCTCTTCGGATACTGCAAGGTTCGAAGGGGCTTCTTTTTTATTGATCATTTTCTCACTTTTGTTGAAGATTTATGATAGTTGTCGTTCAATAACTTTTGAATATCAGACAATCTGTAGTAAATTTTACCACTGATTTGAGAATAACTAATCAAGCCCTGATCTCTCCACAACTGAGCAGTACGAACACTAATAGTCATCAGGTTCATAAATTCATCATTCGTAAAAAAAGGATCTTCAGGGATTTTCCTGTATTCATTTAATCCGGTTATCAGACAGTCAAGTTTTTTCAGTAGAACCTCATGTTTCGTATTGACTTCTTTCAATGACTCGATGATTATTTCATCATCGAGCATTTTCTTCCGTATATCGGCTTCAAACTTTTCGAAATGTTCTTTGAAATTCATTTGTTATCCTTTCCGTTTGAAAATTGATTTTCTTTTTCTTCGATAAATTCTTCGACAGTTTGAATGCGGTTAGCCAACAACCAGTTTTCAATTTCTTTTTTACGGAAAAGAACTTTTGCATTTCGTTTATAGAAAGGGATTTTCTTTTCGCAAATCATTTTGTTAATGGTGTTTACGGCGTAACCGGTTAATTTACTGCACTCATTCTTCCCAAATGTATCCGGGAAAGATTCTTGATTTGTTTGTAGTATAACCTGAGGTTTCACCATTTCTCCTAATAAATCTTTGAACTGGCCAATGGTTAGAGCTGCTAAGGGAGTTTCGTTTGTTGGTTGGAATTTTGTTTCCATTTTGTTGATGTTTTTTGATTTTATGGAGGTCAATAGCTGCGCAGTCTATTAGCTTTCCTACTGCAAATGTATCATCAAAAATATAAGCAGATACTATAAAATCATTGAAATTATTGGGTCGTGGCACGACTTCGGGGTGGGTCGGAGTGGGTCGTGCTTTTACTAAAAAAGCCTCATAATCGAGGCTTTAAATGGGTCGTGGTATGGGTCGTATTTTTAGACGTTTTTTTTCTTTGAAATGGTAATAATTTGTTCTATATCTTTATACATTTTACCGGATTCGTAAATTTTACGCGTAGGCTTCACATATGTTTGAGTACAGAATGCTGTTTTTATTGTGGTTGAATTACTCTCTCCGCATAGATGTTGGATGATATTTGAAAGCAGGGTGTCTGATCCTTTCCACTTTAAAGGTTCGGGAATTCGAACACACTTTCGATTAAACCAGTAAAGCCAGATTTCTATGTTTGGCTTTTCCAACTTCTTTTTCTTATAAAGGTGATGCATGATATTAATTAAACACTCGTTAGAAAGTGTTGATTGAAATTTGGAGGATACTTGAGTTCCTGATTGATCTCCTTCCGGTAAAGAAATATAGGCGGTACCGATAGAAGTAGTCCCCCAATCCTTTTTACTCAAAGATTCATCTTTAGAAGAGTCAAAGATATATAAATTACGTTTCTGCATACGAGCTAGTTCTATAAGATCTACTTCGAAACAACAAAACAAATCAATCAATTTATCAATGAAATCTAAGTGGTTAATCAATCTGACAGATAGATCATAATCTGTAAATGCTGTTGAAAGATCTTTATTCTCAATCGAAAATTCAGCTATACTTCTACGGTCAAGAATAATCTCAAAAGCTTCTTTGTATTGCCTGTTACTTTCAGACTTTTCAAATTTCAGTTTGTGTACGTGACTTTTATCAAAGTCTCGCAATAAAACCTTTGCGTATGCAATTTGTGCTGCTTTAGTTTTTAGAACAAACAAATTAGATTCAACTTCACAGATTACTTGTTTGTACAATTCAATATGATTCGAAAAGGTGTCTTGATTTAATTGATCTAAAAATTTATTAACCCATGTAAGATGATTAAAACGAAAATTATCAGTAAAATTAGTATAGTTCTCTTTGGTTGTCGTATGTATATACTTGTATGGCCCATAGGATATAATTAATTCTTTGAGTAAAGAACTGTCTAACTGGTTGGTTTCAACATCAAATGCTTTAATCCAGGACAAATACAAAGACTCGGTAAGTAAATCAAAATCTGCAAGATAAATGTTTGTCAATTCGCGTTTAATCATAAATTTTCAAAATAATAGAGTTAGATAATGTGGAGAGATAAAACAAAAAATGACATGAGTTATCATGCCATTTAGAGAGATATTAACGTATCAACTATATTTTTATTATGTGAAAATTACAAAACTTTTGCAGCTTCGTCGATTTCTGTATTTGCGAAACTATCCAGATAGGTGTTTGTTGTTTTCATGTCTTTGTGATCCATAATCTGTGAGATTAATTCACGCTTAACACCATTGTTTTGTAAAGTCATTGCCATAGTGTGACGGCTGACATACGAAGTTATATTGATATCAGCAATGCCGAGTTCTTTAGCCATCTCTTCGAGGTTGTCATTTATTACAGTCAATCTGTTATGAATGTGTTTGTATAATTTCTCTCCGGTATATCCCTTTTTGGATACGATTGGCAATAGATAGTTTTCAATAGGTTTTTGCAGACTGCAAAGCTCATTTATGATCGTTTGCAGTTCTTCTGTGAGCTTTACACTTATGGACTTGGACTTTTTGCTGTACTGTGTTTTTTGTCGCTTATAAACGATATATTGACCATTTTCAAGCCGTTTGATATTATCAGGTGTAAGGTTCGCCATATCCACAAAACTCATTCCATAGCAATAATATGAAAAAAGGAATACTAAGCGGGCAAATTGTACCGGTTCTTTTAATGGAATATCTGATTTTACTTTAGTCAGGTAATCAGTCGGTAAATATCGTTTCTCGGTTTCTTCTTCGAGCTTAGCCACTTCAAAACCTCCTTTGCCGAATGGGTAGGTGGAACGATTTGCTTCCTTGGCCTGTATTGCCAGATTGAGAATAGAGCGCAATTGTTTCATATAGCCTCTGCGGCTATTGCCACAACAACCCTTGCGCTGTACTATCTTGGTTGTTCCATTCTTATATTTGTAAATGGACTCACGTGGGGTTTGAAGGAAAGCATCAAAATCCTGCACGTACTTAATATCAACTTCAGGAAACAAACGCTTTTCAAACTTTTTGTCAAAGATTTCGAGCATCCTCAATGCTATTTCATAACTACGAGCATTACCCTGATGTCCAGTATTTTTCAAAGTTTGTATGTGGTTTTCGAAAAAAGGCTTAACTTTGCCCTTCTTAGAACGATTGAGGAAAGCTTCTTCGAACTGATTTAGTGTCCAGTCGATTTTGTTGCGGTCGAATTCATCTATGACATCCTTTGCTTTTAGAAACTGGCTGTTGATGTACGCATTGTTTTTCTCATAATCAGGATTGACACGTTTGTCTTTCTTGAATTGAGAAAACTCTTCGTTCCATTGGTCGGGAACAGCTGAGAGATTTAGACTGATGAATTTTCTTACCCGGTCTTTGGTAATTCTCAAAACAATCGGGTGTTCACCACTCTTTAAAGTGGTGCTTTTGTAAAGGATAATTGAAATGTATTTCATACTTACGTTACTCTTTACGTTACACAAACATTACACATTTGATAAAACTTAAGCGAAAAGTATCAAATAAGTATGTTTGTTAGGCGTTGATTAATAAGTACAAAGATACATAAATACAAGTAATTACCAAAATATAAGTAATGGAATATACACTTCTAAAGGGGATGTTAGATTACTATCGTCTCTGCAGAATAAATTTCAATTTGCAAATTTGTCAAAGTAGAATTAAGTAATGGTAAGGATACGATGTATTGCTTTTATATCAGTATTATAAGTAACCGTTGTAACTTCAAGTCCCCTTTAGGGGATTTAGGGGTAGTTCTCAGTTAATTCTTATTCCTTAATTAAATCAATTTGGAACTGATTTTAGTCATGCTTGCATGACTGATAAGATAGTAGTTGAATGAAAATCATCCCGATTAATCGGGATTTAAATCCGTCTTATAATCCGTTATATTAGCTAAAATCCGCGTTCCATTCTCTTATTCCTTAAATTTTAAATTCCGTACATATTCGCTGGGTGTCATTTTATATACCTCATTAAAGCAGGCCGTAAAGTAGGAGGGCGAATTAAATCCAACATCGTAGCATACCTCCGAGATATTCTTACCCGGAACAGATAAAAGTTCGTACGCTTTTTTGAGCCGTATGTTGCGTATAAATTCGCCGGTACTCTGATCGGTTAGTGCTTTTACTTTGCGGTGTAGTCCCATTCGGCTTATGCCCAGTTCTGCTGCCAGTGCATCGCCATTGAACTCCGTTTCTGCCATTTTATTCAATATGATGGATATCGTTTTTTGCAGAAACAGTACATCGGTCGATTCCTGATTTGGCTCCGCTTTTTGCGCTTCTCCCAGCGACAACCTGCGGCTAAAACGCTCCCGTAGCAGTTCACGTGTTTCAATAAGCTTTGCCACCCGTATCATCAGATGATTCGGATGGAAGGGTTTGGTAATGTAAGCGTCGGCGCCAATGCTCAGACCCTCTATTTTGTTTTCGATATCCGATTTGGCTGTTAGCAGCACGATAGGGATGTGGTCGGTTTCAATCGAGCTTTTCAGATGTTTACACATGGCTATTCCGTCCATTTCGGGCATCATTAGGTCGCTAATGATAAGGTCAAAGTCGTGCAGACTAATCATGTCAAGTCCGGCAACTCCGTTTTCGGCTTCGTCTATAATGTAGTCAGCGTCCAGAATACTGTGAATATAACTCCGGATATCCTCATTATCTTCTACTATCAGGATGCGTTTGCGGTGTTCTTTCGCGGTTTTGGCTGGTTGATTTTCATACACTTCAGTAGCATTGTCAGTTGAAGCCCCGGTTTCGTTGTCCGACTGCATTTCTTCCTCTTCCATGAGTTCATGGCTTAAATAGGCACTCTTATCTATGGGAAGTGTTATCGTGAATGTTGTTTTTAGGTTTGGTGTGCTTTCCACTTCAATTGTTCCGTGGTGCAACTCAACCAGGTTTTTGGTCAGATGCAATCCGATACCCGTTCCCTCCTGTATGCTGCTTTGCTCACTTCCCTGATAAAACCTGTCGAACACATAATCAATCTCATCGGGTTGTATGCCTTTGCCATTGTTCGATACGACCAGATGAACCACGCGGTGACCCTGCACATCGGTATCGGTACTGAGCGCTACATGAATATTCCCGTAGTCGGGCGTAAATTTAAAGGCATTCGAAAGCAGATTAAACAGCAATTTATTCAAAAACTCCGGATCAAACCAGGCCGGCAACACCTCTTCTTCGTACACAAAGTCGAGTTGTATGTTTTTCTGAACCCGCAATTCGTCGAACGAAAGTAGTATCTCGTTGATGGCTCCAACCAGGTCCTGCTGCCGAACCTTCAGCTTCATTTGTCCCCGTTCGGCTTTCCTGAAATCGAGCAACTGATTCACCATGTTCAACAGTCGTTTGGCATTTCGGAGCATCAGTTTCAAATGCGCTTTCTTGTCTTCGGCCACCTCATCCTGATGCATTTTTTCCAGCGGACTGATTATTAAGGTCAGCGGGGTACGGAATTCGTGCGATATATTGGTGAAAAACTGTAGTTTTTCCTGATGCAGCTCTTCTTCCTTTTCCCTTTTTGCACGCTCTATTTTCAAATGATTCGAAGTCCGCACGCGGATGGTTGCATATTGCCACACAAAATAGATAACTCCGGATATCAGCAACAGGTAACAGATATAAGCCCACCACGTACGCCAGAAAGGCGGTTTAATAAGTATCTGTATGGATTGTATATTGGTGTCGCTCCACACATTGTCGGGGCTCGACGCCTTCACTTTGAAACAATACTCACCGGGACTCAGGTTTCGCAGGGTCACAGTGTTCTGATTGCCAATGTTGTTCCATCGATTGTCAGTCCCTTCCACTATGTAGGAATAGTTTATTTTCTGGGTGGCATTGTAATTAATGCCCGTAAACTCTATTGTAAAAATGGATTGGTCGTAATTGAGCTCTATGCGTTTACACAAGGTGATGTTTTCCTGCAGCGGCGAATGTTTTTTCGGGTCATTCGACGGGTTTACAACCGTATTGGACACCAGCAGTTTGGTGAAGACCACCTGCGGACATTTATCGTTTTTGTCCACAAGCAGGGGATCAAAAATATTGATTCCGCCAAACCCGCCAAAAGCCATCCGTCCATCGGCCAGTTTAATGGCACTTTTACCTGCCAGTTTCAGCGCCTGTACACCATCCTGCGTGTTGTAGTTTTGTATCTCGCCGGTTTTGGCAATCAACCGGGATATCCCCCTGTTCGTTCCCAGCCAGATTCTGCCTTTCGGGTCGCGCAGCAACGAACTGATGTAATTACTGGCCAGTCCGTTTGCTTCGGTATAGGTTCTCGATTTTTTCGTTTTATAATCGTAAACCGATAATCCATTGCCCGAGGTGGCAATCCAGATGCTGTCTTTATACACAAGTATGTCCGGAACTATTCGGGCATCAAATGGCAGCGCATTATTTCGCAAGGCATTTGTTTTCGGATTATACGACAGCACATAGCCGCCATAAGTCCCCAGCCAGAGTACCCCATCCGGGGTCTCGGCTATACTCAGAATGGTTGTCAGCTTGCCGGGTATGTTTATCCGGATAAACCGGTTGTTAGCCTTGTCGTATTTTGCCAGTCCGTTATTGGTACCTATCCACAGCGTTTTATCCCTCGCTTCAAAAATGCAGGTAATCTCATTATCGGGCAATGAGTTTTCAGACTCACCTTTTCTGAAAACCTCTATCTGCGTGCTGTTCTTTTTCTTTCTCAGCAGCCCGTTTTTATAAGTGCCAAACCACAGGTTCTCGTCAGCATCCATAGCCACCACTTTAAAATACCTGCCGTATTTCTTTTCATCCATGGGGTAGCGCGACAGGTCACCGCTTTGCATATTCATTGTATAAACACCACTTCCGTCAATGCCTATCCATAAATTCCCTTTTCTGTCCTGACACAACGATGCCACCGAATAGTTGGGTAAATCAGTCGCCTCGCCCGGATTGTGTTTTATCAGCTTGAATTTGGGCGAAGCTGCCCCCAGCATAGTCACGCCGCCCCAGGCGGTACCCACCCAGATATTGTTGTCGCGGTCGACAAACAGGGCATTTATATAAGCACAATCCGGATTGGATGCCGACCTTTGTTGCAGGATGGTTTGGTACGGAAATTTCTCGGTAAGCGAAAAGCTGCGGGCATCAAAGCTCATTAAAAAAAGCTCTGTACCTATCCATATCTTGCCGTTCCGATCCTCGCGGATAGCGCCAATGGATGTTTCGCTCAGGCTCTGCGGGCAATTAATTCGTTCGGGTACCTGCTTTGTTTCGTTGAACAGGAAGCAGCCTTCCGACGTGCCAAACCATATTCTCCTGAAATGATCCTGGTAAATGGTGCGGATGGTCGATGCATTCTCCGGCAGCCTGTATTTCTGTAACTTTCGGGTCTCCTGGTTATAGCAGTATATTCCATCGTGCTGTGTCCCTATCCACAGTCTTTTATTATCATCTTCCAGTACACTCACCACATTCACAGGTTGCGCTATCCCCGCCGTTACCGGCAGTTGCAGTTTGTAGAACTTCCCCGTACCGTTGTCGAAATAATTGATGGCATCGCCGTAGGTGCCAATCCACACCCTGTTTTTGTCCACTCCCTGCGCCAGGCAGGTAATGTCGTTGTACACAAGTTTCAGGGGCTTTGTGTCTTTACGAACCTGAATTACGCTATCTGTTTTGTAATCGTAAATATTCAGTCCGTTGGGTGTGCCGGCCCATATATTGCCGTCCGGTGCCAGCAACATGGTTTGCGCGTAGTTGTGCGAAAGGGCATACCGCCCCTTGTTTATAGCAAATGGAGTGAAGTTTTTCCCGTCGAACCGGTTCAGTCCCTCTTCGGTCGAAATCCAGATTAAACCGTGCCTGTCCTGCAAAATACCAAAAATAGTGTTGCTCGACAAGCCCTGCTCAGTGGAATATTTATGTACAAAATTCGATTCGTTTTTTTGGGCTGCCAACGGCGAGTGTAGCAGGAAAAGCAGTAGGGTGGAGGATATTATGTTGGCAAAAATGCGATGTGTGTTCATACGGTAGTATTAGTTACACAAAGAAAAGTATTTCGGCTTATATAACCAAAATCTACTGCGAATATATTGCCCGATGATAATATAGCAACAACATGTTACAATAGTGCCAGAAATCTTTCGGCCATCACGACCCACATCACGCTGTTTTGTCCCCTCTTACTCCCTCTCCATGAGGAGAGGGTCGGGGTGAGGTCTGGGGGACGAGCGTAGCGGAGGGGATTCCTGGTTTTTCTCTTTTCCCCGCAATCACAATACCCCTATTTTCAGGTACAGCGTTACTTCATCCTCCGTCAATCCGCTTTTTTGCATATCAATTTCCAGATGCATGTTCGCCATCAGGTAATCGTATAGTTTTAAACGCTCGTACAGGGTGTAAAACTCCAACTCATCTTCCGTACCTGCAGCACCGAAAATTTTATCATAGTTTCGTATACCCGTGCATTTCTGCGTTTGTGCAATATCCGAATAAAGCAGGAATTCAATAAAATCGCGTAGCTTATAATTGTAGTACAGCCCAGCATCCAATAGGTCGGGAGCACTGAATTGCTTTTGAGCAGGCACATACGCTTCAAAACTTGTTATCTTTTTCAGAAAAACATCCAATCCCAAATCAGCCAGTATAAGCGGAAAAACACTATCCACATACATTAAATTCCGTTGCTGTTGTATGTTCACAAAACGCTGAAACAACAATTGGTGCTTCAGCCTGAAATCAGATAATTCAGTAACATGATAGCAATCGTTTATTCTGTAAACGATACCATATTCTGCCAGCTCCATTTTCTTTAAATGCACGAACCTTGTGTCAGACTCGTAGGTGGCTTGTACGTTGGGATTATAAAATGAACACATAAAATTAAATTACGGGGATACCTATTTCTTTCAAATATTCAAAAGTAGTATCATAATACTCAGACTTTCTTGTGTGATCCTCGGCGTTGCCTTCAGGAACTACAATCACCATTCCTTGACGAGCTCTGGTCAACAAAACCCTGTAAGCATTTTTCAAATACAATTTCCGTTCTTCTTTATTGATATTTTGCCACTTATTTCCAACAAAAGAATATGTTTTCCAGCCGTCATTCGAATATCTAAAATCACCGTCCCAAGTCACACATGCCCAATCCAATTCCAATCCTTGAACTTGAAATTCTGTTGCAACATCTTCCAAATAATATGAAGAACGAACATCGTCTTTTTGACCAAGGAACCAATGTACTGGGTCTGTTTGTACACGTACATCCATTGCTAGTGGCTTTAACCGATATGCCTGAGAAGAAACTACGATTCCATATCTTTCTGACCCTCTTGCTTTCTCACGTAACCATTTTTTTGCTGTTTCAACATTTCTGGTCAAAACAATTGGATAATTACTTGATATGTTTGATAATGTCTCCTTTGCCTTATTAGTGTTAATGTCTAAAATCTGCTTTACAAAAAGAGACACATTCTCTGCACGGTAAGAACGCATCGAAACCGATAGATGTAAATTCGAATCATATTTAGCCACACAGGAGCCTTCTATTTCCGCAATTGCTTCTACAGCATTATATTCACTGTCGGTCAAATTAGGCGAAATACAAACTTCCCATTGTGGAAATGAATTTTTAATCGCATAAAGCCATTCCGAAATACCAGCTTCTCCGGTATTTATTTCTTGACCACCACCAACTAAGCAAACAATAACAGCCCAATCTTTATGTCTATCAAGGCAAGAAATCAGATATTCTGGTTCGGAATAATCAAAATCAGGTTGATTTTTTTTCCTACGCATAAAATTGACAGTCTGCTCTTTATTCCAAGCACGTTGAGCTTCATCAAATATCGCAACATGGTCGTACGGTGCAGTATGGTCGATTAAATATGCATCTCTGTAATGGTGAATAATTTGAATAAATGCTTTTACACCTTCACGAGCAGTACTTTTTGTTATCTTATTTCCTTTGTCCTTTTCTTGCTGTACTTTATCTCTAGTTAAAGCTTCTTGAAGAATAGCCACAAGTGGTCCATTCCCAGATAAGAATACGCTTGTTGTGGCTTGTTCCTTATCCAAATGTTTTGTCGCAATATCTAGTCCAACTAGTGTTTTCCCTGCTCCTGGAACTCCTGTCACAAAGCAAATAACTTTCTTATTTTCCGCTTGAGCATATTCAATTATTTGTGAAACAGAATTGGTTGTGTCCGTAAGATTTTTCGCATCTGCATCTCTTCTTGTAATTTCATCAACCGAGTGATTTTTATACATAGAAACAGCTGCTTCAATAATCGTTGGAGTCGGAGAATAACTACCGTTAATATATTCGTCACCGTCAATATTTGAATCATTTGCCAGATTTAGAAGACAAAGCCTAATTACCTCGCCAATATTTATTTTATTTGCTTTTAGGGGTTTTATTAATTGGTCTTCATGCGATGTCTCTATAATCTGTATGGCTGAATCCTTTGCCTCTGTTGCTATCAAAATGGGAACTAAAACTGCACTATGACTTGGTTTATGAAAGTTTTTCAGGTCAAGAGCATAATCCCAAACTTGATCATAATTTGCGTTAAGGTATTCCATCTCCCCAACCTTGAATTCAATTACAAAAACAATATTCTTGATAATCAAAATACAATCAACACGCTTTCCCATTCGTGGAATTGAAAACTCAAAATAAATCATTCCATTCAATCCAACAAGAGATTTTTTGAGTATCTCAATTTGTTGTTTCCAAGATTTATTCTGATTCATATTTGAATCAAATTGATTCGCAAGAGTAATTGAACCAATAATTTCTTCAGTATTTTTTTGAAAGAAATTATTTATTGTATCACCAAAATAGTAGTTGAGCATGCGTATAGTTTTGATTCAAATTATTTGATTTCACAAAACTACATATTCGTTTTCACATTTACAACATTCACATAATTATTTTAAAAAATACCCACAAAGGTATTCAACCTTTAATGGCAATTCAAAGACTATAAGTAACACAATGTTATAAAATAAAAGAGAGGCATCTTTTTAATGTTGCCACTTTTATAAATTGAACTTTAGTACTCAAAATTCAGCCTATCCTACAAAAGTATTTACCCTCAACCCTGACAGTTGCAGAAAGTTTCCGGAATCGTCTCACAAAAATTGGAGAGTTGCAGAAAGTTTCCGCAACTGTCTCCTGAAAATCAGAAAGCTCCCGCAATCTGCGGCAGCTATAAAACTAATTTATCATTACTGCAGCTTCCAAAACAAAACCGCCCAATCTGAAATCTCAGATCGGGCGGGTTTGTTCTTAAGTTTCCATTCGTGGGCTGTAATAACGCCACTGTTTTCAGTTGATTGGTCGAAAAGAAAGCGGGTGTAGCTGCCATACACCCGCTTCTAACTTACATCCCCGATGGGGGACAGGCCTTTAAAAATAGAGAAAAGAATGTATAACTCTATAATCCATTTTTATTAGCTGACACAATCTTCAAAAAAACAGGTATTATCTTATTCGTGAAACAATCATTTGATCAAGCATGGCCTGATTGATATCTCCGTTCATATTTTCGTTACAGCTTTCAAATGCAACCGAAATGCTATGTTTCCCCTTCGATAATTTCACCCGTACGGAGTTGGTATTTCCCCAGTTCGACCATTCACTGGTTCCGCGCTGAGGAAGGATAATCGTTCCGCTTATTTTTCCATCTGCTTTCAGGGTACGGATAGCACATTTGTTTTCGGTATTCACAGGTCCGTTACCATTGGCATACCGGAAGCTGACAGCATATATTCCCGGTTCTGAAACACGGACAGGAATTGTTACAAGGCGGTTGACTGTTTTACTCACTTCCACAAAGCCTTCGCCCTGATAGTTCCTGTAATTCAGCGTTGATTTCGGTGCGTATTTCTCCACTTCAATCACCTGCTTAACCTTTGCCCCGGTTACCACCAAAGGCTCGGATGCAAACGACGATACCCGGTTTGAATCAACAGCCAACACCTGATATTCGGCATACCCCACGGCTGCAACTTTCAGCGATGTTCCGGTGGTTTGAGTTAGTTGTATGCCGTTTTTCAAAACTGTATATGTTTTGGCACCTTCCACCGCTGGCCAGGATAATACTCCCGAACCAAAGCTTACAACGGGTGTTTCAACAGTTGTATAATTCGGAACTTTATGAATGTCAGCGGGTGCACATGGCTGACTGGTTAATACTATTTTGATTGAGTGATTTCCCGATAAAGTAGCCGGTAATGCCGCGGCCGTAACCCGACTATCCAGTTCGAAAGACTGTATCCGGTTGCCGTAACCTTCCAGCTGAATGTCGAGCACAGCATTTCGATACCTGAAATTTGTCAGCGAACGTTTCCCTGCTAATGCCTGCGGAACAAAGGGATGAAAGTACAGGCTGTCTTTCCCGAACTCAATTCCGAATAACACCCGTTGTACCAATGCCAGACTGCCCGAAAGGCTCCAGAGCATATTGCCGGAATTAATTTGAGTTCCGGCAAAATCACCGGTACCGGCCACAAAGTTTTCTTTGTTGGTAAGGAACAAAGCTGCGGGACGGTATACTGCTGCAATACATTCCAGTACCGATTTTTCGTTTCCGGCTTTTGCCGATGCCAGTGCCCAGTAGCTTTGTACAAACGGCCACACGGCATTGTTATGATAGGGCGGAATGCCCGGAATTTGAGGATAAATACAGGAAATGCCATAATCCGTTACCGGAACGCGGGAAATAACCGATTGTTGCTTTTCTTTATCCGTAATGCTAAACCATACGCACAAGGCTTCGCCCAGGGCTTCGGAACGTGGCGACACTGTTTTAAAGTTTCTCCCATACAGAAATTGACCGTAATATCCTTTGTCGCTCAGCCATAACTGCTGATTGATTCCTGTTTTTATTTTCTGAGCAATCTGTCGGTGTCGTGCAGCCACTGCAGGTTCATTTAGCAGGGTTGCTATGTCGGCCAATACGCTGTTTGCCTGATAATGCACAGCATTGGTTCCCAGGCATTCCGACTCGTAAATGTCTGCCGGTTGCATCCAGCGTGGATAGGTTTCCTCGCGCCAGTCGAGAAACGACGATTCGCCTTTCACCAATCCTGTTTGCGGGTCGTACACATTTTTCAGGTCATCGTCGATAGAGTTTTTGATAATGCTGTAGGCCTGTTTCAGCCAGTCTTTATCTCCGGTGGATTTGTACAATTCCCAGGCTGCTACTGCCCAGATAATACGGTCGGTAGAGGCGGGATAAGCGCCGCCAGTACCCGTATCCTGAATAATGCGATTGTTTTTTACCTTGCGCAGTAAGCTGTATTTTGCTACCCGGGGTTGCAGGTAAGCCATGGAAAGTATGATGCTGTAGCTGATATCACGCGTCCATACCCCTGCCCATTCTTTTCCGGTCCGAAAAGTGCTGTCGGGTTCCACGGCTTTTATCATTTCTTCTGTGGCGAGTTTGTAAATGGCATCCGAGACGGGATAACCGGATGTATATTGCGGAAAAGCACTCAGGTCCTTAGTCAGCTGCCACCTGCCTTCGGTAAGTTTTACATCCTGCTTTTTATTCATTATCAGGGTTGTTTCATAAATACCATCGCCATCGGGATCGGTAAGCTGCAAATCCGGTTTATTGTACAGGTTGCTGAAATCCCACGATAGCGGCGCAATACTTCCGGCCACATATACTCCTTTGAAATCGGCTTTCGTCAATTTGTCCCCATTGTAAAAAGTATAATATCCAGTTTTATCGAATGCGCTGAATACTTTCCGCATATCCAGCCGGATTGTCCAGGCTGTGTTTTCGGGCAAATTAATTCCGGCAGGAAGGGCTTTTGTTTCCTTCAACTGCTCACCGAAAATCACATTCGTAGTACATTTACCGTTTTCGGGAACCAGCGTCACACGATGGTCTTTCCCCGAAATCATTTCATTGTCGCGGGAATTAATGCTGAACTTAAACTGGATATCCGGACTGTATCTGTCGGCTTCCGGACTGCGGTAATTCGAGCTTAGCGCTGTGGGCGAAAGCACATTCGCCTCAAAAGCACCCTGAACAATCCTGTCCGGAAAAATGCTGTATGCATCAGATTGATATAGGACGGCCTGCTGTGCTGAAAGTGCAGGACATAGCCCGAGCAGGAGCACAATGATTTGTGTTTTGAAATTCATCCTTAAAAACGATAAGATATTAATATTCGACAACTACCATATCCCAATAACGCAATTCGGGAAGTATGAAACTTACTTTATTCCCCGACTGCGCGAAGTTGAGTGAGCGGGATGCTCCACCGGCAACATCAGGAGTGGCAATCCACATTTTCCTGACTGTTTTATCGGTTGTCAGCAGTAACCTGGCATCTTTAATCAATGCAGGCATTACCTGAATACCATCTTTGTCGCGCCACTGTTGCGTAGTGGAATTGCTGAAGTTGATAAAATGAATTACCTGTGTGGTATCGTATTTTTTTCCAACAACAGCCACTTTTCCCTGTGCTGCAGGCCAGGCCGAAACAGACATTTTGCTGTCGGTTGAAGTAATGCCGACTGTATTAAATGTTCCCCCATCGCGCAGGAGATTCTGATAAGCCACCAGAAAATCGTAGTAATTCACCAAAGCCTGTTTTAAATCATCCTTCATTGTCAGGTTATTGTTCGGGAAATATTCTTTACAAAGCATGTGTTCTCCCAGTTCCAGATGATCGCCACCGAAAGCAAATATCACTGCATTGGCCATTAAGATGGAAGGCGTATTGAAATAACCGACGTTGTTTGCCCTGTCGTAATTCATATAGGCAGCTAAAACCGTATTTTTGGTATTGTTGCTGAGGGTATTGTTCTGCTTAATGATGTTCACCAAATCATTATAACTGTCGGAAGGACTCCAGACTTCGGAGTATAAAAAATCACTTGTTGAAGTGGCTATTCCGGGTTGTCCATACTGGGCTACTGCATTCATAACATTGTATTTTTCGGGTGCAGCCGTTTTGATGGCATCGATATAGGGTTTAAACGAGGTAGCCAGATTCTCGAACGAACCATCGTATTTGTAGCGTGTGCCGCGGTCGCCCACCTGATCCATGTGATATCCATCGAAAGACAGGTACTTGTACACACTTTTCACGCTTTCTTTCATGTAGTTCTGCCATTCCGTATTTCCCGGATCGAGAAAATACAGGTTGCTGATAAAAGGAGAGTTGAGCGCAAAAAGATCGATGTTGCTGTGGGTATTATCGGTATAAATGTACCATTCTTTCTTCACTCCATCGGCATCTGCATTGTTCCAGGCACCATACACAAGGTCGTAAAACATAGCTTTCATGTTGTAAGTATGTGCAGCAGCAATGTATTTTTCAACAGTACTAAAGTAGATATCCCTGTTGCCTATATCTTTCCATGATGCCAGAGGTGTTGTGCCGTTTAAAGGCAGTGGTATGTGATGTTTGTTTTGCCAGTCGTAAAACTGGATACCATTAATGTGGTAACGGTTCAGATTGCTTATTATCGCATTCATATCGTTGTCGGAAACAGAGCCAAACTTTGAAAGAAAGCCATAGCGGGGGAATTTCTTCCAATCGGAAGAAACATCAATACCAATGGTGGCATAAATGGTTTCCACATTATTGGTCAGGGAATAAACTTCAGCAACATAGCCTGTGTAATCGTTGGCCGGAGTTTTCCACGTCCAGTTGCCCGTAGTGATTGTTTCTTCGTCAATGACTGTGTTGAGGTGTTTGTAACGTACTTTTGTGTCTGTGGCTAATGCCGGAATATGCATACTGAAAGACACCACGTCGCCGGGTTTATAGGCCGATTTATTTGTATTGATGCTGAGATTGCTAAATACGGGAGTGGGCACATTGGCAGGTGCTTCCGGTGTTTTTTCGGGTTCTGCCGCTTTACAGGCTGTACTCATCAACGAAAAAATAGCTATGATAAGAATCTGAAGTTGTTTCATGTTATAGGAGTTAATTCAGGGTTGCTTTATGAGTAAGCAACCCTGAAAATAGATTTATTGTTTGGTAATAGTCATAACCTGTGTTTCCGGATTGATCGTAATAACGTAATTACCGGCATCAGCAGCCTGAACTTTCCATTTATTATCATCACCTTCGCAACCATGTCGGATTGTAAAGGCTGTGTTGCTGACTGACTGACCGTTTGAAGCTGCAATAATCCAGTCGTCGTCGCACCAGTCGCCTTTATATTTCGAGAATTTAAACTCGCCTGCTGTAAGAGGACCTGTGTAGGTGTAAACGCCATCGGCATAGGTCATCGGAGCAGGTGAATTGATATTCCAACCGTTTGGAGTCGCATCACCTATGATATATAACATTACAGGATTGATTTTTATTTTATTGCCATAGGTATCCAGTGTGATTTTATATCGACCGGCATTGCTGCTCGTAATCTGCCACTTATTATCCACATCGCAACCTGAATTCTGAGCCACGTCGGTTGAGGTCAAATCGGGATGATTTACAAGCGGACGATACCACTGACCACACCAATCATGTAATGAAGCTGCTATTTTAAAATCACCTGCTTTCAGATTGGCTTCGTAGGTGAAAATAAACGGATTGGAAGTTGGACTAAACTCTTTGGGAGTATCGATATCCCATCCACTGGGTGAGGCATCGCCCACAATCCACAATTTCGTGAACAATGGTTGGGAAAACTCAGATACATTTAATGTTAAATCAATCAGATTGGCTGTAATCTGGTAAGGTCCCCCTTTGGTTATTTGCCATTGGATATCAGTTCCGCTACCACCCGTGTTATGAATCATTTTAGTAGAATCAGTCGCATCTTTGGTATAGAAATCCTGACACCAGCAACCCTCACGGTTGACTGCAAACTTATAACTACCTACCGACATTAATCCTTTGTAGGTAAATACCCAGGGCTCGGTGGCTGAAGGAGTCATTTCAACAGCATTACCGATATTCCAGCCAATAGGAGTAGCACTACCCACCATATAGAATGATGTACTCACCGGTTGATACGGAATAACTGAAAACCCTATTGCCGGAGATGTTTCGTCCGAAACAGGATTGGAATAAACTGTTGATACAACCCTTGCTTCCAGTTGGGTTGATGTTCCTGCTATGCCGCCCCATCGTTTCAATAAACTGTCGTTAAGATCTTTTACAATTAAACTCTTACTGTAAATGCCTTTGCCCATATCGTAAGTTACCGGAGTACCCAGGTTGTTTCCTTTTTTATCCACCTGAATTAAGTAGGAAATAGAAGCTCCTGTTCCGTTGTTGGTGCCGGTTGTCCAGTCAAGTTTTACAGCCGTGTTGGCATAGTTCTTTTGACTCAGGGTTACTGCTGTGTCGGATGCAGTTACTGCCAGTGGCCCTGACTTCACAATGTCAGTTAAATATTCGGGGTTGCAGGCTGTAAAACCAGTCAGGATTAAACCTAACACACAGGCACAACCTGTAATTTTGCTGAATGTATTTCTAAACATGTTCATATGCTTCGATTTTTTCTTTGAATGTTTGTTATTAGATTTAGTAACCTGTATTTTGAGTCAGGTTCGGATTGCTGTCCCGTTCTTTCTGAGGTATAGGGAACAATAGGTATTTTGAGTTCATATTTGACTTGCCGATGGATTTCAGAAAGTCAATTCCGTATTGGCCACTGTTTATGCGAACCAGATCGAACCAGCGTTGTCCTTCGAAAGCCAGTTCCATACGACGTTCATGAAGAATTTTATCGCGTAAAGCACTTTGACTTAAACCTGTTACATCAGTAAGTCCGGCACGGGCGCGCACTTTGTTGAGTGTTGCATTCGCATTGGCCGCGGGCAACTGAGCCTCGGTTGTATTTCCAAGTTCATTCAATGCCTCGGCTTTCATAAGCAGAATGTCAGCATAACGAAGTACGGGGAAATTCAGCGGACTGTTATCGTACGAAGTGGCAAGTGTTTTGTTTACAACAAATTTGCGTAGATTGTACCCGGTGGTTGAATAAGCTTTGTCATAGTCCATACCATCAAATTTTGGGCAACCCTGATAAAATACAGTAGCGTCTTTCCGTTTATCGCCTGCTTCGTAAGCGTTCACAAATTCCTGGGTTGGCTGATTCCACCCCCATCCACCATTCACCATATTGGATCCCCTGGGACCGGTAAAGGTACTTAGCCATGAGGCCTGATTTTCGTTAGCCCAGAAACTATATCCGGCATTACCCACATATTGTATTTCGAATAATGATTCAACTCCGTTCTCTTTGGTACAATCAAAGTTGTCGGCATAACTTGTATTGAGCGCATAACCAAGGTCTTTTACCTGATTACACAGATCCACTACTTTTTGCCAGTTGTCACCCATTGTGAGGTAGACCTTTGCCAGTGTACCTGTTGCTGCTCCTTTCGATGCCCTGCCAACATCGCTTCCTGAATACTCTTCGCGTTGCGGCAAGAGATTAATAGCATTATTCAGGTCGGAAATAATAAGATTATATACATCCGCTTTGGCAGCACGTAATGGTCGTAAATCGCTTGAGGGGTCGGTTGGTTCTGTTACAAGCGGAACATCTCCAAAGAAACGAACCAGAATGAAGTAATAGTTGGCACGCAGGAAGTACGCTTCACCAAGAACACGATTTTTTACAGACTCTTTGATTGTCATTCCGGGAACATTTTTCAGAATGATGTTGCAGCGTAAAATCCCCGGCCACGGACCGCGCCACAAATCAAGTACACCCTGATTATCGGTGGCAGTCACAAAATTGGCTTCGTCCTGTGTTTCTATACCATCAGTTCCACCACCGGCACCTACAATACTGTTACCGGCCATAATGTCGGTAGTCCACATACGCATATTATAGAGTTTGGGCCATTGCAAAGGTTGATAAGCACCATTTACAGCTCCAATGGCATCGGCTTCTGTCTGGAAAAAGTTTGCCGTATTAATAGTATCTTCAGGTGCTTTAGTCAGAAAGTCTTCGCTGCAGGCTGTTAGCATGGCAGCTATGAAGGCAAATGTAATATATTTTCTAAGTTTCATATGATTCGTTTTTTTTGAAGGGTGATTAAAATCCAAGGTTTACACCAACGGTATATGTACGGGTTACAGGATATACATTGTTGTCAATTCCGCTTGTACCTACTTCGGGATCAAAACCGCTGTATTTGGTAAACGTGAACAGATTTTGTCCGGTAACATACAATCTGGCAGTAGATAGTTTCATCTGTTTCATCAATTGTTTTGAGAAAGTATAACCAAGTGTCAGATTCTTGATTCTGAGATACGATCCGTCTTCGATATACCGGTCGGATGGGCGGGTATTTTTATTCGGGTCGTTGAATATTGCACGTGGCATGGTATTGCTGGTACCTTCTCCGGTCCAACGGTTCAGTGTTGCGGTGGTCTGGTTCTGAGCTACATCCATAGCCTCACTCCAGAAACGGTTGGCATTGCATATTTTATTTCCGGCTACTCCCTGAAGGAAAATGCTCAAATCGAATCCCTGATAGGAAAAATAGTTGTTCATAGCAAAAATAAATGTCGGATTCGGGCTTCCCAGATAGGTCCGGTCTTTATCGTTGATAACACCATCGTTGTTCAAATCCTTAAAGCGAATATCACCGGCCGAAGTGCGGTTGTAAGGGTCGTTGCCCGGAACCTGTAATGCGTGATTGTCAACCTCAGCCTGATTCTGGAAGATACCATCGGTTTTGAAGCCATAGAATTCGTTGATAGGCAAACCTGCTTTGATAAGAGCCAGATTGGCATTCAACCCGATACTACCGGTCGACATAGGTACTGTATCGTTGATGCTAACCACTTTGTTCCGGTTGAAGGATACGTTGAAACTGGTATTCCAAACCAACTTACCGGTAAAGTTTTTGGTGTTTACAGTCAACTCGATTCCTTTATTTTCCATTTGACCGGCATTGATCGAAGGTACGTAAATATCTGAATATCCCGAAGAAACCGGCACCGACATGGGTACCAACATTTTATCTGTATTTTTTACATAAGCATCAAGAATCACATCCACCCGTTGGTTGAACAGGGTTGCATCGATACCTATATTGGCTTGCTTTTGTTGCTCCCATTGCACATAAGGGTTAGGCATCACTGTTGGTATGACTGCCGACACCATTGTGTTGTTGAAATTGTAAGCGTAGGTATTCAACGACGATGCGAAAGAGTAGTTCCCAATTTCCTGATTACCTGTTACACCATATCCGGCGCGTACTTTCATATCGTTCACAAAAGTCAGTCCTTTAAAGAATTCTTCTTCCGAGATACGCCATGCAAGCGAAGCAGAAGGAAACCAACCGTATTTGTTGCCGGAACCAAAACGTGAAGAACCATCACGACGAAGGGTGGCAGTAGCGAGGTATTTATCGTTGTAAGCATAGTTCAATCGACCCATTAGAGAGAACAACGACCAACTGGACGTGTTACCACCGTTTACGGGCTGAGTCAGACCGTTGTCCATTTGTTGGGTCAGGTCGCTTGCAAACGATTTTTTTGAGGCTGAGATGTAGCTGTAGCGGTTTTCCTGAGCACTGGTACCCAACATTCCACCCACTTTGTGTTTCCCGAAAGTCTGCTCATAGGTAAGCATATTGTCCCACATCCATGTGATGTTTTTATTGTACTGCTGGAAAAGATACGAATCGTTGCTTCTGCTTGTATCCCAAACATATTTTGGAGCCCATGTACGTGAATCCCATAAATTTGTCTGAATCCCAAAAGTTGATTTAAATTTAAAACCTTTGTATAAATCCACTTCTCCATACACCGACCCCATGAGGTTATAACCATTTGTGGCTTTATCAACTGTTTTAGCCAGTCCTATCGGATTCACGATATCTCCATCGTAAAGAGGCTGAGCTACAGGGCCTGTATACGTGCCGTCGTCATGCAGAATAGCTTGCGTTGGCAGGGCGAGCATTGTATTCTTGATGTTGTAGTCGCCACTTGTTTTTATGTCGTGGTTCAGCGTCAGATTGTTTCCAAAGCGAAGAAAATCAGTTACTTTTGTGTCGGAGTTTACCTGGAATGTAAAGCGTTTGAATCCGGTGTTGATAACAATACCATCCTGACTCATATAGTTGCCCGACACATAGATGTTTGATTTGTCATTCGAATTAGAATACGACAATGAATAGTTTTGCAGAGGTGCAGTGCGGAACAATGAACCAAGCCAGTCGGTACCTGCATCGAGACTTGAAGGGTCGGCATAAGCCGGGTTGGTTGTGAGACCTGCATTACTGAGCATCTCATTATGCAATGTAGCAAATTGCCGGGCATTTAGCATTTGAACAGTATTAGTGGCTTGCTGTATGCCATAGGAATAATTGAAATTGATATGCGACGCACCACCTGCAGTTTTACCTCGCTTGGTGGTTACAATTACAACACCATTTGCTCCGCGGGAACCATAGATAGCCGTAGCTGAAGCATCCTTTAGCACTTGCAATGATTCCACATCCTCCATATTCAACTGATTTAATCCTCCGGAAACAGGGAGTCCGTCGATAACAACCAGCGGATTGCTGTTATTGATTGTACCTGTACCGCGAATACGGAAGGTAGCATCAGTTCCGGGTTCACCCGAAGAGATAACCTGTACACCGGCTGCACGTCCCTGCATAGCATCGCTGATACTTGGAACCGGCAGTGCTGCAATTTCGGTGCTTTTGATAACTGATACCGAGCCCGTCAGGTCTTTTTTACGTTGAGTACCGTAACCTACCACCACTACTTCTTCCAACGATTTGGAATTTTCAACCAATTGTACACGCACAACCTGTCCCTGATACAGAATTTCCTGAGCGTCGTAACCAATGTACGTAAATACAAGTGTTGGATTTTTTGCCGGACCGGCGGGTAATGTAAATTTTCCGTTTACCTCGGTAACTGTCCCTGTCCTGGTCCCTTTGAGCAGAACATTCACACCGATTAGTGGCTCTCCTTTGGCATCTACTACAATACCAGAGATAGTTTTTGATGTAGTCTGAGCAACCACATCAGGCAAGACAAATAGCATACTGAATAAAAACAGTAAGCTGAAAAGGCTTTTTTTCAAATTGATCATCATTTTATTATTTAAGGTTATATAAATATGAATGACGAGAATCTTATGCAATCCAAAAACAATTGTTTTGAATTGAGTTTTGACTTTCGACAATGCAAATGTATAAACAGTATTCATCCAATATTTTCAGTAGAATAAGAATGTAGTGGTTTTATGTCTGTTGAATGTGTAATTTGCAGAAAATCAATATTGTATGGTTGGGTTGTATGCGAATAAATGTAGTAACTCTGGAAATAAAAAAAAGGTTTTCCAGCCTGTGAAAAACCTTTTTCTTGAACGATTAAATACTGTTTTATTCGTTCGAGGCCCCTATAAGCATTACCTTTTCTTCAAATTCGTCCCGTTGGCCTATGGCTTTGTTCCGAATCTTTGTGCGGTAATTATAAATAGTAGATAATGAGCAACGCAGGAAGTGAGAAATTTTCACACTATCCGAAATCCCCAACCGGATGAGTGCATAGATACGGAGTTCTGTGTTGAGCAATTGCCCCTGCTTAAGTTGCAGATATTCATCGTCGGTAAGCAGTTTTTTAAACTCTTCGACAAAACCGGGGAAAAGTTGCAGAAAAGTGATATCGAAATTAGTATAAAACTCTTTCAGTTCATCTTCAATAAACTGTTTCGATTTGATAGCCTGGAATAAATCATCCACCTTTCCCGACGATGCTGTTTTATTTAAACTCCGACGATAATTGTCAAGTTTATCAATATACTCAGAACATTGATCCATATACCTGCCGATATATTCTTCTTTAATCAGATTACTCTCAGACAATGTTCGGTTTGTATCTTTTATTTCGCTATTAATCCTGGATAATTCACTATTCAGATCATTCAATCGGTCATTCGCCATGCTCAGGTTCTGTCGTGCAACAGACAGTTTTTTCATTTGACGATACACAAAGAAAACAGCTATCATCAGAAGGAGTGATAACACGCTAACAACTACTATGGTTGTCATCATTAACCGCTGTCTCGACTCAGTTTGATGTTGATAGGCCTTATCGATAATCGGCATCATCTTCGAAATTTCATAGGTTCGAAGTCGGGCATTGCAAAATAAAGCATCATCTAGTGAGCGTTTCATATAACTGTAAGCCCTGTCCACATCCCCATCTTCATAAAGTAAAAAGGCCAGATTTCTCAAAGAAATGTATTCTTTCGTAGCCGACTCAATATCGTTGATGGCTGATACAGCCAACCAGTGTTTCTCCAGTTCCCGTTCTTTTTTTCCTTCGTATGCCAATGCAATGCTATAGGCAATAATAGCCTTATCGTGTATATTGTTATTGATGGTTGGGAAATAATCCAACAGCAGCTTTAGAGCTTCGTCATATTTTTTATTGACAATCAGTTGGTCCGATTTGACCATAATATGTGTTCCCGAACTTGGAGGATTAAAAACAAGTAAGGAGTCACGGTAGTCATCTGTTATTTTTTCGTATTGTTTCTTTACCTGAGTAGAGACAGCATAATCGGCCATAAAACCATACACGGTACGGTAAATATGAAAATAATAGGCTTTCAAATCGGGGAAATGTGACACATTTACTGTACTCAACATGTCCATGGACTCTTTATACATACCGGTAATCCCCATGATAGCAGCCAGATTGAGCCGTGCATCCATCAGACTTTGGGCACTATTCATTTGTTCAGCTATTTCCAACTTTCTGCGGGCATAACTAAGTGCAGAGTCTGACTTGTATATTTTGTATTCATCATACAGCTTTCCACAAATCTGATATCGCTGATTGTCTGTTGTTGTGTATTTAAGCAAGTCCTTCAGTTTATTCAACTGTTCTTCTTTTTGATTAGAATAATACTGATAATTATCTACTGTTTTGTCCAGTACCTTTAATAGAGAATCGATATTATTGGCAAAAAGAAGATAAGGAGAAAAGATCCAGAATAAAATCCAGTAAATTTTTTTCATATTGAGATGACTATTATGCTGCAAATATAAAACAAATTTATTCAGATATAAAAATGGAATAAAGATTCTTCGTAATCGACGGTAGATTCAGAAAATAAGCTAAACAGGTTGTATGCTATTTTCCATACAGCAGTTGCATTTTTAATGTCCTGTTCATTATTCCCCAAAACAAAACCGCCCAATCTGAAATCTCAGATCGGGCGGGTTTTATTTTTAATTAACCGATTAACGAATCAACCAATTAACCACATTTTATTTTACTTCTTCAAAATCAACATCAGTTACGTCGCCTTTTTGGCTACCGCCCTGCTCTTGTTGTCCACCAAAGTCGGCTCCCGGTTGAGCGCCGCCCTGTGCATTTTGAGCGTTGTACATTTCCTGACTTGCAGCCTGGAATGCAGCGTTTACTTCGTTTGTAGCTTCGTCAATAGCAGCTATATCCTGAGCTTTGTGAGCCTCTTTCAGTTTTGCCAAAGCAGCTTCGATAGGGCCTTTTTTGTCAGCAGGGATTTTATCTCCAATTTCAGTAAGTTGTTTTTCTGTCTGGAAAATCAGGCTGTCGGCATGGTTCAATTTATCGATTTTTTCTTTTTCTTTTGCATCGGCATCAGCGTTAGCAGCAGCTTCATCTTTCATACGTTTGATTTCGGCATCGCTCAAACCGGATGATGCTTCGATACGGATGCGTTGTTCTTTACCTGTTGCTTTATCTTTGGCCGAAACATGAAGGATACCGTTGGCGTCAATATCAAAAGTCACCTCAATTTGTGGTTCGCCACGACGGGCCGGCATGATACCATCCAGGTGGAAACGACCGATTGATTTATTCTGATTAGCCATTGGGCGCTCACCCTGCAGGATATGAATTTCTACAGAAGGTTGATTGTCGGCAGCCGTAGTAAATGTTTCCGATTTCTTCGTTGGAATAGTTGTGTTCGACTCAATCAAACGGGTCATTACACTTCCCATAGTTTCGATACCCAACGAAAGCGGAGTAACATCAAGCAACAATACATCGGTTACTTCACCTGTCAATACACCACCCTGGATAGCTGCACCTACTGCAACAACTTCATCCGGATTCACACCTTTTGAAGGAGATTTTCCGAAGAATTTCTCAACAGCTGTTTGGATGGCAGGGATACGGGTTGATCCACCTACAAGGATAATTTCGTCGATATCGCCGATTGACAAACCTGCATTTTTCAACGCTGTTTTACATGGGTCGATTGTTTTTTGTACTAAATCGTCGATCAGTTGTTCGAATTTTGCACGAGTCAACGTACGAACCAGGTGACGTGGCACACCATCAACAGGCATAATGTATGGCAGGTTGATTTCCGAAGAAGTAGTGTTCGACAATTCGATTTTTGCTTTTTCTGCAGCTTCTTTCAAGCGTTGCAAAGCCATTGGGTCTTTGCTCAAATCGATACCGCTGTTTTCGTTTTTGAATTCCTGTACCAACCAGTCGATAATACGGTGGTCGAAGTCATCACCACCCAGGTGAGTATCACCATCGGTCGATTTTACTTCAAATACACCATCGCCCAATTCAAGTACCGAAACGTCATGAGTACCACCACCGCAGTCGAATACTACGATTTTCATGTCTTTGTTTGTTTTGTCCAAACCATAAGCCAAAGCAGCAGCAGTCGGTTCGTTTACAATACGACGAACGTTTAAACCTGCAATTTCGCCGGCTTCTTTGGTTGCCTGACGTTGAGCGTCGTTAAAGTAAGCAGGTACAGTGATAACTGCATCGGTAACTTCAGTTCCAAGATAATCTTCAGCTGTTTTTTTCATTTTTTGAAGAATGATAGCCGAAATTTCCTGAGCCGAATACATCCGTCCGTCGATATCAACACGGGCTGTGTTGTTGTCGCCTTTTGCTACTTTAAATGGTACACGTGCAATTTCTTTTGCCAAACGATCGTAGGTTTCGCCCATGAAACGTTTGATAGAAAATACAGTTTTAGTAGGGTTGGTAATGGCTTGACGTTTTGCAGGATCACCCACTTTACGTTCGCCACCTTCAACAAATCCAACAACAGAAGGCGTTGTACGTTTACCTTCGCTGTTTGCGATAACGATTGGTTCGTTACCTTCCATTACAGAAACACACGAGTTGGTGGTTCCTAAGTCAATTCCAATAATTTTTCCCATAATGATAATTATTTATTTTATATGTTTGATTTTTTGTTTTACTGATCAAGTACGCTTGCCAATTTACAAAGCGTATGCCAACGGATATTTTTAAAACCGATTTCAGATTTTGACAGAAAAAGTCAGAAAACAAGCCTGAAAAATGTAAATCCGACTGACAAAAGGTCAGAAATGGCAGAAAATTCAGGGGATGGTTGATAATTTCCAATTCCACTGTTTTATGACCCCCAACCCCAAGTAACTACAAAGCTGTAGTATGCAGTCACAATTTTTCATTCTACATTTTTCATTTTCCATTATAAATTAAACCGTACCTTTGCACTCACAATTATGCATTATGAATTGTGCATTATCAATTATAAAACATGGCTTTGATTTATCTGGGATTAGGAACGAATTTGGGCGATAAGGCGGGGAATCTGAATGAAGCTATCAACAAGCTTTCGTCAGGGGTGGGTTGTATTGTCAGGAAATCGGCATTTTACGCGTCTAAGCCCCGGGGTTTCGAATCGGACAATGACTTTATGAATGCGGTGGTATCGGTGGAAACGAATCTGTCGCCCCTTGCTTTGCTTGCCAAAACGCAGGAGATAGAGCGGGAGCTGGGTCGCACGGCTAAATCGGTAGATGGCTATGCCGACAGAATAATAGATATCGATATATTGCTGTACGACCACTTAATTATAAACGAGGTGGCATTAAAAATCCCGCATCCGTTAATAACAGAGCGGGATTTTGTACTTATACCATTGCATGAAATTGCACCCGATTTGGTTGATCCGGTTTCGGGATTGCATTACAGTACGTTTATTCTTCAGGACTAGTTTCTTGTGGAAGGTCGTCAACTGCACTTTCGTAGTCTTCGAGTATTTTGGCTGCTTTTTCTACATCGTTTTCAAACACGAGCAGTCTGAGTCCGTTATCAATTTCTCCAAACATAGGCATTAATTCTACCGCATTCTCGTTGTTGATAGAACTTTCTACATTGTTTTCTTTCAAAATTTCCTGGTCGAACATGGCTTCTACCATTGTTTCGTAATTCTTGAGGGTTACAAGTTTGTCTTCCATAATACTAAATTTTAGGGATTGTTGATAAATGCCATTTGTTTCTTTTCGATACAAATATAACACATTTTATTCCATATAAGTTCCTGATTTCCGAACAATTTCAAATTCATGTTTCACAAAATCTGAATGTAGATGGTATTGTCCTGAAGTGAATATTTTTTCTTACTTTTGCATATCTAATTTTCAGCTTAAAAATTTCCCGTCATAATGGATTTCGACCAATTACCCGATCATATTGTATACAGTCCCGCAGTTATTGAATTTGTGACAGTTACAGCAGAAACCTGCCTGTTTCTGGAGCATGCCTCTGAATTCTCCCGCACCGATTTTGTGCAAAAAACAATCAAGATACTTCCGCTTCTGTACCTGAAAGCTTCGTTGCTCACAATTCCCGAACCGGTTTTCGATGATGTACCTGAGCGTTTTGTGTCGGAAGAAGACTATTTATACATTAAAGAACAGGTAGAACAACTGCTGGGTGCCGATGATTCGTACCTCGAAACGTTTCACCCCGATATGGCTATCAGCGATACGCCCATTGCAGCTTTTGTGTCCGAAAATCTGGCTGATGTGTATCAGGAACTGAAAGACTTTGCAGCAAACTATCAGTTGGCCGATGTGGATACGATGAACGATGCGTTGGTAACTTGCCTGGAAGCATTCGGACAGCACTGGGGGCAAAAATTGCTCAATGCCTTACGGGCTTTGCATGCTTTGCGTTTCAGCGAAAGTTTTGGAACTGAGGAGGAAGAGGCCGAAAATGAGCCCGGCGGGCAGTCGAAGATTGACCGGAATTCATTTCTCAATTTTCTGCACGACGATGACGACGAACTGAGCGAGCTTTTATAATGATACTATGCTGAAAACCAAGATAACAAAAGAAGAGGTGAATCAACTGCCGGTGATTGTCTTTGAAGGCAAAATAACCATGGTGGACGATCTCTCGAAGGTGTATCCTGCCATACAGGAACTCCGGAAAAGCACAATTGTGGGAATTGATACCGAAACAAAACCATCGTTTACCCGCGGCACACACCACAAAGTATCGCTTGTACAAATTTCAACGCTGGACCACTGCTTTCTTTTTCGCCTGAATTATATCGATTTTCCGGCAGCACTTGCCGAATTTTTGGCCGATAAGGATATTACCAAAATAGGATTGTCGCTTCGCGATGACCTGGCCGGACTGAACAGACGACATACCTTTAAACCGGATGGTTTTATCGATATCCAGACCATTGCGCAAAGTTATGGTATCATGGAACTAAGCCTTCAGAAAATATATGCCATACTTTTTGAGAAGAAAATATCCAAATCGCAGCGACTCACCAACTGGGAAAGCCCCGAACTGACTGAACCACAACAACGCTATGCCGCTACCGATGCCTGGGCCAGTTTGCAGATTTACCTGCAGCTGATGAATGAGAAAAAACTCTCCAAAAAGCAAATAACTCAAATGGTAGAAGCTGAGATGCAAACACAGCGTGAGCTGCGCGAGCAACAATTTCTGGCAAAACAGGCCGAAAATCAATCAGCAGAGACAACAGACGACCATTCAAACTAATCGCTGCCTACCATCAACTAATAACTGTCAACTAACGAAATGATTACCATACAACTTAAGCCAAAGAAAGAAGAAAGTCTGCAACGTTTTCACCCCTGGGTGTTTTCGGGTGCTATACAAAAAATAGAAGGAAAACCTGCCGAAGGCGACCTGATGGAAGTGCTTGACAGCAACCGTAACTTTTTGGCAATTGGTCATTATCAGATTGGGAGCATTGCTGTCCGGGTGGTTTCGTTCGATAAGTTGAATATTGACGAGGCTTTTTGGGCTAAAAAAATACAGAATGCGTATGCCATGCGTCAATCGCTGGGACTTGTAAAGCCCGGCTTCAACAATACATATCGATTGGTTCACGGCGAAGGCGATTCGCTACCCGGCCTGATAGTGGATGTGTATGATGACACTGCCGTTATGCAGGCACACTCCATTGGTATGCACGAAACCCGTGAAGCACTTGCCAAAGCTATTGTCGCAAATGTGCCTGAAGTGAAAAGTGTGTATTATAAATCGGAAACAACCCTGCCGTTTAAAGCTGCCATCGAACCCGAAAATGGCTATTTGATTGGAAGTGAAAACAAAAACCTGAAGGCACTCGAAAACGGGCTACAGTTTCATGTGGACTGGCTGCACGGACAAAAAACCGGTTTTTTTGTGGATCAACGCGAGAATCGCTCCTTGCTCGAACGCTATTCAGCGGGTAAATCGGTTCTGAATATGTTCTGTTACACAGGTGGATTTTCCGTATACGCTATGCGGGGTGGTGCTAAACTAGTCCATTCGGTTGACAGTTCTGCCAAGGCTATTGATTTGACGGATAAGAATATGGAAATTAGTTTTCCTAACGATTCGCGCCATACATCCTATGCCGAGGATGCATTTAAGTACCTGAATAATCTGCATACGCTGGAGCAGCAATACGATTTAATCATCCTAGACCCACCGGCATTTGCCAAACACCGCGAAGCATTGCGCAATGCACTGAAAGGCTATAAACGCCTGAATGCAAAAGCTTTTGAGCAAATTAAACCCGGTGGAATTCTGTTCACCTTTTCTTGCTCACAGGTGGTTTCGAAAGACCAATTCCGTTTGGCGGTATTCAGTGCAGCAGCCGAAAGCAAGCGCAACGTCCGCATTCTGCATCAGCTTTCGCAACCTGCCGATCATCCAATCAATATTTATCACCCGGAAGGTGAATACCTCAAAGGATTGGTTCTTTGGGTGGAATAGGGAAAACTCGGGCAGGGAAATCATACTAGAAAAAGAGTAAATTTGTATAAGCATATGAAGCAGTTTCTATTCATTGTAATTTGTGTTTTCGTGTGTGTCAATTTCATATCGGCACAAAACGATACGATGTATGTCTACAAAGGTGGAGTGGTAGTTATAAAGAGAGCAGTGACCGATATTGATAGTATGACCTTTCACAAAGAAAAAAGTCAGCTAAGGATTTATTCCTACATCCAAAATCTGGGGAATGATTATTCGATAATTCGCGATTCGATTCTCAGGAGCAACTATAAAAAATTTGATCAGGCAAATTCAACTCCAATAGGAATAAATGAATTGGGAAATACTATATATGATTCGGTATTTGTTACGTATAATCCAATTTTTGATAAGGCTGCAATAAATTCTGAGTTGAAGCAATTTACAATGTTTCTACCAAGCAATGCTGTAATAAATAGTTGTTTGCAGAGCCTACAATCCGGTTTTGCCAAAATGGGTAAAGTTTTTGCGAAAAGTGATTCTGTTACAGCGTTTAAGTGGATAAAAGAAGCTATGTTTTACGATGGGATCATTACTGATTTTACACCAAGCGACTTGAATTCTGTTTATGGTAGAGTCTGGAAAACCTCTGTGCAGCAGCTCGATGTGAATAATTTCGAGCAGGTTAGCAATGGTCTGATTTACAAAGTGACAAAACTGAAAATACCTAACAATGTCATTGTTAATCGAATAAAATCTCTTGTGGAATACTGGGAATATCAGGATGCAGATAAATTATTCCCAAGCGCTGATGATTTATACACTTTTAAAGGGATAACTGGTAATCCTACGGCATTTGTGGCCGATGTAACTCCAAAACCTGCTATTCTTCCAAACTATGTTTTATTTCAGATGTCAGGAGATGTGAACTCATCAGAAGAATTCTCGGTTGAATTTCCACCACTTCAAAGATATTTTAGTAGCATTGATGGAAAATATCATGTCAGTGTTATGCAGGTTCCAACTGGTGAATATAATTTATATATGGGATTTCGAACTGCAACGCATCCTTATGTATATGTTTCATTTAATGGAGTTCAGATTGGAACGGAGATTCAGGCGGCATTGTCAGCTCCGTGGAACTACGACCGTTCAAATGAAACTGAGTACGATCTCGCCCCGCTAAACGGAACAAGAAAATGGGATGGCTTAGGAGGTTTGGTAGGAGTTGTCACAGTTACAGGCGAAGGTTCTGCCTCTTTTAAAATCAAGGTGAAATGGTCGAGAAATGACTTGGGAGGTACCAAAACGCTGAAAATATACCATTGGTCTCTGAAACCTACGGCTAATAATTATTGATCAGTTCCGAATTAACCCTATTTTATTGACATGGATTTTGAGTAACGTCAGGATATCTCAAATCAATATATTTTACCCGAAAAAAAAGAGATTAATAACCTTGTGGTACTATTTACTGAAGTTTTTTGCACTTTTTTTACAAAAAGTATTGTTTTTTTAATTTCAATCATTATATTTGCAGTCTAATCATTCTACTAACCACTAAAATTTAGAACGCCTATTGCCCAAAATTACTTTGAACCTCAAAATTAAAAGTAATGAAAGATCTGAATCAATTAACTGATGATGAATTGGTAAAATTGTACGAGATTGGGAATAATCAAGCGTTTGAAATTTTATTGTTACGGTACAAATCAAAAGTTTACACTTACATCTATTTGATTGTACGTAACCGGGAACTCTCCGAAGATATTTTTCAAGACACTTTTATTAAAGCAATCGCTACCATTCAACAGGGTCGTTACGTCGAATCCGGTAGGTTTTTGGCGTGGATTAATCGGATTGCACACAACCTGATTATCGACCATTTCCGTCGCGAAAAGAACGAGAATACTTTCTCAGCCGATGCCGTAGATTACGACATTGTGAACAATGCCAAACTTTCTGAAAAAAGCGTGGAAGATACGATGTCGAACGAACAGGTGCTGGCCGATGTAGTTCAACTGATTGATTTTCTGCCACCTTCACAGCAAAGTGTGATTCGGATGCGCTATTTCGAAGATTTGAGCTTTAAAGAAATAGCCGAAAAGACGAATGTGAGCATCAATACTGCCTTGGGACGTATGCGTTATGCCTTGCTGAACATGCGCCGGATTGCGGCCGAAAATGACGTTTACCTGGAAATGAAATAAATATTTCATTGTAAATATACTATTTTGCAATCACCTACGTTTTAGTATTATACTTCTAAAACATTTTAAGGTGCCTATGCAAAAAACTTCTACTCCACGAAACAAAACTGATTTAATTACTGAGAAAAAAAGAGTGACTGCCAGTCAGGAGCTACAGCCTCAAACGACTACATTACAGAAGATTATGCAATTTGCTTCTTCTTACCGGGCAGAAAAAATAACCGACAATCAGTTCGTTGAATTGTTTTTAAATTAAAAATAAAGAAAGGCTTCCAAACTGTTGGAAGCCTTTTTTTATTATATTTGCACTGTAAGAAAAACATGAATTTATTTTAGAAATTATGACCCGTATTATATCTCCATCCTTATTAGCTGCTGATTTTGGCAATTTGAAAGCGGCCTGCGAACTAATTAATGCCAGCGAAGCCGAATGGTTTCACATCGATGTGATGGATGGAACGTTTGTACCGAACATTTCGTTTGGATTTCCGGTGCTGGAAGCCATTCAAAAGCATTGTACCAAACTGATTGATGTGCATTTGATGATTGTTCACCCCGAAAAATACGTAAAACGATTTGCCGAAGGAGGAGCCGGAATGATTACATTCCATTTCGAGACAGTTGAAAACCCTTCGGAAGTGATAGCTCAAATTCGTGCCGAGGGCGTAAAAGTGGGTATTACAATAAACCCGGATGTTGCCGTTGAAGTGTTGGAGCCATATATCGATCAGGTGGATATGGTGCTGCTTATGACCGTTTTTGCCGGTTATGGTGGTCAGAAATTTATCGAGGAGAGCTACCAAAGAATTGCTACCCTGAAGGAAATAATCGACCGTAAAAACCCCGATTGTCTGATACAGGTAGATGGTGGTGTGAATGATAAAAATGCGCCGAAACTATTTGCAAGTGGAGTGAATGTGTTGGTTGCGGGCAGTGCTGTGTTCAATGCCCCCGATCCGATTGAAATGGTTCATCGAATGCTTAAGAGTTAGCTTATGGACTTTTTGCAACGAACTCCATTTTTCAGATTGTTGCTTCCGTTTATATTGGGTATAATTTTATATCAATATGTGGAGTTGTTTCGCTGGAGTTTGCTTGCCCTGTTTGGTCTGTCATTCATTTTAGTTCTTTTGTCGGTTGTGATTCGTACTCCCAAACGGCAATTTCAATTCCGTTGGCTCTTTGGCTGCGGAATTTTTTTGTTCTTGTTATCGTCTGCCTATTTCCTGAGTGTGGTGCATGACGGGGAAAGTGCTTTTGATCACCTGCACCAAAAAGGAATTTATAGGGTAGAATTAAATTCAGCACCGGTAGAAAAGGCCAAATCGATTATGTGTAAAGTGGATGTTTTGCAGTATTACGATTCAGCGTGGAAACCTGCTCACGGACAGGCTATTTTATACTTTCAAAAAGATAAGCAAGCTTCAACACTTTTGTTTGGCGACAGATTGATGGTGGAAGCAGATTTCGCAGAACCAGAAAAAGCGCTGAATCCCAATGGATTTGATTATGCTGCTTATCTGAAACGACAGGGAGTGGGAGCGACCTGTTACATGGCATCGGGGAGTTGGAAAGCGATTGGCCGAAACGACGGCTTTTCCATACGGAGGGAGGCGGATAAATGGCGAAATTACCTGCTGCATGTGTACCGGAAATTCAATATTCAGGGCGATGAGTTTGCTGTGCTGGCAGCCTTAACGTTGGGCTACACTGATGACTTGCAACCTGATTTAAAAGCGAGTTATAGTGCTACCGGGGCCATGCATATTTTGTCGGTGAGCGGTATGCATGTGGGGGTTGTATATGTGGTGATGGCTTTTCTGCTCGGGTTTTTGAATAAAACACAACGACAAAAGGTATTCAAAGGTGTGTTTATCATGTTATTTCTGTGGGCATATGCTTTTCTTTCAGGCATGTCGGCGGCGGTTATTCGGGCTACGCTTATGTTTTCGTTTGTTGCTTTGGCTTCTTGCTTTGAACGAAAGTCACAGATTTACAATACAATTTTTGCATCAGCATTTTTCATGTTGCTTTATAATCCTAATTTCCTCTACGATGTTGGATTTCAGTTGAGTTATTCGGCGGTACTGAGCATTATTTTCTTTCAACCGATTTTGGGTAAATTGTATAAACCCACTAATAAAGTCACTCGTTTTGGTTGGGAAATGTTCTCAGTCTCCATTGCCGCACAGTTGGGAACGATGCCGTTTACCTTGTATTATTTCCAACAATTCCCGAATTACTTTTTAATTACAAATATAATCGCCATTCCCCTTTCAAGTCTCGTTATTTATCTGGCAATCGGTTTGTTGTTGACTTCTTTTATTCCCTACCTTTCGGTGGCAGTTGCATTTTTGCTGAAGTGGTCGCTCTGGTTGCTAAACTTTGTGATTGTTGGCATCCAAAACCTGCCATACTCCGTTTCGCATTTTTCGTTGGATATCAGACAAACGCTGATGTTGTTCCTGGCAGTTTTTTGCCTGTCAGCCTATTATTTTAATAGGAAATTTGCTGCTTTGTTTGTAGGATTAGCTTCGCTAATGATAGCTTGTGTGTTTAATTTGCAAACGAACTACGAAACACTTACTTCCAAAAGAATGATTGTGTATGCAGGTCAGAAAGGTTCGCATGTGAGTTTTATCAATCGCAATCAACATGCTGTTTTCACGACTGATTCTATTGAAGCTGAAAAGATTGGGAAAATATTCTGGCAAAATCAAAAGTTGGAAAAGGCTGCTTTTATACAATCGTCCGGTTCGGATGGGTTTGTAAGTTTCGACGGCAGAAGAATTTTAATCCTAACACAGGATTTTCTGAGTAAAAAGATTAGTTATAAGCCTATTGAGATTGATTTTCTTGTTATAGGAAACAAGTTGAAACCTAAGATTGATCAACTACTGGATTGTGTGCATCCCCGAAAAATCATTATCGATAAGAGCATTTCGAAATGGTATGCGAATACTATTCGGGAGGCATGCACCGCCCGTAGAATAGGCTTTTATTCTGTAGCCGAACAAGGTGCTTATACACTGAATATTAAAGATTGATGCCGTGGAAGAGGGAACACTCTCAAAATCGTATTTTTTTGCTACTTTTGCAGTCAAATTAAAATCGGATAAATGATTTCTAAAATTATTGCTGAAGACCTTATCGTTAAGGTGAAAAAGGCCATTGATGGCGTTGATAAAATTGCTATCGTGGCGCATGTTGGTCCGGATGGCGATGCCATGGGATCTACTCTCGCATTGTGGCATTACCTGATGACTATTGAAAAAGAACCTGTTGTGATTGTTCCAACGGCTTTTGCAAGTTTTCTGGCCTGGTTGCCCGGGGCTGATAAGGTGCTCATTTACGAAGACGAAAAGGAAAAGTGTGACGAAATATTTGCAACAACTGAGTTAATCTTTACATTGGATTTCAACCAGGCAAGCCGTATGGCAAAAATGGCAGACGCAGTAATTAACGCTCCTGCTCCTAAAATTCTTGTCGATCATCATTTACATCCGGGCGATTACGCGAAAGTAACTGTTTCCTATCCTCAAATTTCTTCCACAAGCGAGCTTGTTTTCAGACTTATTTGTCGGATGGGCGATTTTTCGCAAATAAATCTGGCGTGTGCTGAGTGTATTTATACAGGCATGATGACCGATACCGGTGGATTTACATACAACTCGAATGGTCAGGAAATATATATCATTATTGCAGAACTAATTAAGTTGGGTATAGATAAAGATGAGATTTACCGCAAGGTTTTCAATACCTATTCGGCCGACCGCTTGCGATTAATGGGTTTTTGCCTGTTTAATAAAATGAAAGTTTATCCTGAATATCGGGCTGCTTTGATAACACTTACTTCGAAAGAATTGTATCAGTTCAATTATCAGAATGGTGATGCCGAGGGATTTGTAAATATCCCGTTGTCTATTCAGGGTGTTGATTTTTCTGTTTTTATGCGTGAGGATACCGATAAAATCAAGATTTCACTTCGATCGCAGGGAACATTCCCTGCAAACAAAGTGTCGGCTGATTTGTTTAACGGAGGCGGACATCTAAATGCTGCCGGTGGTGAAAGTTATATGACTTTAGCAGAGACTGTAAAGAAATTTGAAGACGCCCTGCCAAACTACAAAGCGTTTTTAGAATAGCTGTCCGACAGCATCTAAGAATTAAAAACTTACAAACAACAAAAATGAAATATCTTATTATACTTGGTGATGGAATGGCCGATGAACCAATTGCATCACTGGGAAATAAAACCTGTTTACAGGCTGCCAGGAAACCAACTATCGACAAAATTGCATCGCTTGGACGCAGTGGTTTACTCGATACTATTCCGGAAGGTTTTGCGCCGGGTAGCGAAATTGCCAACATGAGCGTGATGGGCTATGATGTGCCCAAAGTATTTGAAGGACGTGGGTCGTTGGAGGCGGCAAGCATGGGTGTGGCTATTGAGGATGGCGAAATGGCCATGCGCTGCAACATCATTTGCATACAGGACAAAAAGATAAAGAATCACTCGGCCGGGCATATCAGCAACGAAGAAGCCACCGAACTGATTCTTTTTTTGCAAAAGGAACTTGGAAATGATGTGATAAACTTCTTTCCGGGAGTTTCGTACCGTCATCTATTGAAAATAAAAGGAGGCGTAAAGCAATTAAAATGTACAGCTCCTCACGATGTCCCTGGAACACCCTTTGCCGATGTAATGATTGAGGCAGAGACCGAAGAAGCTCAGAAAACCGCTGATTTGCTGAATAATCTGATTCTTCGTTCGCAGGAATTACTTGAAAATCATCCGGTGAACCTGAAGCGCGCAGCTGCCGGAAAGGATAAAGCGAACAGCATTTGGCCCTGGTCGCCGGGCTATAAACCAGCCATGAAAACCATGCAGGAACTTTACGGATTGAAAAGTGGGTCGGTGATTTCAGCGGTGGATTTAATTCGGGGAATTGGCGTTTATGCTGGACTAAAAGTGATTCATGTGGAAGGAGCTACGGGACTTTACGATACCAATTACGAAGGCAAAGCACAGGCAGCTATCGATGCTTTGCGCACCGACGATTTCGTGTACCTGCATATCGAAGCCAGCGACGAAGCCGGCCACGAAGGTGATGTGGATTTGAAAATTAAAACCATTGAATACCTCGATAGCCGTGTTGTGAAACCAATTTTCGATGAAGTCTCCACCTGGGACGAGCCTGTTACGATTGCTATTTTACCCGATCACCCTACGCCTTGTGTGTATAAAACGCATACCAATTCACCGGTTCCCTTTGTTATTTACCGTCCGGGAGAATTGGCTGATGATGTGACCGTTTATGACGAATTTGCCGCAGAAAAAGGCAGCTATGGTTTGTTGAAAGGCATGGAATTTATGCGGGAATTAATTAAACACTAAGAAACTAAGTGCACGAAAGCTCACTAAGAATCAGGGTGAAATATAAGATAATATACCGAAATCAAAATAATTACAGACTAACAGTTTGAATGACAGTTCGAAGCCTTGCGTGTTTCTATGCGTTCTTTGTGACTTAGTGATGAAAGAAAATGAAATATTACAGTACCAACAAGAAAGTGAGTGGCGTTAGTCTACAGGACGCCGTAGTGAAGGGATTAGCCGAAGATAAGGGCTTGTTTATGCCCGATTCAATCAAAGCATTGCCACAGTCGTTTTTCGATACGATTGAAACTTTGTCGTTTCAGGAAATAGCTTACACAGTGGCTGACGCTTTCTTTGGCGAGGATGTGGAAGCTGAAGCACTGAAGAAAATCGTGTACGAAACGCTGAACTTCGATGTGCCTGTCGTTCATGTAAATGACAATATCTACAGCCTGGAGTTGTATCATGGGCCAACCCTTGCATTTAAAGATGTGGGCGGACGGTTTATGTCGCGCTTGTTGGGCTATTTCATTCAGAAGCAAGGCGAGAACAACGTAAAAGTGCTGGTGGCTACTTCGGGTGATACCGGGAGTGCTGTTGCTAACGGTTTTTTGGGTGTTGAAGGTATTCATGTGTACGTGCTTTATCCTAAAGGGTTGGTAAGTCCTATCCAGGAATGTCAGTTTACAACCTTGGGACAAAATATCACTGCATTGGAAGTTGATGGTACGTTCGACGATTGTCAGGCATTGGTGAAATCGGCTTTCATGGACGACGAACTGAATGCAAAATTGAAACTGACTTCGGCCAATTCAATCAATGTAGCTCGCTTCCTTCCGCAATCTTTCTATTATTTTTATGCTTATGCACAGCTGAAAAAGTTGGGTAAAGCTAATGATGTGGTAATGTGTGTACCAAGTGGTAACTTCGGAAATATCACTGCCGGACTTTTTGGCAAGAAAATGGGATTGCCAATCAAACGCTTTATTGCTGCTAATAACCGTAACGATATTTTCCTTCAATACCTGCAAACCGGTGTTTATACGCCACGGCCGTCGGTTTCGACCATTGCCAACGCTATGGATGTAGGTGACCCGAGTAATTTTGCCCGTGTGTTGGATTTATACGGAGCTTCGCACGAAGCTATTTCAGCTGAGATTAGTGGTGTGAGCTACAACGATGAGCAAATTGCTGAAACACTGAAAGCCTGCAAGCAGGAAACCGGATATTTACTTGATCCACATGGTGCTGTAGGCTACAGAGCGTTACAGGGAGGTTTAGCTGCAAACGAAACTGGTGTGTTTCTGGAAACGGCTCATCCGGCTAAATTCCTTGAAACAGTAGAAAATATCATTGGTGAGAAAGTGGAAATTCCACAGAAACTGCAGGAATTTATGAAGGGCGAAAAGAAAAGTCTGCCTATGACAAAGAATTTTGAGTCGTTTAAAAGCTATTTAATGAGCATTTAAGTTTCAATTTATATAAAAACAAAAGCGGGTGAATCTTGAATGATTCACCCGCTTTTGTTATTGTGCAAGTCGTTTCAAAAAATCTTCCCAGTTCATGTTCCATGGATCGGTTTTGCGGGCCGGAGCAATATCGCTATGACGCAAAATGTATTTGATTGAGTAACGACTTTTTATGTTTTTTACCAACGCTGTCAATGATTTGATTTGTGGCTCTGTAGGTGCATCCAAACTGTCTTTAGAAGTAATCAGTTCAATGCCTATTGAGCAGGAATTCACACCAGTTCTCCCATCGGGCAACTGACTGTGACCAGCCTGAAATGATACGTTTTTCTCGTCGACAAGTTTGTAAATCTTTCCATCCCGTCCGATAATATAATGCGAACTGACATGATAGCGTAAAAATTGTTTGATTACAAGATCCACATCATACTTGTCGCCTTCTGAGGCATTATAAACCGAATGAATAATGACAGCATCGATTTTTCGGTTTTGGGTGGTGCGCATACCAAAGTTCACAGTTTTATCAATGACTTTGAGGGTTGTTTGGCTCCACAATAAAGGTGCACTTAAACAAAGCAGGAGGAACGCGATTTTAAATTTATATGATTTAATTGAGTGCATATCTTTTGTGAGTTACATGAATAATCCGTTCAGATACATCCAAACAACATATCGACAAAATTTACCGAGCAACATGGAAATAGCAACTAACCACCAACGACAACGAAAGAAGCCGGAAGCAACGGCAATAATATCGCCAATACCCGGCAGGAATGAGAAGAATGCAAACCAATCGCCATGCTTGTGAATTCTATCAGCAAATTTTTCAATTTTTTCTTTTTTTACTCCCAGGTATTTCTCAATCCAGTGCATCTTGCCCAGTCTTCCAAGATAATAACACGACATACCGCCCAGCCAGTTCCCGAGTGTTGCCACCCAAACGCAGGTCCAGGCATCCAATCCGCTGAAAACCATTGCAGAGAATATAACCTCGGAACTGAATGGAATTACCGTTGCAGCAAGGAAGGAAGCTATAAAGAGGCCTAAGTAGCCAAGTTCCATGAGTCCGGTCATGTTATATAAAGATAAATTTGGAGATGATATAAGCAATGTTTATTGCACAGAAAATTAGAAAAATAATTCCGTAGAAGTTGTTTTGTTTCAGCGTGAGTGGATGTGAAACAAGCAAAGAAAAAATCAGCACTATGATTGGTAGAAATGAAGAAAACTGACTTCGGAAGATTACTGTCAATATGATGAGTGAGATTATAAGGAGTAACATGAAATTCAGTTTGTTACGTGTGTGGATTGCATCGCTGTTTGAAAGTGAAAACATTCCTATCGTACAAACAATGAATATTGCCAATAAAGTACCGAAATAGATAGCTCCCTGAAGTGGAATTATTGCCGGGTTAAATTCCAGAACCGGGTTCAGTATAAAGATATTACCGATATCAATTTTCCCTAAAAGTATTGCCTCCCCGGCAGTAAAAATGATCCAGGGGGCTACTGCTCCAAAGATTGATGCCAAAAATGTTCGAAGCGAAAAACTCTGGAACATCATGAAACCAATCCAGCAAACAGGTATAATGAAAATCAGAGGATTAATGATGATGCTACCAAGGCTTATAAGAAAGCTACCCATAAAAGCCTGTTCCGAAGCATTTCGGTCGCGGGCCATCCGAAAAAAGTAGAACAACGACAGAAGGACAATTGTCAATGCCAGATTTGAGCCGTTTGAGAGATGTGTTTCACTCAAGGAGCTCATCAGGATCAAAAATATAATTGTTGGCAAAAATGTACGCGAACGAATGATTGTGAATCGGTTATTGACCTGTGACAACAAAAAAACGTTGAGCATTGTAAGCCCGAGACTAATCAGACTTGATAACAACGCACTTAGAGATAAGAAAGATAGCATGCTATCAACAACAGTGCTTTGAGTGGAATGAGCTGCTGCCAGTTGTGCACCAAAATCAGAAGCAACCCATAATCCGACACAGCTAAGTATAAGCAATACTGACAGTGGTATACTCGGAACAATTATATTTTTGAGAGTAACTTTCATTCGATATCGATAATTGTCATTGAAACAGGCTACAAAGATACAAGTTCCTACGATACGAACATCGCAGGAACTTGCACATTGTGATATTTTATTTCAATCCCCTTTTTTTCAACAAAGCATCCGGGTTTGGATTGGCTCCACGAAAATCGCGATAGAGTTTCATTGGATCTTCCGAATCACCCCGCTCCAGCAGTTTTTTGCGGAATGCTGTGGCAACTTTCGGATTATACACATCGCCTGTTTCTTTGAACGCCTGGAATGCATCTGCATCTAAAACAGCCGCCCAGGTGTAGCTGTAATAACCTGCGCAATAATCGCCACTGAAAATATGATTGAAGTATGAGCTCCGATACCGAACAATAATTTCCGGAATCATCCCCATTTTATCCAATGATGCTTTTTCGAACGCATTGACATCGAAAGCAGTTGTGTCTTTAATCATGTGATAATCGATATCCAACAACGATGCAGCGAGTAATTCGGTGTTTATAAAACCCTGGTTGAATGTTCCTGCCAGTTGAATTTTCTCCATCAACTCTTTTGGCATTATTTCACCTGTTTTATAATGCTTAGCGTAAGTTTGCATAATCTGAGGCTCCCAACACCAGTTCTCCATAACCTGCGATGGTAGTTCCACGAAATCACGCGATACATTGGTTCCCGATAAACTTGGATAAGTACATTGAGTCAGCAGCCCATGAAGCGCATGTCCAAATTCGTGGAAGAGTGTTTCCACTTCATCCATATTCAGTAACGATGGTTTGTCGGCCGTAGGTTTGGTGAAATTGCCAATATTACAAATGATTGGGCGGTGATTTACGCCGTCTTTTTTATATTGATCAACGATATTATTCATCCACGCACCTGCATGTTTTCCGGCCCTTGGGAAATAATCTGTATACAAAATCCCAATCAACGCATTGCTGGCATCCGTTACTTCAAAAACTTCAACATCCGGATTATAAACCGGCATATCCGAGAGCTTTTTGAATTTCAACCCATAAAGTTTAGAAGCTAAATCGAATACACCCTGACGAACATTTTCGAGTTTAAAATAGGGCTTCAGAGCTTCTTCGTCCAGGTTGTATTTGGCTTTGCGCAATTTGTCGGAATAATACCACCAATCCCAGGCTTCGAGTTTTTCACCTTTGCCTTCTGCATCCATCAATTTCTGTAATTCAGCAGCTTCTTCTTTGGCTTTGGCCAATGCAGGTGTCCAAACGCTGTTCAGCAAGTCGTAAACAGCCTTAGGAGTTTTAGCCATTGTATCGTCCAGAATAAAATCAGCGGAAGTTGCAAAACCAAGTAATTGTGCTTTTTGAGTGCGCAATTTCATGATTTTGTTTATCACTACTTTATTGTCTTTGTCGTTATCGTGATTGGCACGGGTTGAATATGCCAATAATAAATCTTTACGTAATTGACGGTTTTCGCTGTACTGAAGTACCGGAATAAAACTTGCTTTATGTGTAGTGAAGAGCCATTTGCCAGGTAGGTTGGCCTCTTTAGCTGCTTCGGCTGCTGCCTGACGAACGCTTTCGGGTAATCCAGCTAAGTCAGCTTCGTTGTCAACAATTCTTTTGTACGAATTTGTTTCGGCCAACACATTTTGTCCAAATGCTATTTGGGCCAATGCAAGTTCTTTATTTATTTCGCGGAGTTGGGCTTTCTGCTCAGGTTTCAGTGCAGCACCACTGCGAATGAAATTGCGGTGATATTTCTCAATCAGGCGAATCTGTTCGTCATTCAACCCAAGTTTTGTGCGGTTATCATACAAATTCTTTACCCGTGCAAATAGCTTGTCATTCAGGTAAATATTGTCGTTATGATCCGATAGGCTGGGGGTGATTTCAGTGGCAATGTTCTCCATACCTTCGTTTGTATCGGCAGAATAGAGATTGAAAAATACTGATGAAACTTTCTTCAATAAATCGCCGCAGTAATCCATTGCTGCAATCGTATTGTCAAAGGTTGGGGCTTTCTTATTATTTGCAATAGCATCAATCTCGGCCTGATGCTGTTTGATGCCTTCCTGGAACGCAGGCATATAGTGCTCGTTTTTGATTTTGTCGAAAGGTGGAGCACCGTATTTGTTTTTGTACGCTTCGAAAAACGGATTATTGTTTTGGGCAGATCCCATCAAGGTAAGTCCAATCATTAGGGTTAATAAAGTTTTTTTCATTTGAATGTAGCATTTGTGAGTTTATACGGATTTTAGCTACAAAGATACAGATATTTTGAATTTATATACAATAAGGCCGCTATGTTTATAGGATAGCCAGCACCTCTTGCTTATCTTTATTCAATTGCTCTATTAAAGCATCTATGCCATTAAACTTTTGTTCATCACGTATTTTCTGAATAAATTCAATTTCAATTGTCTGATTATAAATATCCTGATTAAAATCAAGAATATGCACTTCAAGGCTTGTATGAAGTCCGTTTTCCAGTGTCGGGCGCGTTCCAATATTCATCATTCCTTTGTAAACCTGTTTGTTCCAATGTACACGCACGGCATAAACCCCATGCGCGGGAACTATTTTATCGGGATTGTTCGGCGAAAGATTAGCTGTTGGAAATCCGATTTTCCGCCCGTTCTTAAAGCCATTCATCACTTTTCCCTGAAGGGAATAATGATAAGTCAGCATTTTGTTGGCAGTTTCAATTTCACTTCGTAACAAAGCCAGACGGACTTCCGACGAACAAATATTCGTAAATTCAGCTGTGAAGTATTGCTTTTCCTGGATTACAGTCATTCCCAACGATTCACCATACTTTTTGTATTCGGCAAATCCATCTGTGCGGTTATGTCCAAACCGATGGTCATGACCTACTAATAACGTGCTTACATTATATTTCTCCCACAAAACTGTCTTGATAAATTCGTAGGCCGATAGTTTGGCCATTTCAGGTGTGAAATCAAGCACAATGCACGAATCAATACCTGTAGATTCTAACAAAGCAATTTTCTCGGACAAAGTATTTAGCAGTTCAGGTTTAAAAGCGGCATCCAGAACTTTGCGTGGATGGGTGGCAAAAGTTATTACAACGCTTTTCTTGTTCTGAGCTTTAGCAATGGCTTTCAGTTCATCAATCAAAAAACGATGTCCGGCATGAACTCCGTCGAAAAAGCCCACCGTGGCCACGCAACTATTTAATTCCTGATTCATCTATTGGATGGAGCGAATTGAGAATTTATTTCCATGTTTCTTTATTCAACAAAAAACTTAAGTCTTCGTTTGCTTCAACAAGGTAGCTTTGTATTCCAAGTTTCTGAGCTGTTTCTATGTTTTTAGGTCCATCGTCCAGAAAAAGGCATTCATCGGCCCTAACACCCGCATCGGCCAATAAGGCTTCAAAGATATCGGTGTTGGGTTTCACCATACCCATTTCGTATGAAAGGTAACATTTGTCGAAAAAGTCATTTTTGGTTTTTCCAACCCGCGCAAACTCACCGGCCGCGCTCACATCAATGTGTAATGGATTTGTATTGCTGAGCATTAGAACCTTAAATTTCTTTTTTAGTTCTAACAACATTTCAAGCTTTTCGTTTGGAATGTCGCATAAAAATGAACACCAGGCCTGATCAATTTGCGCATTGGTAAGTGGTGTTGGACAAAGATTTCGGATGTGAGTTCTGAATTCCTCAATACCAATTTCGCCATTCTCAAATTGCAGGAAAAAACCTTTCTGACCAAAATTACTCAAATATTGTTCGAAATTTTGTAGACCTAATTGTTTGAAGTTCTGTATACATTGTGCTAAATCGAGGTTGATAAGAACCCCTCCAAAGTCGAAAATAAGGGTAGTTATATTGCGGAAATGTTTCATTCGGGATTAAAAAAGTGGTCTATAATTTTTGCAGTATAGCAAAATTTATTACTTTTGCATTCGCTTTGCAAAGATACACAAATTTTCGCAAATGTGGGGCCTATAGCTCAGTTGGTTAGTAGCACCTGACTCATAATCAGGGGGTCACTGGTTCAAGCCCAGTTGGGCCCACAAAAAAAAGTTTCACAGAAGTGTGAAACTTTTTTGTTTATATACTCAGCATTACTCTTCACCTGATTGAATATTATGTCATATTCAACTAAAAACGGAGTATAATATTTACACTTCGGTTGCTAAGATATGATTTCAACGCTTTTCGCCATAAAGGCATATAATTCCACCACAGACGTTTTATGAAGCAAATCTCCACATGCCGTTTAATAGGTGCTTCACAAAGTGATTAAGTCTGAATAAGATTATTCAATTTCTATTAAGTTGTTTTAAGTACTCCTGATGAATCATGATGCCTGAAATGTACTCTGCCCGTTCTCCAATCTGTCCAAATATGATCATACACTAAGTAATACTACTTCCTATTTCAATAGCAATGAAATTGCTAGACATCAGGTTTTGTTATAGATTCGTTTATATACTATAATTTATTTTAAAATTTAAAATCGATATTGAATTAAACGAAAATGTAATAAGATTGTCCATGTTTAAAATAAATTGCTCTATTTTTTCAAGTTCATATTTTGATTCTCTTTGCACTGTCAATTTAATGTTCCAGTCCGGACATACTTTGTCGATTTACAAACGAGCAATTTTTTATCTTATATTTACACCGAATCATTTTAGAAAAATACTTACACAACTAATAATTTCAATTGTAATGAAGAAAAACACTAACTTTCATTTATTCCTTATCTCATTAATATCTGCAATGGGTGGATTGCTTTTTGGGTACGATTGGGTCGTAATTGGAGGAGCGAAACCTTTTTATGAGCAGTTTTTCCAGATTGCCAATGAACCCATGTTACAAGGCTGGGCTATGAGTAGCGCTTTAATAGGTTGTTTGATTGGTGCGCTGGCATCCGGAAAACTAAGCGACCGGTATGGTCGCAAACCGATACTGATTGTTGCGGCTGCTCTTTTTGTGTGTACTTCTATTGGTACCGGACTTTCCCCTGATTTTACATGGTTCAATATATTCAGGTTGATAGGTGGTTTTGCTATTGGTGCCGCTTCGAGTCTTTCGCCTATGTATATTGCTGAAATTGCTCCCGCCAAATTGCGTGGCCGGTTTGTAGCAATAAATCAGCTTACAGTTGTACTTGGAATTTTGGCTGCCCAGTTAGTTAACTGGTTAATTGCTGAGCCTGTTGCTGCTAATGCTACGGCTGAAATGATTCGTATGTCGTGGAATGGCCAAACCGGTTGGCGTCTTATGTTTATAGTAATGACGATTCCTGCCAGTTTATTTTTTAGCCTTGGCTTCATATTGCCCGAAAGTCCACGTTGGCTGGCAGTTAATGGAAAGCGGGAATCAGCTTTAAAGATCCTCACAAAACTCGTGGGATTGGATAATGCTAAGATTGAACTGCAAGCTATTGAGTCAAACATGCATTCGGAAGAAAAAGCAAGTTTCAAACAATTGCTTCATCCATCGCTTCGCAAAGTACTGATTATTGGAGTTGTGTTGGCTGTATTTCAGCAATGGTGCGGTATAAATGTGATTTTTAATTATGCGCAGGAAATCTTTATGTCAGCCGGTTTTGGAGTATCCGATGTGCTGCTGAATATTGTAATAACCGGAATTATGAATGTGATATTCACCGTGTTGGCCATGTATTTTGTAGACAAATGGGGACGAAAAGCATTGCTTTTGCTGGGTGCTTTTGGTCTGACTTTGATTTATGCTTTAATGGGTTCGGTGTATTATTTTCATATCTCAGGAAGCTTCTTATTGATAATTGTAGTATTGGCAATTGCTTGTTATGCAATGACTTTAGCACCTGTAATGTGGATTGTGATTTCTGAAATTTACCCGAATCGTATTCGTGGAATTGCCATGTCGGTCGCCACATTCGCTTTGTGGACCGCCTGTTTTATTCTTACGTATACATTCCCGCTGTTGAACAAAGGCTTAGGTGCTGCCGGAACATTTTGGCTGTATGGTTTGATTTGCTTAATGGGTGGAATTTTTGTGATGAGAAATGTGCCTGAGACAAAAGGGAAAACCCTTGAAGAGCTCGAAAATGAATTGACAAAGAAATAATAGTGGAAATATTATATATAATGGAAGATATTACTAAATATTTAATTAAAAGCACGGTACATACCAAAGAAGTTCGTGCATGGAGAGAAGAGATTGCTTTGCCTACTTATGAGATAGGTGCGGAAGAAAAGAACCCGATTTTTCTGGAGAAAAGAATTTATCAGGGAAGCAGCGGATCTGTGTATCCATATCCCGTTGTGGAAAAGATTTCTGATGTGAAAACACAGAAAACATATCAGGCTATTTTCATTGAAAATTATTATATCAAGTTGATGATTCTTCCGGAATTAGGCGGAAGGGTGCATATGGCTTACGACAAAATAAAACAACGTCATTTCGTATATTACAACCAGGTAGTGAAGCCGGCTTTGGTTGGGCTTACCGGTCCGTGGATTTCAGGAGGAATCGAATTTAACTGGCCGCAACATCACCGTCCGTCTACATTTTTGCCTACCGATTCGTGCATTGAAAAAAATGCTGATGGAAGTATGACGGTTTGGTGTAACGAAGTAGAACGCATGTTCCGAACCAAAGGAACGCAGGGCTTTACGCTGCATCCGGACAAAGCTTACATCGAAATAAAAGTTAGGTTGTTTAACCGTGCGCCATTTCCACAGACATTTCTGTGGTGGGCCAATCCGGCAGTGGTGGTGCATGATTTTTACCATTCGGTTTTTCCACCGGATGTGCATGCGGTTTTCGATCATGGAAAGCGTGATGTGTCAGATTTCCCCATTGCCCACGGAGTTTACTACAAACAGGATTATTCCGCTGGGGTAGATATTTCAAAATATAAGAATATTCCTGTGCCAACATCGTATATGGCCATTCGTTCCAAATACGATTTTGTGGGAGGTTACGAAACAAATGCGGGTGGTGGTTTGCTGCACGTTGCCAACCATCATGTTTCACCCGGAAAGAAGCAATGGACCTGGGGAAACAGTGATTTTGGACAGGCATGGGACAGAAACCTGACCGATGAAGATGGGCCGTACATTGAACTTATGACCGGAGTTTTCACGGATAACCAACCGGATTTTTCGTGGATGCAACCGTACGAAATAAAATCGTGGGAGCAATATTTTATGCCATACAGCGAAGTAGGTTATGTGAAAAATGCCAACAAAGATGCCATTCTGAATCTGGAAGTGAATGATGGCAAAGCTCTGATTATTTTGTATGCCACTGCTGAAAATAAAAATGTAACGGTAAGATTAACTTCGGAAACCGGAAAAACTCTTTTTGAAAAACAAACAGATATTTCTCCCGAAATGCCTTTTACAGCAGCGGTTGAAACTGGAAGTTATAAAAGTGAAGAACTTAAGTTGGATGTTTTAAATGCTGAAGGAAAATTAGTCATTAGTTATCAGGCTGAAAAACCGGAATCGAAAGAACTTCCTGAACCTGCAAAGGCCGCAAAAGATCCAAAAGATATTTCATCCATTGAGCAACTATTCCTGACCGGTTTGCATCTGGAGCAATACCGCCATGCTACTTACAATCCAATGGATTATTATCTGGAAGCATTGAGCCGCGAACCGGGCGACAGCCGTTGCAATAACGCCGTAGGTTTGCTTTTGATGCGAAAAGCACAGTTTGCAAAAGCTGAAAGCTATTTCCGTAAAGCCATTGAAACGCTGACCGACCGTAATCCGAATCCGTATGATTGCGAAGCATATTACAATCTTGGATTATGCCTGAAATTACAAGGTAAAAACGATGAAGCCTACGACGCACTGTTTAAAGCGAGCTGGAGTGCTGCGTGGCAAGATGCTGCTTTCCTGTCGTTGGCACAGATTGATACGTTGAAAGGAAATTATGCGCAAGCACTGGATTTGGTAGAACGGTCGTTGACTCGTAACTGGCACAACCACAAATCCCGTCAGTTGAAAGCTTCGGTATTACGCAAACTCGGACGAAATGAAGAAGCGATTGCATGGATTGAAGATTCGTTGAAAATAGATTATTTCAATGTTGGTTGCCAATATGAGAAATACCTGTTGACAAAAAATGAAAAAGCACTGCAGGAAGTAAAAACGATAACCCGTGGTTGGGTACATAATTACATTGAATATGCACTTGATTTTTCGGCAGCTGGATTATTTGAAGAGGCAAGTGAGTTATTGAAAATCCAGCTTGAATTTGATACGGAAAAATACCCGATGGTTTATTATGCATTAGGATATTTTGCCAACATGAGCGGTAAAAATACTGAAGCAAAAGAATTTTACCAACTGGCCGAAAAATGTAAACCTGATTATTGCTTCCCGAACCGTGTGGAAGAAGTAATTATCCTTCTGGATGCAGTTTGTGAAAATCCTGCAGGTTCAAAAGCTCATTATTTCCTTGGAAACTTCTGGTACTCGAAACAACAATATGCCGAGGCTGTCGCAACATGGGAGAAATCGGCAGAATTGGATGAGACTTTCCCAACCGCTTGGCGCAATCTGTCACTGGCATATTATAACAAACAGAATGAAAAACCCAAAGCAATGAAAGCCCTGGAAAAAGCATTCTCGTTGGACGAAACCGATGCCCGCATTTTAATGGAACTGGATCAGTTGTATAAAAAAACAGGAAGATCGTACGGTGAAAGACTGGAATTTTTGCAAAAGCATATTCAGTTGGTTCAGTCCAGAGACGATTTAAGTATTGAATATATCCAACTGCTTAATCAACTGGAAGAATTTGAAACTGCAAAAACATTGATTGATAGCCGTAAGTTTCATCCATGGGAGGGAGGTGAAGGTAAAATTACCGGACAATATGTATTTTGTCGCGTAGAGCTGGCCAAACAGGCATTGGCTGCGGGCAATTTTGCAAAAGCACTTGATTTGCTGACCGAAACAGAAGCTTACCCGCACCATTTGGGTGAAGGTAAATTGCCGGGCATGGAGGAAAATGATATTTATTTTTACAAAGGACTGGCATATAAAGGCATTGGAGATGCGGACACTGCCAAACAAATGCTTACGAAAGCAACAATGGGCTCGTCGGAACCACAACAGGCATTTTTCTACAACGACTCGCAGCCGGATAAAATTTACTATCAGGGTTTGGCATGGAAAGTGTTGAGCGAAACGGCCAAAGCTGAGATGTGTTTCGAAAACCTGATAAAACACGGTGAAAAACATTTGAATGACGATTGTCGGATTCATTATTTTGCAGTTTCATTACCCGATTTAGCTATTTGGGACGAAGACCTTAATGTGCGAAACCTGATACATTGTAAATATGTGATGGCATTAGGATTTTTAGGACAGGATGATAACGAAAATGCTGCAAGATTATTCGCAGATATTCTTAAACTGGACATAAATCATCAAGGGGCGCAAATTCATTTGAAAATGTGTCAGTTGAAAAAATCCGTTTTGAATAATGAAATACAATATTCTTAATAAAAACTTCCGGTTAAGCCGGAAGTTGGATTTCATGTAGTTTCATGAGTCAGTCATGACTTAGAATCGTTGAAAAATGTAACAATGGTAGCAAAATGCCTTCTGTATTCTGGTTGTAAGTTTTGCCGTTGTTTTAAAAAACAGGCATTTCCTGGAAATAATTGAAGTAATTGAAACATCAGTCGAAAATAATAGCAATATTGTCCTTTGGGTTAAGCATATTACCGAAATGAGACGAAATTACTATTTATTGGTGCCGTTATTAGTAAATATGCTGATCAACTACTGTATTTTTGTTGAGGTGAAAACAATCTTTTGAACTGAAGCTTGTCATTTCGGATTGCGTATGGATTAACAAATTTTAAATACAAAGAACAATCTTCAATACTTTTCTGGAAAGTTTGTTCAGGCAGGTGAAAGTCCTGCATAAAGAAAAAACCTTAAAATAATTTTGTAATAAAATCACAGTGAATAAAATCATCACATATATATGTTGTCTTCTTTTGGTATCGACAACTGCTTATTCTCAAAGCTACAAATTATCTTCGCCTGATAAAAAGGTGGAACTAAAGATTCAGAATGATTCGGTTCTAAGGTACTCGCTTGTTTATCATGGTAAGGAAGTTACCCGCTCATCGTTTCTCGGGATGACTCTTGGTAATGGCAAGCGTTGGGGCTATGCTGATAAGGTAATCAAAAAAAGTATCCGGAATGAAAATTCTGTTGTTTCGTTGGTAACCGGAAATTACAAAGAAATCAGCAATGTGTACAATGAATTAAAGCTCACGTTTAACGCCGGTTATTCAGTTTGCTTCAGGTTATACAACGAAGGAATGGCCTACCGGTTCGAAGGGAATGGCGGTGCTATCGATTCCATAACCGTAAAAACAGAAAAAGCCGATTTTCGTTTGTTGGATAATCCGGCGGTTATTCTGCCTGAAACAAACAATTTTACAGCCTGGGAACTCAGTCATAAAACATATAATTCCATTTCAGATATTGAAAATGGGAAATATGGAATTACACCCGTATTGTTTGATAATAAGAAACAGGGATTGAAAGTGGTGATTGCCGAATCGAACCTGAATAACTATCCGGGAATGTATCTGCAAAAACAAGATGTCTCCATGAAAGGCTTTTGGGCATTGTACCCTAAAGAAGTGATAATGGGAAGTTGGGGAGATTTTGTAACTGTGGTGAAAGAACGCACAAGTTTTATTACCCGCACAGCCGGAAATCATGTATTTCCATGGAGAATTATGATTGTGTCGGACGACGATCGCCAATTGTTGACTAACAATATGATTTATTTGTTGGCCAAACCACAGCAAATTAGAAATACCGATTGGATTAAACCCGGAAAAGCAACCTGGGAATGGTGGCATTGTGCTATTTTGGAAAAAGCTCCTTTCGAAAGTGGCCCTGAGAAACTATCTACGCAGATGTATAAATATTATATCGATTTTGCGGCAGAAAACAAGCTCGAATATTTATTGATTGATGCCGGTTGGTCGAATTTATTTAAACCAAACGAATTAAATCCGAACGTAGACGTAAAGGAAATAATACAATATGGTAAAGAGAAAAAAGTAGGAGTCTTATTGTGGACTGTAGCTTCCACACTGATGAAATATCCGCACAAATATCTCGATTCGATAAGCAGTTGGGGTGCAGCCGGAGTTAAGATTGATTTTTTCGACCGTGACGATGCCCAAATCATGCCTCACTATGAGGAACTGGCAAAAGCTTGCGCCGAACGAAAATTGCTTGTTGATTTTCATGGCTGTAGTAAACCCACCGGTTTGAACCGGGCTTATCCAAATATCCTTTCGTACGAAGCAGTTCGTGGCATGGAGTGTTCCAAGTGGGATACGTCTACCAATCCAGATTACCGGCTTCAGTTCATTTTTAGCCGGATGTTGGCTGGTTCTATCGATTATACTCCGGGCTCCATGCGCAATTCAAATCTCAAAAACTTCAAACCGATAGACCCTGGATTACCTATGAGTTTGGGCACCCGTTGTCAGGAACTAGCCGAATATGTGGTTATCAACAGTTCGTTGGTAATGCTCGCCGATTCGCCGGATGAATATCGTAAATATCCGGACATTTTGAAATTCTTATCAGATGTTCCTGCAAGTTGGGATGACACGAAAGTGCTTTCGGCCAAATATGGAGAATTTGCTGTAGTTGCTAAGCGCAGAGGCAGTGACTGGTTTGTGGGTGGCATGACTAACTGGAATGAACGAGATATTACTCTTGATTTGTCATTTCTGACTTCAGGAAAAAAATATAAAGCTGAAATTTTCAGAGATGGCATTGATGCAAATCAGAATGCCAATCAGTATGTTTTTGAAACAAAAGAAGTAAAATCAACTTCTAGAATGACTATACACATGGCTAACGGAGGTGGTGTGGCTCTAAAAATTTCTCTGGTAAAATAAAACGAACACGTATACAATACATATAGAATCATGAATTCACACACGAATAAAATAAGTATATTTCTATTTTTCACTCTTTTCTGTTTCCAGCATATAATGGCGGTGGATTATGATGTGGCATCGCCTGATAGAAATTTCAAGATAACGCTTCATGTTGATAACGGAACACAGTATGAGGTTATTTATGGACAGACACAACTGATATCTTCTTCAACAATTGGTATGAATCTTCAGGATGGAACGGTTGTGGGAAAAGGTACCATTAAAAGTGTTGAAAGAAATTCTGTTGATAATGTGCTTCCGGTTTTGATTGGCAAAAACAAAACATTGCAGGAAAAATATAATGAATTAATAGTTCACTATAATGAAAATTACGATCTGATTGTCAGGGCTTACAATGAAGGTGTTGCATATCGTTTTGTAACTGCATTTTCAACTAACATTATTGTAAAATCAGAAGATGCAATCTTTAATTTTGCGGGTAACCCGAAAGTATATTTTCCGGAAGCTACAACTTTAGACCACTGGGAAAAGGCGTATACCCTTTACAACTCGGTTAATGATTTGACTTCAAATCAATTTGCGGTTACGCCGATTTTGTTCAGCTATCCGAACACCACTTGCAAAGTTGCAATTACCGAAGCCGATAATTCGGATTATCCCGGTTTGTATATTCAAAGCAATGGAACAAATTCGATGAAAGGGATGTGGGCGAACTATCCGGACTCAGTAAGTGATCCTACCAATGTTTATTCAAATCATGCACCGGTTACACGATTTAATTATATTGCCAATACCATTGGTACCCGCTCATTTCCTTGGCGTGTGATTATTGTATCGAATGATGATAAATCATTGTTGAATAACGAGTTGGTGTATATGCTGGCTACTCCACTGAAGTTGGCAGATGTGTCGTGGATTGTTCCCGGAAAATCTTCTTGGGAATGGTGGCACAAAGCCATGCTTACTGCAGATGGTAGTGCTAATTCAGCATTAGGAATTCCTGCAAACGGAAATGCTAATTTGGGTCTCACCCTATATAAATATTATGTTGATTTTGCAGCCGCTAACCATATTGAATATATGACTTTGGATGCAGGTTGGAGCGAAAGTTACATTAGTTCACTTTGTACCTATGCAAAATCCAAAAACGTCAAAATTATGGTTTGGACCTGGGCTAGTAATGCTTTGGAAACTCCAAACTTGATTGCTAAATGGAAGCGATTTGGCATATCTGGAGTTAAAATTGATTTTTTTCAACGAAATGACCAAATAGCTATGAATTGGGGGGCTCGATTGGCTCAGGATCTGGCAAACCAAAAAATGGTTGGTATATTTCATGGGTGCCCTGTTCCTACCGGATTGAACCGAGCTTACCCGAATATTCTGAATTTCGAAGCAGTACTGGGTGAAGAAGAGGATTTCTGGAGAAGAGGATCATCACCTGATTATCATGTGCTGTTTCCTTTTATGCGATCGTTGGTTGGGCCGGAAGATTATACTCCGGGCTCAATGAGAAATAAGACTCAAAGACAATTTGTTCCTGTTGACTTGCCCAATATTATTCCATCCAGTCAGGGAACTCGTACGCATGAATTATCTATGTACATTATAAACGATCAGTGGTTGGCTTATATGAGTGATGCTCCGACCGAATACATCAAATACCCCGATATTTTGGATTTTTTATCGAAGGTTCCAGCTGTATGGGATAAAACTGTTCCTTTAGATGCATCTCTTGGTGAATATATTCTTATCGCAAAACAAAAAGGGACTGACTGGTATGTTGGGGGAATGAGCAGTTGGGTTGGTAAAAATGTAAATGTTGATTTTAGTTTTCTTAAGCCAGATACAAAATATACTGCAACAGTATTAAGAGATGATGTCACTTCGAGTGACTATCCGACACGCTATGTTAGCGAAACTATTGAGGTAACTTCAACAACAAATATGACTTATCAAATGTCTAACGGAGGTGGGTTTGTTATTCATCTCACAGAAAGCACAACCAATGGAGTGAATGACGTTTATAGTGATTCGAAAGTATCCTTTGGAATTGATCGGGTGAATAAACTAATGAATCTCTATTCAGCAAATCAAATAAAAACAGTCAATATATATAATGTTTCAGGACAACTGGTTTTTACTCAAGATTCTTTTTCAGATAACTCTTTTACTAAGCAAATCAATATTTCAAAAATCAATAGAGGAATTTATGTCGTAAAGGTGCAAACCTCAGAAGGTTTGAGTTCTTCTAAATTCACTAATTAAAATTAAATTTATTTATTATGAAAAAAAATTACTTTTTTAAGCCTGCTTTAATAGTGGTGGCTTTGTTTAGTTTTGGTGCTGTTTTTGCTCAAACAGCAAAAATTCCCAATTTTGTAGAAAATGTATCACCAGTAATTAATGGAACTACAAGTGAAGATTTTACATTTGCATTTGAATGTTCAGCAGCTTGGGGTGACTATAATAACGATGGTTATATGGACTTAATTACTTCTGGCGTAAGTAATAACTGGGTGAAAATGACTATTCTATATAAGAATAATGGAAATGGAACTTTTACTAAAATTACTACGCCCTTCGATAACTTAGATGCTGCAAATATTACGTGGCTGGATTTTAACAATGATGGAAATCTTGATGTTATTTTAGCAGGTAAGGATGATATTGGATATTACACTGCAATATATAAAAACCTCGGTGCAGCAGGTAATTATGATTTTCAAGAAGTAAATATCGGTTCTTTAGAGTATGTAAACAATGGTGGCGGAAACAGAGCTAATCGCTATATTATTCCTTGTGACTATAATAACGATGGTTGGGTTGATCTATATCTTCAAGGTGAAAATGAAACCGGGAGACATTCATTCTTATATAAAAATTTAAAAGGTAAGGGATTTGAGAAAATTGAGAATCCTGTTAACGGCGTTCAACCTTTTATTCAATTAAATGGTGGATCTGCTGCTTTTGCTGATTATGATGGTGATGGATATCAGGATTTGATTGTTAGTGGTTATGCAGCTACAACAGATAGCTATGCTGGAGGTTATACAGGAGCACGTTACCATAATAATGGTGATGGTACATTTGCAGCTCCCGTTCTTTTTGATGGAACAGAAAGTGGCGAACTTGCATGGTGCGATTATAATAATGATGGTAAATGGGATTATATTGTTACTGGAGTAGGAGCAAACGCATCAGGTTGGTACTGGAAGAGTGATATATATGAAAACAATGGTGACGGTACTTTCACGCGTATACCTGCTGAACAAAGCGGACTACCTAATAATAAGCAGGAAACTTCAATTGCATGGGGAGATGTCAATAATGATGGATATGAAGATTTATTGTATATGAACACTGATCCAAATAGTATCTTTTTGAATAACTTTGGAGATCAAACTTTTGCAAAATATAAATTTACATATACTGAACCAGTAAGTGGAAGTAGTAGTGTCGATTATACTTATCAGGGTAACCAATGGGGCGGAACTGCTTGTTTAGTAGATTACGATCGTGATGGAAACCTAGATGCATTCACTGCAGCTTACGGATTCAATCCGAGATTGATGAAAAATCAGTTAGGTGAAGGTATTACTTCAAATCAAGCTCCAACTGCTCCAACTAATCTGGCTAGTTCAATTGATCAAAACGGTAATGTGAATTTAAGTTGGACTGCTGCTACTGACGATGCAACATTGACAGAAGCGCTTAAATATAACGTATATGTCAAAAAGAATGGTAATGATAGTGTTTCATTCCTTCTACCTGCTGACATAACAACAGGTCGATTGAAAGTGAACGAAACTCTTGCTCCATTGAATAAAACAACATATAAAATTAAAGGTTTGACAAATGGCACTTATACATTTGGAGTGCAAGCAATTGATAATTCAAAACTTGGTGGACATTTTGCTACTGCTCAATTCTTAGTTGGACCATCCGCTGTGAAATCAGATCTTGAAAGTAAAGTATCAGTATTCTCTGACAACAAATTAATCAGGATTTCAACTTCTGCAGACATGCAGGGTGTAATCTCTGTTTTCAATGCTAATGGTTTAACTGTTTACTCTAAGACTGGAAATATCAATAACACCAAAGTAAGTTTACCAGCTGGCGTATATATAGTAAAAGTTACTTCAGATAAAAATAGTTTGGTAGAAAAAGCAATTCTCAGATAAAAAGCAAATCATAAAAAGAGTTACAGATTGAAAAGAGGAGATTTCTTCTCCTATATTTTTTCGGATGTTTTCAATTTGTAACTCTTTATTCCTCTTGATTTGATTCTTACATTGAAAAAACGTATGGCTTAATTTCAGGAACCTATTTTTTTATACCCAAAATAAGCCATTTAGTTTATGAAAGTCATTTTCAGTTAGTTTTACTAAACCGACGAATAAAATGGCATTTAATCAAATAATCATAAAATGAAAGTTACTCTAAACAACAAAAGGTTGTACATTATCATGTCCATATTGATAATGCTTGGTACGTTTTTCAATTCTTGCAAAGACGACTATTTCTATAATGACAAGGAACCAAACTTTTTAGGTGCCAGCATCTATAACTATATGGAGCAAGATGGTCATTTCCATTATTTCTTAAGATTAGTTGATGATCTAAATTACAAGGACGTACTGACTTATACAGGTAGTAAAACCCTTTTTCCAACGAGAGATGATGCTTTCGAACGCTTTTTCCAGAATAACTCATACGGTATCAAATCTTATGAAGACTTAACTGCTGCCCAAAAGCGTAGCCTGATGAACGTTAGTATGATAAATATGGCTTATTTGTCCAATATGTTGTCCAATGTAGCATCTACACAGAACGCTTCCGGCGAAGGCCTGGCATTACGCAGGAATACAGCAAATACCTTTCTTGATAGTATATCTTATGTGAAAGATGAGACTTTGTTCTCAAACTCTTTTTGGAACCGTTTTGCATCAAAAGGATTGTATCTGGTTGATAATGAATATCCTGCTCCTGTTGTTCATTTTACATCGTTTAATATGATGAAGCAAGGTATCAGTGAAAATGATTTTTCCATTTTAAATAATGGGAAGTCTTTTGACAGTAATACGTTTTATGTCAATGGAATTAAGGTAGTAGATAAAGATATTATTTGTAAAAACGGTTACGTACATGTGCTTGAAGATTTAATGTTGCCTGCAAAGAATATGGCTCAAATCATTAGGGATAATGGTGAAACTAATTTGTTTAATGGCTTGCTGAATAAATTTTGTATGCCTTATTACGTGGACAATATTGCGAAAGAAACACATGATTATTATAATGGTTCAGCCCCTGCTCGTCCAACCATTCCAACTTCCGACTCCATATTTGTTAAGCGTTACTTTACAAACAGTTTCAGCCAGGATGCAAATGGTAAAACACTTACCAACTACGGGCTATTATACTTTGATCCAAGCGATAATGCATACACACCTAGCGCTTTGCAACAAGATATGGGAGCAATGTTTGTTCCAACCGACGAAGCAATGAGTAATTATATCAACGGTGAAAAGGGTCGTTATTTGAAAGATGCTTATGGAAGTTGGGAAAACATTCCAACATCACTATTGGCATTATTCCTGAAAAATCATCAGAAGAAATCATTTCTGAATTCACTACCTCACACTTGGCCAACACTGACTGACGAATCAAGTGCTATGATGAATGTTTCGGCAAGTAATATTAAAAAAACATATATAGGTAACAACGGTGCGGTCTACATTTCCTCTGTCGTTTATCCTCCTATTGATTATCAATGTGTTTACGCTTCTGTTATGACAAGTGGCACCACAAAAATCATGAACTGGGGAATTCAGGATGCAACCTTAAAATTTTATTTGTATCTGAGGTCAATGGAAAATATGTATAACCTAATAGTTCCGGTTGATGAGGCATTTGATAATTATCGCGACCCGATTGCATGGGCTAAAGGCGAAGCAGCCCGCGAGATATGGTCATTCAGATATGTTCCTGATAAAAACATGGTTTATGCCGATGTTTACAGCGTGAATGGATCGGGCGAAAAAGGAGCTAAATTAAGGCAATTGACAAATAGCAATGTAGATCAGGCAATTATCAGAAACCGTATAAATGATATTATTGATATGCATATCGTTGTAGGTCAAAAAGTTGGGACTGAAATGTCCGGCTACATTGACGATGGAAATACGCTTTATGCCCTGACAAAAGGTGGAGCAATGCTTAAAATAAGCGGTAGCAACGGAAATACACAGATGAAAGGTGGTGGAGATATTGAGCAAAATACTGTAGCAGCAAGCATAATTACTAACCCGACTTCGGGAGTGAAAAATCTTTATAGTTCGGATAACGGAAGAACGTATTTTGTAAATAAAATACTTCAGGACCCAATTAAGTCAGTGTATTCTATAATGGGAGAGCATCCAGAATACAAAGCATTTTTTAATTTATTGAAAGGTGACGACCGCGTATTTACTTATTTCCAGTCAGATAAGGATATTGTTCCGGTTTTCAACCTGAAAAAAATGTCTGCTTCATCGGGATTAGGATATGTGGTAAATTCGTTTAATAACTTTCGTTATACAGTTTTTGTCCCAACCGAACAGGCCTTAAACCAAGCTTTTACCGATGACCCGAAACTATTTACATGGGATGAAATTGCCAACGAAACTGATTATAATTTGAAAAAAGCTAAAACTATTTATTTGTTGAAATTTCTGAAATATCACTTCATGGATAATTCAACTTTCATAAATGGGAAAGCAATCAATAATTTGAAATATGAAACTGCAGCCAGAGATGACTCCGGGAAATTTTATAAGTTGATTTTAAACAGTGATGGCTCAAACCTCCAGGTAAATAATGAGCTTATAACAGTTAGAGCTAATGTTATTAAAACAGAAGGACTGTATAACTTGATGGCAAGGGATTATATTGTAGACAATGGCGATTATATGAGAGCAAACAAAATAGTATCTTCCTCGCGTGCTGTTATTCATTTAATAGACAAAGCATTAAAGTTTGAATAAATGAAAAAAGAAATAAATATGAATAACATAAAATATGTTTTCCAGCTTATACTTATTTGTTTGCCATTATTCGTCTTTGGTCAGGTAAATTCGAAGCAATCGCTTATTACCGGCCATGTATATTCGGATGGAGTTGGTGGACTGATTGGAGTTCATGTACTTGAAATTGATAAAACTAATCGAATTGTGTCAGCTACGATAACTGATTACAGTGGTAATTTTTCCCTTGCGATTAAAAATCCCGCAAATTCATTGAAAATTACATACGTGGGTTATAAAATGGTTGTTCTTCCTATAGGTAGTAAAACCAGATTTGACGTGAAAATTGAAGATAATACTCAAATTTCCGAGGTTGTTGTAGCTGCCAAAAAGATGTATTCTGATGGAACGTTTGCAATCCCGCAGCGTGAAATTTCGGGTGCTGTACAAAAAATAAATACAAAAGAATTTGAAGGACTTTCTGTGTCATCCATCGATGATGCGCTTCAGGGGCGCATTGCCGGGCTTGACATTGTAGGAAATTCCGGTAACTTAGGTTCCGGTTCTACATTGAGAATACGTGGTACGTCTTCTATCAATTCTAATGCAGAACCGCTGATTGTAGTCAATGATGTGCCCTTCGAAAATAATATCAGCACTTCTTTTGATTATGCTACAGCTAATCAGGAGCAGTTCGCTAACCTATTGAATATAAGTCCGGATGATATTGAAGAAATCCTTGTGCTGAAAGACGGTGCTTCTGCTGCAATTTGGGGATCGAGAGGTGCCAATGGAGTTATTTCCATCAAAACAAAGAAAGGTATCAAAGGTCCGACCAAAGTTCAGTATTCATACCGCTTTTCTGGAAAAACGCAACCTGCCGGTTTGAAGATGTTAAGTGGAAATGATTATACAATGATGATGAAACAGGCGTATTTCAATTCGTATCAAAACGAAGCTGATGCCAATAAGCCAGAATTTAACTATAATCCTTCCTTTTCTGAGTATGAAAATTTCAACAACAACACGAATTGGGTTAAAGCAATTACCCAGTATGGTATAACGCACGATCATAACCTGACACTCTCGGGTGGTGAAGATAAAATCCGTTTCCGTATGTCGTTGGGATATTATGATGAATCGGGAACAATAATAAAACAAAATTTACGCCGACTTACTGGTCGTACCAATCTTGAATATCAGGTTTCTGACCGGATTAAATTCACTACAGATTTTTCTATTACGCAAACAAATAATGATAAGAATTTAGCTTACGATGTTGGTGATTCGTATAATACAGAAAACCTCCTGAGTATGGCGTACCGTAAAATGCCTAACGTATCTATCTACGAACAGGACCAGTTTGGTAATAATACGAGTAATTTTTACAGGATTCCACAATCATCAACACTTGATGCATCTCAACGAGACCTGTTAAATCCGGTAGCATTGGCATACCTGGCTAAAAACAACGAAAAGAATCTTCGTATCATACCTACATTCAGGTTGCAATATGATATTCTAGACCCAAATGTTACCATGTTGCGTTATAACGGTTATGTTTCTTTTGATATTGACAACCAGGGAGTTTCCAGGTATCTTCCACGTGAGGTTACGTCCAAGAACTGGGATGATGAAACCGTAAACCGTTCGTACGGAAAAGATGCAGAATCGATGTCAATATATGCCGATCAAAACATTACTTGGATGCCTAAAATAGGTAAAAATCATGATTTAATGTTGTATGCATCCTGGCAGCTTTCAACTGTGAATTCCAGAAGCCAGGAATTTGAAGAATATGGATTGGCATCATCGATAATTACCGACCCCACAGTGTCGGGAAATGAAAGGACTTTCAGAAACGGATTTGGGCAAAGGCGGACTATGGGATTGTTGGGCAGGGTGCACTATACATATTTGAGCCGCTATATATTAGATCTTTCACTCCGACGAGATGCTGATTCCCGTTTTGGATCGAACAACCGTTGGGGGAATTTTCCGGCCACATCTATCAAATGGATTTTGTCAGATGAAGATTTCATGAAACCGACTAAATCGTGGTTAAGCGAATTGGGTATTCGCGCTGGATATGGTGTTGTAGGTAACACGCCTAACAGGGATTATTTGTATTACAGCCGTTATGATGGTGATTGGGGCAGTTATGGAAATAATTACATTGATATTTCAACGGTGAAACCAACTTCTGTGATGTTAGCTAACCTGAAATGGGAAAAGTCAACGTCTAACAATCTCGGTTTCGACATGAGTTTGTTTGATTATAAATGTAATATTGACTTCAATGTCTATAAAAAGCGTACAGAAGATTTGTTATTTGAAAATCAGAGTATTCCCGGATCATCAGGCTTTTCATCCCTGGATTATATCAATGCTGGTGTGATGGACAATACCGGTTGGGAATTTAATTTTTCCACTAACAAGTTATTCAAAACTAAAGACTGGACTTTTGATGTGAATTTGAATTTATCAAATTATATCAATGAAATCGTTTCGCTTTCTCAAACATTTTTGAATGCTTATAATTCAAACTTCAGCTACACGAACGGTACTTATCTGTCCCGGCTTCAACAAGGTAATGCGTTAGGCTCTATCTATGGTTTCCGTTACAAAGGTGTTTATCAATACGATAAATATGTGGCTGGCCGTGAAGGAACTAGTCCTGTGGCAAGAAACGCCGCCGGAGATGTTATTACCGACAGTAAAGGAAATCCGTTTCCCATGCATTTTGCGTATGGAACCACGTCAAGCTATGTTTTTAGAGGCGGTGATGCCATTTACGAAGACATAAATCATGATGGTAGCATTGATGAACTTGATATTGTATACCTTGGGAATAGTAACCCAAAGGTTAACGGTGGTTTTGGAGCGACAATAAAGTATAAGAACTTCTCTGTCAATACGTTTTTCAACTTCAGATACGGAAATAAAATTCTCAACAAAGCCCGTATGGACGCTGAGAATATGATGACAAACAATAACCAGTCTGTTGCTGTAAACTGGCGCTGGCGCAAAGATGGCGACGTTACAGAAATTCCACGGGCATTGTACAACTACGGATTTAACAGTCTTGGAAGTGACAGATATGTAGAAGATGGTTCTTTCCTGCGACTTAAGTATTTGACATTCTCTTACGAACTGGAGAAAAAGTTGTTGAAAGAACTTAAGCTGAATCAAATGAATTTCTATCTGACACTCAATAATTTAGTTACATTTACTAAATATACAGGAGTGGATCCGGAAGTGTCAATCAATATGAATCCGGGTTATGGACTCATCGGTGTGAGTACAGATAGCAATAAAACGCCACGTGCCCAGTACTTTACACTTGGAGTTACTGTAGTTTTGTAAATAATAAAACGTAATAATATGAAAATTAAATATATACGTACCGTAATTGGTCTCATTGTTCTTTCGCTTTCGTTGTCAGGTTGCGGAGAATGGTTTGATTTGCGTCCACAGTCGGAAACGGTTCACGAAGAATACTGGAAAGATGAAAACGATGTAAAAAGTATGGTTGGTGCCTGCTATCGTGAAATGAACGAACCTGCTTTGATCGAAAGGTTAATTGTTTGGGGTGAAGTTCGTTCTGATAATGTTTTGAAAGGGATGAACACCTCAGGTGACCTGACTTATATTATGAATCTGGCTTTAAATGCATCTAATTCATATACATCGTGGAATGACTTTTACAAAGTAATAAACTATTGCAATAATGTGATTTACTATGCACCCGGTGTTCGCCAAACTGACCCGAATTTCACAGAGGGCCAGCTCAGGGCATACATCGCCGAGGCAAAGGGAATACGTGCATTGTGTTATTTTACGCTGATTCGTACTTTTCACGATGTGCCGTTTATCACCAAACCAACAGTTGGTGATGCGGAATCATTTGAAGTGCCGCAATCTACTCCGGAATACATTGTGGATTATCTGATCCAGGATTTGAAAGACAGCGAAAATAGTGCTGTTTCGGGCTACGAAAACAAGCAATATGATAAAGGGCGCATTACCCAAAAATCTATTAGGGCACTTATAGCCGACATGTATCTCTGGAAAAACGATTATAACAATTGTGTTGTGTATTGCAACAAGATCTTGAATGATCAGACCACGGGACTTGTTTTGGAACCATCGTCGGTTTACAATAAAAATGTTTTCATCGAGGGTAACTCAAAAGAAAGTATTTTTGAGTTGCAGTTCGATAGTAAAAATATCAGTAATTATGTCGCGTATGAAATGTATAACGCTACTTCTTTCGGTAGTCGCCCTGGTTACAATACATATCAACTTTCTTCCTACGATTTTGCGAATAAAACGACTTTATTCGGGAAAACTGATTTACGGGGAAAAGATGCATTTCTACCAATATCAACAGGGGCTTTCTTCCCAATAATGAAATATGTTGCCATGCGGGTTGAAAACCCAACAGGTACAATTAGTGTGAATGATTATCAAATTTCTGTAACAAGTCCCAATTGGATTTTTTACAGATTGTCTGATGTCTATTTAATGAAGGCCGAAGCATTGGTTGAATTAGGCGATCAGGAAAGTTTGCAAGAGGCGTTTAATATGGTATCAAAAACTTACGATCGGGCAAATCCCGATTTAGGCGCAGGGTCTTTACAATTTTCTTCCTTTAACACCCAATTGTTGATGCGAAATCTGGTTTTTGACGAACGCCAGCGGGAGTTTTTATTCGAAGGAAAAAGATATTATGATTTGCTCAGGCGAATTAATCGCGAAGGAACACCAGCAAATGTGGTCGGAACATACCTGATGAAGAAATATACTGTTTTGGATCAGGCCACAGCACAGAGCCGGCTTAGCGATGTAAATGCACTTTATATGCCTGTTAATGCTAATGAGTTGAAATTAAATTCTTTATTGGTTCAAAATCCTTTTTATACGATATCATCCGACATTGATAAAAACTAGAGATAACCATGAAAATAAAAAATATAAATATGGATAATGCTCGCATTTTAAAGAGAAGATATCTTCTCATAATTTTTGCTCTCATTGGGCTGATGACTTCTTGCAACACCGATGATATTAAGACTAAAAATTATTATACATTTACTGGTGAGACTGTTGCTTCTTTCTGCAAAAGCAAGAGCAATCTGTCTATTTTCTATCGTATTATAAACGAATCCAACAGCTATAATATGTTGTCGGTATACGGTCATTTTACCTGTTTTGCACCTACAGATTCGGCATTTAATGCATACTTTGTTGCAAAAAATATCAAGTACAGCGACCTCACAACTGAGGATAAACAGACGATCGTGAATAATCACATTATTCGAAATGAAACGAAGGAATACCTGACGAGTGATTTTGAAGAAGGAGCTTTGCCCACACCAAATATGAGCGACCGTTTTCTGGTCATTTCGTATTCCAATGCCGTGCCGGGGCATCAGGTTATTCTGGTGAATAAAAGTGCACCTATTTTAGTGAAAGACAATAAAGTGCATAATGGAGTGGTGCACATTGTTGGAAAAATTGTGGAGCCATCGGAGGATAATTTGCTTTCTGTAATGAAAGAACATGACTATTTTAAACTGTTTTCGCAAGCATTTGAACTTACGAATTTGTCCGATTCAGTCAAGGGAATTTATGATTATTCATATAAGGATCCGAGTCCGGGTGCTGATAGAACTAATGTAGTAGGCTACAGTGTGGCAGTTCTACACACCAAAAAAGTAGGCTATACTATTTTTGCTGAACCAGATGATATATTCAAAGCACAGAATATCAATAATTTGGAAGAGTTGGTTGAATTTTGTAAACAACACTACGGAACTCAGGACCTGAATGATTATACAAGCAGAAATAATCCATTGAACAAGTTTATCTCATATCACATGCTGAATCGGCAAATGTCTACAAATGCGTTTATATATTCTGGTCCAAATACTTCTGCATATGCTATGGATCAACGCTATGAGTATTATGAAACAATGCTCACAAAACGCTTGATTGAAATTAAAGCAGGAAACAAAATCAATACGCTTAAAGACGGAACTTTTGTGGGTGTAAATGAATCGAGAAGTAATTTGGATGGTATGAATGGATATGTTCATGCACTGACCAAAGTGCTGGTTTATGATGAAAATAATATGGTGACGGACGTGCTGAATAAACGAATTCGCGTTGATGCTTACGCCATTCCACCTCAATTGACAAACAATAACCTGCGTTGGAATTTGGATGATATTAGAACCATTTCTCCTGATTTTTGCGGTAAATATCTGAAATTTAATCCAGCCTGTAAAATCATTTTGTGGGGAAGTAACAGCTGGGATGACCATCAGGCCGACGAAATAAGTATACGCGGCTGGTATGATTTCACACTGCGTTTGCCGCCAGTTCCACCGGGAACCTACGAAATTAGGTTTGGATACAATGCTGTTCCATGGCGCGGAATTGCCCAATTATTTATCGATAATCAGATTGTTGGGATTCCAGTGAATCTGGCTATCGGCGGTAGTGATCCCACCGTAGGTTGGATTGCCGATACGGAAACAAATGATAATGGAGTGGAAAATGAGAAAATGATGAGAAACAGGGGTTATATGAAAAGTGGAAATGCAATCTATAATTCAGGGTATAACATAACGCTTCGTCAGGCAAAAAATGACTTACGTGTGATTGTTGGTACTTTCACTTTCCAGGATTATGACTACCATTATTTCAGGGCCAAAAATGTGGAACGTGAAGATGGTGAATTCCATTTGGATTATATTGAATATGTTCCGGTTAGTTACCTGGATAAAGAAAACACAGATTAATCAAAGAATCATAAACATAAGAAATATATTATGACTAAAAATAATTTTATAACGCTGGCTTTATTGTTCATTGGTTCGCTGTCGTTTTACAGTTGCCAGGATGAGCTGTATAATCATTACGAGCGTTCAGCAGCATTGCCAGATAATAATCTGTACGATCTGATAAAGCAAAACGACCAACTCTCTAAATTTGCGAAATTGATACAGGTAGCAGGATATGATACAATTTTGGCGTCAACTCAGACTTACACCGTTTGGGCTCCGTTAAACTCAGGGTTATCGCTTATTGATCCTAGTACGATAGATAAAACACAAGCGCTTTTGATTGTAAAAAACCATATTGCCCGGTTTAATAATCCCACATCGATAACTCCAGGGTTAAATGTAAGGATGAACAATTATAAGATGTATTCATTCGCGACAGGTGGAACTGATTTTGGTGGTTCTGAACTGGTAACGCATGATGTGCTTGCAAAAAATGGATTGTTGCATACCATCAAAGAGCAAATTCAATATCATAACAATGTGTATGAATATATTCTGTCAACACCCAATACGTCTAAATTGTCAGCTTTTGTGCGTTCTTTTGAAGAAAAGCGATTCGATGAAACATTGAGCATTCCAATTGATATTGATGGTAGCGGACGCACTGTCTATGATAGTATTATGACATCGTACAATAGGTTATTTAATAACAACCTGGGAAATATCAACACCGAGGATTCAACGTACACCATGCTTCTTCCAACCGATAATGCATGGGATGCAGCTTATGCCAAATATTCACCGTATTTTAAAATATATAACGCCAATCAGGCATATGCGGATTCGGTACGGAAAGTTCAAACCTCGTTAGCAATTCTAAACGATTTAATTTACAAGGGTGTGATTGATAATTCTGCTGCACTTGACTCTATCACTTCTACTTCAGGTAGTGTTATTCACAATCCGGCAGCTATGTTTAGCGGAAGTAGCAAGCAAATTGCTTCAAACGGGTTGGTTTATCTCGCCGATGAACTAAAATATAATGCCGTTGAGACATGGAATAAGAAAATTATTCTTGAATGCGAAGCAACTGATGGACGTGTTGCCGGACCTAACACGGGAATCAATACCCGTACCGTGACAAATAATAGCGCCGTGCCGGTAAGCGATTATCGTTATATCGAAGTTGTACCAAACACAACCACAGCGCAACCTTCGGTTACATTTGATATTCCCAATGTTTTATCGGGTAAATATAATATTTACGTGGAGTTTATACCGGCAAGTCTGGATGGAGCGCCGCGCGATAGTACAAAACTGTTGTTTGACCTCACCTATTTGAAAGCCACAGGTACAAGTATAAACGAAACGGTAAAACTAAACACGTTCATTACGAGTGGAACCAAAAAAGTTACGATAAAAGCTTATAGCGGATTTGAATTTCCGGTAGCCAACTATTACGACCGTCTTTGGTGGATTGACTACAAAGCCGGCTTGCATAGTTACAATGAACATGTTGTAACCACGAAGTTAATGGTTAAAACAAACGTTTCCACCACAGAGCTGAACAACAATACTTTTACTCGTAAATTTCGGATAGACAGAATAATATTCGAACCTGTAAGTAACTAAAAGAAGATTGCATACAATGAAAAAAATACAACTAGACAACGAAGTTGGCCATAAATCTCTGATTTCAACAAAAAATATATTGTTTATCCTGCTATTGTTTTTGATAACAAGTATAACGTCAAAAGCTATTGGAACAGATGCTCCGGCTCAAAACAAACAAGCAACTCCGGGTTATACCATTAAGGGTAATGTGGTTGATATGTCGACAAAGAAAGGATTTGCCGGAGTAAGAATCAGCGTTGCAAATACCCAAATAACTACCATGACAAGTGCTGATGGAACTTTCGAAGTAAAGGTTCCTGATACCGGTGTTCTATTTATTGTGGATGCTCCGGGTTACCAGAATCAGGTAGTGACATTGAATGGGCGGGATAATATCACTATCAAAATGCTGCTTCAGACGAAGACTCCATCTTTTTATGACGATACTAAATTCCTGTCGAACAGTTCTGCCTCAGTAACGGATTTCTCTCAAAGTATTCCTACCATAAATGAGGATATCTCTTCGGCTTTAGCCGGACAGGTTTATGGTGTAAATCATTCGGGAACTCCCGGCAGCAGTTCTGCCATTTTTGTGAGAGGGTTAAATTCGTTGAACGCTTCGGCTCAACCCTTGTATGTGGTTGATGGTGTGGTTTGGCAAATGTCGGAGGATAATAACTCCATTCATTCTGGATTTTACAATGATCCGCTGACGCTGATTGACCCGAATGATGTAGAAAAAATAACCGTGCTTAAAAATGGAACATCGATTTATGGGGCTAAAGGAGCTAATGGAGTGATTCTTATCGATACAAAAAGAGCACATTCACAAGCTACAGATATTTCTGCTTCAATTTCGAGTGGATACAGGGCACCATTTAAATCCATATCGGTTATGAATGCCGGCGATTACAGGCTGTATGCCTCGGATGTTATCAGCGGAATGTATGATAATACTACGGCGGTAGACAAACTGAAATTTTTAGATAATAATACAGCAAAATCCTATTATAAAGCTAACCACAACAATACGGATTGGTTGAATCTTATCAACAATGGGGCTTTTACCCAAAATTACGGCATTAGCGTGAAAGGTGGGAGCGACGTTGCAATGATTGCTTTTTCATTGGGATACAACAAAACGAATGGAAATATCGAAAATACGGATTTCAACCGTTTTAATGTTCGTTTTAATTCGGACGTAAAAATGACTGAAAAACTGAAAGTGGCTATGGATGTGGCTTTTGCACAGACTTCGAATAGTTTGAGAAACGATGGCATCGACAGTATTTCGTCGCCTTACTATTTGGCACTTACCAAATCGCCTTTGTACAATCCACATCAATTCAATAACAACGGGCAATTAAGCGCGCGATTAAGTGATATCGACGAGTTGAGGGTTGGTAATCCGCTTTCGCTGACGCAGGTTGGCTTCGGGTTGAGCAAGCAGTATGGATTAAATACCAACATTCGTCCGGAATATACTTTTATAAAAGATAAGTTGGCTGCAGGTTTTCTGTTTTCTTATAATTGGAATAAGCTGAGCGAAAGTTCATTCACCCCCGATGGTGGAGTTGCCGAACATTCACTTTTTAATAATTTGGGCGAAATATATGCCGTTTCGAGAAACATGGTTCAGGACCGCATGGATGCGCATACTTCTATCGTATTAGATGGATATATACATTGGGATGCGCTTCAAAATGCACAACATTACCTGAAAATATATGGCGGTTATCGTTATTATACCGATAGTTATAAATCTCATTATGCGAATGGGCATAACACCGGCTCGGACAATATGACTCAGTTGACAAACACTACTTCCGGGCTTCGTACTTCCAAGGGACTTGACGACAACTGGAATTCCATTTCATGGTATGGTAACGCCGATTATGCGTTCAAAAACAGATATTTGCTGAATCTGTCAATGGCTATGGATGCTTCTTCCCGTTTTGGAAAAGAAGCTGCTGGTGCCATGTCGATTGGTGGTATTCCCTGGGGCGTGTTTCCATCTGTTTCGGGTGCATGGTTGATTTCTTCCGAAAAATTCATGAAAGAAGTAAGTTTCATCAACTTTCTAAAACTTAGCGCCGGATACGGATTGTCGGGTAACGACAACTTGCCAAACTATGCTTCCCGTTCATATTTTGCTTCAATTAAGTACAAGGATAAAGCAACCGGGCTGGTGTTGAGCAATATCGGAAACGAAAACCTGAAATGGGAAACTACCGGGATGGCAAATTTAGGATTGGACGTAAGTATGTTCAATAACAGATGGAATGTGAAAGCCCAGGTTTATTCGTCAAATACAAAAGACTTGTTGATAAGAAAACCGTTGAACGAAATAGCAGGCCTCTCTTATTTTTGGAGTAATGGCGGAGAATTACAAAACAAAGGATTCGATATTTCCACAAATATTCGTGTGTTAAACCAAAGTGACTGGAAACTTGATGTTGGTGCTTCAGTAGGTCATTATAAAAACGAAATTACATCATTAAAAGATGGTTCTTTTGTTTCTGACGTTGCCGGAGCACAAATCCTTACACAGGTTGGCCAGTCGGCAGGTGTGTTTTACGGATACAAAACCAATGGCGTGTTCAGTTCAACGGCAGATGCAGCAGATGCAGGCTTGTCAATTCGTGACAATACAGGTAAGTTAATTGCATTCAAAGCCGGCGATATGCATTTTGCCGAAATAAAAGATGACAAGGTGATTGATGAAAATGACCGACAGGTTATTGGCGATCCGAACCCGGATATTTACGGAAATTTCAATTTCAATTTATCATACAAAAATTTCTCGCTGGAAGCATTGTTTACGTATGTGTATGGAAATGATATTTATGATGCTTTGCGCGCAAATCTGGAATCGGGTAAAACTGTTTACAACCAGTCTACGGCTATGCAAAACCGTTGGGTGGCAAATGGACAGGTTACTGATATACCCCGTGCAACTTATGGCGATCCGATGGGTAATGCCCGTTTTTCCGATCGTTGGATTGAAGATGGATCGTACCTGAGATTCAAGGCATTGTCATTGTCCTATAAAATTCCGGTGCAATCGTCTTTCCTTCAGGGAATGTCGTTGTGGGTGTCGGTAAATAATATTTGCACTTTTACGAAATATCTTGGAGCAGATCCTGAGGTTTCGTACGGAAATACGGTGTTGTACCAGGGAATTGATGCAGGACTTACTCCTCAAACCCGTTCGTTCAACTTTGGTGTGAATATCAACTTATAATTCTAAAATCTAATAAGTTATGAAACTCAATATTAAAATACTTTTTTCTTCTTTGATCATAACGGCGATGTTGTTTTCCATGGGAGGCTGTCAGGATATATTAGACACCAGTTCCAACCGCATTGCTTTTGAAAAAGATAATCAATTGAAGAATACGAATGATTTGTTTTATACCATTTCGGGTATAATGGCAGAGGTTCAGAAAATAGGAGATAAATATGTTCTTTTCGGGGAATTACGTGGTGATTTGATGACCGTTTCGGAAAATGCTTCTGTGTCGTTGAAAGAGATTAATCAATTTCAAACCACGGCTCAGAACACTTACAGAGATCAGCACGATTATTACAATGTGATAAATAATTGTAATTATGCTATACAGAAAATTGATACTTCGGTGGTGCTTCAAAATGAAAAAGTGATGTTGCCTGGTTATACTGTTATTAAAACCGTGCGGGCATGGACTTATTTCCAGTTGGCACAAATTTATGGTAAAGTTACTTATTTTGATAAGCCGATTCTTAACTTGGAAGCTTCATTAGCAACATATCCAGCTTTGGATATGGATGCGCTGGTGGCTCAGTTGATTACCGATCTTGAGCCGTATGCCCAGGTTCCTGCACCTGCATCAAGCATATCTCCGAATAATTTTGTGCCGGTTCAAATCATGTTGGGCGACTTGTATTTGTACCAAAACAACTACGAAAAAGCGGCCCAAATGTATTACAATTACATGAACACCCATTCTTCGGTTATTACCGCTGATTATGCTAGCCGTTGGACAAATACGACGTTTGAAGAGGCTTATACAAATCACAGGGACAGTTATTTGAATGAAACCATTTCGTCAATTCAATTCAATACAGATCCTCGTGAGTTTCACAGCGGCTTGGTTGGATTGTGTTACAATGATAAAGCAGCTTTGTTGCCGGCCAACAATTACATGGATTTTATGAGTCTGTCGCCATATTTTTATGCTGATAAAATTGGAAACAATATAACTGCTACTTCGGAAGGCGATTTACGCGGAAATATCTCCATTACGAAGAAAAAAATCCAGTATGGCGATGCTTATTCTTTTGAGAATACGGGTAATAGTATCACCACAGGTTTGATTTACAAGTATTTTTACAGAGCCAATGAATCTACAACGGGTTCAGATCCTAACAATAAGTTGATAAGCGGGAAACTGGTGTACCTGACCCAAATTCCGGTATTTCGCATTCCACATCTTTATTTGCGATATGCTGAGGCTGTAAATCGTATCGGTAAGCCATCATTGGCCTTTGCCGTGCTGAAATATGGACTGACAAGCAGCAATATCGCAAATCCGGCGATGGTTAACCCAACAGAAGTTGCAAATAGCGAACCGTACGTCAATTTTCAAAATACTGTTTTCGATCAGAATGTGCCAACTGCTGCTCGTGGCCGTGGTTTGGGTATTTCAAAGGACACAAAAGTTTTTGTAATTCCTGATTATACCAGATATGTAAATGGGGTTGATGGAACCGGAAAGACAATCAAAGTTCCAACGACAGATGCTGCTGATATGGCTGCTGCCCGTCAGGACTCAATCAGTTGGGTGGAATTGCGTATTTTGGATGAACTGGCCGCCGAAACTCCGTTTGAAGGTAATCGTTTCTTCGATTTGTTGCGCGTTTCTCGTCGCAGGAGCAATCATCCCGAGTTCATGGCTGAAAAAGTTGCTGCCAAATATGATAATCCGGAAGCTATGAAAGCCCGGCTTATGGATATCAATGCCTGGTTTGTAAAATAGCCGTGTTTTTATAAAAGAAGATTATCCATGGCAAAAAAGGAAGGTTTTAAAGGCGAACGATCGATAATTGTACCGGCTTCGATTGTTCAGGATTTGAAAAGTGATTCTTTCGGAAAAGATCTTCACATCACGCATATCGGCTATTATCCGCAGGCGTACTTTCACTTCAGGGAACGGAAAAAAGAAGAAGTAAGTCAGTTTATCCTCATTTATTGCATTGACGGGGAAGGTTGGTTCGAAATTAACGGGAAAAGAGAACTGGTAAAACCGCATCAATTTTTTATTTTACCCAAAGGCAAAGCACATAAATACGGTAGCAACCGTTCAAAACCATGGACTATCTACTGGATGCATTTTGATGGAGATAAAGCTACTTTTTTTGCAGATGGTTTCGATCAACCCACCAGTATTTCACCAAACTCTTATTCCAGAATACAGGAACGACTTCAACTTTTTGAAGAAATCTTCAATACGTTAAGCAAGAATCTGAGTATGAATAATATTTATTATTCCATTACCAGCCTGTTCCACTTTTTGGGTTCAATGAAGTTTTTAGGGGAATATCGCGATAGCGTTGAGCTTATTACAAAGAAAACTGATACAATTGATGAGGTGATACATTATATGCATGAGAATATTGAACATAAACTCACGTTGGAGAATCTGGCTGTACAATCCGGATTATCGTCCTCTCATTTATCGTTGTTGTTCCATAAAAAAACAAGCTATTCGCCACTACAATATCTCAACCATATCAGGATTCAGAAAGCATGCCAGTTATTGGATTTTACCGACATGAAAATTAATCAGATCAGTCCGAAAGTCGGCTTCGAAGATGCGTTGTATTTTACACGGATTTTTAAAAAAAATATCGGAATGTCTCCGAAAGAATACAGGGAATTGAAAAAAGGATAATATTGCCTGAGTGACCTAGGTGTACCTATTTTCAGTATATACTCAAATTGATTAGCTCGTTATTTGAGTATATAAGGGGATGACTTTTTGTCGTAAGATTGTCCATATAGTAAATAAATTATTCTATTTTCCTGCCTTTTATTTTTCCATTTCTTTGTAAAATAAATACTCAGGTTGAACTTGCAAATAGACTAAATAATAAATCTAAAAATCGTAAATATTGAAAGAATGATGAAAAACGCAATTCCGAACTTACAAAAACTAATTATTTTATTACTGATCACCTTATTCTCACAAATTTCATTTGCCCAAATAGTTGTTCAACCGTTGGATGACTCCAATCAACAGATTGAATGGAAAATCAAACCGCAGTCTGATGTTGCGTCAGATAGCGTAAATATACTTCAACCCGGATATAATACCGGTAGCTGGGTTCGTGCGGTCGTGCCCGGAACTGTTTTTAGTTCTTACGTAAGCGCAGGCTTGGAAAAAGATCCAAACTTTGGCGATAATATTTATAAAGTAGATAAAACAAAATACGACCGGAGTTTCTGGTACAGAACGGAATTTGTTGTTTCAGAAAGCTTTACAAAAGAAAAGATATGGTTGAATTTCAAAGGAGTAAACCGCAAAGCGGAAGTTTACCTGAATGGAATCAATATCGGACTTTTGAATGGATTTATGGACAAGGGAAAGTTCGATATTACCAAAATTGTACGTAAACAAGGAAAAAACGTGTTGGCTTTACTGGTTTCAATCCCTGAAGCTCCACTTGCCAACTATGGTAGCCCGACTTATATTTCCAGCGCCAGTTGGGATTGGATGCCCTATGTGCCGGGTTTAAACTCAGGTATTACCGACAAAGTTTTTTTGAGTAATACCGGAGCGATGGTTATCGAAAACCCATGGATCAGAACACTGTTGCCAAGCAATGCAAGAGTGGATTTGTCGGTATCCGTTGGAGTGCGCAATGCTTCTTCCACGTATCAACAAGCAGAATTGACAGGAGCAATTCAACCCGGAAACATTATTTTTACCAAGAAAGTAGGCGTAGAACCTAATCGTGCTACGGAAGTAAAGTTCGACAAGCGCCAGTTTGAACAATTAGTGATTGATAATCCAAAACTTTGGTGGCCAAACGGATATGGCGAACAAAACTTGTATACGTGCGACTTCCAGGTAAAATTAGGAGATAAAGTGTCGGATTCTAAAAAAATCACTTTTGGAGTAAAACAATGTAGCTATGATTCCATTGGCGGAGTTTTGCATGTGTCAATTAATGGTACACGGGTTTTTATAAAAGGTGGAAACTGGGGAATGTCCGAATATCTTTTGCGTTGCCACGGAAAAGAATACGACACCAAGGTTCGCCTACATAAAGAGATGAATTTCAATATGATTCGTAACTGGCTAGGGTCGACAACCGATGAGGAATTTTACGATGCCTGCGATAAATACGGTATGATGGTTTGGGACGATTTCTGGTTGAACGCCAATCCGAATTTGCCATCTGATGTCCATTGTTTCAACGCAAATGCCATTGAAAAGATCCAACGTTTCAGAAACCATCCGTCTATTGCCGTTTGGTGCGGAAATAATGAGGGTTGGCCGGAACCTCCGCTGAACCACTGGTTACACGAAAATATAGCTACTTACGATGCCGGCGACAGATATTATCAAGAAAACTCTCATGAAGGAAACTTATCTGGAAGCGGACTTTGGGGCAATCACGATCCCCGCTGGTATTTTACCGCTTATCCTACCAGTATGGGTGGTACACCGGGTTGGGGATTGAGAACTGAAACCGGAACAGCAGTATTTCCAAACTTCGAAAGTTTGAAGAAATTTATGCCCGAAGATAAATTATGGCCCAGAAACGAAATGTGGAACCAACACTTTTTCGGACAGTTGGCATTTAATGCTACCCCGGATGTTTATGATGCCAGTATTCTGGAACGTTACGGAAAACCGGCTGGTATTGAGGATTATTGCCGCAAAGCCCAGTTGTTGAATATTGAGACCAACAAAGCGATGTACGAAGGTTGGACCGACCACATGTGGGAAGATGCATCCGGCATTATGACCTGGATGAGCCAATCGGCCTATCCATCCATGGTTTGGCAAACGTATGATTATTATTACGATTTGACAGGTGCATTTTGGGGTGCCCGAAAAGCTTGTGAACCAATTCATATCCAATGGAATCCGGTAAATAATGCGATAAAAGTGATAAATACAACTTCTAGAAATGTGGATGATCTGGTAGCAGAAGTTTCAGTTTACAACACGGATGGAAAAGAAGTGAAATCACTTCACGAATCAAAAGCAATCAGCTCACATTCAAATACAGCAACTCGTGCTTTCACCATTGGATTTAATAAGGATCTCCGAAATCTGGCTTTAAATAAACCTGCTTTTGCATCATCCACTGAGGCTGGCCATCCGGCTGCTGTTACTGACGAAAACGGAGGTTCCCGTTGGGCAAGTAAATCTTCGAATAATGAATGGATTTACATTGATTTGGGAAAAGAAGAAACCGTTAACGGAGTTGGCCTGAATTGGGAAGAGGCTTACGCAAAATCGTATAAAATTCAGGTGTCGACAGATGCTAAATCGTGGGAAGATGTTTATTCAAACACAGAAGGTTTGGAAGGACTGAAACATATTGATTTTGACGATGTAACTGCCCGTTATGTACGCATGTTGGGGCAGGAGAGAGGCTCGTGGTGGGGATATTCGTTGTGGAATTTCGAAGTGTATGGTGGCAGCAATCAAAACTTAGAGTTAACTCCTGTACATCTTATTAAGTTGAAGCTGAAAGATAAAACAGGACAGGTGGTTAGTGAAAATTTATATTGGAGAGGTACTAAGAGAAAGGATTTTACAGCGCTGAATAGCTTGGCGAAAGTGAATTTGAAAACAACCACGGAAGTGATTAAGCGTGACGGAAAATGTTTTGTCAATGCAAAAATTACGAACCCAACCAATTCGCCTGCTGTTGCTTTTGCAGTTTGGGTGCAGGCATTGAATTCGAAAACCGGAGAGCGTATTCTTCCTGCTGTTATGAGCGATAATTATTTTACACTATTGAAAGGTGAAACAAAGGAAATTCAAATTGAGTTTGACGAGCAGCTCTTGAAAAAGGGTGAAACTCCTTTACTTTCAGTAGAACCGTATAATAATTTTAAGAAATAAGCTTTGTCGGATAATTTGGAATATATATTTAATAAGGAAATAATAATGTGCTGAAAAACACATAAAACTCAATTTGTAAAATCATGTTTACATTCAAACGAATTCTTTTATTTGCGCTATTTCTGTCTACTTCTTTTGCGTTTATACATGCTGCGGAAGATATAACTATTGTTGTTTCAACAGCCGACAACTCGTTGGTATTTAAAGTGGATAAAGATAAAAAGTTGCGTCAGTCGTATTATGGCAATACGCTTAAAAATGAAGATCTGAAAGAAATTCAAAGCGGAACCATTGATGCGTATCCAACATTTGGTACTTCATACCTGAATGAAGCTGCCTTGCGGGTGGTTCATGCCGACGGAAATACGTCTACCGAACTCGTGTATGATAGTTATTCGACGCGTAAAATTTCGGATGATGTTGAACAGACAGAGATTGTTCTGAAGGATGCTTATTTTCCATTGGTTGTCAAACTGAATTTTAAAGCTTTTCTTAAAGAAAATGTAATTGAACAATGGACTGAGATTTCGCATACCGAGAAAAAAGCGGTGACTTTGTACAATTTTGCTTCGTCGCAACTGACTTTCAATCAACAGAATTATTATTTGACACAGTTTTATGGAAACTGGGCCGAAGAAATGAAAATGGAAGAAGTGAAGCTTACCCGTGGACTAAAAGTGATTGATTCAAAGCTTGGTGTGAGAGCTACAGGCTATGCGCATCCTTGCTTTTTGTTGTCGTTGAATGATAAGGTTCAGGAAGATGCGGGTAATGTGATTGGCGGTACGTTAGCTTGGTCCGGCAGTTGGAATATGACTTTTGAAGTAGATCAACTAGAAAATTTACATGTTATTTCAGGCATCAATCCCTATGCTTCGCAATACAGTTTAAAACCTAAAACGGTTTTTAAAACTCCTTCGTTCCTGTATACTTTTTCCAGTAAAGGTTCGGGTGCTGTTTCCCGTAATTTTCATAGTTGGGCTAAGCAATACGGTATTTACAGAGGAGATAGAACCCGTACAACGTTGCTGAATAACTGGGAAGCTACTTATTTTAATTTTAACGAAAATGTTCTGACAGGTATAATAAAAGATGCAGCCGACATGGGTTTCGAACTTTTTTTGCTGGATGATGGTTGGTTTGGTGAAAAATATCCACGAGACGACGATAAAGCGGGACTGGGTGATTGGATGGTTAACAGGAAAAAATTGCCAAACGGCTTAGGTTATCTGGTAAACGAGTCTTCAAAGAACAAAATAAAATTTGGAATCTGGCTCGAACCCGAAATGGTAAACCCAAAGAGTGAACTTTACGAAAAGCATCCTGATTGGGTGATTACACAGCCTAACCGACCACTCGATTTGGTTCGTAATCAATTGATTCTTGATTTGTCGAACCCCAAAGTGCAGGAACACGTTTATTCGGTTATTGACAAAACGCTGACAGACAATCCCGGAATTGCTTATATCAAATGGGATTGCAACCGCATTATTACAAATTCAGGGTCGTTTTATGAATCGCCAGAAACTCAATCGCACCTATGGATTGATTATGTAAACGGATTGTACAGTGTGATGAAACGTGTGCGTGAAAAATACAAAGATGTAAGCATGATGCTTTGTTCGGGTGGTGGCGGCCGTATTGAATATGGAAGTTTGCCTTATTTCGACGAATTTTGGATAAGCGATAATACCGATGCACTCGACCGGATTTATATTCAATGGGGAACCACTTATTTTTTTCCGGCTATGGCGTTGGCAAGTCATGTTTCTGTTACTCCAAATCACATTACGGGACGCACCACTCCGCTGAAATTCCGTTTTGATGTGGCTATGTCGGCAAAACTGGGCATGGATTTACAACCTAAAGATATGAGTGCTGAAGACAAGGAATTCTCTAAAAAAGCAATTCAGGAATATTATAAAATCCGCGGTGTCGTTCAGTTTGGAGATATGTATCGGTTGCTATCACCTTACACAAGTACCAGGACGGCACTTATGTACGTAACAGAGAATAAAAAAGAAGCCGTTGTATTCTCGTACCTGTTGAAAAAGACAATAAGCGGCAATACACAACCCCTTATACTCAAGGGACTTGACTCGGAGAAGATGTACACATTGACAGAGATTGATAAAGATCCGAAATCATATTCATGGTTTTCGCCGCTCGAAGGCAAAACATTTTCCGGTGAATTTTTAATGAAATACGGTATTCGCTTTACACTATATAATGAATACGACAGTAAAATTATAAAACTGACAGCAAATTAATCTGACTCCGGCATCCTAACCAACGAATCTAATGGTTACGATGCCGGACTTTTGTTGCATCAAGTTCCTATTACAAATGAAAATAGAAAAGAAACAGTTTGGCTTTACCAATTCCGGAGTTGAAGTTCACTTATTCCGGTTGGTTGATGAATCAGGAGCTTATATTGAGCTTACAAACTACGGTGCCACATGGGTTTCGGCAGTTATTCCAGATAGAAATGGCAATCTTTCTGATGTAATCTTAGGATATGACTCTCTGGCCGGATATTTAGCCGATACAGCTTATCTGGGAAGCACTGTGGGACGCTTTGCGAATAGAATAGGCAATGCGCGTTTTACACTAAATAGGCGGACATATAAGCTGGATCGTAACGATGGAAATAACACCAATCACAGTGGTTTTTCCGGTTTCAATAAAAAAGTATTTGATTATCAGATAGAAAATAATAAGGTTGTTTTCAGCTTATTCAGTCCCGATGGGGAAGGCGGTTTCCCCGGTAACTTAAGATTAAATGTAACTTATTCATTTTCTGAGGATTTGACTGTTACGATTCATTATTCAGCCGAATCAGATCAGGATACTTACCTGAATCTGACGAATCATGCTTATTTTAATTTGTACAGTTCCGGAAATATTCTTGAACATTCGTTGTATATTCCTTCCACTGAAATGTTGGTGACAGATGAATTCTTCATTCCAACAGGTGAATTTACCAACGTAGATAATACTCCTTTTGATTTTTCAAAACCAAAGCAAATTGGGAGGGATATATTCCAAAACAATCTGCAATTAATCAATAACAAAGGTTATAATCATTGCTATGTCTTGGATAATCCTGATGCCGAATGCAAGCACGCAGCAGTTTTATATGAACCAAAAACATGCCGGCAGTTGGAAGTTTTTACCACAAAACCGGCTTTGTTGATCTATTCTGCCGGATTCCTGAATTCTGTAGAAGCAGGAAAAACCGGACATTGTTATTCTCCCTATGCAGGCTTTTGCCTCGAAACCCAGTTCTTCCCAGATTCTCCGAATCAACCCAGTTTTCCTGATTGTGTACTCCGAAAGGGTGAGGTTTATGAACACCGAACGGAATATAAATTTTCCGTTCGTCTATAATTAATTTGAATACTATTCTTTGTTCGAACTTTGCCTTGAAAACTCTTTCGGAGTCATTCCGAATTGTTTCTGGAACAGTTTTATGAAATAAGATGATGAGTTGATTCCCACCAGGTAACAAACTTCGCCCACACGGTATTTACCTTCCTGTATTATCTCGGCCGCTTTCTTGAGGCGGATTACACGGATAAAGTCAGTAGGGGTAAGGTCGGAAAGTGCCGTAATTTTCCTGTGCAGGCTCGAACGACTCATATAAGTGAGTTCCGAAAGTTTCTCAACATTGAAGTTGACATCGGTTATGTTCTCATTGATCGTTTCAACAATTTTTTCCAGAAATTCCTCATCGGCTTTATTCATTCCAATTTGCTGAATTGGCAAGAACGGTTTTTGCATAAACGCCTCACGTTCACGCATACGGTTGCTTATCAGTGTGTTCAGTTGGGTAAGCAAATGTCCAAAAGAAAACGGTTTTTCGATATAAGCATCTGCGCCGAGTGTCAGTCCCTGAATTTTACTTTCAAGGTCATTTTTGGCCGTTAGCAAAACAATTGGAATATGGCTGTATTCAACGTTGTTCTTAACTTTTGAGCAGAACTCATAGCCATCCATTTCGGGCATCATTACGTCGCTTACAATAATGTCAACATTCTTTTCCTGAAGTATTTTTAATCCCTCAACACCGTTTGTGGCCTTCTCCACCACAAAACTGGACCGCAGTTTGTCTGCAATGAAGGCTAACATTTCCACATTGTCTTCCAGAATCAGTAGTGTTGGAATATTTCCTTTTTCAGTATGCAATTCGGCATTTTCTACAATGTAATTTTCAGTTGCAGGTTCATTTTCATTCACCCAAGCCTGCATTTCCTGAGTAAGCGGCAACTCAAGCACAAAACAATTCATGTCTGTAACCGTCGTGTCAAGATACAGGAATCCGTTGTGAAGTTGCGCTATGGAACGTGCCAACGAGAGACCGATTCCGGTACTTGCAGCTACATTCCGGTTTTTATCCAACTGGTAGAATGGATCAAAAATCTTTTCGCTTTCTTCTTTCGGAATGAGTTCACCATCGTTGCTTATCCTGATGGAGAAAAACTGATTTTGCAGCACTGAAAGTTCTATAATTATACATTCATTCGAATACTTCATAGCATTGACAAACAGGTTGTTGAGGATCTTTATCAATCCATCTTTATCAACCGGTGCCTCAATGATTTCATTGGGTATTTTAAATTGTATCTTTTTCTTTCTCTGCTCAGACATCAATTCGAACCTGGAGTTCATTTCTTCCAGAATTTGATTAATATTTGACTGTTTTAGCTTGAGCATGAACTTGTTATTGTCAATTTTCCTGAAATCAAGCAATTGGTTAATCAGCAACAACAAATGATTCGTATTTTCCTCCATGATATGGAGGTTTTTCCTGATATCCTTGTCTTCAATGTTCATTTCTTTCAGGGATTCCAACGGGCCGTTAATCAGCGTCAGTGGTGTGCGTATTTCATGGGCAATGTCAGTAAAGAATTCGACTTTGGCGCTGTAAAGTTCTTTTTCTTTCTCAGTTTCAAACAATTTTTGTTTTTCCAGGTTATTTCGTTCGTGCTTTTGGTTATTCCAGCGCAAGAAATAGTAAAGTGACAATACAATCAGGATAAAATAAATGAATAAGGCCGATTTCGACTGCCACCATGGAGGCAGAATTACAATTTCAAGTTTAGTTTCTTTATCATTCCAGAGTCCGTCGTTATTAGCTCCTTTCACAATGAATGTGTAATTTCCCGGAGGTAGTTTTGAATATGAAACGCTGTGATTTTCAGTAGTATATGTCCATTCTTTATCCAGATTTTCCATTTTGTAAGCGTATCTGTTCGACCGTGGAGCGGTGAAACTTAATGCCACAAAGTCAAAACTGACATTGGATTGGGTATAACTCAGTGTAATTTTATTTGTATGGATTATGCTTTTCTGAAGCGGTGAATTGTCTCCGCCAATAATTGGTTCTTTATTGTAAATACTTAGTTTTGTAATATAAACCGGAGGTATATATTTATTCTCTTTAAACTGGTATGGATCAAATGCAATAAGTCCATCGTAACTGCCAAAATACAGTTTTCCTGATTTGGTTGCAAGTGCCGATTTGTAATTAAACTGATTGCCAAGCAATCCATCGTTTTGTGTGAATACACGAATATCTTTAGTGTTGGGATTAAACCGAACTAATCCTTTGTTTGTGCCGAACCAAAGGTTCTTATACTTGTCTTCAAGTATTTTATAGGCCACATCATCCGGAAGCCCATCGGCAATGGAGAAGGTCGTGAAGTTTTCTTTGTCTTTGTTATATCTGCAAATGCCACCTCTGTCGGTCGAGAACCAGACAGCACCATCGGTCGTTTCGGAAATGCTGCTTACCGAGTTCGAACTCAAACTGTATGGGTCATTTGTTCTTAATGTAAAGTGCTTAATTGCTTTTGTGTTTGGATCGAACCTGAAAACCCCGTTGCCCATTGTTGCCACCCAGATATTTCCTTCTGAATCTTCCAGAATATCGTACACATAAAGCCACCCTAATTTTTTTACACGTTCAAACTTTAGGTTATTATTGTCGCATACAAATACGCCCCAGCCATTCCCCAGCCATATTTTCCCATACCTGTCTTCGCAAAGTGCGTACGGACTGGCTTCGACAAGGCCCAACTGTGTGCCCGAAAGATGCGATTTGTTATAGTCAGGCAAGTGAACGATATCAATTCCATTTTTGAAATAACCAACCAATGCTTTGTCTTTTTGCAAAAGTATGGACAGAATTTTCATGTTATATGTAGGGTTTCCAAGACTTTTAGAGTGCTGGATGAACGATTTTGTTGCCGGGTTTAATATATTCAAACCACCATCTTCCGTTCCAACCCATATATTTCCGTTTTCACCCTCTTTTAAAGCGCTGATTCTTTTGCTGCTAATAGTTCCGGCTTCCAACGTTGGAGTGTATTTTTCAAAATTCATTCCCTGGTTTGGCAAATAAGAAACTCCACCAAAATAACTGCTGATCCAGATTCCTCCTTCCTTGTCTTCGTAAATTTTCTCAACCACATTATCAGCCAACGAATGCGGATTGGCAATAACCTCATGAATATGAGACACAGTTTTGTGTTTTTCGTCAACCACAAATAAACCAAACTGAGTGCCTACCCACAATTTTTCGTCAATAAACTGTACATTGCGAATTATTTTATAGTTTACTTCCGGAGCGTCAACCTCGGTTAGTGTGTTTTTACGCTTGTGTAGTTTTAGCAATTTTTCTTCGTGAATACCAATTACCAGCTCTTCGCCGTAGTCGCACATGGTATAAATATTTTTGCCTTTCAGGCTGCTGCCATTGGCATTCCCGAGATATTGGGTGAATGTTCTCCTCGACTTATTATAATGATATACGCCACCGCCGTTTGTTCCAATCCAGATGGTTCCGTTTTGCTCAATGCACATGCATTCCGGATTTCCCTGGTCGGGGACTAAATTACTGCCCAGATTAAAATGCTCAAGCCTTTTTTCGGCTAAATGATATAAAAACAAGCCCTGGTTGGGGATAACAATCCATACATTATTATCCAGATCTGCACGGATTTCCGAAACCCAATCGTTTATTTGAATTCCATCTTTTGTTTTCAAATTCAGGAAACTAAATTTTTCAGTAATGGGGTCGAAAATAAAAATTCCCTTGTCGGTTCCAACCCACAGTTGTTTGTTCGCATCTTCGAATAAAGCATCAATGTTGTTATTTGATTTTTTTTGAATGGGGTCGGTTACATCAAACACCTTGATAGAAATTCCATCGTACCGGTTTAGTTTGTTGCGGGAGCCAAACCACATGAATCCCCAACTATCCTGAACAATAGATTTGACATTGTTTTGCGATAATCCGTTTTCTCCATTAATACGTGTGAAATAATAATCCAGGGAGTTGGATCTGGACGGAGAATAAAGAAAGAAAAGTAACAATGGTAGCAGAATAGCTTTGGTTTTCATTGCTTAAATCGGTATAATAATTTCAAAATAGATTCCTGACAAAAATAAGCAAAGCTATCGAAACAGCTGTAGCAATTAGTAGCAATATTGTCCTTTCGGTTAAATATATATCAGGAATGAGACGAAATTACTATTTATTAGTGCTATCGTAGTCGAATGCGCTGATTAACTTATATATTTTTGTTGTCGAGGTAAATCGGTTTACTAATGCTAATCAAATCGGGGAAGCCATAGGTAAAGTTTTTTTGAAATTAAAAATAGTTATTGAATAAAAATGAAACGCAGGATTTTGAACTTTCTTTTATTGCTATTTGCCGTAGGCGCTTTGGGACAGACCCCGGAAATTATCGGGATTGAAACAAAAGACATGGCTATGGTTTTTACTGCCAAACCCAATGAAATGGCAACTTTCCAATACTGGGGCAGCAAGTTGAATGCAAATGCCGAATTTGCCAGCCGTGGTTTCAAAGGGCAACCCGATACCCAGCAAGATGCCGCACCACAACTTTTCCCGGCCTACGGCGGAAGGCATTATCTGAATCCGGCTTTGCGTGTAACTCACGAAGATGGCGTGATTACCACCGAACTGGTATACGTAAGTTCACAAAAAACTCAATTGGACGAAAACCGCACAGAAACAGTTATTAAACTGAAAGACAAACTGTATCCTTTGTTTGTGGATGTTCATTTTATAGCTTATAAAGCCGAAAATATTATAAGTGAATACGTGACAGTTTTCCACTCGGAGAAAAAACCAATCGTGATTGCAAACATTGCATCTTCCTATATTCCGTTGCATGCCGACTCGTATTACCTGACTCATTTTTATGGAACCTGGGCGCACGAAATGCAAATGAAAGAAGAAAAGTTGACGCCCGGAACCAAAACAATTGAGTCGAAAAAAGGAGTGCGGGCCACACAGTCTGAAAATCCGTCATTTTTACTTTCATTGAATAATCCGGCAAGCGAGAATGTGGGCGAGGTTTATGGAGGTTCATTGGCATGGTCGGGCAATTACAATTTATCGTTTGAATTCGACGAAAGCGGCGTGTTGAATGTGATGAGCGGAATGAATCCGTTTGCTGCCGAATATCAATTAAAACCCGGACAAATTTTTAAAACTCCCGAAATGATTCTGACTTATAGTTCGACCGGTAAAGGTCAGATTAGCCGTAACTTTCATGACTGGTCGCGCCGTTACGCGCTGGCTCATGGCGATAAACTGAATCCGATTTTGCTCAATAGTTGGGAAGGGGCATATTTTTCATTTAATGAAAAAACATTGACCGACATGATTGATAATGCTGCGAATTTCGGTATCGAAATGTTTGTGTTGGACGATGGCTGGTTTGGAAATGCCTATCCACGCAACGGCGACAATGCCGGTTTGGGTGATTGGCAGGTGAACGCAAAAAAACTTCCGCGTGGTATTAATTATCTGGCCGATTATGCAGTAAGCAAAGGTATCCGCTTTGGAATATGGATTGAGCCGGAAATGGTAAATCCTGAAAGTGACCTGGCTAAAAAACATCCTGAATGGATTGTAAAAAGTGGAAAACGTGATATTCTGCCTATGAGAAATCAATGGTTGCTGGATTTGAGTAATCCGCAGGTTCAGGATTTTGTGGCGAAAACATTTGACGATGTTTTGGCTATGTCGCCGAATATCACGTATATCAAATGGGATGCCAACCGGCATGTCGATAATGTGGGTTCGGAATATCTGCCGCCAAACGAACAAACCAAATTCTGGTATGAATACGTGAAGGGATTGTACAACGTTTACGAGCGTATTCGTGCAAAACATCCCGATATTGAAATTCAGCTATGTTCTTCAGGTGGCGGCCGTTTGGACTTCGGCGCTCTGAAATATCACGACGAATACTGGGCCAGCGACAACACGAATGCGTTGGATCGGATTTTCATCCAGTACGGCTCGAACACGTTTTTCCCGGCTCAGGCAACGGCAGCCCACGTATCCACAAGTCCGAACCATCAAACAGGTATGATTACGCCGTTGAAATTCCGCTTCGATGTGGCTATGGCAGGGAGACTTGGAATGGAACTACAACCAACGGATTTGAAAGGTGATGAGTATGAATTCGCCAAAAAGGGAATTGAATGTTATAAACAAATACGCCCGGTAGTACAACTTGGTGATTTATATCGTTTGGTTTCTCCATACGACGAAAATGGCTGGTCGTCGCTCATGTACGTTTCGAAAGATAAAGCGCAAGCTGTATTTTTTGCCTACAGCCTTAAATACCATGCCCGCACAGCTTATTTCGAAACAAAAATGAATGGGCTGAATCCGGATAGAAATTATAAGATTACAGAACTGAATACGCGGAACGGCCAAACTTCTTTTTATGGAAACGGCAAAGTTTATTCCGGCGATTACCTGATGAAAGTTGGCATTAGCCTGAATATCGGCAATCCGTTTGATAGCTCTGTACTGTTAGTTTCGGAAATATAATTCACAATATAATCTTAACACATGAAACGAAAGTTTTGCGCATTAAAGGACTAAATCATAAATGATTTATTTATTAAAAAACATAAGAGAATTGTCCATGTCAAAAAAGAATTTCTCTATTTGTTAAGTGTTTGATTCTAATTTCCTTTGTAAATCTAAAAATATGAATCTTTTGAAATCATTAAAAGCTTACTTCTTATCGATAGGATTAATTCTCCTGCTTTCATCTTTTTCCGGAAAAAACTCATATAGTTTCGGGAAATGGAATATTAATATATCTATTGATAATAAGGATGTTACTTTGACCAAGAACAAACTTGTTGTCTTACAAAATTTCAGTGCATCCTACAAAATAGGAGAGAAGAATATCTCTACAAAAGATTACAGCATTTCGGAAATAACCCAGATGCAACAAAAAGACAAAACAGGTAAAGATACCGAGATAATATCCATAATATATAAATCGGATAAACTGCCAACCATGGTGCAACGCTTTTATGTGTCGGCAGCTAATGATTATATTCTGACTGATTTTAGCTTAGAAAGTTTCGGAGATATTGCCTCGAATTATATGGCCCCGGTCGTTGCAGAAAAGATAAACCTGGTAAGCGGTGATAATGCAAGAGCATTATTTATTCCATTCGACAATGATGCCTGGGTTCGCTATCAGTCGCATAAATTGGATTTTGAAAGACTGACAAGCTACGAAGTGACAGCTATTTTCAATAATGACAGCAGAAACGGATTGATAATTGGATCAGTAGAGCATCACAATTGGAAAACCGGCATTGATATGTCGGCCGGAAATAAAACCCTGAATTCGCTGGTGTGTTATGGCGGAGCAGCTGATAAGCTGACGCGCGACTCTAAGCCTCATGGTGCATTGAAAGGAAAATCAATCAAATCCCCTAAAGTTTTTATCGGGTATTTTAACGACTGGCGTGCCGGGCTCGAAACTTATGCCGATGCAAATGCTGCGATTGCTGCTCCCAGAGCCTGGGATAAGGCTGTACCGTTCGGATGGAACAGTTGGGGAGTATTGCAATTTAACCTGACATACCAAAAAGCGCTGGAAGTTTCAGACTTTTTCAAAAATAATCTTCAAAACAATCATTTCCAAAATGCTGATAATACGGTTTATATCGGGCTCGATTCCGGTTGGAACAGCTTTTCGGAGGAGCAACTGAAAGCATTTGTAGATAAATGTAAAGCCAACGGACAGGTTGCCGGTGTGTATTGGACTCCTTTTACCGATTGGGGCAAAAATCCTGAACGCACATTGAGCGATGCTCCCGAATATAAATACAAAGATATTTACTTGTATGCCAATGGAAAACCGCAGGATTTGGATGGTGCTTATGCCATTGACCCGACACATCCGGCCATTGAGGCACAGATGAAGAAAACGTCCGAATTGTTTCGCCGATGCGGTTTTGGGTATGTAAAAATGGATTTTATGACCCACGGGGCTTTGGAAGCCGATCGTTGGTTTAATCCTCAGGTTACTACCGGAATCCAGGCTTATAATTACGGGTTGGCTCTAATGGACAAATACTTTGGTGACATGTTTATCAACCTGTCTATTTCGCCAGTTTTCCCTGCCCAATATGCCCAATCGCGCCGTATTGCCTGCGATGCGTGGAATAAAATTAAAGACACCGAATACACATTGAATGCGGTTTCGTATGGCTGGTGGATCGATCGCGTGTATCAGTTTAACGATGCCGACCACGTTGTTCTTCAACAAGCTTCTGGAGGTGAAAACCGGGCTCGTGTAACCTCTGCAGTAATCACCGGATTATTTATCAATGGGGACGATTTCAGCGCAGGTGGTTCGGAAGAAGGAAAAGAAAAAGCGAAGAAGTTCCTGACAAATCCTGATGTTATTGCCGTGGCTCAGGGTGAATCTTTCCGGCCGCTTGAAGGAAACGGAGAAAAATCGGAAAACCAATTCGTGCATACCGATAAGAATGGCAATGTTTATTATGCTTTTTTCAATTATGGCGAAACGCCCTTGACAATTGAACTTCCATTGTCGAGAATCGGAATAAGCGCAAAGAAAATTAAATCAGCAAAGGAACTCTGGAGTGGCGAAAAAGTGAATTTGAAATCAAGCATAACCATTCAGCCTAAAGACGTGAAACTGATTAAGTTCGAAAAATAACAGATTCTCTTAATTGTAAATATACTATATCCACATATAATGAACACAAAGCAAAAAATATCAATCTGTCTTATTATCAGCTTGTTATCGTTATTCTTCCTTGCGAAAGCTGAGCAGCAACCGCTTAAACTCTGGTATACACAACCTGCGAGTGAATGGATGAAATCGTTGCCGTTAGGAAACGGTCGGTTAGGTGCCATGATTTTTGGTGGAATTCAAAAAGAAACCATTGCATTAAACGAAGTGACCATGTGGTCGGGGCAAAATGATCCGAACCAGGAACAAATCCTGGGCAAGCAAAAATTGCAGGAAATCAGGGATTATTTCTTCAAAGGAGATTTAGCCAAAGGCAACGAAGTATCACAGAATTTGTTGGCCGGAATACCCAATTCGTTTGGAACGCATCTTCCCATTGGTAACTTATACCTGAATTTCGATTATCCGGAAGGAAAAATTAAAAACTACGAACGTGAACTGAATATTCAAAATGCAGTTGCTTCTGTATCGTATGAAAAGGGGACTGTGAAATATAACCGGGAGATTTTTTGTAGCAATCCGGATGGAGTATTGGTGATGAAACTCTCTGCCAGTGAGAAATCGGCGCTTAATTTTTCAGTATCTCTTGATCTGTTGCGTCAGGCTGAGCTATCATTGAAAAATAATGTGTTGGAATTTTCCGGCGATATGGCTGTTCAAAACCCTAAAAATGGCGGTGTTGCTTTTCTTGGAAATATTACAGTCAAATCTGACGATGGAACCGTATCGGTTGAAGGTAAACAATTGAAAATTAAAGGTGCTACTACTGCTTATTTGTATATTGATATTCGGACAAACTTTAAATCACCCGATTACCAGGCAATTTGCCGGAATACGGTTAAACAAGCACAAACGCTCGATTATAATGTGTTGAAGCAAAAGCATGTTGCTGATTATCAGAAACTATTCGGGCGTGTTGATTTGTTTTTAGGAAACAGCGATATGGACGGCCTGCCAACAGATTTGCGTTGGTTGATGGTGAAAGAAGGAAAAAATGATGTAGGTATGGATGTATTGTTCTTCCAATATGCGCGTTACCTGCTCATTGCTTCTTCGCGCGAAAATTCTCCGCTTCCGGCTAATTTACAGGGAATCTGGAACGATAATCTGGCCAACAACATGGGCTGGACCTGCGATTATCACCTGGATATCAATACGCAACAAAACTACTGGCTGGCAAATATCGGAAACCTGTCCGAATGTAATACACCCTTGTTTAGTTATATCAAGGATTTGTCGGTTTATGGACAAAAAACAGCTCGTGATTTATACGGTGCCAAAGGTTGGACTGCCCACACCATGGCAAATGTATGGGGATTTACAGCTCCGGGTTGGGGTGTTGGTTGGGGATTATTTCCTACCGGTGGTTCGTGGATTGCCACGCATCTTTGGACGCATTACTGCTACACGCTTGATAAAGAGTTTTTGAAGAATAAAGCTTATCCAATCCTGAAAGAAAATGCACGTTTTCTTTTGGACTATATGACAGTCGATCCTAAGTCAGGATATCTTGTTACGGGTCCATCCACCTCTCCTGAAAATTCATTCAAATACAAAGGTGATGCTATTTCGCTTTCGATGATGCCAACAGCCGATCGTGTTTTGGTTGCCGAAATATTTAACTCGGTAATCCAGGCTTCAAAAATTCTAAATATCGACAAACCGTTTAGTGATAGCATTCAAAAGGCGCTTGGAAAAATTCCTCCACTGCAAATCAGTAAGAAAAACGGTGGTGTTCAGGAGTGGTTGGAAGATTATGACGAAGCAAATCCCAATCACAGGCATACTTGTCATTTGATTGCCTTATACCCATTTAATGAAATTAGTGCAGATAAAACGCCCGAACTTGCAAAAGCTGCAAAAAAGACCATGACGAATAGGTTGACAGCAGAAGGTTGGGAAGATGTGGAGTGGAGTCGCGCCAATATTATTTGTTACAATGCGCGCCTTAAAAATCCGAAAGAAGCTTATGAAAGTGTAGTGTTGCTTCAGCGCAATTTTACCCGCGAGAATTTGATGACCATTTCGCCTAAAGGAATTGCCGGGGCTCCTTACGATATATTCATTTTCGACGGCAACGAAGCCGGAGGTGCAGGTATTGCCGAAATGCTAATTCAGAGCCAGAATGGTTACATTGAGTTTATTCCTGCAATTCCCGAACAGTGGAAAACCGGATATTTCAAAGGACTCTGCGTGCAGGGTGGGGGAGTAGTTGACCTGGAATGGAAAGACAAGGTGGTATCTACTGCCACTATCAAAGCTACCATTGCAAATTCGTTTAGCGTTAAGGTAGTAAACGGTAAAATTCCACAGTTCTTCAAAAATGGCAAGCAAATTATGCTGAAGCAAAAGGATAACGGGCTGGTTAGCTTCAGCCTGGGTAAGGATGAAATCATGAAACTGGTTTATTAATATTGATTTCAACAAGAAAAATGAACTTCAATACGAAAAATATTTTACTGGTTCTAAGCCTGATAACTACAAGCGTAGTGTCAGTTGCAGAAACGACGTGTGTCAGTCATGTCAATCCGTTTATTGGAACAGGAGCCGTTGCTTCAAGCCTTTCCGGAAATAATTTCCCGGGAGCCACGGTTCCTTTCGGAATGGTGCAATTAAGTCCCGATACCCGCAATGCTCCCGATTGGGGGCAAGCTTCGGGCTACGATCACAACGATTCGTCGATTTACGGATTTAGCCATACCCATTTGAGCGGAACAGGTGTTGCAGAGTTATTTGATGTGTTGGTTTTACCTTTTACCGGTGATGTTGATAAGGCTGTCGGTGATTTAAAATCGGACAAAGGATTTTGCTCGTCATTTGCTCATGAAAATGAAAAGGCAAAACCGGGTTATTATCAGGTATTTCTCAAAACTTTTGGAGTAAATGCCGAATTGACGGCCACAACCCGTGCCGGTTTCCAGCGCTATACTTTTCCTGATAACTCAACAGCTCATGTGCTGATTGATTTGAATCATTCCCTGAACAAAGGAAGTTGGTCGACAAGCATTCTTAATTCACAACTTAAAATTACAGACCCATATACCATTGAAGGTTACAGGGTGATCACCGGTTGGGCCAAAGTGCGCAAGGTGTATTTTTATATGCGTTTCTCAAAACCAATCATTGGAAAGGTGATGATTAATGGATCGGAAGTGAATGCCGGTTTGCAGGTAGTGGATGGACGCAACCTGAAGGGAATACTGGATTTTGCTACAAACGATAATACAGCTTTGCTCGTGAAAACAGGAATATCGCCTGTAAGCATAGAAAATGCACGCCAAAACCTCACTGCTGAAATTCCGGACTGGAATTTTGAAACGATTGCAAATCGTGCTGAAAATAGCTGGGAAAAGGAGTTGGAAAAAGTAAAAGTAGAAGGTACTCCGCGACAGATGGAGATATTTTATACTGCGCTTTATCACTCATTTCTCCAACCCAATACTTTCTCCGATACTAACGGTGAGTATATGAATGCCGATTTCTCGACAAGGAAATTAAAACCAGGCGAGACCCAATACACTACCTACTCGCTGTGGGATACTTACCGGGCGGCTCATCCGCTTTATACCATTTTGCAGCCCGAAAGATCGGTCGATTTTGTAAATACATTGATCCGGCATTATGAATCAGTAGGTTATTTGCCTGTATGGCAACTTTGGGGGCAGGACAATTTCTGTATGATTGGCAATCATGCCATTCCGGTGCTTGTTGATGCTGTTATGAAAGGATTGCCTGGAATAGATGCCCGGAAAGCTTATGCTGCTATACGTGCTTCGGCCACCAATTCGCATATCAATTCTCCATACGAAGTGTGGAATAAATACGGATATATGCCCGAAAATATACAATCGCAGTCAGTTTCGATAACACTGGAAATGGCTTATGACGATTGGTGTGTGGCTCAATTGGCACAAAAACTGGGCGAAACTGCGGATTATGATTTCTTCAGCCGAAGAGCCGGGTTCTACCGGAATTTGTTCAACGGGAAAACAGGTTTTTTCCAACCGAAAGACGATAAAGGAAGTTGGATGGAACCATTCAATCCTATGAAATACGGCGCAAATGGAGGAAATCCATTCACCGAAGGCAACGCCTGGCAGTATTACTGGTATGTGCCACAACATGTTGCTGACCTTATAACACTTACGGGAGGCGATAAAGTGTTTTCTAAAAAGTTGGATACATTCTTTTCGTTGAACAATCTGGAAACTGAGAAAAACGATAATGCTTCCGGCTTTATCGGTCAGTATGCGCACGGTAACGAGCCGAGCCATCACGTGGCTTACCTCTACAATTATTCCGGACAGCCATGGAGAACCCAGTTTTATGTGAGTAAAATTATGAATGAGCTTTACAATACCAGTTCGTCGGGCTATGCCGGTAACGAAGATTGTGGCGAAATGTCGACGTGGTACGTGTTCAGCGCTTTGGGATTTTATTCTGTTAATCCGGCTAATGGAATTTATGTAATCGGAACGCCACTATTCAAATCTGCTGAAATACAACTTCCTACCGGAAAAACACTTGTGATAAAAGCAGAAAAAGTATCAACTCAGAATATCTATATCCAATCGGCAAAGCTGAATGGGAAAGCATTTGAAAATAATTACCTGACTCATAAAGAGCTGCTTGCCGGAGGAATTCTGGAGTTTCAAATGGGCTCAAAGCCATCAACCAAATGGGGAGTGAAAACTCAAAACAGACCAATAGAAACAAGCTGGAGATAAATTTTAGAAATAATATATAGAAATGAAGTTCAATCACAAAATCTTAATGTTGCTGTTCCTGCTTGTTGGTTTACAAGTCAGCAATCGGCTGTCGGCTAAAGTTATTATGCCTGTATTATTCTCAGATAATATGGTGCTTCAGCAAAAAACGGAAGCTCCCGTTTGGGGCGAGTGTAAGCCCAACAGACAGGTGAAGGTTCAGGCAAACTGGAATAACAAAACCTATAAAACCATTTCAGATCAAAGCGGAAAATGGAAGTTGAAAGTAGAAACTCCCGAAGCCGGAGGACCTTACAAACTAACAGTCTCTGCTGAGGAAACCGTAATATTCAATAATGTGATGATTGGCGAAGTGTGGATATGTTCCGGCCAGTCAAATATGGAAATGCCGTTGGCTGGTTGGGGGCAAATTGCCAACTTCGAGAATGAAATTGCAGCTGCTGATCATCCGAATATCCGTTTGTTTCAGGTAGAAAAAGTAACTGCCCTGAGTCCTGTTACAAGCCTAAAAGTTATGGGAAACTCGTGGTTGGTTTGCAGTCCGAAATCGATACCTGAATTTTCGGCAACAGCTTATTTCTTTGCAAAGAATCTGAGTGAACGATTAAATGGAATTCCAATCGGGTTGATACATACTTCGTGGGGTGGAACTCCCGCAGAAGCCTGGACCAGTGAAAAATCCCTCGAGTTGTTGCCCGATTTCAATGACTATATTGCCGAACTAAAGAAAGTTCCAACAGATCTAGCAGAACAAAAAAAATATATCGACAAACAACAAAATGATTGGAAAGTTCAACTTATTTCCAAAGATCGGGGATACGACAAGGGCAATACTTTGTGGGTGCAACCAGAGTTTGACGATGCTGGCTGGAAGTCGATGTCAGTCCCTCAAAGTTGGGAAGAACAAATGCTGAAGGATTTTGATGGTGTGGTATGGTTTCGAAAATCAATTGATTTACCTGCTGCCTTTGCCGGCAAAGACCTTGTTCTTAACTTGGGAAATGTTGACGATAATGAAATTACTTTTTTCAACGGACAGCAAATTGGAAGCACCGAAGGTTACGACAGAAACCGTAACTATACAATATCCGGAAAGCTGGTGAAAGCGGGACGAAATGTGATTACCGTTCGCGTCTTTGACTCCGGTGGTGGCGGAGGCTTTTATGGAGATTCTAAAAATGTTTTTATTGCTTTAGGAGAAAATAAGTTGAATTTATCTGGAAGTTGGAAATATAATATCGGGCTGAATATGAAAGAGCTTGTTGCGCCGAAAGTTACAATGAATCAGGTGCAACCCACAACGCTTTTCAATGCCATGATCAATCCATTGGTTCCGTATGCAATCAAGGGTGCCATCTGGTACCAGGGCGAAGCAAACGTGGATCGGGCAAAACAGTATTCATTATTGTTCCCGCTTATGATTCACGATTGGCGCAAGCAGTGGAACGCAGATTTTCCATTCTATTTTGTGCAACTGGCCAACTACCTGAAAAGCGACGAACAACCGATGACATCGCCATGGGCAGAGCTACGTGAAGCCCAGCAAGCTGCACTTTCTCTGACCAATACTGGCATTGCCACTACAATTGATATTGGCAATGGTGAAAATATCCATCCTAAAAACAAGCAGGAAGTTGGACGCCGATTGGCTTTATTAGCTGCGGCAAATACTTACGGACAGAATGTAGTTTCTTGTGGACCGGTTTACAACTCCTTTAAAATTGATGGTGCAAAAATAGTTATCAAATTCAATTCTATAGGTGGAGAATTAAAAAGCAAGGATGGCAAAATATTGACCGGATTTGCAATTGCAGGAGTAGATAAAAATTTCTATTGGGCGAACGCCGAGATAAGCGGAGATAAAGTGATTGTTTCATGCCCTGCAGTTGAATTTCCTGTAGCAGTACGTTATGCATGGTCTAATAATCCCGATTGCAACTTGTATAATGCGGAAAACCTTCCGGCTTCACCTTTCCGAACAGATAATTGGAACGAATAAAATAATCACTATAAAATTACAAATAACTATTAATCTTTAAATTAAATTCTAATGAAAACAAAAATTACAATTCTTGCGTTGGCATTCTTTGCCACGGTTAGTGTTAATGCTACTACTCCGGCTACCTGGAGTGTTGTGGCCAGTGGTTCAGCCTCCGAAAAAGGAGAAGTTGCCTGGGGTGATTTCAATAATGATGGGTACCTGGATTTGTTTCAGGTTTCAGACAATGTGTACAAATTGTATCAAAACAATGGAAATGAAACTTTTTCAGACGTAAGCAGCAGTAAATTGCCAGGAACATTACCTGGTGGCGTAAATGAATCATCTGTTATTTTCCTTGATTATAATAATGATAATAACCTGGATATTCTTATCACCGGTTGGCCGCTTGCTAATGCAACTTTGTACAAGAATTCAGGTGCACCGGATTACACATACACTATTGACACCCAGAATAGTTTGCTGAGTGTACGTACCGGTAATGGTGGAAATGCGCATGCAATTTTATCAGCAGTCGATTATAACAATGATGGTTGGGTCGATTTGTTTATGGAAGGTTGGTCGGATGCTGCAAATAACCGCGTTGTTACTTTATATAAAAATGTAAATGGTGTGTTTACAAGACAAACAACACCGGTGGGTGGAACAGCAGATTTCGAAGGAATGAATGGTGGTTCGTTGCATACAGGTGATATCAATCATGATGGTTATGTGGATATGATTTGTAGCGGATATTCTGTTACCGGTTCATACAGAACTTATTTGTATCTCAATCAGGGTGATGGTACTTTTATGAAATCAACTGCCTCATTTACAGGAGTTGAGCAGGGAGAGTCTGTTCTATTCGATTCCAATAATGATGGTTGGTTGGACGTATACATTGCCGGTGTTGGTTACGAAGGTGGTTGGGTATGGCCGGGTAGCTTATATCTGAACAATCAGGACGGTACATTTACATTAATGGCAAGTGGAACCAATTTGCCAAGCGGTACACAAGGATATGCTAGTTTTGCAACCGGTGATACAAATAATGATGGAAAAACCGATTTAATGGTTATGCTTCCTAACGGTGAAAACACAGCCATGTACTATAATAACGGAGACAATACTTTCCTGAAAGATATACTTCCAACACCAGCTCGTGCAAGAGCAGGATCAATGGATTTAGCTGATTTCAATAACGACAATAAATTGGATTATTTCCTTTTTGGTTACAACGATAATGTGGGCTGGTTAGGTGCTTTTGTGAAAAATACTACTGCTGTTGCAAATCTGGCTCCAAGTATTCCTGCAAATCTTCTTGCCACAAAAGTAAATGGCAAATATGTAGTTACCTGGGATAAATCGACAGATGATATTACTGCGCAGAATGCTATTTCTTATAATGTTTATGTTCAGGATCAGGCAGGTAAAGTATATGCATACTCACCAGTCGATATTACAACCGGACGTTTGAAAACCGGCTCACAAACATTATTGAATAAAAATCAAATCATTCTTGATTTGGCTGATGGCCAATATACCGTTGGAGTTCAGGCAGTAGACCAGGCAAATGTTGCCAGTGCTTTTATCACTACCAGCTTGTCAATTACAACCGGCGTTCAAAATACGTTGGCTTCGAAAGTAGATGTGAAATCTATCAATAAAAACATTGAAATTCAAAATAATGGATCACAAAGAGTTAGTGTGATGTTGCTGTCATTGAATGGCCAATTACTATACAAGGGTTTTTCTGAAAGCGGATCCAAAACGATATTACCATTGAATTTAAATCAAGGTATTTATTTCGTGAAACTTTCACAGGACAAGACTGCTCATACAGTAAAACTGTCAGTATTATAATACATAAATTAAAGGGGAAAAGAGAATTTTCCCCTTTAATTTATATTTTGACTTCTTAAGAAATATCAAATTGAATTAATATATATTTTCACATTATATAGAATCAGAGTTGTTGTTTACAAGATTAAATAAATTATTGGTTGTTTAGAATAGTTCACTATCCCGTTGCTAGTTTTTTAAGGTTGGAAAGAATGTTTGTACTCAGCAATGAGTCAGGCATTCTTTTTTTTAGATAGCAGTATACTGTTGTTAGTGTTTGAAAAGATATAATTTCTAGAATATGTATTATTGAGTTTTTTGAAATTAAGAAATATCTGCTCCCAAATTGCACTCAACTCGTGAAAAGTTGAAGAAACTACTTGAAACTGGATTATATGCGATAAAAATAAAATGCCGATCTTTGAGTTGGTAAATATACTGTTATGATAAGAACCGAAATGAATGTACGTTGTTGAAAATGAGATTTTCGAGACTCACAATCAGGGGGGCATTGGTTCAAGTCTAGTTGACTTTATCTTCATAATGAGATACTTATACATTATTTGTGTAGGTATTTTTTTTGAACTTATGTAAAGACTACCAAAAAAACATATATCAGATAGCCTGAAAAGAACTCCATAAGACTATATGTTGGAGTTGAGTAATATAATTAACATACACACTATTAATTACAATTTGAATAAACGATTTCAGGTGTTGTGTAACATTATTTGACCCAAATGCATATCCAATAATAAAGACTATTTTTGTGTCTTATATTCAACTGAAGTTGAATAATTCATTTAGCTATTGTCAATATCATTCACACTCAATTACAATTCACTACCAATTTATTAATGGTGATTTCGGATGACTCTAAAATTAAGAACTAAACCCATACTTATTGTTATTGTTATAATTATAACAGTACTGCTGACCTGGCTCGTGGGATATGTTACTGAGAGCGAAATTCGAAATGCTTTTATGTTGCAGACACAAATTGGGGCTAATACAATTGATGTTAATCGGTTGGAGACTCTTACAGGTACTGTCACTGATTTAAAATCCCCTGACTATTTGTACATTAAACAACAACTTGCCCGTATTCGCAAAGTAGATAAAAATCTATATTTTGTGTACTTGATGGGTGTGAAGAATGGAAAGGTTTTTTTCTATGTAGATGACAGACCAGACGGACATCCCGAAGGATCGCCACCCGGAAGTCCTTACGACGAAGCTCCAAAAGAATTTAATCAGGTAATGAAAACCGGTATTCCTACTGTTGAAGGTCCATCGGCTGATAGCTGGGGCTCATTTGCCAGTGGTTGTGCACCGGTAATTGATCCTAAAACAGGGAAGGTAGTTGCAATTTTTGCCATTGATTTTGTTACAAGTTCATGGTATTGGACAATTGTCTCTCATGCAGCTTTACCTGTAGCATTGGTTGTTGCACTTATGCTGCTGATATTTTCAAGTCAGGTATCAAGGTGGAGAGGTAAATTGTTGAAGACAAACGAAGAACGATATCGGCTTATGTTTGATAATAATCCTCAGCCCAATTGGATTTATGACACTCAAACGCTCGCTTTTTTGGAGGTAAACGATTCTGCCATAATGCATTATGGCTATTCCAGAGCCGAATTTTTGGCGATGACAATAAAGGATATTCGTCCGGTAGAGGAAATTCACTTATTACTGAAAGATATAAAACATCTTGGAAAATCATACCATAAGGCAGGTGAATGGAGGCATATTAATAAAAATGGAGAATTGATGCATGTTGAAATTGTTTCACATTCGATTATCTTTAATGGTCGTGAAGCAAGGCATGTCTTAATTCACGACATTACCGAGCGTAAAATGGCAGAGCAGGCTTTGTATAACTCGGATGTGCAATTGCGAAAATTTGCATCGCATTTGCAGCATGTGAGGGAAGAGGAAAAAATTGCTTTAGCCAGGGAAATACATGACGACCTTGGTCAGATTTTAATTGCATTAAAAATAGATATGGGGCTGTTGAAGCAGAATGTAATTAAAACTAATGTCGTAAATGTTGACTCAGTGAAAATTCTGCCGAAATTCGATAATGTTATCAATTTGATTGATAAAACCATTAAAACAGCAAGAAGAATAATGAATGGTCTTAGACCCGAACTGTTGGAGATACATGGTCTTGAGGGAGCTACAAAGGAATATCTTCGTGAATTTGAAGATAGACATCACATACAATGTGAGTTTACATTCAATATTCCCAGGGATGAAATAACAGATCAACAATCTCTGGCATTTTTCCGAATTGTTCAGGAGGCACTAAGTAATATTTCAAAACATTCAAAAGCTTCGTTGGTTAAGATTGACTTTAATAATGAATCTGGTTTTTTGACTCTTGAAATTTACGACAATGGAGTAGGTTTTAATACAAATTCCTGTGGTCGACAAGACTCATATGGAATATTGGGGATGAAAGAACGGGTCATTTTGTTACAAGGCAAACTAGATATTGCGAGTGAGGTGGGCAAAGGAACATGCATACGTGTTGAAGTTCCTCATCGTATTGAAAATCACAATATTCCTGTATATCAATGACTTGTTGGTTTCAGTTGGAATTTGATTAGTGTTTGATATACTTAATCACCTATAATATTTCTTTTGTGTGAATATCACTCATGCAATATTTTCCGATAAATACAGCTGGCATTTGTGCATATTTCGCAGCCATATTTATGGTGTCGGAGATGTTGTCCAATGCCGATAATGCCACTGACCGATTTGCGGGGAGTCATCAGGCAGGAGTCGCTTAGTTGAATGCCGGTCGGGTTTTCACCAATTAATTCAAACAACGAAGTTTGGTCGAACAACGGCCAGTTGCAATAGCCGGGACTGTAGCGGTTGGATATCTTCAACTGTTGAGTGTAAAGTTCATCTTTCAGGCTTTTCTGGATTTTATCCATTGCATTTTCAACGGTCAACGAACCAATGGCATCCTGAATATAAGCCTCCATAATGTCGCCCTGCTCGTTCAGTGCATTGGTCATGCGGGTAAAGTCTTCGCCGGCTGTACACAGAAAAAGTGCCACCTGAGTAGCTTCTTTGATATATCCGCAAACCTGCCGACCCAAATTCAACTCGGTATTATCAATGCGCAGTAATCCTGTTTTTATACTCAGTTCGTCAACGTCTTTAATTACATATCCACCCGTGATACCGGCATCGAAATTCAACTCGTCCAGTATATCCCGAATAAAAACGATAGCCGGATGCTCTTCTTCCAAATCGGTGGATTGGATAAAGTCCAGAATTTCGTCGAAAGTAGGAGCTACTTCGGCAAACGTGAAATGAAAGGATTGAAAACTCATTAATTATCAATTATACAATTTCCAATTCTCAATTAGAAAGAGAATTGGAAATTGGAAATTAGTTCATTGGAAATTTTCTACAGTTTCCAGAAACGCATGTATATTAGCTTCGGGCACATGTGGTGGCAAATCGCAACCGCTTGAAATCACAAAGTTTTTGTGTTTTCCCACTTTAGCGAGTAAAGCTTTTGTCTCAATTTTCACGGAACTTACACTTCCTTGTTTGAAAACACCCACCGGATTCAGATTGCCCAACACCAGAATGTCTGAGGGACATTCGTTCAATACCCCTTCCATGTCGATGGCGTTTCCAAAATGTAAAGCTTTTGCTCCGCTGGCTACCATAGCTTGTGTGCAATGTCCGGTATTGCCGCAATTGTGCAAAATTACAGTAAACGTATCATCCTGCACTGCCTCTACTATTTGTTTCACAAAATCGGTAGAATAAATCAGGCAATCGTCGTTCGACAATAATCCTGCTGCCGGTTCTGCAATAACAACGCCTTGCGTACCTGTTGCTTTCAGCGCTTTGCAGTAATTCACCAGGAACTCGGTACATTTTCCCAACAGTTGAAGAATAGCATCCGGTTCAATGTAAATGGCCACCATAATTTCCGACATATCAAACAGTCGACCCGCTAATGAAAACGGACCGATACAACCCGAAAAAAGTGGTTTGTCTATTCTTGCCTCTGCTGCCAGTTTATTGGCCAACAAATATTGTGGAATACGACCCGCTTCCAACGTAGGAACTTCCAATGCAGCAATCGATTCAGCATCGCTCAACAATCTGCCTGTTAGCGAAGGAATTTCGTCGTCAGGTAAATTCACCGCAGCACCAAAAGCTTCAGCTTCAACGGTCAAATCCATAATGGATGAACAAGCCACTGTATTATAGTTTTCCGACAGATATTTGATGGCTTCAAAATGCACCTGTCCATCCGTCACAGCATCTTTCACTGTTTTGCCCAACGCTTCAATGCCCGGATGGGTCATAATGGGAAAAGCAAGAGTTTTCTCGCTTTCAAGAATCTGATCTATAAATTGTTTCATGCCGAAATTTTATCTAACCACACAATTCCTTCCTGCGGATTCTTTCCGTAACCATCGGCACCAATGGTAGCCGCAAAATCAGCTGAAAGTGGAGCACCACCAACGATTACCTTTGTTGACGGCGAAGCTGCTTTGATAGCATCAATTACCGGTTTCATATTTACCATGGTGGTAGTCAACAAGGCTGAAATACCCACAACAGCAGTTGGGTGTTGCTGAACAGCTTCAAGGAATTTTTCTGTTTTCACGTCAATGCCCAGGTCAATCACTTCCCAGCCGGCACCTTCTACCATCATGCCAAAAAGGTTTTTACCAATGTCGTGCAAATCACCGAAAACAGTTCCGAGAATAAAAACGCCTTTGCGTTGTACGGAACCGTTAGCAAAAAATGGTTTCAGATGCACCATAGATGCACCCATAGCCTTTGCCGAAAGCAACATCTGCGGAACAAATATTTTATTTTCCGTAAACTTCTGCCCAACTTTATTCATGGCAGTAATCAGCGCGTCATTCAAAATCTCAGTTGGCGTAACACCCGATTCCAATGCTTCTTTTGTAATTTCGTCTGCACCCGGCTGTCCTTTCATTTGAGGCGGATAAGGCGATGCCAAATTAATTTTTCCGAATTCTACACACTCGGATAGTTTTTCCAATAATTCTGAATTCATATTTATATTGTTTTTTATCTTGGTTCTAAAATCTATTTCATTATTTGCTCTCCATACCAGCTTCCGTACGATATAATGACGGATGAAGTGAGTAAAAGTACTAATGCAAAAATGAGTATATAGTATGTTCTTTTAGATACCTGTTTCCATTCTTTCATCAGCAGACCAACGCCGTAGCTAAAGAAAATCAACATGGACATGTGCAATACCCAACTGATAAACTGGAAATTTCCCATGCGCACATGACCTAAGCCGTAAAAGAAGAACTGTCCGCACCACATTGTTCCTGCCAATGCCGACCACATGGTGTTTTTGGCGCGTTGTCCAACAGAAATACCGCTCGAAGCTGTGAATTCTTTCAACGATTTATCTTTAATTCCGGCAACGATAAACCAAATCAGGTTTACCAAAAAACAACCGGCTGTGGAAACAATCAGTTTGGCATTTCCTTCAAATTCTCCCGCGCCGTGAAGTGCTGCCATATCGGCAATGGGTTTTCCGGTTTCCAACGAGATATTGAAAACTGCAGATAATAATCCTCCGATAATGGCCAGGATTAAACCTGTTGTCATATTGAAATGAGCCGCATTTTTCAGTTCGCCCAGGTCTTTTTCTTTCCTGAAACCTGCCAATCCGATAAAGCATATCCCGAAAATGGCTATCACCATTCCAACCAAAACAATGCTGCTTCCCGGACGCATGAAATAATGCATTACCTCACCGTGCAACAACAAGGGTGTCATGGTTCCCAGAATGGCCGAAAGTCCGATGCTGATGGAATAAGTCAATGAATAACCAATGTGTTTAATGGCAAACCCAAACGACATACCACCAAATCCGTACACCGCACCGAGCCAGAATGCTCCCCAAAATGCAGAAGCCGGAGCTGTCTTCAAAATGAAGAAAAAATCGGGAACTGTCAGATAACCAACCACCAGTGGCATAATAAGCCATGCAAAAGCAGACTGCACCAACCAAAATGTTCCCCAAGACCATTGCTTTGTTTTTTGGCTTGGTAAATAACAGGAAGAAGCCGAGGCGCCACCTACTGCATGAAAGAATGTTCCGAGAATTGGATTTGAATTCATAATGTTATTTACAATTCGTTCATTTACAATTTACCATTAATCAATATGAAATATCTCCTCCATGTCAGCCCAAAATTCGCCAACATTACGTGTTTCAATGGGTTGCATAAGTGGTTTTACCACATCCCACCAACGTTGTGTTTCTGCGTCGGCAGCCATGCGTGCCATATCGCTTTCAAAATCATCGCCGACATATTCAAAGTAAGCAAATAAGACTAAATCCTTTTTAAAAATGGAATAGTTCCGAATATTGCAAGCCGTTATCATTGCCAACACTCCCGGCCAAACGGCTGCGTGTTGTTTCACGTACTCGTCTGCACATTCGGGTCTGAGATGAATTATTTGTCCGAAACGTTTCATGTTTTTTTTATTGGGTATAGACGCACGGCCGTGCGTCTATACTAGTTTATAGCATTAAACATTGCCTCAATATTAGCCGGTGGAATATCGGGTAAAATAGCTTCGTGACTCGGTGAAATAATTAATCCGGTAGGGAACAGTTGTTTGAGTTCCTTTACTTTGGCTGTAACTTGTTCCGGAGTACCATTCACCAACAAATGTTGTGCATCCACACCACCACAGAACGATGCTTTTCCTGTAAATCCGGTTTTCAAAGTCGGAGCATCCATGTCCTGCGCCAAGGCCTGAATGGGGTGTATAGAATCGACACCTAAGTCAATCAAGTCCTGAATGATTGGATAAATAGATCCGCAGGAGTGGTGAATTACTTTTAGTCCGTAGCTTTTGGCCTGATCAATCAGCTTTTTTGTTCCGGGGAAAACGTAAGTGCGCAATGAATCCGGATCAACCATCAAACCACACTGACTGCCAAAGTCGTTACCAATAAGCACTGCGTCCAGATAACCTTTAGTAGCTTCGTAAAAAATCTCATTCGCTTTCAGGTAAAAATCAGTAATCCGGTCAATCACTGCCTGAAACATTTCGGGGTTCATTAGCATTACCATCAATGCTTTTTCCATGCCAAAGGCAGCACAAGCATCCTGAAAATGCGCACTCCACATCACACCCATACGGATGTAATCCTTGTTGGCGGCTTTTACCAATCGACGCGACTCTTCCACATCGAGATACAATGCCGGATCGGGCCATGGGAACGAATCCACGAGAACCGGATCATCTATATCTTCAAAAAAACCGGGTGCGGTCAATGTCCGTTCATCGGGTTTGTCGTCGTGCGCCATTTTTGCAAATTTGAACGCACAGGCAATATGGTTTGATGGAGGAAAGTTGTACGGAACTTCAATCGGATAAATATCGTCGTCGAGTTTGATTTTCAACTCGTCAACTGAATTCACCTGAAAATACCGAAGCAATTCAGTGACAGCCGACGGCACCGGCAAACCCAACCACGAAGCCGGACGATCAACCGGTTGGTTGGCAATTGTGGCAAAAAAACGTTCTTTATGAGTCATATTCATTTACTATTTATTCATTTACCATTTACTATTTTCCCCTCTCATCAAGGAGAGGGGTTAGGGGTGAGGTCTAATTGAAGAAAAGATATAACCCCACCATCACAATAATCAAAACAATCCACGAAGCCCAAACGGTTTTGGAAGTTGAGGGAAGTTTTTCCAATCCAAGTGTATTTTCAGAAACAGATTTGGTATCGAGTTTTGAAATAACAACTGTTGCAATAGCCAGAATGATAAATAAATAGAACGAAATCATCATAAAGTGTGGCCAGAAATGATATTGCTCAACCGGGAAAACCCACCAGTACAGCACCGCAATAGCAAGACAAAAAGCCGTTCCGGCAGTAAGAATGAGATTGACAGCACGCGGAGTGGTTTTTTTCCAGAATACAGCAAAAAGAAATACCACCGACATTGACGGTGCCAGAAATCCGAGTACCGACTGAAAAATATTAAAAAGATTCAAACCTTTGATGCTGTCGATAGCCAACGCCACAATCACCGAAATAATAGCGCTGAACACTGTCACCCAACGTCCTATTTTCACAATTTCCTGATTCGTCGCATTGGGTTTATTCTTTTTCAGATAAATATCCATGGTGTAAACGGTACTCACGGAGTTAAGTGATGAACCAATATTTCCAAGCAAAGCAGCCAATAGTACCACCACAATCAGTCCTTTCATACCATCCGGGAAAAGATTGGTTACCAACACCAGATAGGCCTCACTTGAATCTTTCAGATGCGGAAAAAGTACAAAACAAATGATGCCCGGCAGAATAAACAAAGGCACATCCAGAATTTTCAACCAACCGATAAAGCTGGCACCCAATTGCCCTTGCTTCAGGCTCTTTGCACCCAAAACCGATTGCACCATCGACTGCTCCGTACACCAAAACCACACACCCATAATCGGATAGCCCAGTATAATAGGCAGCCACGGAAAATCAGGGTCGGAGTTCGGTTGGAAAAGTTTCCAGTAATGAACCGGCGTAGCATGGTAAAGTCCGGTTAAACCGCCGACTTTCGAAAGTCCGATTAAAGTTAGCGTCAATGAAACCACAATCAACAAAATCATTTGAAAAACACTGGTGTAAGCAATGGCTTTCAGTCCGCCGGCAGCCGTCAGAATGGAAGCCAGCACCACCATGATAATCACGGACTCCCACATAGGAATACCCAAAATTTGTTTTACCAGAATGCCACCGGCAAATAAACCCAGCGACAGCCATGAAATTAGAATGGTAATCAATGTGTACCAGGCAAGCAAATAGCGGGTAGACTGTCCAAAGCGTTTGCCCATATATTCGGGCAAAGTAGACGCCTTAGCACCCAAATAGCGTGGGGCAAAAACAAATGCCAGCATCATGATAAACAGGAAAGCATACCATGCAAAATTCCCGGAAACGATTCCCGAACTATAACCGGCGCTTGCCGAAGCCAGCAACATGGATGGACCAACATTCGTTCCCCACATGGTAAGTCCGATAGCAAACCAACCCAGACTTTTGTTGGCCAAAAAAAGGTTGTCGTTTTTTTTCTTGGCCGTACTTGCCCAAATAGCGATTCCGAAAAGTATAACGATATATCCGACAATCACGGAAATATCCAATGAATTAAGTGCGATTTTCATGAAGTACCTTACACCCTAACCTCTCTCCCTGAAGAAAAGGAATTATGGGTTGATTTAAAGTTAGTATTATTTAAAAAAATTAGATTTTCAATTTATATCGCCGAAGGTTAATAACGGCGTATCCAAATATCATGCGAAGCATAAATATCGCGACCAACGGGAGCAAATATCAACGATATCGTTCCACGATTCGGATGGCTTGCTCAATCTCTTTTTCAGATTTGAAATTGACATTGATATGCAATCCCTGATTACCTACATTGTCAAGCAATGGTTCCAGTTCGTCCAACGTTACCCAATTCGCCATAATGGATTTTCCACCGGCCAGGATTTTCTTGTACAAATCGTACCACTGCGGACTTCCACCCTGTGGCTGACCGTAACCCGGCGTCCATTGAATGGCATTCAGTTTTTCCATTTCCAGAATGGCATCCAGATGACGAATAGCATCTACCCCATCGAGGTGATAAAGCGTATAATCAATTTTCTCGGTTTGTTCGCGGAGGAATGGCAGACAGAAAGTACGGTAGTCGTCTTCCGAAATCATAATGGATAAATCACATTGCAATTTGGACACTTTGCCTGGCGCCCAAAGCGAGAAATAACAAAAGGCCATTTCGCCGTCAACATTTATAATGTCGTAAATGCGGTTGAACACGTCGAAGTACACTTCGTTCACCTTTTTCATCATTTCCAGTGTTCCGTCAGGATCCATAATCAAATCCATCAGAATATTATCGGAACCTTTCAGACTCGCCAATACGTCGAGACCTTCCACCAAATCGGGGCAACCAACCATGTATTTTCCGTTGGCCTTGGCTTTGCAGGCTTTCAGTAAATCTTCATGAAGTTTCCAGCCTTTTTCGTCGAAAATAATCTGTCCGTCGAAGTTTGGTTTTTGGTGAATCCAAATCGTATCTTCACGTCCTTCGAGTTCCGAACCCAGAATAGCTGCCAGCGAACCCGGACCAAGTTGAGTGTTTGCCACCGGTAAAATATCAGCCAGGTATGAATTACGCGACATAGAATAATGTAAGAATTCTGATCGCCACTGAGCATCGAACCACAACTGATTTAAATCTTTGGGGGACGATGGAGGTGAAACCAATTCATAGGGTAAACCCTCTTTTTCAAGATGTTCCCACATGGTCAGTACTATTCCTTTACCATTCCACCAGTCGGTGTAATGCTTTTTCGTTTCAATAAAACTAGATTTCCAGGTCATTTTGTTTGTTTTTAACCACATAGACACATAGTTATCATAGAATTATTTTGTGTTCTATATGCCTATGTGGTTCAATATTTTAATATTTCATTTCAATCACTTTTCCAAAATCCATTTCGTCCGTGCAGTTTACATCTTTCGGGTACATTGGGATTTCAGCTCCCTGTTTCACGAAAACCGGCATTTCTTCCAATGGAACTTCCACGTTTTTCAACCAACGTTCGCCTTCAAAAACCTCGCGACTAAAGAAATGCACCCACGTTCCTTCTGGCAAATAAATATCGCGTTTGTTTTCCGAATTCATTACCGGAGCCACCAACATATTTTCGCCAAAATAGTATTGGTCGTCAATTTGGCGGCAGGTTTTGTCGTCAGGGTGATGCAAAATCAAGGCACGCAACACCGGCATTCCGGTTTTTGTGGTGATTTCGCTTTGTTGTAAAATATATGGAATCAGTTGGTAGCGCAATTTTAACCATTTGCGAATAATCGGAGCAATGTTTGGGTAATGCCACGGCTCCCGCTTGTGCGAACCATGATAACGCAGATGTGACGAGAAAACGCCAAATTGCGTCCAACGTACATAAATATCTTCGGGCAAGACGGAGTTCATAAAGTTTGGCACGCCATGGAAACCGGGCACATCGTGGCTCCAGAATCCAAATCCCGACAAGCCAAGCTGTAAACCGCCTTTGAGCGAGCCTGCCAATCCGTCCCACGAACAAGCCGAATCACCACCCCAATGCAACGGATAGCGCTGACAACCTGCCCAGCCGGCACGTGCCCAGATAATGCCGTCGCCAGTCACTTCTTTGGTCACTTCGTAAGCTGCTTTTTGGTAGAGTAATGGGTATAAATTGTGTAGTTTTTCAGGACTCATGTTTCGATATTCCGCATCGAGGTGAATGTCTTCTCCAAAATCAGTTTTAATACAAACCACTCCCATTTCCAATAATTTGCGGAGTAAATCTTTGTACCACTCGGTGGCTTTGTCGTAAGTCAGGTCAATAGTTCCGGCAAAATCCTGTACGCTAAAGTTGGACGAACCTGAAATCAGTCGTTCGCTTTTGCTGATATATTCTTTTTCATCCGCTTCTTTATACTGAATGGCATTGTACGAAATGTAGGGTAATTGCCACAAGCTTACGCGATAGCCTTTATTCTTGAGGTCCTGAATAAATTCGGGTGGATTGGGAAATCGTTCGTCGTTGAATTTCCACTCGCACAACCAGTCGGTTTCAAACCAACCTGTATCGAGGTGAATCACATCGCACGGAAAATCTTCGGTACGCATACGGTCGCAAATTTCATTCACTTCGTCGGCCGAGAAATAGGTCATACGGCTCATCCATGTTCCAAAACTCCAAAGCGGTGGCATGGTTGGGAAGCCCGTAAGTTGGCGGTAGCCAAACAGGATTTCTTCGGGTGAATCACCGCCAATCAGAAAGAAATCGACCACCGGTTCTTCCACTAACACCTGCGCCGAACGGGTCGAATGGTCGGCCAGCGAGAATTTTGCAAAGGAGGTGGTATGCAGGAACAGTCCGTAATTTTCTGACGAAAGGTAAAATGGTATGTTTTTGTAGGCACGGCGGTTGTTCACGCCTTGTCCATCCTGATTGCGTAACTGAAAGGTTTTTCCCGACAAATCCATTTTTGTGAAACGCTCACCGGTGCCGTAATAGCATTCGTCCGCTTTGGCTTGCAGGGAGAAAGTTGCGCGGTGTGGTTCGTCGTTTCGTTCCACATAGGCCAATGCAAACGCATCGTGACGAGTTGGCGAAAACATATCGTAAGCCGAGAGTGCCACTTCTTTTTTGCCGTCAGAGAAAAAGCTCAGATGAATGGTTTCAACCGGACCAGGAACCAAATCACTCCACCAATCGGTTTGAGGTTCTTGGAAACTAATGACAGCTTTTTTGTTTCCAGCAAGGTCATCGATTGTCCACTCCAATTCATTTTTTTCGAAAGTCAACGCAGTTGGTTGCAGGCGTGTATCCATTTCCAGCATTTCGGAATTTTCCATCACGCTTCCGGTCAAAGCCAGAGAGACGCGGAGAATTTTATCACCCAGTGCTTTTATTCGTAGCTGATATTCTTTCTTCGTAGCGGCTGTATCAGGCGTAATTTCGTTGGAATTGTTTTGTTTCTGAAACGGTATTGTGATAAAAATGTCACCGTTTATCTCCTCAATAGTAGTTGGCGAGCAAGCCCGCCAAAGTCTGTCGCCTTCGTTCAACTGTGGACTAAAATCTAAAAAGTCAAGAAGCTGATAATTTGTTTGTTGCATAGAGTCCAACCCCAAAGGGGCTTTAAATAAGTTTTTATTTTTCTGTTCAACTTTTCTAAGTTCTAAACTTTTGAAAAGTTAGTTTTTAATTGAACTAAAGGCCACCCACGTTGTACTTTTTGGTGCATCTTCTATTCCTTCCTGATATTTAACCATTATTTTGTTCCACTCATCAACCCGTGGATTATTATCTGTGGTTTTGGGATTCAGTTCATCCAACGTTTTGCCTTTCGGAATACTGATAACCAACATCAATTGCCGACCATTGCGAAAAACAAGTAATTGCTGGAAATCAGCCTTGCAAAAGCCTTTCGAGACTTCCGGCCATTTTTCAAACTGTGTGCGGTGATATTCCAGATACTGATGTTGCAAAGTGGTATCAGCAACCAAATTGGCGGTCATAATAATGTTTGTCCATTCATTGGCTGGTTTTGAACCGGTCATTTTTTCGCGATTAAAATCATAAAAAGGCGTTTCATAAACATTGACCTTTAGTTTTGGAAATTTCTTCTCAATTTTTTCAGCTAACTCGCTGGCATTCTGCTTTCTGTAAATTACCCAATGATTTTGCCATTGATAAACCGATGATGTTTCAATTTTATTTTCGCGACAAAATTGTGTCAGAGTAGCGGTTGAAAACCGGTAATCCATATCTACCAACTCTATGATGGATGGAGTTTTTACTTCCTTGGTAACGCATGACGTAAGGGTAAGTATGGTAATGAATATAAAGAATTTATGAAGCATAGATTTAAAGTTCTGTTAAAAAGTTGATAGTTGTTATATACGAACAAAATTGTAAATTTGTTCGACAAATAATATGATATAGACGTTAAAACCATATTTCTGTAACCATTTATATTCGAAGAAAAATAGCAACACTTTATTTTAATAAAAAGCTAGGCCGAGTTAAACGAAACTATTGCGGACTGAATGATTTGATTCAGAATCGTCTGCAGTATAAAATACATACAATCAAACAGATGTGTCTTTTATATAAAGTTCTGATGTTTTTTTCAATGTATTCGCATAAAAATAGATTTTTTTTTTGATTACAAATTATTAAAGTTTTCGTCTTTAGTTGTGAAGCAATATTAAATTTACGATTACTGTTCAAATATTTAGAGCAGTGAAATGAATGAGTAAGTTGTGCTATTGATATAATGTTTGATCTGTAAATTGGGCTAAGGCATTCTGATTGTAAAAGATGATTACATTATTCAATTAAATACGTCTTAATTGTCGTTTGATATTGAAAGTTTAGGTATTTTGAATCTTTATAAATAATAATATGAAAAAAATCTCATTAAAAAAATGGAGTTTTGCGTTTGCAGTAGTGGTCTGTCTGCTATTAGCATCCTGCATTGACGGGTATCATGATGATTGGACATTCTCGTCCGGTGTGACAAATAAAACATTAGAATCACCAGCTGATTCGACTATTCAAATTTTAAAAAATGCCGACGGTTCTAAGTTGCTTGTTTCATGGCCGGTTGTTTCTGGAGCAAAAGGATATCAGGTTTCGGTTTTTAACGTGGATGATCCTGCACATCCAGTTCCAGTAGTAGATGATCCCAAAAAAACGGTTCCAATAGCATACGACAGTCTATTTGTAGATGGTTGTACGTTTTCATGTGCCTATTTGAAAAATACCAAGTATAAAATTGAAATCAAAGCCTTAGGTAATCCAAAATTCAGTAATAAAGATGCGGATAGTGCAACAGTAGTGCAATTCAGCACCCTTTTGCCTGCTCATGCAATAATTCCAGATGGTACTGATTTGTATACCTATTTCCAAAGTAATGCCATACCGGATTCAACCAAAGAGGTAGCTTATGAATTAATGCCCTATCCGGCAACTTATACCTTATCGGGGCCACTTGATTTCCAAAAACACTGGATAGTTTTGCGGGGTGATAAAATTCATCCACCTACGATTACTTATACTGCCGCCGGACGATTGATGACAACCAGCGGTATTACGATTGAATATCTTAATTTTGATTGTTCGGCTATTACATCAACCACCAGCGATGGAGCTTTTTTCTCATTTAGCAGTACGCCGGATGAGTCGTTAAAGGGGATAAACTCCTTCTATCTAGTAAAGTCACCAAAATCGGTATTGATTTCTTCTTGCAACTTCATTAAACCACTGACGACCAGATTTATATATGATAACTCCAAGAAATATTGTATTGAAAATCTTACCGTTGATAATTGTATCATTCCATTGGGTATTATACCCACAGATGGCATAATATTTTTTAAAGCTGGATATGCTAACAATCTCTATTTCACGAATAATACACTGTATGGAACAGCTTCAACTGCCGGATATTTCTTGAAATACGAAAATAGTGCCCGTCCCGATCGTGCTGGTTTTGTTTCTGCCTCTATAAATCTGAATAACAATACGTTTTATAATGTTGTAAACACAGGACAGATGGCTAATTATCCCGCAATGAGTAGTGTTACAGTTGCACTGACGCTTTCAAGAAATATCTTTGTGAACTGTGGCTCAGGTCAGGTGGTTCGTCGACTTTGTGTAAGTTCTACAAACATGGTAAAGACATTTAATGATAATTTATACCTGTTCAATGGAGATGCAGCTACTACCAATACGAATGAATTTGTACCTACTTATGGTGACAAGAGTGGTACGGGCTATAGCATAGATCCATTATTCAAAGACCCTGCAAATGGTGATTTTACAATTGGTGCAGGTGCAACGGATGTATTTACTCATGCAAGTGGTGATCCACGTTGGTTACAGTTAACACAATAATAAAAGTCTACAACAATTTAAAATTTACAATATATGAAACAAATTCAATATATATTTATCTTTTTGCTGATGCTGGGAGTTTCCATTCCGGTAGCAGCTCAGCAGAAAAGAACAATTAATGGAGTTGTACTTGATGAGAAAAACGAACCCATTATTGGGGCAAGTGTAACTGTACCCGGTACAAGATTAGGAAGTATCACTAATATGTACGGAAAATTTATTTTAAGCAATGTAGAAGCTGATCAAAAAATCATCCAGATTTCATACATTGGTTACAAAACTCAGAAAGTGGATATTACCAACAAGACCTCTCTAACTATCGCGATGGCAGAAACCAACAACGAGCTAAATGAGGTTGTAGCAGTGGGTTATGCCACTCAAAAGAAAGCACACTTAACGGGTGCTATTGCAACGGTAGATCCAAAGGAACTTGCTGATTTAAACACTACAGACCTTGCCAGTTCATTACGAGGCAAGGTAACCGGATTGAGTATTGCAGGTGGTAACCGTCGCCCGGGTGAAAGTGGATCAATTACTATCCGCAAATCAGCTGTAATGTCTTCATTGTCAAATATATCGGCTTTTGTTCCAAATAATTCGCCTATGTATATTATTGATGATATTCAATCTGATGAATCACAATTCAATAATCTGGATCCTACCATGATAGAAAGCATGTCGGTTCTGAAAGATGCGGCAGCGGCCGTTTACGGTTCCAATTCGGCCTACGGGGTAATTATAGTGAAAACTAAAAGAGGAAAAATAGGTGCACCCAAAGTTTCGTATAATGGTCAGTTCGGACTTACCGACGAGATACAACGAGCCAAATTGCTTGATGCATACAATTACGGCAAATTATGGAATGCAGTATATGCAGCTGGTGCAACAGGTGAATTCCAGGAAACTGATAATAAGAGAAACATGTTTCAGGCAAATGAACTGGAATACATGAAAAAAGTGAACTATGACTTACTGGATCAGCAATGGCACACCGGATTAACTCAGAAACACAGTGTGAATATTACTGGTGGAGGTGAGAATGCCAACTATTTTGCAGGCATCTCGTATGTTAAGCAAGGAGCCAATATTGGTAATATCGATTATGACAGATGGAATTATCGCGCCGGAGTAGACGCCAAAATTAGCAATGCTATCAAAGTTTCGTTTCAGGCTTCGGGTGATTTTAGTAAGAAAAACTCCAGCTTCAGCAAAGTAACTGGCTCTAATGGTGGCGAAACAGATTATAACTATTTGTTGACACACCCCCGTTATATTCCCGAGTATGTTAATGGTTTGCCAATTGCTACTTATGGTATGACTAACAGCGAAATAAATTCTATTCAGAACTACAATTACAATACTATTCAGAATATGGGAAATAACAGTCAGAGTGTTTCTCAAACGATGAATTTGAATGCGAACATTGAATATGATTTTAGCTGGCTGGAAGCCTTAAAGGGACTTAAATTTAAATTAACATATGGGAAAAATATAAGCACTTCTAAAACAAATCAATTTGCTTCAAAATATTACATTTATAAATTCGGGAAACGACCAGGTATTGATAATTATGAATTTGGTGGACATATCTACGACGAGACACAAATGGATATGTCCAGTAGCAATGTTACCCGCATGGAGATAACAAACGGAGATATCTTAAGCCGTAGCATGGCTCGTGGAGACAATTATCAGTTAAACTTCACAACGACCTATGGTCGTAAATTTGGATTACACGATGTAAGTGGTTTGTTTACCATTGAAAGAAGTGAAACAGAATCGGAAGATCTTTCCGGATCAGTATCAGGACTTACAGAGTATGCCAACGGACAGTCTGTTGTATCTGCAATAGATCCTAACAATAGCGGCTCCACGGTTTTTGGACGTTCTGAATCCGGACGTTTATCCTATGCAGGAAGGGCAAACTATGCATATGCCGACAAATATCTGTTGGAATTGCTGTTCAGAGTTGATGCTTCAACAAAATTTGCACCAGAAAACTATTGGGGATTCTTTCCTTCCCTTTCTACCGGTTGGGTACTATCTGAGGAAAATTGGTTCAAACAAAATGTCAAAGGTATAGATTTCTTGAAAATTCGTGGATCATTTGGTTTGCTGGGTAGAGACAACCTGAAACCCTGGATGTGGACACAATTGTACAACAGTAATCCGGATAAAGGTCCGGTATTTGGTACAAACCCGGGTACAAAAACATCCAGTCACCTAGCCCTCCAGGACGATGGTATCAACCGTTTTGCCCATTGGGATAAAAACTATCAGGCAAATATCGGTATCGACCTGAATGCTTTCGATAACCGCTTCTCAACAGGATTAGACGGTTATTATTTCTGGGGACGAGAAATTTTTGCCACCAAGCAGGGAACAGCAGATTATCCGGCTACTGTGGGAGTAAAAGCGGCACCTGAGAATTATGGGCAGATTGATCGCTATGGCATAGAATTATCGTTGGGTTGGAAAGATAAAATAGGTGATTTCAAATACAATGTAAAAGTAAGCACTGAATATGCTGACGATAAAATTCTGGTCGATGCCTGGCCGGCACAAATAGCCTTCGACGATGTGCATCCGGGTCAGCGGAATGATGTTGGTGTTTGGGGATATGAATGTATCGGTATGTTCCGCAGTTATCAGGATATTGAAGAATATTTTAATAAATATCATATTACAAGCTATATGGATAAGGCCAAGTCTGATGTACGTCCAGGCATGTTAATATATAATAATATCAGAGGTTCACAAAAAGCTGATGGTTCTTATTACGGACCTAACGATCCGAATGATCCGAATGCAGGAGTGGTAGACAAAAACGACCGTATCCTGATATCTACCAAGAGTAGCAATCCGTTTGGTTTCAATTTGAGTTTAGGTGGCGAATGGAAAGGCATTTCTTTTAATGCCCGTTTCAGTGCCGGCTGGGGCAGTTATACCTATATCCCACAATATGCAAGAGGTATTACCAGTTTAATTACCGGAACAACTGGCTATGACGTGTTGCAATATTCCAACATGCCATCTTACTGGGCCGACAATATGTTTGTTTACAGTGATGTAAAGGATGCTTCAGGAAATGTAGTTGTAAGTCAGAACCTGGATGCCAAATATCCGAATTTAAAATACGGATCAGTCAACAACGTAGAATCAACATTCTGGCGGGTTAGCGGTACAAACATATCATTAAACGATTTGACAATAGCCTATTCGCTACCAAAACAAATAATTAAGTTTGTAGGAATTGAGAACTGTCGTTTAAATGTAACGGGTCAAGACTTGCTGAGTTTCTATAATCCTTATCCGGATCATTTTATCGACCCTATGGCTGGTGATTATGGTAAATACCCTAACTTGCGAAAAATAACTATCGGTGTTAATGTTACATTCTAAATTTGAGAAAAATGAAAAATAAAATAAATCATAGCATACCTGCCTTTTTAGTCGCATTACTGGTTGTATTTACAGCTTGTAGCGATGAATTTCTGAAGGAAAAACAAGATTATTCAAAAGTTTCCGAAGTGGTGTATAATACCTATGCCGGTGCCCAATCTCGTATTAACGATATATATTATCGATGCCACCCTTTGGCTGCTCAGGCAATGTCCTATCAATATCCAAGTTCGGGTATAGCTGACGATTATTCAAAATGCACCGAAGAATATGGCGGATTATCGAAATTCGTTGATAATGGTACTATCATTTCAAATGAAAATATCGACGACTTTTTTTACAATGAAGCGAAAGCATCTACATCGCCTTATGGTTTTATTAGAAACTGTAATGATGTAATTTGGGGAGTTACAAATGGTAGCCTTCCTGAAGATCAAAAGAAAACATTATTGGGTCAGGTTTATTTCTGGAGGGCCTGGATTTATTTCCGATTGGTTAAGCTGTATGGTGGTGTGCCCATTATCGAAACTCCACAACTTCCTGTGATAGGCGAGAGCGCAGCCAATTTGATTATTCCGCGCTCGTCGACAAAACAATGTATCGATTTTATCTGCAAGGATTTGACAACTGCATCTGAATACCTCCCGGGTGCTTGGGATGAAAATAACTGGGGTCGCATCACCTCGGGTGCTGCACTAGCGCTAAAAGGAAGGGTTACACTGACTTATGCCAGTCCATTATTTAACCGTGCCGACAATACGCAACGCTGGGATTCGGCGTACGCAGTGAACAAAAAAGCTTATGAAACACTTGAAACTAACGGTTTTGGACTTGCCTACGCTTCCGATCCGGGCGTGAATGCAAAGGGTTGGGCTAAAATGTTTGCCGAAACAAAAAGTCCTGAAGCTGTTATGGTTACACTGTATAATAATTCAGAATTAGCCCAAAGTTTAGCGCCCGAATTCTGGAATTCGTGGGAAAGAAGCATAAGACCTTATAACACAATTATGTCTGGTGGCGGAATGACTCCAACTGCACAAATGGTGGATATGTTCCCTATGTCTAATGGGTCAAGAGCATTGGATGTGAATGGTGCCCCAATTAACGGATATGATCCAAATATATTTTTCAAAAACCGCGATCCACGCTTCTACCGTACGTTCGGCTTTCCCGGCGTGGAATGGAAATTTAGTGGAACACCCGATCCAAATCTGAAACCACCCTATTCACAGGGAACAAATTATGCACTCTGGAACTATTCATGGTACACCACTACCGATGATCAGACCAATGAGGGTAAAAGCGGATATGGTACAGATGGTTTGGCCGATTCATACAGGGGAATGTATATCCGGAAACGTAGTGATGATTATGGTGTAAATACAAATTCATTATATATATTCAGCACCTCCAGAGGTTTTTCTCAAAGTGCTGCTCCATATATGGAAATTCGTTTTGCTGAAGTGTTGTTAAACTTTGCAGAATCTGCATGTGGAGCCGGTCATGGTCAGGAAGCGCTTGATGCACTCAGAAAAATTCGTATGCGTGTAGGGTATACCGGTACATGTGGGCTGGATGATGCACTTGCAAGCGACAGAGGAGCATTATTTGGTGCAATTTTGTTTGAACGTCAAATTGAGTTGGCTTATGAAGGTAAACGCTTCGATGATGTTCGGAGATGGTTGCTTTGGGATGGTGGAACAAGATTTGGCGAAGTGTCAGGTGCACCGGCAAGTTGGAATTTGACAGGATTCAATGGAAATACATGTAGCTATATAGGTGTGTTACCACTGAATGGTCAACGAAGAAATAATATGGAAGTACGTGTTTCAAATGCAAGTATCGATGGCAAAGCTGGTATATATAGTGTTGCTGCAGATTCCGTACTTAAAACAAAAAGACCTGCTGCATTGAATTTGAATGTGGATTTTAAAACGGATACCCTACCAATGTTTAAAATGGAAAACTTCTACAGATATAATCTTACCCGTAAAAACAGAACGGCAGATGAGTCTGGTAAAACCATTCAATTTAATCCAACGTATTATTTCTTTGGTTTGAAATCCAGTGCTCAGAAGAACAATTCTACTTTGCTTCAGAATATAGGTTGGTTAGATTCTCAAAAAGGTAGCATGGGAACATTTGATCCTCTTGCTGAGTAAAGGTTTAAAAGAAATTTAAATACCAATTAATGCACATAATATAACGGAGATTACCCTGGGTTAATCTCCGTTGTTTGTATATTTGCCTGCTATTAAATCAGGAAAAATTCAGTTTATGAGAAACAAATACTTACTTTTCGCTTTGTTCTTAAACCTGGTCATTACGACTCAGGCAGCACCTTTCCGCTTTGTAGTTGCCGCCGATGGAACTGGCGATTATACATCTATTCAGACTGCTCTAAACGCGTGTCCCGATAATGAACGCAGTATCGTGTTTGTGAAAAATGGTATCTACGACGAGCAAGTAGCTTTAGGAACCAAGACAACAGCATCTAAAAAGCTAATTAGTCTTATTGGGGAGAGTTATGGCGGTGTAATAATTACCCATAATCAATACAGAGCAAGTTCTGGTTCACCAACTTACGAAGATATTTGTACCGTGAAACTCTATGCAAATGATTTTTATGCCGAAAATATAACTATTCGAAATTTAGCTACTGCAGGTATGGCTGAAGCACTATACACAGCTGGTGACAGACAAACATTTAAAAACTGTCAGGTTCTCGGCTATCAGGATGCCTATCGCGCCAAAAAAAGCGCAAGATCTTATTTCAAAAACAGCCTTTTGCAGGGAGCAGTCGATTTTATATATGCAGGTGGTACAGTGTTTTTTGATGATTGTACCATTAATTGTATAAAAGGGGGTGGTTATATTGTTGCACCTGAAGACTGTGTGAAAAGCGTTGCGGCCACAGCCACCACTACAGGCAAAGCCCTCAATCTTGAATTTATTTTCCGCAATTGCAATATTACAGCTAACAGCGATGTGGCAGATAATAGTTTTACATTAGGCCGGCCCTGGAATATAAACAGTGGGGCATATTACTTAAACTGCAAACTGGGTTCGCACATTAAAGCTGCGGGTTGGACTACTATGGGTGGAAATGAAACGACCGCCAGTTTTGGGGAATACAACAGTCTGGATATAAATGGGAATCCGGTTAGTACAACGGGTCGTATTTCCTGGAGTTTTCAGTTGGCAAAATCGGATGTTGATAATTTTCTGAATCCTGCGTATGTGTATGCACAACTCAGCACAACTCCTTATGACCCTGTAAGTCTCTGTGTATCGCCCTCAAAACCATCCATATCGGTTTCAAATCGCACTATCAGTTGGAGCCCGGTAAACGATGCTGTGGGATACATCATCTATAAAGACAATGCATATGTTGGGTCAACAACAGCAACAACCTATACTGACGCTTCCGCTACAAGTGGAAATTATAGTGTGAGATCAATCAATGTAATGGGCGTGTTAAGTGATGCCGGAACAGCTCCAAGTGCTTTGTCAAACATCCCAATGACAGATATTAAAGTTACGTTCAATAAACAATTAATAACCCTGAATCGGGAGGTTGAAAAAATGCAGTTGTTTACGGTAACCGGCAATATGATTGCACAAAATTCCAATGAATCTTCGTTTGATTTAAACAATTTAATTTCCGGAGTATACTTATTGAAAATCAACGACAAAGGATTAAATTTTACAAAGAAATTGACTTTCAGTGCATATTAAATACATTTAAGTCTCTTTTATAGCTAATTAACTGCGCCGGATTAATTATTACACATCAAATACCAATTTTTCTCAATCGCTATAAATAATACTATCTATTTTTGTTCCAATAATTTATCTTATAAAATACAATGAAAAAAATTCAAACATACCTGATTCTCATCCTGTTGACTTTTATTGCTTTCTCAATGACTCTGAATGCACAAATACAAGCTTTCCCAACAGCTGAAGGATATGGTAAATATGCCAAAGGGGGTAGAGGAGGAAAAGTCGTTTTTGTCGATAATCTGAAAGACTATATTTCATACAACAGCTTGGAAACTCCAATTCCGGGTAGTTTTCGTTGGGCACTAACGCAATATCCCGGAGATTCTTTGACTGTTATTTTCCGGGTTTCGGGTATCATTCAATTGAAGCCTTATCTTATATTGAGCGGGACGACGGTTAAGAACCAAAACGATATTCGTTGCTCGCGTGCTAACTTAACCATTGCCGGACAGACAGCTCCCGGCGAAGGAATCCAAATTAGAAACGGGAAGGTAAACTTAGGTAGTTCAGTAAATCTGGTTGTAAGAAACTTGCGTTTCAGAATTGGTGAGTTGGCTGAACCAGCACCAATTTATGGTTATAAAGTTGGTGGAGTGGCTAAAGATACGTTGGCACCTGTAGGTTCTTTCTTGCCCGGAGGTTCAGTTGGATGTGAGAATGCTGTTAACGTCATTTTTGACCACTGTGATTTTGGCTGGTCGGGCGAAGAAAATCTGACAATGTACGATAACCGTTATACAACCTTACAATGGTCTATTCTCCACGATGCACTTTACAACGATGGTCATGGAAAAGGCGACCGCAGTTATGGCTCGCAGACCGGAGGTATTTGTGCTACTTATCATCACAATTTGTGGACAAACAACAAAACCCGCTCTCCACGTTTGAATGGTGCAAGAACAGACAATGAAATGAATGTTTTTATAGAATTTATAAATAATTTGGTTTATAACTGGGGAAGTGCCAATGCAGCTTATGGAGGTGATATTCTGGCAACAGGAACGCGCTCTCATACCTGTAACTTTGTAAATAATTATTACAAACCAGGTCCTGCCACCCCAACAGGGACCTATTATTTCTTTACCAACTATATTAATACCGGTGCCAGCAGCATTCCAAAATGGTATCTTTCAGGCAATATTATGGAAGGTTCTTCAGCGTTGAATACAAATAACTGGGCAGGATTGACATGGAAATGGTCTACTGCAGGTACGACTCTTCCTACAAAAGCCACCTCGGGTTCTGATACCTTGCTTTTGCCACCCGCAAGTGTGGTATATAACAGTGCATGGGTTAAATATGTTCCTTATAAATTGAGTGCTATTCAATCGGCTGCTGATGCATATAATGATATTCTTACAAAGGTAGGTACGGTTAATCGGGATTCAGTTGAACGACGCATTATCCGCGAGGTGAAGAATAAAACAGCTACATTCAAAGCGTCATTAGGTTCTTGGGGAATTATTGATAAATCGTATGATGCCGAAGGTTACCTGACTTATGCGAGTGCAGTTGCTCCAACAGATACGGATAATGATGGAATGCCTGATGCATGGGAGGCTGCTAATGGATTGAATTCGAACAATCCTGACGACCGGAATATGAGAACTTCCGAAGGTTATACGGCTCTGGAAGTTTATCTCGCTAGTTTGATGGGCGAAAATATAGTTCATGATTTTATTTCAGCAGTAAAAGAGGTAAAGAGTTTCAATGTGAGCATAGTTCCAACTGTGGTAAAAAAAAAATTTCAGGTCATAAGTGATACTCCACTACAATCTGTTAAGATTGTTGATTTAAGAGGCAAACAGATTATGATTAGTTCGATATCCGGGAGTACTTTTGTAGATGTATCCAATCTTGCTAAAGGTTGTTATTTGGTTCAGATAATTAGTCGTTCCGGAATCACCGAACAATTTAAAATATTAAAAGAGTAAATATTGTTTGGAAAGCATAACTGTCGCTAAATCTGTAAAATTAGATCTTCTTTGAAAGTTGATTGAAGGTTGTAATGGGTTATAAATAAGTTGTATAACGAGGGCTGTTCTAATGCTGCCCTCGTTTTTTTTATGTGTATAATTGGCATTGTATTTGAGTACATTGTAAAGCAGAAAGCGTCTTTATTGCAAACGAATGAACGTATAATACATTATAAATATCCCGAAAAATGAAAACAAAATTCACGAAAGGAATGCTGGCAATTTTGCTTTTTGCTCCTTTTTGCATGTTACATGCGCAGTACCCTGACGTACCAAAAGACTTGAAAGCTAAAGCTGATAGTATGATTCAGAAAGAGAGTAAATATGCTCTTGATGTGATGGAAAAAAACAAAGAGGTTTTGAGAAAACAAACTGTTGCAGGAAAACCCTATATCCCATGGGCAGCGCGTCCAACTGATTTACCACAGGCAAGTATTCCAGCTTTCCCCGGTGCTGAAGGTGGTGGCCAATTCTCATTCGGTGGACGTGGCGGTAAGGTAATTACTGTTACAAGTCTTGATGATCGTGGACCCGGAACCTTACGCGAAGCATGTGAAGAAACTGTTGGGCCACGTATTGTGGTGTTCAATGCTGCAGGTATTATTCGTTTGAAAAGCCCGGTTATTGTAGAAGCACCATACTTGACAATTGCAGGTCAGACTGCTCCGGGCGATGGGGTTTGTGTTGCAGGCGAATCATTTTGGGTGAATACACACGATGTTGTAGTTCGTCATATGCGGTTCCGTCGTGGTGAAACAAAGGTAGAACGCCGTGATGATTCGTTTGGAGGAAATCCGGTTGGGAATATTATGATTGACCACTGTTCTTGTATGTGGGGACTCGACGAAAACATATCATTCTATCGTCATATGTTCGACCCGGGAGCTGGATTGAAAGAAGAAAAACTTCCAACTGTAAATGTTACTATTCAGAATACAATTTCTGCTCAAGCGTTAGATACGTATAATCATGCTTTTGGAAGTACATTAGGCGGCGAAAATTGTTCGTTTATGCGTAATCTTTGGGCCAATAATGGTGGACGTAACCCATCGATTGGTTGGAATGGAGTGTTTAATTTTGTGAATAATGTTATCTATAACTGGTACAATCGCTCGGTTGACGGAGGTGATTATACTGCCCTTTACAATATTATAAATAATTATTACAAACCAGGTCCATTAACTCCAAAGCAAGATGATCCTGTTGGACATCGTATGTTGAAACCAGAATCAGGACGTAGCAAACTCGGTTATCGTGTGTATGGCCGCGTTTATTGTAATGGAAATATTATGGATGGTAACGATGCGGTTACAAAAGATAACTGGAATGGTGGAGTTCAGATTGAGGAAATGCATAATGCAGGTCAATATACTGATTCAATGAAATGGAATACTCCATTTCCAAAACCTGAATTTCCAATAATGTCGGCTCAGGATGCTTATAACTTTGTTACTAAAAATGTAGGAGCCAATATTCCAAAACGCGATATCGTTGATGAGCATATTCTAACTCAGGTAACTACCGGTAAAGTATATTATGTAGAAGGACTTGATTCGGTTAACTTCCCTCAATTTAAACACCGTCGTATGAAAAAAGATTCGTACAAATACGGTATTATTACTGATATTCGTCAGGTAGGTGGCTATCCTGAATACAAAGGAAAATCGTATGTTGATACCGATAAAGATGGTATGCCAGACGCATGGGAGAAAGCAAATGGATTGAACCCGAAAGACCCTTCAGATGCTTTAAATGACTGCACCGGAGATGGATACACCAATATTGAAAAATATATCAACGGTATCGATACAAAGAAAAAAACAGATTGGTCAGATCCAAAGAACAATCACGATACGTTGGCCGAAAAAGGAAAACTCATGTAATTTACCATTTGATCATTTACGATTTACAATTAAATAAACTTGAGTTATATGAAAATTAAATATGGAATGAGCATATTCTGCTTGCTGATGGTTGTTTTAAGTGTTCAGGCAGTAGAGCTTGATACGAAAAATCGTGATCCGAAGTATGTTGAAAATATTATTAGTAGGTCGCAAAAAATAATTGATAAATTAAAGTTACGAGATACTGTTGTATCTCGTAATGTGTTGAATATTGTTGCAAATAAGTACTTTGCGTTAAACGATATTTACACGAAACGTGACAGCGATGTAGCCAAAATTAAACGATCGGAGTTGGCAGTTGAGGCAAAGAACGTTGCTCTGAGTGCTGCCCAAAACGAAAAGGATGCTGCACTGTATCGTTCTCACTTTGCTTTTCCGGCTGAGTTGTCGCTTTATTTAAATGAATTACAAATCGAATCTGTTAAGGATGGTATTACGTTTGGCGTAGTGAAAGTGACTTATGATGCTACGCTTGAAATGATTCCAACGCTCAAAAAGGGAGAAAAGAAACAGATATTGGCATGGTTGAAGGAAGCCCGTGAATTTGCTATTGATGCTGAAAACTCGAATAAAAAACATGAAGCATTTGGCAAGTATAAAGGCCGTATAAACAACTATCTTTCGAAAAGGGGATACGACCTTGTGAAGGAACGTGAAGCCTGGTATGCGCGAATTAAAGCACGTGACGCTGAAAAGAAAAAATAAACACTGATTATTTGATAGTTTGAAGTGGAATTCCCGTAATTGGCTAATGCCGGTTGCGGGAGTTTTTTTATTATCATTGGAAATAGAAATTTGAGTGATGTGCACGGCCTTCTGAATTATGAGAAATATCCAATAGCATATTAGTCGTAAGAATTATTCTGATACATTCTTTACATCGAACTCACGTTCAATAGCTATTGGATATGGAAATGAGCCTTCCCAATGTTGGGAATCATTGTTTTATGGATCAGAATTGCTTTCCCACATTTGGGAATGTGCATTTGAGGGATCAACGATACATTCCCAATGTTGAGAATGGCGTTTACAGAGCAAAAAAATACTTTCCCAAGCTTGGGAAAACCTCGCCGAATGGTTAGCAGAAGATTCCCAATGTTGGGAATGTTGTTGGCTGCAAATAATTGTACCATATCATTTGTAACCACTAAAAAAACGGGCTGTAACAGTGAAGTTACAGCCCGTTTCTTATATAAATTTGTTGATATTATCTTACAACCACTTTCGATACTGAGTTATTTGCCTTTACCAGATAGATGCCACTTCCAACGTTTACAGTTGTTTTATCACTTGTTAGTTTTGCAGAAGCAACCTTCATTCCACTTACAGAATAAACAGTAACAATATCACCTGCAGTAGCATTCGAAATTGCAATGCGATTGGTTTGATCTGAATAAACCACTACATTGTTTTTGCTTGGTGAATTTACAGCATTTGGAGCCATTACAGGATTTATAAAATCTGCTCCTCCTAAATAAATCAATGCCTGAGTACCATCAAAAACAGGACTGGTGATAGCTGTAGGAGCAACCGTACCCTGAATTCCTAAGAACTGAACAATAGCATTTGTTTGAGTAGTAGTTGCAGTAGGTGCACTTGCCAATGTTACGCTGGTTCCTGAAATAGCAGATACAGCAACATTCGCTATTGAAGATCCGTTCGCATACTGACCAACCATCAAATAATTCAACGTGGTGTCTGCATTCAATACAATTGGATTGTTAGTCATGTAAGTACTTGTTGAACGAACTACAGGCACATAATAATAAGCTGAACCGGTAAACATAATTGAACCCTGTGGCAAGCTTGCTAAAGTTGTGCCATTGTAGAGTGAAGATGCTAATGTTGTTGGAGTTACTCCTCCAATTGTAGCAGCTACCCAGTTTGTAAACGCAGCTCTTCCTGTTGGTGCAGTATAAGTTCCTCTTACAATAGATTTTGCAGGAAGAACATATTTAGCACTATCTATCGATAGATTATAGAATTTAGTTGGGAATAAATAAGGTGCTGGTGTATTGCTGTTCAATAACCAAAAATTCGTATTCCAACCGTAATTACCCTTAAATCTCACGTTTGAATAGTCCTTGAAATTGATATTAATTGATTGAGTTCTCTGTTTAACCAATCTTACATTACTTCCTAAAATCAATGTCCCTGCGTTTGTTTGAGTGCCATCACCAAGATTTAATGTAAGTGAACCTGAATTTCCACTCACTGATGACATAATAAGATTTAGTTGAGTAGTATTGGCACTTGCAGCAGTTAAGTTATTACTAGCAGAAGCATAAGTAGCAAAATCAAGAGTTCCATTAATGTTATAAACAAAACTTCCCTGATCGTTAGTAGTTGGAGTTTCTCCGGCATGTAAACGATAGCCAACATAGACTGTTACACCAGGGTCAATAGTACAAGTTTTGGTTGCTCCAACACATGTATCTGCATTTTGTATTGATAATCCGATACCGTTATGGATAAGCAAAGACATGTTTTCTTTGATGTTCAGGTTCGTATTGGCCAAAGTTTTCATATTGCTGCTAGGTATTATTTGCGCAATATTAAATTTATAACCAGTAACTGATGAGGATGATGATTTAATAGTTATACTGTTTGCCATATTACTATACAACACTTTTATACCACTACCTACACCGGCAGGGACAATAGCTTGTGTATCTCCGAAGGTACCGTCATTTGTGATTGTATAGTCTCCGGTTCCGGGAACAGCACCATTAAAACCAAAATAAAGGTTTTTTGCGCTACGAAAATTTGTATTGGCGTTAAAAGTTCCGTAGTTATTAATGTTGGCGCAATATAAATCTGAAGCCTGTGTGAAGATTCCTCCAACATGCACGGTTAAATCACCAAACACTACTAACTGAGCTGAAACTCGCATGAATCCATCCACAATAAGATTTTTACATGAAGGATAAAACTCCAGGTTGGTTGCTACATTTGTAGATGTTGTAGGTTGTGATATTGTTACACTTGTGCCACTCACAGCTGTAACATATGTTCCGGGAGCAAAGCCGTAATTAGCTCCATTGGTAGCTTTATTTCTGATGGCGAGACCAACAATATTGGCTGATGGTGCAGCAGCTAAAGTTACAGTTGTAGAGCCCGCAACAATCGCGCCAGTTGCTGTTGCTGTTGCCGCAACTGTTCCCATTCTTTTTCCGGCTGGAATCCATACATTATCTGTTGCTCCAGGTGTTCTTGTTGCAAGAGTTAAATTGCCTGCACCGTCAGAAATACTCCAATTGCCTACAGTAGCCCAAAGACTATCTATTAGTGCTGGTGGTACTGGTGCTGTTGGCGCAAATACATAGTCGCCGGCAGCTTGCCCATAACTTTTTGTTCCTATTCCAATAAGGAAGAACAAGATCATAAAGGAAGTAATTAGTTTTTTCATAAAATTTAAATATAAGTTTAATTATTTAATAGTGATGTATTCATGAATTGTGAATATCGTTTTCGAAGAAAAACAATTTTAATTGCAACATTCATCCTATAGGACGCAACACAAAATTTTTTGTAATGCAACAAAATTGTCTAAATCAAAGAATTAACATGTATTTAATTGTCGAAAGGTTTATTCCGATTACAGTTTTATTTCCACATACTTCACTCGCTGACGTCGCCATGTATAAACAGCATGAATCCGTCCGTCTTTTCCCTGAATAATGCTTGGGTATGAATATTGCGAAACGGGCGAATCTTCCAACGTAAGAACCATTTTCCAGTGAATTCCATCGTCCGAAACAGCGATATTGAGTGGCGTACGAATGCCTTTGGGTGCTCCCGGAGGTGTGGCCACTGCATTATAAATCAACACTTGTCGACCATCCTGAAGGGTAACTGCATCCGTTCCGGAATTATTGTTAGGCAAATCTGTCAGTGTTAGTTTTGTCCAGGTTTCACCTTTGTCGGAACTCCATGCTGTCGCAATTTTACCGTTGCGGGTGCGACAAAGAATTTGCAAGCGACCGTCTTTGTGCGTCAAAATGCTGGGCTGAATGGCCTGAACTGTTTTTTGTTTGCCACCTTCACCCGACTCAGCATCTACTTTCACGGGGCCATTATTTGGAATCATATCCTGCGTAAGTACAGCGCTGTCGGCTTCCAGTGGACCTACGATATGGGTTTTGCGACCGCCATCTTCGGCAATTTCGAAAAGAATTCGCCAACCCCCTTTTTCGCGACTCGAGGGTGCAATGGATTTTCCGGCCACATCCACAATTTTATTTTTGATAGGTCCCAGATAACCGTCGGGAAGTTGATATGCTTTGCTCCAGGTGCGACCGCCATCGTCACTTTTTTTCAGATAGCCCACCCAGTCGGCCACGTTATTGCCAATTTTATAGAAAAGAAATAATGGTCCGTCCTTCATTTGGTACAACACCGGATTGTAGCAGGCTTTGCGCAATGTCGGGCTGAAAATACCATCGGCAGCCATAGCCGGAGCCGACCATTTATCTGAGCCTTTGTCCTTGCGGCAGGTGTAAATGCATACATCAGGCGCTCCTTCGCGGGTTCCGCCAAAAAATGCAGTCACAAGATCGCCGGCTGTAGTTTCGACAATAGTAGCGGAATGCGCTTGCGGAAAATCGGCTTTTTCGTAGAGAAATTCATTGGTTACAATGCCTTTTTTCTGCGGAATCTCCACATCGAACGTGTACGAACCGGAGCCTAATTGTTGCACTTTTCCGTTAGGTAAATGTACTTCGGCGGTGCTGTTTACAGGTACTGAAACCTCCCAATGAAGTTTCATCAATGTCTTTTTCCAGTTGCTTATCACTTTTCCGTAAGGTGTAATGTACGAAGCGTTGGCGTATTCCAAATCAGGAATTGAAAAATCGGGTTTCAGAATAATATGTTTAAAACCAGCTTGTTGATAGTCGGATTTTATGCCTCCCACATTTTCGTAAGCCCAGGTAACAAGGTCGCCCAGGAGCATCACGTGGTTGGCCGAATTCATCGCCGGATTGGCCGTGTTTCCGTTCCAAAGTTCCCAAATGGTAGTGGCTCCATTTGCAGCCATATAACCCCACGAAGGATATTTGGTGTTCGAAGCCAGCGCAAAAGCCACATCACCACGACCCATGTTTGTGAGTTCGCGCATCAGCCATTGTATACCCACTACACCGCAGGTAATGCTGAGGTCGCCTGTGCCAATTTGCGATTTTGTATTCGCCGGAACGCATTTGAAAAGCACGTTTTTAGCCACTGTATCGGCATATTGTTTGGGCACCATACCAAATGCCAGCGGCAGTAAATTAGCTGTAGCTGTATTGTTTCCGTAGAAAAGCGAGTCGGTACGGAAGAACTTTTTGTTGAATCCGTCTTTCACTTTTAAAGCCAGCGCTTCGTACGATTTTGCGTCGTTTTTCAGTCCCTGCAAACGAGCAAAACGAGCCATTACGTTCAACACTTTGTAATAATAGGCCGTGGAAATCAATGTTCCGTCGGTAATGCGTTTCGGGTCGGCACTGTGAATCATTTTCAGGTCTTCGGGCGGCATGCACCAGTCGCCGTATTCGTCTTTGCTCATCAAATAATCCGCACTCAGGTAATTTTTCTGCATGTGATCCATCCATTTCTGAATGGCAGCGTAATTTTCCTGAATAGGTTTCAGGTTGCCAAACTGCGTGTACATCATGTCGCACATAAAAGGCAGTGTAGCGGGCCAGGTTACATTGTCGGTGTAGTAAGTCAGGTATTCAGGCGCTACATCGGGGATACAGCCATCCTGACGCTGTGCATCGCGGATATCCATGCTCCATTTAGCGTACATATTGTTGTTGTCGAACAGGAAGCTCTCGCCCCAGCAGCCCATGGCACGATCGCCCAACCAGGGTTGACGCTCATCGCGCTGCGGACAATCCACCGGCATGCCTTTGTAATTGTCCAGAATGCCCCACCAGGCATTTTTCAAAATCTGGTTCAATACCGAATTAGAAGTTGTCAGCGATCCCGTGTGTTCCATTTTATCGCTCACCACTTCGGCCGTAAAATCGTTTGCCGAAGGTGTATATTTCAATCCGCTAATTTCCACAAAACGGAATCCGTGGTACACAAATGCAGGTGCCCACTCTTCGCCGGCAGCGTCGCCTTTCAGGATATAAGTATCGGTACAGCGTGCAGAACGCAGGTTCTCGGTGTAAAGTTCGCCATCTCTTTGCAGTGTTTCGGCAAAGCGCATCACCACAGTATCGCCGTCATTTCCACGGACTTTTATGCGCAACCAACCGGCAATATTTTGCCCCAAATCTAGGATAAATTTGTTGCCCAATGGTTTTACAGAAAGCGGCGTGATTTTATCCACCACCCGCATACCGTCCATCATTTGAGCACGCAGTTGCCCGATCGGGAAGCGTACCCGTTGAGCTGGTTGCCATTTCGAATCATCAAAACCAGTTTTTGCCCATCCTGAGAGTTCTTTGCGCGCATCGTATTCTTCTCCATTGTATTCGTTGTTGCTGCGAATAGGGCCGTCGGCGGTTAGTTTCCAGTTGTCTTTGGTCACTACATTTTCCACCGAACCATCGTTGTATTCTATAATCAATGTCATACGAGCTTCTGGGTAGCCGTAGGTGGGCACTTTCCATGGTTTGTAGGTTTGGCGCATATTGTAAAAAAGCCCGTTGCCTAGTGTAATTCCAATAGCGTTTTGGCCTTTCAGAAGAAGAAAAGTCACATCATAAGTATTGTACAATACGGTTTTGTTGAATCCTGTTTGTGCAGGTGCCAATACCTGATCGCCTACGCGTTTTCCATTGATAAACAGTTCATACAACCCCAATCCGCAAATATGAACCGTGGCACGTTTCAGCTCTTTTTTAGCTGCAAACTCTTTACGAACATAGCGAGCCGAAAGGCGACTGTTGTAGGTTTCATCGTCCCAAGGCATGGCTTTATCCAACCCAATCCATTGAGCCGATTTCCAGTCGTTTTCTTCGAAAAGACCCATGCTCCAAAAAACTGTTTTGCTCCACTCACTTTCGCCTTTGTTGGTCCAGACTTTCACCTTCCAGAAATATTTTCCATTGCTGATTAGCGCTTTTCCTGCAAATGGAATCCAAAGCTGAGCATCCGACGAAACTTTGCCACTATTCCACACATCAGCCTCATTTTGAGCCAGTTTTTCTGCAGTACTGGCCACCAAAATCTGATAGGCTTTTTGACGAACGTTGGTTTCGGTGGTCGCTTCGGTTTTCCAACTAAAACGTGGTTTTAGAGCGTCAATGCCTAATGGGTTAGTCATCCCTTCCGTTTTTAAAGCGGTAACAGAAATCGTTGCATTGGCAAACAATGAAAATGCAACTAAAAGGATGGGAAGTATAAGTTTTTGTTTCATTTTTATGATATTAAAATTCAGACACAACAGGCTTGTTATCAAGCCATGCAGCCATATTCAACACAAGGAAATTCCAGTTTTGGAAGCCTTTGTTCAAGACCGGTTCTCCATTATCGGGTAAATAATATTCATGCAAAGCACCAAAACGCTCAAAGTCACGACCCAGAAGTAGTATTGTTTTTTCGGCCAGTTCTTTGGCTTCGGCTGTATAACCATATTTCACTAAACCACGGAAAACCATGTAATTTACATTGATCCAAATGGGTCCCTGCCACGACGACGGATTGCCGCTCGCTCTGGTATCGTACATTTTTTCGAGTGGTGAAAGCGAGCGAATTCCGGCAGGGGAATTGAACAAAGCTGTGTCTTTGAATTGTTTTTCAACGATAATTTTTGCCTGTTCCGGCGTTGCAATACCTGCCCACATAGCCATAAAGCCACTCCAAACACTGAATCGTTGTATCAAACAATCGTACGTGCGGGGTTGACCCACATGAAAAAACAGCATACCTGGTTTTAGGGAATCTATATCGGGTTTTACAATTGGTCGCAGATTTAAATCCACGCTGTAGTAAAATCCATCGCGCTCATCCCAACAGTGTTCCCGAATATTTTTCTGCAGTTTTTCAGCCTCACTATCATACTTCTTGGCTATATCGGATTGATGCAGACATTCAGCAATATAAGCCATAGCTTTTAGCTCCTTATACATCAATGCATTGAGAAATATCGAACCGGAACTTTCGTTCGGGCGAAAAAAAGTACTTGGGTCATTATCAACACCAATTGCCTCATCGGTTTCCCAATACATTAATCCCGTGGCTTTGTGTTGTTGAAAGTTCAGATACCGACTTTCGAAAGCCTGAAGTGTATAAAAGTCTTCGCGCAACCATTCGGCATCACCGTTCATGTTTTTGATGATAAAAGCTGCATGCTGTGCCAATGTTGGTTTATGCATATTGCTTTTCCACGGATTTTTTGTGCTTAGCATTTTATCCCGTGTGGGTGCATTTCGTTCAATCCAGATAGGAATCCAACCGTCCATACCACCATAGCTCAACGAGTTAAGCACGCAACCCTGTTCATATTTCAGTGCATCTTTTCTGTCTTTTTCAGTTCCTTTTTCCAACAAAATTTGCCTGAGAGCCACATCGCTTAACCACGAATCCCAGTCCCAAAGCATATCCAGGTATTGATTGCTGCCCGGAGCCAGAAACGGAAACTTAAGCGACCCACCTGCTTCCCTGTACATTCCACGCATTTCGGCATGAATATATTTCCTGCAAATTTGCTTGTATTTCTCAACATTTCCAGAAGTGCGAGCCGGCATTTGTGCCGAGACATTTGCAAAAACAAGAGCAATAAATATAGATAAATGGATCTTTTTCATACAGCAGAGATTGGTTGGCGGGAATTATTTTTCAGCTGTGAGTTGCTTCACATAATCTTTAGCACTATCAACCGCAATTAACACACGGTCGTTGCCCGAATTGTAGCCTGCATCAATGGTGAAATTAGTCACTTTACTGTCGAATTCGCCAATAAACTGCAGTTCCCCATTCTTTGGATTAAACCACCAACAGTTTTTCTTTGCTCCACTGATTTTCGACAAGTCAATTTGCATGGGGCGAGCTGTATAATTGTAAACCAGCAAATAATCGTTGCCACGAGTTGCAATGGCGCGGTCGTAACGTTCTCCGTTTTGTCCGGCAATGATGCTTTGATCAGGTACACGATCAAAAAATGGAAATGCAAGAATCAGCTTTTTCAAATACTTCATTTGCACATATCCGGGATCTTCCATGCAGTCGTACCAGGCACGTTTCGCTCCGTAAGAACCTAGTAAACCCGGTTTGTAGAACTGCATAATGGAATTATGGCCGTAAGTGTGTCCGAACGATCCGGCAAACACGGACCAGTAAGCATAGCGACGCACATCGTTGGCATTCCATTTTACCTCATTAAAATCGTGCAAGCCCTGTGGAATATCCTCGTAAGCAGGTTCTCCGTCTATAACGGGTTTTATGGGTGTCATGCTTAAGCTTTTCTCAGTATAGCGCCAGTTATCTTCTTCTGTATTTTCGGCAATGGTATAGTCGCCGTCGCCTTTGCGTTGCCCGTAACGGCGGTGTCCACTTTGGAACATATTAAAATCCAGCCATGAAGCATTGTTGAACCAGGTTGACGAGCAGGTGCGTCCACGAGGGTGATAAGTCATTAGGTGATTTTTATCAACCGCTTTTATTGAATTTGCCAATGTTTCCCACACTTCTGTTTTTATGTCACCACGAATATCGCCACCGATAAACCAAATAATATTGGGTGAGTTCTTATAACGTTCGCCCAGAAATTTACCATAAGCCTGTGCTTGTTTAACATCCATTAGTCCGGATTGTACCAAACCACCCCAAATACAAACCATACCAATGTAAATACCTCTCTTTTCGGCCATTTTGATGATATAATCCATGTGATCCCAATAACCATACACCCCTTTTTTGTTGATGTTTTTGAAATCGAAACCTTCGGGCATCGACGATTGTCCGTAGATATTGTAAGCCGGAACATCATTAATGGTTTGCACCTGAATAACGTTGTAGCCATTTTTACTGCATTCGTTCAAATAGAATTCAGCCTCATCGCGGTTTAACCGTTCGGGCAATAACCAACCCGTATCGCCCAACCAAAAGAAGGGTGTGCCGTTTTCGTGTTGCAGGTAGCGGTGGTTTTCGCTGACTACCAGTTTGCCGTTTTCCCAGGGTTTAGTAACCTTCGTTTGTCCAGAAGCGAAAAAGGTAATGAGTAAAAATGTGCTTAAAATAAGTTTTTTCATTTTATAATATTTCAAAATTTTCATTATCAATTATTCATTGTCAATTGTCCATTAATTACGTATTCTTTCCCTTTTTCCGTTTTTAAATCGTAAAGATAAGTTTTTTTCAATGTCACCGCATTGAGTTTAGCTTCTTTACTAATTAAAGGTTTACCCGTTTCGGGAACGTAAAATAATGGATTCGGATTTTCGACTTTGGCGGTTTTTAGTCCGATACATTTAAGTGGCGTAAGTGACCGTAAGCGGCAATTACCTCCATTTCGCGAGCGAATTGTCACTTTTTTAAGTTTGCCATTGCTCCATTTAATGTCCATTTCGAAGCCTCCACGAGCTACCAATCCTTTTACCTCTCCGTTTTGCCAAACCGTAGGAAGGGCAGGGAGCAGGTAAATAAATCCATCCTGACTTTGCATCAGCATTTCGGCAATGCCAGCGGTGCAACCAAAGTTTCCATCGATTTGGAAAGGTGGGTGTGCATCGAAAAAATTCGGATAAGTTCCACCGTGTTTAGGTTCGTTGCGAACCAACGATAGCTGGTCAGTTATTAGTTTGTACGCATGATCGCCATCGAGCAGGCGAGCCCAGTAGCACACTTTCCAGGCCATGCTCCAGCCGGTGGATGGATCGCCACGGTGGATAAGTGAAGTGCGGGCTGCATCGAACAATTCGGGCGTGCGGAACGGCGAAATCTGATTGCCGGGGAACAATCCCCACAAGTGCGAAACATGGCGGTGCATATCCTCAGGATTGTCCCAATCGTACATCCATTCCTGTAATTGTCCCCATTTACCCACCTGAAACGGAGCCATTTCGGCTAAACGGGTTTTCAGGTGTTGCGCATAATCAGCATCAGTATTTAATATTTGGGAACTGGAAATAACAATATTCCAAAGGCTTGAAATCAGCTCGTTATCCATGGTGACGCCACCCGATATGGTAGATTTGCCACCGCTTCCGGCATGTGTGTTTTCGGGCGAACTGCTAGGACAAAGTATTAACCAACCACTTTTAGGTTCTTTTACCATCACCTGATCGAAGAAAATGGCAGCATCTTTCATAATCGGATATACCGATTTCAGAAACTCCAAATCACCGGTGTATAGATAATGTTCCCACAAATGACGGCTTAGCCAGGCACCGCCAGCCAGCCACATGCCCGAAGGCGATTTGTCGATAGAACCAGTTACGCGCCAGATGTCGGTATTATGATGCAATACCCAGCCGTCGGCACTGTACATCGTTTTAGCGCTTTCTTTGCCGGTTTCGCTTACTTCTTTAGTAAGTTTGAACAAAGGCTCGTTTAACTCAGTCAGGTTGGTCACTTCTGCCGGCCAGTAATTCATTTCCAGGTTGATGTTGGTTGTGTATTTACTATCCCACGAAGGCAACATTTTGTCGTTCCAGATTCCTTGTAAATTAGCAGGTTGACTACCCGGTTGCGAACAGGAAATAAGCAGGTAACGTCCAAATTTATAATAAGTTGCCACCAAATTTACATCGTTTGTTTTGGCGAAATTCTCAATGCGCTTGTCGGTTGTTTCTGCAGAGAGATTCGGACCTAAATCCAGCGACGATCTATCCATCCATTTTTTGAAAAATGCCTCGTGCGACTTTTTCATGTCAGCAAAATCCTTTCCTGTCGCATTGTTCAGGTAGGTTTTTGCACGTTCTGCTGGATCGGCGGTTATGTCCTTGTAATTATTGAAGTTGGTGGCAATCGACACATAAAGAATAGCTTCATCTGCATTTTCCACAGATAAAACGCCATCTTTACAAGTCATACGTCCACCCTGAATATTGGCTGTTACGCGTCCCTGAAATTTTATTTTTCCTTTTTGTCCTTCATGATTGGCAGCTGTACCATCCAATGTTACGCAATTGCCATCCGAAGCAATCATCACATCCTGATGAGGCGAAGTAAATACAGCATTGAAGGTAATTTGCTGTTTTTTAGAGGCTGTCAGGCGAATTACCACCACTTGGTCGGTAAACGAAGTGAAGGTTTCGCGCTTAAAGCTGACGCCATCTACTTTATAAGTCACCACGGCACATGCAGAGTCCAGATTCAGATCTCGATAATAATCGGTGTAGCGGGTATGCCCGGGGAATGAAATGCGCAAATCGCCAAATGGCTGAAAAGGCATGCCCTGATTGGTAGCCGACATTACTTTTTGAGTAGCCAACGCTTGCGCTTCCTCGTATTTTCCGGCAAAAATTAGCTGTTGTAACTCAGGAATAGCTTTAAGTGCAGCCGGATTGGGATTATTATTAGGACTACCCGCCCAAATAGTTGCTTCGTTTAGTTGAATTTGTTCAGTACCCGGATTGCCAAACACCATAGCACCCAGTCGACCATTTCCCAATGGCAACGCTTCGGTCCAGACCTGAGCCGGACGGTCGTACCAAAGTTTATAGGCATTAGATTGTGCTAATAATGAGGAAATTCCACAACTAATTGAGAAAACAAGAGTGCAGAAGCTTTTTATTTTGTAGGTCATTTACAGATGTTTTTTTACTTTCCAAAAGTAATATAAATGACGTAAATTCATGGGATTTGTACCCAAAAAGTAAGCGTTTGACTTAAAATAGAAAAGGCAACATAAATTGACTTCATGTTGCCTTTTCAATATCTCGGATAAATGTTCTTTTTAATGTTCTGCTATAATGAATTGAACATCGTACGTTTTGAGCCATTCAATATCTTCGGGTTTAATTCTGAAATCGGTAATTAGATAATTGATTAGCGATAAAGCTCCCAAACTGGCAAAGGCGTTTTTGCCAATTTTGCTGGAATCGGCAACCAGATATACCTCATTGGCTGATTCTATCATGGCACGCTTTACACAGATATCGCTGATTCCGGGGTAAGTAAGCCCGGATTTAAGTGCAATACCAGCTGTTGCCAGGAAAAGTTTATCTACATGCAGGTTTTGGAAAAAATCAGCAGCTTTCTGACCTGTAAGCGAAAGGGTGGGGGCTTTAAACTCGCCGCCGGTTACTACCACTGTTATGCCTGCCTGAGCTCCCAAAATCAAAGCAATATTCAGAGCATTTGTAATGACAGTGAGGTTGTTGTAACCGGTAAGTAGCTTTGCAATCTCGGTTGTTGTTGAGCCCGAATCCAAAATGATTGCTTCGCCATCGTGAATGTATTCAACGGCTTTGCGGGCAATCATCATTTTTTCGGTGATGTTTTCCTGATTTTGCAGACTGAAGTTGCGAACGTTCAGATCAATATTTTTAAGGTATGCTCCGCCATGTTCCCGCACAATAAAACCATCTTTCTCCAAAGATTCCAGGTCTTGTCGGATAGTTACCTCGGTAACTTTGAAAATCCGACTCAGGTCCATTACTTTAGCATGACCATCTTCTCGGATGAGCTCAAGAATTTTATCGCGACGTTGATTCTGAAGCATAGCTTTTTAGATGATTGATTTTCTGTATTGCACTAGTTGTGTGATTGAGATGAGCTTAATGTTATGTTCTTTGGCTACCTCCATCAGGTCGTTCAGACGAGCCATAGTTCCATCATCATTCATCACTTCTACAAGGATTCCACAGGGATTCAATCCTGCCAGCATAGGCAAATCTACCGAAGCTTCGGTATGCCCCATACGCCCTAAAACACCGTCAGGATTAGCAATCAGTGGGAAAATATGTCCCGGGCGGCCTAAGTCTTCTGGTTTTGTGTTTTTATCAACAAGCGCTTTTGCCGTTTTTGCACGGTCGGAAGCTGAAATACCCGTTGTGCAGCCATGCCCGAGCAAATCTACCGAAACGGTAAAGGCTGTTGACAAAGTAGCTGTATTATTTTGTACCATTCTTTCCAACGAAAGCTCCAGCGCACGTTCTTCGGTAATAGCAGCGCAAATCAGTCCACGACCAAACTTTGCCATAAAGTTTATTATTTCGGGAGTAATCAAATCGGCAGCTGCTATAAAGTCACCTTCGTTTTCGCGCGCAACATCATCAAATACCAACACTACTTTTCCTTTGCGGATATCATCAATAGCTTCTTCTACCGAATTAAATTTTTCAGACATAATATGTTTTTATTGCTCATTTTCAGGTATTTTTGAATTCTTATACCCTCAGTTTATTTTGGGTGCAAAGATAGCAATAAATTTCAAAAGAAATGCTGAATTCAGTTGTCCAAAATTAGTTTGGAATCGGCAGAATAGGAACCATTATTTTCCAACAGCACCATCATTTTAAGTGCAAACTAAACAATTATTAAATATCGTTAGTTGATGTATAAAAAAATGCCCTGAATCTTCCGATTATAGAGATTCAGGGCATAAGAAATATTTATTTGTGACGATACAAGCTCCAGCCAAGGTAATTGTCTACGGCTTCTTCCAGAATTTCAACCACATTGGAACGAACCATAGCCACGTGATGCTCGTATCCGTTTTTGCAGATATATTTCAATAACTGTTGCAGATTATCTACATGCGAAACGGCAATACCACCATCCATTGCATATGGGTCTTGTGTGAATGTACCTTCACCTACGTACGATTTGATGATTCCTTTTGGGTCGTCGGTTGAGATACGGAAGTAAGAGAATTCGCCCGGAGCAACGGCGCCTTTCACGGCTCCGAAAGTATTCTCTTGCCCTAAAACTGTTCCCAAAACATCAAGCGAACCAATAGTCAACTCATTTTGCATAAAGCTTTTAGGATAATTACTACAATGTGTACAAACGCATTTATTGCGATCGGTACCAAAGTTATTGTTCCAGTCGAGCAGAGCAGGTGCTTTGCCCGAAGCAAGCATCAGGGCATACATCGAAACCGAGCCGGCAATGTCTACTTCGCAAGCACTTGGCATTAATTTTTCACCCAACATGCTCATAGTGAGACATGATGCACAACCGTAATTGTTTTGCAACGAATCCCAACATTCAATAGTGCTGGCATCAATATCATTGGCAGCAATCCAGTTTTCAACAGCTAAGCCAAATTTAGCCTGACGAATAATTTTGTCTTCGTGAACGGAAGTTGCAATTTTACCATAGTCCTTAATTTCGGCTAATTTCCATTTTAATTCAGCCGATTGCAGATTAACTTTATTAGCAGCCCCCAAAATTTCGGAAAGATCGACAGTAATTACTGTGATACCTGAAGCCTGAAGTATTTTTTCGCTGGCACGAACGGTTTGGAAGGCTGCCGGGCGAGCACCAATGGCGCCAATACGGGCGTTGCGCATACCGTTTACAACGCGGCAAACCGAAGCAAATTTTTCAATATCTTTATCGAACAATTCGCTGTCGAGCGGATACGTATGGAAAGTGGTGTCTGTAAATGGAATTCCGTATTGATAGAAGTTGTTGCAAACTGAAATTTTACCGCAAAATGCGTCACGACGGCTGTATACATCTACTTTATCATTGTCATCGTCGCAAGCCTGAACCAAAATAGGCACGTTCAGATTAGCCAGTTTGATGGCATTTACTATGCCTAATTCGTTGCTGAAATTAGGAAGAACGATAATAATACCGTCAATTTTATCGCGGTTTTCGCTAAACAATTTTGCACATTTTTTTCCATCTTCGTAATTGTCTACACTTCCTGAAACAGTTGCATCAACGGGAAGAATCACATAATCGTGTCCCAACGATTCAATTTTTGGAAGTAAAATCTCACGAGCGGCTAAACCAAGTTTAGCACTGAAAATATCCCTTGTTCCAATGATAAGACCAAAGGTAAGTCTTTGTTTATAAGCCATGTTTTGATATTTTAAGTGATTGTATGATGATTTGTTTTATTTCAAGGTAGCTCGAAGAATGGCTTTTTTCCATTGCTCATGCAATTCGTTTACTTGGGCAACGTCCATTTTCGGTTCTATGTAATCGTTTTGTGAGCGCAGCGCAGCTGCTGAATCTAAATCAGTCAGTTGGTTAAGCGCAAAGCCATTCATCAGTATAGCTCCCAGAGCAGATGCTTCTTCAATGGGGCTACGATTTATTTTTGCATGTAACATATCAGCCTGAAACTGCATCAGAAAATTGTTTTTTACCGGACCTCCATCAACCCGGAGTTCCAATAATTTTACACCTGATTCCTGGATGAGATTCATCAGGTCTTTTACCTGATAGGCAATTGATTCCAGTGCAGCGCGAACAATATGCGCTTTGCCTGTTCCGCGGTTCATTCCACAAATAAGTGCTTTAGCATCGTTGTCCCACCAGGGCGCTCCAAGGCCTGCAAATGCAGGAACGAAACACACTCCATCGGTACCTTTTACCGAAGTTGCCAGTGCTTCTGTTTCTGCTGCCGACTCAATCAGTTTCAGGTCATCCTGCAACCATTTTATGGTAGCTCCGGTACAGTGAATATTACCTTCGAAAGCATAATAAACTTTTCCTTTGGCGGCAAACCCGATTGATGTAACCAGCCCTTGCGGAGCAGAAAGTGGCTGTTCGCCAATGTTTACCATAATAGATGAGCCGGTTCCATAGGTTGCTTTCCCCATTCCGTCCGAGAAGCACATCTGTCCTACCAGAGCACCGTGTGAGTCGCCCAGCACACCGGCAATTGGAATTTGTTGAAAAATACCATCCATTGTGGTGGTGCCAAACTGACCGTCGCATGGAAGTGCTTCGGGAAGCATATTTAATGGTATTGTGAACAGATTAAGCAGTTCTTTATCCCAACTTAATGTATTAATATTGAAAAGTAAAGTACGGGAAGCATTGGTGTAGTCGGTGGCATGAACTTTTCCTTTGGTCAGATTCCAGATTAACCAACTATCCATGGTTCCCATCAGTAAATGGCCATCCTGAGCTGCCTGACGGGCTCCGGAGACATTGTCCAGAATCCATTTTACGCCGCTGGCTGAAAAATAGGGATTAATGATTAGGCCCGTTTTCCGGGTGACCATGGGTTCATGTCCCTGAGCTAAAAGTTCTTCGCAAATTTGTGTTCCACGATTGCATTGCCATACTACTGCATTGTAAATTGGATTTCCTGTTCGTTTATCCCAAACCACTACTGTTTCGCGCTGATTGGTTATAGCAATTGAAGTAATATCTTGTTGATCAACATCAACAGTCGAAATCAGTTGTTTTACTGCATTGTAGGTGTTTTCGATAATCTCAACCGGATCATGTTCTACCCAACCAGCTTGTGGGTAATACTGCTTGTGGTCAATGGAAACACGACTCATCAAAGTTGCTTTTTCATCAAACAACATTGCTTTTGTGGCCGAAGTGCTTTGGTCAATGGCAATTGTATACTTCATGCTTTTCGAAGTCAGAATAATTTAGATTTAAAAATAGTGTTGAAAAGGATTCAACCGCAACAATAATAGTAGACGATTGAATCCTGAATATGTCACCAATTTTAAGGAACTTTTATTTGCAAAATGAAATTGCTGTATCGAATATTCCATCAGCATCAATCCCATAATGTTTGAAAATTTGAAGTGGCGTTGCATGAATCGAATTTTCATCCGGAATTCCCAAAATTCGCATGGATACAGGGCAACTTTGTGATACAATTTCTGCCACTGCACCACCCAGGCCACCAAATGTGCTGTGTTCTTCCACCGTAATTATTTTGCCTGTTTCGCGCGCTGCTTTTTCCACTATTTCTTTATCAAATGGCTTGAGCGTATGCATATCAATAACCCTGGCTTTAATTCCCTGTGCATGAAGCCTTTTTCCGGCTTCAAGGCAATGGTAAACTGTTTCACCTGTTCCGATAATAGTCAGGTCGTCACCATCCAGTAATAGATTCGCTTTTCCTATTTTATATTCGCAATTCACGTTCTCATACACATTCGGAACGGCATTTCTGCCCACACGGATATAAACCGGATGTGGGTAATCGATGAGTTCTTCTACCAATTTTTGGGTTTGGTAAATGTCGCAGGGAAGTACGATATGCATTCCGGGGAATGTTCGTAAAACGGCAATGTCGTGCAGACTGTGGTGCGAAAATCCCAATGCTCCGTAACTAACACCTCCGCTCACGCCCAAAATTTTGACCGGATTAGCGGAATAAGCCACGTCGACTTTCACTTGTTCCAGACTACGTGCCACGTAAAAGCACGCAGGTCCGCAAACAAAGGTCTTTTTGCCCGCTGAAGCTAAACCGGCTGCAACACCCACTGCGTTTTGCTCGGCAATACCCAACTCCACGAATTGATCCGGAAGCTCATTGGCAAATGAATCGAGTGTTACCGAACCTCGGGCATCGGTCGTTACAGCTACAATATTTTTGTCTTTTTTTGCCAGCTCTACCAGTGTGTCGGTAAACATTTTACGGCAAGGGATTGTATTTTTATTTTCGGTGCTCATAGTTGTGATTTCAAATTTTTAATACGTTCATCAATTTCAGCAATCGCCTCATTGTATTGCTCTTCAGTTGGAACGCCGTGGTGCCATTTGGCCACTTTCTCCATGTACGCAACTCCACAACCTTTGATGGTGTGCGAAATCAGAAGTTTCGGTTTTGCGTTGTGATGATCCATGTTTTCGAAGGTTTCCACAATCTCCTGCATGTTATTCCCATCAATATCAATCACCTCCCAGCCAAATGCCTCCCAACGTTCGCGCATGGGTTCGAGCGACATTACATCTTCTGTTTTGCCGCTGATTTGTAGTTTGTTGCGGTCGATGATGGCAACGAGATTATCCAGTTTATAATGGCTCCCCGACATGGCTGCTTCATAGATTGACCCTTCGCCCTGTTCACCATCGCCCATCAAAACATAGGTTTGGTATGCCTTCTCATCCATTTTGGCTGCAATTGCCAATCCGACTCCTACTGATAAACCATGTCCCAATGCTCCGCTATTCAGCTCAACACCTGGTATTTTTTTTGTAGGATGACCTGCCAGTTTTGAATTGAATTGCCCATAGGTCTTTAGTAGTTCTTTGTCGAAAAAGCCGGCAGTGGATAGTACTGCATACAGAGCTTCAACGCTGTGACCTTTACTCAGAATAAAGCGATCACGACCTTCCAGTTGAGGATTTTTTGGGTCAATGTTCATAACATGGAAATACAGTGCTGTTTCCACATCGACAGATGATAGTGATCCTCCAATATGTCCGGATTTGGAAGAAAAAACAATGTCGAGCACTATTTTTCTGATTTCTTCGGCTTTCAATTGCAAGGCGGAGATGATTTGTTTATTTGCTTTTAGCATAAAGTATAGTTTCGTATAGTTTCGAATGCAAAGGTAAATGAAAATAAACGAAGATAAATAATTTTAGAAGACTATATTGTTAGTATTAGGAAATAATAACTTAAATGTCTGAAAATGAATGTAGCTTCATTTTTAAAAAAGAAAAAGGGTAGTCGAAAACTAATTCCAACTACCCTTTAAAATTAGGTGGAAATTTATTTCTTAACTTCAGTCTCCGCTTTCTTTTTAGCCTCTTTCTCGGCTTTTATTTTTGCAGTGAAATCTTTGTACATCTGCTTCCAGCTTCGTCCGTTTTCGTTGAAATATTTTTCGCATTTGTCTTTGTAAATTTCAAAAATAGCTGAAATTTCGCCTTTCATGGTTTTATAATCAACAGCTTCCTCGCGTGCCTGACGCAACTGACTTACAACGTATACTTCTTCCTTTTCTGTCATATTTGGCACAATAGCTTTGAACCCTTTGAGCGTAAACTGAAATTTACCAATAGTGTATAAATCAAGTACTTTTTCTACTTGTTCCTCAGTCAGGTCTTTATGAAGTCCGGTCATCAGATTTTCGTGCACCGATTTGGGTTTGGTGGAGCAGGCAATTACATCGCGATGTACGTCGGTCATAACTTCTGCAGTTCGTGGATTGATGCCTTTAGGAACAATGCTGAATGGGTGGTCGTTGTGCCAATCACGCACGGCTTTCATGTGTGTCGTAATCACCGCTTTTACGCGAATTTCTTTTTCTTTGTCGTTCAGTTTTAGCGAGTCAACAAAACTTTGAGCACGTTTTTCCAAATCCATATCGGAATGGGCTTTTGCATCCGCTTTCTTATTCAGGTATTTTTCTACCTGAGCAAAATCACGAATGGCACTAGTAGGCATTTTTTCGCCTTTTTCGCCAAAACTATGCATCGCAATTTCGGGTTCAATGGTCACTTTCGATTCATCCAGCTTGCTGGCATCTAATCCAAATGTTGGTATAAAGAATTCGTATACCGCTTTGCGTTTGTTTGCGCCAAAATCATGTTTTTCGGCCAATAAATGCACATTGGTAAGTTTGCTGTCGGCTTTATAGAAATTCCAAATGCGTTGCAGATACGGAAATTCCAGTTCCGGAACAGAAGCCGTCCAGTCACCACCATCAGAAATGACACGTACCGGTTTTGGTGCAAAAGTCGCCATTAATTCAGGGTTACACGTTCCGCCACAAGCCAGCATGGTAGGCATCCCACTTTCGCAGGGGCATCCGCCGTCGAAATGCGATGCCAGATTTACGGTTGGACAAGCAGCCGTGAAGCGGTCGTCGAGCACAGAAAGCTGAACTACCTGCGTTCCACCGCCCGAGCCACCGTTGGTAGCCACTCGTTTTGGGTCAATGTCTTTGCGGGTAAGCATATAGTCGAGAATGGTCAGGCCGTTCATGAGCTGAATTTGTTCCGCAGCCGTGGTGCGGTGAGCAGCCGAAGTTACCTGATATTCCGACTCACCCCATCCGAACAAATCGTAGCTTACGCAGGTGGCGCCCATGCGTGCCAGTGTCCCGAAACGGGTTTGTTCGTCTTTATTGTAACGTCCACCGCCCCAATGTCCGTTGGGACAAAGAATCAGCGCATGTTTACCTTTTGTCAGTGGATTGTAAATAGATCCGCAAACATATAATCCGGGTAATGTTTCAATGGCGAAATTTTGCACCGAATAGCCATCGTAGCTACGAATCTTCGATAAAATTGATTTTGAATGTACGCGTTTGGCAAGTACTGAATCAATCTGCAATAGCTGACGGAATTCCTTTCTCAAGGCTACGCGACGGGTACTCCAGGCGGCCGAATCGGGATACAATCCATTAAGATAAGCCAGTAGTTTTTTCCCATCTTCGGACACACGACGTGGATATTCGTAAGCTTTAATTTTGTAGGTTTTCTCGTCTTGTTTGGCAAATTTATAGTCGAAAAGCGACAGCACATTAGTCAGCGATTCCTCCACCGAATACGGCCGAATACGGAAATCGGCAAACGGAACTACTTTTCCGGTTGTGTCAGCGTCGTATTTCAGCTTTATATTAAAACGTGTTCCAATTTCCCGCAACACCTGTCCCAAAGGTTTGACAAATTGGGTTTCGTAGGTTTGTGCATTGGATGCACTCAAGCTGCAACCAATAATTATCAGACTTAGAATTAGTTTTTTCATGATTTTATTCGATAGTTAGTTTCTGACCATTTACAAAAATATCCGTCATTTTGATATTCTTGTAGTTTTGGAAAACACATTTCTGCTTAGCTGTAATATTTACGTTTGTAAATGTGATATTTGAGATGGGCGATTCTTCCAATCCGCGGATTTTAATCGGAATAAGTACGTTCGAGCCGGTCACGTTGTTGATGTTGATATTGCGGAAAATGGGCGTACGCTCACTCAGTGGCTCGGCCGGCATTTTGGTATAAAGCATATCCAGCGTAATGGCTTCCTCTTTGATGTTGCGCATCACAATGTTATCTACCTGAATATCTTCCACTACGCCACCACGACCGCGGGTGGATTTGATGCGGATACCACGATCCGTTCCGTCGAAAACACAGTTGCTAATAGTTACTTTTTTTACACCGCCACTCATTTCGGAACCAATCACCACGCCACCATGTCCGGCCAGCATGGTACAGTTGGTAATGGTGATATTTTCGTCGGCCCAACCCAGTTTGCGGGCTTGCAGGTCGCGTCCGCTTTTCAGCGTTATGCAGTCGTCACCCACCGAAATGTGACAGTTGGAAATATGTACATAGCGACACGATTCAGGATTGATTCCGTCGGTGTTTGGCGAGAGCGGATTGGCAATGGTTACGCCATCTACCACAATGTTTTCGCAAAATTCAGGATTAATGGTCCAGAAAGGCGAATTGATAATGCGAATTCCCAGAATACGAATATTTTTACAACGAAGCGGTTGTATAAACGGCGGACGGAAAAAACGGCGTTGCAAAGCGTCTGCATAATCCTGATTAATTTCTGCCCCAATGGCTTTAGCATCATTTACTTTGTCCCACATGGGTTGATATTTGTTTATATCACGTTTGCCGTTGTCTTTCATATCCACAATGACGCGAAAGAATTCATCCCACCATTTTTTACCTTGTCCGTTGATGGTTCCTTCTCCTTTGATGGTTATATTTTCGGCATCCACCGCAGAAATCAATGGCGAGAAACTATTCATCATAATGCCTTCGTGACGCATTTCAACAAAGGGCAAATAATCGTCGAAATTATCCGAAAACAACAGAGTTGCTCCGGCTTCCAATTCGATGGTGATGTTGCTTTTTAGTTTGATAGACCCTGTGAGGTATGTTCCTGCGGGGAAAAACAGCGTTCCGCCTCCGTGTGAATTCAATCGGTCGATGGTGCTGTTGATTAATATGGTATTGATTTTAGATCCATCGATACATGCACCGGCAGCAGCCATATCTATACGTTCGGCCATTAACGATAAAAAGCCGAATTGCGACAGTATAAGTAGTAAAAATGTCTTTTTCATATTTGAATTATATTAACCCGTAGTGCATTTAGAGAAATAGCATAAAAAAAGTTGTTCATTTCGGATAAAATCCGTATATTTATCTGACTACCAATCATATAAATACCATGAACAACTTTCTAGCAAAGTACGAGA
>JAQTTH010000015.1 GCA_028710895.1 Paludibacter sp.
GACGGTTATAAAACAAGAATACTATCAAAAATCACCGCTGTAACGGTTATTCAAATGATAAACAAATTATTAAACAGAAATATCAACAATCTAAAATCATTTGTGGTCTAAATGCACTACGGGTTAATTTATTCTTTTTTCGTCCCCAAAGGTAAAAAATAGATTTAACAACGCCAACATCTTATTGGAAAAAAATTATATTTGAAAGAGAGAGGCTATCTCTAAATATCTCTAAATATCTCTAAAGTAACCGATCTCTAAATTAGCCCTTAGTTTTCTTTAGTAAGTACATCGCTTGGAGTGACACGCTCACTCTCTTTAAGGTATTCGGCAGGAGTTTGTCCCGTAAACTTTCGGAAGGCGGCATAAAAGCTTACTTTACTTCCGAAGCCACATTCATATCCTATGGAAACGAGAGTTAGCTTTTTATCCGGTCCGTTTTGTAATATTCGGCAGGCATGTTCCACGCGGTATTTATTTACAAAATCATTGAAACTATAGGGTGTAAATGTATTGATAACATACGAAATATGATGCACCGGAATGTTTGAACAGCTTGCTACCTTTTGCTCAAGGCAGGTAGTGGACAAATAGAGTTGTCGGGTTTCCATCAATTCATTCAGCTGTTGCAGAATTTTCAGGGCTTGCTCTTCCGTGAGATATAATTTTGTTTTCGTATTCTCTTTGGGTTCGGCTAATAATGTCGGTTCAATAGCCGGTGCAAGTTCAATAAGCTCAAAAGGTTCGATAGATGGTATCGGTATAAGTTTTTTATCAACAAAAAACCCAAAGGTTGGGATGGAAATAAGACTCAATATAAAGTTGCAAAACTGTAGTTCGGCAATGGTTGTCAGGCTCAGTTCAAATTGAGGAACCGAAATCCCGGCAAACAGACAGGTAGTGACGGCTGTTGTGGGAATCCAACAAAGTAAAACACTACATTCTCTTCGTACAGTCCATTGTTCGGGATTGAAATAACGGGGACGAAGATACATCAGAAACCGATGAGTAAGCACATATAATCCGAAAAATAAACCAATATATACTGACAGAACTATGTTCCTATGGTATTCGTCCCATTTGATAAACCCAAGATCCAGGATGATATTAATCAAAAGAATAAAGAAAACAATCATCCTGTAATAATAACTCCTACCCTTTGCATGGAGCAAAAACAAGGGATACTTTCGGTTCAGTATGTGATGTATTCGTTTTCGCATAGTGGATTAGCTCTATGTCTCGGGAAACTTTAGATTGATTGAATTAGGTTAATTATTTCGAACTGCAAAACTAATAAATTTTTCGATATTATGTTAATACACTTGAAGATAAATTAAAAGAAGATTTTCAGCATGTATAATTCATACAGAACAGAGAACCAAAGGTGTGAATAATGCAAGTATTTTGAAAAGTTATGTAACAAACGAACTGAGAAATGCAGATAGATTTGTAGATTGATAAACAGGTGATTGCTTGCCTGTTGTTCCGATAAAACCAAAAGAAATACAACCAAATGAACACACAAAACTGATTGACACCGCCAAAGCGATGGTTGCCGACAACAAGGGTTTGCTGGCTATGGACGAAAGTTTCCCTACCTGTAATAAGCGGTTTGCCAAATTGAGAATACCCGAAACGGCAGAAATGCGATGCGATTATCGCGAAATGATAGTAAGTACTAAGGGGCTGAACAAAAGTATCAGCGGAGCCATCCTTTTTGATGAAACGGTTCATCAACAGTTGAAAGATGGAACTTCGTTTATTCAATCGCTTACCTACAACGGAATTATTCCCGGAATAAAAGTAGATGCTGGTACGGTAGATATGGCAGGACATCCCGGCGAGAAAGTTACAGAAGGACTTGATAACCTGCGTGACCGACTCAGGGAATACGCTGGAATGGGACTGCGGTTTGCCAAGTGGCGTGCAGTTATTACAATTGGTAAAGATATTCCTACGCTGGCATGCATCGAATCAAATGCTCAGACATTGGCACAATATGCAAGTCTGTGTCAGGAAGCAGGACTGGTTCCGATAGTAGAACCCGAAGTGCTGATGGATGGCGATCATTCGTTGGAACGTTGCTTTGAAGTAACTGAACAAGTGCTACACATTGTTTTCGAACAGCTTTATACGCAAGGAGTGCTGCTCGAAGGCATGATTTTAAAACCGAATATGATAGTACCCGGATTAGCATGTCCGAAACAAGAATCGGTTGACGAGGTGGCCGATGCAACAATCAAATGCTTATTGCGTTCGGTACCGGCAGCTGTTCCGGGAATCACGTTTTTATCGGGTGGTCAGACTTCCGAACTGGCTTCGGCCCGTTTAAATGCCATGAATGTTCGGTTTAAAGATAAAATGCCGTGGGAATTATCCTTTTCGTTCGGTAGGGCTATTCAGCAACCCGGACTAGGAATCTGGCATGGTGAAGAAGCGAATGTACTGGCGGCACAAAAAGCGTTGTATCATCGCGCCAAATGTAATTTGGCTGCCCGAAAGGGAGAATATAATGAGTGATATCAGTTAGGAGTTATGAGTTAGGTTGTTAGTGTATTTTGAAAATCAATTTTCATCTCAATTGTACAACATCTAATAGAGATAGCCTCTTTGAGAGAGACTATCTCTCGGATAAATTAGCCTAACTGTGAATTATGTAAGTTATTCCTGAAATTGTGTAATACATTTAGTTCCGAAGAGTATGACCTTTATACCCAAAATAAATCGCATGAAAAAGCTTAGAATAATTGTGACAATTTTATTTCTTTCGTTGGTTTTAGTGGTCATGACTTCGTGTGAAGTTAGTCGTCATGCTGAAAATGGAAGACATAGAGGCTGGTTTCACAGGCATGATAATCATCGTAGGCAACATAAAGGGGCTGTACTAATTATTATTCCCGACACCAAAAGCAACAGGGAACGGTATAATGATCCTGATTGAAAACTGAAATATTGATATGAATAAACTGACAGAAATAAAGGTAGCTATACTTACCGAAAATGGCTTTGAGCAAATAGAACTTACATTTCCCAAAGCGGCATTGGAGCGCGAGGGATTTACAGTGCATGTAATTTCTCCTGAGGGCGGCAACATAAAAGCCTGGAACTTTACCGACTGGGGAATTGATGTAAAAGTAGACGTGGTGCTGAAGGACGCAAATCCTGCCGATTACAATGCATTGGTATTACCGGGTGGCGTGTTGAATCCGGATATCTTACGACAAAATGAGTTAGCTGTGAGCTTTGTAAAAGAGTTTCTACAATCGGGAAAACCGGTTGCAGCCATTTGTCATGGACCACAAATATTGATTGAAACGGGACTGCTAAAGGGTAAAACAATGACTTCGTACCCTGCAATAAAAACCGATTTGAGAAATGCAGGTGCTAATTGGGTGGACGACGAAGTAGTTCATTTCGAAAACCTTATAACAAGTCGCACACCGGATGATTTGAATGCATTTAATGACGAATTGATACAGACACTCTCGGTGGAGGACTAATTTCTCCTACTAGTATGCCATTTAAGTGAATTGAATTTATTATTGATATTTTTCTCAATTTTTATCTTTTCAGACCCCCAATCCGCCAGCTGGCGGAGGCTTAGGAGTGCTTTTAAGAAACGGCTTGAGATTAAATCAAATATTAGTGACTATGTCTTATAAAGCCCCCTTTGGGGGTTCGGGGTCATAGCAAATACATATCATTAAATATTATTAAGTACCTATTTTGCCCTACTCCTGTTTGTCGTTCCGAAAATCTATCGGGACTTTACTGTTTTAAAAACAACTCTATTGAATGAAAACACACATACAAAAAGTATTTACCGTTTTAAAAAATGCATCTAAAAACTGGTTCGTGAAAGACCCGTTTCGTGAAAGTTCCATTATTGCTTATTACGCCATCTTTTCCCTTCCGGGATTGTTGGTTGTTATCATTACCCTTGCCGGATATTTCTTTGGGCACGAAGCTGTAAACAATCAGGTAGCCGAACAATTTACGTCCACCATGGGAGCAGATACTGCCAGGCAAATTCAGGATATGATTGTACAAGCCAGCAGACTTCGGAATTCACTCTTAGCAACTATTATTGCCATTATCACTATTATTATCGGAGCCACGGGTGTGTTTGCCGAATTTCAAACGGCGCTCAATGCAGTTTGGGAAGTAAAACTTGACACTACCAAATCGGGTATCTGGCAAATTATACGTGTACGATTGTTTTCATTTGGATTAATCGTTTCCATTGCGTTTCTATTGATAGTATCGCTTGTAATTTCAGCATTAATAGCCGGCTTTGGTGCTTGGTTGACCCATCATTTCTCCGATTCATTTCTGTTAGTGCTGCAAGTGCTGAATATCGGGTTGTCCTTATTTGTACTTGTTGTGCTGTTTGCACTTATGTTTAAATTCTTGCCCGATGCTAAAATCAAATGGAAACATGTATGGATAGGAGCATTTGTCACTGCTCTTCTGTTTGAAGTCGGGAAATACGTGCTGAGTTTATATTTTGGCAAAGCAAATCCAGCCACCGGGTATGGTGCTGCGGGTTCTATTATATTAATCATGCTTTGGGTAAATTACTCATCTATCATTGTTTTGTTTGGCGCCGAGTTTACACATTCGTACGCGAATATGTTTTCGGGCGGTGTTGCACCAACTGAAATTGCGAAAGTGGAAGTGCCGGTAAAAGCAGATTGACTAAAATTTATTGTTTAGCGAAATTAAGTAAGTACACGCTAAACTTCCTAATAATAAATGAGATAAATACCCATATCCTATTTTATTATGTCTACATTTGTAAAATATCATGAAGTAATCTTTTTGAGCCGGAATGAATTGAATACGGCAATTAAAATCTATGCAGCAAAAATCAAGAAAAACAGAGCAACCCGATATTTCGAAAACCAAAACGTCTGATTCGGATACCGGTCAATTTCCAATAGTTTGTATTGGTGCTTCTGCTGGTGGGTTGGAAGCGTTGGAACAGTTTCTGACCAATGTGCCGGAGAATAGTGGGTTGGCATATATTGTCATTCAACATTTGGATCCTACGCAGGTAGGAATGCTCCCTGAGTTATTGCAACGTATTTCTAAAATGCCGGTTTCGCAGGTTAAGGACCGAACTAAAGTGAAGCCAAACTGCGTGTATGTAATTCCCCCCAATAAAAGCATGTCTATTTTAAAAGGCGTGCTTCACTTATTTGACCCACTCGAATCACGAGGACTTCGTTTACCGATTGATATTTTTCTTCGTTCGCTTGCCGATGACCAGAAGGAACTGGGTGTTGGTGTTATTCTTTCGGGTATGGGTTCTGATGGAAGCGCAGGAATGCGTGCACTGAAAGAACGAAATGGAATTGTATTGGTGCAGGAACCCCGCGATGCAAAATACGACAGTATGCCTCGCAACGCCATCGATTCTGTATTGCCGGATATAGTGGCTCCGGCCAATGAACTTGCTCTAAAGTTACTTGCTTTTCTGAAACACATACCTGTTGTGAAATCGAATATTGAAACTGAAATAAAAGATCAAAGTTCCCTCGAAAAAATTATAATTATTCTGCGAAGCCAAACTGGGAATGACTTCTCGTTGTATAAAAAGAATACAGTTTATCGTCGTATCGAAAGACGCATGGGCGTTCACAAAATTGATAAAATAACGTCCTATGTTCATTTATTGCAAGAAAATCCTACCGAAGTCGACATTCTTTTCAAGGAACTGTTGATTGGGGTAACTAACTTCTTTCGTGATGCGGCGGTGTGGGCTAAATTACTGGAAACTGTTATTCCCAATATACTGGCAAAACAGCAGGAAGGAACTATTTTGCGTGCCTGGGTGGCCGGTTGTTCTACCGGTGAAGAAGCCTATTCGCTGGCCATTGTATTTAAAGAAGCTCTGGAGAAAATTAATCCGCATGGTGGTATCTCATTGCAAATATTTGCCACCGATCTTGATAACGATGCCATTGAAACTGCCCGTAAAGGGACGTTTGCTACTAGTATTGCTGTGGATGTTTCATCCAAACGACTCTCTCGTTTTTTTACTGCCACCGATGATGGTTATCGTATAAATACCGAAATACGGGAAATGGTAGTGTTTGCTAAACATAATATTATTTTGCATCCACCTTTTACTAAGATAGACATTCTCACATGTCGTAATCTGCTGATTTACATGGATACCGAGTTGCAAAAGAAACTACTCGGATTGTTCTATTACAGCCTTAATCCCGAAGCATATATGGTGTTGGGAAGTGCCGAAACGCTTGGTTCTCAAAGTCACTTTTTTACTCCGATTGATAATAAATTGAAGATTTATCAACGAATTGTTACAAATCAAACACCTGAATTGTACGATTTTCCATCATCATTTTCTCGAACCAAACAAGTAAGTGCTGAACCAATAATTCCAGTGAAACCAACTTCCAATATTCAAGCACTTGCCGATCAGTTGTTGTTACAGCATTTTTCACCACCGGGTGTTTTGGTAAACGACAAGGGCGACATTATTTACATAAGCGGACGAACGGGAAAATACCTGGAACCGGCTGTGGGCAAAGCAAATATGAATATCTTTGCCATGTTGCGCGATGGTTTGCAAAATGAGTTTCCGGCTGCATTCCGGCAAACACTTGTGAATAAAGAGTTGGTTACCTTGCATAATATAAAAGTGGGTACCAATGGTGGTACACAATACATAAACGTTACTTTGCAATGGATTGACAAGCCCGAAGCATTGAATGGCATGGTGATGATTATTTTTCACGATGTACCAAAAACATTGGTTGAAGGTCTTCCGACTGGAAAAGGATATAAACAGATGAACAGCATCAAGCAATTGGAGTTGGAAAAAGAATTGCAACATGCCCGTGAGCAGATGCAAAATACGCTGGAAGAAATGCAAACGTCTCAGGAAGAACTGAAATCGACCAACGAGGAATTGCAATCGACCAACGAAGAACTGCAATCAACTAACGAAGAACTAACAACTTCGAAAGAGGAAATGCAAAGTTTGAACGAAGAACTGCAAACAGTGAATGCCGAATTACTTTCGAAAGTCGACGATTTTTCGCGGGTGAATAATGACATGAAAAACCTGCTGAACAGTACCGATATTGCCACGTTGTTTTTAGATAAAGATTTGAATATTCGGAGGTACACCAATCAGGCAACCAAGATATTTAAACTGATAAAAAGCGACATTGGTCGTCCATTTACCGATCAGGTTTCGGATTTGGTTTATCCCGAATTAGCTACCGATGCGCTCGAAGTGCTACGGACACTTGTGTTTATTCAAAAACAGATAACCACTTCCGATGGACGCTGGTTTTCTACCCGCATTATGCCATACCGTACTTTCGACGATCGGATTGATGGTTTGGTAATTACTTTCTTCAATATTTCCGATCATAAACAATTGGAAGTGGAGCTGAACGAAACCCGACAAATGCATAGTATGCTACTTAATTTATCGACAGAAATCATTGTAAAATTATCAACTGATTGGAAGATTCTTGAATACAATGTCGAAGCCGAAAAATTCTTCGACAAGAAACGGGAAGATGTTCTGAATCAGGATTTTTTACAACTTTTCATTCCTGAGGTAAGTCAAAAAACAACAAAAAATGACCTGAATAAACTATTGAAAGATGGAGAGGAAGCCACTTGCCATTTACAGGTAATTGCAGCCAAAGGAAACCTAAAGGATATTGAATGGTCGGTCAGTGTGTTACTCAACAACCATAAAACACCAACAGGAATGATACTTATTGCTAAAAACACATATAAGGTATGAGTAAAGAAAAAAATCTTTCGGATGCACAGTCGCTCCGAATTAAAGCTGAAGAAAAGCTAAGAGAAAAATACGATAAGGAATCCGTTTCCAATACCGAACATGATGCTAAGAAACTGTTGCATGAGTTGCAGGTTCATCAAATAGAACTGGAAATGCAAAACGAAGAACTGCGGGAAGCCAATGAAGCGACTGAACAGGCACTTCAAAAATATACTATGCTATACGATTTAGCTCCTATGGGCTATTTCACGCTCGAACCTGATGGAACTATTGTTGAACTGAATTTCACAGGTGCCAAAATGTTGCAGGACAGACGTTTTAGTTTAGTTGGCACAAACTTTAAGCTTTTCGTTTCCAATGAATCGAAAGCTGTGTTTAATGAGTTCCTCAAACGTGTCTTTATTGAAAAAAACAAACAAATGTGCGAGCTAAAGCTTGGCTATGATAATAATTCGCTAGGTTCTGTATATATGGAAGGCGTGTCAATTGGTGAGGAAAAAAAGTGTCTTTTATCGGTAATGGAAATTTCTCCCTCTTCAAGATCCAACTAGAAGTCTCTATTGAAGTCCAATTAATTAGGTTTATTTCATTGCTGTCAATTTTTCATTGAGAGTAATGAAATAAACCTTTTTCTATATCGGGCTAGAGATTCAATGTGTGAATCATGTAAGTTCATCCGATTATTGTGTAACTCCGGTTGGTTGAAAATAACCACCTTTGTAAAAGATTTACCCGTTTCGACGTTAACATGTGAATATTCTCCGCAAATGGCCATAACCTATTACATGCTTCAGATTCCGCCCTCCATACTTTTCATATTTCTCCTTTCTTTTGGAGCAATCTTTGCCGGTGTGGGCACTTTCCTTTTTCGTAAATATATAAATGTAAAAATACTCCGATCGCATAACGAAGTCACCGGATTTCTTTTTCTGGCAATTGCAGGTTTTTACTCTTTACTACTGAGCTTTGTGGTATTTATGGTTTGGGGACAATTAAATGAAACGCGTGGTAATGTGAGTAAAGAAGGTAGTTCAGCAATCGGTCTATATCGTGATATCAAGAACTATCCCGACACGTTGGAATCAAAACAACTAATGATTGTTTACCTGGATTTTGTATTCAACGTAATTGATGACGAATTCCCCAACATGGAGCAGATGAAGTCGAGCCGAAAAACAACGGAATCATTCAATCGTGTGTTTTCAAAAATGGAAAATCTCAATCCCAAAACTCCTTTTCAAATACAGTTAGTATCAGAGATGTTCAATCATTTAAATCAGCTGGCTACCTATCGTGGACTTCGAGCCACTTCCATGGAAACCGAGATTCCGCCGCCATTGTGGTTGCCCATGATATTAGGAGCATTAATAACACTTATTTGTGCCATGTTGCTGGATATTGAACACGCACGCATGCACGTTACACTGAATAGTTTATTGGGTGTTTTTATAGGAATGATTCTCTTTATCATTATTTTGCTCGATCATCCGTATTCCGGAAGTTTAGGTATTGAACCAAAATCCTATAAAGAGATATTCACAATGGAGCAATGGTCGACTCAACTTCATTCAGCGAAAACGTTTCAGGTTAAATAATTAGTTATAAACACTATTATAAAAAAACGATGACTTTAAAAACAACTATAGTTTCAAAGACAATAATCGCTTGTTTTTCAGTGCTGCTAATCGTTTCATGTAAATCGCACGAGCAGAAAACCGATGATGCTTTTGAGCAGGTTAAAGAAGAAAAGAAACTGACTAATGACAGCAATAAAATCAACAATGCCATGGTGGTGGAGAAAAATACAGTCATGTCAGATACGGCAAGAAAAACTCCAGATACAAAAAAAATAGTTCCAGATGAACGTACACTGTTTAAGATAGAAACGGCTAAGAAAATTCAAACGAATCAAAATAGAATCAAACAAATGAAAGCTCTCCCGAATATGGGTATGAATAGAAAAGTAACAAACCTGGAAAAAGACAATAATAACCTTATGATAAAGATGGACGAATACAACAAGGATGAAAAGCTGAAGTGGGAGTTATTTAAAGCCAATATGAATCAAGATGTAAATGAGATAGGCATCGAACTAAAAACTATCAGAATAAACAATAAGAAATAGCATCTGTTTTAAAATTGTATATCAACAAAGGAGTATTAACCCCAATAATTTCAATTAACTTATGAGCAAATATAAACTATTTACTCCTATTAAATTAGGAAGTGTCGAACTAAAAAATCGTGTGGTAATGGCACCAATGACCCGTTGCCGTGCCATTGGCAATGTACCCAATGAATTGATGGCCGATTATTATGGTCAACGTGCGAGTGCCGGATTAATTATTACCGAAGGAACAGCACCATCCCCCAACGGACTTGGATATGCCCGTATTCCGGGTTGTTTTAGCAAAGAACAAGTGGACGGTTGGAAAAAAGTAACAGCAGCAGTCCATCACAAAGGTGGACATATCTTTTTACAGTTGATGCATACGGGACGCATAAGTCACGCACTCAATTTACCCGAAGGAGCTCAAATAATAGCGCCCTCGGCTGTGAAAGCTTCGGGACAAATGTGGACTGATACCATGCAGTTGCAGGATTTCCCAATTCCGAAACCAATGAACGATGATGATTTGTTACTAACACTGACAGAGTTCGTTGTATCGTCACAACATGCAATTGATGCCGGTTTCGATGGTGTGGAACTTCACGCAGCTAATGGTTATTTGTTGGAACAATTTCTATCGCCCATTAGTAATCTCCGAACCGATAAATACGGCGGAAGTATCGAAAACCGTTGTCGGTTTGTACTCGAAGTGGTTAGTTCCGTTGCCGAGGCCATTGGAAAAGATAAAACGGGCATTCGCCTGTCGCCTTACGGTGTCGCTAGCGATATGCCTCATTATCCCGAGATTGCTGAAACCTATACGTATTTAGCCGAAGAGTTGAATAAGCTTGGAATAATTTATCTTCATTTGGTCGATCACTCACCTATGGGAGCACCCGAAGTACCGCTGGAAATAAAGAATATTATCCGTAATCGTTTTAAAAACTCACTGATGCTTTCGGGTGGATATGATAGAGACAAGGCCGAAGCCGAAATTGAGAATTGTCAGGCCGACTTAATTGCCTTTGGTCGTCCGTTTATCAATAATCCGGATTTAGTAAAACGAATGGTAAACCATTGGCCTTTGTCTCAGGACTTGCAAATGGATCAGTTTTACAGCGCCGATGCAAAAGGCTATACCGATTATCCGGTTTATAAGGAATAGTGGGTAGTTGATAGTTGACAATGGATAATTAACGATTGCAGAATCCTTGTGGCATTATGCTGTAAGGATTCTGCATTTTTAATGAACTTTAAATTGTCAACTATCCATTTTCAACTATCAACTAAGTATATGAATTATGTAACTCATTCCCTAAATTGTGTAACAAGTTGCAATAGCTATTTTCCGACCTTTGCGTAGTGATAATGTAATCACACGTAAAACTCAAAAAGATGAAAAGTATTCAAAAAATGTTTACACTAGCTATTGTATCAGTAATGATGATGGTTGGTTTTCAAAGTTGCAGTCAATATCCCGACAACAATGGAATTACATTGGTGTCAAAAACAGATCGTGTTTCAAAAGCATGGAAAGTAGAAAATTACAAACTAAATAGCACTGATTACACTTCGTTGGTTTCGGGTTATACCGAAACATATACCAAAACAGGTACATTTTCATTTCAATGGGCCATTCTGGGTGGAACAGGTACATGGAAGTTTCAGAACAATGATGCTGAGATCCTGATTACCGGTGTAACGAATGTATCATCAAAAACCTTATATATTCTGAAACTGGAAGAAACAGCATTTTGGTATTACTATATGGACGGAACTGACAGAAAAGAATACCATTTAGTTCCACAATAATTCTTGCTTAAAAATTTAAAGTCAGATACTAAAAATCTAAGTCGAAGTAATTCAATTCGTTTGTATTACTTCGACTATTTTTAATTTTCACGGATTGTATCTATTTAAAGAATAACCATATAAAACTAAAAATATGAACGTCAAAAGAATTATTGGGTCAATACTCACGGTACTCGGGGCTGCTGGGCTTGTTTACGCAGCTATTTTATTTGTCAACTTATCAGGAAATATACACAATATCAAAGAGATTGTCATTTTTGCTGCACTTGGATTGATATTTTTTATTTCGGGTATTGGTTTAATTCAAACAATCAGGGACAACTAGTTTCAAGGATCTGAACTTAATTTAGTTGAATATGAATTTCGTAGATTATTACAAGGTATTAGGTTTGGATAAGTCGGCATCGCCTAAAGATGTCAAAAATGCTTACAGGAAACTGGCACGCAAATATCACCCGGATTTGAATCCAAATAATGCAGATGCGAAAACCAGTTTTCAACAAATTAATGAGGCCAATGAAGTATTAAGCGATCCTGAAAAACGGAAGAAATACGATCAATATGGAAAAGATTGGCAACATGCCGAAGAATTTGAAAAACAGAAGCAACAGCAATCGCAATCATCCGGTTCCCGTCAGAGAGGAGGATTTTCAGGAGGACAAAGTGGTGGCGATTTTTCCGATTTCTTTGAGTCCATGTTTGGTGGAGCAGGCAGAAACCGACAAGCAAAATACAGAGGCGAAGATTATTCAACCGAAATTAAGCTGGACCTGATTGATGCCTACAAAACGCACAAACAAACCCTAACTGTAAACGGAAAAAATATCCGCATAACAATTCCTGCCGGAGTTGAAAACGGACAAACTATCAAAATTTCAGGACATGGCGGCGTTGGTACAAATGGTGGTCCGAATGGTGATTTATACATTTCGTTCTCGGTAGCCAATCATTCACACATTAAAAGGCTGGGCAACAATTTGTTCTCAACGGTAGAGTTGGATTTGTATACAGCTGTGCTGGGAGGCGAAATAACGATTGAAACGCTTGATGGAAAAGTAAAACTCAATGTTAAGCCCGAAACTCAGAATGGTTCAAAAGTGAATTTGAAAGGCAAGGGATTTCCGGTTTATAAAAGTGAAGGACAATTTGGTGATTTGCAAGTGACCTATACAATCAAAATGCCAACGAATCTGACTGCCAAACAAAAGGAATTGTTTGAGGAACTAAGAAATAATTGATTGTTGAAAATGAAGAAATCATGAAAACAAAGTATTTGATAGCCATAGATGAGATTTGTGCAATCCATAATATTGAAATTTCATTTATAAGTTCCCTGCAGCAAATCGGATTGATTGATATAACAACGATTGAAAATTCGAATTTTATTGCAGCTGATCAACTGCTGGAACTTGAGAAATACGTTCGCTTCTATTACGAACTGGATATTAATGTGGAAGGTATTGAAACGGTATCATATTTGTTACAGAATATAAATACCCTTCAACAGGAAATTACTACGCTCACAAACAGACTGCATTTGTATGAATCTGAATGGAATGTCTGAATTTACGATATAAAACGATTTCAAAATCAAAATTACGATGAATAAAATTAAACAATTAGGTGTTTGGATGGATCATTCAAAAGCAGTATTAATAGAACTTTACGACCACAAGCTTTTTTCAAAAGAAATTGTGCTTAAAGCAACTCCAATAGAAAAAGAAAACGTAGATACACACGAAGTGAAAGTGCATAGTAAGGAACAAAGCCACAATCAATCTGTCTATTTTAAAGAAATTAGTGATGCAATCCGAAATTATCAGGACGTTCTGCTTTTTGGTCCAACGGATGGCAAAAACGAATTATTCAATCTGCTGAAAGCTGATCATAATTTTAAAAACACTAAAATTGAGTTGAAAACTACCGATAAAATGACTGTGATTGAAAAGCAGGAGTTTGTAGTTGAGTACTTCAAATAGATAAATAATAAGCCAGCTTAGGTAAAAGCTAGCCTTAGCTAAGTAAAAGTTAGCCTTGCTTGGGTAAAAGTTAGGCTAGCTTAGGTAGATGGTAGGCTGGCTTAGGTAGAAGTTAGGCTAGGCCGGGTTGAAGTTAGGCAAGCTTAGGTAAAAGACGAACCGATGTAGGTATAAACAGAACTTGTTTCGATTCAAGCATAAATTAAGATGAATAAAGCACTAGTCATATTAAAAAAAACAGGGAAAGCCATTTTATGGATAGTTGGTGTTTTTGTACTTTTATTTCTGGTTGTTGCAGGAATTATTCAGATTCCGGCAGTTCAAACAAAGATTGTACATGCAGCCACCAGCTTTGTGAGCAACAAAACTCATACGCGTGTTGAGATAGACCATGTGAGCATTTCATTTCCAAAAACTGTTGTTATCGAGGGTTTGTTTCTCGAAGACCGGAATAAAGATACCCTGATTTCTGCCGGTAAAGCAAAGGTAAATATTGTTCTCCGCGACTTGTTGTTTAATAAAATATGTGTCAACAACATCGAGTTGGAAAACCTGAACCTAAACCTCTACAGCACCAAGACCGATTCGCTTTTCAATTACAATTTTCTGCTAACAGCTTTTGCTGATACAGCAAAGGTTGACACAACTCAAACCAAAAAGCCTTCTGCCTGGACATTTACAGTCGACTATATTACGCTACAACATATCAGACTTCGCTACGACGATGAATTTGGAGGAATGAATGTGTCGGCTTCGCTGGAAAAGTTGGAAATGAAACTGAATGAAATCAATTTTGCAACATCCCTTTATGCCATTGACGATTTGATGGTTGAGAAACTTAAAGCCAACGTGCTACTGACTGAGGCGGTGAGTAAATCTAAAAAGAAGTCAACAACCCAATTACCCAACATTACAGCCAATAATATCCAAATCAATAATTCAACCGTAAACTTCGGGGATTCAATCAACAAACAAAGCGTTTTAGCTACGATTAAGCGTTTCGAATTAAAAGAGGGAACAGTGGATTTGGGAAATGAGCTGGTGAATCTGGACAAAATATATTTGTCGGAAAGCGATATACAATACAAAACAAGTGCTTCAGCTACCCCGGACTCAACTAAAGAAATTCCTATTTCATTGAAAAATCAATGGAAAGTGACAGTTCAGCACATTGATTTAGACAATAATTCTGTGGCTTATACAGTAGGTAACAAATCCGAAAATCAGAATTCATTTGATCCTGATTTCATGCAATTTAATCGGTTGAATCTGATTGCCAGCAACCTGTTTTATTCTTCTGATCTGACAAAGATTACCATAGATAAATTCAATGCTATCGATCAAAACGATTTTGCCATTACCCAATTCCAAACGCATTTTAAAATGGACAATCATTCCATTACGGCTCAACGCATTATAGCCCGAACAGGCAATTCGTCGCTTGAGGGGAATGTGAACATTCAGTTTGAATCGCTGAAATCGTTGAGTGAATCATTACCCTACCTGGTTTTGAACATAAATGTTCAAAAATCAAGTTTTATGAATGCCGACATTCTGTATTTCAGTCCGGCTCTTGCCAAACAGGATTTCTTTAAAAAATCGCGGAATATCACCAATGTTTCGGGCGTTATTTTCGGACAGATAAATAAGCTGAAAGGACGCAATATAGTAGTCAAAACCGGTGATCGTACCGTGTTGGAAACTGATTTCACGATAGTTGGTTTGCCAAAAACCGAAACAGCCTATTTTGTTTTCCCCAATATGAAACTGGTTTCGGGGCGGCAGGATTTACACATGATGGCCGGTTCTTACATTCCGTCCAGTATCAGTTTGCCCGAAGATATTACCATGCTGATTGATTTCAAAGGAAACCCAACCTCTTTCGAAACAACATTGGGCATGAGCAGTACCTATGGTGCGGCCAATTTGGTGGCAACATTAGACCCTCAGGAAAATTTCACGGGTAATATGAGTACTACCGGTTTAGATATGGGAAGTTTACTCAAAAACAAAGAAATGTACGGTCCTGTATCATTAACCGCCGAGGTGAAAGGGCATGGGTTGGATGCAAAAACAATAAAAGCACATATAAAAGCCGACGTAACAGAAATTTTTCTGAATAAATACACGTACAATAACCTCACAATTGACGGAACAGCTACCGGCAAAGAGTTTTCGGGCAAAGTAAACCTGAACGATAAAAATGCCGTGTTGAATTTAGATGGTTTGGTGAATATGACACCCAATCAGGAGCAATATAAATTTCACCTCAATGTGCAGGGAGCCGATTTACAGAAACTCAATTTCAGCAAAGACGATATTCGTATTGGGCTGGATGCCAGTGCCGATTTTAAAGGAGGAACTGTTGATAAACTAAACGGAACAGCCGGAATTTCAAAGCTCATACTTACGCATAACGGGAAAAAATATTTGCTCGATTCGGTACTTGTGGCTTCGGTTAATGCTCCAAACAAAAGTAAGTTTGATTTCAACAGTGCGCTTGTTGGACTAAAATATGAGGGTACCATCTCCCCCACTTCGCTTTCGAGCGCGCTGACTCAGTTTATAAATACCTATTTTCCATTCACAGCCGATAAGGCTCCGAAAAAGAAGACAGAACCTTCTAATTTTGCCTTTGAAATTCAACTTCACAATCATCCCATTTTGTCGGAAGTGCTGTTGCCCGAACTGAAAGAATTTGAGCCCGGCATTATTACCGGCAGTTTCGACAGTGAGAAAAAGGAACTGAAGCTGAACGCTTTCATGAAGCATATTCTCTACGGTACAACTGAAATAAATGACCTGGCGTTGGATGTGCATTCCGATTCTACAGCACTGAATTACAAACTTTCAAGTTCGGGTATTTCTAATTCGCAAATCAACTTTACGAATTTTTTGTTTGATGGTAAACTCGCTGACAATAAGATGTTGGCCAATATTTCCTCTATTGATAATGCAGGAAATAAAAAGCTATTGATTCAGTCGCAAATTACGAAGGACAAGGATAACTATAAACTGGAACTCGACCCAACGAATTTCTATCTGATGAATAACCGTTGGGATATTGCCGCCGATAACTACATCGAATTTGGCAAACCCGGCTTTTTAATTCATCATCTTTTCATGAATAATGGCAAGAGTCAGGTGAATATTGCTTCGGTAAACGATAAGTTCAACGACGACCTGAACGTTGCCATTCGGAATTTTAAATTGGAAGATATAACCCGCATTGTACAGAAAGACAGTCTTCTGGCTAAAGGCGATGTAGATGGAAACGTATTGTTGAAAAGAGTAAACAACTCTTACGGTATTATTGCCGACGCCAACATTACCAACTTATTTATTCGTAGCGTTCCCATTGGCAATCTGGCTGTAAAAGCTGATAATCCTACCAGCGAGCGATTTGATATCAATGCAAAACTATCGGGACCCGACAATAATCTGACTGCAACCGGTTTCTTTATTCCAAACGGTGGCGACAATTCGTTGAATATAAAAACCGACATTCAATCGCTTTCGATGAAAACCATGGAAGCATTTTCGATGGGTCAACTAACCGAAGCATCGGGAAATGTTACCGGAAACTTTCTGATAAGCGGAAGAACCGATGCACCTGAAATAAACGGCGCGTTGACATTCAATAACGCGTTTTTGAAACCTACTTACCTGAATAACCGATTGGAACTAAAACACGAAACGGTTCAGATTAAAACAGACGGAATCTATTTCAATAAGTTTACCATGTTGGATATCAATAAGCATGTTGCGACAATTGATGGCGAAGTGAAAATGAAAAATTTCTCCGATTATATGTTTGGCTTACATGTAAATTCTAAGGACTTTCTGCTTTTCAATACAAGTGCCAAAGACAACAAGGAATTCTTCGGACGAATGATTATCGACAGTAAAATTGATCTGACAGGGCCTATGTCGTTGCCAGTTATAAATGCAAAGTTGAAAATGAAAAAAGGCTCGAACTTTACCTTTGCAGTACCCGAAGATAAACTTACAACCGACAAAGGCGAAGACGTGTTGGAGTTCAATGATTCCACGTCGCTCAGTTCCATTTTATTCCGAAAAGATAAAACAATCATAAAGAAAACGAGCTTGAGCGGCTTCGATTTATCATCCATTATTGAAGTGGATAAAGAAGCCACACTACGTTTATTAATGGATCCGACTTCCTCCGATTCGTTGGTGGTTAGAGGCGATGCAGCCTTAAGTTTCACCATGGATCGTAGCGGGAAAATGAGCCTTACCGGAGCATATAATCTGAATGATGGAAGTTACCTTATTTCGTTGGAACAGGTGATTAAACGTAAATTCGATATTATTCCAGGAAGTACCATCATTTGGAATGGTGACCCATTGGATGCTGATATCAACATGAATGCGACCTATTCGGTACGTGCCGCTCCATACGATTTGGTTGCCGATCAGATGGCCGGGTTAAGTGATGTTGAAAAAGGGGGTTATAAACAAATGTACCCGTTTTTGGTGATGCTTAAATTGCGTGGAGCAATATTAAAACCCGAGATTAACTTTGAAATACAGTTGCCTCCCGAAAACAAAGGAATTCTGGGTGGTGCTGTGAATCAAAAACTGACTATGCTCAACGAAGATCCATCGTTGCTCAACAAGCAAGTGTTTGCCTTATTGGTATTGGGCAGGTTTGTACAGGAAAATCCATTGACAACCGAGTCGGGTGGAACATCTACGCTGGTTCGTTCTACGGTGGGTAATTTTCTGTCTGCACAACTAAATCAGCTGAGTTCAAAAATTGTAAAAGGCGTGGATTTGAACTTCAATGTGCAATCGTACGACGATTATCAAACCGGACAAGCACAGGGAAGAACACAAGTGGAAATTGGACTGAAAAAGCAGCTTTTCAATGATCGATTAACGGTTCAACTTGGTGGAGCAGTAGATGTGGAAGGCGATAGAGCAAAACAAAATTCGGCGAGCGAAATTACAAGCGATGTTACAGTAGAATACAAGCTAACAAAAGATGGTGCTTACCGCTTGAAAGGCTTCAGACATAATCAGTACGAAGGTGCCATTGAAGGTCAGCTTGTTGAAACCGGTGTGGGCGTCGTGTATGTAAAGGATTTTGATAAGTGGGGGAAAAGAGCCCCTAAGTCACCCAAAAAGGGGACTAAAAAGACCCCTAACCCCTAAAGCGGAACTGGATTAGCACCTATAATTATTTGTAATGAAAAATAGACAAAATATAAGAGGCAAAAGTAACTCATTTCCCCTTCAGGGGCTAGGAGTTCTCTTTATCTGCCTTCTCCTTGCAGCCTGCACAGGCACAAGTCATTTGCCAAAAGGCGAACGACTTTATATTGGTGCGAAGATAAAATTGGAGTCCATAGAGAAATTCAACAAAGGAAATATCAAAGCCATTGTTGAGTCTGTTGTTCGCCCCGAACCCAATAACAGCTATTTTGGTATACGTCCGCAATTGTGGCTATACATGGCTGCAGGAGTAAATCCCAAAAGTAAATATAAACAATGGTTGCAAAAAAACGGACAAGCACCGGTACTGATGACGAATGTAAGTCCATCGGCTACAACGGCAGTGATTGATGCAACTTTATTCAACATAGGGATTTTCAACAGCAATACAACATACAAAATCGTTGAAAAAAAACATACAGCTTCGGTTGTTTACACGAGCTATATTCATAAACCTTATACAGTGAAAGAGTTTGTTTACACCATCTCGGATGATAGTTTAAGTCGGCTTATTCTTTCGGATGCAAAAAACACAATCATTAAGCCGGGCGAAGATTATAATCTCGACATATTAAAAGCTGAACGGGTACGCATTGATGCCGTATTGAAAAACAACGGATATTTCTATTTTAATCCCGATTATTTACTTTTTAAAGCCGATACTTCCATTGTGAATCACACTATTTCGCTGGAGTTGACTTTGAAAGACAGTCTTTCCGAAAATGCATTGACAGTTTATCGCATCAACAAAGTGTTTATTGACCAGAATTACTCGTTAAACGATGAAGTAGCCGATAGCACAAAGGATACACTTGTGTATCAAAATACCATATTCATGGGAAACAAGGATGAGATGAATATCCACCCGAAAGTGATTTTACGTTCGGTTTATTTACGGAAACACGAAATCTATTCCCGGGAGAACCATAATATTACCCTCAATCGATTAATGTCGATGGGAAATTTTAAATTTGTACAGGTAAAGTTTTCCGACAGTGATACAACGGCTCTCGGCTATCTGGATGCAACTATCCTCATGACTCCTATGACCAATCATACCTTTCGGGCTGAAATTGATATGGTTTCCAAATCAAACAATTATACCGGCCCACGCATGAATCTGAGTCTCTTGAATCGCAATGCGTTTAAAGGTGCTGAATTGCTGAGTTTAAACCTGGCCGGTTCGTTCGAGGCGCAACTGAGTGGTGTGAATAAGAATCTCTTTTCCTATTCCTTCAACCCACAAGTTGAACTGACTTTTCCACGCTTTCTGGCTCCAATCAACATAAAACAGACAAACAGTATTTATGTACCCAAAACTACTTTCTCGCTTTCGTACAACTTCCTGAAACGAGTGAATTATTTCGATATGAGTACCTTTCAGTTTACGTACGGTTTTAAATGGAAAAACAGTATCAGCATTGAACATGAATTCAATCCTGTTAGTATTAGCAATACGTCTCTTAACAATGAGTCTGCCTTATTCACCGACTTGCTGGCTGCTAATCCATTCCTGAAAAAAAGCTACGAAGAACAGTTTATTGCCGGAGGAAATTACTCGTTTACTTACAACGAACAAATGCTTGCGGGAAAAAAGCTGCAATATTTTATCCATTTTACAGCCGAAACAGCCGGGAACCTCTTCTCATTAGCAAAAAGGATAGGTGGTGAAACTCCAACATCAGATAACCCTTCAAAAATTGCCGGTTCTGTTTATTCTCAATTTGCCAAACTAAGTGTTGATGGTCGTGCTTATTACAATTTCAGGAATAAGAATAAAATTGCATTGCGCGTGTTTGCCGGAGCTGCAAGTTCCTATGGTAATTCTTCTACTTTGCCTTACAGTAAACAGTTTTTCAGTGGTGGTCCGAATAGTATCCGTGCTTTCCAGATAAACTCTATTGGTCCGGGAACATACCTTCAGAACGCTGCAACTACGGGCTTTCTGCAATTGGGTGGCGACATTAAATTGGAAACCAATGCTGAATATCGTTTTGGTATTTATAAGTATTTTAAAGGTGCTGTGTTTGTTGATGCCGGAAATGTGTGGTTACAAAAGTCCAATCCGGCAAACATGGGTAGTCCGTTTGCTTTCAGTAGTTTTATGAATGAGTTGGCGGTTGGAGCTGGATTAGGATTACGGGTAGATGTTTCGTTCTTTGTGCTGCGATTCGACCTGGCCATGCCATTGCGAAAACCGTGGTTGGAAGATAACCACCGTTGGGTAGTTGATAAGATTGACTTTACGAGTCCTGCCTGGAGAACTCAGAACCTGATATTAAATATAGCTATCGGCTATCCGTTTTAAATTGTCAGCTGTCTGAATCAGGATTACAGAATTAATCAATTTACAGAATTATGAAATAAATCATACCCGGAGCTTATACTCAGCAAACACTAAAAAATTGATAATTAATTGACTATCATAGTTTCGAACCGACCGATCTTTAATCTGACAGGTAATTTGTATTTTTCTTTTATGTGTGAAATGTCGAAATAGATTGTCTCCAGTTGAATCAATGTGCATTTATCAGTATTCACAACCAAAGGCAGTAAACTAACGGTTGGAACTGTATCTATCAGTTCGTATTTTTCGTAAAGTTTGAAAAAGTAATCGCCACAACCACCTTTGTAAGTTATATCCACCGTAATTTTATTTCCTTCTACAACCAGTCCAATTACCGAAGCATACGCTTCCTGACTATCGAATATCCGGCTTATAGAATTGTAGGCATATATTTCCTCAACTTTAAGCTTGTTTTTCTCAGTTTGCAACGTGTCGTTTACATAGAAATTCCGCTGGCCAAACATGACTGAACTCGATAGCAGAATAAACACAAAGATAGCGATTGAATTTTTCATGATTTTAATTTTATATTTGGTGAAGGTACAACAATATATACCCAATTGGTTGACAAAGTGTGAATTATGCAATTTATAAATCGAATTGTGTAACTCCTTAGTTGCTGAATTTTCTGACTTTTGTAACATTATATTCTAAAAAACTATTTAGCTTTTAATGCATACGTCAAACAATTAAATTCAAAAAGAATGAAAACAATCAAATTTTATGCAATGATTACAGCACTTGTATTCCTAACGGCATCCTGTGTAGAAAATTCAGGAAAATATAAAGCTGCAATTGCTCAGCGCGATTCGCTGGAACAGGTGAAACAAGCTTTAGATTCGAATTACAGCCAAACATTAGTTGTTCTGAACGATATTGAAACCGGACTTTCAGAAATAAATCAGAAAGAACGGGAAATAAAGGTTAACCTCAAGGGAGTAGAAGGTAAAACAACCACTACCCGACAAGTGATTGCAGGCCAAATGATGGAAATAAAATCCGGCATTGAGCAAAACAAAACAAAAATTGCTGAACTTCGACGTTTGGCAGCTAAAAATGGTAAAGCAAACAATAAGCTTGCTGAAACAATCAAACGTCTGCAAAACGAAATGGACGAAAAAACGGTACAGATTCAATCACTGCAAACTGAACTCGAACAGAAAAACATCAAAATCAATGAGCTTAACACCACGGTTGATAATCAAAGTAAAAATATAGCCGAACAGCAAAATGTGATGGATCAGCAAAAAACAACAATAAAGGGTCAGGACAAGGATATAAACACAGTATGGTATTGTATAGCTTCATCTAAAAAACTCAAAGAAGCAAAGATTGTGTCGACAAGTGGACTTTTTCAACCTAAAAAAGTAATGGATAGTGAATTCGATAACAGAGCCTTTACTCAAGTTGATTTAAGAAGCCTTACTTCAGTTGCTACCGATAGTAAAAACATAAAAATCATCACTTCCCACCCTCAAAGCAGTTATGTTTTAGAAACCGGAGATGACAAGAAAATCACTATCAAAATTATCAATTCATCGAAATTCTGGAGTGTATCAAAATATTTAGTAGTACAAATCTAACTGATTTATTATAAGTATATACAAACAAAATACAGCAATTAGATGCTGCTTCTAAAAAGATTAGCCATTAGAATTTTATACTTCTAATGGCTATTTTATATCTTCAAGGTTCCATGTTGGAATTAGGGTAAACACGTTAGTTCTATCTATGAATTATGTAACTCATTCACTAAATTGTGTAACACTTACAATTGCCGACAATACTATCTTTGACATATAAAACAAATTCAGCAAACTACTGAATCAACAGTTATTCAATTTCCATAATACATTAACTATGAAACCAAATATTAAAATATTTACACTATTAGTGGTCCTGACAACATCATGCCTTGTATTGCCACGACAAACTGAAGCACAGCAATCAAGTGTTTCAATTCAGGTCTTCTATGACGAATTGAGTCCGTACGGACAATGGATTGACTACGCTGATTATGGTTATGTGTGGATTCCCGATGTGGATTCCGATTTTGTGCCTTATTCAACCGAAGGACATTGGATAATGACTGATTATGGTTGGACCTGGGCTTCGGATTACGACTGGGGTTGGGCGGCATTTCATTATGGTCGGTGGAGTTTTACCGATTCATTTGGATGGTTTTGGGTACCCGATAACGAATGGGGACCGGCTTGGGTTAACTGGCGTCAATCTGATGGATATTACGGTTGGTCACCTATGGAACCGGGCGTAACTGTCAGTATGAGTTTTGATAATCGGTATGACCGTAATTACGACCACTGGATGTTTGTTCGCGAGCGCGATTTCGACAGACCCAATATCAATCAGTATTATGTAAACAGACAGGATCATGATCGAATTATTAGAAACTCAAGTGTTATAAATAACACATATAGTGATAATAGCCGACATTCAACCTATGTCACAGGTCCTTCACGAACTGATATTCAGAATGCAACGGGACGGAGAATAGTGCCAATGACTGTTCAAAACAATAGCAGACCGGGTAAGGAAATAAATAATGGTCGTTTGCAGATTTACAGACCGCAAATTGATAAAAACAGCAATGGACGAAGAGCAACTCCAACACGCGTTACGAATCAAAATGAAGTAAAACAAAGACCCACAAGAGATGTTTCAAATCCGACTGTAAATTCAGGCAGTATGCAGGAAAGACCTTCAAACAGGGTTATTCAGGATAATAACAACAGGCAAACCATTCCGCAACGGAATGATAAGAATCACCAAAACAGAACCACCCAACCGAGTAACGAGCGCAAAATACAAACAATTGAACCTGCAAGATCAATACCTGTTGACAACAACGCCCAAGATAGACGTCCGAATGTTGTAACTCCGCAAAATAACCAACAGCCCATTCAACGACGAAATGTAAATGAGCAAGATAATAACATGCCTGCCAGACGTTCTGAGGTGGTAATTCCACAAAATAATCCTCAACCTGTACAACAACGGAATGTAAATATTCCTGATGCTCGTCAACAGCAACCGGGGAATACAGTTCCCGCAAAGGTTGAAAACAAACCACAACCTCAACGTGTGAATCCAACGAATAATGGTCGTCCGGTTAATCTGCGAAAATCGGTTAAACAAGAAATCAAAAAAGAACAGCAAAGGATTCCTGATAAGAGTTCGGAAGGTAGATAAATTTGAGAGAATTTAAGTCGATAAAGCATCTGGATTGTTCTGGCTAAACATTGATAAAAATAAAGATTATGCAATTCAAAATGATAAAAACAAAACAACTCGCCATTTTTATGGATGATAAGAATGCTTTGTTTATGGAACTTTACAACCACATGATTGTTTCAAGAAATATAGTGTTCAAATCAAAAGAGAACGAAGAATATATTCAGTATAACTACTCTATGCCTTCGTTTGGCTCCGATAAACATCATCACCAGCTTGCCTATTATAAAGAGATAAGCAATATTATCCGACACTATCAGCAAGTCGTACTTTTTGGTCCAATCGATACTGAAAACGAGGTTTACAGGCTTTTAAAAACTGATGATCATTTCAAAAATATTAAAATAGATTTTGTTTATACCAAAGAAATGACAGATTTTCAAATACATGAATTTGCATTAGACTATTATAAATAATTAAACCGGTATGTAATATGCAAGATATCTGGGAGTATTCACTTACTGTTTTTATGGCCTTTTTTGCCATTATGAATCCGATTGCCAATATCCCTATTTTTGTAAAACTAACAGAAGGGCAGGACGAAAAGAAGAAAAAAGAGATTGCGAAAACATCCAATATCGTTGCTTTTCTTATCGTTTTGGCCTTTATTCTTATTGGTCAGTATATTTTCAAGATTTTCGGACTGACAATTCCTGCCTTTAAAGTGTTTGGTGGCATTCTGATCTTTTTTATCGGATTCGATATGCTTCAATCGAAGAAAACAAATGTACATGTTGAGGGTGATGCCAGCTTTGATGATGGAATAGCTATTTCGCCGCTTGCCATTCCTATTTTGGCCGGACCGGGAACCATTGTTACGGCAATGAATTTCGTTGTAAAAGCGAGTATCCTGTACTTGGGAATAACTGTGTTTATTTTTGCCCTGATAGTTCTAATGACCTATTACGCATTTATTTACAGCAGCTATATTGTTCGGTTTGTGGGCGATAAAAAGTTCGTTATTGTAGGTAAAATCATGGGATTGATTATTGGCGTACTTGGTGCCAATATGTTGATACAGGGCATTAAACTGGCGTTTAATATATAACAAGTAGTAATATTCAATAATAATTAATACAATCAACATGAAAATTATAGGTATCGCTATTGTGATAATCGGTTTAGGAATGACTCTTTTTACAGCCATTACTTATTTTACACGGGAGAAAGTGGCTGATTTAGGTGTGCTTGAAATAACGAGTAATCACCCTCATAACATCAGTTGGTCGCCTTTTGTAGGTATGGCTATCATGGTAGTGGGGGCATTTCTTATTCTTCAGGGTAAGAAGAAGTAATGTGTGTTTTCGTCGAACCGTATCTACAACTTTGTAAATACGGTTCGACGAGCTTGTACATACGTATGCACGCGGCCGTAAATACGGTTCGACAAAAGCATGTTATATGTCTAAGCACAAGTGGCTGCAAATCAACGAATCAATAAAGGCTAATTTCTACTAATTGCGCAACGCTTTTAATCAGTTACTTTCCGCTATCCGCCTTCTTCTTTTTATCGGCGGCCACCTTTGCCTTTTTGTCAAAGTACCCTTTAAACAGGAAATTATGTTTGGCAGCTGTCATATTTTCGTCAAGTCCTTTAGAACTTTTTTTGAGATTGACGATGGTTTGATTCAGATTTTCAGCAATACTTTCATCCTGAATTAACCTGCCCAATGTTCCCTTTCCACTATTCACCTTAATCATTATTTCAGCAAGTTGCTGAGTCACAACTTCAACATTGGCAGCTGTAACCTGAACACTAGCCATAATTGCATCAGTTTCTACAGGCTCTTTCGATGCAAGATTTTGCCCATCTTTAGCCAAAGGAGCATTGTAACTTCCCTGCGTAATGACCATCAGTTTGTCGCCAATAACTCCCTCCGACCCTATTGATACTTCACAGTCCGATTTTATAAATTTCCAAACATCCGTCTTTATCAACATATCCACTTTTACGGTTGAATCATTGATAATTCGTATGTTGTCGACAACACCAACATTGATTCCCGAAAACCGAACATTGTTCCCAATCTGCAAACCACTTACATTGTAAAAAGTGGATGAAAGCCTAAAAACCGGATCAAACAAGTTTTTTTGTTTTCCAATAATAAATATGGCCAGTACAAATAGTGCCAATCCTCCGATAACGAATAGTCCTAACCGGACCTTAAATTTTTCTGTATGTGTATTCATGATGTTATTTATTTGATGATGTGGTGATGTGATGATGTGATGATGTATTGATGTGGTGATAGAGGGATTTGTTGATTTGATTAAAATATATTTTCGATAGATTCACTTCTTCATAATTTACTTCGTAAATTACCATATTATCATATTTTCAAATCAACAAATCATCAAATCAACACATTATTAGTTTCTATTAAAAAAATGCTTTGATTAGCGGATCTTTCGAGTTTTCGAAGGCTGCTAAATCTCCTTCCATATAAATTTCGCCATCTTGTAACATAACTATGCGATTGGCAGTAGCGCGAGCGCACTCTATATCATGCGTGATAATGATAGACGAAGTTTTATATTTTTTCTGCACTTCATTAATAAGTGTGCTTATTTCATCCGAAGTTACCGGGTCGAGCCCCGTTGTCGGTTCATCGTAAAGCATAATCAGCGGATCAACAACAATAGTTCGTGCCAGGCTGATTCGCTTCCGCATTCCGCCCGAAAGCTGCGACGGCATTTTATTTAAAGCATCAGCCAACCCTACATTCTCCAAAGCTTCCAGTATTTTGGAGTCAATCTCTTGTTGGCTGAGATTTTTTCGTATTCTGTGCAACGGAAATTCCAGGTTTTCTTTCACAGTCATTGAGTCATAAAGCGCCCCACTCTGAAAAAGAAAACCAATCTTCTTTCTCAAATTATTCAATTTACTTCCATTCAGTGTGTTCACGTTTTCGCCAAACACATCAATTGTTCCACTATCCGATTCTAATAAACCGACAATGCATTTTATAAGAACCGACTTCCCCGAGCCTGATTTCCCAAGCACAACCAAATTCTCCCCATTAAAAAGTTGCAATGATACATTTTTCAAAACGTCCTGATTGCCAAATGAAATCTGGAGGTTTTTGATATCAATGATTGCTTCCTGACTATTATTTTTCATTTCCTTATTCTCCTTTACTATCCAATCATGTCTGTTATTTGTACAGCGATTACATCAACAATAAGTACCAACAGCGATGCTATTACTACTGCCGAATTAGCTGCTATTCCAACGCTTTCGGTTCCACGTCCGGCATTGTAACCCTTGTAACACCCAACCAGACCTATAACTGCTCCAAAGAAAAAGGACTTAATTACGGCCGGTATCAGATCATAAAAATCTATATGACTAAATGCCTGCGCAAAGAACAGGGAGAATGTGACATCGCCTTTCAAATTTGCTCCCGCCCAACTCCCTAAGATTCCAAGACCATCGGCATATAATACCAATAAGGGTATCATGAGAACGGCTGCCCATACTCTCGTTACAACAAGAAATTTCATGGGATTGGTCGAAGATACTTCCATTGCTTCTATTTGCTCGGTCACTTTCATGGAACCTAGTTCGGCACCCATGCTTGAGGCGATTTTTCCGGCGCAAATAAGCCCTGTGATAACAGGACCCATTTCCCTGATAAGCGATACTGCAACCATTCCCGGAAGCAAACTTTCAGCTCCGAAATTGGCTAAAACAGGCCTCGACTGAATAGTAAGCACCAAACCCATGATAGTTCCGGTAACCGAGATGAGAGGCAATGATTTATAACCTATTTGAAAACATTGTTTAAAAAACTCTTTGAATTCATGGTTCGGCGTAAACGATTGCTTTATAAACCGCACAAAAAAGAGACAGACATTGGCAATGTCGGTAAGGAAATGATTGATTATATGAGTCTGTGCTATCGCTTTTTCGCTAACTATTAAACTATTACCCCGAACGATATCTTTGGTAGCAGGTATTACTATTTTCATGAGGTACAAATTAATTTGTTGCAAATGTATAGGTCTTTATAAACCTGCATGTTACACAACTTTCGAAATAAGTTACATCATTCACACATTGCTGATAACCCGAAATGGAATAGTGTGAATACTGCAACTTTTACCTTGAATTATGTAAAGCTTTGTACCATTAAAAGCCTCAACTTTGCCAGGTGGAAATTCATTCACGATAAAATTAGAATTTATGAAAACGAAAATGTTATTTTCAACTATTGCAATTGCATCAGGAATTTTATTCGGAAGTTGCACGAGTAACGAACCAACAACTAACACAGATAACCCGAATGGAATACCGGCTCAAACCACTAAAATGGCAACGGTTTCACTTGCCGGAACATCCGATTTTGCTTTACTGGCCGGCTCTTCCATTATCAGCACGGGCGCAACGAATATAACCGGTAATTTGGGCTTAAGTCCCGGAACTTCCATTGGTGGCTTTCCTCCCGGAATTATAGTTGGAACAAAAGAAATTAATACCAATTTGGCTACACAGGGGAAAGTTGACTTAACCGCAGCTTATAACGATGTAGCCGGTAGAACAAGTACCGATATTGTAACCTTGTCGGGAAACATTGGTGGACTTACACTTACACCGGGACTTTACAAAACCACTTCTTCGTTAGCAATCTCATCGGGCGACCTTACATTCGATGCCAAAGGAAATGGCAATGCTGTTTTTATTATTCAAATTGCTTCTTCGTTGACAACCACATCGGGACGTAAAGTATTCCTGAAAGGCGGCGCATCTGCTTCCAATATTTTTTGGCAGGTGGGTAGTTCAGCCACTTTTGGAACTACGTCAGTTTTTAAAGGGACGATTCTGGCCATGCAATCCATCACGTTCAATACCGGAGCAACACTCGACGGTAGAGCATTTGCAAGAACGGGCGGAATTGTACTGGCAGGCAATACGATAGTGAAAAAGTGATATTAGTTGACAGTTGATAGCTGTCTGTAAAATAACTTGTAATACAGAAAACCTGCTGCATTTTGCAGTGGGTTTTTTAATGTGAAATCTCAACAAACTCTCAACTTTCAACTCTCAACTAAAAATGTGTGAATTATGCAACATATATCTATTTGCATATAACTTTTAGCCAATAGGGGAAGTCTATCTTTGTTCAATTTCATTTTCAAACAAATCTAACGGAACCAAATTATGTGTTTTTCAACGGAAGCAAGTTTTATAGGAGGAGCTGTCATTAGTGCAATTGGCATTGCCACTGTCAGAAAAGTACATAAGCCTTTACAAATTGTGTTTGCCATTATTCCATTATTCTTTGGGGTTCAACAAATTGCCGAAGGTTTTGTGTGGTTGTCGCTTCAAAACCCGGATTATGGAGGATTCACCAAACCGGCCATGTATGTGTTTCTGATTATGGCCGAAGTATTCTGGCCATTTATGGTTCCATTGGCAGTATTACACATGGAAAAAAATGAGAAAAGAATAAAGATATTGTGGGCACTTCTCAGTCTGGGATTGACAGTATCATTGTATTTTATTGTCTGTTTATTACTCTACAAAGTTACACCCGAAATCAGGGGGTATCATATTGAATATGTGGAGGGATATCCGCAATCACTCCGAATAATTATTTTCACGATTTATCTGATTGCAACAATTACTCCTCTTTTCGTTTCAACAATTAAACGAACCTATATTCTGGGGATATTGATGTCATTATCCTGCCTTGTAACAATCATATTCTTTACCCAATTTCTTACTTCCGTTTGGTGCTTTTTTGGTGCTTTATTAAGTATTGTCATATTTTGGATTTTACACGATGCTAAGCGAAAATATAAATTGGGGCGATAAATGTAAACAATAGTCTTCTATTTGTTGACTTAGCGTATTCCAGACCCGTAATGTGTGAATTATGTAACTTATTTTCAAAGTTTTGTAATGATTCGCGCTACAATCGTGCGTATCTTTACCCTCATATATACTAACCAAATTCGACTTCGTTGAATTATATGTACAAGACAGATTGAAATTAATAATTAAAACCACTGACAGATGAAATTATTTATCAAATATATGGTTAGCAGTCGATGTAAAATGGCTGTGAAAGATGAGTTGAAGAAACTCGGTCTTCACTTCATTGTAGTCGATTTGGGCGAAGTGGAGATAATGGAAACAATCTCAACTGAGCAGCGTGAAGAATTAAAAATTGGACTACTAAATTCAGGGTTGGAATTGATGGATGATAAACGAGCCGTATTGATAGGGAAAATAAAGAATGCCATCATTGAGATGGTACATTATACCGACGAACCGATTAAAGTCAATTTCTCCGATTATCTGAGTGAGAAGCTCAATCACGATTACACCTATTTAGCCAATCTTTTCTCTGAAGTTCAGGGAACTACCATCGAACATTTTATTATCAACCATAAAATTGAGCGGATAAAGGAATTGATAATTTACGACGAATTAAATATAACTGAAATAGCCTGGAAAATGAATTACAGCAGTGTGGCACATCTCTCCAATCAGTTTAAAAAAATGACCGGTCTTTCACCTTCTCATTTCAAACAGATGAAAAGTAAACAACGGAATCAAATTGAAGACATTTAGACCCCTTAATCCCCAAATGGGAACTTAATAAATATGGAAAGAACTAAGACGCATGAATCTCAATACGCCAGCAGCTTAATTGAAGCCAGTCTCGACCCCTTAATAACCATTGATGTCGATGGTAAAATAACGGACATGAATCAGGCAAAAATCAACATAACAGGTGTTGCCCGCGAACAACTTATTGGTACTAGCTTTTACGATTACTTTACGGATACTGAAAAGGCTAAATTCGTTTACCAGCAGGTGTTTGCCAATGGGTCGGTAAAAGATTTACCACTTACCTTCCGACATACTAACGGCAAACTCACCGATGTACTTTTTAATGGATCAGTTTTTAAAGATCAGCATGACAATGTTCTTGGCGCTGTAGTAGTGGCAAGAGATATTGCTGAGCAAAAATGGGCAATCGAATTGCGCGTTGCCAACAAGGAGCTTGCCTTCCAGAATAATGAGAAAGAAAAGCGTGCAGCCGAACTGATTATAGCCAACAAAGAATTGGCTTTTCAGAATGATGAGAAAGAGAAGCGTGCTGCTGAATTGATTATTGCTAACAAGGAACTTGTTTTTCAGAATACAGAAAAAGAAAAACGTGCTCAGGAGTTAATAATAGCAAATAGAGAACTTTCGTTTCAGAATGATGAAAAAGAGAAACGTGCTGCCGAATTGATTCTGGCAAACGAAGAGCTTATTTATCAAACAGGGGAGAAGAAAAAGCGTGCCGCTGAATTAAAAATAGCCGATAAAGAACTTGTATTTCAAACCGAGGAGAAGGAAAAGCGCGCTGCCGAATTGAAAGTTGCTGACAAGGAACTCATTTATCAAACAGGCGAAAAGAAGAAACGTGCTGCAGAACTAATCATTGCAGACAAAGAATTGGTGTATCAAACCGAAGAAAAGGAGAAACGTTTAACAGAGAATAAAGAACTGGAAGAACTGAGTTATTCTTTAAAATTAGCATCGCAATATGCCAGAAGTTTGATTGAAGCCAGTCTCGATCCCTTGTTTACTATTAATCCCGAAGGAAAAATAACCGATATGAATAACGCATCGGTGAATATAACCGGTGTCTTACGCGAGAACTTAATTGGTACTGATTTCTTCGATTACTTTACCGAGCCACAAAAAGCCAGGGAAGTATATCAGGCTGTTTTTGCAAAAGGATTTGTGGTTGATTTTCCATTGACAATCAGGGATGGAAAACTGACCGATGTATTGTTTAATGGTTCGGTGTATAAAGATGAGAAAGGATCTGTGCTGGGCGCAGTAGTTGTGGCACGCGATATTACCGAGCGAAAAAGAATTGAAACTCAGTTGAACGAGGCTATTGTATTTGCCGAAATGGCGACTGAAATTGCCGAACAAGCCAAGAATAAAGCCGAAAGCGCAACTCATACTGCCGAAAATGCAGTGAAAGCAAAACAACAGTTTCTGTCGAATATGAGTCACGAAATCAGAACACCAATGAATGCTATTATTGGTTTCACAAAGGTGTTGATAAAAACCGAGATGACTCCCAAACAAAAGGAATACCTTACGGCCATAAAACTTAGCGGCGACGCCCTGATAGTACTTATAAACGACATCCTGGATTTAGCCAAAGTAGATGCCGGAAAAATGACATTCGAGCAGGTACCGTTTAAATTATCGGTATCCATAGCAGCTATGCTACATTTATTTGAATCCAAGATTTGGGAAAAAAACCTGTTGCTTATTAAAGAATACGACGAGAGAATTCCCGATGTGCTGTTGGGCGATCCGGTGCGTTTGCATCAAATTATTCTAAATCTGGTGAGCAATGCCGTGAAGTTTACGTCCAAAGGTAACATTACTGTTAGCGTTCGCTTATTGGAAGAAGATGATGAGAAAGTAGATATCGAGTTTTCGGTTACCGACACTGGAATAGGAATTCCTGAGAGTAAAATTTCTTCTATTTTCGAGAATTTCCAACAAGCATCAAGCGGTACATCCCGACTGTATGGTGGAACGGGACTGGGATTGGCCATTGTAAAACAATTGGTAGAACCACAGGGTGGATGCATAAAAGTAATCAGTGAAGAGGGAGTAGGTTCTACGTTTAGCTTCGTATTGAGTTTTCAGAAAACAGACTCCGAAGCCGAAATAGAAACAGTAATAGAGGAATTAGATACGGATATGAAAGATATAAAAGTACTGGTGGTGGAAGATATTCCGCTAAACCAGTTATTGATGAAAACCTTGCTGGACGATTTTGGCTTCGAGCGGGATATTGCCGGCAATGGTAAAATAGCCATTGAGAAATTACAGGCAAAACCGTTCGACATTGTACTTATGGACCTGCAAATGCCCGAAATGAATGGCTTTGAAGCAACAGATTATATTCGTAATGTGATGCATTCCAACATACCCATTATTGCTTTAACCGCCGATGTAACAACGGTTGATTTAGCTAAATGCAAGTTTGTAGGTATGAACGATTACATTGCAAAACCGGTAGATGAAAGATTACTATTTAGCAAAATAGTTGGCCTGGTTCGAAAACCAGTTCAGGTAATAAATACGAACCATGAAATAGAATCTGAATCGATTGAAATAGTTGATAACAAAAGAATACGATGCATTGATTTGCAATACCTGAATACCCGTACCAAATCGAATCCTCAACTTATGATGGAAATGATTTCGCTTTACCTGGAACAAACACCACCCCTGATAATGGCCATGAACAAAGGATTGGCCGATAAAGACTGGGGGACATTGCACGCTGCTGTGCATAAAATGATTCCGTCGTTTGCCATAATGGGTATACATTCCGATTTTGAAGTTATGGCTAAGAAAGTACAAGAATATGCGGGTGCTCTACAGCAATTGGATCTCATGTCGGACATGGTTCTACAGCTTGGCAATGTGTGTAAACAATCGTGCGACGAATTAGAAATAGAATTTAATAGAATTAAAAACGGTAACCAATGACTAAAGATAAAATAAAAATTTTCCTGGTGGATGACGATGCAGTGTTTCTGAAATCGTTGGAAATTGATTTTCTGGGAAGTGCTGATTTCATTATCGAAACCTATGCTACAGGCGAACTGTGTATGGAACATTTATCCCGCAACCCGGATGTAATTGTATTGGATTATCAACTGGATGGGATTGATAAAACCGCTATGAACGGTATTAAGACCCTGGATCAGATAAAAGCCTTCAATCCCGACATACCGGTAGTGATGCTTTCGTCGCAGGATAAAATTGAAGTGGCCATTGACTGCATGCATCACAAGGCTTTCGATTATGTTGTAAAAAGCGAAACGGCATTTATGCGCCTGCAAAAGATTATCACAACCATTTTTACGTATAAAAAATTGGAAAAAGAGTTGAAGTGGTATATGGAGAGAATGTAAAGGAGGATTTAATTCACTTACAATTGAGTGCGTAGTTTGTTAGTTTCTGACGAGTTACGCACTTTTTATTACCCTGGAATACGTGTGAATCCTGCAACTTAATCCCAAAGTTATGCAACTATTAACAAGGAGGAACACATATCTTTACTTCGTGATAATAAAGTCACAAAACTAAATTAAATTATTATGTCACTACTATCTGTTTTACTCATCATTATTTTTGTGGGAGTTCTGCTTTGGGCTATCAATACATATATCCCAATGGATCGTAAAATCAAGAATATACTGAATATTGTGGTTGTTTTTGTTGTCATTATCTGGTTGCTTAAGGTATTCGGGGTTTGGGGATACATGATGTCTGTTACAGTATAAACCCGGGACAATACCTTATTTTGACTAAAAAAGTGCATAACTTGTCGGTTTCCGACATGCTATGCACTTTTTTGTATGGTTCAAAATGATGGATAAATCAAGCTGCAGTCCTTCAATGAATAGGTGTGAATGATGTAAGTCAAATCTAAAATTATGTAATATAAACGAGTTTCAAACTCCTCATCTTTGCTGCGTGGAAATAACTTCACATTAAAAACAGTATTATGAAAACCAGAAACTTACTCTTAATGGCATTTTTTCTTGCCACTCAGTTTACACAAGCCCAGACAGCAGACCACAAGTTTGCCATTGGGTTGAACGTTATCAGAAATGAATACAATGGAGATTATGGAAATGGAATCTTCAATTTTAATCAGAAAATGTATGCCGGAGTTGGTTTGTCGACTTCTCTTTATTTATCTCCGTCATTTAATGTTGGCCTACAGGGTTCTTCCGGTCTTTACGGATATAGAGAAACATCGGCAGACCGGTTTGTAGGACGAAAGGCGGAACTGTCTTTATTCACCCATTATAAGTTTAACAATGGATATATAATTAGTGAAACATCTAACTTTTCTCCATTCCTGTCCCTGGGTGTTGGCGCTGCTTATTATTCGTTGAGTAATGATGCAAAACCATATCCAACGATCATTACCAACGGAGTTGATTTAATTATTCCATTTGGCGTAGGATTGAAATACCATATAACCAAACGATTTGCCATTCAATATCAATACCTGTACAATCTGACAAGTGGTGATAATCATGATCAGAACAGAGGTGCAAACTATTTTGGATCGGCTGCTCACCCTTACAGCAAGCCCAGTAATGATGCTTATGGTCAACACGTATTCAGTCTTGTATTTAATTTTGGTAAGCTGAAAGACACCGACAAAGATGGTGTTTCCGATAAATACGATAAATGTATTGATACTCCTTTGCAGGTTAAAGTAGATGAATTCGGTTGCCCTGTTGATACAGATGGCGATGGTGTGGCTGATTATTTAGACCAATGCGCCAATACACTTCCGAATGTAAAAGTAGACGCTGTAGGTTGCCCGCTCGATTCTGATGGAGATGGAGTACCCGATTACCTGGATAAATGTCCGAACACCCCTGCAGGAATCAAGGTAGATGTCTACGGATGTAGCATCGATAAAGATGGCGATGGTGTGGCTGATGAGTTTGATAAATGTCCCGATACTCCTGTAGCAGCTTACGGAAAAGTGGATGCAAATGGTTGCCCGTTGGATACAGATGGAGATGGTGTTCCCGATTATTTAGACAAATGCCCGAATACTCCTGCAGCCGCTTTTGGAAAGATAGATGCAAACGGTTGTCCGTTGGATACAGATGGAGATGGTGTTCCCGATTATCTGGATAAATGCCCCAATACACCTGCTGCATCTTTTGGAAAGGTAGATATGAATGGTTGCCCGACCGATACGGATGGTGATGGAATTGCCGATTACCTGGATAATTGCCCTAAAATAGCCGGTACAGTAGCCAATCATGGTTGCCCGGAAGTAAAGAAAGAAGTAAAGACCCTATTTGAAAAAGCGTTACAGGGAATTCAATTCCAAACTGGAAAAGCAGATATTAAGCCTGTTTCGTTCCCATTGTTGAATCAGATTGCCAATATCCTTATTCTGAATCCGACTTACCTGATAGAAGTACAAGGCCATACCGATAATGTAGGAGCCGATGAATATAACATGGAATTGTCGCGCAATCGCGCTGCAGCAGTTCGCGATTATTTAGTCAGTAAAGGTGTAGATGCTGCCAGTATCACTTCTGAAGGATACGGCGAGACCAAACCGGTTGCCGATAATAACACCAAAGCAGGTAAGACATTAAATAGACGTGTGGAATTTGTTGTTACTTTTGAAAAGTAAAATACGTTGGTATAAACTATAATAAAGGAAGCTATCCCTGGGTGAGACAGCTTCCTTTTTAGTTGAGATATACTTCTAATGTAAAACATCGTCAATTAAAATGTCCGTGTGTGAATCATGTAACTCTTTGCGAGAATTGTGTAACGCTTTCGTAGGTCAATATGCTCACCTTTGCTACGTGGAAATTCATTCACAAATAAATTCAAAAATATGAAAAAGAATAAGCTACTTACAACCTTAGCAATCCTATCGATTGCATTGTTTGCAGGGTGCAGAAACGACGATTACGTCGCTATTGATGGAGGACCTTGTCCGATTGTGGTTTCCACTACCCCGGTAAGTGGCGCAACATTGGTTGGTCGTAGTAAAGTCACTTCCGAAACCGCCAGCGCACAAGCGATAAGGACTAAACTGGTTACTGCCAAGTTCAATAAGAAGATGGATTCGAAAACGATTACATCCTCTTCATTTACCGTAACAGGAACAACTGCTATCGCAGGAACTGTTACCTACAGCGATGCAGATTCAACAGCCACTTTTACTGCTGCTGATAAACTACCCGACAATACCACTTTTACAGCCCGTGTTACAACTAGCGTGAAAGATCCTATCGGAAATGCTTTGCAGCAGGATTATGTATGGGTCTTTAGTACAGGTACAACTATTTTGCCGGTGGTAATTGCCACCAGTCCTATCAACCTGGCTACGGGTGTTGCATTGAATAAAGTTGTTACAGCTACATTTAGTGTAGCAATGGATCAGTCGACAATTACCGGCTCGACCTTTACGCTTACCAAAGCAGGTGTAGCCGTTGCAGGTTCGGTTTCTACTACAGGAGCTGTATCTTCATTTACACCTACATTGGCACTTAGCCCGTTGACTGTGTATACAGCTAAAATGACTATGGCAGCTAAAAACATGGATGGTAGTGCTATCGCAAAAGATACAACGTGGACATTTACAACAGCCGACGTGGTTCCGAAAGTGATTACAACCGACCCAACTAAAGCGGCTACACTTGTACCCTTGAACAAAACTGTTTCGGCTATCTTTAGTGTGGCTATGAATGCTTCCACCATTACAACTTCTACGTTTACGTTGAAAAACGGTGCTGTAAGTGTTGTTGGTGTAGTTGCATACGCAGGCACAACTGCTACGTTTAATCCAAACAACGATTTGTTGTCGAACACAGTTTATACAGCTACTGTAAAGGCCGGAGTTAAGAATACAAATGGAACAGCTTTGGCAAAAGATACTGTGTGGACGTTTACAACGGCTACCGTATTAGCACCAACCATTCTGTTTACCGATCCGGTAGATCAGGATCAGAGTGTAACGCTTAGTCAGAATGTCTCAGCAACCTTTAGCGAAGCCATGAATAATACTACCATTACAACATCCACCTTCACCATTATGGAAGGGTTGAATCCGGTTTTGGGAGTTATAAGTTTCTCGGGCAATACAGCCAGCTTTAATCCAAACAGCGACTTTGTTGCAGGTAAAACATACACTGCCAAAGTAACTAATGCTGTAAAGAATGCAGGTGGAACCAATATGCTAAACGATTATGTATGGTCATTCACAATCCCAACTACAGTGGTAGCACCGTTTGTTGATCTTGGATTTGCCGCCCGTTTTGGAATTCTTGCAGGTGTAGGTGTTAGCAACGCTGCAGGTGCATCGGTAATCAATAACTTAGACGTAGGTATTTATCCGGGAGCACGTTCTTCTATTACAGGATTCCCTCCTGCAACTATTGTAAATGGTAATTCGTATGCTGCCGACGATGGTGGTGCAACAAATGCCATGTTGAATCAGGCCAAGTTAGATTTAGTTGCTGCATACCTCTTTGTTGAAGGAGCAACTTCTCCGGCACCGGCTACCGTTTCGGGCGATCAGGGTGGTAAAACACTGGCACCGGGTATCTACAAATCAACATCAACGCTTTTAATACAGAATGGTGATTTGACATTGGATGCGCAGGGTAACCCCAATGCAGTATTTGTTTTCCAGGTAGCATCAGCCTTTACCACAGTAGGTGGAGCCGGTGGTAGTATTATCCTTAGTGGTGGTGCTCAGGCCAAAAATATCTACTGGCAAACCGGCAGTTCAGCCACAATAGGAACCTACACAAACTTCTATGGTAATGTATTGGCATTGCAGTCAATCACAATGGGAGCTTATGCAAATGCAGTGGGTAGAATGCTTGCTCAGAATGGTTCAGTTGTCATGACAAGTACCAATACAATATCAAAACCATAATAAATTATAAATATGAAAACAAATAATATGTATAAAAAGGAATCGCGCTCGGCGCGGTTCCCTTATGCCCGGAGCATAAAAAGTGCTGTGTTGCTTGCTTTAATCCTCATTGGTTTTCAACCATCTGTTCAGGCGCAAGACTCTATTCAGTACACAAGACCTTCGTGGTACTTTGGTGCGGCTGCCGGTGCAAATATCAATTTCTACCGTGGTTCTACCCAGCAGTTGAATGCTGCACTTACAGTACCCACCACCTTTCACGATGGTATGGGAGTTGGTTTGTTTGTAGCACCGCTTATCGAATACCGCCCTGCTACCTCCCGTTGGGGAGCTATGCTTCAGGTTGGTTACGATAGCCGTAGTGGCGCATTTAAAAGGGTTATAACACCCTGTAATTGCCCGGCCGATTTAACTACCGACTTAGCTTACGTTACGGTTGAACCAAGTCTGCGTTTTGAGCCTTTTAAATCGAGTTTGTATTTGTATGCAGGTCCTCGTTTGGCTTTCAACACATCCAAATCGTTTAGCTATCAGTTGGGAATCAATCCGAATATTCCGGGACAATTGCCTACCGATCCTGTAAACGGCGATTTCAGTAGTATCCGTCCGAATGTGCTTTCGATGGAAGTAGGTGCCGGTTTTGATATTCCGCTTTCGTCGCAACAACACAAAACACAATTTGTATTATCACCTTTTGTTTCTTTTCATCCGTACTTCGGACAAGATCCACGTACAATTGAAACATGGAATGTTACAACCCTTCGGGTAGGTGCAGCTTTGAAACTGGGAGTTGGTCATAAAATCGACAAAACAGTAAAAGAAGATACATTTGTGCCGGTAGCAGTTGCAGTTGTTGCAGATCCTGAAGTTACATTTACAATCAATTCGCCTAAAAATGTAGTGGCCGATCGTAGAGTAAACGAAACTTTCCCAATTCGTAACTATGTGTTCTTCGATGCCGGATCCGATAAAATACCTTCCCGCTACGTGTTACTACGCAGAGATCAGGTGAAAGATTTCAAAGAAGATCAACTGGAAGTATTCACACCGAAAGAATTGTCTGGTCGTTCCGATCGTCAAATGACAGCCTATTATAATATACTGAATATCTTAGGCGATCGTATGCAAAAACATCCTTCTACACGTGTAATACTTACGGGTTCGTCGATGCAGGGTGAAGCAGATGGAATGGCAATGGCTGTGAATGTAAAGGCATATCTTGTTGATGTGTTTGGAATTAATCCGGTACGGATCAAAACAGAAGGTCGGGTTAAACCGGTGCTTGCATCCGAACAAAACGGAGGTACCAAAGAACTTGAATTGCTTCGCCAGGGCGACCGCAGGGTTACCATCTCGAGCGATTCACCCGAGTTGATTATGGAATTCCGCAGTGGACCCGATGCTCCGTTGAAACCGGTAGCAATAACAGTTGTACAAACTGCTCCGCTTGATAGTTACGTAACATTTAATGTAGACAAAGGCAACAAAGCTTTCACATCATGGTCGTTGGTAGTAACCGACGAAGCAGGTAATGTACAAAACTATGGTCCTTATACAGGCGATAAAGTAAGTATTCCGGGCCGCGATTTGCTGGGCAACCGTCCCGAAGGCAACTTCAAAGTAAAAATGATAGGTCAGGGTAGAAACGGCAATACAGTAACAAAGGAAAGTAATGTGCACATTGTACTTTGGAAAGCACCCGAAAATGAAGAAGGTATGCGATTCAGCATTCTGTACGATTTCAATAATTCGGCTGCCAATAATCAATACCGCGATTATTTGACTAAGGTTGTAAACCCTAAAATCCCTGCCAACGCCATCGTTATTATTCACGGACACTCGGATGTTATCGGAGATCCTGATTATAACCAACGTTTATCGGTAGCTCGTGCCAACAATGTAAGAGATATCATGCAAAATGGATTGAAGCAGTCGGGTAGAAACGATGTCACCTTCGAAGTATACGGATTTGGCGAAGATGCCAAAATGATGCCGTATGCCAACAAATATCCCGAAGAACGATTCTACAACCGTACGGTTATTATCGATATAGTACCTAAAAAATAAGTTTCGCTAGCGAAACTAAGTTTTATCTGATAAAAAACAGAGACCTCCCAGGGGGTCTCTGTTTCTGTTTTATGCCTATAGTAAAATATCGCCTCTCACTCTCCCCCTCGTTTGCAACGAGGGGTTAATGGTTATTTGTTTGAAACAAAGCACTAAATCATATCAATTTCGATAATACTACTTAAATTCCATCTTGTTTTTCAACTCTATAATTTTCTGAAGACATACTTTGTTTATCTCAGTCACTACCTGTTGCATTAAATCATTTTTGCGTTATAAACGCTCAACCATTTCCCTCGTTACTAAACGAGGGGGAGGTGGGGTTTTATTTAAGTTCAGTTAATAAAACATAGTTTTTTGTGTCAAACATAGTTTGATAAGCTGCAACAAAGAATGATTTGTTGAAATTCAATGAAAATGTCTTAGTGCTGTCTACCGTAACATAAAAGCTTAACTCAGGACTTTTACACCAGTCAATTTGAGCTACAACTTTATGTTTGCCAGAGGGAATCTTAAAACTTTTTGTTTCTCCATTTGCAATTTTCCCTATTTTATGCCCGTCAACAATGATTTTCACTTTTCTAAGTATACTTTGACATTGTAGTTGTCGCTTAATCGTCAAAGTAGACATGCTGTCCTTTTTTACACTCACGACAGTTAAGCTGTCTTCTGTTATTTTTCTTTCTTGTCCGAACGAAATTATAGTAGTCAAACAGAAAAGAATAATAAATAAGATTGTTTTCTTCATGGTAAATATGTTTTTTTTTCACTCTCCCCCTCGTTTGAAACGAGGGGTTAATGGTTATTTGTTTGAAACAAAGCACTAAATCATATCAATTTCAATAATACTACTCAAACTCCATCTTGTTTTTCAACTCTATAATTTTCTGATGACATACTTTGTTTATCTCAGTTACTACCTGTTGCATTAAATCATTTTTGCGTTATAAACGCTCAACTATTTACCCCTCGTTTGAAACGAGGGGGAGGTGGAAATTCTAATTATTGTGCAAACCTAAAAGCGTGTGTTAGGCGGTCGGCTTTTTTCTCATTCTAGTTGTCAATTGGTTTCCATTTCCCCTTTTTGAAATATACATTGTTGAATTTCGGTGAATTAAAAACTAAATAAAAACTCCAAACACGTCTATAAGTTGTCGGATTAGTTGTCAAAATATGGTGCACTGGTTGTTCAAAATCTATTATTAGTCTTTCGGAAGAATATCCTGTCGTGGAAATTGTTCCTTTATATGTCTTAAAAAAATTTTCTTTGTCTGTCTTGTAAAAGTAAATTGAGTCGTTTTCCTTTATTTCAAATCTAAAACTGTTGTATTGCCAATCTGCTTGTCTGCCCCGAAAAAATTCTCTGTCTATAATATAATAACCATAGTAGTCTTTTTTCTTAAGTTCTTTTTTGTCTGTCAACCAATGAACTATTAATGCTAAAAACATTAGTCCAATAATTCCAAGCCATATAAAGCCAATAAACTTTCCAAATATCTTCTTTCTTGTCAACAACCAAGTCAACAATAGTATTCCAGTCAGAGGAATAAGTAGAAAGACAAAAAATAAATTAAACCCAAATCCCATATTGTATTCGTCTTATTTTTCTTTTTTTTAAGCTGCCGCCTAACAATTTATATCGTTACCTTGGTAACCTTATATAAACTTTAGCTTGTGGTTATTTTACAATTAATTATCTGTCAACAAGCCTCTTGTAATTTCAATATATATTTAACAAAGGTGCTCTTACAGGATTTTAACCGGGCAATTCTGATTGTTGCTTTGATAGTTTCGTTTATTTCCTCTCCAAAGATAAATACTCTTTTTTAATTAACCTAATTAAATGGTGGGTATTTGCATAAATTCCTCCAATAAGCTGTTGTTATTGGAGGAATTATGGGTGAGAGCGTGTGTAGTGATAGCGAACAGATTGTTTATATCTTTTCGAGGGCTATATCTACATTGCACAGTTCGTCCCAGCGCACAGTGAGTGTAACTACCTGTGTTTTGAAACCCACTTTGCTTACCGAGATATCGTAAATGCCTTCGGCCAGCGATTTAATCTGGAAGCCCCCTTTGGCTGCTGTTTCCTTTGCCATTACAGCTTCGGCTTGTCCGGTAAGTCGGAATGTAAGCAGAGCATAAGGTATTGGCTTTCCGTTAACAGCTTCCATCACATTGCCCTGCACCTGTATAGAGGTGATACCCTGCGGTATTATCCGGCGTGCGTTTTTGTAGCCTGTATAAAAAATGGGTTCGGTGAGCCGTACTATTTCTACCACCGAGTCGATATTGTCAATGGCTTCGTCGGCCATTTCAAATCCGAGCGATCCGAGCAATATTTTTTCTCTGCCCCACAATTGGCTCTGCCGTGGAAGGGGAATCGCAATTTTGTAATCTTCGATAGTAGCTCCAAATTTAATTTGGCTTTCGGCTGTAAGTCCGTAAAGAGCCAGATTGGATAGATTGGCATCAATGCGACCCTTTAAACCACTGGCAGCATCTACCAAATCTAATGCCGACAAATGCCGGAGGTCTGTTTTCGTAAATTTTGTTTCGGCCAGTAATACACTGTCGCGTATGTACTTTGCATACGCCTGTATTTTGCCCGAAGCATCTATAGTAGCCTGAATAAGCAATTCTCTGTACTCTTGTTTGCTTTCAGCTACGCCCGTAGAGTCGATTGACTGTTCCTGGCTGTTGTTCTGAATCTGAAGAATAGCAGCATCGAGTGCCGCCATAAATTCAGGAAAATTGGGAAGCTTGGCTGTAATTTCCGGATTTGCCAATAGAAAAATCCGAACCGTCAAATACATCTTTAGCTTCGATTGTTGTTTGCCGTTCATGCTTTTTTATTTTTAAATTAATACTGGTGAATATTCTTTGTTATGTTGTGTAAGCTAATAATTCGTTTTTCGTCTTAAAATTAACGGAACAAATATAAATATGTTTATTAAATTGTGCAAATAATATTTTTTCCTGTAATAAAAATTACAGCCATTCAGGCCTAATTGTTATATTTAACTAGCCGTTAATCATTAAGATATAAAATGTATATTATTCGTTAATTTAGAATATTTCTAAATTAAAATAGTCCATATCAGGGTTAAAATGACCCAAAATCAGACACTTTTTCATGTTATACGCTACTGCTTAGCGCGTTGTACGGCAATGCATTATGACTTATACGGCTGTGTATTCTGTCTTATACGCTATCGTTGGTTGTCTTGTACGCTGGCATGCTATATCTTGTACGCCGAAACGCTATATCTTGTACGGTGGTACGCTATAGTATGTATGGAGGTGTGCTATGTATGTTACGATACTGTTGTATATACTGTACGCTACCGTGCTACGTTGGTTCGTTACTGTGCTTATATATAACTTTGCGGTAAGTGGTGCTGTACGGTATTGTCAATGGGTAGGTCATGTGAGGTCAATCAGGCAGTATGCATAGGTCAATCAGACAGTACGTGCTAGTCAATCAGACAGTATGCCGCAGTCCGACACCCTGTACGTTCAGGTCGAATAGTATAAATGCAGGGGTGCAATAGTATTTCCGCACAGGTTCAATAAGCTGTCGGGTACAACCACACAGGCTATCAGCATCATTCAACATGCTTGTACGGACTATGAAACAGCTCAAAACGGAGACATTAAGCCCGGAGAATGCCTATTCCTCTGCATTGTTGGTGGTGTAGCTTGCAATAAAAAGAATGATTCCCAGTATGGCAATGATGTGTATGTACGGAAACCGATCGAAGATAAAGAACAATAGCATCCAACTGACTATCAGAATTAATGCTGCAATAAAGAATATTTTTGATAACATGCTGTTTAGTTATTAGTTAGTTGAATAGTTAGTTGCATAGAATGGAACGCTGATAAACACTGATTTTGCTGATGTTTACGGATAATAATTATACTGATTCAAATACAGATTAAAGTCATGCAAGCATGACTGATAAGACTATAATTCGTTGCAAATGATTAACTGCGTTGATCTGCAATTCCGATTTATCGGAATCAGCAATTAGCGACCAAAGGGAGATAATTTAAATCCGTTATAAATCCGCTTTACCAGCGAAAATCTGCGTTCTATTCTTATACTTTAGTTAAGAGTCCGTCCTATATTCCCATGCTTATTTTTCCGGGATTTGTAAAGTCTATATTGAACACAATACGTATCCTGTTTTTGATTGATCCGGTGCAAGCCAGTACGTTGTTTGTTACAAGTAGCGGCAGATAAATCTCGGCGAAATTCCAGATACCAACTTTGAGTCCGGCTTCGGCAAAGAACGGTGAGTTATTGCCTGCCCCCGTACCATGATCGTTCAACAGCAGGTTTACGAAAGGCTTTACCCCTACCCTGCCGGCTTTTCCGGGCAAATTGCTCGACAACGACAGCGATACCAACCACTTGCTGTAGCCAAGCATCCCGTTTACAGGTGATACCAACCCACCTTCCGAAACCGTCATTTGGCGCGAGAAAACGGTTGTGGGGTACACTCCAAACCTGTCGGGGAAAGTGCCGTCGTAGAGGTATAACTCCCGCCCGCTTCGCCCTGCCGGTGCCAGATTGTACACAGCGTTCGAAGCCGTATTGCTTAGTACCGCTCCGGCAAACAGGCGCACTTCCAGTCCGTTGGCTCTGCCTGTATAGCTTAGCTTGTAGTTGCAATCAATGGCAGCTTTCTGATAGGTTTTACCCGACTCGAATGACAGCAACATGTTGTATGGGTTCACCAAACTTGTTTTTTCCACTGTATACCCCAACTGAATGTAGGGGTTCATTCGGGCATTCAGTCCGTTTTCTATTTCAGATAGGTCGGATGCAAGCAGATATCGGACGTATGCCCGTTGGCGTATGGGGTTTGTTACAGTCACAGGCCTGAAATGAATATTCAGTCCGGCACTCAGTTTACGATAGAGCTGACCGCCCGGTGCGCCAAATTGCAGACCCTCCAGGGTGATTTTTGCCAACCGTATAGTCTTATTGTTTGGCGTAATATTATATCCAATGCGTCCGTAGCCTACTATGGTTGAGTTACTAAAGGTGTAGAAAGGCATAAGGAAATATTCCAGCGGTTTTGGTATAACAATGCCGTTACTAAGCGCAACCCCCACCATAATTCCTGTTTCCTGATTCCAGTTTGCCACAGGCATATACATCAGCGCATGTTTCTCCGGATCTTCGATACTAAGCAACAGCTGTGGTTGCAGGGCACTGGCCTTGGGAAAAATACCACTAGTGCGAATGTGATTGTTTTGGCGGTCGACTAAGGGCATCACGTGATCGGGATCTATCCTGAATTCGGTATAATGCTGAGGCGGTGTGTTGATCCACTGTTCGCCCGCGAAGCCGTTAATCCACTTTCGGGCACACACGGTGTCGCCACTCAAAGCACCCAGTTGGAATGGCGCATTGAGTTCACCCACATTCCGTATAAGTAATTGCTTGTTTTCGTACCGAATGATTTTATAGTCTATCTGCTTTGTAGTGCCTATCAGATCGTCGAAAAACCAGTTCATATCTTGTTGGGCGTGCAGTTCAAACTTGTTACGCAGGTTGTCGGGTTGCGGGTGTTTAAACTTCCACTCCCTGTAATAATCCTTTATGATTGCATCGAAAGTGGAATCGCCCAAATAGGCTCTCAGGTAATTAAAACTAATGGCTGCTTTGCTGTATGGAAAAAGGTTGTACCCATTAGCATCGTAATCGGTCGAACTCAGGTTTATTGGTTGTTCGTTATTGCTACGGGCAGCCATAAGCCATTCAAGCTCCATTGTGCGTTGCTCAGGCAATTGGTCTATCTGAAGGAACTTTGCCTGCGATTCCTTTTTGAGGTAGTTCTGCCATAATTTTCTGCCGGGGTACCGTTTGGTGAGGTAGCGCACTTCGTAAGCCGTTGTCATACCTTCGTCCATATACGGAAACCGGCGCTCGTTGGAACCCAATGCACCGTAAAACCAATTGTGACAGGCTTCGTGCGCTATCACTTTGTCGAGCGAATAAGCATCTTTTGTGAGTCCAATTACCGTAATGCCGGGATATTCCATTCCCAAACCGGCATTGAGCGCACTTTGCACAGCGGTGAAACTGTTGTAGGGATAATCGCCAATCCAGGCCGAGAAGTCAAGAATGGCATTGTCGATATACGGAATGGCATTTCTCCACAAACCCGATTGCTGATTGGTAAACATAAGCCGGGTTGTTACTTCCTTTCCCGAGCCGGGTAGCGTAACTTTACTCTTCAACACATGAAACCGTTTGTCGGCAAACCAGGCAAAATCGTGCAGGTTGTTGCCCCGGTAATCCAGCGTCTTGGTTTGCAATGCTGATGGTGGAAAATTGGTTCTCCCCAGTCGGGCTGCTTTTATCCAGGTAGTATCGGCAGCCAGGCTATCGAGCATGGCGGTTTCCCGGGTGTTTTGGAGGTCACCACTGGCACCCACTATGTAGTTTTGGGGCAGGGTAATGTGTACGTCGAAGCTTCCAAACTCCGAATAAAACTCCCCCTGATCGAGGTAAGGCATCGGGTGCCAACCGGTTTGGTCGTACACAGCGGGCTTGGGGTACCATTGCGATACCTGATACGATTCGCCGATATGCCCAAGTCGGGAAGTAACTCCTTTTGGAATCTTTACGTGAAAGGGAGTTGATATGATGATGTGGTCGCCCTGAACCAGGGGTTTATTCAGCAGTATCAAACAAATGTCGGGCTGGCCCGGAAGTAAGTTCCACCGCACTGCCACATTATCAACCTCAAAGTTCAACGAATCGATATACCCTCTCAGGGCAGGGTCGTTGAACAAACGCTCTTTTCCCCGCGTAGTGAATAGTTGTTTGGCCAAATCGGTTTTATTGTTGGAATAGGCATTGGGCCACAGATGAAAGTATAACTGCCGGAGTGTGTCGGGCGAATTGTTGATATATTCTACTTCCTCGTAAGCACTCAGCTCATGTGTTTTATCGTGCAGAGTAACCCTTATGTTGTAATTCACTGTTTGTTGAAAATACTCCACGGCGTAAGCCTGTGAGGACATGACACCTAATGCAATACACAGTAATATCAACCGGATGCGTGTAATGAGAATGATATATGGTCTGGAATGTTTCACGGGTAGGCAGTTATATGCTAATATTGATTTGATTACTGATTTTATCATGAATACTGTGAAGATATTTAAATGAAAAATCAATCTTTTGAAGGGTATTTTATCAGTTTGTAACTACTTAGATGACAGAGCTACGCTCCTTTGGACTTTCCTTCAAACTGTATTTTACAAAGATTGCAGGGCTAAAGCCCCTTTAATATATTGATTAAGCAGCGTAGCTGTGATATCTTTGTAGAACTATGATTGCAAAATGGATATTCAGGGGCGTAGCCCTGTCATCTTGATATTGAAAGTTTTATTCAAACAGATATTCATTTGATTCTTTTATTGAAAGCCCGAAGGATATTATTTCAAATATCCTAATCCGCCAGTTGGCAGACTTGGGGTAATTTATTCATATCTGGTTATTTATGAAAATAATTATCCGCATAGCGTCCTAATTGTTCTGGTATTTCATCCACTGTCAGAATCGTACCGACTGCTGACAGGGATAAGATAACTCTGACTGCGGTCGAAAGACCCAGTCAGTAGTTAAATAGATTAAATATGACACATTGAGGATAATCATTTACTAAAATAGAGTTCTGTAATACCTACAGAACTCTACATTACCGGAAAGCTTCAGACTATATTTGTGTTAGTTGCAATTGCTGACTAATAGTATCTGTGTCATTCAATAAACGAACTATGAATCCTGAGGATGATAAATCATGAAAGGTTTTCCGGATATACTATTAAAGGATAATCAACAAAAGAATGATGATCAGGATAGTGCTTCCGCCTACATAAAGGTATACACCATCTTTGTGCATAGTTGCTTTAATGTCTTTTACTTCGTTTTTCAATTCAGTTTTTTCACTCACTGTCATTTCCGATTTATCCATATCGCGAATTTCTTCAACACGTGCACGGTAAGTGCTTATTTCTTCTTCTGTTAGTTTGCTGTTAGGCTCGGTAGAAGTTTCAGTTGGTTTTGTCGTACCTGCAGTTGCAAATGCTGGTAATGCACTCAACGAGAATATCGCTAACAGTGCAAGAAAAATTGTTTTTTTCATTTTCAAATGTTTTAAATTAGTTGTGTAATTGATCGATGTAAAAGTAGTGGGTTCGTTATCGTGAATTATTACACAATTCTGAAAATGAGTTACATAATTCACAGCAAGGGGAAATTAATTTATAATTCATAATGCACAATGCATAATTTGAAACTCTCCACTATTCATTGTGAATTATGAATTATAAATTATGAATTGAATACATGTGAATCATGTAACTTATACCTAAAGTTGTGTAACTCTCCGGGAGTTGCACTCAACTACCTTTGTTTCGCTGTTGAGATTCATCAATAGCACAAAAAAACAAACATGAAAACAAAACTACTTATTAGATTAACAGCAGCATTTCTGTTATTAATACCGAATGTAAGTTTCGGACAAACAATCAACCTGGGTACCGCAGCTAATTTTGTGCTGTTCTCAACCAATGGTGCAGTAAGTAATACCGGCATTTCGCAGATTACCGGAAACGTAGGAACAAATAATGGTTCAAGTACTGCCTTTGGCAATGTAAATGGTGTAATGCATGACAATGATGGAACAAGCGCACAATGTGCTGCCGACTTGCTCATTGCCTATAATCAATTAAAGAGTGCTATCCCAACCGATTTTATTGCTCCCTTAATGGGCAATGGTGTTACACTGTTTGCGGGTGTATACTCGGTAGATGGAGCAGCAACCCTAAGCAATGAACTTACTCTTGATGCCAAGAACGACCCGAATGCACAATTTATATTCCAGATTGCCGGATCGCTTTCAACAGGAGCAGCTTCCAAAGTCACACTCATAAACGGTGCTTTGGCTTGTAATGTGTTTTGGAAAGTGGAAGGTTTGGTAAGCATGGCTTCTACTACTTCAATGAAAGGAACTATTATTGCCAACAATGCGGCACTTATTATAAGCACCGGTTCTAAACTCGAAGGTAGAGCGCTTTCTACTGCCGGAGCAATTACTATTGATGGTGTATTGGCTTATACGCCTGTTGGTTGTGGAAGTGCTGTTCATTTAGGTCCTAAAGCACCCGACCTGGCTACTACTGCTTGTTATGTATTGTTCTCTACAAACGGAGCAGTTACAAACTCAGGCATTACAACTCTTAAAGGCGATGTGGGCACTAATGTAGGCTTAACTACCGGTTTCGATGCTTTATTGACAAACGGTGCTATTCACCCTATACCCGACCTTTCGACTGCACAGGCAGCTGCCGATTTGCTGAATGTCTATAATTATCTGAATGTATTACCACACGATATTGAACTGCTTTATCCTGCACAATTTGGTCGTGGTTTGGTACTTACACCTCACACATACCTGATGAATGCTGCCGCGCAACTAACAGATACTGTATTTCTGAATGCCGAAGGCAATGCCAATGCTGTGTTTATTATTCAGATAAACGGAGCACTCAGTACAAGTACCTATGCCAATGTGGTTCTGATGAATGGAACACAGTCTAAAAACGTTTTCTGGAAAGTAGAAGGTGCTGTAAACATCAACAACTATTCAACTTTCAGAGGAACACTCATAAGCAATAATGGTGCTCTGGGAGCAATAAATACAGGCGTTATGCTTGACGGACGCGCTCTTACTACCAATGGAGCACTAAATACAACTGCTATAACAGCCATTATGCCTGCTGGTTGTACCAAAACTGGGTTAAACGATGTACTGACTTTGAATAGCGCCATTACAATTGCCCCCAATCCAATTGGAGTTAATACTACGATTACAATAAACGATGTCAACAAAGTGATGAATTACAACCTGAAGATTTATAATGCCCTGGGAAAAGAAGTGATTAATACTGTTTTGACCCAACATGTAACTTCGCTTGATACAAAAGAACTTCATTCCGGAATCTATTTCTACAAAGTAATGGATAACAATAAATTTATTCAATCAGGTAAATTAATTTCAAACCAATAGAGATTAGTTGTTTGCTGATTTTGCTTGAATAGAACGCGGATAAACGTTGGTTTAGCCGATTTGAAAAACAGATTTTGTCTCGTCTTTGTCGAGATGATATTGATTTAGATTTGAAATCCGTCACCGATTTATCGCTGATAAAATCCGGAGATTAATCCGTCAACTAAAATTTATATGCGAAAATCCGCTTAATCTGTGTTTATCAGCGTTCTATTCTTTTTTAATTGCACTACTGAAATTCAATCATACAATTAGAATAACTTGTATAACTACTAATAAACTAATCCGAACAATGTGTGAATGATGTAACTCTCGGGTGAAATTGTGTAACGCAAACCCCTGAGAAACATCGCACCTTTGTGAAGTGGAAATTCATTCACATTAAAATATAAAATTATGAACACTACGCAGCTTAAGGGCGACTGGGAACAACAAAAAGGCAAACTGAAACAAAAGTTTGCCACACTTACCGATAACGATTTATTGTTCTCGGAAGGTAAAAAAGAAGAAATGTTTGGACGATTACAAACTAAACTTGGTAAAACCAAAGAAGAGCTTCACAAAATCATATCGGGTTTATAAACTACATAAAACAACTATATATGAAAAATTTATCGTTTACAATAGCTATTCTCTTTAGTACTGTTTTACTTGCCGGATGTATGTCATCCGAACAAAAAAAGCAAGCTGCCGACGCACAGGTTGTAATTGCTACCGACAATCTGAATAAGGTACAGGCAAATGCTGATGTTGTAGCCGAAAAAGCTGCAACCGAGGATCAATTAAAAACATTCAGGTTGGAGTCGGATCTCAAAATCAAGAACAACGAAGTCAGCATTGCTGAATTGAAGCTAAAGATGAATAAACCCGGAACTACACATGATCAGATGTACGCAAAGAGAATTGATTCATTGGAGTTCAGAAACTCCAATCTCAAAAAGCGCATGAGCGATTACGAACAGACTCACAGCGACTGGGAAAAGTTCAAACGTGATTTCAATCGCGACCTTGACGATCTTGGAGACAAGCTGAAAAGTATTGCTAAAGAGAGCAGAAAGTAAACATTCGTTTGTAAAAAAGGCAGTCCGTGTGACTGCTTTTTTTGTTTGCAAACATGTGAATATTGTAACTCTTAGCCTGAATTGTGTAAACTGAGTGATTGTATTACAGCTATCTTTACCCCAATCATTATACGTAAATAATCAGGCATTAAACGAACATGAAAATATCGAAAATCATAGGATTAGTTATACTCATACTCGCTGCAATTGTACCTTGTAAAGCTCAGGAAGCAGAAGGTATTGAACTGGGTGTAAAAGGCGGATTGAATTTATCAGACCTCTATACTACTGATGCTTCAGTATCCGATTTAAATTATGGTCTGAATGCCGGTGTTTATGCTAAATTGAATGTGACCAACAGATTGGCCATACAACCCGAATTCTATGTTTCAACAAAAGGTGCAAGTATTCGATACAACAATGCATTGTTGACAGGAACTGCTAATTTTCAATTGACTTACCTGGAACTACCAGTGCTTGGAGCAATCAAACTCTCCCAACATCTGAGTCTGCATTTCGGTCCTTATGTATCGTGCCTGGTGGGTGCTAAAGTAATGAATGGTGCTAATGTCACGCTATTCAATTTTGAACAAAATATCGATATCAACAAGTTTAACTGGATAGATGCAGGTCTGATACTGGGAGCCGGCATAGAAGTCAGAACAGTTACGGTAGGTTTGCAATACACGTACGGCTTTGTGAAAGTGGGACGGACTCAAACATTTTTAGGTACAACCTACAAAATTCCCGATACAAACAACGGTGTTGTCAGTTTCTACTTAGCTATTCCAATTAATAAAATGGAAAAAAATCCAATAACAAATCAATATCAACTTTAAAAACAATCAATATGAGCTCTCTCCTTTATTTAATTGCCCTAATACTTATCATTTGTTGGGCCATCGGTTTTTTCGCATACAGCTTAGGTGGAATCATTCATATTCTACTTATATTAGCAGTGATATCTATACTTTTCAGAATAATAAGAGGAAGGTAAGTTACAATCCAGTTCAACTAATAAGATTCAATTCAAAATAATAGAGGATGTCTCCAAAAGGCATTCTCTATTTCTATTTAATGTAAAATTAAAGATTCAATAAAAGAGTTTTTGGTTGTAGTCTATCTGGTTTAGTCAAGAACCACAATTAATTTATCAAAAAAACAAATCTACAGCAACTATTAAAACAAAAATATAGTTGTAGATTTGCAATTAGTTATTTAAATACGACAACTGATTATGAGTAAGATCTAAATCAATTACACCATATATATCTTACAAAGCAGAAATTCTGTATCGGGTACATAGAAATTCAACATAAAAACTATCAAAATTCTCAATCATATGGCTATTCAAACTGAGTTTACACTTCGACCAAGATCACGTGGTTTTCATATAATTACCGACGAAGTAATCAGCAACCTACCCAAATTACCCGAAGCCGGACTATTGAACCTATTCATGAAGCACACATCGGCAGCTTTGAGCATCAATGAGAATGCCGACCCCGATGTTCAGACTGATTTGAGCAAAATATTTGATAACCTGATTGCTGAGCGCGAACCCTATTATGTACATACACTCGAAGGTGACGACGATATGCCGGCACATGCCAAATCAAGCATTGTGGGTGTAAGTTTAAGTATTCCTATTACGAACGGAAGACTAAATTTAGGTACCTGGCAGGGCATTTACCTCTGTGAATTCCGTCTGCGTGGAAAAAGCAGAAAGATTGTGGCAACAATAATAAGTTGAGCTAATTAGTTACAAACATCAACAACTTCCCCCCTTTTTATCGTTAAATATTTTCTGATTATTTTGTTGTTTGAAAAAGTATTTAGATATTTGTCTAATAATACAAATATATAATTGAAAGTATCCAATACAATGAACGATGTATTCAAAGCATTAAACGATCCTGCACGACGGGAAATTCTCAAAATGCTTCAGAAACAGGACATGATGGCTGGCGACATTGCTGCTAAGTTCGACATGACTGCTCCAAGCATTTCGCATCACCTCGACAAATTGAAACGGGCAGGCCTTGTAACTACGGTTAAACAGGGACAATTTGTACTTTATTCCATCAATACAACCATTATTGATGATCTGCTTCAGTATATTCTAACACTCAAAAAATAAATTTATGAACAAGTATTTGAAAGAAATCATTTTGTGGGTTTTAATTATAATGCCATTAGCATACCTGGCAACAGTATGGAAGACTTTACCGGCTCAGGTTCCCTCCCACTTCGATTTTGAAGGAAATGTGAATGGTTGGACAGCCAAACCCGATTTAATCTGGTTGATATTAGGATTAGGACTCGGCACATATATTCTAATGCTGTTTATTCCACGGTTCGATCCTAAAAAGAAAATTGAACAAATGGGTGAAAAGTATTATTCCATGCGTTTATTGATGGGAGTTTTCATGTCGTTAATATCGCTTTACATATTATATGCAGGCAATGCCGGCAAAGTAAATTCATTTCTATTGATAGGTTTAGTGGGTGGTTTATATGCAGTGCTCGGAAATTATATGCAGGCATTAAAGCCAAATTATTTTATAGGATTTCGTACGCCCTGGACACTTGAGAGTGAAGATACCTGGAAGAAAACACACAGACTTGCCGGAAGATTGTGGATGATTGGTGGGTTAATTATCATCATTATCTCCTGGCTGGCAACCAACAGCTCGATACTTGGTATTTCATTTGGGGTCATCACTGCAATAATTGCTATCATTCCATACATTTATTCTTATTTATAATATCTTAAAAATCATGCATCAAAATGAAACGAAATTTATTCATTAGTCTGTTGCTGACAATTTCAGCATTTGGTTTCAGTCAGGACATTACAGGTGACTGGAATGGAGCACTTAAAGTTGGTGGTATGCAATTGCGTTTGGTGTTTCACATCACCAAAACAGATGCAGTTTATTCGGCTACTATGGACAGTCCCGATCAGGGAGCTAAAGGTATTCCTATGAGTAAAGTCACCTACGGAAATCAGATATTGACAGTAGAAATGGCTGCCGCGAATATTAATTACAGCGGAACATTTGATAACAAGGAAACCGTTACAGGAACATTCAATCAGGGTGGACAGTCATTTCCATTGGTTCTGACACGAAAAGCAATTGAAAAAGTGGAAGCAAAACGTCCGCAAAATCCTGTAAAGCCTTACCCATATTACTCGGAAGAAGTTACATTCATGAATGTAAAAGACAGCATTAAACTGGCCGGAACATTGACTCTGCCGAAGAAAGAAGGTAAATTCCCGGTAGTGGTGATGATAACCGGTAGCGGACCTCAAAACCGCGACGAGGAATTGATGGGTCATAAACCGTTTTTGGTTATTGCCGACTACCTTACCCGCAACGGGATTGGCGTATTGCGTTACGACGACCGTGGTTGCTACGAATCAAAAGGGAACTTTGCAAAAGCAACTACTAATGATTTTGCCACCGATGTGGATGCAGCTGTCAATTACCTGAAAACCCGCAAAGACATCGACTCAAAGAAGATAGGACTGATTGGTCACAGCGAAGGTGGTATTATTGCTCCGATAGTTGCTTCGAAAAATAAAAGCGTTAGTTACATTGTGCTTATGGCCGGTACTGCAATTCCGGGAAGCGAACTGTTGCTTCGTCAACAGGATTTGATTGGACGTGCATCAGGTATGAAAGACGATGATTTGAAAACTGCCGCTGAACTGAACACCCATATTTATAAATTAGTGGATCAATATCAAAACCCCGATACTCTGAAAGCAAAAATCAGCAATTATTTACTGGATGAAGCTAAGAAACATCCTGATATGAAAATGCCGGAAGGAAAGACAGTGAATGACGTTATTGAATTGCAACTTTCGCAACTTATGTCGCCCTGGATGCTGAACTTTATCCGCTATAACCCCGCTCCTATCCTCGAAAAAGTTACATGCCCCGTATTGGCTATCAATGGTGACAAAGATTTGCAGGTTCCTGCAAACGTAAATCTTCCAGCCATTGAGAAAGCATTGAAAAAAGGCGGTAACAAGAAAGGCACTATCAAAGAATTGCCCGGATTGAATCACCTGTTCCAGGAATGCAAAACCGGATTACCAACCGAGTATGGAGAAATTGAACAAACTGTATCGCCCGTGGCATTGGAAACAATGGTAAACTGGATAAAAGAAGTCGTTCACTAATCATTTTCTTCATCGTGAGACACTGTCAGGGTCTTCGACCGCTGACAGGTCTAGTTTTCATATAACCCTATCAACAATAAAAAACGTATTCTCCATAACCCTGTCAGTAGTCGAAGACTCTGACAGCGGTTCAAAATAAACCACAACCATGCCTAACCTGAATGAAGAAAATATCAAGCAACATATCAAAGAACAAATTGCTTTTAATAGTGGTAAAAATTTGTTGGCAAGCGAAGAAGTAAATACGCTGCAATTGATAGACGTGACAGAATCGTTGGTGGAAACCATACGAAATATGGATGCGGAAACCGAGAAACAAATGATTGATTTTTTGACCGACGAAGCCCTCCAGGAATTTTGCCGCGTGAATCAGTATTTCTCATTCAACACTGAATCCGTCAACGAGCTAAAAGCGATCTATGCATTGCTAAATCGGAATATCCGCGCACTCGACAACAATGCCAACCAAGCTACTCTCATTGCCCTGAGCCAACAACATTATGCCAACTTATGCAACTGGTTGGTGCAAACCAATGCTTTTGCAGGAAAAATGTATGACAACAACGAGGAGACCGTGCAAGCCGTTGCTTGTTCGGAATATGCACCAGACCTACAACTGGCTTTGCTTCACATTGATTTAGAGAGCTTACAACATCCCATCCTGGACATTGGTTGCGGGCGTGAAATGAACCTTGTGAATTACCTACGCGATAACGGCTATGAAGCTTATGGCATTGATCGCTTTGACAATGAGAATCCGTATTATACCAAAGCTGATTGGTTGGAATATGCTTATGAACCCGGGAAATGGGGAACAATCATCAGCAATCTGGGATTTTCAAATCATTTTGTGCATCATAACTTACGTGCCGATGGTAATTTTCGGGAATATGCCCAAAAGTACATGGAAATACTGGCCTCACTGAAAGCAGGCGGTAGTTTTCACTATGCTCCCGACCTGCCGTTTATCGAAAAACATTTGGATAAGCAGAAGTACGCGTTCAGTGGATTTCAGATTGAGGGATATGATTTCAGAGCGAGTAAAGTAACAGCGAAATGCTAAGATTGTATTCAAACCCTACTCTGCCATTATGTTTAGTAGTTTCCTGAAAAATGATTATCTTTGCACTCCTTTTAATGATTGGTTAATTACTTAACCGGTTATGTTGCAATCGTACATCGTAAATATAAAATCGTAAATAGAATATATGGCAAAAGAATTGACTTCGCGCAGCGAAAACTACTCACAATGGTACAATGACTTAGTAATGAAAGCCGACCTGGCCGAAAACTCAGCGGTACGTGGTTGTATGGTTATTAAACCTTACGGATACGCCATCTGGGAAAAAATACAGGCCGAACTGGATCGTATGTTCAAAGAAACAGGCCATGTAAACGCATACTTCCCGTTGTTTATTCCTAAATCGTTTTTGAGTAAAGAAGCCGAACACGTTGACGGTTTTGCGAAAGAATGTGCCGTTGTAACACACCACCGCCTGATGGCCGACCCAAATGGCAAAGGACTTATTGTGGACCCGGACGCAAAACTGGAAGAAGAACTGATTGTTCGCCCCACTTCCGAAACCATTATCTGGAATACGTATAAAGGTTGGATACAGTCGTACCGCGATCTGCCAATTCTTGTAAATCAATGGGCGAATGTGGTTCGGTGGGAAATGCGCACGCGCTTGTTCCTTCGTACGGCTGAGTTCTTGTGGCAGGAAGGTCACACAGCACATGCTACCGAAGCCGAAGCTGTGGAAGAAGCCCGCAAAATGTTAGAGGTTTATGCCGACTTTGCCGAACGCTTTATGGCTGTTCCGGTACTGAAAGGTGTAAAATCGGCTAACGAGCGTTTTGCCGGTGCGTTGGACACTTACTGTATCGAGGCATTGATGCAGGACGGAAAAGCATTGCAGGCCGGAACGTCGCACTTTCTCGGTCAGAATTTTGCCAAAGCATTTGATGTGACATTCCTGGATAAAAACAATAAACTGGATCATGTTTGGGCTACTTCGTGGGGTGTTTCTACCCGACTGATGGGTGCGCTTATTATGACTCACTCCGACGATAATGGGTTGGTGCTCCCTCCTAACCTCGCTCCTTTCCAAGTGGTGATTGTGCCTATCTATAAAAACGAAGAACAACTGGCTGCCATCAGCGAGCAGGTAGCTGTTATCACTGCCAAGCTAAAAGCTCTCGGCATTAGCGTGAAATTTGATAACAACGACAACAAAAAACCGGGTTGGAAATTTGCCGAATACGAATTGAAAGGTGTGCCAGTGCGTTTGGCAATGGGTGCCCGCGATTTGGAAAACGGAACGGTAGAAGTTGCCCGCCGCGACACCTTAAGCAAAGAAACTGTATCGATAGAAGGCGTTGAAACCTATATCGACCAATTGCTGAAAGATATTCAGGCCAATATTTACCAGAAAGCATTCGACTACCGCGCTTCGGTTACCCGCAACGTAGATTCGTACGACGAATTTAAAGTGGAAATTGAAAAAGGCGGATTCCTGATGTGCCACTGGGACGGAACTCCCGAAACCGAGGAAAAAATCAAGGAAGATACCAAAGCCACTATCCGCTGTATTCCGTTGAATGGCGATACCACGCCGGGCGTATGTATGGTTACCGGAAAACCTTCGGCACAACGCGTAGTGTTTGCGAGAGCATATTAAACAGCGCTAAGCGATTCAAAAAGAAAGGCTTCACATACTGTTTGTGAAGCCTTTTTTGTTTGAAAGAATTGCGGAGTAACTAAATTGGAACCCGCAGTAACGAGTTTGAACATCGCAGTGACAAGTTTGGAACCCGCAGTAACGAGTTTGATAGTCGCAGTAACAAGTTTGAATGTCGCAGTAACGAATTTGGAACTCGCAGTAACAAGTTTGATAGTCGCAGTAACGAATTTGGAACTTGCAGTAACGAGTTTGATAGTCGCAGTAACAAGTTTGGAACCCGCAGTAACGAATTTGATAGTTGCAGTAACAAGTTTGATAGTCGCAGTAACAAGTTTGATAGTCGCAGTAACGAATTTGGAACTCGCAGTAACGAATTTGATAGTCGCAGTAACGAGTTTGAAAGTCGCAGTAACGAGTTTGAACATCGCAGTAACAAGTTTGAAAGTCGCAGTAACAAGTTTGATAATCACAGTAACGAGTTTGGAACTTGCAGTAACAGTTTATTGAATAGACCCTACTTAAATAATCGCGTACAGAATTTACCAGATAAATTAGGTTAATTAATAAATAGTATTTATCTTTGGAACTTGATTGAGAAAATACAACTGACAATGGCGATATATGGATACGAAGGTGGGGATGTTTTAGTGTTAACTGTAAGCTTGAAGAATAAACTGATAACTTTAATATGAAGAAACAACTTTTAATTTTATCGACAATTGTGTTGCTTTTTAGTTGCAGACAGACGAAGATAGAGAAAACTTCGCAAACAGAAAACGGAACTAAACAACACTCAACACCAACAAGTTCGACTTCTGTAAATGAATCTATCGAAAATCTAATGATTTTGAGGAATAAGACTTTAAGTGCATATTATAAAAACTTTAAAATTCACACTCTCAATGAGATTTTACGAGAGGATTTTAATGGTGACAAGATAATAGATAAAGCTGTATTTATAAAGATTAAAAAAAAATCAGGCATTATAATAACAGATGGCAAATCTTTAAAAAAGACCTACTTATGTTTCGGTAAAGAATTTTTCAATTTTACTGATTTTAATTGGGCTAATTATTGGGGAATACTGAAAGATTCAACAACATTTGAAATTTTATTTAACAAAAACTCAGGAGACATTATTGGTGATACCATTATTAAATTAAAAAATATATCCATTTTTGTAGAAGAAGATGAATTTAATGGAGGGGTTATAACATTCGAAAACGACAAATATAAATGGGTTCACCAAACGGAATAACAATTAGTCCTATTTTGCACAAGGTGGTTGGTTCATGTCAGTGCCAATCGGAAACATTTTGAGCGAAAAGAAATATAAATGACGAAAAACAAGTTTTCAATATTGTCGATAATACTAAGCTTAGCCTGCTTAGCTGCAATTGTAGTCGTAAATCTGAACATTGCTAAACAGTTTTTATTATCAGACAGTAAAACAAGAGCTTTGTTTGGTATTAAGGAGATTACAATTTTTTTCTATCAATATTACTTCGTTATTTTAGGTATTATCTCCGTTATTTTGGGAGTCATAGCTATCAAAAAAAAGGAATATAGATTATTATATCTTTTTGCTCTGCTTTTAAGTGTTTTATCAATCATCTCTGTTTTTATACGTTTGTGGAGATTAATGATTTAATGATACCACTTTCATTTCAAGTATAAGGAGACGAAGGTAACACCTATATTTAATCCAAGTTACAAAAGGTGGTTAGTTCAAGACTAAACGAAATGGAGACTTTGACTATGTAAGAAAATAACAAGAAAGTTAGGCATAAATATCAAACAAAGAACATAAAAATATGAACCGAAAAATTGGATTTTTACTATTTCTTTTTACAATTAGTTTTAATGTCATTTCGCAAGAAATGTCCAAAAACCTTGCTATAACCCTCGATTTTGGTGGTAACAGCGGTTTATATAGTTTAAATGGAGAATACAAGATTGCTAAAATAAATAATTATCAAGTCAATGCGCGTGGAGGATTCGGTTATTGCAAAATAAAGGGATTAGAGGTTATCAGTGCCCCAATAGGTTTAAATTTACTTACCGGAACAAAAAAACATCATTTAGAATTGGGATTGGGAGCTTCATATATAAAGGGTATGACTTTGTTCACCGTACAAAACGGGACTACATTTGAATCTGAAGGAATGTATTTTATTCCGTCAATTGGCTATAGATTTGATAAATTGACAGGAGGATTCATTTTTAAAGTATATTATTCTCCGGTTATTGGTGTGTTTGACTTTTTAAATAAAGAGAAGTTTCTGAGTGATATGAGTCAGATTTTAAACAGAACTATAACAGATGAGGAACTTCAATACTTATCTCAAATGGGAGGAACGTATTATCCGACTATAAGAAATGATTTCGGATACTTTGGTGTATCAATAGGATTTCGGTTATAATAAAACAGACAGAGGTAATTAAAAGCATTGAGTTATGAAAACAGCATTACTACTAATAGATATTCAGAACGATTATTTTGAGCAGGGAACCATGACACTTGTTGGTTCGGAGCAAGCCGCAGCAAATGCCGGGTTGGTTTTAGGCCGGGCAAGAGCGCAAGGCTTACCAGTTATTCACATTCAGCACATTGCTACGCGTCCAACAGCAACGTTCTTTTTGCCCGATACTGCAGGGGCTGAGATTCATGCGGCTGTGAAACCACTCCCCAGCGAGAAGGTTATTGTGAAACATTATCCGAATAGTTTTCGGGAAACTGACTTGTTGGAGTATCTGAAAACGAATGGGATTGAAGACCTTGTTGTTTGCGGCATGATGACTCATATGTGCGTAGACGCAACGGTGCGGGCGGCAAAGGATTATGGCTATACCTGCACGCTGATTGGCGATGCCTGTGCTACCAAAGACCTTGAAATAAAAGGAGAAAGCGTACGGGCTAAAGATGTGCAGAATGGTTTTCTGGCTGCTTTGGAGTATTATTATGCCGCTGTAAAGACTACAGCGGAATATCTGACCGGGAAATAGGAATGAGAATCTGCCCCAAGCCCCTAAAAGGGGTGTGAATTACATTTTTCTGCTATAACTTCATTTTATTGTGAATTATCTCGGATACCATTCTTCTAGTCCCCTTCAGGGAATTTAGGGGCGGAAATGAAACAATACATTATTACACAAAAAAAGAGGATGCCTTTTCAGACATCCTCTTTTCAGTATGTAGAATAAACTATGATTGCTCAGGCAATGCGGCGTTTGTAGTATCCGCCAAAGCTGTTGTTGGTTTTACAATGCGTCCAACAATCTTTTTCGTTTCGGCATCCAAATCCATCAAAATTGTATCACCTGCTTCCAACTCGCCACCCAACACAATGTCGGCCAGGCTATCTTCGAGGTAATTCTGAATAGCACGTTTCAACGGACGAGCGCCAAACTGCACATCGTAACCTTTGTCGGCAATATAGTCTTTCGCCTCAGAAGTAAGCTCCAGGTTATAGCCCAATGCAGTGACACGGCCAAAGATGCCTTTCAATTCGAGATCGATAATCGATTTGATTGAGTCTTTATTCAGTTGATCGAACATAATCACATCGTCGATACGGTTCAGGAACTCCGGTGCAAATGCGCGGTTCAATGCTTTTTGAATCACACCACGCGAAAATTCCGAATCCATGGCAGTCTCGGTAGGCGTATTAAACCCAACACCTTTACCAAAATCCTTCAACTGACGTGTTCCCACGTTTGAAGTCATGATGATAATCGTATTTTTGAAGTCGATACGACGGCCCAAACTATCGGTTAAGCGTCCTTCGTCCATTACCTGTAACAGGATATTGAATACATCGGGGTGCGCTTTTTCAATTTCGTCGAGCAAAATGATAGAATAAGGTTTGCGACGTACTTTTTCAGTCAGTTGTCCGCCTTCTTCGTAACCAACGTATCCCGGAGGCGCTCCAATCAAACGCGAAACGCTGAATTTCTCCATGTATTCGCTCATATCCACCCGAATCAACGCATCGGCACTGTCGAACATGAATTCAGCCAGAATCTTGGCCAGGTGCGTTTTACCAACACCTGTAGGTCCGATAAAAATAAACGAACCAATTGGTTTATTTGGATCTTTCAGCCCGATACGGTTACGCTGAATGGCTTTTACAATTTTGTTTACAGCTTCGTCCTGACCAATCACTTTATTTTGCAACACATCCTTCATCTGGCGGAGTTTCAATCCTTCGGCCTGTGCGATACGTTGAACAGGAATTCCGGACATCATGGCAACAACCTCAGCAACCTGTTCTTCATCCACTGTTTCGGGATGCAACTGGGCTTCTTCTTCCCACCGTTTAATAGCATCTTCCAACATGTATTGGGTTTGCTTTTCCTGATCGCGAATCGGGCCAGCCAGTTCGTATTTCTGATCGGACAGCACTTTCAGTTTATCCTTGCGAAGCTCTTCTATTTTCTTTTCAAGTTCTTCAATTTCTGCAGGAACTGAAACTGTACCAATATGTACGCGCGAACCTGCTTCGTCCAATGCATCAATAGCTTTATCGGGGAAACAACGGTCGGTGATGTAACGATCTGTCAGTCGCACACAAGCTTTGATAGCTTCGGGTGTATAGCGCACATTGTGGTGATATTCGTAACGGTCCTGAATGTTTTCAAGAATCTGCAAAGTCTCGTCGGCAGTAGTCGGGTCGACCATTACCTTTTGGAAACGACGTTCGAGGGCTCCATCTTTTTCAATGCTCTGGCGGTATTCGTCGAGTGTTGTTGCACCCACGCATTGTATTTCGCCACGCGCTAAAGCCGGCTTCAGCATATTGGCAGCATCCAGCGAACCGGGTGCACCTCCAGCTCCAACAATTGTATGTATTTCGTCGATAAATAAAATCACATCCGGATTTTTCTGTAATTCGTTCAGAATAGCTTTGATACGTTCTTCGAACTGACCACGGTATTTTGTTCCGGCAACGATGGAAGCCATATCAAGCGATACAACCCGTTTGTCGAACAACACACGCGATACGCGGCGTTGGATAATGCGCAATGCCAAACCTTCGACAATGGCCGATTTACCAACTCCCGGATCGCCAATCAGGACCGGATTATTTTTCTTACGGCGACTCAGAATCTGAGCCAGACGTTCAATTTCTTTTACACGACCAACGATAGGGTCAAGACGATTTTCGAGTGCTGCTTTGGTAATATCCGTTCCAAAAGTATCGAGAGCGGGTGTATCACTTTGTTTGGCACCCGCTGACGCAGACGCACCCGATTTCTTTTTGCTGCGAGGATCGTCATCATCATCGTCTTCGTCCTGAAAACTTGATCCCTGCATAGGAGCTCCTTTTGGTGCTTCGATAATCGATTTAGCCTGTTCGTAAGTCAAATGTTCTGCTGACAAGATATCACCAGCCAGGTTATTCTTTTCTTTCAGAATAGCCAGCAACAAATGTTCGGTATCGGCAGTTTCGGCAGATAAGGAACGGGTTTCCAGTTCCATAATCTTTTTGATGCGCTCGGTACTTTTCAGGTTTGGAATTTCGGCACCTGATGGTTCCAGGTCGGTCCGTATCTGGCTTTCGATAATTTGTTTTATTTTCGACAGACTCACATGCGAAACGTTCATGATATCGATAGCTTTTCCCTGACCATTGCGTAAAATTCCCAGCAGCAAGTGTTCAGGGCCCACGTAATTATTTCCCAAGCGCTCAGCCTCTTGCGAACTGTATAGTAGCACATTGTGTAATTGTTCCGAATAGTTTACAGTCATATATAGGTTCTCCTCTTATTTTTATTGGACAAATATAGTAAATTAATCTGCAATGAATAATTAATATTTAATAATTTAGAAACAGAATTAGTCAAAAATAATACCGAACGCAATAATTGCATTTTTATCGGAAATTTTGGCAGTTTTGATAAAAGAAAAGATTTTTTTGAGTAGATTTGCGGGCGAAATTTTAATTTTCGAAGGAAATGCCGGAAAATTCAGATTTCTGTTACCAAGAAAACACTTACATTAATTAAATAGTTTATGACAGAAAAAATTTCTTCTTCGCTGCGCGAGTCCAAATCAGCACGATGGTTTGTGCTAATTCTCGTTTCATTTACCATGATGTGTATGTATTATCTGACGGATGCAATGGCACCGCTGCAGCAAAACTTACAAACTAATTTATCCTGGTCTGCAACCGATTACGGTCTATTTACGAGTGGTTACGGTTGGTTCAACGTATTCTTGTTGATGCTTGTATTCAGTGGCATGATACTCGATAAACTGGGCACCCGGTTTACAGGAATTTTAGCTATTTTTATTATGATTTTAGGTGCAGGAATTAAATATTGGGCTATTTCGGGACATATTACCGGCACTACTGAATTGGTTATCGGGTCGTGGAAAGCACTTGGTTCTACACCCAGATCGGCTCTTTTTGCCGGATTAGGATTTGGTATTTTTGGTGTTGGTTGCGAAATGTTTGGAATTGCTGCCAATAAAGCAGTTGTTCGTTGGTTTAAAGGCAAGGAAATGGCACTCGCCATTGGCTTAAATACGTCGACAGGCCGCATTGGGACTGCATTAGCCATGTTTACACCACTACCTTTGTACAACCTGACAAAAGATGTAAGTGCTCCGATTCTTGTTTCGATATTGCTGTTGTGCCTCGGATTATTGGTATTTATTTTCTTTACTGTTTTAGACAAACGATTGGACAAAGAAGAAAGCGATGCCGGAGTAGCTGCAGAGGAAGAATTCAAATTTACGGATGTGAGAGATATAGCACTAAATCGTGCATTCTGGTATATTGCCATACTTTGTGTGTTGTTTTATTCGGCAGTATTCCCTTTTATCAAATTTGCAACAAACCTGATTGTTCAGAAATTCTCGGTAACCGACACCTTTGCAGGTTATATTCCGGCTTTATTGCCTTTCAGCGCGTTATTATTAACTCCACTATTTGGTGGAATATCCGACAAAAAAGGAAAAGCTGCCACCATCATGATTATGGGCTCTATATTATTGGTATTTGTGCATTTGCTATTCTCAATTCCTTCACTCAATAGCTTCCCTATTGCTATCGGGTTGGTTGTATTGCTTGGTATTGCATTTTCGCTTGTACCGTCGGCCATGTGGCCTTCGGTTGCCAAGATTATTCCTCACAGCAAATTGGGAACTGCATATGCTATGATTTTCTGGGTACAAAATATCGGATTAATGTTGGTTCCATTGTTGATTGGCGCAGTGCTTGATAAATATTGTATTATCGGGACTATCACCAAAATCGTTGATGGAAAAGAACAACATCTTACTCAATATAATTATACTATTCCGATGTTGATTTTTGCCTGTTTTGGTGTGTTGGCAATTGGTTTTGCCTATCTGCTGAAAGCTGAAGATAAAAAGAAAGGTTATGGTTTGGAGAAACCAAATGTTGTAGAATAGATTTTGAATCGATTTCAGATAAAACAAACGGAGACCCTAAAATAGAGTCTCCGTTTGTTTTATAGCCTAATGAAAGCCCGAAAAACGTATTGCTAAACTTTCTGCTTTCGAAAAAAATCAGTATTTTTACTCCCTCAAAAATAATAGGTATAACAAATAACTACAAACGTTATGGATAACAACGCATTACTAACAGAAGTAATGGCCAAGGCACAAACCTGGCTTGATGGAAATTACAACGAAGAAACAAAAGCTGACATTCGTCGAATGGTGAATGCTGACGATAAAACAGAATTGATTGAATCGTTCTACCGCGATTTAGAATTTGGTACTGGTGGTTTGCGTGGTATCATGGGCGCAGGAACTAACCGTATGAACATTTACACCGTTGGAGCTGCCACACAGGGATTAAGCAATTACCTGAAAGCTCAGTTCCCCGACGTTCCTCAGATAAGCGTTGTAATTGGTCACGACTGCCGTAACAACAGCCGCCTCTTTTCAGAGATTTCGGCTAACATATTCTCGGCTAACGGAATCAAGGTATATTTATTCGAAGACCTCCGCCCTACTCCGGAAGCTTCATTCGCTATTCGTCATTTGGGCTGCCAGAGCGGTATTATTCTTACAGCTTCGCACAATCCAAAAGAATATAACGGTTACAAAGCCTATTGGAATGATGGTGCACAAATGATTGCCCCACACGACGAGAACGTAATTACTGAGGTAATGAAAATTACCAATGTTGATGATATTAAATTCAATGGAAATCCTGCATTGATTGAAATTATCGGTGAAGAAATTGATAAAGCGTTTATCGATAATATCAAAACACTTTCGTTGTCACCCGATGCCATCAAACGTAACAGCGATTTAAAAATTGTTTACACACCTATTCATGGTACCGGTGTAAAACTAATCCCAAGAGCATTGAAAGCTTATGGTTTTACCAACATCATAAACGTACCGGAGCAAGATGTAACAAGTGGTGATTTCCCAACCGTTGTTTCACCAAACCCTGAAGAACCTGCAGCACTGGATATGGCTGTGAAAAAAGCAATTGCTACTGATGCCGACATTGTAATGGCTTCGGATCCGGATGCCGACCGATTGGGAATTGCGGTAAAAAATGATAAAGGCGAATGGATTTTAGTCAATGGTAACCAAACAGCCTTGATTTTTATCTATTACCTGATTCGTCGTTGGAATGAACTTGGAAAAGTAACGGGCAAAGAGTATATTGTAAAAACAATTGTTACAACTGAAATTATCAAACAAATTGCTGAACGCAATGGCGTTGAAATGTTTGACTGTTACACTGGATTCAAATGGATTGCAGCTGTAATTCGTGAAAACGAAGGCAAAAAACAATATATTGGTGGTGGCGAAGAAAGCTACGGTTTCTTACCGGAAGAATTTGCCCGCGACAAAGATGCTGTTTCGTCGTGTACACTGATGGCCGAAGTGGCTGCATGGGCAAAAGACAATGGCAAAACATTGTTTGAATTACTTCAGGACATCTACCTTGAATACGGTTACGGAAAAGAAAAAGGTATTTCGGTAGTGCGCAAAGGCAAATCGGGTGCCGAGGAAATTGCTCAAATGATGAAAGATTTCCGCAACAACCCACCTAAAGAAATTGCCGGTTCAAAAGTAAGCCTCATTAAAGATTATGAAACGCTGAAAAATACAAATGTTGCAACAGGAGAACAAACTGTATTGGATTTCCCAACCACATCAAATGTATTGCAATACTTTACCGAAGATGGAACAAAGATTTCTGTTCGTCCTTCGGGAACTGAACCAAAGATTAAATTCTACATTGAAGTTCGTGGCGAAATGAAGAGTCGCTCGGAATATGATGCTGCCGATGCTGCCGCCAACAAAAAAGTGGAAGCTGTACGCGCTTCGCTTGGTGTGTAAATCACAACTAAAATTTACAATAATCAAAAGGATAAGTTTCTACGGAGACTTATCCTTTTTTTTATCGACTACTACGAGTTAAATTTATGAATTTTTCTTCTTTTACAAAACATAGTCATCAGAAATTTGTTAGGTAAACAATTGCGAATTGTCAGGATCAACATCTTAAATCAAAATCATTATGGCGGAGAAAAGAAAATTAGAAAAAAAACTGGTAGAATCGGTAGCGTGTATTGCACCCAACATTTATGTATTAAGTTTCAAACGGGACTTCCAGTTTATTGCCGGGCAGGTTGTTGCAATTGATGTAACGGATGATGCACAACCCCGACTTTACAGCATTGCCAGTGGTGAGAAAGATGAACTTGTTGAAATTCTTTTCGACGAACAGCCAAAAGGAAAACTTACGCCTAAACTTTCGAAATTGAAAAAGGGCGATACAATTTATGTATCCGAACCTTTCGGCACATTTAATTGTGGTGGTGAAAAAGCATGGTGGATTGCTGCAGGGACAGGAATTGCTCCTTTCGTATCGATGGCGCGTTCGGGGTTAGGTGTACATAAAATGCTGATTCATGGAGGACGTAAAGATGAAAACTTTTATTTTGCCGACTATTTGCAAAAAGAACTTACATACAGTTATATTCGCTGCTGCTCACAACAACAGGAAACTATAAATTACAAAGGTCGACTCACAAAATGGTTGAAAAACCAACATGAATTGCCACTTGACATTAAATACTACTTATGTGGCAGTGCCGATATGGTTGTTCAGGTTCGTGATATTCTGATTTCGAGGGACGTTCCGTTTCACAACATTATCTCCGAAACCTATTTTTAAATATATAACTCACTTGTAACTATCAATGATTCAACAAAAAAATCTTTTCGGACTTACGTTAGATCAACTTAAAGCCCTCGTTTTATCACTGGGATTACCTGCATTTACAGCCACTCAAATAGCAGAATGGATGTATAAAAAAAATGTAGGATCCATTGCTCAAATGACAAATCTGTCAAAACAGGCACGTGAGAAACTCGAAAAAGACTACATCATTGACAGGATTGTGCCTTCGAAAGTACAAACATCCACTGACGGAACAAAGAAATACCTCTATCCTACCCAGTCGGAGAAATTCATTGAATCGGCCTATATTCCGGATGACGATCGGGCTACGCTTTGCGTTTCCACACAGATTGGTTGCAAAATGGGTTGCTTGTTCTGCATGACCGGGAAACAGGGCTTTCAGGGCAATTTATCGGCCGGTGATATTGTGAATCAGGTTCAATCCCTTCCCGAGTTTGAGAAACTCACCAACATTGTTTACATGGGCATGGGCGAACCACTCGATAATGTTGAGGCGGTATTGAGCAGTATTGAAATAATGACCTCTACGTGGGGTTACGGCTGGAGTCCGAAGCGTATTACGGTTTCTACCATTGGTATCATTCCGGCCATGATTACTTTTCTGGAAAATAGCCAGGCTCACCTGGCTGTGAGTCTGCATTCGCCTTTCGACGATGAGCGTAAAGAGATAATGCCTATTCAAAGTGTGTATCCCATTACAGAAGTTATTCGTGAAATCAAAAAGTGGGATTTAGGCAAACAACGCCGTGTCTCGTTCGAATATATCATGTTCAAAGGCGTTAATGACACCCCGCGTCATGCCAAAGAACTTATAAAATTGCTTAATGGTATTAAATGCCGCATCAACCTGATTCGTTTTCACCCCATTCCCGACACTCCGCTTCTTGGGACTGATTTAAACAGTATTGTTAGTTTTCAGAACCTTCTCAAAGCCAAAGGTATGACGGTGACTATTCGCGCATCAAGAGGTGAAGATATTTTTGCGGCATGCGGCATGTTATCGACGAAAGAGCTTGTCAAGCGCCAGGAAGAAAGTGATTTTTGAAAATAAATTTGTTTGAATTGAACATCAAACAATTCCTTTTGTTATAAATATTATTTTAAAAACAAAAACATTATGGCACGAACAAGCACATACTTAAACTTTCCCCGCAATACCGAGGAAGTTTTCAATTTCTACAAATCAGTTTTTGGTGGGGAATTTGGTGGTGGCGGAGTAGCACGTATGGGTGACTTTCCCAATCCACAATTAGCCGAAGAAGACAAGAACCTGATTATGCACATCGAACTGCCAATTTTAGGGGGACATGTATTAATGGGCACCGATGCACCCAAATCGATGGGCTTTGAAGTCGTTCAGGGAAATAGCATTCATTTCAATCTCGAACCTGACACCCGTGAAGAAACAAAACGACTCTTTGAAGCCTTATCAGCCGGTGGAGTTGTTAGCACTGAACTTCAGGATATGTTCTGGGGAGCTTACTACGGTACTTGTACCGACAAATTTGGCATTCAATGGATGTTTAATTGCACCGAAAAATAAATCCCATGCAAACTGAAGAAAAAGTAAAAATAACTGTACAAACAACCATTGAGGCTCCGGTAGAAAAAGTATGGAAATGCTTTACGACTCCGGAGAATATTGTACAATGGAACACCGCTTCGGAAGATTGGCACACAACAAAGTCAGAGAATGATTTACGCGTTGGTGGTAAATTCAATTCGCACATGGAAGCAAAGGATGGGAGTTTCGGTTTCGATTTTTGGGGGATTTATAACGAGATAATTTTGCACGAAAAATTAGCTTCAACCTTAGGAGACGGAAGAACGATGGAAGTAAAATTCATTTCACAGAATAATAGCACAGAAGTAATTGAAACCTTTGAAGCCGAAAACCAAAATCCGGTTGATCTTCAGCGTGGTGGTTGGCAAGCTATTTTAGACAACCTGAAAAAACATGTAGAAAAATAAAGCATATGAAAAATCAGATAACACCTTGCCTTTGGTTCGATAATCAGGCCGAAGAAGCAGCAAACTTCTATACTTCCATTTTCAAAAACTCAGCCATAACGGCAGTAAGCCGGTACGGAAAAGAAGGTTTTGAATTTCACGGACAAGCTGAAGGTACAGCTATGACTGTTGTATTTCAGATTAACGGTCAACCATTTACGGCTTTAAACGGCGGACCGATATTTAAATTCACAGAAGCTGTTTCGTTTCAGGTATTTTGCGATACGCAGGAAGAAATTGACCATTATTGGGACAATCTTACAAAAGATGGCGAGGAAAGTCAATGCGGTTGGTTGAAGGATAAATACGGTGTTTCGTGGCAGATTGTTCCAAGCATTTTGCCTTCGCTAATGACCGACCCGGCACGTGCAGGCAAAGTAACCAATGCATTTATGCAAATGAAAAAGTTTGATATTGCTAAGTTACTCGAATAGCTGAAAATGCATTTATACAGAGGTTGCCTTCCTGGCAACCTTTTTTATTTCACAACCTTTCACACGAAAGCAACTAAATTTAATGCTTTTGATTTATTGAATAGCGTTGGTTTGTGTAACTTTGCAGACTTAAAAATACTTAAACCACGCTAAACAAAAAGACAATATACTGAACCAAAAATTAAAATTTTGTGTTCTAATGGTTCTAAGTGGTTAAAATGCATACAGTGTAAATGGCGAGAAAACAAAAACAAGGCGGAAGGCCAAAGGGTCCAAGCATATTCGGGGTATTAAAACCCTACAAATTCATGATTGCGGGATTGATTATCTTCGCATTGTTTAGCAATGCAGTCAATCTCGTCATCCCCAAAATCATCTCACACAGTATCGATGATTTCTCGAAAGGCGCATTCTCTTTTCAGAAAATGATGCTCGAATTTCTGGGTGCATCACTTATCATCCTGCTGTTTACTTTTCTGCAGGGCATCCTTCAGACGTATGCTTCTGAGCGCGTTGCCCGCGATTTGCGCACCAAACTCACCGAAAAGATTTCGCGTCAGAGTTATGCATTTATACAGCAATCGAATCCTTCAAAACTACTTACCAACCTCACCGGCGATGTAGATTCTGTCAAAATGTTTGTGTCCATGGCGGTTGTATCTCTGGCTTCATCGGCATTTATCATTATTGGTGCCAGCGCCTTACTGCTCTCAATCAACTGGAAACTGGCACTGAATGTATTGGTTATTATCCCTGTCATTATCGGGGCTTTTGGTCTTGTGTTCGGCAAACTGGGTATGCTCTTCAAAAAAAGTCGTGAAGTTGTTGACCGACTCAATAAAATTATCAACGAAAGCATCATGGGTGCAGCGTTGGTGCGGGTACTGAATGCTCAGATTACGGAATACAACAAATTCATGGATGCTAATACCACAGCCCGAAACCTGAGTTTGTCTATCCTGAAATTATTCGCCACACTTATTCCTATTGTTGTTTTTGTAGGCAATATGGCTTCTCTCGCCATTCTGGCATTGGGTGGGCACTTTGTTATAACCGGAGCTATGTCGCTGGGAGATTTTGCCGCGTTTACTTCGTATCTGGTTATTCTGATTTTCCCAATTATGGTTATCGGGTTCATTAGCAACTTTATTGCACAGGCTTCGGTGGCATACGGACGTATCAGCGAGGTGCTGAATGCCCCCGAAACACGCGATACCGGAACTGTTGACACTGCATTGAGTGGTAATATCGAAATGAAGAACATCCATGTAAGCTATGGCGAAAAACCGGTTTTAAAAGATGTTTCATTTACCATACAACCCGGAAGTAAAACGGCCATTATAGGTCCAACAGCTGCCGGAAAATCGCAATTATTATTCCTGCTTACAAGCCTTATCAAACCTCAAAGCGGATTGATACAGTTTGATGGCATAGATATAAACGACTACAACAAGGAAACCTTTCAGCACCAAATCGGCTTTGTGTTTCAGGATAGTGTCATTTTCAATATAAGTCTGCGTGAAAATATTGCTTTCAACGAACTGGTAACCGACGAATTAATGGCAAAAGCTATTGAAACAGCCGAGTTGAAAGATTTTATTGATACTTTGCCACAGGGTTTGGAAACCATTGTAAGCGAGCGCGGAACAAGCCTCTCGGGTGGTCAAAAGCAACGCATTATGCTGGCACGGGCCTTGGCACTGAATCCGAAAATTCTTTTGTTGGACGACTTCACAGCACGTGTGGACAGTCAGACGGAACAAAAAATTCTGGAAAATGTGGAGAAAAACTATCCGGGAATCACGTTACTTTCGGTAACGCAGAAAATAGCTTCGGTACAGCATTACGGACAGATTATTTTGCTGGAAGAAGGTGAAATTCTGGCCAGTGGTACACACGACGAACTTATGGAAACAAGTCCGGAATACGTACAGATTTTTAATTCACAACGCAGCACAAATCACTATGAGCAATAATAATTCACATGCCCATAGAGGCGCAGGCGCATTTCAGCCATACGAAAAAGTAAGTACCAAAGTCATACTCACCCGATTGATGACGTTGGTAGGACAGGAACGAACAAACCTGTTTATTGCCATTTTTTTCATCTTATTAAACTCGGGACTCAACCTGATTGCTCCCTATTTGATGGGGCATGCTGTAGATAAATTTGTGGTGACACACCAATACGAAGGCCTGATTAAATACTCCATCATTTTGTTATGTGTGTTTTTACTGGCTCTTGTGAGTGGTTACACACAGGCTCAACTGATGGGACGTGTTGGACAGCGCATGATGTACAACCTGCGAAACAATATTTTCAGTAAGTTGCAGGAACTACCCATCGAGTTTTTCAACCGCAATAAAGCCGGTGATTTGATTTCGCGTGTCAACAACGATACCGATAAGATTAATCAGTTCTTTTCGCAGTCGCTCGTGCAGTTTATGAGCAGCATATTCACCATGCTTGGTGCAGGGATATTTTTGTTGTCTATCAATACCGAACTGGCACTGGCAGCTCTTGCACCAGCTGTGTTTATCTGGATTTTCACCCGTACAGTATCGCCCTGGGTAAAAGGTCGTAACGCTTCGAGCATGAAAAGCACCGGTGGATTGAGCGCCGAAATTCAGGAAAGTCTGAATAATTTCAAAGTCATTGTGGCTTTTAATCGTCGTGATTATTTCCGCAAAAAATTCGACGAGGTAAATACCGAAAACTACAACAGCGCCATAAAAGCTGGAATTGCCAACAATGTTTTTATGCCTGTGTATGGTTTTTCTTCCAATATCGGTCAATTGGTAGTACTCTCATTTGGTATTTATTTGATATCGGTTGGGCAATTTTCCGTTGGTTTGCTAATCAGTTTTCTGGCATACATTGCACAGTTCTATAATCCATTACGTCAGATTGCCGCCTTGTGGGCCAGTTTTCAGGTAGCATTGGCAGGTTGGGACCGTATCTCGCAGATTATGGCCGAAGAAAGCAGCCTTACCGTTATTCCATTTACAAAAAGAGAAGAAAGCCCTTATCTGCTTTCGTTCCGCAATGTTTCTTTTTCGTATATACCCGAAAAGGAAATTCTGAGCAATGTCAGTTTTGATCTTGAACGTGGAAAGACTTATGCATTTGTTGGACCAACCGGTGGTGGAAAAACCACAACTGCTTCCCTTATGTCGCGACTCTACGACCCGAATGCCGGAGAAATCTTGCTGAATGGTGTGGATATTCGCTCGTTGGATGCCAGCGCACGCACTGCCAAAATCGGATTTATTTTGCAGGAACCTTTCTTGTTTACAGGAACTATCCGCGATAATATTTTGTACGGTAATGCCTGTTTCATTGATTTGACTGACGAAGAGTTGATGAAAGAACTGAAAGAGGTAAGGCTCGACGGATTACTGGAACGTTTTGACGGTGGACTTCATGCCGAAATTAAAGGAACAGGCGAAGGAATCAGCCTTGGTCAGAAACAAATCATTGCTTTTATCCGTGCGGTTATCCGTCGCCCTGAATTGCTTATTCTGGACGAAGCCACTGCCAATATCGACACGGTAACTGAACAATTACTCGATGATATTTTGCGTAAACTGCCCGACAGCACCACCCGCATCATCATTGCGCATCGCCTTAACACCATCGAAAGTGCCGATGAAATATATTTTGTCAACTCGGGTGCAGTTACGAAAGCCGGTTCAATGCAGGATGCAGTGAAGTTGTTGCTTCATGGAAAACGGGAAAGCTAGATTTAGTTGACAGTTGATAATTGATAATTAAAGAACATGTTTACAATAAAACTAATAGAGGACGCTCACTCAAAAGTGAAATCGGGAGCTGACTTTCCGAAATATATTCAGGACATTAAACAACTGGGCGTTGTGTCTTTCGAAACCTGGGTTTTTGACAGTCATACAGAATATTTTGGACAGAATGATTATCAAATAAAATCGGAAGCACAATACAAGGAACTGATTATAGCTGACAAATCGGATAAAAACCAGTTTCTGCAGTATTTAAAAATACACCAACAAGGCGAAACTGATTATATGACATTCTGTGAACATTGTGCCCAAACAGGAGTTGAGAAATGGATTGTCAGTATAGATAAAATGACTTGTACCTATTACGATAAAGTAGGAAATGAACTATTGGTAGAAACAATACCTGCATAAATCACATGAAAAAAGTTCTTACGACAGCTGCTATAAGCGGCATGACAGCCGTGATGTTAGGAGCATTTGGCGCTCATGCACTGAAGAAAGTTATTTCACCCGAAATGCTCGAGGTATTTAAAACCGGTGTTCAGTATCAGTTTTATCATACATTTGCATTACTGGCAGTGGGGATTTTAATGTACTTCGGTGAATCTAAAGCCCTGAAATGGTCTGCAAATCTGTTTCTGACCGGCATACTACTTTTCTCCGGGTCACTTTATGCGCTAACATTAACTAATATCAAAATGCTCGGGGTGATAACTCCGTTTGGCGGAGTAGCATTTATTGCGGGATGGGTGTTGTTGGTTGTGCATTTGAGGAAACAAACACCTTCAAAATAAAAATTCAAGCATACATTCTTATTGTAGAGACGCAAGGCCTTGCGTCTCTACAATAAGAATTCTGACCTTACACCAGTCCTTCAATTTTCACCATTTCGTTCACATCCAGGTGATAATCCACTTCCTTGAATCCAAAGCCAAACAGATTTTTAAAGTCTTTGGCATAGCCTCTTAAATCACCTAAATGGTGAACAGTTTCGGTATTGAGGTCACCCCAAATACGGAAAATCTCTTCCTGCACATCATCGCGCATTTCCCAATCGTCAATGCGGATACGTCCGGCTTCGTCGGTTGGTACCGCACCACCATTAAATAGCTTGTCGGCATACAGACGTTGAATTTGGTCAATACAACCTTCGTGAATACCTTTTGCTTTCATCACTTTAAAAAGAACGGTGATATAAAGCGGAATAATCGGAATAGCCGAGCTGGCTTGCGTCACCAGTGCTTTATTTACCGACACGTATGCTTTTACGCCTTTATCTTTTAATTTCTCCGTAATATTTATAGCTGTCGCTTCGAGGTGATCTTTAGCACGACCAATAGTGCCTTTGCGGTAAATTGGTTCGGTAACGCTTGGTCCGATATACGAATAAGCCAGTGTCAGTGCATTGTCGGCCAAAACGCCGGCAGCCTGCATGGCATCTATCCACATTTCCCAGTCTTCGCCACCCATTACGGCCACTGTGTTGTCAATTTCTTCTTCGTTGCAAGGCTCAATAGTTACGTCGGAAACTGTGCCCGAGTGAAAATCAACCGTTTTGTTGCTGTAAGCCTGACCGATTGGTTTCAGCACCGAGCGATGCGTAACACCTGTGACCGGATGCGTACGAACAGGCGATGCAAGGCTGTAAATAACCATATCCACCTGACCCAAATCGGCCTTAATCAGTTCTATCGTTTTGGTTTTTATTTCGTCGGAATAAGCGTCGCCGTTAATGCTTTTGGCATACAAACCCGCTGCATGAGCCGCTTTGCTGAAAGCAGCCGTGTTGTAATATCCCGGCGAAGCGGTTTTTTCGGGTTGGGGAGCCTTTTCGAAAAACACACCAACCGTGGCTGCATCCGAACCAAATGCACTGGTGATACGCGAAGCCAAACCAAATCCGGTTGATGCTCCAATAACAAGCACGCGTTTTGGCCCGTCGATTTTACCTTTCGATTTTACGTAATTAATTTGCTTCAGGACACTTTGTTCGCAGCCTGCAGGGTGTGCGGTAAGGCTTATAAAGCCACGCATTCTTGATTTTACAATCATTTCTTTGTTTTTTGATTAATACCTTGATCGGATTTACAACATGCAAATTCCACCTTTTTGATTTCGGGGTGCAAAAGTACAACAATTTCAAACAACTCAAAAGACATATTGTTTATTTGACCCTCTGCAATGCCGTGTTTGGGGGATGTAATAGCAAAACAAACATTTTTTACTGCAACTCAACAAAACCCACCCCATAATGACTTGTTGAACTAAGCAAATAGAGAAACGATTAACAAAGTGTTAACGAATTTAAATTAACCGAAATATTGTTTAATAAAGTATCGTATTGTTATTTATTCATTTATATTTGCAACGAAATGATTAACAAAAAAGAAAGAGGATTCGAAAAATCATTTTTATTGGTACAGAAGAGTAAAGTTGAGGATAAAAGGCTATGAAACAGGGCTATGAAAATGCGACATAGTCATTAAGTTGTATGAAAATATGTGTCGAAAAAATGCGAGAAGACCTTGAACACGCCCAATATGTTCCCGCAGATGTGCGGCGGAGTTTTGGGTACACCCAAGGTATTGCCGCAGTTTTGCGACAGAATGTAGCGTTCAATTACAATTTGAAATAAAAACAGGCTTAAGTATTAATTCTAAAAAAAGAAGATTTCTATGAAAAAAATCAATCAAGTAGACTTTTCGCATTTCAAAAACAACGAACATGGACAGTTTCACACCGTAATACGCGATGTAATTGCAGCCGAAACTCCTGTCAAACTGGGAATCGTGAAGTATTATCCTTCGTATGTGAATGCTGTAGCAGGCGAGTTATTGGCCATCGAAGTGGAACAAGGCAGTCAACACACCCTGACCGTTGAAGATTCCGACCTGTTCCGCGACCAGCTTTATCGGTCGTATGTGTTGCACATTCAATCGTGCCTTATCGACTTTGACCCCGCTGTGCAGGAAGCTGCTAATCGCATTATGCGTATTGTGGATCAGGTGGGCGACATGCGCAAGCAACCATACAATCAGGAAAGCACAACTCTGAGCAGCCTGATTAATCAGCTGACAAATAAGTACGCAACTGATGTGGCCCTGTGTAACGGTACTACTAAGTTGACTAAACTGGATGAGGCAAACAAATCGTTTATTGCAGATTATGGTACCCGAAGCGACGAAATTTCGGAACGCATTAGCGGCGACGTACGTGCTGCGCGGGTCGGCGTCGACGAAATTTTCAAGAATATCAGTAGCGTTATCAATGCGCTGGTACTCCTCAACGGCGAAGCCGATTACAGTGTCTTCATCGACAAAGTAAACTACGAAATAGATTACTACAAAAACACAATAAATGCCCGCCGCAGCCCGGGAAAAGGCAGCAAAGGAGATAACACTACTACCACTATATAATTACGCGTTGTTTTCCTGCCGACCCCGAAGCGTGATGCTTCGGGGTTGGTTATTTTATATTTATGGGTAATTTGTAAAAAATATTTTTTACATTTGTGGGAGAAAAAAGCAGGTTGCATTCTGAAACAGAAATTTCAATATAATTATAGATGAAGAATTCATTGATTATAACATTTTTATTGTTTATATGTATTGAATTATATTGTCAAAAGACAATCAAAATCAACACAGAGAATCTACTCACCATTTCTAAAACCTATGGTTTGGATTCAGTTATTAGAATGACTTATGAACCAATTTACGAAATAGATCCTCAAACGACTGAAAAATTAGCCCTTGAAATTAAAAACAATAATTACTCTAAAAATATCGAGCGTTTTTTATTAGACTATGTAGCTAATGGAAAATCAAACTTATTTTCTCAGTTTCTGAATGACTTTATCGACAAAAAGACCAAACTTGTATCTACATATAAAATTGAAGATTATAATGGAGGATTCCCAAAAATAACTAATGAAGAGATTTATTTGATTTGTAAACATAAGAATAAAAACACAGAGAAGCTATTATCTGATTATTATAATGCGTGGTTAGAAAAATCGTATAAATTTAAACTGGACTATCAAAAGGGAATGTTGGAGAGGGAAAAATTATTAAATGACTCTGCAAGCAATCTCAGTGCATTGGAAGCAGATAGTTTATTAACTCCCTATAAGAATTGCTGTCATAATTGTTTAATGGTATTACTTGCCCTTAAACAATTAAATAGTAATACTTCAAATCAAGACATTATAAGTAATTATAAGATCGTCAATGAAGAATTCGATAAAAAGAACTTGTTTCGGGATTCAGGAATCTATAAAAACAGTTCATACAATCAAAAACAAAGTATTATAAAACTAAAAAATAAATACAAATCAATTGGCGAAATTGACTTCTATCATGAGCCAAATTTAAAAGAAATATTATTTTTTAATGACAATCGTTTAATTACAACCCTGGAGGTTATTTACAATCAAAGCATTGGAATTGTAACTTCATACTCAGTCAACAGTTCAAGCAGAAGTAAGATGAAATTAAAAGGTGAAAGCAAACTAATAATATATGAAGGTGAAGAATTGTATTATTAATTGGAATAACAAAATATAACATAACAATGAAATCCTGCCCCAATTGCCACGAAGAAATAGAAGATAATTTCGAAGTATGCTGGAACTGTAATTACAGCCTTACTGAAAACAAAGTTGTAGAATTTGAGGACCCAACCATACAGGGAACCCGCAAAATCAAGTGCCTGCGGTGCGACGTGCCCATGCCCTATTCCGGAAATTTCAAGTTTCACGAAGGTTCCAGATACGGCGTATTCGGCAATCTGTTCGAAGTGTTCGAAAATCGCGAAGCGTTCGATTTGTACGTTTGCCCCCAATGTGGCAAAGTGGAATTCTTTACGGCGCAGGCACATTAATGTATACAATCATATTCCAATTAAAATAATTCTACTATGAACAACAGACAAACTTTCATACTACTTGTCTCCATATTTATATGTGCAGGTCTTTTTTCGCAAACATCCACGATTGGTAATTCATTAAAAAAGAATGTCGAAATTCTAGCCTCGGATTCGTTCGAGGGCCGTGGATTCAAATGTAGCAGTAAGGCTCTGACAATAGATTTTCTTACCCGTGAATTTGCCGAAGCCGGATTTGCACCGCTACATGGTAGCTACCAACAAAAGTTTATGGATTTCAGTTATCTTGCTGCCGCCGAAGGAACAAATATTATTGGCGTTATTGAAGGTACTGATAGTATTTTGAAAAACGAATACATTGTTTTGGGAGCACATTACGACCATTTGGGTTGGAATATGGAAGACAGTGTAAAAGTTATATTCAATGGGGCCGACGATAATGCTTCGGGGGTAGCAACAATGATTGAAACAGGCAAAAAACTATTATTGAACAGGAGTCAACTGAAACGAAGCGTACTTTTGATTGCATTCGATGGCGAAGAAGCGGGACTAAAAGGCTCCAAAGATTTTGTGGACAAAAAAGTTGTTGATCTATCAAAAATAAAGGTCATGTTTAGCCTGGATATGGTGGGTATGTATAAAAAAAATGACGGTTTAAATATCGTGGGATTATACTCCCTCGAAAATGGAACTAATCTTTTTGCTGATCCGCTTAATCGATCTGGTTTGAAAGTAAAAAAAACAAAAAACTCTATTGAACGCAGAACAGATACCAAATCATTTGGCGACAAACAAATACCTGCAATACATATAACTACGGGTCTTCTATCGCCGTATCATAAACCGGAGGATGACAGCGATTCGCTTGACTATAAAGGCATGTCGAGGATTGCCGATTTAGTTTCGGACTACTGCATTGTGCTATCCAATGAAGATAGCTTGATGGCCAGCAATGCATTCGCAACTACTAAAGACGAAGCAAATGACGCTAAAAGCAAAACTAACAACTCAATTTTCAGTATTGGGTATGACCTGGGAGCTGGTTCAAACTATCATTTCTATAAAAATGAATTTTTCAATGCTAAGCCGGTTTTTGCGTTTGAAGGAGGGTTAAGTTCTCAACTTAAGATAACTAAAAACTTTATTTTGCAAACAGAAATAAATTATGAGTATCTAGGAAGCGAATCTGTTTTTGGAACAATGAGAACGCATTCAATTGTGCCGGCTATGGATTTAGTTTTCACAACAAACAACAAGAGAAAAGATGGAACGTTTTTCTTTTTAAGTGCCGGAGGGTTTTATAGATACAATTTTGCAGGATCAACCGATGTGAAAAATATGTCTGTTTTTAGTGCTTATAATCATGATGAGTTTGGAGTTAAGTATGGAGTTGGATTTCAACTGAAAAAGTTTCAAATTAATTTTCACAGCAAGCTCGGACTCACTCCTATTGACAAATCGCTGCCAAATAGCGGTGTATTCAATAGAGGAAAATACATCTCCATTGTACGATTTTTCTAAATAATGTTGCACAATGAAAACTACTCCCAAATTAAGCTTGCTGGTTTTACTATCCATGATAGCCATTTCTGCCTTAGCTCAATCGCGTACTATTTATAAAACCCCAACGCTAGAAATAGACTCAATAGCCAACCAAACCTATGTACACCGCACTTTTATGCAAACCCGTGAATGGGGAAAAGTGTCCTGTAACGGAGCTATATATATAAATAACAACGAAGCTATCGTTTTCGATACTCCTCCAACTGATTCGGTATCGGTTGAACTCATTAGCTGGATTGAGAAACACGCTCATGCCCGCATCAAAGCCATTGTTGTAAATCATGCTCACGATGACTGTCTGGGTGGATTAGCTGCTTTTCATAAAATTGGCATTCCTTCATACGCTTCGAAACTAACGCAGGAACAAGCCCGAAAAGATACTGTGAACAAGCCAGTAGTACCTCAGCATGGTTTCGATAAAGCATTGGAACTACCAGTAGGTAATAGCACCATCGTCAACTACTACCCGGGCGAGGGACATACACGCGATAATATAGTAAGTTACATTCCGGCGGTCAGAGTACTTTTTGGTGGATGCATCGTCAAATCCTTAGCTTCCGGGAAAGGTAATCTGGCCGAAGCCAATGTAAATGCCTGGTCGGAATCGGTACTACGTGTGAAACAAAAATTCAGTGATGCTGTTATAATCATTCCCGGGCATGGAGCGTATGGCGACCGTTCGTTGCTCGATTATACCATCAACATGTTTAAGAAATAATCGCTGTTACGAAAAGAACATTTAATGAAAAAACAACCAAACATAGGCCTTTACCTGTCCAACACTTCGAATAAAAACTGGATTCTCAGGGAGATTATGACTAATAATTTTCTGCATCAATATATTGATTTGGAATCGCTGAAGGGTGCTTTGCATTCTACCATCACTATCAACCGATTGATTGACGAGGAACTCCGGCACGACCGGTTTGTGATTCAGACCAACGAAAACTCAAGTCTACAATCCATGTCGAGCGGTCAGCAACGGAAGGCACTCCTCACCTACCTCGTTGCGCAAAAGCCACAGTACATGGTATTGGACGATGTGTATAGCAATATCGATAAGGAAACGCAAATTGCCATTACCAAATCGCTCACCGAACTATCCGAAACAACCCTGTTGATTCAGCTATTTTTCCGCAAGCGGGATATATTGCCCTGCATGGATGTGGTGTATTCGGTGAACGAAAACAATGAAATTGTAGCGGAACAGGATGCAAGCTTATTTCGTTCAGAAGTTGCGATTAGTGAGTCACAAGTTCATCGTTTTGCGCTTCCTAAGCAATATGTCCAAAACCAAACAGAAATTAATCCATTGGTTCAATTAAACTCAGTTTCGGTGCATTACGGTTCAAAAAACGTGTTGGACAACGTGAGTTGGACAATCCAAAAAGGTGAATTCTGGCAACTTATTGGACCAAATGGTTCGGGGAAAAGCACCATGATAACCATGATAAGTGGTGACAATCCCAAAGCCTATGGTCAGGACATGATGTTGTTTGGGCGAAAAAAAGGCTCCGGCGAAACCATTTGGGATATTAAACGGCAAATCGGCTACTTCACTCCTTCTATGACCAATCAGTTTACCCGTGACGACTCTGTGGAAAATATGATTATTTCGGGGATGATGGACTCGGTGGGACTTTACATTAAACCCAGCGACATGCAAAGAGATATGGCTAAAGCGTGGGTGGACATGCTTGGACCCACGTTCCGTAATAAATCATTCCAGAATCTGTCAATCGGTCAGCAACGGATGGTTATGGTAGCACGCGCCATGGTGAAACATCCCCCATTGCTCATTCTCGACGAACCAACAATTGAGTTGGACGACGAAAACAGCCGCTTGTTTATTGAGATGGTAAATGCCATTGCAGCCGAAAAGCAAATTGCGATTATTTACGTTTCGCATCGCGACGAGGATGAGTTACTGCCTGATAAGATTTTCGAACTGATTCCAACCAATATGGGCTATACAGGAATTGTACGGAAATAAAATCAAATTCGCCAGTTGAAATATCAAATAAATAGTCACACTTGATTGATTATTTGTACTTTTGGTCCACATTTCCATGCTTTGTTTATTCGAGATTCAAACATAGAAATTTAACCCTATTTTAGATACGATTACAATGAAACTCACAAAATCAACATTCACATTATTCATCCTTTGTTTTAGTACCGGCATATTTGCTCAACGGCAAATGGAATATCTCAACCGTGGGGTTATTGCCATGCGTGCCGATTCAACCACTGCCTATATCAGTTGGCGATTGCTGGGTAACGATTCCGAAAAAATAGCTTTTGATGTCTATAGAACCACAGGCAACAAACCTGCCGAAAAACTGAACGCAAAACCCATTGAAGAGAGCACCCAATTTGTGGATAAGACTGTAGATTTTTCGCAAAACAACACGTATACCATAAAACCTGTAAATGGTTCGGGCAAAGAGGAAGAAGGTTCGTACAGCCTTACTGCCAATGCGCCGGTTCGCAATTACCTGAGCATACCCGTAAAACCAATTCCGGGCTATAATATTGGCGATGGCTCTGTGGGTGATCTTGACGGTGACGGTCAATACGAAATCATTATCAAACGTGAAATGCGCCCAATGGATAACTCCCATCCCGGAATTACAGGACAAACCAAACTCGAAGCTTACAAGTTGGATGGTACCTTTATGTGGAGAATAGATTTAGGCAAAAACATTCGAGAAGGTGCTCACTATACTCAATTTATGGTCTACGATTTGGACGGTGATGGTCGTGCTGAAATAGCCTGCAAAACTGCCGATGGAACCATTGACGGAACGGGCAAAGTAATTGGCGACTCAACTGCCGACCACCGTAATGCAGGCGGAAACATATATAAAGGTCCTGAGTATCTAACCATTTTCGATGGAAAAACCGGCGCTGCTCTTGCCACAACCAATTATATTCCGGGTCGCTACCCGGGCAAACAAGACCCAACGCCCGAAGAAATGAATGACATTTGGGGCGACAATCATTACAATCGTTCCGAACGTTATCTGGCTTGTATAGCCTATTTGGATGGTGTTCATCCCAGTTTGGTCATGTGTCGCGGTTATTATACAAGGGCCGTACTGGCGGCCTGGAACTGGCGCAAGGGAAAACTAACTAATGTTTGGACGTTCGACAGCGATGATAAAACTCCCGGAAATCGTGCTTATCGCGGACAAGGTGCGCATAACCTAAGCGTGGCCGATGTGGACAGCGACGGAAAAGATGAAATTATATATGGCGCCTGCTGTATCGACCACAATGGAAAAGGTTTGTATTCAACCGGTTTAGGACATGGTGATGCTGTACACCTTTCAGATCTGGATCCTCAACATCCCGGACTTGAAGTATGGATGGGTCACGAAAGTCAGAGCGATGTGGCAGGATGCGAATTCCGTGAGGCTGCTACCGGTAAATTACTTTGGGGCTTCCCATCTTCAGGCGATGTTGGGCGTGCACTTACAGCTAATATCGACCCGCGGCATCCGGGTTACGAATGTTGGGCTTTCGGTCCCGGCATGAGTGGATTATACAGTGCCAAAGGCGAAAAAATATCTAATAAAGCACCGCGAACCTGCAACTTCACTGTTTATTGGGATGGCGACCTGCAACAAGAATTGTTAGACAAAAATTATGTAGCCAAATACAACTGGAATAAAGATTCGTTGGAGATAGTTATGCAAGCACGCGAATGTAAGTCAATCAACGGTACAAAAGCTGACCCGGTTGTTAGTGCCGATTTGTTTGGCGACTGGCGCGAAGAAATTGTTTGGCGTACAATTGATAACACCCAATTAAGAATCTATTCAACTACAATTCCAACTGAACATCGCCTTGTTACATTTATGCACGATCCGGTTTACCGACTAGCTATTGCCTGGCAAAATGTAGCTTACAACCAGCCACCTACCACCAGTTATTACATTGGCGACGATATGGCAGAACCACCAAAGCCGAATCTCTACGTTGTGAAGTATAGTGGAAACAGGTAACTGATTTTAAATTTACAATAAAGGGTGTCCGACAACAATGTTGGACACCCTTTTCTATACATTTTGTTTTGATACTCTCTCTGACAATTTACTTCAAACTTAACCTCCTCAATACCGGGTTTATTTTTGCTGTTGCTGCAACAACCAAAAGCGTCATTACCCCACCAAAAGCAACTGAAGGTATCAAACCCATAAATTTGGCTGTAACGCCCGATTCAAAAGCTCCCAGTTCGTTCGACGAACCAATAAATATACTATTCACCGATGCTACCCGGCCGCGCATATGCTCTGGTGTGTAAAGTTGCAGAATCGTTCCGCGAATTACAACACTCACATTGTCGAACAACCCACTCAGCAATAACAACAAACCTGAAAGCCAGAAAATATGCGAAAATGCAAAGCCAATCATGCAAATACCAAATGCAGCCACCGACAACAATAAAATACGTCCGCTATTACGCACAGGCGGATAAAACATAAGGTAAAATGACATTAGAATAGCGCCAATAGCAGGGCAAGCACGTAAAAATCCCAATCCTTCGGGACCTACATGCAAAATATCGGAAGCATAAACCGGCAATAGCGCAACTGCTCCGCCAAATAGCACAGCAAACATATCCAGCGAAAAAGCACCAAGCAATTCGGGAGTCTTTATCACAAAGCCAATACCTTCTTTAATCCTGTCGAAAATAGCTTCTTCGCCTTGTTTCAGGGTTCTAACAATCTTCTGCGCTTTTACGCTGTTTATCAACCCAACAGAAATAAAATAAAGCACAAAAACAGAACTATAAGCTACCAAAATGCTGGAAAATCCATAAATCAATCCACCAATAGCTGGCCCGGTTACTGCTGCAACTTGCCAGTTTGCACTATTCCACGTTGCCGCATTGGCATAGTCTTTTTTATCTACCAATTGGCCCAAAAGGGCTGTATGTGCCGGCATAAGAATTCCACGCGACAGTCCGGTAAGGAAAATAGTAATGAAAATGGGCCATATCCCAAACCGATCATACGAGTGGAACGATTGAATGCTGTAAAGAGTCAGGATTCCTGAGCCGATAAGGAGTATAAAAGTAGAATTCCGGATAATCTTTTTCCGATCCCACAAATCGATATAATGACCGGCAAAAAGTGAAATAGAAATTTGAGGAACAACTTCTACTAACCCGATCATTCCGAGCCATAATACGTTCTTAGTCAGCGAATAAATATGCCAGCTAACAATCACCGACTGCATAAGCGTAGCCATTGTCATAAAAAAACGATACCCCAAAAACAACCTGAAATTGCGATTACGAATCACCGTAAACGCTTTATTTGAAAGTAAATTATCTAACATAACACACATATAAAATTCAGCTTGCAAAGGTACTGAATTCAGAATTAAACCCGGCAAAAACAAAAAACCTTTTGAAATAAAAAATTCCAAAAGGTTTTTTGATATTTAAAAATAAGCTACTTAGAACCTTGCTCCTACTCTAAAATCTAAATATTGGAAATGAATTCGCTTGGAATCACCCAATTTTGGATAGGAAGTATAGCTATATTGCAATTTGGCAAAGTACTTTAAACGTGTCTTTGTATTCAAATTCGCACCAAATTCAAACTGCGTTTGATGCCCCATAATACCACCTTCTGTCCCTGCTACCTTCAATGTATTCAGCAGCAACCCATACCCTAAAAACGGAGTAATCGGCTTATTTACTGACAATTCATGACGAATTGTCCAGCCATAATTGAGCATTGAAATACTTTTCGAAGCATTGTTATCGGGCATCATTACCGAATAACCTATTGGAACTGACAGGTAAATTCCTGGTTTCTTTCCGGTCAAACCACCTAATTTCCATGCATAATCCACCAGGAAGCCATAACCATTCGAAGCCGAATTTACAAAAGGATTTGCTGAACGATCAATCACCGAAAAAACATTTCTGTAACCGACTTCAATACTTATTTGCTTTGGCACTCTGTACAAAGTTGAATCTTTCTGAGCTGAAACATTACCTACACTTAAGGTAAGAGCCAATGCCATTGTTGACAAAAAAACTATTCTTTTCATTTTATATTATTGATTTTCTACTATCTGAGTTCCATAGTTGAGATTACAAAACTCCCTGAATATAACAAAGCCAACCATTTTGGCTGGCTTCTCTGTGAGCCTCTCATGGGACTCGAACCCGCGACCTACGCATTACGAATGCGTTGCTCTACCAACTGAGCTAAAGAGGCATAGAACGAAAACTTATTACAAACTTTCGGAATCGATTACAAATGTACTCAATTTTTATTCTTCATAAAAACAATTTGATAAATTATACGACTTTTAATTCAGCAATATAAATTGTACTTTTGTGATTCAATCATTTAAACAAAATACTGACTTCACTGTTCAAATATCGAATGTCCGACACCTATAAAACGATAGCCAATCCAACCGAAGGCATTTACAAAGAAAAGGGAAGTAAATTTCTTTCATTTGCCATTCCGGTGCAAACTGCTGACGAAATAAAAGAGATTGTGAAGGATTACCGAAAACGGTTCTTCGACGCACGGCATGTGTGTTACGCCTATATGTTGGGAGCTGAGCGAACTGATTTTCGGGCAAATGACGACGGAGAACCATCTGGTACTGCCGGACGACCCATTTTAGGACAAATTAATTCCCGAGATCTGACAAATATAGTAGTTGTCGTGGTGCGTTATTTCGGAGGAGTACTTCTAGGCACTGGCGGATTGGTGGTGGCATACAAAGAAGCAACTGCCGATGCACTCAATCAGGTTGAAATTATAGAAAAAACGGTAGATGAACTTATTGCCATCAATTTCGATTATATATTAATGAACGACGTAATGCGGATTATAAAAGATACAAACCCGCAAATTATTCATCAGTCTTTCGATAATTTATGCAGCATGAAACTATCCATACGTAAACAGGAAGCTCCTGTTTTACGCGCGAAATTGGAGAAAATAACAGGAATAACAATTGAAGAATAAAAATGGACTCAAAAGCAACCTACAATTCTGTTGATGAGTATATTAATGCTCAGCCCGAAAATATCAAAAGTCTTTTAGAAGAACTGCGACAAATTATCAAACAAACAGTTCCATCGGCAAAAGAAGTGATAAGCTACGGAATGCCTGCCTATAAAGCAAATAGCGTTTTAGTGTATTTTGCAGCCAACAAGCAACACATTGGTTTCTACCCTACTGCGTCACCAATTGTGGTTTTTAAAGACGAACTAACGAACTACAAAACATCAAAAGGAGCTATTCAGTTTCCTATCAAAAGTGGCATTCCGGCTACTTTAGTAAAAAAAATAGTTGAATATCGGGTTCAGGAAGATGAAATGAAAGCATTGGCCAAAAAGTCGTTGAAAAAATAAACGATAATAGACCACAAAAGCGCTTTCATTTTTCCGAAATTTCAACTATCTTTGTATTCGAAAATGAAAACGAGAAACTTCAAATATTTTTTCGAACAAAGCAGCTCACAGCGAAACAGTTGCGTGGAAAGGTTGCCCCTAAGAAATTCAAAACCAATATAAATCTACATCGGATTTGTGTTGGTTTTTTTGTAAGTACTAAATCACAAAATATCAGGTCTACAAAATTCAGACTGTCAATTATAGACAAATTATAAACCATGAGCAATAACAGTTTAGTATCAATTTCCGATTACAGCAAAGAAGAAATTCTGGCTATTCTAGATTCTGCCGCTCAATTTGAGGCAAATCCAAACCGCAAAACACTGGACGGCAAAGTGATTGCAACTCTGTTTTTTGAACCTTCAACACGCACACGGTTGAGCTTTGAAACAGCTGTAATTCGCCTCGGAGGCTCCATAATTGGTTTTTCGGATGCCGCCACCAGCAGTTCGTCGAAAGGTGAAACGCTGAATGACACTATTCACATGGTGAGTTGTTATGCCGATGCTATAGTTATGCGTCACCCACTCGAAGGTGCTGCACGCTATGCTGCTGAGGTTTCTCCGGTACCTATTATCAATGCCGGCGATGGAGCCAATCAACACCCCTCACAAACATTGCTGGACCTGTATTCTATTCTCAAAACTCAGGGAACACTTGAAAATCTGACAATTTGCCTGGTTGGTGATTTAAAATATGGCCGCACCGTGCATTCGCTTATCATGGCCATGTCACACTTCAATCCAACTTTTAAATTCATTGCTCCCGACGAATTGAAAATGCCCGACGAATACAAAGTTTTTTGCCGGAAAAAGAATATTGCATTTACAGAAGTGAATGAATTAAACGAAAACTTCAACGATGCAGATATTCTGTACATGACACGTGTTCAGAAAGAACGCTTTCAGGATTTGATGGAATACGAACGGGTAAAAAACGTTTACACGCTTTACAATGCGATGCTCGACAATACCAAACCGAATCTACGTATTCTTCACCCGCTACCCCGCGTAACTGAAATTGATCCAGATGTTGACAGCAACGAAAAAGCGTATTATTTCAGACAAGCTCAAAATGGGTTGTATGTAAGACAAGCGATAGTGAGTAAAGTACTAAAAAACAGCAAGTAATCATGGAAAAAGAACTAAAAGTAGCTGCACTTCGCAATGGAACTGTAATTGATCATATTCCTGCCGACAAATTATATAAAGTTGTATCTATCCTGCATTTAGATACGTGCGAGCATCAAATTACGATTGGGAATAATCTGGATAGTGCCAAAGTAGGTAAAAAAGGAATCATCAAAATTTCCGACAGGGCTTTCGAAGAAGATGAAACAAACAAAATTGCGCTGATTGCCCCCAACGCCAAAATCAATATTATTCGTGATTTTGTAGTTGTAGAAAAACGTCCGTTGATTTTACCCGATGAAATTCGCGAAATAGTACAATGCACAAACCCGGTTTGTATAACTAACAATCAACCTGTTACAACCCGCTTTCATGTTCAAAAGCACGACGGAGAGATAATGCTTAAATGTCATTATTGCGAACGGGAAGTACAACGCGACAAAGTAAAAATAAAATGAAAAAGGACTTGAACATTTCACATAACACAGAAAACAAAGCTGACAACGCACATGTTTCATGGAAACCGGGTACGTTGATTTATCCGCTTCCGGCAGTTTTAATTTCGTGTGGAAGTTCTCCCGAAGATTATAATTTACTTACAATCAGCTGGGTGGGTACTATTTGTACAAATCCACCAATGTGTTATATTTCAGTACGCCCCGAACGGCATTCGTATAATATTATCAAACAAACTGGTGAGTTTGTAATAAACCTTACGAACGAAGAGATGGCTTACGCTACCGACTGGTGCGGTGTAAAAAGTGGCAAGGATTTCAACAAATTTGAGGAAATGAAACTGACTCCAGTCAAGGGAGAAATGGTGAATGCTCCGATTGTAAACGAATCGCCACTTTGTATTGAATGTCGTGTAAAAGAGATTATTCCTCTTGGTTCGCACGATATGTTTATTGCCGAAGTAATTAATGTACAGGCAAATATAAAATACATTGATCCTGAAACAGACACTTTCAATTTGGCAGAAGCGAAATTAATTGCCTATTCTCATGGACATTATTACAAATCGGGTGAAGAAATTGGCAAGTTTGGCTGGACAGTGCAAAAAAAGAAGAAATGAAACACGAAATAGACCTTTCAACGTGGAAACGCCGCGAGCATTTCGAAGTTTTCAGAAACTTTGACGAACCGCTTTTTGGCATTACTGTAAAAGTTGAATGTTCAGCTGCTTATAAAAAAGCAAAGGAATTAGGCTATTCATTTTCGAACTATTACTTATACTTATCAATGAAAGCTGCGAATGAAATTGAAGAATTTCGTTATAGAATCGAAGGAGATAAAGTATATTGTTACGACAGTGTTGGTGCAGGTCCGACTATCTTCCGTGCTGACGAAACTTATGGCTGTGGATTTATGCCCTACAACGAAGACATTGAAGCGTTTATGCTTCAGGCAAGTGCTGAAGTTGAGCGCGTAAAAGCCGAACAAGGCTTAAAATTCACACACGCCGGAGAAGATATTTTGCACTATTCAACCCTTCCATGGGCTGATTTCACAGCGGTAAACCATGCTCGACGATTAGATATTGGTCGTAGTATTCCGAAAATAACGTTCGGAAAAATAACACGTGAAGCAGATAAAATGTGGTTACCAGTGGATGTTCATGTCAATCACGCGTTAATGGATGGTTTGCACGTTGGGAAATTTATCGAGCGATTTCAGGAGTTATTAAGCGAATAAAATCCGTAGGGACATGTCCGTGACTTGTCCACAGAAAAAAGAATAAATCAATAATTATATATATTAAAAATGAAAAGAGACCAGGTGATTTTTGACATCATTGCACGCGAAAAACAGCGTCAATTGAAAGGAATTGAATTAATTGCATCAGAAAACTTTGTAAGCGAGCAAGTTATGGAAGCAATGGGTTCAGTATTAACCAATAAATACGCTGAAGGATATCCGGGCAAACGCTATTATGGCGGTTGCGAAGTGGTTGACGAAAGCGAGCAAATTGCTATCGACCGCTTGAAAGAAATTTTTGGTGCTGAATGGGCAAACGTACAACCTCACTCAGGTGCGCAGGCTAATGCAGCTGTATTTTTAGCTTGTTTGAATCCGGGCGATAAATTCCTTGGTTTGAACTTATCACATGGTGGTCACTTGTCGCACGGTTCATTGGTAAACAGCTCAGGTATTCTTTACAAACCATGCGAATACAACGTGAAAGAAGATACCGGCCGCGTTGATTACGATCAAATGGAAGAAGTTGCTGTTCGCGAACAACCAAAATTGATTGTTGGTGGTGGCTCGGCTTATTCACGCGAATGGGATTACAAACGCATGCGCGAAATTGCCGATAAAGTTGGTGCTTTGTTGATGATTGACATGGCTCACCCGGCAGGATTGATTGCAGCCGGATTATTAGAAAACCCTTTGAAATGGGCTCACATCGTAACTTCTACAACCCATAAAACCCTTCGTGGACCTCGTGGTGGAATCATTCTTCTTGGAAAAGATTTTCCAAACCCTTGGGGAAAAACAACTCCAAAAGGTGACGTGAAAATGATGTCTGCTTTGCTTGATTCAGCTGTATTCCCGGGAATTCAGGGTGGACCGCTTGAACACGTAATTGCTGCTAAAGCCGTTTCGTTTGGCGAATGCTTACAACCTGAATACAAAGCGTACCAAACACAGGTTCAGAAAAATGCTGCTGCTTTGGCAAACGCATTGATTTCTCGCGGATTTACTATCATTTCAGGTGGAACTGATAACCACTCAATGTTGGTGGATTTACGTTCAAAGTTTCCTGAATTGACAGGTAAAGTTGCTGAAAAAGCATTGGTTGAAGCTGATATAACCGTGAACAAAAACATGGTTCCTTTCGACAGTCGTTCAGCTTTCCAAACTTCAGGTATCCGTCTTGGCACTCCTGCTATCACAACCCGTGGGGCAAAAGAAGATTTGATGGTGGAAATAGCTGAAATGATTGAAACTGTTCTTTCTAACGTCGAAAACGAAGAAGTGCTTAAATCGGTTCGCGAACGAGTAAACAAAACAATGGAAAAATTCCCTTTGTTTGCTGACTAATAATTTTGTAATGAAAGTAAGAGGTAAAAGTTACTTGCCTCTTACTTTCTTACCTTTTACTCCCATAAATCTATGATTGAAAAGATATTTGAGCTTTCAGAACTGACCGATACTACTGTTTTCTATGGAATAAACAACCATAATGTACAAACCATTAAAAATTTACATCCAAATGTGCGATTCTCCGCCAGAGGGAATGTAATTAAATTGGCCGGTAATGAGGACGATATCAACAATTTATTTTCAATTATAGAAAAACTGGAGCGTTTTTGTATAGATAACAACACACTTTCCGAAGAAAACATTATCGAAATTATCAAAGGGAATGCTCCCGATGAGATTAAATTTGAGAACCTGATTTTGCACGGCGTAAATGGCAAGTCCATTATGGCTCGTACGGCTAATCAGCAAAAGTTGGTGAAAGATTTTGAAACCAACGACCTCCTTTTTGCCATTGGACCGGCCGGTTCGGGCAAAACCTACACAGCCATTGCGTTGGCAGTTCGCTCTTTGAAAAACCGCGAAATTAAAAAAATTATCCTTAGTCGTCCGGCTGTGGAAGCAGGCGAAAAGCTCGGTTTCCTTCCAGGCGATATGAAAGAAAAAATTGATCCGTACCTGCAACCGCTTTATGATGCTTTGCAGGATATGATTACACCGCTTAAGCTGAAAGAATACTTGGAAAATGGCACCATTCAGATTGCTCCACTCGCCTTCATGCGTGGACGAACACTGAGCGATGCAGTTGTTATTCTGGATGAAGCACAAAATACCACCACCATGCAAATCAAAATGTTTCTTACCCGTATGGGTCTGAATACCAAAATGATTGTTACAGGTGATATGACTCAAATAGACTTGCCTTACGCTCAAAAATCCGGATTAATTGATGCGTTGGAAGTACTGAAAAACGTAAAGGGAATAGCCAAAGTTGAATTTGACGTAAAAGACATTGTGCGCCATAAACTCGTGCAACGAATTGTGGAAGCATATGAGAAACGAGCTAAAGAACCACAAACCCCGAAAGAAGAAGAAGGAAGTGACAAACAAGAAGTTCTGATTTTGAAAAAATAAAATATCAAAAACAACATACAAAAATAACAAAAACAATAATATGAACGCTTTAACTAACACTGATTTCCATTTTGATGGACAAACAAACGTGTATCACGGTAAAGTTCGTGATGTATATACAGTAAAAAATGACTTATTGGTAATGGTTGCCACCGACCGTATTTCGGCTTTCGATGTGGTTTTACCAAAAGGAATTCCCTATAAAGGACAAATGTTGAATCAAATTGCAGCAAAATTTCTTGACGCAACTGCCGATATAGTTCCAAACTGGAAACTGGCTAGTCCTGATCCAATGGTAACCGTAGGTCTTCGTTGCGAAGGATACCCTGTAGAAATGATTGTACGCGGTTATTTGTGCGGAAGTGCATGGAGAACCTATAAAAGTGGTGTTCGCGAAATTTGTGGCGTAAAAATCCCTGATGGCATGCGAGAGAACCAACGTTTCCCTCAACCTATCATCACTCCTACTACCAAGGCTGAATTAGGACGCCACGACGAAGATATTACCCGCGAAGAAATCCTGAGTCAGGGTTTGGTATCGGTAGAAGAATACGAAATGCTGGAAAAATACACCATGGCACTTTTCATGCGGGGCACTGAAATGGCTGCCGCTCGTGGCTTAATTTTGGTTGATACTAAATATGAATTTGGAAGCCGCGATGGTAAAATCTATCTGATTGACGAAATTCATACACCTGATTCTTCACGCTATTTCTATTCCGACAGCTATCAGGAACTTTTTGAAAAAGGAGAAGCTCAAAAACAACTTTCGAAAGAATTTGTACGCGAATGGTTAATGGAAAATGGCTTCCAGGGTAAAGATGGACAACAAGTTCCGGAAATGACACCCGAAATTGTAGCAGGAATCAGCGAACGATACATAGAATTATTCGAAAATATCTCAGGTGAAGCCTTTGATAAAGCCGATATAGCTGACATTACAGCGCGTATTGAAAAAAATGTTGTAGAATATTTGAAAACAGTTTAAACAATAAGGCTCTGAAAACCAAACGATATTCAATTATGAATCATGAATTATGAATTATGACTTGAAAAATCGTTTGGTAGTTCCGGAAAAAGCCGTATCTTTGCACCGTCTTTGAAAAACGACATACACTCTGGAGAGATGGCAGAGTGATCGATTGCAGCGGTCTTGAAAACCGCCGTACTGCAAGGTACCGGGGGTTTGAATCCCTCTCTCTCCGCAAAATACGCTGATTATCAGCACTTTAAAAGTAAAGAGTACTAAAAAGGGAACTATATTCATTTATAGTTCCCTTTTTTATTTCTTTATTCTCATAATTATTTCTAAGATTTTCACTTTTATATAGTTTAAAATTAATGATTATTCTCTGAATCAAAAAAAAAGAAGGCTACCGAAATTGGCAGCCTCCTACTCAACTCAAAAATATCAATGGCATGGTAATACCATTGAATATTTTTGTTTTTCTTGAGTTAATTATTATCCTAAGTACCAGTGAAATTGCCTTTCCTGAATCGCTTGTTTCAATCCATTTACAAACTCAAAACAACCTACTCCCTTGTCAATAAACGAATCAATATAACTCATTTTATTTGCACCTGTAAACAAGTTATACAGCTTCCAAAGATTTATATCACCAAATTCATTCCTGCAAAAAGAATCATCTGTATAATAATCCTTTACTACTAAATTAATCTGTGAATCAGATAACGGAAACATTGGAATCTCTTTTCGGTCTTTAAAAGGCATCATTTGATACATTCTGGCTTTCCCTATCAGTTGTGCAAATTGGCTTTCAGATATATTAATTTCAGGCAGGTCACTGAGCATTTCAAGGTATTTATAAAATTTGAATTCACTGAATAGTTTGTAAGCTTCACTTGCCAATTCAGCAATAGTTCTGACCTTAATATCAGTCTTAAACCCATCAGTAAATACACACAGATTTGTACACACTTTATTCTGAAAACCAATAAAGAGCTTAAATCGCTCCTCTGACTTCCTTGAATACAGATTTTCCAAATTATAAGCTCGAACACCACCAATAGTCAGATTAAGTGTATTACCACCTACAACATTACTAATCGAAGGTATTTCAATAGCAAATGCCATTCGTTCAAAATACAAAGTCTTTTCATGTTCCAGTAGGTCTTTTGCTGGCTTATCTACTGCTGTAGGTATTCTTCCTTTAATTGGATGAGAAACTCTAATGGCAGGCTTTAAAATCTGTTCTCCACCAAAAACCTGTTGTGCTACAAATACAATGGTTTCAATAAATTCGAGGTGCGAAATAGTGCGCTCATTATCTTTTGCAAACACAGGAATAGTGTGTTTGTACTTTAAGTCACGTGTTTTGATTACCTCTGTATTAGCTGCTATAAAATGAATGTTACTCGTTTCTGACAACGGAAACACTTCATCTATTACTTCATGATTACTGCTTACTTGCATTAAATCCATTTTGTGAAATTTTTGTTGGGTTAATACTAATAGATAACATTTCCTTTCTTGCTATTGCAAGAGGTTCTAACACATCTTTATGTTCGGGGTGATTTCTCAGGATTACACGAAGTTCCTCAATGTCATTTGCCTTAGCAATGTTCTCTTTGATTTCTTCCAAAGTTGTTCCGCTATTGCACCAATCAAGAATTTTTTTGCCTGTAAATTGATTAATTACAAAATCTGGCTTACCCATAAATAATCCTGTTCTGTCCTTACTGGCATTAGCAACATGCTTCATGTCTACATCAAAAACAACAGTAAATTCATAATCAACCCCTTCACGCATAATTGCCTTTAATCCTACTTTTTCAGGAACCATCTTACCATTTCTTTCAGATAGTACATAGTCCTGTTTAGTTCTCATGGTACAAATCACATGGCATTTACTCCGTAGAATACTTTGTATGAGTGCATTCTGCCGAGGACTTATTTTGCCCCAATTAGTAAAACTATTGCCCACCATTTCAGTATGGCATTGTAGCAGAAAATCCCAACTCTGGGATAGAGAATCTATAATAACTACATCAATTTTTCCGGAATTTTCACAAATAGAAATAGCTTCTATATAGTTCTCTGGAGAGTAATTATTATTAAGATTAAGTACGTTGTATTGTCCAAGATGGGCATACAAATCTGCTGAACCATTTTCAGAGTCAATGACTGCAATTTTATTCCAGTCATTTGTTAGACCATAAGCTAGGAGTAAACTACTATAAGTTTTCCCACTTCCACTACAGCCTTGAAGAGCCATTTTTATTCTGGCTTTCTTTCTTTCGCTTGTCCTAAGTTGCATAATTTTAAAATTTAATTTGTTTAAGATTATTATTTACTTATATCAGTTTAAAATGAACTGATTCGCAGTAAATATAAAAAGGCACATATCTATATTGAAATATACCTTTTCAAAATTGATTATTTATAAGTATTTATTTCGATAAGCTTTGCTTTCTTGTGGAATTTTATAACTGACAAAAAACAAGAAAAGCTATATTATTGAAATATTGTAGATTCTACAATAAGTTCAAATGCTCATTTTACCACACATATTGACACCCTCACATATTTCCATTATCAGCCAAACTGATATATCCATGATTAGATATTATCAAATGGTCTAACAATTTAACCTCCACTAATTCACAAGCTTTCCGTAATTTAGTGGTTACTGAAATGTCGTTATCACTTGGGTGTAATGTTCCTGAAGGGTGATTATGCACAATAATTATTGCAGTAGCTAAACACTTCAAAGCTATGCATAAAATAATTTTGAAATCTATAGTACATTGTGTTATACCACCTTTTGACAACTCATGAACACCCAACACAACATTGGCATTATTCAAAAGAATAATTTTCACTTCCTCTAATAGCTCAATTGAATTGCTATCCCAATGGTCTAAAATAAGGCTATAAACATCATTACTACTGACAATTTTTGTCTTTGTAGGATTTGTGTTCACATACGAAATTTTTATTTCAGTTACTTTCATACTAAAAAAAATAAATAGTTCTCTTGGTTACAGGCTGACCGACAATAGGCTATCCTAAACCAAGAGAACAAGTTGATTAATTTGTGTATTGGTGTTCAAATGCAGGTGTCTTCTGGAATGAATCCACTGACATATACAAAGCCTCCTTGTTGCTTTGTTGTTGCTGCAAATCTGCCACTACTTCAGGGACATAAATCCATCTATGACTTAGAATCATAGTTTCTCCAGTTTCTTTCACCAGATATGGATAAGGTTCACATGGTTGTTTTTCAATTTCACCTGGAATTTTTGTACCTAATAATGCTTCACATGCTTGTGCATTAAATGTACTTGACAAATATGCACGTTTTGACGTTGCATAAAACTGACCTGTGGTTTGGCTCATTACTAAGTCAATTCCACCCTGAATCTCCAAAACATGAAAAGATGTTCCATCTTCTCGTTGTCTTTCTTTGTAATTTACGATAGTTACCATTTTGATAAAATTTTTGAGTTGATTTTTTACCTTCAATTAAATTCAGCTTTTTTAGGTCAAGAAACAGAAGTTCATTAATAATTTCAGCCTGAAAAAACCAATTTCTATTTAGGGCTACGGAGTATTTCCCCGCAAAGACTAGTGGGTGTGGGCGAATAGGAGTATTTTATGTATTCATTTTTTTCTCAGAAAAATTTTATGTTCAAAAATTTTATAAACAATTTCATATATAGCCAATCCGTAAGGCAATATATTTCAAAACAATTTTATACTTTTGCATCATTACGATTTCTGCAATTTGTAATGACAAATCAGCATTAATTATTTTTACATATTGTAAGCGTTAGCTTTTATTCGTGTTTCTGAAAACCGCCAAAATTTAAAGACCACACAATAATAAGTAATACGCTCACGCCAATGGCGTGGGCTATTCTTATTTGTGGTCAGGGTGCTTGGCGGTACCTCAGAAACAGATTGGTTTAGTTCCACGCTTTTTTTATGCCTATAAATCAAGTTTAAGTTACTCCAAATAATAGTTGAACCATGAACAGAACCAAAATCATATTCGGATTGCTTCCAATTGTTTTTTCATTACATGCACAGATATGGCAGAAAAAGAATGTTGGAAATAATGTATATGTATCCTTCCCCACAGAGGTAAAATACGAGATGAAAAGTAGTAATGGGAAATATGTAGGGCGGTATTCATCAAAGTCAGAAAATTGCCTTTTTATGGTACTTGTAATGTCTGATGTGATTCCAGATTATCCAAACTTTGTAAACCTAAATAAATCTGACCAAAATAACATTATTACAATACTACTAGACAACTTTTGTAAAGGCAAGCTAATGTATTCGAATTCACACAGTGAAGTGGTCAATACTAAAATTGACAATTGTCTAGCTCGTCAACTATCTTATACTGCAATTAATCCGGCAACAGGTGAAGCTGGGAAAAGATTTTCAAAATCATTTGTAGTAGCCAATAAACTGTTCTCTTTTGAATGCTGGTATTTGTCTGATAGTTCTACAAGCAATTTGGAAATGGTTGATTTTTATAATTCTATTCAAATCAAATAACTAAAATTTCCATTAAAAACTAAAATACACTATACATATAATATGGTAAAATATATATTTATAAACACTTAAAAATATGAAAAAATTCACATTCATAATCTTAGCTTTCATTGCATTTTCTATGCCTATTATTTCACAACAAAAAAAGAAAGTAGTTAAACCTGAAATAGATAGATTAGCTGACAAATATAAAAATGACTCCTTAATTACAATATATTCTGCTGGTAATGAATTGAATTGCACAGTTAGTGTATGTTATAATTCTGATAATAAACCCGTAGAAGTAATAATGTATGGAAATAATAAAAGTAAATATTTAATTGCAGAAGTTCTTGCAAATCTTGTAATACAAAAAATTAAATCAGGGTATAAACCTTGTGATTTTGAAAGTTCTTTAGCGATAGATAAAAGTTACATTATCAATAATTTAATCGATTCAAGCAATAAAATTGATTTGATTAAAGTATGTTATAAATTTACAAAGGGAAAAATGATTTTTAAAATTGAGGGTGGTAATGAAATTTGTGGACCTGACTACAATTTTTATTGGTTTAATATTTCAACAATTGACAATGGTAGAGTTGGAGGACATAAAGCAACCAAATTAGACATTTAATAATTAAAAAACACATCATGAAAAAAACCCTTATTCTTTCAGTTTTAATATTTTTGTTTGCAAGTTGTACTTCATCAAAAGGATTGGTATCTGAATTCTGGGATTTATTACCACTGGAGATTAACTCTATTGGAACATTTTTCACAGCATTTATTTGTATATTTTGTATTCAAGTACTATTAAGCCTCATTTCTCGAATCTTTATTCCATTAGATAATATAATCGCAATTGTGCTTTTAATTGTTGTGTTATCGATTAAAGATTATGGATTTTGGATGACATTATTGTTGTTTTCAATCCAGAGATTATTATTGTTTGGTATCACTTCACTTTATGGGGTATTACGAAGAAATGATTATTAAAAAATGAGTTCAATAATTTTCAACAAAGCCTATATATTACTAAATTCATCATATATCGAGGATGATGGCAGTGACTATTTTACTATTATAGAGTCAGACCCACATTTTTACAATAAAGTAAGAAGTAGATGTGAAGCAAAAAAAAAGGATGATTATATTCGGGCAATACATCTATTTGATGATTTCATTAAATTAAACCCTACACATGCTTTATCTTATCATTATATGGCTTGTACCTATATAAGGCTAGGTGAGTATGAGAAGGCATTATTCAATGAGAATAAAGCAATTGAACTTAATCCTGAAAATGCTTTATTTTATAATAACTTAGGAGCTATTTATATTCAATGGAAAATTAATTCTGAAGCTCTAGTAAATTTCACTAAGTCAATAAATCTTGATCCAGCATTTTCTATAGCTTACTCAAACAGAGCTTATAGTTACTTTGTCGCTGAGAATTTTGAATTAGCAGAATTAGATATTAAGAATGCACTATTACTCAACCCAAACAATGAAATTGCATACTTAATAGGAAGCTATATAGATTTGCAAAAGAATAAACAACATGAAGCATTAGAAAAACTAAATGCTGCAATTGCAATTGACAATAAATATAAAATAGCGTATAAGTATCGGGCTGATTTGAATGGTGAATTAAATAACTATGACGAGGCACTAACTGATTACAGCTCCTATATTCAATTATCTTCTGGGTTTAATGCTGATGGCTATTATGATAGAGGAATGGCTAAATTTCGTCATGAAGACTTTGCTGGAGCTATTCTGGATTTAGCAAGATGTATGGAAATTAGTCCTACAACTGAATGTGAATATCACCTTATGTCTGCCCTACAACAGAAAACTGATAAATCCGAAGATGAAATTACACTATTTAATTTTTATCAAGATATGCCATATACAAGCTCTGCTTATAATGGTATATTTGACAAAGGATTAAATATAGAGGGTGAGGAACGGTTTCCACTCCCATAATAATGATTTTTTCTACGATAAACTATTACTTACTAACAGGTTGTAGGTTGTATATACCCCAATAGGCTGATTTTAAAGCTTTTGGCAGTTCTTTAGGTACAACCTACAACCAAATTATTTTTTTAATTCTTTGTTTACATATTGTTGGCTTACTTTTAAAATCTTAGCAACACTATTTTGTGAGTAACCACATTCTTTCACAAGAAACTTAGCAACTGAAATTTTGTCAATCTCTGTTTTTTCATAGGTTTCACTTCCAAGCTTTTCAACTTTCAATCCACAGTAGATAAAATATCTACAAATTTCTATAGCATAAACAATGGTATCAAAGCTCACTTCTATAGGCTTGACAGGATTGTCTGAATATGATTTAATTAGTTCCAAAATCAAGGCAATACGCAAACAATGTATATCAAATTTTGAATACAAAGATTTGAGATATTCACTTTTTGTATCATTAACTTTATCCGTTAATTCATTTGAAAAACGGATAAACTCTGCTTTTGCATCAACAGTAAGTGTAAGTGTTCCAAAATCGGTGTCACTCAAGTATCGAATTAATTTATCATATTTCGTCAATAAGAGTTGATTAGGGACTGATGTTGAGTAATGTTTTTTAATAACATGTTTAGGATATACAAATAAAAACCTTTGAGCAAAACCATTGTTTCGCATTTGATGTTTTTTTAATGTTTCAGACAATACATTTGGCTGAATACCTCCAATAATGTTTAATAATGGGTCTACAATCAAATGTGGCTCGTCACTTGTCCTTGAAATATCAAAAGTAGTATTGTCAAAAATAGATAAATAACGACCAACTTCACCACTCTTAGCATATCTTCCAATGTTATCAAACCATATACTAAATTCATCAGAATATAAAGTTAAACCGGAGTTGTTATTTAGAGCTTGATATAATGCTTCAGGCGTTGTGTCATCAATTAGTATCTTATGTAAAATTGGTTTAACTGGATAATCATTAGGATTCTTTATAGACTTGCATTTATTTTTCCAAGATACAATTTCCTCTTTATATGTTCGATAATACTCAATATTAGTTTGAACTAATGGTTTGAACGCTTTTTTATTGGGCTCAGTTTTTCCAACTCCGGAATGTGCAACATGCATAACCCAAAGAACAGGATAGTTTTTATACCTACCATCATCTAAAATTGCTTTTTTGCGAACTGCTGCACAACAGGCAACGAGAAATGACATTAAAAAAAATTCTTTCGGACTTCCATAAACATCACTTAAATTATTAACACAATCTAATATCACATTAGGCATACCATTTAATGGGAAGATAATTTCATTTTTATTCTCAATATCAATAACTTCATTAGTACTTGTAGATAAATCACTAATTTCATTGGAAGTGGTTTCAGATTGATTAACTTCACAAGATGACCAAATGTCTAAATAATTCTCACCATTATTTTCCATAATTCAAATACAATAAATTGATTAAAAGAATAATCATTATAGTTAATAAGTACATCATTTTCGACCTCCTTCCTTTTTGGCAGCAAGTTCCAAAGCTAAATCTACATCAACAATAATCTTTCTCCCTATTTGGGTTATTGCTTTATCAATTTTACCTCTCGCTTTAATACGGTTTGCAGTTGGAATACTACAATTGAAAATGGATGCAATTCCACTAATACCATATACATACCTTTTTTCAGGGTTAATTGTATTGATTGTTTCTGATTTCTGCTGCGAAACCAAGATTTCTTTAAGTTGACCTACTGTCAATGCAGCAATAGGCGTTTCATTATTAAAACTTGTAAACATAATATTTTGACTTTTAAATTTTAAAATAGGGTGCGTCCACCTGTTGTTTTGAAATTAATCTCGTTGCAAAATTATGATATTGATATTCTACTATAGAAGTAATAAATAAGTACTTTTACTGAAATAAAAAAGCCTAACATTCAAGATGTTAGGCTAAACAATAGTATTGCAAATAAGTGTTTTAGTAATCTATATTTTTTTATTACTATTTATTAGATTGCTTATGGTCGATTTTGGTATGTCTTTTCCATTTCGAGTGAAATTATTAACTATCAAATCATACCATGAAGAATAAAATAATTCTGGTATCAAACTCCTTGATGGATATATTATATTATGAAATTCTGTATAACTCCCTTTTATGTCTATTCTATCTTTTTTTATTCTTCCAGCTGTCAATAAATTCCTCAATTCCGGTTCTTGCTCTTGTTTAATAAACTTTGGAATCAATCTGTTTATCAAAATTTCTATTTTCTCTTTGTCATTATTAGCTGTGTTTTCAATTAAAATTGTTTCATTAAGTTCGGATTCTAAGGCTCTTACTTCAATCAAATCATTAATGTATTTCTCGAAAGTAATTTTATGCTTACTGATTAAGTTTGAGTCAATATCGAAAAAGTTATCAAATTTTTCATTTTGTATCAAGTGTTTTACTATCGCATTATCATTGGCAATATCGACAAAATATGAATCGACTTTATCGTAAGAAACTGATTTGCATTTACTAATCACATTGTCAAATTTACAGATTTTACTACTTTCATTAAAATCAGTAGGATATTTCAAACTTGAATAATAATCAACTAACACATCATCTACTTTAATTTCACTTTTTAATGTTTTAGACTCTATATTGCCTAATATATGTTCCTGTTCTTCAATAACTAAGATTCTTTTTGTAGGATTGAATGACAAAAAACGTACTGAAATTGTTTTTACAATTTTATTGCAGAGGTCATTAAACACATTAATGTATTGACTTGCTTTAATTTGGTAGAATCCCATTGAACTGAGCCGAAGCATTTCTACGTTTAATAGTTTCAAAGCAAGTTCAAAATTAAAATGATAATAATCTTCATGTTTTAACGAAGCTTTGTGCAAGTATAACAACTCATCATCTATTTTTTTAATTAGTTGGTCAGCCTTTTCCATAATTATTTATCGTTAAATTTATTCATTTCTTGTACTTTCAGGTCATCAACAATTTTAATATAAGGTTTCATTGCTTTATAGTCACTGTGTCCAGTCCAACGCATCACAACCTCGGCAGGTATTCCTAAATATAAAGCGTTTACAATAAATGTTCGTCTTCCACAATGGGTTGTTAGTAGCTCATATTTTGAATAGACTTCTTCTATACGTTCGTTTCCTTTGAAATAAACAATTCGTTGTTTTTCGTCAAGTCCTACAATTTCACCCATATCTTTTAAATGTAAGTTCATGTTCACGTTACTAATAACAGGTAGAACCTTATCATTCTCAAAATGAGTGCTATTGTATCTTTCAAGAATGGATTTGCTGTATTTATTTAGCTCAATTTTTAGTCCATCTGTTGTTTTTTGTGTAACAATTGAAATAAATGTACCCCTGACATCAGAACGACTTAATTTTAATACGTCAGAATAACGTAATGAGGTGAAACAACAAAAACAAAATACATCACGAACACGTCCCAACGCTTTTTTGTTTTCTTGGTCAAGTTCAACCATTTTAATCATTCCGTTTTCGTCTGTGATTGGTTTTCCTTTTTTGTCTTTAACCTTTCGCTTTGCGGTTGAAAAATCAAAATTGTATAGCTTCATAAGTTCATCCCAAGTCAAGTGAATCACCTCTTTCTGATTCCCATCTGTGCCCTTGAATTTTGGTTTCCATGTTTGATGCAAAGTCCCTAAATAATACCCTTTCCCATTAGCCCAGCGTAAGAACCACCTTACAAATGAAATGTTCTTGGCAATCGTAGTATTTCTTAGGTCAGCTTTTTGTAGATATTGAACAAAAAGCTGCATTTCTTTCTCAGATATATTTTTTAAGTTTAAATTTGGGTTAAATGAAAATAGGTGCTTACGTATAGCCGCAAACTTTGTGAATGTGGCTGGAGTCCATCCATTTTGCGAACCCATTGTCCTTGTGAATTCATCAAATATCGTGAAGAGGTTTATTTCTTTAGCAGATTCAATGTTATTGGCTTTCCCATTGGCTTCATTGAATGCATCCCTATACTCTTTTTCATCAGGCAAATAATTTTGTACTTCAAAAGATTTGAATACGCTTTCGGCTAATGTTTCAAGCCGTTGAATCTCCGTGTTTATCTCACTTGCAAAAATTTTCTTTTTTCCGTGAGTAGTTCCGGCTTTACATCGTTGCGTATCCGTTGACCATTTGTCGAGCTGTACCCTATAACCAACATTGAAGTTAACCATGCATTTACCCCAGCGAACACGCAAACGCAATTTTGCATCTTTCTTGTAGCCTGTTTTGTCCAGTTCGTCCTTTTCCTTTGCTAAGAAAAAAAACAAGTTTCTTTTGATTTGCATAATAAAAATTTATTAGTACCCTATTTACAAAAGTAGGTACTAATTTTGAGATATACAATGATTTTTGTAGATATTTCATAATATTATTCAACAGCTATAATACTATGAATTAGTGAGTTTTAGATATTTTATGAGACTAATCAATAGCACACATAATAGAGCCTCTCTCTCCGCCAAAAAGATTTCAAAAATCAGTAAAAGCCCGTAAAATCAATGATTTACGGGCTTTTTCATTTTTGGATATATCCAAAATATTCAGAAAATATCAAACTTTAGGAGACCTATTCGGGTACCCGAAGATTTGAAGAGTCCCGGGTAACCGAATTTACATCAAACTCACTTGTAATCAAGCAGTTCAAAGATTGAACATCTTGTGTACTAAACAAAGAACAAGTATTTTTGAACAATTAAAAGGTTACCACAAATGAATGCAAAACTTTCCATTCTCTTTTACGCAAAGAGAGCAAAAACCACAACCGATGGTTTAGTCCCTATTTACATCCGTGTTACTGTCGATGGCGAAAGAATCGAATTAAGCACCAAGCGTTACACACATCCTGATAAATGGTCCGTAGAAGGAAGCTGTATGAAAGGATATAGCGGCGAAGCCAAATCAATCAATTCTTTCCTGGACTCATTAAAAGCCAAAGTCTACGACTATCAACAGCAACTTATCCGGGAAGATGAACTTGTCAATGCGGAAAACATGCGAAATAAGATTCTGGGCATTGACAAACGCAGTCACATGCTGATAGGCATATTTCAACAGCACAATGATGAAATAAAAGCCCTTATTGGCAAAGATTATGCAGCCGCAACACATGTCCGTTACGAAACCTCTTTAAAGCACACGGAAGATTTCCTGAAATGGAAATACAAAGTTTCCGACCTCGACATTAGAAAGATTGATCACGAATTCATAACCAGTTACGAATTCTACCTGAAGAGCGTTTGCAATTGCTGCCAAAATACGACATCGAAATACATTAAGAACTTTGGAAAAATCATCCGAATTTGCCTGGCCAATGGTTGGATTCAAAAGAATCCATTTATCAACTACAAAAGCAAGATGGTTGAAGTTGAACGGGCATTCTTATCTATGGAAGAAATCGAAACGATGCTAAACAAAGTATTTGTTTCCGACAGGCTCAATCTGGTGAAAGACATTTTTCTTTTCAGTTGCTTTACAGGCTTAGCCTATGCAGATGTCAAGAAACTATCCCGAAAGAATATTGCTATTGGCGTGGATGGCGACCGCTGGATTTACATCAATAGGACAAAGACAGATACCCGATCCAATATTCCTATCCTGCCCATTGCATCTTACTTATTGGAAAAATATGAAGACCACCCACAAGTAGTCAATCAGGAAAAGCTTTTGCCAATTCTAAGTAATCAGAAGATGAATTCTTATCTAAAGGAAATAGCAGATGCATGTGGTATCAACAAAGAGCTGACATTCCACATTGCCAGGCATACTTTCGCAACCACCGTCACGCTTTCAAATGGCGTCCCGATCGAAAGTGTTTCCAAAATGTTAGGACATAAAAATCTCAAAACAACCCAGCATTATGCCAAGATATTGGATTTGAAGGTAAGTAACGATATGCAGATTTTGAAGGAAAAGTTTGGAAATGGAACACAATTGAAAATCAAACAATCGGCTGGATAAAAATTCAACAACACTTTTTAAGTTCACACAAATACTATGTAAATTGTATTTCCTTTATGTTCAGTGCTGCTTAAGTGAAGAGCAAATTTGTGTTATAAAGAAGAGCGTAGTTATTTATTTACACAGTTTCAACCATGTCTAAATACATTATTCTACGCTCTTTGTTTTGCTGCTTACTTTTTCTTTCCACCTTTTTCTCTTTGAGAAAGTGCACTCCCTGCTGCCGTTTTACTTGTAGCACTTGTTCGCCCATCCCTCAAGACTTTTGAGGCAGCTGAAGCTGCAGCTTTACTTGTAACTTTTTTAGCCATTACTTTCAAATTTTGCTTTCAATCCGAACAATACAGGTGGATTGATTCCTGTTTAAGTTATTTTTCTCTGTGTAAAGATGACATTATAACCCCGATTAATGTATTCCTCCTCCGTGCCAAGTCCCGGTGACAACCCAAATCTCATAGTGAAGCAGCCATTCGCTTGTCCACGGAATAATTGTCTTTGCAATCATTTTACCTCCATTCCATTCGTTCATGCGTCTATGATATATACATAGTTGCTGTTTTTCTTGGTCGTAAATATGTGGCAGTTTTATAGCATCTTTTGCTAAAGGTAAAGGTTTGGGATTAATTACATATACATCTGGGTCTTTACCCATATTATATTCTATCCTTATATCATAAGTCATACTTAATTCGGAAGGCTGTAACTTTCCTTCCCAAATCAGTCCTCTTCCTAATCTTACTATTTCCAATGTAGAATCTGGAAAATAATGCCGAAGCATTCCCCCTTGTGCATACATTGAAATAGGTCTTTCTTTAGTCATTCCCATGAAAATTATGTGCAGGTGTAGCTACAGTACCCGCAGCACTAAGAATACCTGTACCAGTTGACATCTTTAAAGTCCCGCTTTCACGAAGATTTAATTTCTTTTCACCGAAAGTGGAGAAGGTCTTTGTAATAGCTTGCTCACCGAACGGCTTTTTCATCGACTCGGCTATATATTGCAATCCTCGTTTTTGAGTAATTGCGTGTATGTCATATTCAACTTGGTCAAGCCACTTATAGAAATTCTTTTCCCTTTGGGGGTGCTCTACCCATTTATCCGCAAAATTTTCTTGAGGATTTACTGGATTCGGAATCCATTTAATAAACTTTCCTACACTTGGTTCATAGCGACTCTCAATATAGCTTCTCATATTGGCAACCACATCCAACAATGCGTCGATAATGGACGTTTCTTTTCTGTATGCCATTGAAGCCAAAGTTGTAATAACTATGGAAATAGGTTTATCTTCATCCCCATTAAACATTATATCCCGATGTCGTTTCAGAATTTGAACAACACGTTGAAGTGGTAATTTTTCCTTATTATACTTTGGAACAGGATTTACGGCTTCCGACAAAACCATAGATTTACGTAACGTAGTAACATCGGCTGCATTAAAGAACCATTTACCATAACCGAATGGATTGCTTTTCATCCAATTTTCGGCAGCCGTATCGGTATAATAGTTGTTTTGCTTATTATCGGTGATACGTATTGCCAACGATTCATAATTATTATCCAAAGCCGTCAAGGCCGTGGCTGAAAAAGCTTTTTCAAGCACTGTATTGTATCCACTACTGACAATACTCGGAAGTATATCCATGTGATACTTGGCACTCTCAGCATATGACAACGTCCAGCATCTTCGTCCTTCCTTGTCAAGCATGTTTTTGTAAGCTTCGTTGTCTTTAAGCCGATTTCCAACCACTTGTTTTAAATGGTATTGCGTCCACTGTGGATTTTTACCTGTCAGTTCACACACTAAATCAATATCCAAATCGTCATCTTCGCAGACGGGTTTAATCATTGTTCCGAGCATGAACGAGCCTTGCGGACGAATGATTGGTTTATATGGTGCAAGTGATGATTCGGGCTTTGCCAACCATTCGCCTACTGCACCATAACTACTAACTGCGGCTTTATATTGGCTTTCTGTGATATCCAATGTTTCACCGAGTGTTTCCAAAATTTCACTAAACTGTTTGTTTTCTTCTTGTGTCAGCATATATAATTAATTTATTGTTATTGTCTTATAGAAATCATTCTTCTCCTTATTTGCATCATATATTACCATGGGCATATCAACTTTTGGCATCCATACTCGACCCAATTCAACGGATGCAGAAACAGGCATTGCAGGAAAAATGTGTAGCTCAGTGCAACCATGATGCGATTTGATTTTATCGAAAACATGTCGAACAGTTCGACGAAAATCAGATAACAACGTCTCTGTTTTTAAGAAATCATTGTCGGGTGTACCACTTGTTGTTATTTCCCATACACTTGCATTGTCGCCAAATATTTTTTGTATTCTATCATGTGTAATAGTCGCGCTCAAACTAAATACAAGTACTGGAACTTTAGTTTTGTCGGCAGGCTCACGAAAAATATATTCAATATTAGGAGATGTCCTCTGCCACTTCCATGTAGAAGGCTCCCTATGCTTCTGATATACTTTCACATTATTCAAATCGTTCAACAGGACTCCGAATTTTATAAGCAACGGTTGTGGCGCAATAGCGAACACAGAATAATGGTCGGCATTGCCTTGCATAAGCCTTGGTTTTATTTTCTGATTAAACTGTATAAGAAGGTTTGTTTCTTCCGCTACCCAATAAGCATCAGTATCGTCCGTAAAAGGAGCATTTTTTAGCCCCAATTCAATAGGCTGAATACTTGCGGGATAATAATCGTATAACAAGGCTTCACTTGCCGTATGATAGGATAAAGGAGAATTATTCATTCCAACATTCGCACCATACAGAATTATTTCACTAGTCATTTTGGGAGCGATAGCCGTTATTCGATTAATCCGTTCTTCATGTTGTCTTTTCATTGCTAATAATCGAGATTCAGAATGACCTGCTACATCATTTATATCTATTCGTCGATGACATTCATCGCATAATAACATCAGATTCTCAATATTATCGGCCAAAACTTTTGACCGTAGTGCATCACCTCTTGGGCCATCTGGCTCATCAGCAACAATATGTGCTATATAAGCACTGTTATATTTTTTCTTGGTGAGAATATCTGTATGTAACTCTTTGTTGCATCCTTCATATTCACACCTTCCTGCAGAAATTGCCCATAGAAGGTTCTTGTTTTTTGTACTAATACTTGTTACACTCATTATTATCTATTTTATTTATCAGCATTTTATTATATACTAATTCCGTTAGGGAAAATTCTGCTTATTCACAACAATATGTTTATATTTGCAAAATAATTGATATCTTTCAATTATATACCAATTCCGTTAGTAACGCTTTTAGTATACATATGAAAAGTGATGTAATAGCAGAAAAAAT
>JAQTTH010000016.1 GCA_028710895.1 Paludibacter sp.
ATTTATTCCCTTTTCTTGTAAAAGTGGTCAGTATCCGCCGTATTGTCAGTAAAATCTTCTTATTTTAAACCAAAATTACGGTATCTTTGTTCCGGATTTAGGTGGTCAGTATGCTCCGGTTTATCCAGATATATCAACCCGATTACTTGTAGTTCAATTTAATAGGCTACCCAACTTAGTTAGCCACTTAGGCAACTTAGCTAGCCTGCTAACCAGTGTAGAAATCCGGCTATCCATGTTGGAAAGCCTGCTAACCAGTATAGAAAGCCTGCTAAGCAACTTGCCCAGCCGGCTTTTCGGTGCAGTTAGCCTGCTAACCAACTTGCTTAGCCTGCTTGGCAGTATAGAAAGCCTGCTGACTAACTTGCTTAGCCGGCTAAGCAGATGATTCAATCTGCTTTATCAATATACGATTTGTTGCTAAATGTTTGATATTCAGATATTAATTGCGTTTTGTTCTGCTAATACTTAGTTTTTCCGATGGTTAGAGTTATATCAAATTTCTGTTTCGCTGTCTTTTATTAAGCCCATTTTCTTTGCCAGCTCAATTCCTCTGTGGATATTCTCAAATCCATACTTCCCTGTAAGTGCTCTCCGGTGGCGGTAAACAGTTTCAACCGAATTCCCTAATTTTTCAGCAATTTCATTTGTAGTCATATTTTTTTCTATTCCTTTCAGTACTTCCAGCCTCATTTTCGGAAAGATGCATTTGCCAACCTTAAAAACAATGTTATCAGTCCGCAAATCGACCAGTTTGATACAATAGTTTGGTTTTTCGCCCATTTTTACTTCCATGGGTGTAATATACACGATAAAGTTTCGGATAAAACCCTCCGGACCCAGCTGCAGAGCTGTGTATTGTAGTAGAATTAGCCTGTAATCGCCCTTTTCGACCTCCACAGGGCACTGAATCTCTACTTTGTGGTTTTGCAGATCGTCCGCTGTCATTTTCTGCCCCAGTTTAAAGGCTTTTAATTTACTTTCTGCTGCCTTTTCCCTTACTTCGGGATGGATAAGCTGCAAGAGCGATTCGGCACATAAATTCCCCTCATTGGGCTTAATCTGGAATTTATAGGGCCATTTTAATGTCTCATATACATCGTATTGGAGGTGGTAGATCATTTGACCGGAATGAATAAGCTTAACTGATTGAGCCAGTGTGGTTTTGTCGACTTCAACGGGTTGTAGCCCACTCAATTCTTTCTTCTGATAGACCTCAATCAGGTCCAGGTACTCTTTTTCATGATTTTTCATAAGATTGTAGTCTTGTTTAATTAAATTTAACGTATTTTGAAGTTATTTAAAGTAGGTGTTTTTTTACTGAATTCCTTCCTGTTTGTGAAACTACCTAAAATTGGTTATTTTTAGATAACAAAATTTTAGCTTATTTTGCAACGTATCAATCAAAAGCAGCCGACAGGTATGTTTACAGTAAATATACAAAAAAATAATTTTGAAAAAAAGCAGGAAGAGACAGAGAAGAGTAAGGAGAAAAATGTAAAATGAAAAATGGAGAATTGAAAATGAAAAATGTAAAATGAAAAATGAAAACTCACCACTATCCATTGTCAACTCTCAATTATCAATTGAATAACTCAATAACAGAATAACTATTAATCGAATAACTAATAACTAAAATTAATACTAACACTTAAAATTTAAAACTATGCCAAGTAATCCGCGCATGCCAAGAACATTCACCGGAATGTACAATTACCTTTTTAAAACTGAAGCTCATTTATTAGCAGGAGATCCTGATCCTGTTTGGAAGAACCTGGGAATTACAGAAGAAGAGATGACGCAATGGTCGGCATTCAAAGCAGAATACTCCGACTTGTACTTTCAGTACAGCGATGACACCAATACCCGTACGAAAGCAATACGTGATAAGATGCAAAATGCGCTCGACAGGGTGGTAGAATTCGATCAACGTGCCCGATTTCTCGATCGGATAGCTGCTTCACGCGAAGTAACAATTGATGACCTGAAAATATTTAATATCAAAAAAGGTCCGTTGCAAAAATCGATAAAAACTACCCGTATTATGTCAATCAGCGAAAATGTAACAGTAACTATGCAACCGCTCGGTGGTGGTATGGTAGGGGTGAAGTGTTACAGTATGTCGGGACAACGGGCCCATATTATTGATGATGCCGATTGTGTTCAGTATGCCTACATGGTAGGATTAACACCCCCGGCAGCAGTAACAGATGAAGGTATTATATTTGGTCTGTCATCGCGGGCTTCCTTTAATCTGAGCCTTGGAGCAAATCAGGCCCGAAACAACCTGTATATTTTCTTCAGATGGTTTAATACCCGCCATCCCAAACTCGCCGGTCCCTGGGGGCCTCTACAAAATTCGGTCATAATTTGATAGTGAGTAATCAGGTTTTGAGTTTTGAGTCCTGAGTTTGGGTACAAACACCTGTTCCGTTTTTCGGGATGGGTGTTTTTTATAATTCATAATTCATAATTCATAATTCATAATATGTTATCTGATAGTATATCACTATGAATTCAATGTGGTTGATTCTGCATTATAAAATACGACATTATTTCATTTCAGGTCGATATAATTGTAGCAATTAAGACCTCAGGGCTAACGCCCCTTAAAATTATTTTTCAACTCTTTCTACAAAGATATCAGGGTTAACGCCCCTCTTGTTGTTCTACGAAGATATCAAGACTACGCCTCTGTAGCAACATAGTTGTGTAATCTTCGTAGCAAAATAATACCAATTATCAAAAAGGGGCGTAGCCCTGACATCTAAAAGAATACGTTCTTTATGAAAAAAGACACTATATATTTTAGACAGCATCTTGCAGGTATAAGATTAGCAATAACTTTTGTTCCTTTTGTGGTTTAACTCTCCAATCTTCATTTTCCATTATAAATTATGAATTGTCAATTATGCATTATGAATTAAATCTGTATATTTGCCACCCGGAAAAACACTATTGAACAAAGCCATGCAATTGACTCCCGAAGACAAACTGATACTTGCCAGTGTAAAAATACATCCAACGAATGAAGAGTTGGAAACCCTGAACAGCCTTATACCACAGATTCAAAACTGGGATTATCTGGCGCAAAATATTGTTGACAGGGGGATAGGACCCTTGTTTTTCAGAAAACTACCACAGCTTTCGAATCAGGAATTGGTCCCGGCCGATGTCAGAACAAAGCTGCAACAGGCCTATTACAGGACCTTAAGCCGGGGGATGGTACTGTATGAGGCATTCAGGAAAATTGCCGAAGCATTTAATGCAAAGGATATACAGGTAATTGCATTAAAAGGAATCTATCTGGCTGAAAACCTGTATAAGGATATTGCTTTGCGACAGTTTAGTGATATTGACTTGTTGGTAAAGGAAGAAGATGGGTTGAAATGTTTGGTTATTTTACAGGAACTTGGTTACACAAGCCATGAAAGTAATGTGAGTGATTTTGGAGGTGCTCTGTCAGAAATCATACATTATCCGGCAATGGTTTGTAATGATGTTTCAGTAGAAATACACATAAAACTTCACCGCAAGACTGAGAGGTATAATTTGGCATTAGCAGATTTATGGAATAATGCACTCCCGATTGTTATTCATAAATCGCCTGTTTATACATTTGCGTTCAATGATTTACTAATTTATCTTTGTATACATTTGGACAAACATTTTCGTGTTGGTCACATACAATTTACCTGTTTTAATGATATAACGAATCTTCTGGACAGTAATTCCGAATCTATAGACTGGCATTATTTTATTGAATCGTGTGAAAAGTATAATTGTACAGATGTTGTTTTTAAATACTTAATTTTATGTAATATAAACTTTAATGCTCCTCTTCCCCCTGCTATCATGACTACCTATAGCTCCCTTTTGACAGAAGAAGATCAATCACTTTTTGAAAAGTATTTAGTTGGATATACAGGAGCCCGAAATAACATTACTTCGCATATAATTAATTTAAATCAACTTAATACTTTTTCTGCCAGATTTAGCTATTTTGCTGAAGCATTATTTCCACCCAAATCTTTTATGATTGAAAAATACAATATTCAGCATCCTTCGTTGTTTCTTTTCTACTATCCATATCGATACTATATTGGATTGAAAGGATTTGTATACATACTAAGGAATAGAAAGAGTAAAGAGTAAAGAGTAAGGAATAAGGAGTAAGGAATAAAGAGTAAAGCTGTCGTAAAAAGTTTAATGCATGTGGCAATAAGTTGTAGTTTGCCTTAGTTTATACAAAATCAGTAAAAATGAATGGTTAAAAGTAAAGCGTGGATTTTTATTTTTCATTTTTATTATTAACTTTGCTGTATTGATACGAAGGTTAACCGGTCTTTTCCATTTCTGAATAGTTTACAATATTTTGATTGCCTATGAAATCACGTGAGAGCGAACTTGGAAATATCTTTATTATTATCGATGTTTTTTTACTCAATCTTTCTATCTTTTTTATTTCGTGGCTGCGTTTGGATGTATCGCTTTTCGACTATCCCAAAATAGCATTGTATCTGCTGCATGCCAATCTCTCGTTGGTAGTAACCTATTATTTTTTCCACAAAAAGAGCATTTATACGAGCAACAGTATATTCAACTGGATTAAGAACCTGAGTATACGCATGGTCGATTTTTTGCTGATCTCCACTTTTATTGCATTTATATTTCAGGCCCGCGAGTTCTATTTCAGAACCATGATACTCGAGTATTTTCTGACATTTTATTTTTTGCTGATTCTTGTTTATTCTTTTATATTTTATTTTTTTAAGTTTAAGTTTAAAGGTCTTGGCAATACCAACCGGGTGCTTATTCTGGGCGAGAACCGAACGAGTGCTTCGCTTCGGAATATATTTGAAGCCAATCCGATACTTGGCTACGAATTTATCGAAAACATAGGCGTAGACACAGAACGGGCAACAATTATTGAAACCGAATTAATTGTAGAAAAAATACGGGAGCTGAATATACAGGTTGTATTTGTTGTGGTTTCGATGTTTTATAACTACAAACGCTTGCGGGAGCTTATTCTCGTTTGCAACGAACTGGGGGTTCGCATATTTTTTGTACCCGAAAATTACAGATGGTTCAATAATAAGGCAAAATCGACAATGATAGGTGGGTTGACAATGATTAACCCGCAGCAAATTCCGTTGGACAGCATTGAATTGCGTGTGATTAAACGCTTATTTGATATGGCGTTTTCATTTTTTATCATCCTGTTTATTATGTCGTGGCTTACTCCCCTGGTGGCATTGCTCATAAAACTGAGCTCAAAAGGGCCTGTGTTTTTTGTTCAGGAACGGACGGGTATCAACAATAAAACATTCAATTGCTACAAATTCCGAAGCATGGTTGTGAATCCGGATTCGGATAAGCTACAGGCAAGCAAAGACGATAAACGCACAACCTGGATTGGTAGGTTTATCCGAAAAACAAATATTGACGAAATGCCACAGTTTTTCAATGTTTTTATGGGGGATATGTCGGTTGTTGGTCCCCGTCCGCACATGCTAAAGCATACCGAGAGTTATTCAAACCTGATAAAACATTATCTTGTTCGTCATTTTATTAAACCGGGTATTACCGGTTGGGCTCAGGTGAATGGCTACCGGGGCGAAACCGACGAGTTGTGGAAAATGGAGAAACGGGTAGAATTTGATTTAGACTATATCGAAAACTGGAATTTGTGGTGGGATGTGAAAATTATATTTATGACGCTCTTTGGTAAGAATGCTCAGAAGAATGCCTTTTAATTGTTGTTTTAGCTGCTTCCTTCTACTTCTCTTTTTTATCTTTCCGATTTTAGAATCCTGTATTTTGCCCTCCTGAGCCATGCGGGGAAAAATAAACCGATTAATCCCAGGCTTTGTATTATTTTAATATGCAACTGTTTCGTTTTTATAGAATTGGTTTGTCTAACAAATAATATTGACGTTGTAGTATAAAATGCCACATAGCTTGTTCCTGAAATTCACAGAACAATTAGCTGTATTCCTTTGTTTATCGAATAGGACGTGAAATTTTGCAGAAAAATTGTATATTCTTCCGAAATTATTTTGGTTTGATATTTTTCTTTGGAATTATAAATTAAAAAATAATATTATTTTTGTGTCGCAAAACCAGCGACCTTATTTTTTTGTGCAGTTTACAAATTTGCAGTACCGATAAACCAACCCTATGATTACAAAAAGAGAATCGAGATTATCAAATGTGATGATAGTAGTGCAGGTGGCACTCACTTTAGTCTTATTCTTATTGACGGCTTATATTTTTCCCAATCATAAACACAGGCTTGATAATACCCTCATATTGATGCTTCAGATTGCTATTGTATGGGGATTTTTTTTATACAAACTGAATTTGGGTGTTATTTTCAGAACAGATAGTATAGCCAGTATGCTTAGGGGTTATTTAGCGACTGTGTTTTTCGGATCATTTTTCTTGTTTGTAGAGATATTGGTTATTTCTCATTTTCGTTCCATTCGCTATAATCTGGAATATGTTCAGGTATTTGCTATCATTGATTTGATCGGGTTGATTGGATTTAAAGTGATTTTCCATCAACTTATGCTAAACCTGCGCAACAATGGATTCAATTCGCGCAATGTTATAATTGTAGCCGACTCAGCCGCTATTCCATTTATAAATTCATTCATAAAGGCCAAAGACTGGGGATATCACATTGTTTCAATAGTAACACCCGATAAACAATTGAAAAGCGGTGTGAAAAGAACACGCTATATGCCAAATCAGGATATGCTCAAAAGCTATATCCACTGCAACCCCATTGATGATGTATTCTATTGTCTACCTGTGAGCGATACACAATATAATCTGGAACAGCTTATTACTTCGATGGACGAAATCGGAGTTACACTCCACATTATGCAGCGCGCCGAAATAAAAACAAGAAGTCTGTTTTTTAAAAGTAGTAGTAGGTTGAAATACAATTTTGTAACCCATCAGACTGTGAGCGATAAATATTTGAGCCTGAAAGTAAAGGAGTTGTTTGATTTGTTCTTCAGTGTTCTGGTTTTGTTTTCGGCAGCTCCCTTGCTGGCACTCATTGCCATTCTGATTAAAGCAGAGGATGGTGGGTCAATATTCTTTAAACAGGAACGAATTGGGCAGAATGGTCGCAGGTTTAAGGTGTACAAGTTCCGAACCATGGTGATGAATGCAGAGGATTTGCTGGCTCAACTGGCTGAAAAAAATGAGGCTGACGGACCGGCATTTAAAATTGCAAATGACCCCCGTATAACAAAGATTGGACGTTTTTTGCGTAAAACTTCTCTGGACGAGTTGCCACAGTTCTATAATGTGCTCAAAGGAGAGATGTCGGTTGTGGGTCCGCGCCCACCACTGCTCAAAGAAGTGCAAAAATATGAACGGACACAACAACGACGACTAAGCATGAAACCCGGAATTACCTGCTGCTGGCAGGTGTGGGGCCGGCATCATGTTACATTCAATGAATGGATGCAAATGGATCTGGATTATATTGATAACTGGTCGATTATGCAGGATATAAAAATTGTATTTGCCACAGTACTTGTTGTATTTAAAGCTGATGGTCAATAACACAAAAGAAAAACAATGGCAAATGTGTGTTAATTCGCATAGATGCAACTGTTTTTAAGTATAGGTGTACTTGTTTTTTTGTAAATAATTGTGAGCAAACAGGATACTGTTTGCTCTTTTTTTTTTCTATTAAGGATTGTCATAAATTCATTGTAAATTAAAAAAAAAATATTACTTTTGCTTGAATTAGGCTTCAGGTAAATGTATTAAATGGCATGTCTGGATCTCTTTTATAATCAAATATTTACAGTATTTGATTTTTATTATGGTATTAAAGAATAGGCATAAACGATAATAATATAGGTTTTATTACGTTAGTGACATTGAAAAATCAATAATTAGTTAGGTTTTATATGAAAAAGCTCAAATTTGTATTTTTGTCTTTTATAGTTGTAGGAAGTGCTTTAGCTCAAGATCTGAGCCGACTAAATCCTCAGCAGTTAGAGATGTATAAGAAATATATGGCCGGTAAAAGTGGTCAGAGTACAAACACAACTGCAACTAGCCCTGAAAATGAAAATGAGTATGAGCGTGTTATAGAAGGGGATACTCTAAATAAGAAGCAGGTAAAGACTAAAACAATTACTTCTACCACTACCACAACCACTACTCCTTTAGATCAAAAGAAGGAAAAAGAGGAATTGAAAGTGTTTGGTTCTTATCTTTTTACTAATCAGAACCTTACTTTTGAACCTAAGTTAAACATACCTACACCACCTAAATACGTATTGGGCACCAATGATGAACTTATCATTGATATTTCTGGTCTTTATGAAGCTAATTACAAACTAAAGGTGTCTCCGGATGGTGTTGTTCGTATTCCCAATTTGGGTCTCGTTAAGGTATCCGGTTTAACTATGGATATGGCATCAAATACAATTAAGAACAAGGTGTCTAAGATTTATATGGGTGTGTCTTCCGGCGAAACGAGAGTGAATGTTTCGCTTGGAAGTATTCGTAGCATACGGGTGACAGTTGTAGGGGAGGCAGAACGTCCAGGAACCTATACTTTACCTTCTCTCGCAACAGCTTTTAATGCCTTATATTCTTGTGGTGGACCGAATGAAATCGGAACCATGCGCGATATCAAAGTGATTCGTGCAGGAAAAGTAATAGCCAAACTTGATGTCTATCGTTTTCTTGTGGATGGTCTGTTAGGTGATAATGTTGCTTTGCAAGATGAGGATATTATTAAGATTGATCCGTATAAAGTACGGGTGTATATGGATGGTGCCGTGAAGCGTAAGGCTATTTATGAAGGTTTGCAGGGAGAGTCATTGCAAAATTTATTACGTTATGCGGGTGGTTTTGCAGATAATGCGTATAGGGATATTTTGACAACGTACAGATATGCAGGTAAAGAAAAAGTGGTCATTGATGTAACTGCCAAGCAGATGAATGACTTTGTACTTCATACAGGCGACTCGGTAGTGATTTCTAATACAATGCTGGATAAATTTAAGAATAGAATTGATATTACCGGAGCTGTAAAAAGACCCGGAATATATGGTTTTGAACCGGGGTTAACTGTGAAACAACTTATTGAAAAAGCAAACGGTGTAAGTGAAGATGCTTATTTAAAAATGGCATTTATTACAAGAAGAAGGGAGAATCAACTTCCTGAAATTATGGGATTTAGCCTGGGTGATGTAATTACTGGAAAAGCTCAGGATGTGAATCTTCAAAAAAATGATTCTGTTGTTATTGGAAAATTAAGTGATTATGTCGAAAAGCAATCTGTTGCAATATTAGGTGCAGTAAAAAAACCGGGTATTTATTCTTTTGTAGAAAATATGAATGTGAAAGACCTGATATATTTGGCAAAAGGATTCACTGAACTGGCATCAACAGATTCTGTAGAGCTTGTAAGGGTTATAAAGGATAAGGATGTGTTGATGAATACAAATAGAAAAACCACAATCGAAAAATTTGCACTTGATAAGGATCTTAATTTCGTAAATGGTATTGGTGGTGATATTCTTCAGAATGGTGATCAGGTTATTATTCGAAGTATTTCGGGTTATGAAGGTATTCGTATGGTAAGGGTAGAAGGAGAAGTAATTCATCCCGGAAGCTATAATATAAAAAACAAAGCTGAGCGAATATCTGATGTTGTTAAACGGGCTGGTGGTTTTACAAGCTATGCATATCCTACAGGAGCATTTCTAATTCGTTCGGAAAGTTCGAATGCAATAGAGCAAAAACTAAACAAGATTATGCAGGAAAACTCAAAGAATCAACTTGAAACAAAAACGAATAAAAGTTTGGATGCCACTATGTTAAGACAATCGGGTGCGACATCGGTTCAGGGTTATACGGCAATGGACTCTATACAAAAGAAACTCTCCGGATCAAGTGTTGTAGATAAATTGTTTGTTCAGGAGGGTGTTGTAGGATTAAATCTGAAAGATATAATTGCACATCCGGGAGGTAAATATGATTTAAAGCTGGAAGAAAACGATATAATTTACATACCACGTGAACTACAAACTGTAAGGGTATTGGGTCAGGTTTTGTTCCCAACGATTGTGCGTTACGATTCAGATATGGGATTAAGAGGGTATATTAGTAATTCAGGTGGTTTTTCACTGAATGCAAACAGATCTAAAGTATTTGTTTTGTATCCAAATGGTTCTGCTAAAAGTACTGAATCGTTTTTGTGGATGAGATTCTATCCAAAGGTTGAACCAGGAGCCCGCATTGTGGTACCTGAAAGAGCCGTGGAAATAAAGAACAAACTGACTCCGGCCGAAACTGTTGCAATCCTGACATCAATATCATCGGTTGTTGCACTTATGTATTCAATCTTAAAAAAATAGGAATGGAAGAGAAAAAAATAAAGACTGTTCAGAAAAGCGAAGAGATTTCCTTGGCAGAAATGTTAGAAACTGTAAAAACTTACTGGACTTATTTGTCTAGCAAATGGCTTATAATTTGTATTTTTGGATTCGGTGGTGCTGCATTGGGATTAGTTACTTCTTTTCTTACAAAACCAACTTATACTGCAAGGCTGTCATTTGCTTTGATTGAGAAAAGTAATGGGGGAGGATTAGCAGATTTAGCTTCTTCGTTTGGATTTGGAGGGTTAAGTGGAGGTGGTAATGCATTTAGTGGTGATAATTTATTGGAAATTATTCAATCTAGATATGCAATAGAAAAAGTTTTGCTTACCCCAGTAAATTACAATGGAAGAACAATGAATCTTGTTGAAGCATATATTGATTTTTCGAAACTAAGAAAGAGTTGGGCGGAAAATCCAAAATTATGTAATCTGAAATATCCAATTGGACAGAAACGGGAAACTTTTACACGTGTGCAAGATAGTATTTTAGGCACTTTTTTCAATGAAATTTCAAGTCCCAAAGCATTGAGTATAGTGAGAAAAGATAAAAAAATAAGTATTGTAAATATTGATTTTAAGAGTGGCGATGAAGTTTTTTCAAAGCTTTTTGTTGAAAAACTAATGGAGCAAACATATAATTTTTATAAAGAAACAAAAACAGCCCAAAGCCGAGCTAATATTAATATGATGCAACATACTGCAGATTCTATTAAGGCCTTATATGAAGGTGCTTTATATAAAGGAGCCGGTTATTCGCAAGTAAATATAAATCAAGCTCTTCAATTTGCTGCAGTTCCTCGGATTAAACAAGAAAATAATGCCCATTTATATGGAAGCGTTTATGCTGAGGTTCTAAAAAATTTAGAGACTCTGAAACTTGATATGGCACGAGAAACTCCGATTGCCCAGATAATTGATTCTCCACGTTTACCATTAAAAAAAGAACGATTAGGAAAAACTAAAGGAATTATATTAGGTGGATTATTAGGAGGGTTTTTGATATTCTTATTTTTTATGATCAAAAGGTTTTTTGAAGATTTAAAAAATCAATTAGTGAAATAATTCATAATAAACAATTTTATAAATGTTAAATTACAAGTCGGTTTTGATTACTGGTGGTACAGGTTCCTTTGGTAAGAAGTTTATAGAGACAATTTTGAGAGATTATCCCGAGGTTAAACGAATTGTTATCTATTCAAGAGATGAATTAAAACAATTCGAATTAAAACAAAAATATCCTGAAAGTAAATATCCTCAGCTACGTTTTTTTATAGGTGATGTTCGTGATGGAGATCGTTTGAAGAGGGCTTGCGAGGGTATAGATGTAATTATTCATGCAGCAGCTATAAAGCAAGTAGATACTGCAGAATACAATCCAGATGAATGTATTAAAACAAATGTGCATGGTGCACAAAATGTGATTGATGCTGCTTTAGCCACTGGAGTTAAACATGTTGTTGCTCTTTCCACAGATAAAGCTTGCGCTCCAATTAATTTATATGGTGCGACAAAATTATGTTCGGACAAATTATTCGTAGCAGCAAATAATATTAAGGGATCAAAAAATATAAAATTTTCAGCAGTACGATATGGAAATGTAATGGGTTCTCGTGGCTCTGTTATACCATTTTTTATTAGTAGAAGAGAATCAGGAGTACTCCCGATTACACATAGGGAAATGACTCGATTCAATATATCTCTTCAGGCTGGTGTCGATCTAGTAATGTTTGCTATAAAGAATCATTTAGGTGGAGAGATATTTATACCAAAGATACCTTCGTATAAAATTATAGATGTTGCTAAAGCAATTGCTCCAAGCGCAAAATTAGAAGATGTAGGTATCAGACCTGGCGAAAAATTGCATGAAGAAATGATCACTTCAACTGACGCATTGAATACCATAGATTTAGGAAGATATTACGCTATACTTCCGTCAGTTTCATTCTCTCACACAAATGAAGACTATATTAAACATCATAAAGCTGTTCCTGTTCCTTTTGGTTTTCACTATAGTTCAGACATAAATGCAGAATGGGAAACAGTGGAATCTTTGCGTGAAAAGATTGTTGAATACTGTGATCCAAATTTCGAAGTAAAATGAATATTGTTGCAATTATTCAAGCACGATTAGGTTCAACCCGTTTGCCAAAGAAAGTCTTCGCAGATTTAGCGGGGAAGCCTCTTATTTGGCATGTAATAAATCGTTTGAAATACTCGGATAGGATAAATAATATTGTGTTGGCTACCACCAATAGTTGTGTAGATGATGAACTTGCCTATTGGGCTACTAAAGAACAAGTTAATCTTTTCCGAGGAAGCGAAAACAACGTTCTTGAAAGGTTTTATTTAGCAGCAAAACATTACTCTGCTGATATAATTGTTCGTATAACAGCAGATGATCCATTTAAAGACCCAGCAATTATTGATAAAGTAATTGATAAACTTTTAGATGAAAATTTGGATTTTGCATATAATAATAATCCTCCAACATTTCCTGAAGGATTGGATACAGAGGTGTTTACATATAATGCAATTGAGAAGGCCTATTTTCATTCAAAAGATGATTACGAAAAGGAGCATGTAACTCAATACTTCTACAGAAATAGTGAGTTATTTAAACAATCAAATTTTGAAAATGTAAATAACATATCAAATTTGCGTTGGACAATTGATACTGAACTTGATTATGAAATGACAAAACAAGTTTATAATGTTCTTTATAAGAATGACTGTATTTTTCAAACGAATGATATTTTACGACTGCTTGATGAGAGACCCGAAATTTCTCGATTAAATATTAATGTTGCGAGAAGTGCAATGTACAAATAATAAGAATATGAAACGATTTACAGAATTAGAAAGAAAATATGTTTTGGATGTATTAGACAACGAGTTTAGTACTTCAAAGAATAGTATCTATAACAATAAGCTAGAAAAGTTGTTTGCGGAAAAATTCTCCGCGAATTATGCTATAGGTCATTCTAATGGTACGGTAACAATGCACACAGCATTGGCTGCGCTTGGTGTTCAAGCTGGTGATGAGGTGATTGTGCCACCACTTACGATGAGTAGTACTAGTTTGGCTGTTTTGAATAATGGTTCAATTCCGGTTTATGCTGATGTCAATAAAGATACATTTAATATTGACGCAGCAGCTATTGAACGTGTAATTACATCGAAAACAAAAGCTGTTATAACCGTAGCTCTTTATGGACTGTCACCTGATTATGATGAGATATTAAAGGTTTGCAAAAAATACAACATATATCTAATTGAAGATAATGCTGAATGTTTTTATAGTACTTATAAAGGAAAACTTGTTGGACAGTTTGGTGATTTTGCAAGCTTTAGCTTTCAAGCTAGTAAGCATTTAACATGTGGTGAAGGTGGTATGTTAACGTGTACTAACGAAGAATTTGCAGATAATGCCCGCCGTTTTAATTGTTTGGGATACGCGGGTGTTAGCGCTAAGCAAGGTAAAATCACTCGAAACGATATTCAAGATCCCAATTATAGTCGCCACGTAGCTTTAGGCTTTAATTATCGTATGTCTGAACTTCAGGCAGCTGTTGCGTTTGGTCAATTGGAAAGAGCTGAAGAATTAATCCAAAATCGTATTGAAGTTGCCAAAATATTCGATAGTGTTATTATTGATACAAGTTTGTTGACTAGACAACTTGAACCGGATGGATATTTGAATTCTTACTGGTCTTATAGCTTGATTCTTAATACTGATAAACCCGAGATTGATTGGTACAAATTCAGAGATTTATTTCAAAAAAATGGGGGTGACGGTTTCTATGCAGCTTGGAAATTATCCTATTTTGAACCTTTATTTTTAGAGTTGATTCAAAAATGGCCTGGTGTGTGGCAAAAGTATGAAAAAGGTTTATGTCCTGTATCCGAATATCTACAGCCACGTATGATTCAACTGAAAACGAATTATTGGGAACTAGGAGAAGCAGAGAGACAAGCAGAAATTTTGTCAAAAACTATAAATCAATTCTAATATGAAATCATTTTTAAAAGAAATTAAAATAGGTAATCGTTCCATTGGTAATGGTCACCCAACATATATAATAGCCGAAATAGGAGCTAACTTTGACAAAGATATAAACAAAGCCAAAAGGTTAATCGATGCAGCTAAGGAGTGCGGAGCTGATTGTGCAAAGTTCCAAACATTCTCAACACAAAAAATTGTATCCGAAGGAGGTTTTTCAAGAATGAAGCTGGAAGGTGTACATGGTTCATGGGGGCGTACGGTGAGCGAAGTGTTTAAAGATGCTGAATTTCCAAGAGAATGGCATAAAGAGATTTCAGATTATTGTAAAAAAGTAGGAATCGATTTTTCTACATCTCCTTATGATTTCGAAGCGGTTGATTTATGTATGGAATTGGATATTCCATTTATAAAAATGGGTTCCGGTGATATCACGTGGTTAGAAATGCTAGCATATATTGCTAAAACAGGTAAACCTTTAATGCTTGCTACCGGTGATGCGACAATGGCTGAAATCGATGAAGCTGTTCGTACAATAGAAGCAACCGGAAATAATCAATTAGTATTAATGCAATGTATAACGAATTATCCTTCAAAGATTGATAGTGCTAATGTAAATGTATTAAAGACATATCAATCAGCATTTGATATATTAACCGGTTATTCAGATCATGCTCCTGGGCCTGTTGTTGCTTTGGCTTCTGTAGTTCTTGGTGGATGTGTTATCGAGAAGCATTTTACCTTGAATAAAGCCGATAAAGGACCTGATCATCCCCACTCAATGAATCCTACTGAATTCAAACTTATGGTAGATTACGTTCGTGAAGTAGAGCGTGCAATGGGTAGTACACGTAAAGAAGTAGTAGCAGAAGAGGGTGAAACTGTTTTTGTTCAACGTCGTTGTTTATACACAAAAAATAGCTTAAAAAAAGGTCAAGTGATAACAGAGTCAGATATCGATGTGTTAAGACCAGCTTTGGGTATAGCTCCAAAGTTTAAGAGCATTATTATTGGTAAAACCTGCAAGATAGATATTGAAGCAGGACAACCGCTTTTTTGGGATAACTTCTAATATGGAACTACGGGAAAAGTTTATAGTTTTGGTTGATAATGACTTGATTCAAAAATCAGATGCTATAATTTTGCTTGAAGGAGATGGTTTAAATAGATATTCTAGAGCTGTAGAATTATATAAGCAAGGTTTTGCTGACAGAATTGTATTTAGTGGTGATATCACAAATTATCCATATGGAAGTATTCCATTATTGGAAATTTATCAACTTATTATCGAGTCTGGTGTTCCAGCTGAAGCCATAATTCATGAAAATAAATCATTAAATACCAGAGAACAAGCTATTGAGATAATCAAACTTGCGAATAATAATGGCTGGACAAAACTAATACTTGTAGCATCTCATTATCATCAATATAGAGCTTACCTAACTTTTCTTAAAGAAGAAATAGTCACAAAAAGTAATATTGTTATATACAATGCTCCAGCAAAAGATCTTAAATGGTTTGAAGAATCCGGTTGGGGGCAAAGGTTCGATTTATTAGACCAAGAATTTGAAAGAATAGAACAGTATTCAAAATATAATCATTTGGCAACATATACTGAGGCCATTGCATATCAAAAATGGAAAGAACAACAAGTGTAGATGAAGCAAGGAAGATAATGAGGGGTAACTTTATTGGATGCGAAGAATTGAAAAATATATCCAGTAGCTTCTCATTAAAAATTCCTACAATTTGTCCGGAAATACCTTATTCAAAAGAATATCTAATAGATAAAAAAGATGAATATTTATTGATTTTGGGAGTATCAGAGACGATAAATTTACAACCATTAAATTTACTTTTCTTGCGAGAACTCTTTGGAACTAATCCAAACGTTTCGGAACCTTGCTTTTATAATCAGGATTGGTATATGAAAGAAGACTTTATGAACCTTTGCCTTGAAAATAGATGGTATCTTATCAAAAAGACTGTATTTGAAGATTCTAGAGCGGAGTTACCTACGATATTACAAAATATGTATACTTTTCCAACGGCAATATTATGTGCATATTCTTTCTTTGCGTATTGGTTTCATGCAAATGAAATTCTTTGGAAATATGACTTTGTATGGTGTTCAGATAAAGATCATAGTGGCGATAGGATTTATATAGGTAAATACACAGATATAGATGGTGTAAACAAGAATGGGTTCAGTATTCATAGACATTTGGCACTTCGAATGAATTATGGTTGTGTTAATGAATTATAATTGTTAAATAGTATAATTTCTTTATGGATTATTTTTATTTATTGGAATATCTGAAGCAAAATACAGATATAGACAAATCAAAAATTGATTTGTTGAAATATCAATTAGATCAAAGAATCTATTTTTTTGGACAACATTTTAAATATCCAAGGGAGAATGCAAATCGATTCAAGCTATTTCTACGTAATATTTTACAAGATGTAAATGCATATAGCCTGTATTTAACTAAATGTATTTCTTCGGATAGTAAAAAACGAATAATATCAAATGCTTATTTCTCAACAAACTTCGAACTTGAAAAACTAAATTATAATGTTATTAGCCCAATACATGTTAAAAACAAGGCAAATTCATTGGTTGGGGATTTTAGTATATATAATAAGTTTAAGACAGTAAGGGATGTTGTTGATAAATGCAATTTTTATGATTTGAAGAGTGATGATTCGTTAAAAAAAATAGATGCCTTATTTTTAGAATTATATAATTGGTATAAAAAATCAAATATTTCATCATTAATTGTGCCAAATGATATAGCTTTTTTTGAATTACTGAATATCAGAATTTTTAAACAACTTCAAAGACCTAGTTTTGTGTTTCTTCATGGTTTACCTTGTAGATATAATCCTTTAGATGAAAATGAAACCGATTATTTAATTGTTTGGGGAGATAAGATAAAGGAAAACTATGTTAATGCTGGGTTTTGCTCTGAAAAGATATATATATCTGGTCATCCATATTACAACAAGAAGATTGAGTTTAAATTACGAAATAGTTTGGATAATATATTAATTCTTACAAAATCAATTGAGGGAGCGCAACATCGTGATAAGGTTCGTTTGGGAGATAGAGGTAACATAATATTATATCTTTATTCGATACAGAATGTTTTGAAAAGAAAGGGAGTTAAAAAAGTAAAACTTCGTCCTCATCCTTCAGAAAATGTAAATTGGTATTTAGAATTTTTAGATACAGATTTTTTTGAATTGGATAAACTTAATTTATCAGATTCTTTAAAACAATCTACTTTAGTAATTGGACCTGCGTCAACTGTTTTTTTAGAGAGTCTATATTTTGGAGTTAATTACGTTGTTTATGAACCAACTATAAATCATGTTGATTTAGTTGGCTTTATACCTGCACCTCCATTTGATGGTAATAACTCAAAAGTACCTGTAGCGAAAGACGAAAATGATTTGTTTGTTTTAATTAATGATAAATTGTCTGTAGATTCTAGCATCTTTAATGATTACATTCAAACTCCGTTTGATATGGGTTTTATTAAAAAGTTAATTTAATTTTTTTTGTGTGGATAAGATTTATATATAAAAAATATAAATTACGATTGGAATCTTACAAACAACATATAACTGTAATTGTGATTATAAATATATTATTATGGCTTATTAAGGTATTTCCATCTTCATTGGGAGGTGTACAAATCCGTAAATTATTCTATTCAAGGTATTGGAAACATAAAAACTTTACAGTTCCTGAAAATGTTGATTTTGGCAATCTGAATAATATATCTGTTGGTCATTTTTTTAGGGTATGTCCTTGTGTTAAAATGTTTTCAGAAGAAAATGGTAAAATAATAATTGGATCTAATTTCTTTGCAAATTATAATTGTTTTATTTATTCAAAAGAAAATGATATATATATTGGTGATAATTGTCTATTAGGTCCAGATGTTACAATAATTAATTCTAATCACTGTATAAATAAGAATCAATTAATTAGAGAACAAAGGGATATAAATCTACCAATTGTTATCGGTAACGATGTTTGGATAGGAGCCAAAGCTATTATTTTGGCCGGAGTAACAATTGGTGATGGGGCCGTAATAGCTGCAGGAGCAGTTGTAACAAAGGATGTTGCAGCTTATACAGTTGTGGGTGGAGTTCCTGCAAAAAAAATTAAAGAGCGCGTATAATGCAGAGTTCATACACAAAAAATTATATAAAAATTTATCTTTGGCAAGGAGTTTCATTAATACTAAATTTTCTTTCCATGTTTATTGTAATACCATATTTAACTTCTCAACCTGTTATTTATGGCATTTATACTGTTTGCATTTCCATCTCTATCTTTCTTGCTTATGCCGATTTAGGTTTTATGGGGGCTGGTCAAAAATATGCAGCTGAACATTTTGCGAGAGCTGAACACAAGGAGGAACTCAAAATAATAGGTTTTACAGCATTTATTTTGTTTGTTTTTTTATTTTTATTCTCTGTCGCATTCTTAGTTCTAAGTTTTCATCCTGAATTCATAATTAAAAACCTTGTGCAGGGCTCACAATCAACAATAGCCTCATCGCTATTCCTTATTTTGGCTATATTTACTCCGGTTACTTTATTACAAAGGGTACTACAATTGATTTTTGGCATTCGTTTAGAAGATTATATTGTTCAACGCTCCAATATTGTAGCCAGTCTATTTAAAATACTTTCTGTTTTCTGGTTTTTCAAAAATGGAACCTACAACATTGTAGGTTATTTTCTTTTTGTACAAGTTGCCAATCTTTTAGCATCTCTGGTTACATTATTTATTGCCAGTAAACGCTACAATTATGATTTCAGGTTTTTACTTAAAGCCGTGAAATTTGATAAATTGGTTTACGATAAAACTAAAGGATTGGCTTTTACCAGTTTATACCTTACCTTTACATGGATTCTGTATTATGAACTTGATCCTACTGTAATCGGTAAGTTTTTTGGTGCTAATCAGGTAGCTATTTATGCCATTGGGCTTACAATTTTATCTTTTTTCAGGAGCACTTTGGGTATTCTTTTTTCTCCGTTTAATGCCCGGTTTAATCATTTTATAGGATTAAACGATGATAAGGGTCTCAAAGCATTGTATTTGAACGTAACTACATTGTTTGCTCCACTCGTTGTGATTCCTATTGTTAGTGTATATCTAATGGCATCACCATTAGTGCTTACCTGGGTGGGCGCTAAGTACACGGAGTCGGTGCAAGTAACTCAATTTTTGGTAGTATGTAATCTCTTTGCATTTATCACCTATCCGGCAGGCATATTTCTAATGGCAAAGCAAAGAATTAAAGAGATTTATTTTGTAAGTACGTTAATTCCAATTGTTTTTTGGTTAGGTGTAATATTAACTCATTCATTTTTAGGTGTTAAGTCATTTGCCGTGTTCAAATTTGTTGCATTTGCCGTTTCAGCTCTCTCATATCATTTGATAATGATAAAATATCTGGAAATTAGTTTTCTTAAATCTATAAAGTCAATTATGGGTCTTCTGATTTTACCACTTTCGTTTTTGTTTGGAATGGCTTATTTGATTATTGATTTTTTACCTCATGATAAATCCAAACCTAATTTGCTTATCGTGGCAGCAACAGTACTGTGTTTGATTGTCATTGCAGGTATTATTCAATATATTGTTTCTTTAAAACTTCGTATGACTGTGAAAAGTGTTCTATCCGGTATTCGTAGTTGAATTTTAATTGTTTGATATTTAATATATTAGAATTTTTGATTATCAATATTGAGGATGGAATAAATCAATCCTAATTAATTTTTAAAAAAAAGTTTTATTTTTGTTGTAATTAAATTTTATCAGAAATAGTTAGTTTTATTTATAACTATTTGACAATGTTTTGTTTACGTGTATTTAAATGAAAAAAAAATATAAAGTACTTATTTATTCGGATTGTTTTATTTTTGGAGGTAGTGAACGATTAATGGCATTCTTGCTAAAAAGTAAATTCATTCAGGTGGAATATGATTTGTACTTCTCATATAGAAGTCATAATTTATACCGTAGTGGTATAGAAAATGAATATTTACCATTAGAAAGAAAAAATTTTACGGGATTATTTCTGTTTTCAAATGAAACTTTATTTTTTCAAATAAATTCTCTTAATATACCTGAACTGATAAAGAAAATTATCAAATTTCCAATTTGGATGATATTTAAAACAGGCGTTCTTGATATATTCAATGTTTTAATTCAATATTTTTTTCTGATATATCAACGACCTGACTTAATACACATAAATAATGGTGGTTACCCGGGTGCACGTTCTTGTCGATCAATGGTCGTAGCAGCTTGGTTGGCAGGTTGTAAGCGAATTGTTTTTCAGGTAAATAATCAGGCCAGTAAACCTAAAAATGGAATAAATAGGTTCTTTGATAAATGGTTAAGTTCGAAAGTCAGTTACTTTATTACAGCTTCAAAGTTAGCAATGGATGTTTTGTCAGAAAACAGAGGTTTTGAAACTTACAAAATTATTCAAATACCTAATACCATTAATAGTCAGGACATTACTAAGACTAAAGAGGAGGTGTATAAGGAATATAATATACCTGAAAATGCTTTTTTAATATGTGAGGTTGCTTTTTTAGAATATCGTAAAGGTCAACATTTACTTATTGAGGCACTTGAAATCTTGAGAAACTCAAATCCTGATATTTTTAGTAAAACATATGTTTTGTTGGTAGGTTCAGGTGCAGATTTTAATTTGTTAATGGTTCAGGCATCAGTGCATAAAGAACTAGAAAAGCATATTATTTTTACGGGTTATAAAGCAAATTCAGTGGATTATATCAATGCTTGTAATCTTTTTGCACTTCCATCCGTTGCGAATGAAGATATGCCACTTGTAGTGTTGACGGCTATGAGCTTGGGAAAAACCATTCTGGCAACATCATTTGCCGGAATTAAAGAGCAGATTGAAAATGGGGTTTCAGGAATATTACTATCGCCTAATCCCGACACTTTACCACAGGAGTTAGCCGAAGTAATTGCTCAGCTGAATAATTTGAATGATAAAACGTTGGGAAAGAATGCTAAATCAAAATTTGATTCGGATTTTTCGGATGTGAAATATGCTGAACGGATAATTAGCCTTTATAAATTGATAGAGAGATGAAGAAAATTTTACTTTTAGGTGGATTTGGTTTTATTGGAACTAATATACTGAAATTTATTGACGAAAATTTTGAGGCTGATTTCAAAGTTGTTGTTTTTGATCGTTTTAAAGAGCATCCTAAAAATGTGAAATTTGAATGTGTTGAAGAAGTTTTTGATGGTGATTTTAGCGATACAGACTTGCTTCGTAAAATTTTTGTCAAGCACAATTTTGATTTAACGATACATTCTATTAGTTCTACTGTACCCGCTACTTCACAGAATATCAGATACGATATAGAATCAAATCTTATTCCAACAATTGATTTGCTTAACCTGTTGATTGAGTTTGATAATAAAAATATTATATATATTTCTTCCGGTGGTGCAGTTTATGGGCAATCAATATTAAACCATAAACACAAAGAAAATGATAATACCATGCCCTTAAGCTCATATGGAGTTGTTAAGTTGGCAATTGAAAAATATCTCTACCAATACCAACATCATTATGGACTTAATTCGTTAATTCTGAGACTGGCCAATCCTTATGGTCCATATCATTTTTCAACGAAACAGGGAGTTATAAATGTTGCTTTACGAGCTGCTATTGAGAAAAAAGATTTCACTGTTTGGGGTGATGGAACTGCTCAGAAAGATTATATTTTTATTGAAGATTTTTGCAAAATATTACTTCAGTTAGTTGAAAACTCTGTCACTAACAGAACCCTGAATATTGGTAGCGGAAAAACTATTTCTATAATGGAAATTCTTGACAAAATCTTAAATATTTGTCCGGATTTTAAATGGGAATACGTTGCTGAGGAAAACTTTGATGTGACTCATTTTGAATTAGATATTTCGGAATTAAATAAAGTTATTCCTAATTTAAGTTTTACTTCATTCGAAGCTGGTGTTGAAAAAACACATCTATGGCTTGATAAACAATTATAAATTTTATAAGATGAAAACAGTAATTCTATGTGGTGGTTATGGTACACGAATTCGCGATGTAGCCGATAATATTCCAAAACCAATGATACCTATAGGCGATAAACCTATAATATGGCACATTATGAAAGCGTATGCTTACTTCGGTTATAATGACTTTATTCTTTGTATGGGATACAAAAGTGAGGTCATAAAGGATTTTTTTATCAATTATGATTTGCGCAGTTCAGACGTTATCTTGAGGTTTGGTGCAGGTGTTGAGAAAATAGTTTCTGACCCACGGCATGATGAGGATGGTTGGCAGATAACTCTTGCCGAAACAGGAATTAATGCCATGACAGGCGCAAGAGTAAAGAGAGTCAAAAAGTACATTGGAGATGATTCTATTTTTATGTTGACATATGGTGATGGTGTAGGTGATATTGATATCGACGAACTTGTAAAGTTCCACAAATCACATGGTAAAATGGTAACTCTCACAGGAGTGCGACCACCCGGAAGGTTTGGAGAATTGGGAATTGACGAAGATGGCGTTACTATTACCGGATTTAATGAAAAGCCACAAGCCAGTGGTGGATGCATTAATGGTGGCTATTTTGTATGTAATCGTGAATTTCTGGATCTTCTCAACGATGATGAGGGCTTGGTTTTGGAGCAAGAACCAATGAAAAAATTAGTTGAAATGGGCGAGTTGCAGGTTTTTAAACACGACGGGTTCTGGCAGCCAATGGATACTTCACGCGAATATACATATCTGAATGATCTTTATAAAAATAATAAAGCACCTTGGGTTAAATGGTAAAAAATAAAATGTATGGCGATATTTATCGCAATAAAAGAGTCTTGGTTACCGGTAATACCGGATTTAAAGGTTCGTGGTTGTGTACCTGGCTTATAAGCTTAGGAGCAAAGGTATATGGAATCTCTAAAGATATACCGTCTCAACCATCTATGTTTGAGGAACTTGGATTGGCCAATAAAATGAAACACTATGTTGCAGATGTACGTGATCTTGATAGCATAACGAAAATAATTAATGAAATAGAACCTGAGTTTCTGTTTCATTTAGCGGCACAACCAATAGTTTCTTTATCCTATTCTGAGCCGTTGGATACTATTACTAGTAATGTAATTGGCACAGCTAATATTTTGGAAGTGTTGAGACACTATTCAAAACCATGTACAGCAGTTATTATTACTAGCGACAAATGCTATGATAATGTAGAATGGATTTGGGGATATAAAGAATCGGACAATTTAGGAGGAAAAGATATTTATAGTGGAAGTAAAGGTGCTGCCGAAATAATATTTAAATCATATTTTCATTCATTCTTTAAAAAGGCTGATTGTCCTGTGAAAATTGTAACAGCCCGTGCAGGAAATGTTATAGGTGGGGGAGATTGGGCTTTAGATCGTATCATACCAGATTGTATGCGTTCGTGGAGCGAAGGTCAAATTGTTGAAATAAGAAGCCCTAAAGCCACAAGGCCCTGGCAACATGTATTGGAACCTTTAAGCGGTTATTTACAACTTGGTGAGCAATTGTATAAAAACCATACTTTAAATGGAGAAAGTTTCAATTTTGGACCTCAGGCAGAATACAGTCATACTGTACAAGAAATCTTGGAGAAAATGAGTGCACGTTGGCACTTTAATAATCCTAAAGAAGCTTATCAAATTACTGATAATATTAAATTTCATGAAGCCGGACTGTTAAAGTTGAATTGTGATAAAGCATTGTTTCATTTCCGCTGGATTCCAACGCTCGATTATCATACATTGATTGAATTTACAAGTGATTGGTATTATGAGTTTTATAAAAATAAACCAGATATGTTTGCCTATACAATAAAACAAATTGAGGTTTATGAAGAATTGGCAACTAAAAAAAGTGTAGAATGGACAAAATAGTAATAGATGGTTTATTACTCACACCTTTGAAGCAGATTTATCATCCAAAAGGTGATGTGTTTCATGCCATGAAACAAAGCGATGCTGGTTTTGCTGGTTTTGGTGAGGCTTATTTCTCTACCATTCATTGTTCTGATATTAAGCCATGGAAAAAGCATCTTCGTATGACACTGAATTTTATAGTTCCAGTAGGTGAAATACGGTTTGTAATATATGATGATAGAGCTGATAGTGCAACAAAAGGTGCCTTTTTTGATATAACATTGGGATCAGGTAATTATAAACGAATTACGATTCCGCCAAATGTTTGGGTTGCCTTTTCCGGTATTGGTAAAGATTTAAATCTACTTCTAAATTTAGCAAATTTAGAACATGACCCTGCGGAAGTTGAACGTAAAGATAATTTAGACGAAATCGCATATATCTGGTAATGAAAAAAATACTTGTAACAGGTGGAAATGGGTATATTGGGGCACGACTTTGTTTGCATTTGGCTAATGAAGGGTATGCTGTAACTCCTCTATGTTATCCTAGTAAACCGTCGGATGAGAATTGGTTAGGTAAAATGGATGACGTGCTTGTAGGAGACGTTCGAGATGATCATTTTCTTACAGAAATATCCGATAATGGATATGACGTGATTATCCATTTGGTATCTTTAGACCATAATCAGTCTAATGGAAATCCAACATTTGTCGGTAGTGTTAATATTTCTCCGGTTTGGAGCATACTTGATATTTTTTCAAAGAAAGGACTAAACAAGTTTGTATATTTTTCAACAATGCAGGTATATGGAGCACTAACTTCTGAAATTGTTACTGAAAAAAAGGAAACTGCTACTCTTAATGCTTATGCATTAACACATAATGTTGGCGAGATGATTTGTAATTATTATAACCGTACGACCGCAACAGAGTGTCGTATTGTAAGACTTTCAAATAGTTATGGAGCCCCTATATTTGATGAAAATAATTGTTGGTGGTTAGTAATAAATGATTTGTGTAAAAATGCTTATATGAATCATGAAATTGTACTTCAATCGGATGGTACGCCACAACGAGATTTTATTCACGGATGGGATGTGTGTTGTGCCGTACAGACAATTATTGAAAGTTCTTCACCTGCTCTTACTTTTAATATTAGTTCAGGCAAGACATTGACCATTATGGATATTGCTTTAAAGGTTCAGGAAGTGTATAAAAGCAAATATAATATTGAATTACCAATTAAAGCTGCACCTTTAAAGTCCGACATAAAGAAGAAAAAATTTCTTATAGATAATAGTCTTATTTGCAGTATTGGATTTGTACCGAAATGGACGCTTGAGCAGGGAATAGCTGATTTATTTACTTATTTTGAACGGAATAATGGTTAAAAATCCTCTTTTTACAGTTGTTATACCAACCTATAATCACTCTCATTTGATAAAGAGATGTTTGGATAGCGTTATGGATCAAAGTATAGATAATTGGGAAGCAATTGTGATTAATAATTATTCGAAAGATAATACCATTGAGGTGGTTGAATCTTACAATGATTCGCGGATTCGATTGATAAATAATTCGAATAATGGAGTTATTGCAGTATCAAGAAATAAAGGAATTAGTGAAGCCAAAGGTGAATGGATTTGCTTTTTGGATTCTGATGATTGGTGGACACCGAATAAATTAGAATCATGCTTACCATTTTTAAATGATTTTGATATAATATATCACGATCTTTTTATGTACAATTCAAAAGGGCAAGTGTATGGCCGAAAAATCCATGGCCGAAAATTATCAGCTAATATAACAAGAGACTTAATTGTAAATGGAAATGCTATACCGAATTCCAGTGTTGCAGTAAGAGCTGAATTTATACGTAAGATTGAAGGATTTTCAGAAAAAAAAGAATTAATTGCGGTTGAAGATTCAGATTGTTGGGTACGATTGTCAGAAATTACAAATAGATTTAAATACTTGCCCAGAAGTTTAGGATATTATTGGATAGGTGATAATATTTCAGTTTCTATTAAACAGATTGATCGGGAACTTGAACTTTTTAAACATCATACTACTAATATCAATAGTATGGAACAGAAAGATGCATTAAAGAATATATCTTATAAGCAAGCTAGAATATATCATAAATTGGGAATTAATAATAAGGCAAGAATAAAGTATAGAGAATCATTAAGTATCAGATATTTTAAAAGAAGCATTTTTGCAATTTCTTTATTTTTAATTACATTCTTTTCAAATAGTAAACAAAACTAATGATTGTTTTATAATAACAATGCAGTCTATATTTTTAATTGTGTTGGAAAATAATTCCAAAATAGAAATCTCAAAATGAATAAAGCAACAAAAATATTAATACCCTTCTTGTTTTTTATCCAATATCTAGGTATTGGAGCTATTGCACAAGTATTAGTTATATTATTGTTTATTTTGGAGTTGTTAAGAGGTAAAGGTGTTTCGTTGTCATTTGCTGATAAATTTTTATTATATAGTTTATTGATTATTTGCACTGTAAAGTCATTCTACATACCTTTTGAAACGAACTTCTTAATGTTTAAATTCTATTGGGGTTTTATTGTTTTTTACTTTTACTTTAAAATTTCAAATTATCGATTCAATTATTTATTATTCTTGTGGTTAATAGCAATTGTAACTTTAATTGATTTTACATTAATAAATACATTTGTTTCGGTTGATGTTATGAAAAATATTCCCAAAGAGCATGCGGAATTTATTGATACAGAAATAGCAACTAAAGTGTCTTTTTTTAATCGAAGCTATGGTTTAGGAAGTAGTCCTACTGTTTCAGGTATAATCGTTGTAGGAGTTTTGGCGGGTTTGTTTTATCAACAACGTGAAGATTTTAAGGATTATCACATGCTTGTTGCATTATTACCTCTAATTTTGATTAGTTCAGGTACTGGTTTTATTTTATTTCTCTGTTTTGTTTTTATACGCTATAACTTATACCGGAGTTATAAATTGATATTTGGGGTTTTAGCACTTCTGTTGTTTATCTATTTTACTTCACAGAATAGTGTATTAGAAGAGGGAGCATTTAAAAGATTATCAACTGAGTATTTTAGCTGGTTGGTTGAATACAAATCTGATCAGGTAGTTGAGGTATCAAATCATATTAATAGAACCTTCATTGAGTCTATGTTTGGGCTAAAATATGGAGAAACTGATGTTGTAAGAATTTTGTCTGATTTTGGTTGGATTGATATGTTAGAATGTTATGGATTTTTAGGTATTGTAGTTTTTGTAGTATTTATTATGTTAAAAAAGAAAATGTCATTTATACCAATTACCATTTTACTTTTGAGCCTTATTCATTATCCGGCTATTGGTTCTATCCCCGGTCAAATTTTATTTGCAGCGTTGCTCATGCGACCACTGAAACTATATATAGATGAGTCTGATAACAAAATATTCTCAGTATGATAGAAGTTCAAACATATAATTTAGTCTTTATATCGACTTTTATCGAAAGGAAATTTATTGACAACTTAATAAGATCTGTTGTAGATAATAGTTCTCTAACAATATATTTCATTATTGTTAACCAAACTCTTGACAAACTTGAATTGCCAAATACTGATTTAATTAGTTTTCATCAACTTAATACTGAGAAATTGTCACTTTCTAAAGCTAGAAATTCAGGTATTAAATACTTAATAGAAAATGATATACATTTTGAATATATAATGTTTCCGGATGATGATTCTACTTTTGACAGCGATTTTTTCTATAATTTTAATAATGTTGTTGGTGAGAAGAAATTTAATTATTTAATTGATGTTTATGGACTGAATTCTAAAGATCTCTACATTGAAAATAAACTAGCTGATGGTAGGTTAGTTATATCGGATAAACCAAAGATGGTTATGTCGGTAAATATGCTTATAAATGAAAAATCATTCAGAGAAGTCGGCATGTTTGATGAAAAAATGGGAGTTGGTACAGAATATGGAGCTGGTGAAGATACCGATTTTTTCTTAAGATGTGTAACTGTTTCAGGTCCATTTATTTATACAAAAAAACTTTGGAACTATCATCCAAAGTTCGAAGATAAACACAAAAAATTCAAATTAAATCAGTTGATAAATAAATATAGAAATTATGGTAAAGGTGTGATATATTTGAATGTAAAACACAAGTTGTATTTTTCGGCAATAGAATTGTGCATTAACGCGCTAGGAGGTTCATTAATAGCACTTTTTAGTCTCGATTTTAAACTGTTTATTGCAAGATTATATGCTTTTTTTATCCGTTTTTATACTTTTATATCTTTGATTATTCGAAAAATAGCTTAACATTTAAATATATTTTGAATGAAAATTACAGCCTCTATTGTAACTTATAAAAATAAAATTGAAATTCTGAAACAAACTATTGATAGTTTTCTAAATACATCTTTAGATGTGAAATTATATATTGTTGATAATTCAAATCAAGAATCAATAAAAGAGCTATGTTCACAACTTAGTAGTGAAATAGAATACATTCCGATGAATAAAAATGTTGGATTTGGTGCCGCACATAATATAATTTTAAATGACATATCAAAACTTGGAATTTATCATCTTGTGCTAAATCCAGATATTCGATTTGAGCCTGGTGTATTAGAAGCATTGTTTAATTATATGGAGGACAATAAAAATGTTGGCAACATATTACCAAAGGTGCTATACCCAGATGGTTCCATTCAATATTTGTGTAAATTATTACCAAGTCCCTTAAATTGGGTTGGAAGGCTAATTATCCCATTTAAATCAATTAAAGATAAAATGAATTATAATTTTGAAATGCGTTTTTCAGGTTATGATAAAATAATGGAAGTGCCATATTTATCCGGTTGTTTTATGTTTTTGCGTAAAGAGGCAATTGAAAAAGTTGGAATTTTTGACGAGGGAATATTTATGTATGGTGAAGAAACTGATTTAAATAGGCGAATTGGTAAATTCTACAAAACAGTATTTTACCCGGAAGTTGAAATAGTACATGATTTTGCCAAAGGATCACATAAAGAATTGAGGCTTTTGATAATACATATAAAGGCTGCGATTTACTATTTTAATAAATGGGGGTGGTTTTTTGATAAAGAAAGGCGAACAGTTAACAGTAGAATATTAGCTAATCATAAATTATGAAAACTCTATTATTCACCGGTGCTTCCGGTTTTCTCGGTATAAATACTATTCCTATTCTTGAAAAATCTTTTTCAATAAAAACTCTTGGTCTGACACACGAAGATGATTATTGTATAAACATGGCCCATGAGGTTCCGAATTTGGATATGCATTTTGATATTGTACTTCATGCTGCAGGCAAAGCACATACTGTTCCAAGAACAGATATTGAGAAGCAATCCTTTTTTGATGTAAATCTAAATGGTACAATTAATCTTTGTTCAGCTCTTGAAAGATCAGGCATTCCAAAATCATTCATATTTATTAGTTCTGTAGCAGTCTATGGACTTGAAAGTGGTGAGAATATTACGGAAGAATATCCATTAAACGGTAAATCCCCTTATGCTCTTAGCAAAATTATGGCAGAACAGTTTCTTACAAACTGGTGTCGTGAGCATAAAGTGATTTTGAGTATTATCAGACCATCACTTATAGCTGGTCCTAACCCACCAGGTAATTTAGGATCAATGATAAAAGGGATTAGTTCAGGTAGGTATTTTAGTATTGCCGGAGGTGAAGCTCAAAAGAGTGTATTGATGGTTGAGGATATTGCTAATCTGGTTCCATTACTTGCGCAAAAAGGAGGTATCTATAATGTTTGTGACTCGGAACAGCCTAAATTTAGTGATCTGGAGAAAACTATTGCTTTTCAGTTAAATAAATCGTTGCCAGTTACAATTCCATTATTTTTTGCGAAAACCATTGCTTTGATTGGTGATATAATTGGAACTAAATCTCCCATAAACTCAGAAAAACTGGACAAAATTACTAAATCATTGACTTTTTCAAACGCTAAAGCAATTTTTGAATTAGGGTGGAATCCATTAAATGTATTGGTCAATTTTAGAATCTTTGAAAAATAATTTCATATTTAGACCTTAAAACCATGCTTTATTTTTTTATTCTTCTTTTTCTTTTTATAATAGAATTAGCATATTTTAAATTTGCCGACCACTTCAATATAATTGATAAACCCAATCAACGCAGTTCTCACACTTCCATTACCTTGAGGGGAGGAGGGATAATAGTTTATTTTGGGATTTTATTCTATTTTTTGATTGAGGGGTTACATTATCCCTGGTTTTTCTTCGGACTAACACTCATTTCAATCATTAGTTTTGCAGATGATATTAAACCACAATCATCTAAAATTCGCCTGATAATTCATTTTATATCATTGGCATTAATGTTTTACCAATGGAACTTATTTGAGCTTCCATGGTATTACACTATTATTGCTCTGATCTTTTGCACGGGTGTTCTGAACGCTTATAACTTCATGGATGGTATAAATGGAATTACAGGGGGATACAGCTTTGTTGTTGCTAGCGCATTGTGCTATATAAACCTATACCAGGTGAGTTTTGTTGATGCAAATTTCATTTATTTTTTACTAATTGCCTTGCTTGTATTCAATTTCTTTAATTTCAGGAAAAAAGCTAAATGTTTTGCTGGTGATGTAGGGGCTGTTTCGATAGCATTTATTATAGTATACCTTCTTGGTTTGCTAATAATTAAGACTAATGATTTCGGATACATTATTTTACTAGCATTGTATGGAGTTGATGCTATATTGACAATTATACATAGACTCATCTTGAAAGAAAATATTTTTGAACCTCACAGAAAACATTTGTATCAAATATTGGCAAATGAATTAAAATTACCACATTTGTTAGTTTCAACAATATATATGATTTTTCAAGTGGTTGTTATAATTGGACTGCTGTATACGCCATATAAATTAATATACTCTGTTGCTGTTATATTAATTATGATAATTGTGTATATATTGTTTATGAGAAAGTATTTTCATTTGCATAGAGTATAAAAAAAAGATAGTTTTATTTCATTATTGTATTGTTTCCTTTTCTTTTTTATTATTTTTGCTAAGTCTATATATGACAAATTTCTGAGTGACTATAATCATTTGCATATACTTTTTTTAGTTTACTCAATCTCAATTGAATAAATTTCGTATATTATATATCTTTTTAGATATTCGATTTCGTTATATCGTAATATAGGTTTCGGTATCTATATTAAAACAATAAGTGTTCTACATACAGTTATCCTAAATGTTAAGGATAAGTAAGAATAACTTTGATAATCACAAAACACACTTTTTTATCTACATACTAGCATTTAATGCAAAATGAAATCACAACATGAGAGTTGATTTTTCACCACCCTATATCGACCAATCTGTAGTAGATCAGGTCGTTGATACGTTGAAATCAGGTTGGATAACGACCGGAAATAAAGTAAAGTTATTAGAGTCAGAGATTAAATCATATACTGGTTCTCAATCAGTATTATGTGTAAACTCCTGGACTTCAGGAGCTATTATGATGCTAAGATGGTTGGGTTTGAAGCCTGGCGATGAAGTCATTATTCCAGCATATACATATGCTGCAACAGCTTTAGCTGTAATGCATGCGGGTGGAATTCCTGTGATGGTCGATATTTGTGATGATTTTAATATTTCATTAACTGAAATTCGTAATGCAATAACACCAAAAACAAAAGCTATTATCCCGGTTGATGTCGCAGGACTGCCTTGTGATTATAAGGAAATAATGCAGCTGGTTAACGAGTCAGAGGTAAAGGCTAAGTTTATACCAACCTCTAAAATACAAGAACAACTGAATAGAATACTTGTACTTATTGATGCAGCTCATTCATTTGGGGGTAAATACAATGATAAAAATATAGGTGTTGATGCAGACCTTACAATTTTTTCACTTCATGCGGTTAAGAATTTGACCACTGCAGAAGGCGGTGCGATATGTATAAATATGCCACTACCATTTGATAATAGCAATTTATATGAGGAACTTAGGTCGATGTCGATGAATTGTCAATCAAAGGATGCCTATGCTAAATCTATTGCAGGATGCTGGAAATATGATATTGTTGGTTTTGGTATGAAAATTAATATGCCTGATGTAAATGCAGCGATAGGATTGGCACAATTACGTAAGTTTATGAAATTGTTGTCTAAAAGAAAAAAAATTTCAAATCACTATCAAGAATCATTCTCCAAATATAAATGGGCAATTCTTCCAACTCAGTACGATGCTGTAAAGGAATCTGCATATCATGTTTTTCCATTACGAATCAAAGATATAACTGAGGTACAACGTGATGAAATAATTAGTGAGATATCTAAACTGGACATAGCTACAAATGTGCATTACATTCCTTTACCAATGTTTAGCTTTTTCAAAGAGAGTGGATATGACATCTCTAATTATCCAAATTCATATAAAAATTTTGCATGTGAAATATCACTACCGATTTATCCTCAATTGACCGAAGAAGAAGTTGATTTTGTAATAAAGAGTGTAAAAGAATCATATGAAAAAGTAGTTTTGAACCGATGATTCGATTTTGTGATATATTATTTTCATTTTTGGGAATCATTATTTTATTTCCGGTTTTTCTCTTGATTTATCTACTCATAATTATTGAATCCAGAGGAAGTGGATTGTATTTACAAAATAGAGTAGGTAAGAACGGAGTTGATTTTGTTTTGTACAAATTTCGTACTATGCGTATTGAATCAGACAAAAAAGGATTAATTACAATTGGAGATAAAGATCCAAGATTAACGAAAGCTGGTTTTATATTAAGGCGACTGAAATTAGATGAACTACCACAACTTTACAACGTCCTAAAGGGAGATATGAGTCTGGTTGGACCCAGACCCGAAGTTAGAAAATATGTGGATATGTATAGTTCAGAACAGCAAAAGGTTTTACAAGTACGTCCTGGTATAACTGATTATGCTTCCATTCAGTATATGAATGAAAATGAGATTCTTGGTAAGGCTTCTGACCCGGAAAGAGTATATATCGAGGAGATTATGCCTCACAAAATCAGTTTAAACATGAGGTATATACAGAATATAAGTTTGAAAGAGTATTTTCATGTTATTTTCCTTACACTCAAAGCTATAATAAATTGAGTGGTATTTGATTCGTTCAAAGGACTAAACTCCATCAGAATTAATTCCCGAAAAAAGTATTGTCATTGGTTTATGAAAAAGAAAGTTTTTGTTAGTGGTTGTTACGATATGCTACATAGTGGACATGTCGCTTTTTTTGAAGAGGCAGCCCGATATGGCGATTTATATGTTGGTATCGGGTCTGATAGAACCATTAATAAACTTAAAGCACGTAAAACGATAAATTCAGATGCCGAGCGGCTATACATGGTGAAGGCATTGAAGGTGGTAAAAGATGCCTGGATAAATCAGGGAGGTGGTTTGCTTGACTTTTTGGAAGAGTTGAATGTGTTACAACCCGATATATTTTTTGTAAATGCCGATGGACATACTCCCGATAAAGAGGCATTATGCAAGGAAATGGGAATCGAATACGTTGTTAGTAAACGTGTTCCTCATGGAAATTTACCAGCCCGTTCAACTACAGCTTTGCGTCAGGAGTGTAAAATACCTTATCGTATTGATTTAGCAGGTGGGTGGATTGACCAACCTTACGTGAGTAAATATGCAAGTGGTTCTGTGTTGACTATTTGCATTGAACCGGATTATGAGTTTAATGATCGAAGTGGCATGTCGACCAGTAGCCGCAAAAAGGCTATCGAATTGTGGCAAACCGATATTCCTGATGGTGATAAAGAAAAGCTGGCTAAAACATTGTTTTGCTTCGAAAATCCTCCGGGAACTAAATATGTAAGTGGATCACAGGATTCACTGGGTATTACTACTCCCGGACTCAATAATTTCTATTACGATGGTGGTTATTGGCCTTCAGAAATTAAAAGCGTAACAGATTCAGATATTTTAACCTGGATTGAAGAGCGGATTTGGATGATTCCACTTTATCCACGCTTAGATAATTATGACGTTTTAGCAAATACTAATATTAATGAGTATAGTGCTGAGCGCCTGAGCGCTGCAGCTAGTAAATGTTGGGATGCATTGCTGGCAAAAGATGCTCAACTGGTTGGTGAAGCTATATCAGAGAGTTTTGAAGCTCAAATAGCCATGTTTCCAAATATGGTTACTCCAGAAATTTTGAGTCAAATAGAAGGCTTTAAATCGAATGTGCTGGGTTGGAAGATGAGTGGGGCAGGAGGTGGAGGATACCTGATTTTCTTTAGCGAAAATCCCATTGAAAATGCAATTCAGATTCGTATCAGAAGATAAATATTGAAACTATTAAACCCTAAATATGAAGATTGTTAATACTGATTTGTTGAATGAGGTAACCGGGAAGGCTCAAAGAAGTTCCAGATTACGAATGAACTTCAATTTTCATGAGTCGTTGGATGCAAAAGCTCAACGGCTGCTAAATGCTATGGAACCAGGGACTATTATGCCCGCCCATAGACATTTGAATACTCGTGAAACCTATGTATTGTTGCGTGGAAGCCTTAAAGTGATGTTTTATAATGATAATTGTGAATTGACTGATACTGTATTATTAGACCCTAAAACAGGTGATTTTGGTATTGATATTCCTGAAGGACAATGGCATTCGATCGAAGTGTTGGAATCAGGAACAGTAATTTTTGAAGTGAAGGACGGTCCTTATAGTCCACTTACAAATGATGATATTTTGTGTTTAAAAGCTGACAATAAAGAATGAAATTCACGAATAATTAAAACGCCTTCTTTAAAACTTAAAGAAGGCGTTTTTGCAGTATTAGAATTATTTTTCTTTCACCGGAGGTTTATTTTCTGAACTTTTTTCCTTTAGTTCCTTCTTTTTCTCAGGATCCATCATTTCCATTAATTTAAGTCCAAGTAAGCCGTCTATAGCGGTACCACCGTTTCCATTGTTTCCACCAATGAGAATATCCGGAATGAGTTTAACGTTACCTTTCGACAGTTCCTCTGTAATTTTATATCGCGTAAAGTTTTCACCACCCAAGGCTTTTACGGCCAGTTCGTACGCTTCAGCAGTAGATTTACCTACAGCAAGGATTCTACCGGCTTCGGCAGCACCAGTAAGCGATATTTGTTCGGCCTGAGCGGAAGCTTTAACTTTAATAGCTTCTGATTCTGCTTCGGCCCGCATTTTAGTAGCAGCAGCTTCAGCACTAACGGCCAGCTTCACACTAGCAGCATCTCCTTCCGATTTTTTGACTGTGGCATTGGCAATACGTTCGGCAATTTCCACACCTTGTTGCGCTTTCACAATCTCTTTCTGCATGTCGGCAATGGCAGTTTCTTTTTCCATTCCCTGACGCGTTTCCTGGGCTTTTTTCTCTGTTTCGTAAGTTACCTTTTGTTCTTCGGCAATTTTACGGTCAGTCAGTGTTTTCATTAATGAGTCCGGTGGTACAATGTCACCAATCAGCGTATCAACGGCATTTACATTGTATTCGTCGAGCACTTTTTTGATATGCTCTTTGGCTGATTCCTGACGTTCCTTACGGGTACTGAGGAATGCAATTACATCACTATCCTGAGCCGAGTTACGGAAATAGTTACCAATGGTTGGTTCCAAAACCTGCGATACAAGGTTAACCATATTTCCGAATCGGGCAATAACTTTTGGAGCTTCGGTTGTTGGCACATGGATAATTTGTGCAACATCTAAATTAAATGGAAAACCATCTTTCGAACGCACAGTAATTGTTGATAAGTTCTTATCCAAATTGTGTGCTTCGCTGCGCGCCGATGCCCAGTTTAATACAAGGTTTGTAGTCGGCACAAGTTCCACTTTCATAATATAGGTGTTGATTGGATATTTTCCCGGTCCGAGTGGTTCAATCCAGACGCCTTTTTCGCCTTTATTCACGATATTTCCATGCTTGAAATCAGAACCGGTCAAATCACGACCCTCTGTTCCAATAAACGAAATAACAACGCCTACAAACCCGATAGAAATTTCGGTCATAGGGATTTCTTCAACCTGTACGGCCCATGGATTTAGGTTGTAGGAACCTGCCAGAATAACCTGAGGCTGTAAACCGCGGTTACCGCCATTTTGCAGGAACATATCAAAATCCTGAAAATTATTATGTCCTTCGACCAATTTACCTGCAATTTGTCCGGCCTCGATTGGTTGCCCGTCGAGCGTTGTGATGATACCAACTTTACTTTCCTGAATGCGAACCATGTCGGTAATAGAAACCTGAAAAAGCATGGTGTTGATACGGTACGAGCCGGTTGTGATGTATGCTCTTTGGCGACCGCGTTGTCCGCCGTTCAACAAAAACTTTTCGGCATCCTGAAAATTGTCGCAATCAACACTTTGTCCGAGGATATTACCCGTTGGAATAGGTGCACCATCTTTCGACATTACCAATCCGATTTTACCTTCGGGAATCACCATAAACTGTTCCATCGTTACATCATACTGCCAAAACCACATGCCGAAATAAAGCCCCGGAGCCAATGCTTTGGCCTGAAAACCGGCTTCACCTTTGGTGGCAATAATGCGACCATCGGGTAGTGATTTATCGGCACCAAACAAAACAAATTTTTTGGTAACCAACCCGATGCGATCCTCGGGTACGATAACCATTCCAAACAGGAAACGAAGAATGTACTTGTAAAGTACCAGGCAGACTACTATCAGCACTACCCACCAATAATTTAAAAAGATTTCAGCCATACTAAAATTTTTAAGTTGTATAAAATATTAAGGGCGAAACTTGTCTTTAGAACCATTAACTATCATATATTCAAAACGATGAAAATGTATTTTCAGGACAATTTTAACCGCATAAATTTATGAATATATTTTGAATTTAAGTGAATTAATTCGATAAATTTATCAACAATGTTGAAAATATATTTAACGTATTTATTTATAATAAGTTAAGTCGGCCTTTATTGAAAAAAAAACGGCTGAACTTCCATGAAGGAGGTTCAGCCGGGTAGGAGATATTAAATTTAGCTGTTCAATTATGCAGCTTTCTTTGCTTTGCGATATAAATAGGAATTAAAAATGTTACGTTTAGCAAATCTCAACTGCTTATCGGCATTAATTAATCGGGTGAAGATATTTTTTGAAACGCCGAAATACTCATAGGTTGAACCGTCCATAAACGATACTTCCAACAATTGTCCTTTAAGTTTGAAATCGGCTATGCCCGAATCGGCCGAAGCAATGTGCTCTTCTTCGTTGGCAGCAATGGTTTCGGGGGCAATACTTACCAGAAAATGGTAGCCATCAATTATTTGGCGGCTTTTATGTTCTGCTTCCAATGCCAGTTCATCATTGGCTGTAAATTTATCGGGGTGCCATTCTTTTACCAGGTTACGGTAGGTAGTTTTGAGGGTTTGCAGGTCGGTGCCGGGTTCAACATTAAATAATTTCTTGTATTCGTTAATACGTTTCATAAATTGTTCGTTTCTGTCTGATTTAATTTGTATTTGCTTCGCAGCCTTTTTATCGGGCACAAAGGTACACTTTTATAACTTTGAAAACGAATTATTTAGTGATTTAATCCAGTCTCATCGGTATATCTTATCACGTCTACCGGGCAACTTTCCGAGGCATCTTTTATTTGTAATGAGAATTCAGCATAGTTTACGCCTTCAATTATTGTAGAAATGTCCTTGATTAAAAATACCTGTGGGCAAATACCTTCGCATATGCCGCATGAAGTGCAATCTTCTTCTATCCAAACTTTTGTTACTGACATGGTTTTCTGTTTTTTAGTGTTTATTTTTAGCGATATATCAATTCTATTGTAGCTTAAACAATCTTTCATATTTCATTGTTCGCGTTTAGCAGGTTGGAGTTGTTTTGTGTTTTTGCAGGATACATTACGTTGCAACAGCGCCTGTTTCTATATATTCTTTCAGTGCTGTGTGAATAATGTAATTCCAACCGATTATAAAATTGGAAATGGCTAAATCGGGATTATCTTTCGGAAAGCTATCAATACCCTCGTGTGTGAACTTTAATAGGGTTTTACCATCCTGATTGAGTAGCTCAAAAGTAACAAGCGTAGTCCCCGGATATCCATCGTAACGCCAGCTATGTGCCAGTTTCTTTTCGGGAATAACTTCGGTAACTTCGCAAAGGTGCAGGTATTGATTTTCGGGGCTCGGCCCACCCCAAAATTGAAACTTACAGCCAACCTCGGGTATAAACTCTGCCAGATCGAAGTACCAGTTTTTCATTTCAAGCTTATCGGTAAGGGCTTTCCATACTCGCGAAGCAGGTGCATTTAGTAGTTGTTCTAATGCAATAGTTTGATTCTCCATGTTGTTGATTTTATGTTTGTATAATAACAAGCTCCAAAACGGATTGTTTTCGGCACTTGTCTCCTTTTGCGTTACACACCTGATTTGTTGGAAGTAAATTACCATTACTATTTATGTAATTATGTTTGCCCCATTATAGGTCGTGGTACTAACTTCACTTTGCGGCAGCGCCGCAAGGGCGAAATAAATTGAAAGGGAGCATGCGCCCCGGCCGAAAAGGCAAAATTAGTTGGAAGGGAGCTTTCGCCCCGGCCGAAAACATGCTTTTATTTTCAGGGGAGCTTTCGTCCCGGCCGATTGCTTGCTTTGGTTTCATTTCTCGCTTCCGTCCCGGCCGATTGCATGCTTTTGTTTGACTTCATGCTTTCGGCCGGGCCGCAAGGGCAAATGTTATAAAGTAGTGCTATCGGCCGGGACGGTGGGATAAAAAAATGGCTGAACCTATGGGGAGGTTCAGCCGGGGACCTTATTTCGATTGAAAATATATTCTATTTCACTGTCGCTTCTGTTTCACCAAACATTTTGTGAGGTTGTTTGCTGAAATCAGCTTTAAAAAGAAAACCTGTAAGAGCAATAAAGGCAATAAAACCGATAACAATTAATAGCTGTATGCCGGATGTTTTCTGAATTGGTTGTCTTGATTTTACATCGCACACTTCGCCGGGGCAGTACTGGGCCTTTTCTTTATAAATGAGCGAATATACTTTGCAACCCAGACATATGCCAAATACCGATTCGAAGAATAAGAATATCAGGCAAACGAGGCAGATAATACCTGTAGGAGGGCCATACGAATTGAAAAGTACCATGGCTACGAACATGGTAGTTGCCAATACCAATCCAATAATCCATGAAAACTTTTTTTGTTTTGCCCCAACATATTCAGGTGTTTGATTGCCAACTATCAATCGTCCGATGATTAATGTGGGCGAAAATTTGGGATTGATAAATATACGAATAATGAAATCAGTCAGAAACAGCGTGATACCATACTTAATGTATACAAAATTTCCTTTGAACAGGATTTGCATTAAAGAGATAAACATCATTAGAAACAATATGCCGGCAGCAGCTCTTACCTCACGTTCGTTTAATACAGGGATGTTGTAACCTTCAACATCTTCTCCAAATTTGATTATTTTTTTCATTTAAACTTTGTTTTTAGTTTGTCAGATAATACAATGTGTAGTTTTGTTGGCCGTAAAGATACTGATTTTCCTGAATTTATATCGAAAGATAAAACAAAACAGCCGGTTACATGGGTGCAACCGGCTGTTCTAAATTATGAATTGTGCATTATCAATTATGCATTACAAATCAATATTCATCCCAGCTTTTAATCTTAATGTCTTCGAAACTCATGGTGCAGAAGGCATTGATAAAGGCCGAAGCCAGGCGTGCGTTGGTGAACAACGGAATGTTGAAGTCGATAGCACCACGACGAATGATATAATCATTAGCCAACTCACGTTTAGTGGTGTTTTTCGGAATATTGATTACCAAGTCAAATTCTTTGTTGGAAATCATATTCTTCACGTTTAGTTCACCTTCTTCATCCGGCCAGTTCACAGCTGTTGCGTGTACGCCATTTTCTTTCAGGAACCGTTGTGTTCCGCGTGTTGCATACAATTCGTAGCCTTTTTTCTGAAGCAATGCGCAAGCATCCGACAGTTCCACTTTCGATTTTGCTTCTCCCGACGAAATAAGGATACTCTTTTTCGGAATACGGAATCCTACCGAAAGCAACGATTTCAAAATTGCTTCTGAGAAATCATCGCCAATACAACCTACCTCACCGGTCGAAGCCATATCCACACCCAATACAGGGTCGGCTTGTTGCAGACGGGCAAATGAGAATTGCGAAGCTTTGATACCCACGTAGTCAAGATCGAAGGCCGATTTTTCAGGTTTCTCTACAGGTAGGCCAAGCATTACTTTGGTAGCCAATTCAATGAAGTTCAGCTTCAACACCTTAGAAACGAATGGGAACGAGCGTGACGAACGCAAGTTACATTCAATAACCTTGATATAATTGTCTTTTGCCAGGAACTGAATGTTGAATGGTCCGGATATATTCAGTGACTTCGCGATTTCACTTGCAATTTTCTTGATTCGGCGAATTGTTTCCACATAGATTTTTTGTGGAGGGAATTGTGTGGTCGCGTCACCCGAGTGAACTCCGGCAAATTCTACGTGTTCCGAAATGGCATACACCAAAATCTCACCATCTTTAGCCACTGCATCAATTTCAATTTCCTTACAGCGTTCAAGAAATTCCGAAATAACCACCGGATGTTTCTTCGAAACTTCGGTAGCCAGCTTCAGGAAGTTTTCCAATTGAGATGCATCGTGACATACGTTCATGGCGGCACCCGAAAGTACATACGAAGGACGAACCAATACAGGGAAACCTACTTCCTGAACAAATTCGTGAACATCTTCAAATGTTGTAAGTTCTTTCCAGCGAGGTTGGTCAATTTTCAGCGTATCGAGCATTGACGAAAACTTGTGACGGTCTTCGGCGCGGTCGATATCCACTGCTTGTGTTCCAAGAATATTTACGTTTTCGCCAGCCAGTTTTAATGCCAGGTTATTTGGAATCTGACCACCGGTGGAAACAATCGTTCCCATTGGGTTTTCCATTTCGATAATATCCATCACACGTTCGAAGCTCAATTCGTCGAAGTACAGGCGGTCGCACATGTCGTAATCAGTCGAAACTGTTTCGGGGTTGTAGTTGATCATTACCGAGCGGAAACCTTCCTTGCGGATAGTCATCAGCGCATTTACGCCACACCAGTCGAACTCAACGGAGGAACCGATACGATAAGCACCCGATCCAAGAACCACTACTGAGCGGTGGTCGCCAAGGTATTTTACGTCGGTTGCTGTTCCGCCATAAGTCAGGTACAAATAATTTGTTTGTGCAGGATATTCGGCTGCCAGCGTATCAATTTGTTTTACAACAGGCACAATACCGAGTTGTTTACGGTGATTGCGAGTCAGTTTTATTTTTTCATCTATTTCGTCGTTGCTGCATTTAGTAACCAACCGGGTAATCTGAAAATCGGAGAAACCGGTTAGCTTTGCTTCTGCCAACAATTCATTTGGTAATGTTTCCAGTGAATTGAATGTATGAAGTTTATGCTCCAATGCCACAATGCGTTCCAGTTTGTATAAGAACCAGCGATCAATTTTGGTTAACTCATGTAAGCGATCGACAGAATATCCACCGTGAAGAGCCTGTGCCAGATAGAATACACGCTTATCGGTAGGCTGTGAGAGGGCAGTGTCCACATCGTCGGCAAACAAATCTTTGTTAGCCACAAATCCGTGCATTCCCAATCCGATCATACGCAACCCTTTTTGGAATGCTTCTTCAAAATTACGTCCGATAGACATAATTTCTCCAACCGACTTCATGCTCGATCCCAACTGACGGCTTACGCCCTGGAATTTTCCCAAATCCCAACGAGGAATTTTACAAACAATATAGTCGAGTGCTGGTTCAAAGAAGGCCGAAGTATCTTTTGTTACCGAGTTTTTCAATTCAGGAAGTCCGTAACCCAAACCAAGTTTTGCAGCTACGAAAGCCAATGGATAACCGGTTGCTTTGGAAGCCAGCGCCGAAGAACGGCTCAAACGGGCATTTACTTCAATTACACGGTAATCTTCTGAAAATGGATCGAAGGCATATTGCACGTTACATTCACCCACAATGCCAATATGGCGGATAATGCGGATAGCCAGTTCACGAAGTTTGTGATATTCGCTGTTGGTCAATGTTTGCGAAGGTGCAACTACGATACTTTCGCCGGTGTGAATACCGAGTGGATCGAAGTTTTCCATGTTACAAACCGTGATACAGTTATCGTATTTGTCACGAACCACTTCATATTCGATCTCTTTCCAGCCTTTCAACGATTTTTCAACCAATACCTGCGAAGAATAAGCAAAAGCCTTTTCGACCAATGTTCTCAGTTCTGTATCATTGTCGCAAAATCCTGAGCCAAGTCCCCCTAATGCATAAGCAGCACGTACGATTACCGGATAGCCCAGTTCATTTGCTGCACGAACAGCGTTTTCAAGATCGCCTACTGCTTCACTCTTGATATATTTTACATCAATCTCAGATAGTTTCTGATTGAAGATTTCGCGGTCTTCGGTATCTATAATCGATTGAACAGGAGTTCCAAGTACACGTACACCGTATTTTTCAAAAATCTTATCGCGATAAAGTGCCACACCACAGTTCAGCGCAGTTTGTCCACCAAATGAAAGGAAAACGCCATCCGGTTTTTCTTTTTCAATAACACGTTCTACAAAGTCAGGGGTTACTGGTAAGAAATATACTTTGTTGGCAATACCTTCCGACGTTTGTACGGTAGCAATATTGGGGTTAATCAAAATAGTTTCGATTCCTTCTTCTTTCAGAGCTTTCAGTGCTTGTGAGCCGGAATAATCAAACTCGCCTGCTTCACCAATTTTCAATGCACCTGAACCAAGCACCAATACTTTTTTGATTTCACCTTTTTCAGCTCCTTTGTAAACATGTTTAGTTACAAGGCGCGATTCCAGTTCCTCCTCAATCATTTGAGGAATTGGTTTCGAGAAATCTGTGAGTGTTTTGATGAATACGTCGAAAAGGAATTCGGTATCAGTTGGTCCCGAAGAAGCTTCCGGGTGGAACTGAGCCGAGAACCAGGGCATAGTTTTGTGTTGAATACCTTCGTTTGTTCCATCGTTCATGTTTACAAATAATGGTTCCCAATCGGCTCCGATTGTTTTATTATCAACGGCAAAACCGTGATTCTGAGAAGTAATAAAGGCGCGTTGCGTACCAACTAATTGTACGGGTTGGTTATGGCTACGGTGGCCGTATTTCAGTTTGTAAGTTTTAGCTCCACCGGCTACCGAAAGTAACTGGTTACCCATACAGATACCAAAGATTGGCTTTTTGGTAAGCATGGCAGTTTGAATATGTCTTACAGTATCTTTTGCATATTCAGGATCTCCCGGGCCGTTCGAAATAAACAAACCATCAAATTCAATGTGATTGAAATCATAATCCCATGGCACACGAATTACAGTAGTGTCACGTTTCAACAAACAACGGATAATGTTGTGCTTTACACCGCAATCTACCAACAGCACACGGTGTTTACCGTTTCCGTAAGTAATAACTTCATCGCAGCTAACCTTTGCTACCTGGTTTTCATCATCCGGATTGATAAATTCAATATCATCACCATCAGGGAAAACAAATTTCCCTCTCATCGTTCCCTTCTCACGAACCAGCTTTGTCAACTCACGGGTATCAACTCCAAAAATTCCGGGTACTTCATTTTCTACTAACCACTCGCTCAGGCTTTTTCCTGCATTCCAGTGGCTATATTCAAAAGAAAAATCGGAAATAATCAGGCCGGTAGCTTGAATTTTTTCCGATTCATAAAAAGTAGAAAGTCCGTTTTGGATGGTATCATTCGGAACACCGTAATTACCAACTAATGGAAACGTTATTGCTAACAACTGACCGGCATAAGATGGGTCGGTCAAACTTTCGGGATACCCGACCATTGCAGTGTTAAAAACGACTTCGCCGGCAACCGGTTTTTCATAACCAAAGGATTTACCCTTAAAAACTGTTCCGTCTTCCAAAACTAAGTGGAGAGGCTTGTACTTTTGCATATATCTTTTTTTGATTGAATTGTCTATTTCGACTCAATTGTCCAAATTTGTGCAAAAGTACTGCTTTTTCTTCTATCTTGCAAACTCAAAACAGTGAAAACAATCTTAAAATTGGGGATTTTGTACGAATGCCTATTTGTTTGTCAATAAATGAGTTGGAAAAGAATGGAAAGCGAATAATTATGCGAATTGTTTGATTGCTCAAATTATTTGTTGCAATAAAAAAGGACAGATTATTCTGTCCTTTTTTATTTTATAAAACGAGTTCTGCTCTTTTAATCTTGTTTTTGTGTTCTGTCTTTATTACCAATGGAACTGATTCAATATTTACATTACTTGTATCTAAACCATACGCTCTGGTATCAGTTATACCTAAATGTTTGATAATATTGTAAAAATTCATTGTCAGACGTTCTTTTAGTTTAAAGCCCATGTTTTGATTATATACACGGTGAATAATTACAAAGCGAAAATCGCCCGGTATATGATGCTTTTTCAGCGCCGGATAATTACTTACCAAATCGAATTCTTTGTTTGCAACCAGTTCATCAATAATCTGGCGGAAATACAAATTGATTAAGGGTTGAACCTGAAATCCAATCTTTATATTAATACGATATAAAGTATCCGGAATAAGTTTCTCGAAAGTGTACTCCAACGTTGTTGGGTCATCCACATTATCGATATGAAGAATCCAGTAATTATCAGCACGTTTTGGCTGTTTATTTATTATTGAATAAATAATTTTTCCTTCAATATCTGTTTTCATATCTGCTTTACTCAGGTAAACCAAATTGGTAGAGTATTTTGGAATGGTGTTATCGTCACGTATGTCCGACAGTATTTTGAAGAACGATTCTATTTTGAGAAATTGAAGATGTTTGTTTTTGATAATCCGGGCATTGTACCATACAAGCATTACTGTGAAGATTGTGCCAGCTATAAGAATTGTTACCCAACCACCATGCATGAATTTGAACATGTTGGCTATCAGGAACGAAAATTCTAATGAAAGGAAGAACCCAACGATTGCAACTACAAATGTCATGTTTAATTTCTTTGACTTCAGGTAGGAAGCCAGAAGCATCGTTGTCATTAACATAGTAATTGTTATTGACAATCCATAGGCTGCTTCCATTGCACTCGATGTTTGAAAAAACAATACAGTTAAAACGCAGAATGTGTACAAAAACCAGTTTACAAATGGGATATAAAGTTGTCCTTTTACTTCTGTAGGATATTTAATTCGTTGGCGTGGCCAGAAATTTAAGCTCATACCCTCGCTGAAAATTGAGAATGAACCGCTGATAAGTGCCTGACTGGCAATGATGGCGGCTACAGTTGCCATAATAACTCCAAAAATAAGGAAGCTTTCGGGCATGATTGTATAGAATGGGTTTGTAGTTTCATTCACCTGATTCATATGTGTCAGAATCCATGCACCTTGTCCTAGATAATTCAGCAATAATGTTGATTTTACGAATATCCAGCTAACCCGTATATTTTTAATTCCACAATGCCCTAAATCAGAATACAATGCTTCAGCTCCGGTAGTACAAAGGAACACGGCTCCCATAATTAAGAACCAGTTCGGGAAATTTATCAATAAATGTATAGCATAATATGGGTTGAAAGCTTTGAGAATGGGGGTAAATTCGACAATTTGTCTCAAACCGAGAATACCCAACATTGAGAACCAGATAACCATCATTGGTCCAAACGATTTTCCAATTACTTTTGTGCCGAATTGTTGAATGATAAATAAAGCGGAAATAATCAGGATGCTAATTGGAACTACCGGAGTGCTGGGGTTAATACCTCTTAAACCCTCAATAGCTGATACAACTGTAATTGATGGTGTAATGATACCGTCGGCAATCAAGGTACTGGCACCTATAATAGCAATTACATATAGCCACTTTTTCTTACTTTTACGAACTAAAGCATAGAGCGCCAAAATACCACCTTCGCCCTTGTTGTCGGCTCGCAACGTTATAAGTACGTATTTTACTGTAGTTTGAAGCGTTATTGTCCATATAATACACGAAACTGCTCCGATAATGTAATCTGCATCAAAGTGAGCATTTGCCCCAATAATTGCTTTCATTACGTACAATGGCGATGTTCCAATGTCTCCATAAACAATTCCCAGGGTGACAATTACCCCCCAAAAACCAAATTTGCTTAAATGCTCTGTTTTGTTAGCTTCCATAATCTTTTTCTTTTTCTAAAACCGATACCCTTTATAAATTTGCCACAAAAGTAATATAAACCCGCAATAAATTTGTCATTTTAATCTTAAATGCCTAAAATATCTTACAAAAATGTATGTTTTTGAACTAAATTACAGTAATTAGTGCTATTTGAAAGATATTGAAATTGTCATTATACTTCAATAATATATCAATTCTCTAACTCGTTGGATATTTAATATTCTGATGTGAAATGGAATTTGATATTTTTAAAATCATTTTGGGCCATCTGAAGCACGTAACCGGAATCGGCTAAAAAGACATCGCGGCCTTCTTTGTCTTTGGCCATATATTGTGCTTTTCGCTTTTTAAAGTTTTCCAACTCATTGGCATCATCACTTTCAATCCAACAAGCTTTGTAAAGTGATATTGGTTCCCAGCGGCCTTGTGCGCCATACTCGTGTAACAAACGGTATTGAATAACTTCAAATTGTAGCTGCCCAACAGTACCAATAATCTTACGACCATTGTATTGATTTATGAACAACTGAGCTACACCTTCGTCCATCAACTGGTTTACACCTTTGTCCAGTTGCTTGGTTTTCATTGGATCGGCATTCTCAATGTATTTGAACATTTCTGGCGAAAAACTTGGTATTCCTTTGAAATGGAGATTTTCACCACCGGTCAACGTATCACCAATTTTGAAGTTTCCGGTATCAGGTAACCCTACAATATCTCCTGCAAATGCTTCATCAACTGTTTCTTTCTTTTGGGCCATAAAAGCTGTTGGCGAAGAGAATCGCATCATTTTGCCATGACGAATGTGTTTGTAGTTAACATTTCGTTCAAACTTACCGGAGCAAATTTTTACGAATGCAATACAACTCCGGTGATTTGGATCCATGTTAGCATGAATTTTAAAGATAAATCCAGAAAAAGCTTCTTCGTAAGGATTTACTTCTCGTTCAAGTGATTGAATTGGTCGGGGAGAGGGGGCAATTTCTACAAAACAGTCGAGTAACTCTTTTACACCAAAATTATTCAACGCACTACCAAAAAATACCGGTGCCAATTGTCCTGCAAGATATTTTTCGGTGTCGAATTCCGAATAAACGCCGTTAATCAACTCCATATCTTCGCGGAGTTTGTTGGCATCGTGCTCACCTACAAGCTTATCCAATTCAGGGCTTTCGATGTCTGATAATTCTATAGATTCGCTGATTGATTGTTTGTTGGGCGTAAAAAGTTGTAGATTATTCTTGTAAATATTGTATACACCTTTAAATGCAAATCCCTGATTAATAGGCCAACTGAGCGGGCGAACCCCAATGCCAAGTTCAGCTTCCAATTCGTCAAGTAAATCAAAAGCGTCTTTACCTTCACGATCCATTTTGTTGACGAAAATCATGACAGGGGTGTTGCGCATGCGGCAGACTTCCATCAGTTTTCTTGTCTGGGCTTCAACCCCTTTTGCGGTATCTACAACAATAATAACACTGTCGACAGCTGTAAGAGTGCGATATGTATCTTCGGCAAAGTCCTGGTGACCAGGCGTATCAAGGATGTTGATTTTGTAATCACGGTATTCGAAGCCCATTACAGAAGTAGCAACAGAAATTCCACGTTGCTTTTCAATTTCCATCCAGTCGGAAGTGGCTGTTTTTTTGATTTTATTCGATTTGACAGCACCGGCTACGTGAATTGCACCACCAAAAAGTAAGAGCTTTTCAGTAAGTGTTGTTTTCCCTGCATCGGGGTGACTGATAATGGCAAATGTGCGTCGACGTTGTATTTCTGATTGTAAAGACATTCTGTATGTTTTGCTTATTCGTAGCTATAGTTTTTGCGGGTGCAAAGGTAAGCTTTTTAGAGCAATTATCAAATATTGATGCAAATGATTCATTCATACCTTTAAATCCTTGAAAATAAATGAAATTGTAGTTTTTTCTGATTTGCTTTTAATTAGATTTTGATATACCTGAATTGCATTGTTTTTGAGTATATAAATTGCAAAGGTCGACTTTTCAGCCGACCTTTGTGCAAAATAAAAAACAATTGTATAATGTGTTAGAATTTAAATCCTAAGGTTACAACTATATTGTTATTGGTAGTAATGATTGATGCAGGTGCAACTGCAAGCGTTGGATTTTTTGCCGCAATATTATTTGAGTTATATGGATAAAATGTTTCATCTAGTCTTTTGTTCATAAAAGCACAATCAATATACCAATTAGCTTCGCGATAACCAAGACCTGCAGTGAAGTAATCAGTTCTGTTGTTTCTGAAGTACTCTAAGTCAGTACGTAATGTATTAGATCTGATTTCCTTGGCTGCATTTAGCAATGTTGAAGCACCTGAATTTGCATAACCTGCACGTACAGCAAAATTCTTGGTAAGTTTGTATTCACCACCAACTTTTATTGTATTCACATTATTTATATTGGTTCTGATAGCGGTGTTTTCTAAATCAAAACTTTGCGCATCGCCTATATCGCTTCGAAGTCGCATTCCATTGTAATTGGCAAAGTCATATTCAATACTGATTAATCCTTTTTCTCCAGCAATGAAAGCGGCACTGGCATTGAATTGAAATGGACTTTGAATTTGATAATTGCTGTACCCATCTCTGGGTGTTGTTATATAGCCTCTGTTAATTGTATTGAAATCAAGTTCCGAGTAATAATTGTCAGTTAAAATTAAAATTGCTGGAGTGTGAACAGAAACTCCTAAACGAAGATAATCAGTAGGGCAATAAATAGCTCCCAATTTCAAATTAATTCCACTCCCTTTTGTGATAATTGTATCTTTTAAACTCATTGAGCCACCATCGTTATTTCCGGTTCCATAAAAAGTTTCGGAGTAAGTACTAAATGCTGAATAACTTAATGATTTCATGTTTAATGATGCTCCAAGAAATAATTCATTATCAAAATTGCCGGCCCATCCAAATGAATATTCATCAAGGTGTCCTTTTTCGAAAAGTTTATAGGTTGGGGTTACTGTTTCACCGATATTTAATATTGAAGACCATTGATTAATCCCTGATACAGGTGAAATTAAATCTCCTTCAACTGCTAGAATAGATAGCCACGGCACATTTATGTTGTTAAATGGATTGTATGAATCTGTACCTTTAATATCGGATAGTGAAAGACCATTTGTAAGACCAGCTAAATAATCAGTCATTGAAGATGTTTGACTACTTCCTTTGATGTACATGCTCTTGTCGAAGTTCTTGAGTCGATTAAAGGAAATTGAGAAATTTGAACTCAACAATCCCTTATTACCATTTTCTGCATTTCTTGTAGGTAAAGCAATTACGTACGAAAAGTTATTGAACCCATTTTTGAATAAATCATCTACGCTACTACCCTTATTCCATGATGCAGTACTACTTTGCATTAATGTGTTAAAAGTGCCTGTTAGTTCAGATCTACGATAAATCCCTAATCCTGCCGGGTTATCTTTTATCGCAGAAGCATCACCACCCAGCGCTCCAAATGCACCGGCCATACCGATATACCTTGCTGTTCCGTTTATATCTGTCTGAACGTATTTTAATGCATCAAATTCCGTTTGGGCTATTGTGTATGTGCAGCTAAAAAGCACAGCTATAGCAATTATACTCTTTTTCATAATATTATATTCAAATTTAATATGAATTATTAGATAATATCCTTCTCAAATCATTGATATTTTACCTTCTACTACCTGCTGAGCTTCCTCCTCCACCACCGGAGCTACTACCTCCACCGCCTCCGGAACTGCTGCTGCCACTGCTGCTTGAGCTTCCACTACTGTAAGAAGGTGTGTATGATGGTGAGCTACTGCTATTGTAAGAAGGAGTGCTGCTAGGAGTGTATGACGAACTGCTTCTTGTTCCACTTCCACTACTGTAAGAAGGTGCTGTCCTGCTTCCTGAACCACTTACGCTTCCGCTACTATATGAACTACTACTTCTGGCTCCGTTATAAGAACTTCCCGAATTATACGTGCTGCTGTTGCTGCTACTTCGTGTTGAAGAATTGTTCGAATTTCCATTATTGAACGATGAACTTGTCCTGGGCTGTGTATTTACAGTTGTATAACCGGTTCTATTTGCTGTTGTAGGTCCATTGTAACTTTGATTGTAACTAGAGGTGCTACGTGATCCTGTATTTCGAACACTTCCGCTACCATTTACAGAGTTTTGTCCTGATCTGTAAGTAGTAAAATTAGAAGAATTTATTACCTGACGACTTCCTGAAACATTGCTATATGAGTTTTGTACGGTTCCTCTGCTTCCTGAACCACTAACTACAGTGTAAGGATTCCGTGAACCACTATAACTGCCACTTACAATACTCTGTGAAGATCTTGAACCACCACCGCCACCATACCGGGTGCCGTTTGAAATTTCATTACTAATTCCTCTGCGACTTGCTTCATTGTGACTTGGATCTGGTGTTTTTATTGTATTATACCAGCCTCCGCCTCCCCAATAATTATTATATCCGTAACCGTAGTAAGGGTATCCATACCCGTATCCATAATAGTCATACCCATAGTATGGATATCCGTATCCATAACCATAATAATCACCGTAAAATGGATATCCATAACCAAATCCTCCATAGCCATAGAAATTATTATATCCCCATGGGTTGTTATACCAACCACCATAACCATAATACGGTGAGTTCCATCTGTTACCCCAACCCCAGTTTCCATAGTAATTGTTATTCCACCAGTATGGATCATTGTCATTCTGACTGATGTAAACTGTATCTATAAGGAGCACAGTGTCTTTCGAATTGTGAAATTGGCGAATTCGTTGTGCATACTCTAACTCAGATTCATTGACATTAGTAGTGTCCACGTTGCCTTGATGAGAATTCACTATACTGTCATTGATTTGAGCCAATATTTTTGCCGTTTTAGGTAAAACCTGAGTTTCCCGTTCAATATATACAATTTCCTTAGCTCCGTTTTTTACATTAGGCTTTACGCTGCTTTCGTGCGATTTAATCATTTTTGGGGCAGTACTCGGTTTAAAATAAACGTCATCGATAAATGCTCCCTGATTTTGACTTATTCCTGCGAGAGGTATAAGCAAAGCCAGCATACTGATAAAAGTGGATGTTTTCATAATAATACCTCCTATAATTTGTCTTTTAAAGACTGTATTTTTTATTATATTTCAACAAGAATCGTGCCAATAGGCAGTTGCTCATTTGTTGATTTTTATTGAGAATTAGTGATTTGAAAGCGCTCAGTTTAAATTGAAATTACCTGAACTCTATATAAAATGTTTATCGTTGAATTATTGACTAAAAAATGTATCAAAATTTCAGTACTTTTGTTTCCCGGTTTGTTATATAGACAAATCTGAAATCACAACGTTTAATTTATTATTAATTACTAGTATATGAACTATACCGAAGTCCGTTTTTTTATCGAACCTTACGAAGAATATATTTCTGATCTGCTTGCTGAAGAGCTTGGCGAGATTGGTTTCGATAGTTTTGTGCCAACAGAAGAAAGCCTTGATGCTTACATTCTTGAAACGGCGTTTGATGAGTCGAAACTGATAAGTTTATTGACTGATTTTCCATTCGAGGTTTCTATTGAATACAAAGTTACGCAAATAGAATCAAAAAACTGGAACGAAGAGTGGGAAAAGAATTTTTTTGAACCTATTGTTATTGGAAATGATTGTGTTATACATAGTTCTTTTCATAAGGATGTACCCAAAGCCAAATATGATATTGTAATTGATCCTAAAATGGCATTTGGAACCGGTCATCACGAAACAACCAGTCTGGTTATTGGCGAATTGCTAAAAATGGATTTGGAAGATAAAACCTTGTTGGATATGGGTTGTGGTACTGCTGTATTGGCTATTTTGGCTGCTATGCGTGGTGCAAAAGGTATTCTGGCTATCGATATTGATACCTGGTGTACCGATAATTCAATCGAAAATATTGCAATAAATAAAATTGATGGTATTGAAGTTAAGCTGGGTGGGGCAGAACTTCTCAATGGTTTACACTTTGATATTGTGCTGGCTAATATTAACCGTAATATTTTACTGGCAGACATGGAACAATATGCAGCTTGTTTATCATCCGGAGGGGAACTTTATATGAGCGGATTTTATAAAGAAGATATTCCATTAATTGAAGCTGAGGCAAATCGCAACGGATTGAAATTAATCTCATTCAATGAAAAAAATAACTGGGTTGTCGTAAAGACTGTCAAAGAGCTATAATACATTAAACGAAAAGCGCTACGAATTAATTTCGTAGCGCTTTTTTTTTGAATGAAAAAAGTTATTATTTAAACAGAAAATTTCCTGTTTAAATTGATTTTGAAATTAGTACTAAAGGTTATTATCTAATTCAGATATTTCTTCTAATAGCAATTGTTTTTTGCTGCTTTTCTTTATTTGCCAGCGATATGCCCAACAAGTTGTTGCGAAGTAGAGTGCAGTTTGTATCCAAAGACTTACATACTCAAACGTAACACGATGTAGATCAGCTCCCATTGTATTTATTTTGATATATCCCTGAACTCCACAAGTCGACGGAAATATCCATGCAAAAGTTCTCCAAAACCAATTTATGTTGGATTGTGGCCAGGAAACTCCGCTTAAAAACAAAAGAATAAGCGAGAAAAATAGAAATACGACCATGCCCGTTTCCCTGTGAGGTAGAAATACCGAAACCGTCATTGAAAAGAATACCACAGCCAGTAAATACGGTATCATAAACTTGATTATATCCAGCGGTAATCCAATATGCGGCAAATTGAATGCGCGTGGGATAACACCAAGTATAAAGAATGACCATGCACCATACATGAGCAGGTAGCAAATGCTTTTTCCAATAACTACCCGGATAGTTCTTCCACGATGTACGGTAGAATTTACCAATACATGAAACTTGTTTTCTCCACGTGAAGTCCCGGCAATTATTCCAATTCCGAGAAAGAGTGTTTGCTGAATAATGAGCATAAGAATAGCCGGCAGTAGAAAGCTTGCAAAACCTGCGCCTTCATTAAAAAGTATTTGCCCGTCAAATGGGATTGGATTTGAAATGATTTGAGCTGATTCTCCGGTAATACCAATTGCATTTAATCGTTTCACTTGTACCTGTTTGTTCATATCAATCACACAGTTGTTGCTTGCCTGATTGATAATGCGATAGTACATAAAACTGCTAATATCACAATAAATGGAAATATTAGCCTGCTCGCCAGTATTAAGTTTTTTGCTAAAATCATTCGGAATATAGATTACACCATGAACCAGTTTGTTATCAAAGGCTTGTTTTGCTTCTGATAATGTCGAAAAATGACTTGTAATTTTCACATTTTGAGTTCCATCTAAATGGCGTAAAAACTCCCTGGATTCCTGACTTCTGGAACAATCAACTGCTGCAATCGGTACATCTGTCAGAGTTTCATTCAGGTATAAACTGCAATATAGAATAGGGTAGGCAAGTGGTGCCAATACAAACATGATTACTACTCCACGATCCTTAAACATGGTTTTAAACTCATGTTTTACAACCAATAAAGTGTCGCTTATAACTGAAATCAGTGTTTTGAATATAGATGTGTTTTGTTGTTTTACACTCATTTCGTATTTTATTTAATTGGAAAGTTCTGATTAATAGCTGCTTTCTTTAATCTATTGTACACAAAAAATGGTAAAATAATAAATGAAAGCAGAAATAGAAATGATATAAGGGAGTTGGAAATTGCTACTCCGTTTAATGCCTGATTCACGTAGATATTGAAGTAGTGGTGAATCGGAAAGAAATCGCTGAATATCCGGACTCCTCTTGGCATTTGTTCAATAGGGAAAGTAGAGCCGGCAAATGTGACTCCAAGCATTCCAAACACTCCTCCAAGTGTTACCGCATCGCGTAAAACAGGTGTTATTCCGATTAATAGTACTCCAATAGCTTGTGAGGCCACCACAAACATAAATGTAGTCAGGTACATCCAGCCAATACTCGAATTCATTGGGTAATGCATGTATTTGTAAAGTAACATGTTGCAAATGATTCCCAGCGCAGTAAAAACAACAGTAAATGGCAATAATTTACCTGTAACAGCAGCAAACATTGAATTGTTAGCAGTAGCCATCCATTCCCGCGATGTTCGTTCCTTTAACTCAACTCCAATTGAAAAAATAGTCATAAGCAATACCATTAATTGTAGTATGCCCGGTAGAATAACATTTAGTAAATACGTGCCGTAATTGGCCCAGGCATTTCCAATAAGATGCGTGTTTAAAACAACCGGTTGTATAATTCCCATAATGCGACTTTCATCCATGCCTTTAGCTCTAAGGACTTTGCGTTGCATGCCAATAGATGTTGCTGCACTCATATAAGTAATGTCTTTGAGTAGGAGCGAACCGGCAATCAAATAACTATCATTTATATAGAAAGTTATTGATGGACGACGGTTGCTGATGGCATCTGAGGCAAAATTGTGTTTTATCTCTACAAAAGCATAGATATTTCCTTCCTGCATTTCCTCCCGTGCTTCTTTATGACTGCCGGGATACATAACGATTTGTGCTTGTTGCGTTGTTTCCAGATTTCGAACAAACTGTCGCGATAATGCCGAATTATCCAGATCAACAATTCCAATTGGCATTTTATTGGGTTGTCCTTCGTTGAAAAATGTAAAGAAGAAAACATAACAAAAAGCCATTGTCAACACAGAAGATATGAAATAAATAGGTCGACTAACCATTCGTTTCATTTCACGGTTTAGTGTATTTAATATGTTTGTGAAAAGTTTGTTTGACATGATATAACATCAACTCCCAATGGAGTAAATTCTAAAAATGATTAATGAGCCAATTCATAAAAAGTAATCTTAATTTCCCCTTTGTGGATTAAGGGGTCTTATTTCACGGTTTCTTCGAACAAAGCTGTCATGCCCGGACGTAAATCAGCTACTTTTGAAGTTGGACGCGCACGAACTTCAAATGTTTTTACGTCGAACTGGCCTGTTGTTTTAGTTGCTTTCCAGGTTGCATACGAAGCTAATGCCTTAATATAATTTACTTTTACTTCAATTACCTGATTGTTTAGTGCCGGAACTTTTACTTTGAAAGTTTTGCCCATTTTCAGTTCTCCCAACAAATCTTCACGTACATTGAAAGTGAACCAGATATCATTCAGGTCAACAATACTCATTATGGGAGCTCCTGTTCCAACCAATTCACCGCGTTTTGGGTATATCTCAGTCACCTCACCGCTAATCGGCGAAGTCAGCGTAATTTCTTTTAAATAAGATTTCACCTCATTTACAGCTCCTTTTGCCCTATCTACCAAAGCCAAGGCTGCTTCTTTATCTTCACTCTCAGCACCATTTAAAGCCATATCATATTGCGATTTAGCGCCGTTGGCTGTAGCTAAAGCCGCTTTATATTGAGCTTCAGCTTCATCCCGTTTTTGAGCGGTAATAACCCCTTTATCGAATAAATGTTGAACACGGTCGTATGATTTTTTGGCGATATCAACACCAACCAATGCCTTTTGCCACATTTCGTAAGCTCCCAAAATCTGTTCTTTACGGGCACCTTTTATCGCTTTTTTGTTTTGCGCCTGAGCTGCATTCTCTGCTGCATTAGCTTGTTCCAGTTTGGCTGCAAGTTCGGGACTGTCAATTATTACGAGCGTATCTCCGGCTTTTACTTGTGTGCCTTCTTCAGCCAAATACTGTTTAATTCGTCCGGGTACTTTGCCCGAAATACGAATCTCTGAAGCATCAGCTTCTCCCTGAATAATGGTTGGTTCAGGTTTATTTACAATTAAACCTATTATAAAAATGATAATGATAACTACTATCAGGGCAAATAAGCCTGTTCTCAAATCTTGATTTTTCTTTTTCATTGTTCTGTATCTTAGTATATTATAATTTTATATGCACATATTAATTCTTAGCTTTTACTTCTGTATTAAGTGTTCCCAAAGATTTAGCCAGGTATAAATCACATAGTTTTACATCAATTTTTGCATCAATGTTTTCAGATTTTGCCGACAACCAGGCCGTTTGAGCACCTAATAAATCGGTGGAAGTGATTACCCCAGCGCTAAATCCTTCACTTGCATAGCGTAAATTTTCTTCAGCATTATCAATGTTATGCTGTGTGGCAGCTTTCTTTTTGATGCTTTCAGCCATTTTATAGGAGCATTGCTTAATTTGAAGCTGCATTTTCTCTTTTGTTTCCTCCAATTGCAACGTGGCAATTTTGTGTTGCGATTTTGCAGCGTTTAACGTATGAAACTTGTCTCCAAAATGGAACAGCGGTATATTGGCAACAACGCCAACGCTGAACATTCCGCCGAATTCATTTTTGAATCCATCAAAGGAATTCGGATTTGTTACAATGTAATTACCGGCTAAACCAATGTTCGGCATAAAGCGCGACAGCATTATTTTTTCGTTTGACTTTGCAATGTTTTCTACCTGTGTAAGTGCCTTTATTTCAGGGCGATTGGCTAATGCCTGATCAATTGGAATCAATTTAGTGCTTTGCTCTTTTTCCAAATCAGCATCTGCCAACGTATATATATCGTCTAATGACATGCCACATAATTGATTTAATACCATTTTCGAAAGATTAAGACCATCTTCAGCTTTAGTTACCGTAATATCAGCTTCATTCAGCTTTACTTTAATTTTCAATGCCTCCGATTTAGTTGCAACACCTTCTTCAATCATTACAGCTATGTTAGTATCAACTTTTGCAATCAAATTACGGTAATCTTTTGCCAGATTTACTTTGTTTTCAAGCGATACAACGCGCCAGTATGCTTCATCAACTTCCAATAGCATTTCAGTTATTTTGTTTTCCTGTTGAGCTTGTGCCAGATTTTCTCCGTATTTTGCAATGTGGTATAATTCAAGGATTTTACCTCCCATAAATATAGGTTGCACAAATCCGATTGTTCCGGCAAATACATTGTGAATATCAAACTCCATGGCACTTTTAGGAAGTAAAGCATACCCCTTCCACTGAATCTTTTCAGGATTCGTTTTCGGATTGAATGGAACATTGTTAGCATCCAATGGAACAGGTTGACCGTTTAGCAACGTCCATTTGTTTGAAATCTGATCGGCCGTAAATCCAAATGACCCATCAGCCATTTTAGTTCCAACAGGGAGCATTGCATCTTCAGATAGTAGCGAAAGATTTTTCTCGTTCCATGTGTAAGTTCCGTTAGCTGAAAAATTTGGAAGAAACTGCGTAAATGCTGCTTTTTTCATTTCACGGGCTGCATTAACGCTTTCCTGAGCCATCTGCAGTGTTTTATTGTGGGAGAGAGCCATTTGTCTACAATCTCCTAATTGCAAGATTTTCTGCGAATATAATTGTATAGAGGCAATTATAGCAAAAATTAGTAATCCATTTCTTTTCATACCTATTTATATTTGATTAATTAAACAATAGTTGTATATGCAACTATATAAATAAAAAAATTATTTCAAGTTAGCCAACACTTTTTTTAGAAAAATTCTACTCATGTTGAGTTCTTCTTCCGTAATGCCATTTAATGTTTTTTCTGCAATACGATGAACCAGTTCTGATGCTTTTTGTTCTAGGGCAGCTCCGGCTTCGGTTAGATGAATGAGATTAATTCTTCTATCAGAATGATCTGAAACCCGGGTAACAAGATTTCGCTTCTCCAGCTTATCAATTAGTCTTGTCATACTTGGTTTGTCTTTTGCAGTTAGTGTACAAAGTGTTTGTTGAGTAACCTTATCTTTGTTCCAAAGACATGCCAATACTGACCATTGTTCGGTAGTAATTTCAATTCCTTCGTTTGAAAAGGTTCTCAAAAAGGTTCTGTTTATAGCTGTAGAGATCTTACCAACCAGAATGTTAAAAACCTCGTCGTTTTGTAATTGTATCATATAGTTGAAACTTCAATGGTTGCATAAACAACTTTGCAAAAGTACAACGAATATTTGAAATATATTCTCAGTTTTACATTATTTAACCCGGAAATTATGTTTTACAGCAGAAATGTTCTTCTTGGTAAATAAACAAAAGCCTGTTACTTCAATTGAAATAACAGGCTTTCGACAAACAAATTGAATTGTTTAATTTACTTTTTTAATCAGATCCATGCCAATGTGTATTGCTTTTTCGTTAACAGTAAGCAGGTGATGGTGACGCTCTGGCAACGATTTCTTTAATCCATTTAACACATTTTCGACAAGAACAATAGGTCTAACCTTAAGCAATCCACCCAGGATTATCATATTCATTGTCTTGGCTGAATCGTTAGCATTGGCATATTCGGTAGCATCGATCCGATATACATTGATATCAGTGCGTGTTGGGAATTTGTGAAATCCGTTTCCATCAAAAATCAACGTTCCTCCTGGCTTCACTTTGCTTTCAAAGCGCTCTAACGAAGGTTGATTTAGCACTATAGCGGTATCGTAGGTATTCAAAACCGGGGAGCTGATGCGTTCGTCGCTAAGAATAACGGTAACATTAGCTGTTCCTCCACGTTGCTCCGGACCATAAGATGGCATCCAACTCACTTCCTGTCCCTGCATTAATCCTGAATATGCTAAAATCTTTCCCATCGAAAGGACACCTTGTCCTCCAAATCCGGCTATAATTATTTCTTCTTTCATGTTTTTCAATTTAATAATTATCAATTTCCAATTTCCAATTATTAGTTTGAATTGGGAATTGAAAAATCGGAAATTAGTTATAAGTTTTTCAAATCACCCATTGGAAATACCGGGAACATGTTTTCAACCATCCAGTCATTTGATGCCTCCGGTGTCATTTTCCAACCGGAGTTACAAGTTGAAACGATTTCCACTACCGAAGTACCTTTACCTGCCATTGAATTTTCGAATGCAAGACGAATAGCCTTCTTCGTTTTACGCACTGTTCCTACTGTATGAACACTTTGACGCGTAACATAACAAGTTCCATCCAATTGAGCCAGTAATTTGGTTATATCAAGTGGGTGACCATTCAATGGTACAGTACGTCCGTTTGGTGAGGTAGATGATTTCATACCCATCAATGTTGTAGGAGCCATTTGTCCGCCTGTCATACCATATATACCGTTGTTGATAAAGATGATTGCAATGTTTTCACCACGGTTGGCTGCGTGTATTGTTTCCGCAGTTCCAATAGCAGCTAAATCACCATCGCCCTGGTAAGTGAATACCAAGCGGTCGGGCAAAAGACGCTTCACGGCAGTAGCTAAGGCCGGTGCGCGACCATGAGCTGCTTGTTGCCAGTCGATATCGAGATATTTGTAGGCAAAAACAGCACATCCAACGGGAGCAATTGCAATTGTTTTTTCCTGAAAATCCATTTCTTCAATTATCTCAGCAATGAGTTTATGTACCACACCATGACTACAACCAGGGCAATAATGCATTGGTACGTCATTCATAACCTTGGTTTTTGCGTAAACAAGATTAGCCGGGTTTATTATATCGTTTATTGTCATAACGTTAAATTTATAATTTAATCACTCTAATTATACTACTCGTATGAAACGAATGTATTATCGATTAATAATTTTAGTTTTTAAAGCTTCCAGTACTTCGTCAGGTGAAGGTACAATGCCCCCCAAACGACCAAAATGTTCAACAGGAACACGACCACAGGAAGCAAGACGAACATCTTCAACCATTTGACCTGCATTCATTTCAACCGTCAACATACCTTTCGTGGTATGTGAATAGTGACAAATCCGATCAACAGGGAATGGATATAGGGTAATTGGGCGTAAAAGACCAACTTTAATTCCTTCTGCACGAGCCATTTCTACTGCTTTTTGGCAAACACGCGCCATTGTTCCAAATGCAACAACGAGGTATTCGGCATCTTCGCATTGAAATTCTTCGTATCGAACTTCATTTTTTTCAATTTCACGGTAACGGCCCTGAAGTCGAAGATTTACTTCTTCCATTTCTTCAGCCAGCAGTTGCAGTGAATTAATTACATTTGGTTTGCGGCTTGCAGGTTTACCCAAAGTTGCCCAGGGACATCTCTCTGCAATTTCGGCTTCTGTCATACGTGGTTGATAGGGTGGTAAAACAACTTTTTCCATCATTTGACCAATAATACCATCGGCTAACACCATGGCAGTAACACGGTATTTAAATGCTAAATCGAATGCCAAAACTGTATGATCAGCCATTTCCTGCACGGAAGCAGGAGCAAGGGTTATTAGCTTATAGTCGCCATGACCACCACCTTTTACCGTTTGGAAATAATCGGCCTGACTTGGCTGAATAGTTCCAAGGCCGGGACCACCACGCATTACGTTGACAACAACTGCTGGTAGTTCGGCACCGGCAAGATAGGATAGTCCTTCCTGCATTAAGCTAATGCCCGGGCTCGAAGAACTTGTCATAGCTTTTTTGCCACAACCGGCAGCTCCATAAACCATATTGATAGATGCTGTTTCACTTTCTGCCTGCAATACCACCATTCCGGTTGTATTCCATGGCTCAAGTTCCATCATCGTTTCCATTATTTCAGATTGAGGGGTAATAGGGTAGCCAAAATAACCATCGCATCCGCAACGGATGGCAGCATGAGCTATTGCCTCATTTCCTTTCATGAGTTTTACCTCTTCCTCATTATGTTTTTTTGTATCGTTCATTGTTTTTAATTTTAAATAAAATGAAAATCTGCTATCAGATTCGTACTTTGTAGACTGTTATACATGCATCGGGGCAAACAAGTGCACAAGCTGCACAGCCTACACACGAATCGGCATCTACCATTGCACTATAATTGTATCCTTTTGAATTTGCCTCTTTATTCAGGGCTAAAACGTTAGATGGACAAGCTACTACACATAAATTACAGCCTTTACAACGTTCAACGTTGACAACAACTGCTCCTTTAATTTTTGCCATTATATTATAATTTAAAATTGACCTACAAATGTAATAAAAATAAGTAAAACACAGTTTTTATACTCTCTATTTTTATTCCATTTTTCGTCAGAAATTTTATTTTTATTTGTTTCTATTAGTTATGTTGTTGTGAATCAGAATTATTTGTTTTGAGCAAATAACCATTTTAAAAAATCCGGTTCAGCAAAAGCTGATGTCCAGCTATCGTGCCCAACTCCCGGGAATTCGATATGTTGAACATTTTTTGCCCCATTTGCTTTCAATTTGATATATGCACTGCGAGAATAGTCAGGTGATACAAGATTGTCATTACCACCATTATATATTCTAATGCTTATTTTACGGGCTTTATGGAGCCTTTCGACGTTCACACCTCCACAAATTGGAATGGCTGCAGCAAAGGTTTTTGGATAGCGACATATCAAATCGAAAGTGCCCATTCCGCCCAGTGATAGTCCAAGAATATAGACTCTTTTACTATCTATAGCTTCATTTTTTTGATAGCTGTCAATCAATTTTTTGACCAATAAAAGTGCTTTTGTTGGTTGTTTAGTATCGATAATATCAAATTTATCGTTCGGCATTTCGTTGAGTGTTACCCATGAATCATTTCCCCGTTCGCCGGAGCCATGCAGAAACACAACTAAAGGATATTTGATGGAGCTGTTGTAATTTTCGGGAAACATTACCCGATATAGAAGAGTATCCCCTTTGCTGATAAATTCTTTTTTCTGATAAAGGGAATTTTGGGCGTTTGATGAAAAGCTAATCAATAGGAGTATTACCCAAATTATATGTATTTTTTTCATTTGTAACATTCAGATTTTTCAATCAGCTTAAACACGCTGAAATTGAACTTGTGTTTTTCAGTTTTACGAATGCAAAGTAACTACCTTAATCGATATTCAACAAAACTTAGGGAAATAATGATTGTAATTGGTATAAAACCCTTGTATTAGGGATAAAATAGATAATATAGGGATAAAATACAGTCTGTTTTTTTGAGTTTATCTGTTATTTTTGTTTGAATTCGATTGTATGCAAAACGTTTTGCTCATACAAATAGTTGATTATTGTTCCCATTTAGTAAATGGTTGTTTGCTCAAAAACGAGTTATTATAACACTTTTGTTGGGTAACTTCTTCGCCCAACCAGTCTGGTTTTGAGTATATTGTATCCTCAGACTCCATTTCCAGTTCGGCAACAGTTAAACCTTCATTTTCACCATAAAATTCGTCAACTTCAAAGGTTTGACCTTCAAAAATAACTTCGTAACGGGTTTTATCAATTATAGTTGGTTTGCACAACGAAAGTAGTTCTCTGGCTTCATCTACAGGGATTTCCTTTTCCCATTCGTACCGGCTTAAACCCGATTCACTTCTTCTTCCTTTGATAGTAAGATACCCTTTATCACCCTTTATCCTGACGCGAACTGTTCTACCGGATGCAGTTGACAGGTATCCTTGAGCTATCCTGTAACTTTTGGATGCAAGGTGTTTATATTCTCCTTTCACGAGGAATTTTCTTTCGATTTCTAATGGCATATATTAATGTGATGATGTGATGATTTGTTAATGTGATAATTAGATGATGTGGTGATTTGATAATCAGCAGAATTTTTTATTTATTACAAACCCCGATATACGGGCAGTACTGACACACTTTTACGTTTTCAGTTTGTACAAAAGGTATTTCGGGATTAAAAATATCTTCCAGACAATTGGACAAATGTGACCTGAATTCAGATTCATATTGACTAAAATCAGTCACTTTCTCCTTCAATTCCTTGTCATTCAGTTCAGTGTCAAATTCTTCTTTAAATACGTCGCGGATATAGTAAATACCTGGAGTAATGGGCTTTCCTGTTGCATTTTCTTTATAGAAGATACCATACAAGAACGTTTGTAAAACAAATTTAGGACGGTTGTCTTTGTTGTGTTCAAACACCTCATCCAGATTTTTAAATTCCAGTTTTCCACTCCCGGTTTTATAATCGAGAATACGAATATGCCCTTCTTTTTCGTCAATACGGTCGATAAATCCTTTCAGGTTTACATTTATTGATCCGTTTTGAATTGGATACTGAATACTACAACGCTCCTCAGAGCTAATGTATCGGAATGGAGCATGCTTTTTATCTACTTTTAGTACTTGTAGAATGTATTTTCGGAGTACACTTGCAATAAGTAGGTTATTCCCTTCGAGTGGAATTAACGTACCGGATTTACGTTTAAAGTACTCTGAGTTGAATGCTCGCAGTATTTCATTGTCGATTTGCAGGGTGTTTTTTATCAGTTGATCAAAATCATCCGACTGGATTATATGACCTTTGTACGGCAAATATAGATTCTCCATAACCTTATGAAACAGGCTGCCAAACATATTGGCTTCCACGGTTTCAACCACTTCTTCGGCTTGTTCTACCACTTCTACCTTGGTGAGGTAAAACTGTAAGGGACAATCAATGTAAGTATTTATGGAACTGGCCGACAGGGATGGACTAAATTCTTTGTCCGAAGTAAAGCGAAGCAGTTTCTCCATAATAGCCGTAGTTTTCTCAACCTGAATGGGCTGAGCATTACCAAAGCCTATATCAAATGAAATGCTTTTTTTCGTTGCTTCAACTCCGTAATGGTAGTAAAGCTGATGCATAAACCGACTTACTTCGCCCGTTTGCATGCCTTCGGTACGCGAATCGTACAGGAAGAAAATGCGCTTTGCACGATGTATTAAACGGTAGAAATTATATGCTGTAATAGCATCCTGATGTTCGGTTGTCGGTAGTTCGAAGCCACGACGCAGGTTATAAGGGATAAAGCTATTCGAACTGCTTTTGGTCGGAAAGATTCCTTCGTTGAATGATGTGATAATCAGATTTTCGAAATCCAGTCCGCGTGTTTCCAATACACCCATGATCTGCAATCCATCAAGAGGCTCACCCACAAACGGAATTGTAATTCCGGCGGTTAGTTGACGTGTCAGGCGAACGAGCGTATCCATGTTCATATCCACTTCTACCGGTTTGGCTTTGAGGATATCGGCCATTCGGTTGATAGTAACATAATATTGATACAGGAAATCACATTCGAGCTGGTATTTGTGTGTGTCGTCGGATGCGTTTTGCCAGCCGTTTTGCAACGTGCGAAGTATCCGGAGTAAATAGGGCAGAAATGCCTGTGTGTCTGTTTGAGGAATAAAAATGGTTGCCAACAGTTCATTTTTATTCAGCTCATTGGCATCAATGTAAATCCAGTTATTGGTTGCCATATTGTGCGTAAGCCGGTTAGCCTCATCACCACAAAGCAGCGAAATGTATTGATGATTGAGAATGTTGGAAACCGTCTGGTGATAAAAGGAAATACGCTCGCCCGATACCCTCATACGTTTTTGAAGTTCAAAAATATGCTCAATGAGTCCCGAAACTGGGGTTGATTTGAGCGGAAATCCCATAGTAACGTTTACTTTGCCAATTTGCTCCGGCAGCGAATGGAGTAGGGGAACGAGCAAACTTTCGTCAGGGAGTACAACAGCAGTCTTAATCCAACTCATATTCGGTACTTCGGGTGGAAACAGCTTGTTGAGAATGGAATAAGTTTGTTTTGCCTGCCCCACAGCCGATGGTACGGCAATCAGTTCAATTTCTTTGTCTTTTAATGATTCTTCGATAGACTCTAACGGATATTTTGAAGGGAAAAGATGCAGGTTCTCGGCATAAAACCGTGATGCCTGATTGTCTGCATCGCGTAGTTCGGCTGCATCATAATCCCAATAGAAATCGGCCTGATCCCTTTTTTGCAGTTCAGCCATTAATGTCCGTTCGCAGGGATTAAGTGCATTGAACCCCACAAATATAAACTGTTTCCCCGCAAATTCGGGAATATCTTCTTTGCCCCGCAACCGATCGGCCACATCCCGGCAAATCATCCCTTCGGTAGCTGTGTTTTCGACAAGAAGTTCATCCCGGAATTGCTCATACACGGGCAGCAGAATTTTCCATGTAGCCACAAAATCTTCCTGTGTTTTGCCCTCGGTAACCGGCACAAAGTTGCTCCAGAACTGACGAATGGCTTCTACCTGTTTCTCTGTGAATACATTGAACAGTTGATCAATCTGCTTGAGCTCCGTGATATTTGTAAACAGTTGTTTGGCATCAACGCGGTATTTATCAACATCGTTGAAATCGGATAACAGCATCTCGCCCCAAAATGCAAAGGAATCGAAGCTTTCATCGCTGCCGCTTTGCTCTTTGTAGATGCGGTAGAGGAGGAACAGACAGCTTAACCGGTCGGCAATTTGCCATTGGCAGGCAGCCGAGAAACATTCGTTGATTGTAAGTATTGTAGGTGAAAAGATTGGTTTCTGAGCTATTTCGGAAAGATAGCGTTGAAAGAATAATCCCGCACGGCGGTTGGGAAAAACAAACGTCAAATCGCTAATGGATTCTTTTTGCTGAGAATAATATTGTTGGGCTACGCGGTAAAGAAAAGAATTCATGTGTATAGGATTTACGATTTACAAATTTACGATTTACAATTGAATATTACAAAATTTAAATAGCAGTTCTGATGAATAATATTGTTGATAAATTTTTTATGAGAAATTTCAAATGTTTAGTTCTTGAAATTAATAAAAGTATTATATTTACGCCGCGCTTTATTTAGATAATTTTCAAGTAAAAACTCTCATGTATAAAATCCTTCGTGTATGAAACAAAAGAAATTATTTTTGCTGTTAGTTGCCGGTATAACCCTTACAATGGCTTTTTCGCAGGAAGCACCTCATTTTTCGTGGGGAGTGGAATGTGGTACAAGTACCGTAAATGGTAACCTGAATGAAAAATGGGCCGTTCGTCAGGATGTAAGTTCGTACAATGGCGACTATGGGTATGCCAACAGTGGTAGCCTCAATACCTCCATGTCACTGTATTCAATCGGTTTTAAACCCGAATATTCGTTTTACAACGACCAGCTGAGTGTGTTTTCAGGCATCCGTTTTACACGCATAAATAGTTTAGTGGATAAAGGTAATTCCGGCTCAGGAGATTTTTTCTATCTGCGTTACAAAACCACTTCCACAAGCTCCGAGTATTGCCGGGTAACAAATATCGAGGAGAATAACGATTATGTAGGCATTCCACTGGAACTGCGATACACACCGTTTCGGATTGATAACTTAGCTTTTTTCGTGAAAGCAGGTGCCGAAGTTGGTTTTAAACTGGCCTCCAAAACCAATATTGCATTCACAACCGAGTCGATGAATGCCTATAAAGATGAAATTATGAACAGTGTGGGGGTGAAGGTAAATACCTTGTATTCGACTTTCTATGGGGCGATTGGTGCTAAGTACAGCCCCAATAACCGAATCAATTTTAATCTGGATATCTATTTACCATCCGCATTTCTAACAACGAATAACTCCACGCTTATTATTCCTCAAAGCTTTAGCGGGTTTCAGTTGTCGGTGCAAATACCCATAACCACTCAAAAGAAATAATCAATATCCGAATATTCAACTCAACTACATAAACATGAAAAAATATATAATCATCATAGTATCAACGCTGACGCTTTTTGTTAGTAGTTGCTCGTCCGATTACTCGCTCGAAAAGTCGGTTTTTATCGAAGATGTTACAAATCCCGGTTTGCCAATTTACTCCGAATGGGGTTACAATACCTTTGGAGCCTATATCGATCGGGAGAAATTTATTTCCGAAAGTTCACAACTACCTGCTAAAATCATTGTGAATACCGACACCCTGAACCTGACATTGAAAGGTGTTATGGGAAACAGCGGTAGCCCCGTAACGATGAAATTCAGCATCAAAGGCTTTGCACCTGCCGATTATCCCGATTTGATTATGCTCAACGATACAACTATCGATTTAAAAAACAGCAAATGCACAGTTACCCTGAATACCAGTGGGTATAGCAGTGTGTTGAAAATCATTACAGGAACACTTCAATTCAAACGGGTTCAGAACCTGTACGTCGACAAAGAACTAAGCAAAGCTATTTTATCGGGCTACTTTAGTTTTAAAACATTTATGCATAACGAACCGGTTGCTATCTCCAACGGGCGCTTCGACCTGGGCATTGGATACGATAATTTCTATAATTATTAGGAATTGAACTAACATAAGTATAATAGAAACGGGATAATCAATTATTATCCCGTTTCTATTTTTATACAATTCTGTAAATTTCCATGATATTTTCAAGAATTTTATCGAAATCAATTTTCAAATCGATAAGATTTCCGCTGTGAACATCGAATACCCAACCATGGACAGTGAGTCCTCTTTCTTTAATAGCTCTTTGAACATCGGGTGTTTTAATCACATTTACACATTGTTCTTGCACATTTAATTCCACAAGGCGCTTGTATTTTTCCTCTTCGTCCTGGATTGTTGCAAGTTCTTCTTTGTGTAATCTGTATACATCGCGTATATTACGAAGCCAGGGGTTCAGAATGCCCAAATCAGCTGACTCCATAGCTGCCTTTACACCATTGCAGTAGTAATGCCCGCAAACTACAACATGTTGCACTTTCAGATAGCTGATAGCATAATTTATGACCGACATAGAACTCAAATCGGTATTTGGAACCATGTTGGCAATATTGCGATGTACAAAAACTTCACCGGGTTGCGCACCCATCAATTCTTCGGTACTTACTCTACTGTCTGAACAGCCAATATAAAGAATATGAGGCTTTTGACCCAAAGAAAGATTCTTGAAATATTCTTTATCAGTCTTTAGTTTCTCTCTAATCCACTTTTGGTTATTATCAAATATATTACGTATTTCCATTTATAAATCAGGATTCAATGATGTGAATTTCAGATGTAACTTCAATCGCTTTACGATACAATGCACCAACTCCGCAGTAAGTTTCTTCAGACATTTTTACTGCTTTTTCAAGTTTGTCCATTGGTAAATCTTTTCCTGTAAATTTGTAAATTACATGCATTTTAGAATAATGTTTCGGGTGTTCATCAGTCACTTCACCCTGAACTTCAATGTTGCATTTTTCGATATTTACACGCATTTTTTGAAGTATAGAAACAACATCCATCCCGGTACATCCACTCAATGCTACCAATTGGAGCTTCTTTGGACCCGGGCCAGAATTCTCACCACCTCCTTCAACCGGTGCATCCATTCGTACTTTGTGACCGTTAACATCGGCTTCGAAAGCCAGTCCACCTTTCCATTCGGTTTTGATACTGTGTTTATCTCCCATCTTAGTTTTTTGTTTTTAGAATATTGTAAATTTTCGAGTCTTTCTGTTTAAAACAACGCATAAAGTAACGACTTTGTTTTGATTCGTGGATTATTAAAATTCAATTTCAAAAGAGATATTGAGGCTTGTGATTAAAAAATAACTACTTTTGGGGCAAAATTAAACGATTCCATTCAATAAATTTTATAATCCAAAATATTATGATGCGAACACTGTTATTCTCAGTCCTTATTTGCCTTATTTTGCCTTTGCAAGCTAAAGAAAACAAATACCGACTTCTAATTGGAACGTATACCAATACCGGAAAAAGTGAAGGTATATATACTTATGAAATTGATTTGGATAAATTTGTATTTACACAAAAATCAGTGGCTAAAGAGATGGTAAACCCAAGTTACCTTGCTTTGACTACGGATAAAAAATATGTCTATGCAGTTAGTGAATCAGGCACTGCCAGTAAAACCGGTGCGTTCGCATTTGATGAACCTTTGGGTAAGCTAAGCTTTATAAATAGTTCCGATACGCATGGTTCAGGACCATGTTTCGTTTCAGCAACAAAGCATCATGTTATTACGGCAAATTATAATGGTGGCAGCATATCTGTTTTTGGACGTAATGAAAATGGATCGTTGACTGATGTTTTACAACTTATACAGCATGTTGGGGGTAGTATTGACCCCATCCGACAAACAGCACCCCACGTTCATCAAGTGAAATTCACTCTTGACGGAAAATATCTGCTAGTGAATGACCTGGGAACAGACAAAGTGACGGTTTATAGTTATAATCCAAATGCCAAAAGTGATATTTTGGTGGCATACGATAGCATTCAGGTAAAAGCAGGAAGCGGTCCCCGACATTTGACTTTCAGTGAAGATGGCAAGCGAGTGTATTTGTTGCAGGAAATGGACGGTACAATTACCGTTTTGAAACTCGATAAGGGCAAGTTGACTAAATTGCAGGAAACAACTGTGGTGAAGAAAACAGATATTGAAACCGGTGCAGCAGATATCCATCTATCTCCTGACGAACGATTCTTGTATGCAACAAATCGGGGTACTGCGAATGATATTAGTTGCTTTTCTGTAACAAAAAATGGCACGCTTACTTTTGTACAACAATACTTAACGGGTGGGGTAGGACCTCGTAATTTTTCATTAACCCCAGATGGAAAATATCTTTTAATTGGTAATCAACGTACTGACAATATTACGATTTTTAAGCGAAATACTAAAACGGGTGAGTTGACAAATACCGGAAAAAGTTTAGAAGTTGGAGCTCCGGTTTGCCTTATTTTTTACTAGATAATAAGCATTATGAATAAAAGAGGCTGCTCAAAATTAATTGGGCAGCCTCTTTTGGTCAATGAAATAAGAGTTATTCAGCTATTACCTGTTCGAAAGTAATTACAAATTCTACTCTGCGGTTCAATGTTCTTCCTTTTGCAGTTTTGTTGCTTGCTACAGGAATAGTATCTCCAAAACCATTCGAAGTTATACGTTTCGCTTCAATTCCTTTTGATAAGAAATAATCACGAATTGCAGCAGCTCTGTTTTGCGAAAGTAGTAGATTTGCTGCAGCATTACCCACATTGTCGGTATGACCACGAACTTCGATTAAATAAGTTGGATTCTCAATCAATACTTTGACAATCTTATCCAGTATTGCAAATGAGTTCTTCTTTATCACAGTTTTTCCTGTTTCAAACTGAACTCCCTGTTGAGCCATTTGAATGAGTGTTTTCACTTCTTTCTTTATTTCCGGACAACCATGATTTGAAGCAACTCCAGGCATTTTAGGACAGTTATCAAGATAATCAGGAACACCATCACCATCGGTGTCGCGTGGACAACCATTTTCGTCGACCATTCCATGAGCTGCTATTGGGGTATCAGGACATTTATCTAGGTAATCAGGAATTCCATCGCCATCTTTATCCAATGTACAACCATTTTTATCAACATACTTACGGGCTTCAGCAGGTGTGTTAGGACACAAATCAAGATAATCAGGAACACTATCTAAGTCGGTATCAAGTGGGCAACCTAATGAGTCTACTTTCCCTTTAGCTTCAATCGGAGTATTCGGACATTTATCCAGATAATCTGCAACACCATCACCATCAGAATCCAAAGGACAGCCTACTGAATCTACCTGAACACCAGCCGGTGTATTTGGGCATTTATCAACATCGTCTAAAACTCCATCATTGTCGCTATCAATTGGACAGCCAAATTGGTCAACCTTGAGATTAGCAGGTGTATTTGGGCATTTATCTAAATAATCAGGTATTCCATCACCATCAGAATCGAGTGGACAACCATTTGTATCTACTTTACCTTGAGCAGCAATTGGAGTATTCGGACATTTATCCAAATAATCGGGAACACCATCACCATCACTGTCAATCGGGCAGCCATGTTTATCAACTTTTACACGCAATGGTGTGTCGGGGCATTTATCTAACCGATCTGTAATACCATCCTTGTCTTTATCTCTTGGTTTTCCTAATACAAAACTACCTCCAAATGAAATATTGGCATTTATTCTTTCGATAGGTATTAATTGAGGATTTAATTTTGGTGTAACATAATCTGCTGCTATGTATAAATTTATCCATCTGGGTGAGAAGCTAATTCCCAATCCATAATGATTAAAATCTTTGTTCATTATATCATACGTTCCGGAGAATGCAATCCATGATAGCGGTTTTAATGTTAAGGCTCCAACTAACCGATCGTTGTGTACTAAGGCAGAATTGTATCTCTGATAGAGCAAACCCAAACGAATATCATGTTTATCATTTGCAAATGCACTTAATTCGGCTGAAGCATTGATTGTATAGGGTAAATTATCAATAATATCTTTAGCGTTTGTTGTTTCTTTAAACTTAATTAAGTTGGAAGCATCAGTTTCCAATTGATTGAGTTGATCTTTTATTCCTAAACTATCAATGCCAATGTTTTTAAAACCGGAAAATGCTACATTACTTGAGGCAGTTCCTTTTTGTATAGCGTTTGCACTCCATTTCATAACACCGATATCATTCACTGCAGCAGCTAATGTCAGGTGCTTAAACGGTTTATAAGTAACACCAAAGTCAAAGGCGGCACCTAATCCGGCAGGAGTTAACTTCGATGTATTAAAGCTGGGTTTTGTGAAATCATAAAACCCGTTCGCATCTTTTCCCATTGATAGCTGATTCGACATGATATATGATTCACCAATAGCAGCCATGGAATAACTAGTGTCTGATAAAGCGATGTCAAATTTAGAATAATTGAATTTCACCTTTGAAAGTCCAACCAATAACTTGGCATTTACCCCTACTCTCAAATTGGAAAGAATATCACGTGAATAACCCAACGAAGCCTGAATCATATTACTTTGTTCAACACCCAGATTTTTTAAATCATACGAATTGTTTGATGTTGCCATACCTAATTTCGCAAACTTCAAAAAATCAGAAGGTAAATTTACATCCAGGTTTTCTTTAAAATAGATATCGAAGGACCAAAAACTTTTACGGGCAGTATAAAATCCGAACGAAAGCAAATTCAATTTTAAACCCTGGTTAAAGGAAGTGTATGTTGGTAATCCGGCCAAAAAATCAGCTGCGGGAACACTCGAATTTAAAAATGTTGTGTACTTATACTGTGAATACATCGGATTTGATGGATCTACGGGATAAATAAAATTCTTCATTCCCACACTGGTTTTAATACCTATTTCGATACCACCAAGAATTGGTAAGCTCAGATATCCATATTCGGGGGCAAACGAGGCATTTAGTGTATGTCGCTGACTCCACTCATCCAAAAAGTAGGTGGAATATACACCTTGAGAAAACGCGCCGGATATAGAAACCACTAAGATAGCTATATATATTAATGCTCTTTTCATAAATTTTTTCGTTTATAGTAGGTGATAATTAGTTTATTTTGAATCAAAATTGTTTGGTTGACTTAATAATATTACTTCTTTTCTGAATTTAAGTCAACAGTAATTCCTTTCGGAATAACAACCCGTAGCTTGATTAAGAAGTACTGATCAGGTCTGAGTGGTAAAGCTGCCGTAATTGGATTCTTACTAGCTGTAACGGTAATAATGAATTTATCTAAATCAGCTAAAGAACCTGATGTCATTTCCTTAATTCCAAAAACTGTAGATCCTACGTTTGCCAATGATGTTGAACCCGAATAGGTAATCGGTTGAGCAGTCACTTTCAGTTTTGTCGAATCAATCAATTGACCAGCAGTATTGTAAGGTAGAATCTTGAAAGCAATATTCATTGGAATTTTGTTCTCAATATTAGCAATAACATCAATGTTATGAACTAATTTCGCTACACCTTTTAAACTTTTCTGAAGATCAGGTATTGTTTCGTTCAGATTAAACCGAAAGTCTTGTCCAAATTCCAACGGAACATTTACTGCATATTTTAAATCAATCTGATTTTTAGGTGAATATAAATCCACTATGTGATGTTTACTCACATCGATAGTTGGAGTTGCACTAATTCCTATCTCGTCAGGAATAGTTTTCAATAAGCTATCCAGATTTGGAATCAGCACTTCCTTATGGTCGTCAAACAAGCCTGTAGCCGAAGCCGCAAGTCGGAATTTACTCCAGGTTGTTTGTCCCGGAACACTTGTTTCAGCAATATGTAACGACGTTGAGATATTAGCGTTTGGAATAGCTACGCCTTTACTTTTTGGTGTTAGATTTAAAGATAAATCAATCGGAATTCCCATTGAATTTCCAATTTCGAACGTCAATACAGGTTTTAAAGCCAAATTATTGTCTTTATTTTTTAGTACATCCGGAAGATCAAGTGCAATGTTTTGTGCAATAGGGTCAATTGCAGGTGCAATTTCACCTTCTATAACTGACAATGACATTGGGTCAATCTGAATTGTAGGTACTACTTCTACCGGTTGCAAATCGCTAGATTTCAGGTTTGTACCTTTAATGTGAGCTCCGCCGGTCATCGAAACTGCTTCATGAAGTTTGAATACGCCGTTAACTAATGTATTTCCACTGGTACCAAAGTTGAAACTTTCTAAAGTAAGGGTTTTAGAAAGCCCTTCTGATACCTTAAATCCTTTATTGAGAATAACCTGATTTTGACTATTGACATCTCCGGTTTTAAATTTCAAGACACTTGGAAGTGTAATGGTATAATTGTCAAGGAAAATAGAATCAATAGATGTCGGCAAATTGTTAATCAGAATTTTGAACTTCAGTTGAGAAGGTGTTTTCAAACCTACCGAGTAAATCTTTTTTACATCAGTAGAAACAAGTTGGTTTATATCAATATTAGTGTTTTGAGCAGGAATATCCAAATTAATACTGTTGGTTTGGATGGCTGCATCTTGTATAGACAACCCGGTTATATTGGCCGTGATATCTAATTTTTTACCTGTAATACCCTGAAGCGTGTATAAATCTGCAGTTGCACTACCCAGTGTCAGGTTGTTTGTTTGATATGTCAGATTATCATTAATCGTTATTTTTTGATTGGTCACTGTTTTATTTAATGCAATTCCGGAAATTCCAATTGTTTTAGTTCCAAATAAACTTGAAGCCGGTATAGTCAGTTTATTTGTTGTCAGGTCTAGTCCACTAAATGGTTTAAATACAATAGCCTGAGGTAATTGAATCACGCAATTTCCACTTGAGAATTGGAAAGGACTTACACCCGGGTCGGCAATATTCAGCGAAAGTTCTGCTCCTGTATTAAATGTCAATGATGTTACTTGAGAAATGGCTGTTGGTATACCGATTACATCTTTATTTATTGTATTACTGCCTGCAACATCTACTGAATATGGATTTGTTGAAATAATCATATTATCAATGGCCGGATCAGCATCCAATTTTACATTAATACCAAGGTCAAGTGTTTTAGGATAGCTGTAGTTTCTTGATGAAACATTATTAATAGTACCATTAAAAGTATAATCGATACTATATGTTACATCGCTCGAATAATGAAGTTCATGATTACTATCAAAAGCAGGCGGAACTAATTTTTGAATAACAAAACTGGCTGTATAAATTCCGTTATTCGCATCTAATGCTGCATTTGTTATTGTGAAAGAATGACCATCGCTTGAGATAGCTGATCCTGTTCCAATAGGAGAGGTTAAAGTTACATTTGCTGGAAATGTTATATTGAAGCTTGTAATTTTATCTGTTTGAGAGTCAAATTGAATAGAATTAATTTTAGATTTATCAAAAGTCAATGTAACTCTACTACTTGCAAACTGAATTTCATTTATGCTTTGAAGAGCGGTTGGTAAATTGATTAAATCCAAGTTTTGAGCAATATGCTTAATTCCACTACTGTAGGTTAAATTCCCTGTACTGAAGCTAACAGGTCCGGGATTAATAGGAATAGTTAATGAGTTGGCTATATCAAAACTTGTGTGAATTGAACTAACAGTTTTGTTTGCAATTGACAAATCTTTAAGTGGCAATGCACTACTTATAGCAATTGGGTTGAATTGAAAAGTAGGAAATTCCACGGATGCAAAACTTTGTGTAATCGGTGGTATTGTAATACCAGCTATTGAAAAAGATACCGGTTGAACAGCATCCAGTTTTACATTCAATGAGTCTTTAATATTCAATGCATATTTACCATTATTAGCCGTAAGGACACTGATACTGTCTCCAAGTAATTTTTTCAGCATGATTGTGTCCGTTTGACCAATGGGAAAGGACAATGAATCACCTCCAACTGTAATGTCCTTATTCAGACCCTTAGATAAATCGTATTCATCTGTTACACAGTTTGAAAGCGAAAGAGCAAAAACAAACAAGAGAATTTGGGGTATTCTCATTTTTCTACAAGTAGTCATAAATTGTGAATTTTATAAATTAATACTATAGTTACTTCAGAAAATAAAAAGTGTACTTTATATTGTACACGAATGTTTTATAAAAATTGATTAAGAAAGTCTCGCTTGACTTAGGTGACAAATTTAATAATATATTTAGAAATATAAACAAATTTATGTAACATAAAATAATTGTATTTTATGATTAGTGTTTATATTTGTCAATGAAATTAAAATCATGTCATTAAAACCCAAACAAATATATTGATAAAATGTTTTGGGTTAAACTATTAATCTAACAATTAATCCTGTAATTAAATTGTAATATGAAATTTAATTGACTGATGTATAGAAGTTGCTTTGTGAAACTAATTCCCGGTTTAGTTTGATATTTCCCGGTTTTTTGATTAGAGCTTATTTCATGTTTAAGATTGAGAATTTTAATTTATTTGAAAAAAATCTATGTGAAATTTGTATGAATTGTATTACAAATTAGTTGAAAATAATGCAGGACTAACGATAAACATACAACAGAGTGAGAATATTGATAAAACTGTCAACTTTTTCATACAACTTTTCAATCAAATCGTGCATAAAAGTATGAATAATTTCATTAAAATATATATAAAATGGAAAAAATACTACATGCGTTGGAATAATTATGAATCTGACATTCAAATCTGAAAAGTATTTTCATGGATTTAAAGGATTGAAATAGTTATCTTTAGATTTTTATTAGATGTGAAAAAGGCGAATCGGATAATTCCGGTTCGCCTTTTATTCAACTTTTCTTGAATTAGCTTAGCTATTTATATCTTCCGTAATACTTCCGTAGCGATGATATTCGAATGCAATGCTTTGTTCCTTCAAATAGTGAAGTAATTCAAGCCGTCCTTCGACAATGGGGTGGGCATTGGCAATGTAAAGTCCTGTTTCGGCTGCTTTTTTGTAACATTCATCCTGAAGTTGTGGACTACATGTGCGGATACGTTCATATTTGTCCATATCAATCAGGAATTTGGGTTCACTCTGAATAATGATCTGAAAATCTTTTCCCGCAGCAAGTTGTAAAGCTTCGAGCTTTGGATCATCTTTACTGATACTTATTTTCAATGTTGTTTTAGCTGTTTTTGCAGCTGCAAGCACCATAAATACATCACACAAATTATCGACAGTTTGTATTCTGAATCCAATTTTTCTTAAAGGCAGATACCTGAATGTATTTCGTTCGCCCACCAAATTATAAATATCAAGTTCCAGGGAGAATTCTTTTTCCATGTTCTCCTGATAACTTACCACAGCTGCTTCGAAGCGGATTTTATCTTTACCGTTAAGTGCGGCGGAATAGGATTTGAACTCCTTGTTTTCAATTGGAGAAGAATCTGTTATCGGGTTTTCTATGATGTTTACGAAACATGAAACATAATTACGTCCACCGGCTTTTATGCCGCCACCAAATGCTGAGCGTTTCATACCACCAAATGGTTGACGATTGACAATAGCACCCGTAATTCCGCGATTTATATATAGGTTGCCTGCTTCGATGCTGTTTTTCCAAAGCAATTGTTCTTCTTCATCGAGGCTTTGCAGTCCGGAAGTAAGACCATATTCCGAAGCATTTACGAGCTGTATGCCATGCTCCAAATTGTCGATACAAACTACGGCAAGGAGCGGTGCAAACAATTCGGTTTTGAAGGTGAAGCTCTCCGGTTTTACACCCCATTTTACACATGGTTTCAATATGTAGTGTTTTTCGTCTACAAACTCCGGTTTTACCAACCACCATTCTCCAGCTTCTAAGTTATTGATAGCGTGTAAGAGTTTGTCGTTGTCCGCTGTAATCATTGGTCCAACTACATTTCCACCATCCCAGGCACTTCCGGTGTGCATGCTTGTAACGGCGTCAGTAAGTTTGGTTTTGAAATCCTGATCGTTGTACACTTCTTTTTCGAGCAATAGGAGAGAGCATGCCGAGCATTTTTGTCCTGCATTGCTGAATGCCGAAGTGACGATATTCTGAATGGCATGATCGCGGTCGCCACTGGCTGTGAGGATAATGGCATTTTTACCACCTGTTTCGGCCGAAAGTGGGCAAGTGGGGTTGTTTTGCAATAATCTGAAAGCCGTATCAGTTCCACCAGTCAATATTATGTGTTTGATGGAAGCATGTTTAGTCAGGTAATTGAGTGGTTCGCGACCATCGGCACAAACAACCTGCAACGCATCTTTAGGCACACCTGCATCCCAAAAGCATTGGGCAAACTCCCACGCAACGGGGAGGGCTACTGTGGCTGGCTTCAGAATGACTGTGTTACCACCTGCCAAAGCTGCAGCAACACCACCAACAGGTATTGCTAATGGGAAATTCCACGGTGGAATAACAAGCACTATTCCTTTTGGAGCCAGACTAACAGTTGTCAGATTTGTAAAGTGTTGCATGGTGATAGGGTAGAAGCGGCAAAAATCAATGGCTTCGGATACTTCCACATCACCTTCAGCAAAGGTTTTGCCGGTAATGGCCGACATGCAACCAATGAGTTGCCCCCGCTTGTTGCTTAAATTTGTCGCCGTTTGTTGCAATATCTTATTCCGCTCGCCGAGAGTTGATTTTCGCCAGTTGGAAGTATCAGCTTCGGCAACAGCTATCATTTCTTTTACCTGTTCTAACGATGAAAGACCTGCTTCGCAAACACAAACAGTTTCCGACTGGCTATGGTCGAAATACGCTTGATTGTTCGCGGATTTCACTTGTTTTTCACCAATTTGAACCGGAATCTGATAGGGTTTATCGGTAGCCGATTTCTTCCACTGAACCCGAATCTCATCTGCCCATAAACGGTTTGGTTTTAAATCGAAATTTGTATCCGGCTCGTTTTTAAAGGTGGTCATTAGCTCTGTGATAGCAGGCACTTGAACATTCCTGTCTTGTGTTCTGTACGATTTTGCTTCAATTTTGTCTTTCAGATTAAAAGCTTCGATAAATTGTTTTTGCAGAAAATTCCATTGCTTGCTGTCGTATTTAAGGTTGAACGAATAGCTCAGGAAGTTATCTTTTCCTGTATTTTCATCGAGACGCCGTACTAAATACGAAACGGCATTGAGGAAGTGTTCGTTTTTGACTACCGGTGTGTAAAGAATGATTTGTTTTCCCAGACTGCGCATTACGCGTGGCAGATGGTTAGCCATTCCTTCAAGCATTTCGAACGTTACCTGTTCTTCCACATTCATTTTTTTGCTTAGTAGGTAAGCATATCCAATTGAAAAGAAATTGTGTGAAGCCACACCAATGTGCATGACATGAGCATTTTCCGGTTCCAGGGCTCTGTCGAGGATATGTAAATAATTAGCATCAACCTCCACTTTGCTTCCAAGCACAGGATTTTGCCAGCCTTTAATAGACGAAATGATTGTTTCCATTTGCAGGTTGGCGCCTTTTACCAGCCGCATCTTTAGCGGAGCTCCACCTTTGGCAACCCGTTTTTTTGCAAAATCAAGCAATTCGGTTTGGAAGTTCCAGGCATCAGGCAGATAGGCCTGAACAACAATGCCGGCAGAATAATTCTTAAATTGAGGAAGACTCAATACGGTTTTAAAAACATCGAGTGTGAGTTCAGCATCTTTGTATTCCTCCATATCGAGGTTCACGAATTTGGAATGTGCTGCACCCTGTTCATCTATAAATGGAAAATCGATTGATTGCTGGTAAATGCGGGTGAGGCGTTCGCAAAGTTCCAGTTTGTTTTTGGCGTAATTGAGTGCATTTATCTGAGCATAAATACCCGATATCTTAATGGAAATATAGTTTATCTGCGGATCTTTCAACGCATCGAGGTAATGATTGTAGCGTTTTGCCGCTTCGCCATCGCCCAATACTACTTCGCCGAGCAAGTTTACGTTTTGACCAATGTTTTGTTTGCGTCTTTCGCTCAGGTGGTGGTTCAGAAAGGATGGTTTTTCGTTGATAATTACTTTGGAAGTATCGTTGCGGAGTCGTTGTTTGAAAATGGGAACAGCAATGAAGTCGAACCAGTAACCGAATGTGGTGAAAAGTTTCAGCATCACGGCGTCGGAGGAGCTGAAAAACTCGGGTACTCCGTATTTTTCGATGAGCAATTTCATCCGGCGCGCCAGTTTGCGGTTGTCGTGAATCTGCGATGATTCGTCGAGCAGCTTTGAAAGCAGGGTTTTGTCGTTTGGGTTCTGGATTAAAATGGCGTATTTTTTTTGTTCTTTCAGTTCGTCGGTGCTAATTTCTTTTTCCGATTTAGAGAGAAAATCTTTTGCCCAATCGAGGACTTCTGTTGTGCTTATTCTTTCCATAATAATACGATGAGTAATTAAATAATGGACAAAATAAGCGATTTATTTTCATTTAAAGAAGAATATTGTTGAATAAATTCAGAATAAAAATGTGTAAAATATTGTTTTGGACTAATGTTGTAGCTTTTTATACTATTCTGTAATCAAAAACGAATTGTACACAATAATATATAAGACATCACCAGTAAATCTGCTAAAGTGCAGTGTTCAATACCGTTGCTAACAAAGCAAAAGCTGTATCATGTGTAATACACAGTGATACAGCCCAGGTTATGTGGTTTCGTGTCGAATTAATTTCCGTAAAGTCTTTCAACCTCGGTCCAGTTAACAACATTCCAAAATGCCTTGGCATAGGCTGCTCGTTTGTTTTGGTATTTGAGGTAATAGGCATGTTCCCATACGTCCAGCGTAAGAATTGGTGTTCCTTTTACTTCGGCTGCAGCCATAAGCGGATTGTCCTGATTGGGAGTAGAGATGATGCGTAACTTTCCGGTGCTGTCTTTTATCAACCAGGCCCAACCCGAACCAAAACGGCCAACAGCTGCTTTTTCGAATTCGGCTTTGAAGGCGTCGACACTTCCAAAATTATCTGTCAACACTTTTTCCATGTGGGGCGACATATTGGCTGTGCCGGGTGCTGCCATTATTTTCCAGAAAAAGCTGTGGTTGTAAACTCCTCCACCGTTGTTGCGAACGGTAGTTTGAATGTCGGCAGGTAATTCGCTGATATTTTGAATGACTTCCAACACGTCTTTTTTGTACAACTCAGGATATTTCTCCAATGCTTTGTTGAGGTTGGCAAAGTAGGTGGCGTGGTGAAAATCGTGATGAATGTGCATGGTGGTGCTATCGATATAGGGTTCCAGCGCATTGTATTTGTACGGTAAATCGGGCAGTTTGTATTGTCCGAAAGTGAGCGTGGCAGTGCAAATTGCCAACAATAATGTGGTTGAAAGTTTTTTCATTGCTCTGTGTTTTAATTTTAAAGGGTTTAATTGTGTGTATAACAAGTGGTGAATTGGTTTGTTTATTTTGTGTAAGAATTTGCTTTAATTTGTACTTTGATATTTTAAGTCGCTTAATAATTGATTAAAGCATTAAAAAAAAGATTTGTGAAAATAAACCTACCATGCAAAAACAGCAATATGATTCGTTGGTACAACTATTTTAAATACAAGTAGTTTTTGATAAATTGCATGTATAGCAGATTTATCTTTGCCACAGCTTCAATTTAAGTATTATGCAATACCGAAAAAATCTGTATCTTTGCCACCGAAATAAACAAAATGAAAGCACTGGCCTGCATATTATCCCTGTATGTTTTAGTACTCACTGTAATGCCCTGCAATGATGTGCCAACGGATAGTGCTACGCACAATACTGAACTGGCTCAGCAAACTACGGCTCACGAACATGCCGATACGGATTTGTGTTCACCGTTCTGCGATTGTTGTTGCTGTGTTTCGGCTATTTCTCAATCCGTTTTCAACATTAATTTCACTTGTTACGCTTATTCTCAAATTCAGCTGACTAAATACCTTCCGGCTGATATATCAAACGATAACTCTTCTATCTGGCAACCGCCAAAGCTTAGCTAATATAAGTTCCTTTCTTTTTTCTACTAGTTGATTCACGCATTGTCGGGAGTCATTCGTTTACTTATATTCAATTTTATAAGCTATTTATCCTATGATAGAACGTATCATTCAATTTTCAATAAAGAATAAATTTATTGTCTGGCTGTTTGTGCTGGCATTAATCGGTTGGGGGACCTATTCGGTTACCCGATTGCCAATAGATGCTATTCCCGACATTACTAATAATCAGGTTCAGGTTATTGCTATGGCACCTTCGCTGGCTGTACAGGAAGTTGAGAGCTTTATTACGGCTCCCATTGAAGTTTCAGTAGCTAATATCCCCGATATTGTTGAGTTGAGATCCATTTCGCGACTGGGCTTGTCGGTTATTACCGTTGTGTTTAAAGACGGAGTGGATGTGTATTGGGCCCGTCAGCAACTAAGCGAAAGACTGAAGGAAGCCGAAGAATCTATCCCTGCCGGCTTGGCAAAAATAGAACTGGCACCTATTTCGTCGGGCCTTGGTGAGATTTTTCAATACCAACTGGCTGTTGAAAAAGGCTATGAGCATACTTACTCGCCCATGGAACTGCGAACTTTGCAGGACTGGACTGTTAGGCGCGAAATGCTGAGTACTCCCGGTGTGGCCGATATCAATAGTTACGGTGGTTTTGTAAAACAATTCGAAATTGCGATTAATCCCGACCGTCTCAGAAGCATGAACCTGACGCTTACCGATATTTTTCAGGCGCTGGAACGTAATAACGAGAATACCGGAAGTGCTTATATAGATAAAAAGCCAACAGCTTATTTTATTCGCGGCATTGGGTTGGTAAAAACGCTTGAAGACATTGAAAAGATTGTTGTAAAAACAAGTGGTTCGGGCATGCCGGTACTTATTCGCGATGTGGCAACGGTACAATACGGGAATGCTACCCGATACGGCGCTTTGGTAATTGATACCACCGAGGCTGTGGGCGGTGTGGTAATGATGCTTAAAGGTGCCAATGCGCATGAAGTTATAAGCAATGTGGAAACACGTATTGAATCTATTCAGAAATCATTACCAAAAGGCGTTAAGATTGAAGCCTTTCTGAATCGTTCGGATTTGGTAGATCGTGCCATTGGCACTGTGTCGCGCAACCTGATTGAAGGCGCACTGATTGTGATTTTTATGCTGGTATTGTTTCTCGGAAACATGCGCGCAGGGCTCATTGTGGCTTCGGTTATTCCGCTCTCTATGCTTTTTGCTGTATCCATGATGCAATTGTTCGGTGTTTCGGGAAACCTTATGAGTCTGGGTGCTATTGATTTCGGATTGATTGTGGATGGGGCTGTAATTATTGTTGAAAGTGTTGTTCACCGTATATCCATGAGCAAAACGCATCACATAGGTATAAAACGATTGTCGCAAGAGCAAATGGACGAAACTGTGTTCGAATCGGCTAAACGAATGATGAGTACAGCCACATTCGGACAGATTATTATTCTAATTGTTTATGTGCCAATTCTGGCGTTGGTTGGAATTGAAGGAAAGATGTTCCGCCCCATGGCACAGGTTGTGGCATTTGCTTTAGTAGGAGCTGCCATTCTTTCGCTCACCTATGTACCCATGATTTCAACCTTGTTTCTGAGTAAAAGCACAGAACATAAACGAAATTTCTCTGATAGCATGATGGACTGGTTCCACAAAGCATTTAATCCGCTTATTCGTTTTGCGCTGAATCACAAATTAGTGGTATCCGGTTCGGTGATTGCTGCTTTTGTTGTGAGCTTATTTATTTTTAGCAATCTGGGTGGTGAGTTTATTCCGCAATTGGAAGAAGGTGATTTGGCTGCCGGAGTAGTTACGCTTCAGGGCGGATCATTAAGCAATACGGTGGAGCAGGTTGAAAAAGCAAATAAGATATTGCTGGATAGTTTTCCCGAAATAAAGCACGCTGTTTGTAAAATAGGTGCAGGCGAAATACCAACCGACCCTACACCGATGGAAACGGGTGATTATATTATTACCCTGAAAGATAAAAGCGAATGGACAGGTGCTAAAACACGTGAAGAGCTTGTTGCCAAGATGCAGGAAGCGCTTATTCCACTGGCAGGGGTGAAGTTTGAGTTCCAGCAACCGATACAAATGCGTTTCAACGAATTACTTTCGGGTTCGAAACAGGATATAGCTGTAAAGATATTTGGTGATGACCTCAATACATTGGCTGATAAAGCGGAAGAAGTTGAAAAAATCATTCGCAGGGTGGAAGGTGCCGAAGATATTAATGTAGAAAAGGTTACAGGGCTGGCGCAGGTGCAGGTTGAATATAATCGTGATCGCTTAGCACAATACGGATTATCGGTAGAAGAAGTAAATCGCGTATTACGGGCTGCTTTTGCGGGTAGTCAGGCAGGAGTTGTGTTCGACAAAGAGAAACGTTTCGGATTGGTGGTACGGTTAGACAAAGACTACCGTCAAAGTCTGGACGATGTGAAAAATTTGTCGGTGGCATTGCCCAATGGAGGACAAATACCGTTTGAGCAAATTGCCAATGTGGAAATCAAATCGGGCCCGGCACAAGTTTCACGCGAAGACACAAAACGTAGGATAACGGTTGGGTTTAATGTTCGTAACCGGGATGTGCAGAGCGTGATTAAAGAAGTAACAACGCAGATAAATGAACGGGTAAAACTTCCTACGGGTTATTATGTGTCGTATGGTGGACAGTTTCAAAACCTGCAGGCAGCTAAAAACCGATTGGCAATTGCTGTGCCGGTTGCACTGTTGCTCATATTTGTTCTGCTGTTTTTCACCTTCCATTCGGTAAAGCAAACCTTGCTGATTTTTACGGCTGTACCCATGTCGGTTATTGGTGGTATTTTGGCACTCTGGCTACGTGGAATGAATTTTTCCATTTCGGCAGGAGTAGGTTTTATCGCCTTATTTGGTATTGCAGTGCTCAACGGTATTGTATTGATTGCCGAGTTTAACCGACTTGAGAAAGAGGGTATCACCGATATTACCGAAAGGGTGTTGAAAGGACTTCATACCCGTTTACGTCCTGTAATTATGACTGCAGCGGTGGCTTCACTTGGCTTTTTACCAATGGCTTTATCTACTTCGGCAGGAGCAGAGGTTCAAAAACCCCTTGCAACAGTTGTTATTGGTGGATTAATTACGGCCACTTTACTTACTCTGATTGTTTTGCCGGTATTTTACATCTTCTTTTCTACGTTTTCATTCCGGAGTTTTTGGAAACAAAAAAAAGGAATAACAACCCTGTTACTTTTGCTCGTTTGGGGCTTTACAACTGTCAATGCGCAGGAAACGAAACGAATAAATCTGAAACAAGCTATTCAAATGGCATTGGACAGCAATTTGTCGGTTCGATCTTCGGCTTATTTGGTAGATGTGCAAAAAGCTTTGAAAGGGGCTGCGGTTGATATTCCAAAAACGGCTATTGAAGGACAGTTCGGACAGTTTAATTCGTATTCGAAGGATAATAGTTTTACGGTTTCGCAGTCGTTTGCATTTCCAACGGTATATATAAACCAGCATAAACTGGCCAACGCCAATGAAAAAAGCAGCGAATGGGAATTAAAAACAGCTCAACAGGAAATAGCCATGCAAGTGAAGCAGGTTTATCTGCAACTGACTTATCTGCACGCTAAACAGAAATTGATTGTGCAGAAAGATAGCTTGTATTCCGGTTTTATGCGTGCAGCAGAGTTACGTTTGCAAACGGGTGAGACAAACCGGTTGGAAATGATAACAGCGCGTTCGCAAAGCATGGAAATGCGTAACCAGTTGCAACAGGTAAATGCGGATATTCTTATTTATAACCAAAAATTACAAACGCTTTTAAATACCAATCTATTGATAGCACCTCAAGATACAATACTGAAACGGGCAGACTTTATACCGGTCACCGAAGGTGATGTTGTAGCAGGAAATCCACAGTTGGGACTTGCTCAACAGCAATTGGAAATGTCGCGCATGGAAACTCGGTTGGAAAAAAGTAAGCTTTTGCCCGATTTGAGTATTGGCTATTTTAGTCAGACTATTCAGGGAGAACAATCGGTAAACGGCATTCCACGCACGTTTGGTTTGGGCGATCGTTTTACCGGAGTGCAGGCAGGGATTGCCATTCCTTTGTGGTTTGCTCCCAATGTAGCCAAAATAAAAGCAGCTAAGTTGAAAGAAAAAGTAACTCAACTAAACGCTGAGAACTTTTCAAAGTCTCTCACCGGGAATTACAATGCATTGCTAAGTGAATACTCCAAGTATAACAACAGCCTTACGTATTACGAAAAACAAGCTATTCCCGAAGCCGATTTAATTATCGATCAGGCAACTAAGAGTTATAAAGCCGGGGCAATTGATTACCTCGATTATATTCAAAGCCTCAGTCCGGCATTGAGTATCAAGCAAAACTACCTCGATGCCCTGAACGATTATAATCAAACCATTATTTCAATTGAATATATAATTGGAAAATGATTTTTGGTAGAACTAAATATAGATCTACCAGAAGTTTTTCAATTATGAATTATGCATTACAAATTATGAATTAAAATATCAATTATGACAAGCTATAAATTTAAATCAATCATTTTAATCTCAGTGCTTTTACTGGCTTTCGTGTCGTGTGGTAAAGCAAAGAAGCTCGACACAGAAGCTAAAGAAGAAATGCTCCCTGATGATATTGTAGAGCTACGTGAAGATCAGATAAAACTGGCTAACATCGAAACGGGAACCATCGAAATGCGCGCGATGAGTGGAACACTTAAAGTAAACGGAACTGTTTCGGTTGCTCCGCAAAATCTGGCTACGGTTTGTATGCCTATGGGAGGATTTATAAAGAGTACCAATCTGATGCCCGGAAATGCTGTGAAAAAGGGACAAACACTGGCAGTTATCGAAAATCAGGAGTTTATTGATATGCAACAAAACTACCTGGAAACCAAAAACAAGCTGGAATACGCTCAGGCTGAATATACGCGTCACAAAGAGCTTTACAAAGACGATGTGTACTCGCAAAAGAACCTGCAACAGGTAACTACTGAGTATAAAAATCTGGAAACAATGGCAGGTGCCCTGAAACAAAAACTGGAACTGATCGGAATTAACCCTTCGCGACTGACAGAAGATAATATCAGCCGTACAGTAGCATTGCTTTCGCCAATTTCGGGATATGTGAAAGCTGTGAATGTTAGTATAGGTAAGTCTGTTTCACCTTCGGATGTGTTATTCGAGATTGTAAATAGCGATAAACTGTTCCTTGAGCTTACTTTATTTGAAAAAGATGTGGAAAAGGTGGCGATTGGGGAGAAAATCCGGTTCTATATAAACAATGAAACAGAACAGCATGAAGCTCAGATTTATCAAACCGGAAAATCCATTAATAACGATAAAACCTATAAGGTGTATGCCAATGTGATGGGTCGATGCGAAAACATGCTGCCGGGAATGTATGTAAATGCTGTTATACAGGCCAAAAGCAACAAAGCAAGTTCTGTTCCAACCGAAGCCATTGTCAGTTTCGAAGACAAAGACTATATTTTTATTTTTGATAAAAGCAAAGTAGAGAATGGAAAAAACATGACCGAATACCGAATGATAGAGATTAAGAAAGGGGTAAGCGATGATGGATTCACCGAAATAACTTTACCTGATAAAACAGACTATAAAACCCTGAAAGTGGTTGTAAAAGGAGCTTATAACTTACTATCGGCTAAGAAAAATGCTGGTGAAATGAGTTGTTGATGTAACTTAAAAATAAAAAATCCGCTGAACACAATTCAGCGGATTTTTTATTTTGTTACAATAATTCTCTCAAAGCCTTTACAAACCCGATAACCTCTTCTTCGGTAGTATCAAACGAACACATCCAGCGTTGCTCGTGCGTTTCGGCATCCCATTCGTAGAAAGGATATTGAGCACGTAAGGGTTGAATGACTTTTTCGGGAATAATCACAAAAACGGCATTGGCGTCCACGCTGCGGTTTATTTTTACACCGGGTAGTCCGTTTACTTCTTTTGCCAACAGTTGAGCCATTTGGTTGGCATGTGTAGCCATTCGCAACCACAGATTGTCGGTAAGTAATGCGGTAAACTGAGTAGCTATAAACCGGTTTTTGGAGAAGAGTTGTGCTATTTGCTTGTGGAAGTAAGGTGCATTTGTTTTCAACTCCTCGTTGAATATTAGCACAGCTTCGCCCATCATCAAACCATTTTTTGTTCCTCCAAAGCTCATGATATCCACTCCACAATCCACCGTTGCTGCTTTCATGCTAACTCCCAATGCTGCTACAGCGTTGGAAATGCGTGCACCATCCAGATGAACATACATGCCATTGGCATGCGCAAAATCGCAAAGGGCTTTTAGTTCGGCAATTGAATAAACTGTTCCCAGTTCGGTACTCTGACTGATTGAAATGACGCGGGGTTGTGTATTGTGTACATTTCCAATTCTGCCTAACAGGGGTTTAATCATTTCGGGAGTTAGTTTTCCATCGGCTGTTTTCAGGGGCAGGAGCGAGCAACCGATACTTTGAGTTGGAGCACCGCATTCGTCGGCAAGAATATGAGCAAATTCCGAACAAACTACAGCCTGAAACGGTAATGTGCAGCATTTCAGGCATGTTACATTAGCACCTGTTCCGTTGAATGTATAAAGAACAGTTACTTTACCAAATTCTTTCTCGAAAAGCTGATTGGCTTCTGCTGTAAATGTGTCGTCACCGTAAGATATTTCGTGTAAATTGTTTGCCCGTTGAATGGCCTTGAAGATTTCGGGATGAATTCCCGAATAATTATCGCTTGCAAAAGATTTCATGTTGAATATGTTGAATTTGAGAAACAGGATTATAGAAAGTTCGCGTCAAAAATAAAGAAAGAGTAAAGATTTTTGTCTTTACTCTTGTTCTTTAGTTCTAAAATATGTTCTAGAATTTAAATTTATCAAAGAAGCTTTTAGATTTGCTTTCTTCAGTAGCAGTTGTTTCCGGATTTTCTTCTCTGCGTGGTTCAGCCTCACCTTGTTCCCGCTTGATAAAACCAACCACATCCTGTAATCCTTCTACAAATTTGTCAAAATCTTCTTTATAAAGGAATATCTTATGTTTTTCGTATGTTACCTGTGCATCTTCTTCAAAACCAACTACTTTTTTCTTACTTTCAGTAATGGCTAAAAATAAATCATCGTTTCTGCTCTTCTTCACATCAAGATAATAAATTCGTTTTCCTGCTTTGATGGCTTTAGAATAAATAATCTCATTATCTTTTTTCTCAATTTCAAATTTCTTTTTCTCTACTTCCATAACGCTACTGATTTGTCAAAAAATTATTAATTGTGCTTTTCTAATTGCGGATTACTAAATTAGTCCCCAAATTTCTGCATTTTTTTTGAATATATCAAACAAAATGACCTTTTTTGTTTCATTGCTTAAAAAATAATTTCAAAAACATAATAATTAATACTGCATTGCATGAATTTGTGGTATTTTTATGCAATCTGAAGTATGATATTCGATGTTTAGTCCGAACAATTATACCCTGAAAATCATTCGACATAAGTAAGCTAAATTTCATTAAAATAATGATATAACACTGCGATAAATCACAAACAACTGAATCATTTTGCATTTTTGATTTTATTTCAGTCAGTTCATAGACCGTAAAACAAAAAATATACTTATTTTTGTCAATCAAAATCAGAATAAATTTAAAACAAAACTCTAATTTAATACAATTCAGCATGGAATCTACCGTAAAACTTCACTCACTGAAAGTTGTTGAGCTAAAATCGTATGCTTTTGCATTGTTATTTGTAGCCGGAAACATTATCCTACCGCAGGTATGTCATTTAATACCAATGGGTGGAATGATTTTATTGCCTATTTATTTCTTTACTCTTATTGCTGCCTACAAATACGGTTTCTTTACCGGATTACTTACAGCTGTGGCTTCACCGCTTATCAACCATGCACTTTTTGGAATGCCTGCAACCGAAATGTTGCCTATTATCCTTATTAAATCAGCCCTATTAGCCGGTGCAGCAGCTTATATGGCTCAACGTACAAAAGAAATTAAAATCCAAAACATTCTGGCAGTTATTTTAATTTATCAGGGAATTGGTATGATAGCCGAATTTGCTTTGACAGGTAGTTTTGTGGCTGCTATGCAGGATGTTCGTCTTGGCTTTCCGGGTATGTTGCTTCAGTTGGTTGGTGGGTTTTTCTGCTTGAAAGCAATTTCGAAATGGTAATTTTGTTTTGAACGAATGGGAAAGTCTTTTGAAGAAGTGTTGGAGCGTGTGCGCGCAATGGAGTTTGCCGAACAGTTTGATATGGTTGTTGCCATTGCAAATGGTGGAATAATACCTGCAGCAATGATCAATCAGCGTTTAGGTTGCGAATATTACCTGCTCAAGTTGAATTTGCGCGACGCCATGCAAAATAAATTGTATGATAAGCCAAAATTACTGGCTGAAATAGACTTCGATTACAAAGGAAAGCGTATTTTACTTGTCGACGACCGCGTAAAAACGGGCACTACTCTTGAGTTTGCAAAAGAATTACTATCGGATGCATTACTGGTTAAAACACTGGCTGTGAACGGAAAAGCTGATTATTGTTTGTACGACGAGCTTTGTTTTCGATTTCCCTGGATAGTATAAATATAAGTGCACAATCATATTTCCTGATTGTGCATTTTTATTGTTTAAAGAAACCGAAAAAAGTACTATCTTTGCAGCGAAATTAAAAGCCGGATTTATTGGTTTTTAAAATACAAAATATGCATTATTAGTTGTGCATTAAATAAAAAAGCGTTCACTGTATTTTATGATTAACAGAGCATTATTACGTACTAAGATTGTACAAATCTTATATTCTTATTACAAAAGCGACAGCAAATCGTTTCCTGTTGCCGAAAAAGAATTGTTTCACAGTATCGAAAAGACCTACGATTTGTATTATCACCTACTACAATTATCGATAGAAATCACCCGATTCGCTTCCGACCGCATTGAAACAAAACGAAATAAGCTTCGCCCCACAGAAGAAGATTTAAATCCCAATACCCGTTTCATTGATAATTCATTTATAGCTCAACTGTCAAAAAACATACAGTTCAATGAGTTTCTTACAGCCAATAAACTTTCGTGGGTAAACGATTCAGAGATCATTAAAGTGTTGTATGAACAAATTTTAGCATCTGAATTTTACAAGGAATACATGCAGGCTCCAGCTGCAGATTATGCTGCTGATAAAGATATCTGGCGTAAAATTTACAAGAAAATAATGCTGCAAAGCGAAGATTTGGACGATTCTATTCAGGATCAGAATATCTATTGGACCGACGATATTGAAATGGTTGTGAGCTTTATCATAAAAACAATCAAACGTTTTGATGCTTCGAAAGGCGACGAACAAGCACTTTTGCCTATGTTCAAAGACGAAGAAGATGCAGACTTTGCCCGTAAATTGCTCCGTAATGTGTTGACTAAAGGAGATGATCTCCGTCAGATGATTGACGTGAATACCAAAAATTGGGAACTGGATCGTATCGCTTTTATGGATATTGTGATTATGGAAGTAGCATTGGCCGAATTGATGGATTTCCCGACAATTCCGGTAAATGTTACATTAAACGAATATATTGAAATTGCAAAAACATACAGCACCGACAAGAGTGGAACGTTTATTAATGGTGTTCTCGATAACATTGTCGGACAACTTAGAAAAGATAATAAGTTGATTAAGGTGGTGATGTTTAGTGATAATAAGAAATAATAAACTATTTTTGTATCTATAATTTTTTAAAAACAAAAGAATATGAATTTAATGAGCATTTTATTACAAGCTGCAGCTCCTGCCGGAGGTGGTATGGGTAGCTACTCAAGTATCTTTATGATGGTGGCTATTTTTGTGGTTTTCTATTTCTTCATGATTCGCCCACAAACTAAACGTCAGAAAGAAATCAAAAAACAACGTGAAGCTATGCAACCGGGCGACAAAGTAGTTACTTCAGGTGGTATTTATGGTAAAGTAAAAGAAATTAAAGAAACGACAGTTATCGTTGAAATAGCTGATAATGTTCGCATTAAAGTAGATAAAAATTCTGTTTTTGCTACTGCTGAAGATGCACAAACCGAAGTAAAATAATTCGGATTTTATGGCTGAAAAAGGCGGCATAAGGTTTCTAAAATATTACATGCAAAAGCTTAAATCATTCTTTTTGTCAAAAGATATTTTAAGCTTTTTGCTTTTTCTTGCCCTCTCAGCCACTTTTTGGTTTGTAAATGCTTTGGGTAAAGAGCGGGAAACAACGATTACTATTCCTGTTAGGTATATTGGCATTCCATTGAATGTAGCAGTTACCAATTCTCCCCCTACCGAAATTCAATTGATTGTTAAAGATCAGGGATTAATGCTTTTTGATTATTCAAAAAGTGACCTTACCCCTTTGAGTATTGACGTAACCAGGTCATTTAAACAGAAAGGTGAGATTCTGATTACTTCAGATCAACTCACAGGTAGCATTAACCGCTATATGCGCATGCAGCCAACTACTAAAGTGTTGGGAATTCATCCAGATTCTATTTTAATCCGGTATCAAAAGCTGAGTGTAAAGGAACTGCCTGTTCAGTTAGTTTCAAAAGTTGAACTTGTGAGTCAGTATATGCAGAGTTCGGAGGTGTTACTAAAACCATCGAAAGTGCTTGTTTATGGTCCGAAAAGTGTTTTGGATACTATGGTTTCTGTTCAAACAGAATTGGTTGAAATCAAGAATTTGAAAGATACTACCTATTTGCGTTGTAAACTAAAGCCACTGAAATCTATTCGGTTCTCGAGTAATATTATAAATTTGTGCTTCTTTGTGGAACCATTTACCGAACGCAAAATTCAAATCCCTATCAGCTCGATAAATTGCCCCTCAAATTTGACAATCAGAACTTTTCCTGCATTAGTAAATGCAACCTTTATTGTTGGATTGAGTCATTTTAAAGTATTTAATTCAAATGATTTACAAGTTTATCTTGATTATAATACATTACAATCCGGCAAGTTTAGCAAGCAAAAACTTTTGATCAAGAATAATTCGAATTTTATTTCAAATATTAGAATTTCACCGGAGGATGTAGAGTTCGTTCTGGAAGAAAAATAACTGATCGCATATAAATTATAAAAAATTCTCATTTTGGGAGAATTTGGAGTTATGAAGAATATACAAATGGTTGACTTACGAAGTCAATACGAGAAGATAAAAGAAGAAGTAAATGCCGGAATTCAGGATGTGATTGATACCACGACATTTATAAAAGGTGGAAAAGTAAATGATTTTCAACATAATCTGGAAGCTTATTTGAATGTAAAACACGTTATCCCTGTTGGTAACGGAACTGACGCTTTACAGATTGCCCTGATGGCAATGGGTTTGAAACCCGGAGACGAAGTAATTACACCAACATTTACTTTTATTGCAACTGCCGAAGTAGTGGCCTTGCTGGGATTAACCCCTGTTGTAGTGGATGTTGATTTTGATACATTCAATATTTCTATTGAATCGTTGAAAAAAGCCATTACTCCAAAAACAAAAGCCATTGTCCCGGTCCATTTATTTGGACAAAATGCCGATATGGAAGCCATTTTAGCTCTTGCCAAAGAGCATAATCTATATGTGTTGGAAGATGCCTGTCAATCCATTGGCTCGGTTTATACGTTTTCCGATGGTCGTCAGGTTCAGTCAGGATGCGTGGGTGATATTGGTTGTACTTCTTTCTTCCCATCTAAGAACCTTGGTTGCTTTGGCGATGGTGGTGCTATTTTCACCAACAATGATGAGCTTGCTGCTAAAATGCGTTCAATTGCCAATCATGGTATGGTAGTTCGTTATTATCACGATGTAGTGGGAGTTAATTCTCGTTTAGATAGTATTCAGGCAGCTGTATTGGATGTCAAGCTTAAAAAACTGGACGAATATTGTTCTAACCGCCTTTCGGCTGCCGATTATTATGATGCAGCATTCTCTGTAACAGATAAATTGATTACCCCGGCACGTATAGCCCAATCTTCACATGTTTTTCATCAGTATACCTTGAAATTGAACGGAGTTGACAGAGCCGGATTGATAAAATATTTGGCAGATAGAGGTATTCCGGCAATGATTTATTACCCCGTGCCCTTGCATTTACAAAAAGCATATCAGGATGCACGCTATAAAGCCGGTGATTTCCCGGTTGCAGAAAAGCTGAGCGAATGCGTTATGTCATTACCAATGCATACTGAATTATCGGAAGAGCAACTGGAATATATTACTAAAAGTGTGTTGGAATTTGTAGGTTGATTATTTTGAATCGCATTTAAATTTGTGATAAAATGATTCAGGAAGAAGATTTGCCCATATGCCATACGTGCATGAATAGACTCTATAATGCTAAGAATGAGTTGCTCTGTGGAAAGAAACTGGATAATAGTAATATTCAGTTTTTCTGTTCTGGTTTTTTACCTGAAGAAGTGTATGAGGATAAAGAGTTTTTGACTAAAGAGGATAGGGCTGAAAATTCAAAAAGGAAGATTAATACATTTTTCTCATTAATAGCGGCATTCTATCTAATAATTATGATCGCGATTGTTTTTTCGGATAAAAATGATATTGCCCATGGTTTGACTACATTAATTTCATTATTGATCGGATTATTATTGTTTTTAGCTATTTATAAAGGTAAACGTTGGGCTAAAAGATTGAATAATATATTATATAGCGTTACTTTATTTAGGGTTCTTATAAGTTTGGGTACTGATATTGATGATTATATGGAATTATTGTTGAATGTAATTCTAATTTTATTTATTGTTTTTGTTTTATATTTTATCAATGCAGACAGGGATTTTAGAAGACATTTTAAATTACAGTCATATCACAAATAACCAAATAATCCAATATAATATGAACGAATACTTTGCTCATGAAACAGCAGTTATTGATGCCGGTTGTGAAATAGGAAGTGGTACTAAAATATGGCATTTCTCTCATATTATGTCGGGATGTTTCATTGGCGAAAGTTGTAATATCGGGCAAAATGTAGTAATTTCGCCGGCTGTTAAACTTGGCAGAAACGTCAAGATCCAAAACAATGTATCGGTGTATACGGGTGTTATTTGCGAGGATGATGTTTTCTTAGGTCCTTCGATGGTTTTTACGAATGTAATTAATCCAAGAAGCCATGTAAACCGAAAGAATGAATATGCCGAAACAATTGTTCGTAAAGGTGCCAGTATTGGTGCTAATGCAACCGTTGTTTGTGGAAATGAGATAGGTGAATATGCGCTAATTGGTGCAGGTGCTGTAATTACAAAAGCTGTAAAATCTTTTGCATTGGTTGTCGGAAACCCAGCAAAACAAATTGGTTGGGTAAGCGAAAACGGACACAAATTGCATTTTGATGAATCCGGTAAAGCAGTTTGTCCGGAAACCGGGCAGGAGTATGTATTGAATAATGGGGAGGTAACTAAAATTTCCAATTAATTAATTTCCAATTTCCAATTTGAGTTAGTTCTTAGATAGTTTTATATGGAAAAAGAGAATATAATTTTAGACAAGTCGTTTCAATTTGCACTTGAAATAATCAATTCTGCTGAAATTTTAAATGCAAATAAGAAGTTCTTATTAAGTAATCAATTATTTCGTTCAGGTACATCCATTGGAGCAAACATTCGTGAGGCACAACATGCTGAAAGTCCTGCTGATTTTATTCATAAATTGAAAATATCAGCTAAAGAAGCTGAAGAAACAGAGTATTGGTTATTACTTTGCAAGCATTCAACCCATTATCCAACAAATGAGAAATTGATATCTGACTTAAAAGAAATTCAAAAAATATTGACAAAAATAATTCATACAACCAAGAACAAGTAAAATTGAAAATTGGTAATTGAAAATTAAATAATTGAACAAATGATTAAATTTGCAGTAATTGGACAAGGCCACATTGGTAAACGTCATGCCGAAATGATTCGTCGTAACGATGAAGCTGAACTTGTTGCAGTATGTGATGTACTACCAAAAGAAAAAATAGGATTAGCTGAAATAACCGAACCTTATTTCAACAGTATCGACGATTTATTGGCAGCTGATTTGGATATTGATGTTATAAATATTTGTACTCCAAATGGTTTTCATGCTGAATATGCTATCAAAGCGTTGGAAGATAAGAAACACGTGGTACTTGAAAAGCCAATTGCGCTGACAAAGAAAGATGCAGAACGTATTCTGTTTAAATCTCTTGAGGTTTCCCGCCACGTATTCTGTGTGATGCAGAACCGTTATTCACCTCCTTCGGTTTGGTTGAAAGAGTTGGCTGATAACAATACATTGGGTGATATTTTTATGGTCAAACTTGACTGCTATTGGAACCGCGATGATCGTTATTACAAAAAAGGAAACTGGCACGGTGATGCGAAGTTGGATGGTGGAACATTGTTTACACAGTTTTCGCACTTTATCGATATTATGTACTGGCTGTTTGGCGATGTACAAAATATCCGTGGAAACTTTGCTGATTTTAATCACAAAGAATTGACTGATTTTGAAGATAGCGGTGTTGTGACGTTTGATTTTGTGAATGGAGGCATGGGTTCATTGAACTATTCAACGTCTATTTGGGATACTAATCTCGAAAGCAGCATAACCATTATTGGTTCGAAAGGGACTGTGAAAGTTGCCGGACAATACATGAACGAAGTAACTTATTGCCATATTAAAGATTATGTAATGCCTGAACTGGCTCCTTCAAATCCACCTAACGATTATGGATTGTATAAAGGTTCGGCGCAAAACCACCATTATGTGATTGAAAACGTGATTGAGAAACTAACTGACAAAGGAAGTATTACTACCAATGTGTTGGAAGGCTTGAAAGTGGTAGATATTATCGAACGCATCTATGCTGTGCGTGACGCGCAGTGGAAAAAATAAAATCTTACAAATTATGATACAACGTATTCAAAGTGTTTATTTGTTTCTAATTGTAATTCTGGCAGGATTGACAATTGGTTTACCTGTTGCCAGTTTAATCAATGTAAAGTCTAATCTGTTGTATGTGATTGATATTCGTGGAATCTCGCTTATTCAACCAACGGGAGCGGCTGTATTTCAATCTGCAACATCTATGCTCACCACATTTGCAGCTGTGTTTGGAACTATATCGTTGATTACCATCTTTTCGTATAAAAACAGGGTAAAACAAATCCGGTTATCGGTATTGAACTTTCTTTTTATGATTGGTTATTATGTTGCTTTGATAATCTACATTTGGATAGCTTGTAGCTCATTGGCTGCTGAATGGCATTTACGCTTTGCAGCGGTTCTACCGATTATTTCTATGATTTTCAATTACCTGGCTATTGGTGCCATTGGTAAGGATGAAAAGCTTGTAAAATCGTTGGATAGAATACGATAGACTTGTTTTCTAAAGATTATATCTAAATAAAACGCCTTTGTTTTCAGAGGCGTTTGTTGTTTTATTTTGATGTTGAACAATCGATTCGCATTTGCTGTTTATTCAATCAACAAATACATAGGCAAATGAAAACGAATCAGATAATTATCATGTTACTTTTGCTTGTAAGCCAAAGTGCCTGTACACAAACGAATAAAAAAATGAAATACAATCAACTAACACCCGAAGAACAAGCCGTTATATTGCATAAAGCCACTGAACGCCCTTTTGTAGGAGAATATACCGATAATAAAGCTACGGGAGTTTATGTGTGCAAGCAGTGCGATGCACCGCTTTACCGATCGGAAGATAAATTTGAATCGCATTGCGGATGGCCGAGTTTTGACGATGAGATAAAAGGTGCAGTAAAACGTATTCCGGATGCTGATGGACAGCGCACTGAGATTGTGTGTGCTAATTGTGGTGGTCATCTGGGGCATGTATTTATCGGGGAGCAATATACAGCTAAAAATACCCGTTATTGTGTCAATTCAATATCAATGAAATTTATTCCTGCAAAAAATACCAATATGGAAACAGCTTATTTTGCTTCCGGATGCTTCTGGGGCACCGAATATCACTTTATGAAAGCCAAAGGGGTGAAAGAAACTACCGTTGGCTATATGGGTGGACATACCCAGCACCCTACTTACAAAGAAGTTTGCACTGGCGAAACCGGACATGCTGAAACAACCGAAGTGGTTTTTGATACTACCCAAACTTCGTACGAAGACATGGTGAAGTTATACTTCGAAACGCATGATTTTACGCAGGTAGGAGGGCAGGGACCTGATATTGGTGACCAGTACCGCTCGGTTATTTTCTATACTTCGGAAGCGCAGAAACAAGTGGCTGAAAAATACATTGACATTTTGACCAACAAAGGCTACAAAGTGGCTACTATTCTGGAAAAAGCTCCAGAGTTTTGGCCTGCTGAAGATTACCATCAGGAATATTACGACAAAAAACACGGTTCGCCTTATTGCCATATCTACCGGAAGATTTTCTAATCAATTATTGCTTTTAAATAGGGTTTCGCGATTTTTAATCGCGCATATTATTATTTGACCGCGATTAAAAATCGCGAAACCCATAATAAACGGGGACAAACAATTTTAATATCATTTGTCCCCGTTGACTATATATTCTATCTGGTTTCAGCGTTTGAGTAGCTCGTTATAAACATTCAGGTAAGTAGGAGTAGGGATTCCGAGCTTTTTACCCAATTCCACCACACTACCCGTCAATCCGTGTACCTCAGTTGTTTTTCCGGCTTTAAAATCGCTGTGCATCGACGAGGTTGTTTCAAAAGGTAACTTCTCAAGCTGATGAATCACTTTATCAATGACTGTTCGTTCAATTTCAGCACCTTCGGCGTTTGCAATTAAAATCAATTCTTCCAACATGCTTACCAGGGTAGCTTTTCGTGTTTCGTCGGTCAATAATGCTCCAAAGCTGACATTGAAATAAGAGGTGAGCGATGCCGTTGATGAAATAAAGAAGAACTTGGTCCAGATAACATGCAATATGTTTTCGTAAAAAGTGGCATCAATACCGGCCTCTTTCAGCAGACTTTCAAAACCGGTTAGACGCTCATTGGTTTGTTTATGCTCGTACCCAAAATTAAACCGGTGTACACCACCCGAACTTTCTACTACTCCGGGTTCATTGAGTCGTGCCACAATGTAACAACAGCCCTGCCACACCTCAGTTCCGGGCAATAAAGTCCGAATACGATCCGAATTATCAATCCCGTTCAACAAAGGCAGAACGACCGTGTTTGCACCCACAATGGGCTTAATTTGAGCTACTGTTGAATCAAGATCATAACTCTTCGGAGTCATGATAATATAATCAGCTGTGCCAATTTCAGCTACATTATCAGTTGCAAGCGTTGGGTGAACCTGAAATGTTCCTTTCTCGGTAATCAGTGTCAGTCCCTTTTCCTGAATCTTTTTCAGATGTGCTCCTCGAGCCACAAAATAGATTTCAATGTCCGGATTATCGGCATATTTTTTTGCCAGCAATCCGCCATAATACCCGCCTACACCGCCGAGCCCTACGATAACTATCTTTATTTTATCCATATTATTTATCCTTAAAAAACCGACTGCAAAGGTAGCCATAAAAAAATAAAACTCTCAAAAAATTCAGAAGAACCTTCGGGAGTTTTATAATCTGTTATATCATTTTAATCTTCAATATCGGGTTCAAAAAACACCCACTGCACTTCCGGAAAAGCTTTTTTGAGTTCTTTTTCGCAGACGTTTATATTTTTGATCATCAATTCAATCGACTCTGTTTTAGCCATGTTGGCTTTGGCAGCAACCATTATCTGAGCACCCAGTTGAAGGGTTATAATATTGAATATGCGATCTATTTCGGGGCGGGCTTCCAGAAAAAGTTGAATCTCGGTACGAATGGCTTCGTCGGCACTTTGTCCAATCAACAAGCCTTTTACTTTTGCTGCCACAAAAAAGGATACAAAAACAAGCAACACACCAATTCCGATACTACCAATGGAGTCGTAAATAGGATTACCCGTTACATAGGCCATTATAACCGAAACAAGGGCAAAGAGCAATCCAAACAAAGCTGCTACATCTTCGCCAAAAACAACTACCAATTCACTTTGGCGCGTATTTTTTATCCACTGCCACAGGCTTTGTTTCTTTTTGATTGTTTTGATTTGGGTTATGCAACCCCACAACGAAGCACCTTCCAATATCATGCTCACCGACAGTACAACGATGGCAATAAGCGGATTTTTCACTTCTTCGGTTGAATGAAGTTTGTGAACTCCCTCGTAAATGGAGAATAATCCGCCCATGCTAAACAGCATCAGCGCCACTATGAACGACCAGAAATAAATAGCTTTTCCGTAACCCAGTGGGTGCTCGTGGTCGGGTTTCTTTTTGGCAGCTCTAAGTCCTAAAAACAACAGTCCCTGATTGCCGCAATCGGCAAAAGAGTGAATAGATTCGGCGAGCATGGCACCTGAACCGGTAATAACAGCAGCAATGGTCTTGGTTATGGCAATACCTAGGTTAGCCGATAAAGCAAAAATAATGGATTTGACGGATGCGTTTTGATGCGACATAATGCTTAATTAAATTTCAGCACAAAGTTAATGATTTTATTCCTATCAACCCTTATTAATTTCGTCCTGAATGAGTTTTTCGATGGCCAACAGCTTGTCGAGTGGAACCGAGTTGAGGGAACGGGTAAGATCCATTACTTTTTCGGTGCGCATGAGTGGGGCTAATGGATGGGTGGTTGGGTCGGATACGTTTTTCTCCGGAATCCACTGCAAAAGGTCATTGGGTGTACAAAGAAAGAGTTCGCATAACCGATGTACGTCATCGAGATTCAATCTGCGGAAGTTGTTTCGCACAACGCGGGTGGCAAACTTATCGGAGAAACCATGCTGAACGAGATACTTTGAAGGTGTATTAATACCTTTGGCCTTAAAAAGCCGGGTGAAGTTGAAGTGTAACATAGTAATGATCTAAATTTATAGGTTTATATCCTGATAGGCAATAAGTTTATCGTGCAAATATAGAAAAATATCGTCATGTTTATCAATATAGCCGTAAAAAATAGAAATATTATCGTATTATGACTAAACTAAGTCGTATTATTCAATATTAATATCGTAATATATAAAAACTATTTCGTAGTATATATAAGCTGAGTCGTAATCTATATGATATATATCGTTTACTAATTAAACTAACTCGTATTATTACTAAATAATTTCGTACTATCTATAATATAAATCGTATTATATCTACTTTATGTATGAAAAATCAACTGTCAGGAAGTGAAATGAAAGAAATCAAATAGGAAATATGAATACTATACCTTTTATTTTTGAACGTTTTCCAATCTTGTGTGTATAACTTATCAAACAATTTAAAAATTACCGTCACATGAAAACTTCAATGAAACTTATTCTCGGGCTGTTGCTTACGGCCTTTTCGCTTCAGGGCTTTGCCCAAAAACCGGAACCGGTGTATTCTGTCATACGTCAGATACGCGATTTCGAATGGTACGAACAACAGGCTAAAGCCTGGAAACAAGAAATTGACCGGGGTACAAAAGATAAAATGGCTTGGGTGTATTTTTTTAAAGCAAACAGGTATGCCCGCTTTAAGGATGAGAAAAAATGGGAGAGTAAGCTAGGTAGTTATTTTATGACTCAGGACAAAATAATCAAATTGGCCGAAAAAGCAATTCCCAATTCGTTTGAATGTTACTTTTTGAAAGCCAACGATGATGCTGCCGGGAGTGGTTCTGGCGAAAGTAACATTCTGAAGGCACAAGCTTTGCGTCCTTACGATCCGCTTATTTTACCCTGGCTTATGAATTATTATCAGTTTAAGAATGATAAAGCCAACATAGAAATACTTAGTAAAAAATGGTTGGAAAGCAATGAAATGCCTCAGGAAATACTTACAACAGCCTACAATAATTTAGTATCTTTGGAACCAAATGCTATTTTGCTGACTAATGGCGATAATGATACATACCCTTACTGGGTATTGCAAAATGGACAGAACATAAGACCCGATGTGATGATTCTGAATATTTCATTGAGTGTGATTGACTCTTATCGGGAAATATTATTTAAAAGTAATAATATTGCGGCTTTGAACATAACAAACGGTTCGGACAGACGATCGGAAACAATTATTAAACATATAGTTGAAAATGTACAAGATCGTCCAATCTATGTAAGTGTTTTCACCGATCAGGATGTGTATAAGTCATACGCTGACAAGATGTATCTGGTAGGACTGTCGTATAAATATAGTAAAGAGCCGTTTGACAACTTAGCAGTTATACGCAACAATGTTGAGAATAAATATTTATTAGATTTTTTGAAACACGGTTTCTACAACAACTACGCACAAGCAGTAGTAAACCAAATGAGTACCGGATATTTGGCCATTTTTCTAAAATTATATGAGCATTATACTGCAAGTGGAGAAACTGTCAAAGCTCAAAAAATAAAGGAATTGGCGAAGCTAGTAGCTGAAAAAGGAAATACAACGGAATGGATGAAATACTTTGAGAAATAGGCCAATGGCGTTGTTTAAAAAGAACTACGATACAAAGTCCGACGAGGAACTGATGTCGCTGCTCACCCATGGTGGGCAGTCGGCGTTTGACGAGTTGTATAGGCGCTATTCCAAACCATTACTCAATTTTTTCTACCGCTTACTCAACGGCGATAGGCAAAAAGCAGAGGATTTGTTGCAGGATTTGTTTTTGAAAATCATAGAAAAACCTGAAAGTTTCGACGGTAATAAGAAATTCAACACCTGGTTTTACACATTGGCCAGTAATATGATTAAAAATGAATATCGCAGCCGGCAAATCAGAAGTGAGCACGAAAAGGAAACCCTGTCGACAAGTAATGAGCCTTTTGAACTGAACAGCGAGAGTTTTGATAAGAGCCTGTTCAACAAACGGCTTGAAACGGAACTCGATAAAATGGACGTGGAAATGAGAACGCTTTTTGACCTTCGGTTTGTGGAGGAGATGAGCGTGAAACAGATAGCCGAGATAATGGATTGTAAGGAGGGGACGGTGAAATCGCGCTTGTTTTACCTCACAAAGCAACTCTCGAAGAAATTAATGGTTTATAAACCCGAATTAAATTAAATGAATATGGAAACAATTTCGAATACTGATTTTGACCGATTGGAGAAATTGCTCAAAACAAAACGGTTCGACGAATTGGATACGGCTGAAAAGGAATGGGTGAAAGCTGTTCTTTCGGAAGCAGAATATATTGCTATGGTGCCTTTGTATACTTCGCTAAATAATGACCTTAGTTATGCTGCTATAGAACCAACCAGCAATACAAAAACAGCATTGGACAAGGCTTTTGCAGCCAAGGCCAAGGGTAGGGGGCTGTTTCAGATGAAAATGCCGGTGTATCAGTCGGTGGCTGCTGCGTTGATCTTGTTTTTTGTTGGCTTTGGAATGAATAACAGACGAAATGTAGAGACGCGGATTGTTCACGACACATTTCAGGTGATTAAATACATAACTAAACCTGAGAATGCTGTGAAAATGGCAGCTAATGTTCCAAAACATGCTGCTAAAAGAGCGCGACAACTGATTACAGTTCCGACCCAGCATGTAGCGCCTGATGAAATAAGCGATAAGGTGGAAACAGTGTCCGAGTCGAACCCCGAGTTTGCCCGTCAGCAGGAGATAGCTATGACTAATATCTACAGGGTGCTGAACGAAAAGAATGGAAGCAGCATAGGTGGAGACACTGTTCTGCAACGCATGATGGTGACTGTGTATTGAAAACAAAAAAGGGACTCACCAATTAAGGTAAGTCCCTTTTTTCAATAAATGACACTTTATAACTTCATAAAGTCTGGTAATTCCGATTTTTCTTTTCAATTCTTTTTTTTAAGAGGGAGCTAATGCAATTAATTCACAGTTGCTAAGCTGGTAGAGTTTAATATATAACTCTGGGAAGTCGAATTCCCAGTATATACACTTAAGGATGACGATAGAAATTTATTTGTTTTGGCTGCATCATATGCAACAATCTGATAGTATGAATATGTATAATTTGTCGATGACATTGCCAGTGTAAATAATATTTGCCCATTCGCGTCTGTTGTTCCAGAGGCTACCGCTTTCGATAAAAGATCATCTACAGAAGAAGTTGAGTTAGATGAAAGATAAGGTACTAAAGCAACTTGAAGGTTTGAAAAAGGCGTTAGATCTGTTGGACTCGAAGTATAATAAACAGATGCTGTTTTGTTAAGCGTGATATTTATCCTTGAATACGCTACAGGGGCAAGGTTCGTTGGATTAATTGTGAAATTTACCTGTCTTGTTTCGCCTTGATAAACATTAAAATAACTGCTTGAGGATACAGAAAGTATACTGCATGCTGATTTATCGTCATTATAAGCAACAAAGATATAACTAATTCCACTTTTTAATGAAAAGGATATGTTACCGTCAGCATCCGTTTTTCCAGACAATTCAGTAGATTCAAGAAGTACAGATAGCGGAATGTATGAATCATAGACACTGCTTGGTATAGCTGCAACGTTTATTCCATCGAATGGAATTAGTGATGGTGAAGTGCTTGTAGGTACTGATATTGCCTTTTTTATTGTTAGATTATAAGTGCCAAACGCTGCGTTTAGCAATGTTTTTGAATCCAACGAATAATTGTAATTAGCAGTTTCACCTTTATCACCTGTGTAAGTATACGACGATGAATAGGCTGAATAATTCAATTGACAGAAAACTGTTTTCGCATCGTTATATACAACTGCAACATAGGATTTAAATGCAGGTACTTTTAGAGAAACATAGCCGGCATCATTTGTTTTGCCTGTAACTTCAGCTAACGATATGAATTTATTTGAACTATAATACGATGGATTTGCGGAATAAGTAACATAAGATGCATAAGGGATAAACATAATATTCAGGTTATTGAATGCGCTAAGACTGACATTGCTGCTCGTTTTGGAAGTTTCTGCTTTTTTGAAATTGAAATTAAATGTGGTTGCATAATCTTCCGGATTAATGGTTATGTTTTTGTCAACGGCACTATTTATCTGAAACTGCATGATAGGTTGGTAATTGAGACCGTTAACCCGTACAGAATCAATAAAGATGAAATAGGTGCCGGCTGCAACGTCGCCAAAATCAACTTTGCCATTTGCATCGGTAGACGTTGAATAAATGTATTGCAACGAAGAGAAAGAAGATGAAGAGGATGATAAAAGTGCCCTATCATACAACTTTACATTTACATTTGCTAGTGAAGTACCTTTGCTATCAACAACCTTTACAGTTAGTTTTGAACTTGTAACAAGTCGGAGGGTTAAATCATTGTCTAAACCATTTTGACAGGAAGTAATCAAAAAAACTAAAAAAAACAGAGATAAGAGTTTTGTTTTCATAATGTGTGAATTGCTTTCGCTTTTTTATTTATAATAATAGTAATTGTTTTTGTTTTTGTTTTAAATGTCCAATATTTCTGGTTGTATTCGGTTAAGTATATATTGAGCTAAATAAAGACTTACTTCCTGTAATTTCACATTGCAAAGATATGTTATTTTGGTAAAATAATAAAAAAAATATGTGTTTATATTGCAATAAAAAACGGACTCACCGCAATGGCAAGTCCGTTTTTTCTTTCTTCAAGTCTCTCCATTTGGGGAGATTTAGAGGGGTCTACTCTTCCAACAAAATTTCCATGATAGTGCAAGCTGCTTTAGCAACCGGGCTACCAGGACCAAAGATTGCTGCTACACCGGCTTTGTAAAGATAATCGTAATCTTGCGCCGGAATAACTCCACCTGCAATAACAATAATATCTTCACGGCCTAATGCTTTCAGTTCGGCAATTACTTGTGGAACCAAGGTTTTGTGACCGGCTGCCAATGAAGAAACACCCATGATATGAACATCGTTTTCTACAGCTTGTTTCGCTGCTTCGGCAGGAGTTTGGAACAATGGTCCCATGTCCACGTCGAAACCGCAGTCGGCATAACCGGTAGCTACTACTTTCGCACCACGGTCGTGACCATCCTGACCCATTTTAGCAATCATGATACGAGGACGACGACCTTCTTTCTTGGCAAATTTCTCTGTCAATTCACAAGCTTTGATAAAGCTTGCATCGTTTTTAGTTTCTGATGAATACACGCCTGAAATTGTTCTGATAGTTGCTTTATAACGTCCTGCAATAGCTTCACAAGCGTCAGAGATTTCGCCCAACGAAGCGCGAACCCGTGCTGCTTCTACAGCTAACTCTAATAAGTTACCGTTTCCGGTTTTAGCACATTCGGTAATGGCAGCCAAAGCAGCTTGTACGGCAGCTTCGTCGCGGTTAGCACGCAATTCTTTCAAACGTTCGATTTGTTGAATACGAACCGCTGTGTTGTCCACTTCCAAAATATCGATTGGATCTTCTTTTTCCAAACGGAATTGGTTTACACCCACAATTACCTGACTTCCTGAATCGATACGGGCTTGTGTACGTGCAGAAGCTTCTTCGATACGCATTTTTGGAACACCGGTTTCGATAGCTGCTGCCATACCACCCAGTTTTTCTACTTCTTCGATCAACGCCCAGGCTTTTTCAGCTAGTTCGTTAGTCAACGACTCAACATAGTAAGAACCTGCCCATGGGTCAACCTCACGGCAAATATCAGTTTCCTGTTGAATATAGATTTGTGTGTTACGGGCAATACGAGCTGAGAAATCGGTTGGTAAAGCGATAGCTTCGTCCAACGCATTGGTGTGAAGCGATTGTGTGTGACCCAACGCAGCAGCCATAGCTTCGATACAAGTACGACCAACGTTGTTGAACGGATCTTGCTCAGTCAATGACCAACCTGAAGTTTGCGAGTGCGTACGCAATGCCAGTGATTTTGGATTTTTAGGGTTGAATTGCTTTACGATTTTTGCCCACAACATACGTGCAGCACGCATTTTGGCAATTTCCATAAAGTGATTCATACCAATTGCCCAGAAAAATGACAAACGTGGTGCGAACGAGTCGATATCCATACCTGCATTAACTCCGGCACGAAGATATTCAAGTCCATCAGCCAACGTGTAAGCCAACTCAATATCGGCAGTTGCACCAGCTTCCTGCATGTGGTAACCCGAGATAGAGATAGAGTTGAACTTAGGCATTTTCTGAGAAGTAAACTCAAAAATGTCAGCAATAATTTTCATTGAGAATTTTGGTGGGTAAATATAGGTATTACGCACCATGAATTCTTTCAAAATATCGTTTTGGATTGTTCCGGCCATTTCTTCCAGTTTAGCACCTTGCTCCAAACCTGCATTAATATAAAATGCGAGGATAGGAAGTACCGCACCGTTCATGGTCATAGAAACAGACATTTTATTCAATGGAATACCATCGAACAATACTTTCATGTCTTCAACGGAACAAATTGATACACCCGCTTTACCAACGTCACCCACCACACGTTCGTGATCGGCATCGTAGCCACGGTGTGTAGCTAAGTCGAAAGCTACCGAAAGACCTTTTTGACCGGCAGCAAGGTTACGACGGTAGAATGCATTTGATTCTTCAGCAGTAGAGAATCCGGCATACTGACGGATAGTCCACGGTTGCATAGCGTACATTACCGAGTAAGGTCCGCGTAAATATGGAGGAAGACCGGCAGCATAGTTCAAATGCTCCATACCTTCCAAATCATCTTTTGTATAAAATGGCTTAACCGGAATCAATTCCGCAGTTAGCCAGCTACTATCGGCCTGCTGAGCAGTAGATGCAGCTACGTTTTTAATATCTATATTTTTGAAATTTAGTTTCATTCTTTTTAGATTTTTAGAACCAAGAACCAGGAATCAAGACAATTAGTGTCGTCTATGATCTTCAGTCTTAATCCAATTTGTTTTTAAATCCAATTATCATTTTTTGTAACTCATTGATTTTACTTTGAGTTGAAATAGAAACTTCTGATTCAAGATAATTTAGCTTGGTGGCTAAAATCAGTTGAGTCTCCAACTCAAATAAAGAACCGATTGACATTTCCAGAAAACGAGAAAAATCTTTATTGCTTGACTTTGCAGAACCTTCGGCAATATTTGAAGGTACAGAAACTGCTGATCGTTGCATTTGAGAAATCAGGCCAAACCTTTCGATAGTTGGAAATGAATTTGTAAGCAAATAAATCTCACTTGCTAAATCCATTGACTTTATCCAAATATCTAATTTCTTAAAGTTATGCATCTCTTTTTTTGTCTTGACTCTTGGTTCTTGACTCTTGGTTCTTAAACCAATTGTGCATTAAACGTTTTCAAAGTCTCAAGTACGTTGGTTTTTACGTTTACAAAGTATTCGATACCAATCGCTTTTAAATCATCAGCACAAGCAGGAGCACCGGCTACTACGAAAATTTGTTTTTCGTCGATAGCTTTGAATGCAGCAGGAGCTAATTCAGCATATTCATCGTCGCTTGAGCAAAGAACAATAATGTCAGCTCCGGCAGCCTGAGCGGCAGCAACACCTTCTTCAACAGTTGAGAAACCTAAGTTGTCAACTACATCATATCCGGCACAAGCAAAGAAGTTACAAGAGAACTGAGCACGAGCCAAACGCATAGCCAAACTACCAATGGTCAACATAAATGCTTTTGGACGTTTAGCAGCTCCTTCAGTAGCGAAACGTAATGCTTCGAATTCGGCAGCACCACGTACAGGCAACAGTTTTTCAGTTCCTGAGTGTGAGCAACCACAGTCAGTAGCTTCTGTGATTTGCACTTTAGCTGCAGCAGCTTCGTTGAAGTTAGGGAACTGGTTGGTTCCTAATAATACTTCGCGACGGCTTGATACAGCTTTCAGGCGGGCAGCAGCAGTAGCTTTAACGGCTTGTTGAACTGAACCGGAAGTAACTGAAGCAAAGAAACCACCGTTATCCTCAACATCAAGGAATAATTTCCAGGCTTGAGCAGCAATTTCGTTAGTCAAAGTTTCGATATAATAAGAACCGGCAGCAGGGTCAGCTACTTTATCGAAATGACATTCTTCTTTCAATAATAATTGTTGGTTACGGGCAATACGTTCCGAGAATTCGTCGGTTGGTTTGTAGATAGAATCGTAACTTAACACAGTAAGTGAATTTACACCACCCAATGTTGCGCTCATAGCTTCGGTTTGGGTACGAAGCATATTTACGTTAGCGTCAAAAATGGTTTTGTTGAAAGTAGAAGTTTCAGCGTGAATGCGCATTTTGGCAGCACATTTGCAAATGCCGTTAACGGTGCTTTTGCAATCTTCTACTTTACATGCAGGTTGGTAAGCATCCACAATGTTAGCCCACAACAAGCGGGCAGCACGGAATTTGGCAATTTCCATAAAGTAGTTGCCGCTTACGCCAAAGCTGAATTTAATTTTTTTAGCAGCCAATGAAGTATCAACCCCAGCTTCAACAAGTGAAGAGAGGTATTCGTTACCCCAAGCCAGTGCGTAACCCAATTCCTGAGCAATATAAGCTCCACCATTGCTCAATGTAGTAGCATTTACGCCAATCACGCGGTAGAAAGGCAAACCAATAGCAGCAAGAACTGTTGCTTTCGCTTTTGCAGTAACTTCTTCTTTGCTCAACTCTTTGCCAGCCTGCAACATGCGGTTGATTGGGTCGAAGTTGATAGAACCCTGCAATTTTTTCACGTCGTACTCTTTCGATTTGAAATAGTCGGTCAAAATAGTTGCCAGGTTAGCAGCTGCACTAACACAAATACTGAAGTTAAGCTCAACACAATCAGCTGCAATGCCTTCGAGCAACGTAGCGATGTAGTCAGCACTCAATTCTTCTTTTTTCAGTTTGAAACCTACTGAGGTTACGCCCTTGTACAAAATGTCCAACGCCTTAGCATTGGCTTCTTTAGCCGATTCCACAACGATGTCCTGACGAACAAACCATTCGTTGTCGGCTTTTGTTCCGCGTACGAATGGGAAAACACCCGGAGCTGCATCTTTAGTTTGCAAGCCTGCAATGTCTTCTGCACGATAGAAAGGCAACACGCTGAAGCCTTCGTTGGTTTTCCAAACGAGCTTCTTGTTGAAGTCAGCTCCTTTGAGGTCGGCTGTGATTTTATCCATCCATTGCTGTGCGCTAACCGATGGAAAATCAGCCAATAAATTCAATTTTTTTTCTGCCATAATATTGTTT
>JAQTTH010000017.1 GCA_028710895.1 Paludibacter sp.
AACAATTCCGTAACTTATATGAAAAAGCTCAACGTACCAAGGGTGTAACCGGTGAAGTATTGTTGCAATTGTTGGAATCAAGATTGGATAACATCGTGTTCCGTTTAGGATTTGCTCCTACTCGTTCGGGTGCTCGTCAGTTGGTAAGCCACAAACACATTACAGTAGATGGTAAAGTTGTGAATATCGCTTCTTATCATGTACGTGCCGGACAAGTTATCGCTGTACGCGAAAAAGACAAATCAATGGAAGTTATTGCTTCTTCATTGAATGGCTTTAACCACAGCAAATATCCTTGGATTGAATGGAATGCAGCTTCTTTATCAGGTGTGTATTTACACATTCCTGAACGCGAAGATATTCCTGAAAATATCAAAGAACAATTAATCGTTGAGTTGTACTCTAAATAATAAGTGAATCCATGGCTATATTAGCATTTCAAAAGCCCGAAAAGGTAATCATGTTGGAAGCTGACGCATTTCAAGGAAAATTTGAATTTCGTCCGTTGGAACCCGGTTACGGTATTACAATAGGTAATGCTTTACGCCGTATCCTCTTGTCTTCACTCGAAGGTTTCGCTATTACTTCTATCAAAATTGAAGGAGTGGAACATGAGTATTCAACTATTCCCGGAGTAATCGATGATGTTACTAACATCATTCTTAACCTGAAACAAGTGCGTTTCAAACAAATTGTGGAAGACGTTGAAAGTGAAAAGGTAACAATTACGGTTTCAAACACAACTTCATTTAAAGCCGGCGACATAAGTAAATACTTTACCGGATTTGAAGTACTAAATCCTAATTTGGTAATTTGTGAACTTGATCCATCTGGTAGCTTCCAGATTGATATTACGGTAAATAAAGGACGTGGTTATGCACCATCAGAAGAAAATAAAACACCAAATCAAGAAATTGGTGTTATTCCGATTGATGCTATTTTCACTCCTATTCGTAACGTAAAATACGCTATCGAAAATTACCGTGTAGAACAAGTAACAGACTATGAAAAATTGGTGTTGGAAATCAGTACCGATGGCTCTATTCACCCTAAGGAAGCCCTGAAAGAAGCTGCTAAAATTTTGATTCACCACTTTATGTTGTTCTCTGACGAAAAAATTTCGTTGGAAGTGACAGAAGGTGAAGGTACCGACGAGTTTGACGAAGAAATTTTGCACATGCGTCAACTGCTTAAAACAAAACTGACTGATCTCGAACTTTCTGTTCGTGCTCTCAATTGTTTGAAAGCCGCTGATGTAGATACATTAGGTCAATTAGCCGGATATCACAAGCATGATTTATTGAAGTTCCGCAATTTCGGTAAAAAATCGCTGACTGAGTTAGATGAAAAATTAGAAAGCTTGAATCTGTCCTTCGGAATGGATATTGCCAAATATAAATTAGATAAAGAGTAAAGAAATGAGACATAATAAAAAATTTAACCACTTAGGCCGTACATCGTCTCACAGAAAGGCAATGTTGTCTAATATGGCTTCTTCTCTTATTCAACATAAGAGAATCGCTACAACCCTTGCTAAAGCGAAAGCTTTGCAGGTTTATGTAGAACCACTTTTGACAAAATCAAAGGAAGATACCACTCACTCACGTCGTATGGTATTCAGTCACTTACAAAACAAAGAAATAGTTACAGAATTATTTCAAAATGTGTCGGTGAAAATTGCTGGTCGTCCTGGTGGATATACTCGTATTTTACGTACAGGATTCCGTTTAGGTGATAACGCAGAAATGTGTATTATCGAATTGGTAGACTACAACGAAAATATGTTGAAAGAAAAAGCTGCTAAGAAAGCTGCCCGCACACGTCGTGCAGGTGCTGCCAAAAAAGCAGAAACTGCTGCACCTGTTGTAGCTGAAGCTCCTGCTGCTGTTGAAGCACCGGTTGCACCGGCTACTACCGAAGAAACTCCGGTAGCAGAGTAATTCAAAATTCAAAATACTTTTTGCATTGGAAAAGAGGAATAAGCTTAGGCTTATTCCTCTTTTTTTTGGTTTTACTGAAAATAATTAGCTTAATTCTTGCAGGTGAATTAAGAACTTACTACATTTGAAGCGTGATAACAATAATTTATCTGTTTTGCTATGAAACGGTTGTATATTTTACTCTATTTTACTTTGACCGTTAGTCCTTTTCTGAGGGCTTACGATTATCAAACGGTTTATTCTCAACGTACTGCTTTTTTTGCAGGTTCCTACGGAAACATTAAGCCTATGCGGATTGATTCTGTCCGGTTTTCACAAGACTCCATTCTGTACCCTATCAAGAATATTCAGAAAATAGGATTTGATTGTTATACTCCTTATGGTGCATCGTGGTTAGGGGCTAAAATTATAGTAAAGCCTACATGGAATTATTTTTTTAATGAGAATAATGATACCATTAGAATTAAAACTGATGCTAAGTTGAATGAAACCTGGAAAGTGTTTGCTAAAGAAGATGTCTGGGTTTCGGGAACCGTAATAAAAGTGGAACTACTTACATTTATGGGTTTGACAGATTCCGTGAAAACGGTAGAATTTAATATGACTATTGCTACTTCTGCTACTGTTCCCTCTAAATCAATTGCTAAGTTTGTAGCTGACTTTGATGGTAAGATCATACAAGTGAGCAAACACTACGGACTGATAAAAACCTATAATTTCAACGTGTTTCCTCATTTCAGCGATATACAGGAAACCTATATGGGAACATGGCAGCAATTTAATCTGGTAGGGTTGACAAATCCCAAAGCGGGTGTGCAAAACCTGACATCGTTTGATATTTTCGACTTCCAAGTGGGAGATGAGTTGCATACAGTTGAAAAAAATGTCCCAGCCTTAGGAGGAGTTCCACCCGGTTTTTTGAGCGAAAGAGATCAGATCGAAAAATATATAAAAAGGCAGGACTTTCAAGATTCAATAGAATATACTGTAGAGGTTTCGTTACGTACTATCACTCATGTTTCGGGGATTGAGTATTTGACGAAAAATTCACATTATACAACTACTCGAATAGTAAAGCAAAATCATGACTTTGATATATTACCTGAAGTGCCATTGATTAATACTTACAGTGCAAATAAATACAGCATGTATTACGATGGGGTTACCACCACCAAAGTAGAACCTGATATTTTCAATGAAATACATAGGACTGTGGATTCTTGCTGGAGTTTAATTATACCGTATGGTTGTTTTCCCACCTTCTTTTTTGTACAAGGTTTGGGAGGTCCTTATTATTCTTGTATGGGTATTATGGGTGATTCGGAGGAGAATAGTTTGGTTTATTATAAAAAAGGCTTGATTACCTGGGGTGTACCACTCGTAATTACGGGAACAAATCAACCAAAAGCTATGTCTGAAATAGAGATTTATCCCAACCCAACAACAGATAAACTCACGATTAATCACGAATTACCTCCGGGGGAAAGCACTTTCGAATTGTTGGATTTGCAGGGTAAAGTCGTTCGGAAACTAACAATAAGCGCTGATGAAAATCAGTTGAGTTTAGCTGAGTTTAGCAAGGGCTTATATCTGTACAGGCTAATAAATAACGGAAAACTGCTGAAAGCAGGAAAAATTTTGAAAATGTAATTTAAAAACGAATGTTATGAAAAAGTATTTAATTCTTGTTTTTGTCGTTTGTTCCTGTTTGGTTTCCGCACAAAAGTATGTTCCTTTTCCTCCTGAAAATGCCGAGTGGAATCAGGTTCTCTACATGAGCTCAGAGTATGCATTAACTTCGCCACCTCGTGATCTAAAGAATTATTCGTTGGGTAGTGATACCATTCTCGACACAATTAGATATACCCGTCTGATTCTTAATCATAATAATACGATAGGGTTTTTAAGGGAAGCGAATAAAAAGATTTATTATATTGGCGCGGGTTATACCAATACAGGAGCCAGTTACAGCCCCGGCCAGTTACAAAAAATAAAAAACTGTTCGCCCTCGTTTCTGAAAAGTACTGGTCAGGAATACCTGCTTTACGACTTCAACGTGAAAACCGGTGATACAATTTATTGGGGGATGTACGGGCAAAATATCATAGATAAAGTTGATTCGGTAAAAATTGATGGGAGTTATCGCAAACAATATCACATGAAATGGGGTAGCGATATTGTAATTGAAGGAATCGGTAGTGCTTTTAGAGGCTTGTTGAATTCTGTGTCGCCATTGCCAATGTGTGGAGCTATCACTTGGTGGGACCAGGTTTGTTTCAGTCAGAATGGTAAAACGTTATTTATGAATCCTGCATTTAAAGATTGTAACTCTACCATAAAATGGAGTGATAGAAATTATTTGGCAAAGAATACCGAATGGTATTATGGCAAAACTATTTATTTTGGGATGGCAGTTCCACCAGCAAAAACAGATGATTATTATTACCTGAAGTCGACTGGAGATACTATAGTAGGAGGAAAAAATTGCCATGTAATTAATCAGTTTAGAGGAGGCCCCGCTTGTTATTCGTACCAATTTCCTGTTTTTATGTATCAAAGCAATGATACACTGTATTTTTACAATTCTGTGTCTAAAAAGTTTAGCATATTGAATGTGTATGCTGCCAATAGAGGAGATTCATGGATTACAGCATATCCGCAGGGTGATGTAGTGGTTACAGTGGATAGTGTGGGTTCAGTACCAGCTTTTGGAGAGACACTGAAGCTTCAATACGTTACTTATACCTATAATCAGACATTTAAATACAATTCAAAAATAATTGAGAATATTGGAGATTTCTATTACCTGTTTGCTTCAAATATAATTTATTTAGGACTTTGTGATGAAATGGCCGATTATCCTGGGTTACGGTGCTATATTCATCCCGATTATGGAACTTATAAAACAGGAACGGTTGCCTGCGATTATGTATCGGAAGTTGCTAATCTGGATTTTAAATCGATTAAGGTTTATTTGAGTTCGACTGGTAATTTGATAATAGACAGCGAACTGCAAGGTGGATCTTATACATTTGAATTGTTTGATGTGCGTGGAAGTCGTTTGCTTAGTGTCCCAATGAGTACGGCTAAAAGTGCTATTGCTTTTGGAGATTACAGTAAAGGACTCTATTTATATAGATTGTTGGATAATGGCAAGATGCTGAAATCAGGGAAAATTGTAAAAATGTAGATGATGAAAAACGGTGATTATCTTCTCTAAGATAATCACCGTTAGACGTTTCAGAATCCTGTGTTTATTGCCAGATTCCTTTACCTAATGGAAGAATGGTTCTACCGTAGGTTTTGTTCAGTAGGTTACCGCCCATAGCATAAAAACCAATGAGCGAAATACTCAACTCCGACCAGGCAGCAATAGTATGCCAATATTCGCCTAATCCGAATGAATCAAGGGCAAGACCTATGAATAATACATCAATTAATATCATGATAGCAATCAAAGCTTTATTGGTTTTGAAAGCAGCAATTGTAAGAAATACGGAAATAAACAGATATCCAATGAAAGCAAAGCCAAGTTGATGAACATCAACTGCAGCAGACAGGGTTTGACCTAAAACTCCCATTTTAATCATCCACGATGTTGCTACCGAAATCCAGAAAAGTCCATAAGCACCAAAAGCAGTGGCTCCAAACAAATTGTTGTGTTTAAAGTCGTAAACACAAGCTATCAGTTGAGCGAAACCACCCAGAAATATTGCCCAGGGAATGGCTAATGAAAGTCCTGTAGTCCAACCTAATTTCTGAGATGCTGCTACGAGAGTAACCATAGCTAAGCCAGCTAATCCGAGTGGTGATGGATCCGCTACTTCAATTCGTACATGTGTTGCTTTTTCTTGCATAAAAATTTGTTTAAGTGTTTTTTTATTTCGGGTGCAAAGATAACATAAATAGAAAAACATTCAAAGATACAATTAGTTAAGTGTTTGTAGATTGCTATAGAATGATTTGATTCTTGAATTTTTATTCATTAATGTGTGCATATTCGGTAGTTTTACTAAATTTATTGAGTTTTTAATTTCAATTTAAATAAACATTATGTTTCGAGTTAAGCGAATTATCTGTTTTAGATTTCTAATGATGTTATTGACGTCATTTAGTTCTATTTGTGCTCAGGAAGTCAGTCAAAAGGGATATATCATTACCAGGGATAATGATACAATCAGAGGATTTATTCAGAATGTAAATGTCAACCAATTTGTAGTATGCTCTTTTAAAAGCAATACAAGCTTAAAAGCGATCAATTATTTACCGGGAGATATTCTTGCATATAGATTCGAAAATAACGGGAAGTTTTTCGTGTCAAAGGAGGTGCCAACTATTTCGGGTAAAAAGGTCTTTTTTGTTGAATATCTCATCAAAGGCAAAGCAAACATTTATTTTAGAAGAGATGATACGGATCATTATTATATTCAAAAGGAGGGTGATGATTTAACTGAGCTGACCGAGCCCCCGGTTTTAACTAAAAATGAAGCCGGTGTAATGTATTACAAACCTCAAAAATATACAGGAAAATTAAAGTACGTACTGTCCGATTGTCCTGATCTGTACGATGAGATTGACGGTATAAAATTATATCCGACTCAATTAATTAAATTAGCAAAGGATTATCACGATAAAGTATGTGATTCTTCGAAGTGTATTGTTTTTGAGCGTAAAATAAATCCGGTAAAGTTTAATTTTGGATTATTTGCAGGGGCTTCATACAATGAATTTGTATTTAATTCTGAAAATTATATGGATATGCATTTTGGAGAGTTTCTTGGCTGCAAACTGGAACTGGAGAATATTTTTTTCTCTTTAGAAAGAATAACAATTTCAACTGGTGTTTCTCTACAGTATTTTTCCACGTATAGATTTCATACAGATGTGTATCGAGCAAATAATGTATTTTATGATGAGAAAACTATCACAAATATTGATATGAAAACCACGTCTCTTAAAATACCGCTTTCAATTAATTATACCTTTTCTCAAACAAAATTTAGGCCCTATGTGGGTTTGGGTGCGACAAATACATTTTATATATCTCAAAACAAAGATTTGTTTGTGTCTGATTATAATTTTTATTTTGGCAAAGCAATTCCTTTCTATCATTTGGGCATTTTAGGCTCAGTGGGTATGAAGTATAGACTAAACCAGAATCACTCTGTATTTGTAGAGCTTAATTATGAGAATTCGAGGAATGTAAATGTCAACAAAATGTTACAAATGGAAAATCATTATTTCTCATTTCAATTAGGCTATATGTTTTAATGCTTAAAATTGACGTTTTTACTGTCGTGTAAATGTGTAATCTATTTTTCATTAAAGACAATGCTTGCATATCCGACTCAATTTATTTACTTTTGCTAAGATTTAAAAGCCTACAATTGGCTATTACTAATTGAAACAACTGATAAAAGAAAATGGCAGCATTTAAACGCATTTTATTGAAATTGAGCGGTGAGTCGCTTATGGGTGATAAACAATACGGGATAGATGAGAATCGTTTAGGCGAATACGCCACACAAATTGCAGAGATTGCCGCGATGGGCGTGCAGGTAGGAATTGTTATCGGTGGTGGAAATATTTTTCGTGGATTAAGTGGCACTTCAAAAGGCTTTGACCGTGTTCAGGGCGACCAAATGGGAATGCTGGCTACAGTGATTAATAGTTTGGCATTAAATTCAGCCTTGCAAGCCGCAGGAATCAAATCACGTGTGCTGACTGCTATTCGTATGGAACCGATAGGAGAGTTTTATAGCAAACAGAAGGCGATTGCTAGTTTGGAACAGGGCGAAGTTGTTATTCTATCAGCCGGAACCGGAAATCCATTTTTCACAACAGATACGGGTTCTTCATTGCGTGCTATTGAAATTGAAGCGGATGTAATGCTCAAAGGGACTCGGGTGGATGGAATTTATACTGCCGATCCGGAAAAAGACAAATCGGCTACTAAGTTCGATGAAATTACGTATGATGAAATTTATAACCGCAATTTAAAGGTGATGGATTTAACTGCAACAACCATGTGCAAAGAAAATAATATGCCAATTTATGTTTTCGATATGGATACAGTTGGTAATTTAAAGAAGGTAATGTCCGGTGAAAAAATAGGAACTCTGGTCAGGAATTAGAAAATTACTGACCCCTAAAGACGAAGAAATAATAAAACTGTAAAATATTAAACTAAATAAATAACAAGCTCTTTTCTCCCAAATACTATTTCCTTTTTCTTTCTCCTTTGGAGAAAGTCCCCAAAGGGGGATAGAGGTAGGGGTAGGGGTAAATTTTATACTATTATGCTAGAAGTAAAACCTTTACTGACACACGCAGAAGAAAGCATGGAAGCAACCGTTTTGTTCTTAGACGAAGCGTTGGCACATATCCGTGCTGGTAAAGCCAATCCACGTATTTTGGATGGAGTAAAAATAGAATATTATGGCTCTCATGTGCCAATTTCTAACGTTGCCAACATTACAACACCTGATGCAAAAACAATTACGATTCAACCTTATGAAAAGGCGTTGATTGCTGTGATTGAGAAAGCAATTTTGAACTCTGATGTAGGTATTACACCTATGAATAATGGTGAAACCATTCGTTTGGGTATTCCACCGTTGACAGAAGATCGCCGTAAGCAGCTGGCAAAACAATCTAAAGCTGAGTGTGAGGATGCTAAAATTAGTGTTCGCAATGCACGTCGCGATGCCATTGAGCATTTTAAGAAAATGGTAAAAGATGGATTACCAGAGGATGAAGAAAAAGATGCTGAGGCCAGTGTTCAGAAAATACACGACAAGTACATCAAGCGTATTGATGACATGTATGTTGCCAAGGAAAAAGAAATAATGACTGTGTAAGGTATTTATTTATTGTGAAATATTATTCAGTCATCTCATTTCTGGTGGGATGACTGACTTGTTTCAAGACTTATTTAAAACCATTATCTCATAACAATGCTTTTTCTCTGGACTTAGAAACTCAAAAATGACCGGATTAGTAGTAAAAAATACTGGCAGTTGGTATCAGGTGAAAACCGATAGCGGCGAATTGATTGAATGCAAAATTAAAGGTAATTTCCGCATGAAGGAGATACGCAGCACAAATCCTATTGCCGTGGGTGATCTGGTTGGCTTTGATATGAACGTGGATGGTACGGCAATGATTCACACCATCGAGGATCGTCGTAATTACATAGTTCGCCGTTCTTCTAATCTCTCTAAGCAATCGCATATTTTGGCAGCCAACCTCGATTTGGTTGCACTGATTGTGACGGTGAATTACCCCGAGACCTCAACAGTTTTTATTGACCGTTTTTTGGCTTCTGCCGAGGCATACCGCGTTCCTGCCTGTATTGTATTCAACAAAATTGACAGATATACCCCTGAAGAGTTAGAATATCTTGGCGGTTTGGAGAACTTGTATGCCAGTTTGGGTTATCCGGTTTACAAAGTATCTGCCTTAAATTCAGATAATCTTACTGACTTAATGGCTTCTTTAAGTGGAAAGACGACTCTATTTTCGGGTAACTCAGGTGTAGGAAAATCTACACTTATAAATGCTATTGCTCCGCATTCGTTGGCAAAAACAGGAGATATTTCATCGTATCACAACAAAGGAATGCATACTACCACTTTTTCCGAAATGTTTGAGTTGCTAACGGGTGGTCATATTATCGACACTCCGGGAATCAAGGGTTTTGGAACAATCGACATGGAGGAAGCTGAGATTGGTCATTATTTTAAAGAAATTTTCAACGTGTCAAGTGATTGTAAATTTGCGAATTGCACCCATGTTCACGAGCCCGGATGTGCTGTTTTGGATGCTGTAAAGAAACAATATATCAGTTCCTCACGTTATCAAAGTTATCTGAGTGTGTTGAAAGACTGTCACGAAGGAAAATATAGATAAAATGTATATTATTGCATATTTAACTATCGATTTATTGTAAAAATTGACAGAAATACAAATATATTAAATACATTTGCATTAAAATAAATACAATCATTACTTATCGACTAAAATATAGGAAAAATTTAATTCTATGGCACAACATCAAATTGACAGATTAGACAAGAAAATACTTCAGTTGATTTCGCAAGATGCACGAATTCCATTTCTTGAAGTAGCCCGTGAATGTAACGTCTCAGGAGCTGCAATTCATCAACGTATACAAAAATTACGCAATACAGGAATTATTAAAGGTTCCGAATTTGTTGTTGATACATATAAAGTGGGTTTTCAAACCTGTGCTTATATCGGTATTATCTTGAGTGACATCAAGCTGTTTAATAACGTTGTTGAGGAGCTGAAGAAAGTTCCTGAAGTGGTTGAGTGCCATTATGCAACGGGTAAATACTCGATGTTTGTGAAAATATATGCCAAAGACAACCGTCATTTGTTGCAAATTATTCTTGAGCATCTTACATTGATTGAAGGAATTGCTCATACCGAAACCTTCCAAATTTCGTTGGATGAGATTTTTCGTCGTCAGTTGTCTGTTTTCGAAATTGACTCAAATATTGATGTCATAGAAGAAGAATAGTAAATAATACTTAGTATACAAAAAGCGTCCAACGAAATTTAATCGTTGGACGCTTTTGTTTTATAACATTTCTTGCATATTAGTATCTGCTATATGCTGAGCGAATATATGATACTGCCTGAGAATAAATTGGTTTTGTGAATTCGATAAACAAATCTTGCTGAGATGGTTGAATTTGTGGTTCTTTATTACACATTTTCTTTTGCTCATCGTTCAATGCCCTGTCATCGCCTTTGAAACTAGCCCAATTGGTACTCCATACATAATTACCACTAAAGTTCTGGTGCTTAATTTCCTGGTTGTTTTGAGCATCCACAATCCGAACACTTAAAATTCCACCGGAGCTAATCTCGCGTCTGTAGTTGGTGAGATTTGCTTTGACCGTATTGTATGAATTGTAGGTTTTCCCATCAACTTTTACTGTCCCTACAACTACGCTGTCACGTTTTAGTTCGGTTGTATTTGAGCTTTCACGAATATTCCCCACCGTAAAATCTTCGAAGTTCAGCATGACGTATTGGTGAGGATTTTTCATATTTTCCTTTCGGGCCTCTTCGGGTGTATAATATCTTATAAATCGGTTTTGGGTGTTTTGGCGAATTTCTGTCAATAAATTGGAGTAAAAGAAATCAGCTGTATATTGAAAATTTGCATTGGTATATGGCTTTTGTACAATTACCCGCAGCGTTGCATAATACCGAGCATCACTAATTTTATTAAGCACATCTTTGTAGCCTGCAACATATCCATTTGACTTTTGAAAGTAATTATACGCTATTCTGGCCTCCTCAAGTGTGCCCGCATCCAATGCATTCAATCCTGACTCGTAGGACTGTTCCGCTGCCATCTGTTTGGCCTTACTCAGTTCGCTAATGTATTCCGTAGGTTTCGGAATTAATTCGAGCGCTTTGGGGCAATTAAATATTTCGTTGGCCAGTTGGTTTGCTTTTTCGTACTGATAAACAACCACATCATATTTGTCCGGTTGATTCGCAACAAGTGCATTGTCAATTTCACGTTGAACTGTTTTTAAAGCAAGTGGATAAGCATTGATTAGCACGGTTTGCGATTTGTCGTTTTTCGGATTAGCGCGCAACCGGGAAATTGCTTCAAGGCAAGCTTTGTAATAATCGCCATGTTGATACGCGCTGCGGCCTGTAGAACAAGCACTTGTAACGACTGCAAGAATACAAATAAATAGAAAATGGTTGGTTTTCTTCATGATACATAGTTTTTAGTTACAACCGTATGCGTTTTATAAGCTACATTCTCTCGGGAACATCAATTCCCAATAATCTCATGCCGGTTTTGATTGTAGCTGCAATTGACTCTGAAAGAACAAGACGGAATTGTTTGATTGTTTGATTTTCTTCTTTTAATATAGAGAAATCGTGATAAAATTGATTATATTCTTTAACTAACTCATAAATATAGTTGGCTATCAGCGCCGGACTAAATTCTTCGCCTGCCTGACGAACTACTGCCGGAAATTCAGTCAATACCTGAATCAGGTAACTTTCTTTTTCCGAAATGGCAAAATCAGTGCCGGTAAGTGAGCTGAAATCAATTTCCTGATCGGCAGCTTTGCGCAACACCGACTTAATACGGGCATGGGTATATTGGATAAATGGTCCGGTATTGCCATTAAAGTCGATAGATTCCTTCGGATTGAAAGTCATGTTTTTGCGTGGATCTACTTTCAGAATAAAGTATTTTAGCGATCCCAAACCAACCATGCGCGCAATAGCCTCAATTTCTTCGGGTGTACAATTGTCAAGCTTGCCTAACTCTTGCGATGTCTCACGGGCAGTCTCAATCATTTCTTCCATTAAATCATCGGCATCCACTACAGTTCCTTCGCGACTTTTCATTTTTCCTTCCGGCAATTCTACCATGCCATATGAGAAATGCACAAGGCTTTTTCCCCATTCAAATCCCAGTTTGTCAAGCAGGATAGATAGTACCTGGAAATGATAGTTCTGCTCGTTACCAACCACATAAACCATTTTGTTGATAGGGTAATCGTTGTAGCGAAGTTTGGCTGTTCCAATGTCCTGGGTCATATATACCGAAGTGCCATCCGCACGGAGTAACAATTTTTCATCCAATCCATCGCCGGTTAGGTCGGCCCAAACGGAGTTATCTTCGCGACGATAAAAAGCCTTACTGGCTTCGCCACGTTCCACTTCGGACTTGCCTTCGAGGTATGTTTCCGATTCGTAGTATATTTTGTCGAAATCAACACCCAGCTGTTTGTAGGTTTTGTCGAAACCTTCGTAAACCCAACCGTTCATTGTCTCCCATAAACGACGAACTTCAGTGTCGTTGTTTTCCCACGCCAAAAGCATTTTTTGTGCTTCCAGAATTAGTGGAGCAGACTTTTTTGCTTCGTCCTCACTAAGCCCTTTGTCCATTAATTCCTTGATTTCGGCTTTGAATGCTTTATCGAAAACCACATAATATTTGCCTACTAAATGATCGCCTTTTAATCCTGAGCTGGCAGGAGTTTCTCCGTTTCCGTATAGTTTCCAGGCCAACATCGATTTACAAATATGGATGCCACGGTCGTTTACGATGTTTGTTTTTACAACCTTCCAACCGTTTGCTTTCTGTATTTCGGCAATGCTGAATCCGAGCAGGTTATTGCGAATATGACCTAAGTGGAGTGGTTTGTTGGTATTTGGCGATGAGTATTCAATCATCATTAGCTTGGCATCTTCGGTAGCTGTTTTAGTCCCAAACGATGGATTGCAATGAATTTCGTTTAATGTTTCAATCCAGTAATTTTGACTGATGCTCAGGTTCAAAAAGCCTTTGATAACATTGAATGCTGAAATCAATGGATTATTTTTTTGTAGGAATTCACCAATTTCTTGTCCTGTTTGTTCGGGTGATTTGCGGGCAGCCTTTACAAATGGGAAAATGACAACTGTCAGGTCGCCTTCGAACTCACGTTTGGTCTTTTGAAGTTGTATTTGATTTGCATCAATCTCTAAAGCGTAAAGCGTTTTTACTGCTTCAGCTACAATAGTTCCAATGCTTGTTTCTAAATTCATGTTTTTTCGTTTTTTCGTTTGGACTGCAAAGATACGAAAATTAGTGAGAAGAAATAAATGATAATCTATAGATTTTGAGCTCTGTTTGATAGTAACACAATGTTTGTACGGTATAAAAAAGCCGGTTATTCACATTGAATAACCGGCTTTTTTATATGAATTATTCAGGATTAGAAAAACTTATAACCCAACGAAATTACAAAGTTGCTGATTGGAAGTTTGTCTACATTTAAGTTACTGATTTTGGTTTGATACATGTCGCCAATAACATTGTAGCGTGCATCCAAGGTGAACATTAAGACATCAATACCAACTCCGGCTTCAAGGCCAAGTTGAGCCGCTTTTACATCTTTTACTAGGTCAGCCTGGGTAATTGTTCCACCCGTAAGGTTTTTAAACTCAAGTGACGAGCCGGCATTGAATCTAAGTTTAGGTCCGACAAAAGCCCGAAGGTTTACAACTTTGAAATCTAGTAATTTATATCCCAAAAGTAACGGAACATCTACTGTGCTGATTGTAACGAATTTGTCGTAAGTAATATTATTGTTGACAGCATCCTGAAGTGTTACTGTGTAATTTTTCTTTCCCATTGCATATAATAATTCTGGTTGGAAGTAAACTTTCTTAAATCCTACGCGGGCAAATATACCTGCGTGAAAATTGTTGCTTAGCTCAGACTGTACTGAGTTTAAGTTGTAACTTCCACTCGTAAGTGAACTCAAATTATTAAGTCCTAACGAAGATGTATAACCTGCCTTTACACCAAAATTGAATTGTGCATAACCCAATGTAACCGATAGCAGAAGTACTGCTGTGAAAATAAATTTCTTCATACTTGTTTTGTTTTTTGAATTAAGAATTTATATTTAGTTGATTTTGTTTGTCGTTAGCCCTGCTTGGTTTAATAAGCAATCCAAAGAGGGTTGTGAATAATAACTTTTGAGTCGTCGTATTTTAAATCCGACTTGTCAGGAATCAGTATCTGGTATTCTTTTTTGTTTGCATTGGTCAGTTTGCGGTCCCGTAGCCATACGTTGAAATCTTTCAGCTGGTAATAAGATATGCCGTGCTTTAGGGCCCAGTCGGTTAAGTTGCCTATTGAATCGCTAACTGTTACAATTTTTGTTTTGATAATTGGGTAAAAATCCTCTTTCTTTAGTTCGTAACCAAACGCTTTTGGATTTTCGAAGAATCGTTTAAAGGCCAGTATCCGAAATACATAACGACTTGTTTCTGTAGATAGCTGTAAATCAAACACATTCTCAACCTGCTGTTTTTCCTGCTCGGTTGACATTCTACCCATTCCGGCATTATAAGAGGCAGCTACCATTACCCAATTCTGATATTTGGCATAAGCGCTTTTAAAGTACTTGCAAGCTGCTACAGTGGACTTTTCAATGCTGTAGCGTTCGTCAACTTCGTCGTTCACTTCCAATCCAAACTGTTCGCCGGTTTTGGGCATTAATTGCCAAAAACCTGCTGCCTGAACTCCCGAAGCGGCTCTTAAGTCCAAGTTGCTTTCAACGACTGCCAGATATTTAAAATCATCAGGAATGCCATACTGATTCAAAATGGGTTCTATAATGGGAAAATAACGGTTTGCCCGTTTTAAAATCAGCAAACTGTTTGAATGGTTATAAGCTACAATAATTTGTTCCCGGTCGAATCGTTCCCGCATATCATAACGTTCCAAGGAAATGCTTTGTTCTGCAAAACTTACCTTGTCAGGTATCGGCAAGGATGTTACAGGTTGGATAGCAGAGCTTAACTGGAAAATGAAACAGCACAGAATCAACAAAAAACTTGCTTTGTATGTCATAAATTTTACGAAACGTTTTACAATTACTTTTTGCAAAGATAAGTTATAAACTCAAATTGTGAACTTAAAAACTAAAAATATCAAACTAAAGAGGCTGTTTTTACAGTCGGGTTTTAAATTTTTCTATCTTTGTGGCTGTTTAGATTACGGATTATATTTTTCGGAAGTTGAAACAAATAGAAATTATTGCTTATGAAACGTGCCATTTTTCCCGGAACCTTCGATCCTTTTACAATAGGACATTATAGTATTGTGCTTCGCGGATTAAACTTCTTCGACGAAATTGTGATTGGAATAGGAGTGAATCAATCGAAGAAAACATTGTTCACAATTGATAAACGATTGGAAATAATTCAACAGGCTTTCGCGAATGAACCACGGGTGAAAGTGGCTTCATATAATAGTCTGACAGTCGATTTTGCTCTTTCGGTTGATGCCGGATTTGTGCTAAGAGGATTGCGCTCAGTTGGAGATTTTGAATACGAACGTACAATTGCCGATGCCAACCGTAAGCTGACGAATGTTGAAACAGTTATTTTGTTTACCGAAGCAGAATACTCCTATATATCTTCCACGGTTGTGCGCGACTTATACATGTTTGGTAAGGATATTTCTACTTTTTTACCCCCTAATGTCAAGCTTTGATTCATTGCTGAATGTTTGATTTTTTTAATTTTCCACTTATCATTGTTATGAAGAAAACCCTCTTTTTATCACTACTTCTTTTTGGTCTGACTGTAACAGCTTATAGCGCATCTCCGGCCGAAAAACGTAGTTTTCGTATCAGTAAAAACCTGAATATCTTCAATTCATTATTTCGTGAGCTCGACATGAATTACGTCGATACACTTAGTTACGACAAAATGATGAAGACAACCATCGATAATATGCTCGAAAAACTGGATCCGTATACGGTGTATATGCCCGAGGAGGAAACTGATGATCTGACCTTTATGACAACAGGCGAATATGCCGGAATAGGGGCGATGATTATGAAGAAGGACAAGGAAATTTGTGTGTCCGAACCCTACGAAGGTATGCCGGCACAACGTAACGGTGTCCGCGCCGGCGATATCATTGTTGAAGTTGATGGAGTCAAAGTAGAAGGTATGACCGTGAATGAAGTAAGTAGCCGCTTGAAAGGAACACCCAATACGACTATTAGGCTGAAAATTAAACGTCTGGGAGAGAAGGAACCACTTGAAATTTCGTTTTTACGGGAGAAGATTCAGGTTAACCCGGTTGGATATTCTGCCGTTGTAGGTGATAAGATTGGTTACGTACTATTGCGTGAGTTTACTGACAGAGCGGCTATAGAACTGAAAAATGCTGTAAGCGATTTGGTGAAACAGCATAAAATAGAGTCGTTGGTACTCGACATCCGTAACAATGGTGGAGGACTGATTGACGAGGCTGTGAAAATTGTTGGCTATTTTGTACCAAAGGGAACTGATGTGGTTACAACTAAAGGAAAGATTGATGAGTCGGATCGTACCTACAAAACACCTTCAGAACCCATTTTTCCACAAATGAAGTTGGTTGTTTTGGCTAACCGCTCTTCCGCTTCGGCTTCCGAAATTCTGGCCGGTTCTATTCAGGATTTAGACCGGGGCGTAATTGTTGGAGAGCGCACTTTTGGTAAAGGACTGGTTCAGAATATACGGACATTAGGTTATGGTGGACACCTGAAAGTGACTACAGCTAAATACTATATTCCAAGTGGAAGGTGCATTCAGGCTATCGATTACAGTCATCGCAACGAAGATGGTAGTGTTGGTCGTGTGCCGGATAGTCTGACCTCGGAGTTCAAAACCCTCAATGGTCGCAAAGTGCGCGATGGAGGTGGTATTGTGCCTGATTCGCTGACTAAAGATGAACGCAAACTAAATATCTCGTATTATATTTTTGCTCAAAATCTCTATTTCGATTATGCAACGCAGTATGTTCAGCAACATCCAACCATTGCTTCACCCACTGATTTTAAACTGAGCGATGAAGACTTTAAAGCATTCAGCGATTATTTGGTGACAAAGAAGTTTACCTATACTTCGCAAACCGAAAAATATTATTCAGAATTGCTGGATATGGCTAAATATGAAGGGCTGGACAAGCGGGCTAAAGAAGAATTTGATGCATTAAAGCTGAAGTTAAAGCCTGATATTTTAAACGATATTGCCGAAAATAAAACGGATATTGCCGAATTGTTGAGTTTGGAAATTATCAAACGCTATTATTATCAAAAAGGCGAAATTCAGTATTCGTTGAGAGATGATAAAGAGTTGAAAATTGCACTGGAGATATTGAAACCGAATGGAAGTTACACGAGTATTCTCTCAAAAAAATAATACAGTGTATCCGGAATTACTATGATTAATCCGATATTTTGAAAACATGTAAGTTCTAAGTGCTCATTTGTGTACATCTAAAAGGAATTCGATTGAAATGCTGATAAATTTCAATCGAATTTCTTTTTTTATGCGAATATTATTTCTATTTTTGTGATAAAACTAAGGGTTTTCAACCTAAAATCCGATTGCTCACACCTTTCAAGAACTAATATTTTATGCAGAAAAACATTGTTGGAGAGAAAATCAGCACCTTATGTGCCGATAAAAATATCTCGAAAGAAGAATTGGCTGAACGTTCAGGCCTCACTGTTGCTCAAATTGAATTAATTGAAAACAGCGATACGATTCCGTCCTTATCCTCACTGATAAAAATTGCCCGTGCGATGGGCGTTCGCTTAGGTACCTTTCTCGACGACAGCATCGAGCTGGGTCCGGTTATTCATCGTCAGGCAGAAGTACAACAACCTGCCACGTTCTCCAGTCAGCTTTCCACGGCCAACTCCCATCTCGATTTTTTCTCACTGGCTGCCCGAAAAACAGGTCGCCACATGGAACCTTTTGTCATTGATATCAAACCATCTACCACTCACGAACCCATTATGTCAGCACACGAAGGGGAAGAGTTTATCTTTGTCTTGCAGGGTTCTGTCAGGATAAATTACGGTAAAGGGGAACATGTTCTTCACAAGGGTGACAGTATTTACTACGATTCCATTGTTGATCATTTGGTAAGTGCTGTTGGCAACGAACCGGCTCAGATTGTGGCTGTTGTTTATACACCGTTTTAAATAAGACCCCTAAATCCCCTAAAGGGGACTTAAGAGTAAAATCACATTTTTTCTGTTTTAATAACAATATTAACTGACATAACTCCCCTTTAGGGGGCCGGGGGTAATTAATTATGCAATTATTCGATAGAACATTAGGGGATTGGCTCGAGTACTGGGCAGCCGAAACTCCCGACCATGAATACATAGTTTATTCAGATAGAAATCTGCGCTTTAGCTGGGCGGCTTTCAACGAGCGTGTCGACAATATGGCAAAGGGACTGTTGTCGATTGGTGTTGCTAAAGGTTCGCACGTAGGAATCTGGGCCCAAAATGTGCCCGATTGGTTGACATTTCTCTATGCTTGCGCCAAAATTGGTGCTGTGGCCGTTACAGTAAATACAAGCTACAAAGACCATGAGCTGGCTTTTGTACTCGAAAATTCCGATATGCATACACTTTGTATTACGGATGGTGTTTCGGGTAGCGATTATATTGAAATGATATACTCACTGGTGCCAGAGCTAAAAACTCAACAACGCGGCCATCTGAAATCTGAACGATTTCCCGAACTCAACAACGTTGTCTATATCGGGCAGGAAAAACATCGGGGAATGTACAATACAGCCGAAGTACTTTTGCTTGGAAGCAATCAACACGATGAAGAGTTTCTCAGGATAAAGAAATCAGTTGATTGCCACGACGTTGTGAATATGCAATATACATCGGGCACCACCGGATTTCCTAAAGGAGTTATGCTTTCGCACCACAACATTGCCAACAACGGTTATCTCACGGGTGAACATATGAAGTTTACTCAGGAAGATAAGCTGTGTGTTTGTGTACCTTTGTTTCACTGTTTTGGGGTGGTGCTGGCTACCATGAATTGTTTAACCCATGGCTGTACGCAGGTGATGGTCGAAAAATTCGATCCGCTTATTACCCTGGCTTCTATCCATAAAGAACGTTGCACGGCCGTGTATGGCGTGCCTACCATGTTCATTGCTGAACTGAATCACCCCATGTTCGATTTGTTCGATATGCGGTCGCTGCGTACCGGAATTATGGCCGGAGCATTGTGTCCGATAGAGTTGATGCGTCAGGTGAACGAAAAAATGTACCTGGACATTACCAGTGTGTACGGACTTACCGAGACTTCGCCCGGTATGACGCAAACCCGCCTTGAAGATTCATTCGAAGTGCGTTGCACAACTGTGGGAAGCAATTATGAGTTTACCGAAGTAGCTGTTATCAATCCTGAAACTGGTGAAATCTGTCCCGATGGAGTGCAGGGCGAGATGTGTTGTCGGGGTTATAATGTCATGAAGGGATATTATAAGAATCCTCATGCAACTTCGGAGGTGATTGATATAAACGGATACCTGCATTCGGGCGATTTAGGCGTAAAAGACCCTGATGGTAATTACCGCATAACCGGGCGCATCAAAGATATGATTATCCGGGGTGGTGAGAATATCTCACCGCGCGAAATTGAAGAGTTTCTGTATCATATGCCGGGAGTAAAAGATGCTCAGGTGGTGGCCATTGCTTCGCCGAAATACGGTGAGGATGTGGGTGTATTTGTCATACCACATGCAGGCGTTGAACTAACTCCCGAGGATGTGCGCGATTTCTGTAAAGATAAGATAGCCCGTTACAAAATACCGCGCTATGTTTTCTTTGTGCCCGAATATCCATTGACAGGTAGCGGTAAAATCCAAAAATTTAAACTCCGCGAAATGGCTTTGGAGATATGCAATGAGCAGGGAGTGGAGATAGTTTAGTAGGTAATGTCAAGGCGGTAAAGCTTCTGAGTCGGTGTATGTGTCACTTGTTCCCTGATGGGAGTTATGAAGAAAAAATGCCCTGTGAGCAAACGGTCTTGCAGGGTATTTTTGTTTGCGGATGTCCTGACTCAAATAATGTTTATTTTAGTGTCAATTGCTTGTTTATCAGATTTATACTGTTTAATGTGTGCGGGCGTTGTTATTTTTCCATATTTTTTGCTATTTTTGTTCTCTATAAGCCTTATTGCATGAATCATTTCCGCGTACTGTATAAGTATCTTTGTCATTTTATTACGGCCCGCAATACCGGCGGATATGGAGTACATTCTCCTTTTCTTTTTCAGTTTACCCGTTTTGTTTTGAGAGAAAAACATGCATTTTACTCATTTCAGTCTATCGAAAATCTTCGGTCGGCTTTGCGTAAAGATAACCGGGAAGTGCATATTACCGATTTTGGAACTGGAACAGACCGCTCGGAAACTATATCCCGGATTCTGGCGAAAGCGGTGCAGTCGCCTAAATACAGTCAATTACTGTTTCGGATAATTCACTATTTTAAGGCTCAGCACATACTGGAACTGGGCACTTCGCTCGGAATTACAACTGCTTATCTGGCATCTGTATCTTCGGATAGTGAATGTGTAAGTCTGGAAGGAAGCCCTGAAATAGCTGCTGTGGCAAAAGAAAACCTGCGAAAACTCAAACTTTCTAATGTTGAGATTGTTGTTGGGGATATTGATACAACATTGGCCGATGTGCTTGCAAAAGCAGAAAAACTGGATTTTGTGTATTTTGATGCCAACCATCGCTCGGAGGCTGTTTTAAACTTTTTTAAGCAGTGTTTGCCCAAAGCACATAAACAAACGGTTATGGTTTTCGATGATATTTACTGGTCGGATGATATGGAGCATGCCTGGGACGAAATAAAAAGCCATCCGGCAGTAAACTCCACGATTGATCTGTTTCAGTTGGGAATTGTGTTTTTCAACGACGATTTGCACAAGAAGCATTATAAAATGAGGTATTGATGTGTAATTGTGCAGTCTGGCAATTATATCGAAAAAATTAAAAGAAAAACAAATGAAATTATATACAAAAACAGGCGATGAGGGACAAACCGGATTAATTGGTGGAACCCGCGTAGCCAAAAATGATATTCGCATTGAAGCTTATGGAACTGTAGATGAGTTAAACTCATTTATCGGGCTGCTTACAACTTATCCGATGAGTGAGTTGGATATCCCTTTCCTCAGAAGTATTCAGAATAACCTGTTCGTTATTGGGTCGCATTTGGCTACCGACACTCAAAAAGTGGAGTTGAACAAGGCTTCGGTGTTGAGCGACGACAGTATTTCGAAAATTGAAGCAGAAATTGACCGTTTGGATGCAACTTTACCGGCTCTTACGGCATTTATTCTTCCGGGAGGCTCGCAGTCAGGATCTTTGGCTCATATTTGCCGCACAGTCACCCGACGTGTGGAACGTCGGCTTTTTGACTTGGACGGAGCTTATAGTGTTGATAAACAAATAATTGTGTATATTAATCGTTTGTCCGATTATTTCTTCATTTTGTCGCGTTACCTAACCTTAACATCTGACTGTGAAGAAATTTGTTGGAAAAAGCAGGAATAATAAATAAAATTCTTATTTTTGCACAAAAATAGAAATAATTTTACTTAACGTATTTACTTTAAAAAATTGAGCTGATTATGTATTGGACATTGGAATTAGCTTCTAAAATCGAGGATGCACCCTGGCCTGCTACCAAAGATGAATTAATAGATTACGCTATGCGCTCCGGATCTCCTCTGGAAGTTATTGAAAATTTACAAGAAATTGAGGATGAAGGTGAAATCTACGAATGTATAGAAGATATCTGGCCGGATTATCCGAGTAAAGAGGACTTTTTCTTCAACGAAGAAGAGTATTAAATTGTTGTTGCCTGAGGTGAGCATACTCAGATTGTTGTGAATTCTGTTTGTACTTTTTACAAAAATGTAAAGAAAAAATGTTTTCTTTGAACAATTTTTTTTCGGTTTTGTAGTTTGATAAAGGACACAATCGTTTGTTTGTATGCCTGCATGAGGTTGTGAAAGTAAAAAATATCCATAAAACCTATGAGAAAAGTTGTATTAAGTGTATTGTTATCACTTCTATGCATAGGATTTGCTTTTTCACAACTGGATGTGCAGCTGAGTCAGTATATGTTTCACACATCGGAGTTTAACCCGGCAGCTATAGGCGAAGGAAACTTAATTCAGATTACAGGACAGCACAGGATACAGTGGGTAGGTATACCCAATGCACCCCAAACAACGGTTTTTAGCATAAATTCTCCATTGAAGATTGGAACGGGTACGAGCGGTATCGGTTTTAAATTTATGAATGACAAAGCGGGACTTTTTACCAATCAAACGGCCCACCTTCAGTATGCTTTTAAAAAGAAACTGGGAGAAGGGATGTTGAGCGTTGGGGCCGATTTGGGTTTTGTGAGCATAGGCTTTCATGGCGATAGCATAACTGCACATAAAATAAGCATTGGTGAGTATCATAATGATTTGACCTCTGATTTGCAGATTCCGCAATTGTATGTCTCCGGCATGTCGTTTGATATGAATGTAGGTGTGTTTTATTCTACACCTAAATTCTATGCCGGTGTTTCATATTTGCATGTTAACGGTCCGAAAGTGGACTGGAATGAAATGCAATTCAAGCAGGTTGGAGCCTTATTCGCAACAGGTGGATACAGTTATACCATGGAAGATCCCAAATATGTTGTAAAGCCGAGCATGTTGTTTAAAACTGACTTTACTACCCTGCAATTGGATTTATCAACAAGGGTTGAGTTTAATAATAAGTATTGGGGAGGGCTTTCGTATCGTTGGGGTGATGCTGTCGTATTTTTGGCCGGTATAAACCTTGCAGGTGGATTAGGTGTCGGATATTCGTACGATTTACCCGTTTCGAAAATTATACTGGGAAGCTCGGGTTCGCACGAAATCTTGCTTACCTATAGTTTTGAATATGTTTTTGGAAAGAGAACAAGCAAATTTAAAAGCATAAGAATATTATAATAAACCCGTTCCGGCGGATTGAAAAATAGAATCAAATTAAAGGAATCATAGTTTTTTATTTCAATAAATAAATTGCATAATAATGAAAATTAAACTGCCAATAATAGCATTGACTCTGATGTTTGTTGCATGTAACAAACCTACAGGTGAAGTAACAGGTCTGCATACAAACGATGCGTTTGTTGAAGCTCAACCTTATGGCATGGTGTTTATCAAAAGGGGGTCATTTATGATGGGTCCTAATGATCAATCGGCCATTAGTGCTAATCGCGATAAGTCGGTAAATGTGTCGGTTGATGCGTTTTGGATGGATGAAACCGAGATTACCAACGACAAATACAAGCAGTTTGTTTACTGGGTTCGAGATTCTATCGCTTTACGTTCGCTGGTTATAGCAGGGAAGGATGAATTCCGTATGAAAACGAAGAATGAAACCGATGAGGCTGCACCGGAAGTTGCCAGATTGAACTGGAATACTAAAAACTTGTGGAGTTCTAAAGATGCTGAAGTAAAGGAAATTCTTCAGGCTTTATACTACGATGATAATAGCGCATTAGGATTCAAAAAACAAATTGATCCGGGTAAACTTCGTTATAAATATGAATGGATAAACTACGATCAGGCAGCTCTGCCACGTAATAAATATAATGTGAATACGGGTGCCTATCCTGCTAATGCAATGGCTCGTGTTGATACATCGTACATTGAAGATGGTATTATTGTAAATAAAACGATTGAAAGAAAACTGGTTTCAAGAAAAGACCTTGTTTCAACTCGCATTGTAAATGTATATCCTGATACTATTATGTGGTTGCGCGATTTCCAATATTCGTATAATGACCCTAAAATGCGTATGTACTTCTCTCATCCCGGATTTGCTAACTACCCGGTTGTTGGCGTTACCTGGGAACAGGCGCAGGCATTTTGTCAATGGCGTACACAGCTATTTAATAGCTCGCATGCACTTGGTGGTCAGGATTATCGCTTGCCAACAGCGGCCGAATGGGAATATGCAGCCCGTGGTGGAAGGAAAATGGCACTATATCCATGGGGTGGTAACTACGTAAGAGATAAAAAAGGCTGTTATTTGGCTAATTTCAAACCAATGCGTGGTAGTTATACTGATGACGAGGGAGCTACAACTATGAAGGTAGCTAAATTTGCACCCAATGATTTTGGTTTGTATGATATGGCCGGTAATGTGGCTGAATGGACTTCATCAGCTTGGAATGAATCTAGTAATACGCTTGTTTCAGATATGAACCCAAGTTTTCAGTACAATGCTAAAAATAGTGACCCTGATGTGTTGAAACGAAAAGTAATAAAAGGTGGTTCATGGAAAGACATAGCTTATTATTTGCAATGTGGCGTTAGAACCTATGAATACCAGAACGAAAGTCGTCCATACATTGGATTTAGATGTGTTCGCTCTTATAACGGTGAATAATTGGTAGGTTTTATTTTGAAAAGTATTTATTAGGAATATTATGTCAGCAGAAGAAACGAAATTTGATATTTGGTGGAATTCGCCCTCTGTACGCAGAATGGTCGGAATCATATATAGTTTAGGTGCGTCCGTTGTTATTATTGGTGCCATGTTCAAAATTCTTCACTTGCAGTTTGCGAGCGAAGTACTTGGAACCGGAATGACAGTTGAAGCAGTACTGTTTGCGTTGGGAATTTTTGACAAACCCCACAAAGAGTATGAGTGGGATAAAATTTTCCATTTTGAACAAGGTGTCATGCACCAATTGTCTGGTAATACAGGGTCGCTTTCTGCCGTTAATGGAGGAGGTGGAAATAAATCTATCAATTACACTGAATCTATCAGCGATGAAGATGTTGTGAAACTTTCAGATGGTATAAAAAATCTGAGTAATACAGCGCAGCAACTTACCGGCCTTACAAATGCTGTTGGAGCAACTGAAGCTTATACCAAAAACATTGATGCCGCTTCTCAGATTGCCGGCAAATTTGTTCAGAGTCAGGAATCGTTGAATAGTGCTACAACCAAACTGGTTGCATCCTATCAGGGTATTTCGACCGATATGGAAGAAGTGGTAAAGAATACCCGGAATTATGACAAAAAGGTTGAAGACATTAATAAAAACCTTGCTTCCATAAATTCTATTTATGAGCTACAGTTGAAAAATATTCAAACTCAGACCGAAGGACTAACTACACAAACCGATCAGGTACGACAGATAAGTGCACAGCTTGAAGCAATTGTATCAGATACCTTGAAAATGAAAGTGTCTAACGAGTTGGCAACTGCTGAGATTGAGAAATACAAAGATGGAACAGTAAAATTGTCGAAACAAATTACTGATTTGAATCAGGTTTATGGAAATATGCTAAATGCACTCAATTAATTGTTTATATTTTAATTTACAGCTAATCTGATTTAATAGCAGGTTGACCAAATTTCACAAACAGATATTTTAATGAGTGGAGCTAAAAATTGTCCGGAAACGCCTAGGCAAAAAATGATAGGTATGATGTATTTAGTGCTGACAGCCATGTTAGCATTGAATGTGTCGAGCAGTATTTTAGAGGGATTTACGATGGTTGATAATAGTTTACATGCAACTATAGAATCGGCCAATATACGAAATCAATCCCAGTATGCTGATTTTCGGGAGATGGAAAAGAAAAATCCTAAAAAAGTGCACGAATGGTTAGTGCTTGCAGCTGAAGTTAAGAAGAGATCGGATGATTTATATAATTACATTGAGAAATTTAAAGTTGATCTTGTAAAGTTGGCTGATGAAAAAGGTGCTAATGATAGCGCCTACGTAAAGCAGATTATTGCAAAAGATAATCTTGACAAAGCAGGGCAATATGGAATTATAGGCGGACACGGGAAGGAACTTAAAAATAAAATAGATAGTTATAGCAAGTTTTTGGTAGATCTTTCAGCAGATCCGGTAAAGAAAAATATGTATAAATCTATTTTTTCAACGGCAAATTCGAAAGACGGTAAGCCCTGGGAAAGTACCATGTTTGAAATGATGCCGGTTGCGGCTGTAGTTACAGTGATGACCAAATATCAAAGTGACATTCGTGCTTCGGAGGCAGAAATAGTTCAATATTTAAAGGCTCAGACTGATGCATCGGATTTCAGGGTAAATAAAATTGAAGCTCTTGTAATTCCTGATTCAAGATATGTAATAAAAGGAGACAGATATCGGGCAAGGATTGTTCTATCGGCGGTTGATTCTACGGCAAAACCAAGTTATTCAGTAAATGGCTCCTCTTTGGCAGCTAATGGTGTGTACGAAGTTGGTTGTGGTGTTGCAGGTCAAAAATCTTATTCGGGGCAGATTTCTATTCCTGGTAATGATGGAATTGTTCGATCGTATAAATTTAAGGGTGATTATTTGGTTGGGGAGCCAACAGCAACAATGTCAAACGAAGATTTGAATGTCGTATATCGTGGTATTGATAACAAATTCAGTATCTCTGTGCCGGGAGTTGCTGCTACAAACATTAGCATTAGCGTTGATGGTGGTACATCTGCACTGAAAGCTCCTGGTAAGTTTATTATTCGTCCGTCAAGAGATGGAGAAATAAAAATAAATGTATTTGCCAAAATAGATAAGAAGCAATTGCAAATGGGGTCCAGTGTGTATCGTGTAAAATACCTTCCGGATCCAAAAGCATTTATTCAATCCAGCGATGCAAGTGCAAAATTATCAAGAGGTGGTTTTATGACACCGGCCGCATTGAGAAGTTCATCCATTATTGCCAGTTATGGTGGTGATGAACTGGTAAAAGCAAATTTCAGGGTTCTTTCATTTACAATGATTGCAAGAGGTGTTGCACCGTTACAAGTTTCAGGATCTCGAATGAGTCCAAACTTTATTGATAAACTCCTGAAAGGGGATATCTTGATGATAAGCAATATCAAAGCGGAAGGTCCTGATCTCAGACCAAGAGATTTAGGTTCAATAAGTATTCAACTATAAGTATATAATTCAAAAATAAATATGATAATATGAAAAAATATTGGATTGTTTCTTTCTTAATATTTCAGTCTGTCTCATTTAATATTCTGCAAGCACAGTTAACTCCTGTTCCATTTTTCAATAAGAATGGTACTGAGGCTATTCAAACTACTGCTATGAATGCTTTGGCAGATACTATTGCTGTTGTAAATCATCGTGCCGATGATATAGTGTGGTCGCGTAAAGTGTATCGTATTATTGACATGCGCGATAAACAAAATTATCAACTGTATTTTCCGGTTGTTGCTAATGAGCAATCTCGTAGTTTATTCAGACTGATACTTGATGCAGCTTTAAATGACTCATTGAGAGCATATGACAAAGTGCCGCGTGAAATTAGTCCATTGTACAATAATGTGATTGAGAGAGATAGCTTGCCGGGCCTTTTTGTGAGCTGTGAGCGTGATACTGTAAATAATCGTATCAATAAAACGAATCTGATTGAAAGAGATCCTATTACCCAACAATGGGTTATTTCGAACTTTGCTTACAAAGATTATGTGAAGAATCAAATTAAGTTTCTGGTTTTGGAAGATATCTTTTTTGATAAGCATACTTCACGCCTTTATAATAAGATTATTGCTATTGCACCTATTTACACTTTAAATGAAACAAACGTAACTTTAGGAACAAGCATTGATACCTGGAGTTATTTCCAGAGTTCAGTCTTATGTTGGTTCTTGTTTGACGAATTAAGACCATTCCTGGCACGACAATTTGTTATTCCAAATGGAAATGATACTCAGCGTCTCACTTTTGATGAATATTTTGCTCAACGTCTTTATTCCAGTTATTTATTGGGTGAGAGTAATATGACGAATAGAATGATAATTCAAAGTTATGTTGATCCTGTCAAGATAAAAAGAGAACAGCAAAAAATTGAAACAGAGTTGTTAAACTTCGAACAAGACCTTTGGGAATATTAATTTCCTGAATGTATACAACTTATACGATATTAAAAAAGACGGCAATTCTGTCGTCTTTTTTAATATCGTAATTTTGAATCAAATTTTATAAGTAATTTTGTACCCGATTTAGGATTCTCCGGATTAAAAAAATATTCCCTAAATTTATTATATAACCATGAGACATGTAATTCTTGCAGACAATCAGGATATTTCGAATGCAGGTTGGCGCTATTTGATTAATAACCAATTTGGAGATATTGAGATTGTTGAAGTGTCGCAAAAAAAAGAACTTATTGATTCTCTGACTCTGTATCCTGATTCATTGGTAATTCTCGATTACACATTATTCGATTTTAGCAGTGCCAATGAACTTATAATCCTTCAGGTAAGATTCGAACATGTAGATTGGGTTTTGTTCTCTGATGAATTAAGTGATGATTTTTTAAGGACAGTTCTTTATAACACCAATTCGTTCGGAGTGCTAATGAAAGATAGTACAAAGGATGAGATCAGCTCTGCACTGAAAGAGGCACTTAAAGGAAACAGATACATTTGCAATCATGTTAGTAATATTCTTTTAGATAACTCACGAAATTTGTATTCTCAGAGCACTAAACAAGTCTTGACAGCTACAGAGCAGGAGATTCTAAAAGAAATGGCACTGGGGAAAACTACTAAGGAAATTGCCAGTAAACGGCATGTGAGTGCTCATACAATCATGACGCACCGTAAGAATATTTTCCGCAAAATAGAGGTTAATAACGTTCACGAGGCTACAAAGTATGCTATGCGTGCCGGTATTGTTGATATGGCCGAATATTATATCTGATACTGTCAGTAAAACCAACGAAAAATTCCAGATTAGAAATGAATATAGCGACTTTATTATCGGGAGGTGTTGATAGCTCGGTTGTGGTACACTTGCTGAAAGAAGCAGGCTATGATCCGACTCTGTTTTATATTAAAATTGGAATGGATGATGATGAATTGTTGCATTGTACCTCCGAAGAAGATATTGAAATGGCAACGCTTATTGCCCGCAAATATGGTTGTAAGCTGGAAGTAGTTGACTTGCACAAAGATTATTGGGACAATGTTGTTGCCTATACAATTGAAAAAGTAAAGCTCGGATTGACGCCCAATCCAGATGTAATGTGTAATAAACTAATCAAATTTGGTGTTTTTGAGCAACGGGTGGGTAAAGACTTTGATAAAACAGCCACAGGTCATTATGCTACAACAACCGAAATAAATAATAAAGTTTATCTTTCCACTGCAAAGGATCCATTGAAAGACCAAACAGATTTTTTAGCACAAATTAATTCGTTACAGGTCTCTAAGTTGATGTTCCCTGTCGGTGGATTGATGAAGAATGAAGTTCGTGACATTGCAGAAAAAGCAAATCTGCCAAGCGCAAAAAGGCACGATAGTCAGGGTATTTGTTTTTTAGGGAAAGTAAACTATAATGACTTTATTCGTCGTTATCTTGGGGAGAAGGAGGGGCCCATCGTTGAGTTTGAAACCGGGAAAATTTTAGGAAAGCACAAAGGATATTGGTTTCACACAGTTGGTCAGCGTAAAGGATTAGGACTCTCTGGGGGGCCGTGGTATGTTATAAAGAAAGATGTGCCGGGAAACATAGTCTATGCCTCTAAAGGGTTTGATGTGGATACTCAGTATGGGAATGAGTTCTCAATGAGGGATTTTCATTTTATTACTGAAAACCAATGGGGAGAAACACCCCGTGAAATTGATATCACCTTTAAGATCAGGCATACACCGGAATTCACGAAAGGGAAAATAGTTCAATTCCACGATGGCTACCGTTTAATTTCATCGGAGAGATTGCAGGGGATTGCTCCGGGGCAATTTGGAGTTATATATGATGCAGACTCCCAAATTTGCATAGGAAGTGGCGAAATCAAATAATGCTAAAACAAAGCAGCTGATTCAATTTTGAATCAGCTGCTTTGTTTTATACAAGGTTTCTTCGTTTTTATTTCCATTTTCTTGGTTTGATTATAAACGTTGAAAATGCAGTCAAAACGATATAGAATGGATATATTACCGATAGCAAAATATCAAAAAGCCATATGTGATTGAGTTGAAAGAATTTGCCTAAATTTACAAGATAAAGTGAATCGATGACATATTTGAAAATGAAGAGCATTGAAAATAATATGAGGTAGTTTGTTTGATAAAATGACATTGCAAATAGTCCGAGCATGAGAACGCAAATACTCAAAACCACGAGTGCTGTTAGAATAACCTGCCAGTCTCTAAATGAGGAAGATTTAGATGTCCATCTACGGCGTTGAATAACAAATTCCTTTAATGTTTCCGCCTGTTTCGTTGTCACGAAAGCAGATTCAGACTTAAGAAACCGGATTGTACCTCCTTTTCTTTTTACGCTTTCAAGTAAAAACATATCATCTCCCGATTGTTCCTCATCGTGTAAATCATTTTGACATTTCTCCCACATTTTCTTTGTAAATGCAAGATTAGCACCATTACAAAGTATAGGCATTCCAGCTCCGGTTGAACCTGCAGCAGCTCCTACCAGGCTTGTGAATTCTAATACCTGTAAATAGGAAAGAATTGATTCTTTACCCGATAATTTTACCGGACTGATTATTAAGTCGCAGGATGTTTTCTTTTGAAAACAATAAATGGATTCTAACCAATGATAGGACGGAAGACAATCGGCATCTGTTACGACTATAATGTCTCCTTTTGCCTGTAAAATACCTTCACGCTGTGCTTTTTTCTTACCATGTCCAACCGAATCAATCAATACAATTTTTGGAAAAGAAATTTGGGCTGCTTTGATGTAATTTTTTGTTGCGTCAGTTGAATGGTCGTTTACCAGGATAAATTCGAAGTTCTGATTGCTTTGTTGAGCCATGCAGGAAATAAGTTGGCGTATGTGTTTTTCTTCATTTTTACAAGCAACAACTACCGATATTAATGTTTTAATCTGTTCGTTTCCTTTCGGAACAAAGGGATTTATCTTATTCCAACCAATAATGAAAATCATTACAATAATAAAATAAAGAAATGCAACTGTAGCTGTTGCAGCGTAAATCCAAACCATAGCGTGTTTTTTAGTTAGGTAGTAACTTCTTCAATGGAAAACGAAATTCAATCAATTAGGTTTAAAACAAATAATTTAATCCAATATAAAATCCTGTATTTCCATCCTGTTTGTCGAATGCTTTGCCAAAATCAACTGAAATAATAAAGTTCTCATTCCAGCCAACCTTGAGGCCAATACCAGCAGCTGAGTGAAACATACCACTAGCATAATTGCCGAAGTATTTCGCTTTATCAGTGTTTGGCACATTAGCAAGATTCATTTCAATGGGTTTTAGTATTACTCCGGAATCAAAGAAAACATTCGTTCCCAGGTAAAAGTTCTGATTTAGCCATTCAAAACGTAAAAACTTGTACCTTAATTCAAAGTTTCCAAAACCAACAGCATCACCAATAATTCGATTTCGCAAAATCCCCCGAACTGAACTCTTCCCACCTAATCCCTGATTGGTTGCAGCAATCAGATAGCTTGTTATAAGGAGCGGTTGTGCAAAATAAGGCACATGATTGTTTCCAATGGAAGTTTGATAATCCAATCGGTAGGCAAACGATAAATCCTTTGCAAGTGTAAAGTATTGACGATGTATGAGTGCAAATTTTGTATGTGGATATTTATTTATCAGTCCGGGTGCTGTTTGCACTACAGCTTCGGTAAAAATACCTTTCATAGGACATGCCAACTGATCACGGGAATCATACTTTAACCCAGCTTTGAAATAGTTCAGGTTGCCTCCTGCTGCTTCATCTGAATTGATTAATCCCCATGTTTTATATTTCTCGAATAAAGTTTCTCCTGTTTTCAGGATTCCAAGTTTCGAATTATTTACAGTATCCATTGCAAAATGGTAAAAAGAATATCCGGCAACCCAACCTAATTTTGATTTACCGAAGTAACCTTGAAAATCGGCTTTCGCCCGAAACATGTTCCGTTCGTTTTTGTAAAATAAATGATTTGATCTGCTTACTGAGTCAGGACTGTAAATGCTCTGATATCCATTAAATCCGTAAAAATCAGACATATTGTCGGTGACGTAACTAATGTCAATTGTTGATCGTATTTTAGGAATCAGATGCTCTGAATCGTATCTGAATCGGGCAATAGTGGTTCCTTTCGTGTATGTTGAAAGCTCGAAATAGGCTGAGTGATTGTATTTTGGATAGTTTGATCCATCTCCGTAGTGGTATAGGTTGACTAATGCGCCATACTGGAAGCCAAGGTCAGAATCGTAAGAAATTGCAGGTAGGGCTCCAAACCCAAAACCTTTTTTGATTTTCTGCTCAGAGAAAACAGAGGTCACGAATAAAACTATACAGAATGTAATTAAGATTCGTTTCATACTGAGTGTTTTTTTATGATTGGGTCAAAGATATAAAAAAATGTGAATAAAAAAAAGGTACACCTTAAAAAGTGTACCTTTTTTTTAATTTTAAATTATGATTTTAGTTGCCTTTACATACATTGCATATTCCCGAATAGGAAATCTCAACAGCATTAATGTTGAATTTGTCTGATTGAGGAAGTGTGAAGTAACTTGGATTCACATTGAAAATGTCGTGAACCGCCCCGCAACTCTTACACATAAAATGTGCATGAGCTGAAATGTCAACATCATAGCGGGCATTTTTTTCATCTATAACCAATGGACGAACTGCTCCTTTTTCTACAAATAAATCCAGGGTGTTGTACACAGTGGTTTTTGACAATGTTGGCATGTTGGGACTTAATGCCATATAAATTTCATCAATGGTGGGGTGAATCCGGTTATTCAATAAAAAATTCATTACTGCTGAGCGTTGAACAGAAGGTTTTATTGAAAATTGACGTAGGTATTGGTGGGCTTCTAACATGCTATAAATTTTATAAATGTTCTTGTTTTGAAATCACTACAAAGATAAATATTTATTCAATATACTGCGCAAAAATATTTATTAATATTGTTTAATCTATTGAATTTAAGGTAGGTTTTCAGTTTGTGGATAATTCTTTAATAAAATAATTTCGGGATTTTCTATTTCTGTAATCTTTTTTGGGAAAATAAAAAAGTCGTAATATAGAAATATTACGACTTTTATTGATTAAATAGCTATTACAATACGTTGATTTCTTTCAATACGTCGTTTGTAGCACGAACAGCAGCAGCACTTTTTACAAATAAAGCAGTTTCTTCAGCATTCAATTTGTAGTCGATAATTTCTTCTACACCGTTTTTGCCAATTAAAACCGGAACACCGATACAAATGTCGCTTTGTCCGTATTCGCCTTCCAGGTAAACGCAGCAAGGAATCACCTTCTTTTGATCGTGGATAATTGATTCAACCAGGTAAGCTGCAGCAGCTCCCGGAGCATACCATGCAGAAGTACCAAGTAAACCAGTCAATGTAGCACCACCTACCATAGTGTCAGCAACAACTTTAGCCAATGTGTCAGCAGCAAGAATGTCGGCAACCGGACGGCCTTTGTAAGAAGCAAAGCGGGTCAATGGAATCATAGTAGTATCACCATGACCACCAATTACCATACCTTCGATTTCGGTTGGGTTAGCATTCAATGCTTTGCTTAAATAACATTTGAAGCGTGAGCTGTCTAATGTTCCGCCCATTCCAATAACTTTGTTTTTTGGAAGGCCTAATGATTTAAATGCAAGGTAAGTCATTGTATCCATAGGGTTACTTACTACAACGATAATTGCATTTGGCGAAAATTTCAAAATGTTTTCAGCAACACTTTTTACAATGCCTGCATTTACACCGATCAACTCTTCGCGAGTCATACCCGGTTTGCGTGGAATACCAGAAGTGATAACTACAACATCTGAATTGGCTGTTTGAGCATAATCGTTGGTGCAACCAACAATCTTAGAATCAAAACCCAACAAAGAAGCTGTTTGAAGCATATCCAATGCTTTACCTTCTGCTATACCTTCTTTCACATCAAGCATTACAACTTCGTCTGCTACTTCATTAAATGCAAGAACATTTGCACATGTAGCGCCTACATTTCCGGCACCTACTACGGTTACTTTTGACATAATAATTTTTATTTTTTAAGTTCGAATTAGCTGTTTTTAAAAATCGACACAAAGATACAATTATATATTGATTAAAGAAAAATTTCTTTATTATTTTTGGATAGAAATTTCCTTCCATTATAAAAAAATAGAAAGGAAGAATTCAATTATATTTTGTAACTTTTTTCGTACCTTTGCACCCGAAAAGTAACAGTTCGAAACAAGAAATTGTTTAGCTGAATTAATTCAAATTGTTCCTGAATTGAAGATTTTACTTTTTGTTGTAAATCAGAGAATTATCAAACTTTCAAATAAATAAGTTATGCAAACTATTGACAAATTTAATTTTGCCGGAAAAAAGGCAATCGTTCGTGTGGACTTTAATGTTCCTTTGAACAAAGAAACTGGTGCTGTAAGCGACGATACCCGTATTCGTGGTGCATTGTTGACAATCAAAAAGATTTTGGCAGATGGTGGCTCAGTAATTTTGATGTCTCACATGGGTCGTCCAAAACAAAATCCGGATCCTAAATTTTCATTGAAACAAATTATTTCTGCTGTTGAAGAACGTGTTGGTCAAAAAATTCAATTTGCTGAAGATTGTGTAAATGCTGATGCTCAGGCTGCAGCGTTGAAAGCCGGCGAGATTTTGTTGCTGGAAAACCTTCGTTTTTACGAAGAAGAAGAAGGTAAACCACGTGGTGAATTTGCTACTGACGAAGAAAAGAAAGACGCTAAAAAAGCATTGAAAGCAAAACAACTGGAATTTGCTAAGAAACTGGCTGGTTATGCTGACGTATATGTAAACGATGCATTTGGTACAGCTCACCGTGCTCACGGTTCTACTGCTGTTATTGCACAGTTCTTCGCTCCTGAAAACAAAATGTTTGGTTTCCTTATCAACAGCGAGCTTATCGCCATGGATAAAGTGTTGAAAGAAGCTCAGGCTCCGTTTACAGCTATCATGGGTGGTGCTAAAGTTTCTGATAAGATTATGATTATCGAAAACCTGCTTGACCGTGTTCAGAACCTTATTATTGGTGGTGGTATGACTTATACTTTTATCAAAGCGTTGGGTGGTGAAATAGGAAACTCACTTTGCGAAGCCGATAAACTGGATTTGGCTCTTGAAATTCTGAATAAAGCAAAAGCAAAAGGTGTAAATGTTTACATCCCAACTGATGCTGTAAATGCTGATAAATTTGCTGCTGATGCCGAAACCAATGTTTCTAAAACCAACGAAACTCCTGCCGGTTGGATGGGATTGGATATTGCTGACGAAACAATTGCTACTTTCAGCGAAGTAATTGCTAGCTCTAAAACAGTTCTTTGGAATGGTCCAATGGGTGTTTTCGAAATGGAAAAATTCGCAAAAGGAACAACTGCCATCGCTCACGCTGTAGCTACAGCAACAGCTAATGGTGCATTCTCGCTTATTGGTGGTGGTGATTCAGTGGCTGCAATCAATAAAAATAATTTGGCTGATAAAGTGAGTTATGTTTCTACCGGTGGTGGAGCAATGCTTGAATATATGGAAGGTAAAGTGCTTCCCGGCATTGAAGCTATCCGCGGATTCTAATTCATTCTGAATAAAAAATGTATAAATCGGAGTGAAGCAGGTTGTTTCACTCCGTTTTTGTCTAAAATAGTTTTGGATATTCTATTTTCCAGTAAAAAATGACCTCAGATAATTTCGAAAATAAACCTACCTACCAACAATTGATGACGACCATTTTCGAGTGGTTGCCCGTTTGTGCGTTGGTAATAGACCCCAACGGAGTTATTCACGAAGTAAATCAGGAGGCCATTCATTTTTTCAGGGCAACTACCAAAGAAGATTTTATTTTCGATAAGCAAAATATTCGAAACATGATCATTGATTCACATCGTGCTATCGAAATGATAAAGCTCATAGCTCATAGCACGGCGCCTGTGAACCAGGAAATTCTTATCCGGCGATTCGATAGAACCATAGCCTGTGTGGATTTGTATAGTTGCCTGTTTCCCGACAATCCTCACTATATCTTTCTTCAATTTTCGGAAAAGAAGCCGGCAAGCGAGGTCTATATGTTTGAACTATCGCAAGCATTCAGGCGCGAAGCACAACGGTTAAGGCCTTATCTGAATAAACCGGGTAGAAAGATGCTCGATGAAATTCTTATCGAAGATATGGCTGAAAGCATTGTCGATAATAAGATTAAAAAGAAAAATCAGGTTGTGGTAATTCCGGATGAACGGATGGAGCAGCTAAAGAAGTTGTACCCTGAATTTTCGAATAACGATCTGATATTCTGTGGTTATCTGTCGCTTAAAATGTCAATTGATGAAATCTCAAGTGTGATAGATAAAACACCGAATAGCCTTCGGGTAACTTTCCATCGCATTCTCAAAAAAACTACTTTTGCCACCGGCCGCGAGTTTCTTCGTAAACTGGAGTCGCTTTAAACCGCCTGCAATCTGCTTTCCCAACTGCTTTCCTGTATATTTGCTTAAAATACATGTTGTAAAACATTAAAAAAAGGTAGGATAAAATCTTGCATATTTAAGATTAACAGCTTATATTTGTCACGTCATTTAGTTAATTGTGTTTGAGTTTGGAGCAAACTTGTGAATAGACCTGTTGCACTCAACGAGTGAAGTCATACTTTTTTCTTGTTGAGAAAAATAAATATAAATCTTAAAAATAATTTATTATGGCTGTTAAGTATGTATTAGCCCCCAAGGGCAATCCGGGTGACCCCAATGCACCTAAAAAGTTTTACGCTCAAACAAAAAGTACCGGCGACATTACATTGAAACAAATTAGTCGGGAAATTGCTGAAAACTCTACCACAGTGAGCGACAGTGATGTATTGGCGGTTTTGAACGACCTGACAAAAATTCTGAACCGACACCTGAAAGATGGCAAGATTGTTCGTTTTGGAGATTTTGGTACGTTCCAGATTAATATCAAGAGCGAAGGTGCCGAAACAGAAGACAAATTTCATCAAGCAATGCTTACCAATGTGAAGGTTACATATCGTCCGGGTATCGATGTTCGCGAAATGATAAACAATCTCAAGTTCGAAAAATTATAATCAGTAAACATATAGATAACCGAATGCCGGAAGTAATATGAGCGTGAACGTAACAGGTAGCATATTATTTCCGGTTTTCTTTTGCCGTAAGCTTTACTCTCCGACGGTTTTTAAATTCATTATCGTGCGTTTAAAAAACGCTCCCCGATGACTTGTCCAACTACTCTCCGATGACTTCGGCAACTCGTCTCCGATGAGTTGGTCGACTGATCTCCGATGAGTTTTAAAATGATAGGAGTGTGTTTTTAAAATGGTCTCCGATGAGTTTTGAAGTGGACTGGGAGGAGATGAACGAGAGATAAATGATGTTTCTAACTTTTTACAGGTGGGTGAATGAAGTTAATGTTTTGAGTAAAATAAGAAGAAATGAGTGGTTTTAAAAGTTGATTTATTTGATATTCATAATCAATTCATACTTAAAGAAATCATTCTAACCCAGAAATAATGTATCGTAAAGTATTTTTTATATACACACCTTAGAATATAATAAATAGTAAATATGGCAATATCAAAATATCCATTTGGAAGATATCAAGTAATTGATCGTGAACTATGCAGAAGAGATTTTGTAAAAACAAATGAACTGAAAGAAATTATTGAACGTGAATTATCGATTAATGTTTCTAAAAAAATGATTAATGAGGATATTAATGCGATGAGATATGATTCACTTCTTGGTTATAATGCGCCCATAGATTATAACCACTCAAAAAAAGCATATTTTTATAAAGACAAAAATTATACTATAAAGGCATTTGGCTTGAAAGAAAGCGACATAAATGCATTAATGTTCTACGCTAAAGCTATAAACCAATATAAAGATTACGAGGTCTTTGAAGATTTCTCTAATGCTATAGAAAAAGTGTTGGATGCAGTTAATATTCGAAAAGGAATTTCAACCAAAGAACAAGCGAGACTTATTGTTCAGACAGAAACTACTCCCAAAGTAACAGGCAGTGAACTAATACCACAAATAGTCAAAGCAATAAATTCTAATTCGCTGATTGAAATTGAATATCAAAAGTTTTGCGATAAAGCACCCTTTTGTAAGCAAGTCGCACCTTATTTATTGAAGGAAGACAGACACAGATGGTATGTCATAGGCAAGACACCATTAAATGACAAAATAAAAACCTATGCTTTGGATAGGATAAAAAGACTAACGATTTTAGAAACTAAATTTATTCCTACTGAATTTGACTTCAATGAGCATTTTGCATATTCATTTGGAATTACTGTCCCCGATTTAGAACCTTTAGATGTAATTATGTCGTTTAATGGTTTACAAGGCTACTATCTCAAAACGCTTCCTATTCACCTTACCCAGAAAATACTTATTGATGACGAAAATGAATTTCGTATTTCAGTCAGGGTAAAGCCATCTTGGGAATTCTATGAAAAAATACTTGGTTATGGAGGTAAAGTTAAAGTGCTCTCTCCTCAAGTTGTTATTGATAATTTAAGGTCAATTGCCGAAAAGATCTTAAAAAGATATCAATAATGTTATTTTTTTCATCGCGAAGTTCCATTTCGCGATGAAGTATTTTCTTTGCAACATAAATTAATGTCTAACTTATAATTTTAAATTTATGAACAAAGATTCTGTAAAAGAAAAAAAGTTGACCATAAAGGTCTTAATTGAAAACGATCTGGTTTTCACAGAAGAGTATAACTCAAATCAAAAGATTCTAGTTGTTGTAAACAAAACTTTAGCCCATTTGAAGATTGAAGCCGAAGGTCGTGAGCTACGTCGTGAAGATGGGACTCCTGTATCAGATTTTAATCTTACAATTGAAGAAGTTGGAATTGCAAATGGAGAAACGCTTCGATTCTTTAAAAAAAGTGTAAAACCTGATAGAGACAAAGGCTTTGCATAATGGAAACACATGAATGGCATAAACATCCATCGTTTAAGAACCTCTTTGAAAGTGAAATTGGCACTTTACAAAGAGGTTTGATGGGTGATTTTAAATTATTTCAATTAATAATTCCAGATCAAGCCAGCGGTAGAGTAGTTGCTTTGGGAGAATTGACATTTGGCGAAAAACAAAAACAAAAAGTACAGATAGTTTTTCCAACTAAATATCCGTTTGCACCACCAGCAGTAATCGCATGTAATTTTATTGTTGACGATACCGGAAAAATACTTAGTCCGATACAACCAACTTTGTTTGGAAAAGGTAATCAATATACAGATGGTAAAATGTGCCTTTTTGAGCAGAAATTCTGGAAAAAAGAAGAACATAATATTGGTTGGGCATTAAGACGAGCTCAAAACTGGCTAATCTCAGCACATTCTCCAGAAGGATTTAAAAGAGAAGATATTATTGAAGAATATCCAGCTCATATGGCACATAAAGGGCAGGTACTTATTCCTAAAAAAATATTACTCCCTACTAATGTTAAATCTGGGCAATTCTTACTGACACAGTTTAAACCATTCCATTATATATTGGAGTCAAATATTTTATCTGAATCAACATTCAAATTGAATATAGGGCAGGAGATATTCAAGTGGTACGTTTTAGAAGAAGGCATTACTCTAAAAATGCTTTTACCAACACTAACAGGTCAGGATGTAGTAAATTTATATGCGAATTATTTACATGAAAATATTCTTGAAGGAGAATCTATCAAGAATATTGCCTTGTATTTACCAAGTGAAGATAAAGAATGGCATTTCTTTAAAATTAGAACTCAAACTGAAGGAAACCAAATTACTGTTCATCAACCAATATATTATATCTCAAGGATTATTGAGAATGAGCTGTATTTGAGAACAAAAGATATATTTGATGACAAAATATTGCAACGCAAAAGAGTAACTATTATAGGATTAGGAGCTATCGGTAGCGAAGTTGCTAAATCGTTGGCAAAAAACGGGATTGGCCATTTCAATTTGTTTGATATGGACACATTTGAGATTGGCAACTCCATAAGGCATGCTGCTGATTTGTTTTATATTGGCGAGCCGAAAACAGATGTCGTAAAACAATTGATTCTCAGATCAAATCCGAATATAACAGTCAATTCATATAGAATCGATGTGTTAAACGACACTGGTTTTTTGGAAGCTTCATTGAAAGAAAGCGACTTATGTATTGTAATGACTGCTGAAGATTCAGTAGAATATCTTATTAACGATTATTATATAAAGAACTTCAATATACCATTTATTTTTGCTAGAGCTTCCCTGGGTGCATTTTCAGGCTCAATACAAGTTGTGGATTCACATAGTGCTTGCCTACGATGTCTCAGTTTAGAAACTGCCGACTATTTGCCAAAGCCGAAGGAAGATATTAGGCTTAATGAATTGAAGCCAGAATATGGTAGTTGCTCAAGTCCTGCATTACCCGGTTCTGAAATAGATACAAAGGAAATTTCATTGCAAGTAGCTCGCATTTCATTACAGTGTTTACTTAAAGGAGAAAAATCTATTTACCCTCAGTTACTAAACAAACAATTTTATTGGCATGGACCTTATGGCTCTGTAGCTAAAGACCCATTTACTTGGGAAATGCAAAATCTAAAAAAGCACAAAGACTGCAATATATGCAAATAGAAAAAATAATCTTTAGTAGCCAAGCGCTTCATATGTTCCAATCAGAAATTGAGACATATGGAGTTGTTGAGACTGGTGGTGTCATGTTAGGTTATATTTTTGAAGAAACAATTTATGTAGAAAAAGTAAGCAATGGAGGTTCTAAAGCAATTCATGAATATCTCTATTTCAGAGCTGATAATAATTACATAGAAATGTTCATTGATATGGAAGTTGCTAATTCTGGTGGTAAATTGAGATATCTGGGAGAATGGCATACACATCCTCAAATTAATCCTGAACCAAGTGAATTGGATTTAGATTCGTTGGGAGAAATAGCTGATTCAACTGTTGACTTTTGTATTGGATTAATTTTAGGGGCAGTTGATTATTCCACAGAATGCTTTTGGAAGCAATCAGTATGTATAATTAAAAATAAAGATTCAAACAAATTTCAAGTTATACAAATAACAAGAGATTGACCAATTTTGCAATAGTTGATTTTGCAATTATCTCTTTAGTGAGATTCTTATAACGACCCCCTGCTCCCAAAGCAGGTGCGCTTACCAAAACAAATCAGGGCATTAACCGAAACCGGTAATGCCCTGACAATTTATATAATTGATATAGCTTATTAAGCCAACTTAGCAAGTGCTTCTTTAATCCAGCCAAATGCTTTCACCAGATTTTCATCAGAAGTTGCATATGACATACGAATGCAGTTAGGAGCACCAAAAGCACCACCACCTACGCAAGCTACGTGACCTTCTTCCAATAAATACATAGCTAAATCGCCTGAATTATTGATTACTTTTCCATTGTATGATTTTCCGAAGAAAGAACTACAGTCCGGAAAAATATAAAATGCACCCTGAGGGTCGTTAGTGATCAATCCCGGAATTTCGCGGGCTAATCCTACAACAAGGTTTTTACGACGTTCGAAAGCCACACGCATTGTTTCAATGCAACTTTGGTCGCCGGTATAAGCAGCCTCAGCAGCTTTCTGAGTGATTGAACATGGACCTGAAGTATATTGACCCTGCAGCGTATTACAAGCAGAAGCAATCCATTTTGGAGCTGCAATCCAGCCCAAACGCCATCCGGTCATAGCATAACCTTTAGAAACACCGTTGATAATTACTACGCGGTCGCGAACACTTTCGAACTGAGCAATACTTTCGTGTTTGCCAAGATAGTTGATATGTTCGTAAATTTCGTCAGATAAGATAATGATATTTGGGTATTTAGCCAATACATCAGCCAATCCTTTTAATTCTTCTTTACTGTAAACGCTTCCGGTTGGGTTGGAAGGTGAGCAAAGGATAATAGCTTTCGATTTTGGAGTGATAGCTGCTTCCAGTTGAGCCGGTGTAATTTTGAAATCCTGCTCAATGCCTGCGTACACTTCTACAGTGGTACCATCGGCAATTTTCACCATTTCGGGATAGCTAACCCAGTAAGGAGCGGGAACAATTACTTCGTCGCCTTTGCTGATAATAGCCATAATTACATTACAAACAGATTGTTTAGCTCCGTTAGAACATACAATTTCTTCCGGTTTATAGTCTAATCCGTTTTCGGATTTCAACTTGGCGCAAATAGCGTTGCGCAATGCAGGATAACCGGGAACCGGTGAATAAAACGAAAAGTTATTATCCACAGCTTGCTTGGCAGCTTCTTTAACATGGTCAGGTGTATTAAAGTCAGGTTCACCGACACTGAGGTTAATTACGTCAAAGCCCTGAGCTTTTAACTCGTTGCTTTTTTGAGACATGGCAAGCGTTTCCGAAGGAGAAAGGGCCGCCAAACGTTCTGATACTGGAAACATAAATTGATTGTTTTTTATAGTTATTTACGGGGTACAAAAGTAATCAAAAAAAGATTAAACATGCACACTTTTGTATTGATTGCAATACACACGACACATTAAACACGCGAAACGTCTAATTTGTTTTCGAGCATTTGTGAAGTTGTGCGATATCCAAGCTCAAAAATCTCACGTCCTTTATCCACGTCGAATGTTTCGTAGTTTCCCATATCAACAGGTTCAATCAGTAAATCGCAAAGTTCCTTGTCGTGCAGGATGTTGGCTTTAAACATGAAGTTATACGACCGTGCAGCAACATTTAAAATGCTGGGTTTGTATTTATCAGCTACCAATGGGCTGGCATTGATACCTATCACTTTGTCGCACTCATTTCGGATGGTCGATACAGGAAAGTTTTTTAAAACGCCACCATCCACATAATGTACGCCATCGATAATTTTAGGGCTAAACAATACCGGAATGCTGCAGGATGCAATAATCGGGTCGAGGAGTTTCCCTGACGTGAATGTTACACTTTGTCCTTTGTCGAGGTCAGTGGCTACTACGCGTAACGGAATTTTCAGTTCTTCAAAGGTTTTTGCCCGTAGGTTTTTGGACATAAATCGCTGGAAGGCATCGATGCGAAAGAAACCTCCATCGGGAATCTGGATCTTTGTCATGCGTCGGAAGCTGATATCTTCAAACAATTTTGCAATTTCGTCGGGGGTATAGCCATCGGCATACAATGCCCCTACAACAGAACCTGAGCTGACACCTGAAATAATATCGGGTTTAATTCCATGCTCTTCAAGTGCTTTCAGTACGCCGGCATGACACAATCCTTTGATGCCACCACCACTCAGAGCAATCCCAATTTTGTAGGGTTTCTGATTAAAAAGTTTTGTAAGATTCATGATAATGAGGTATTATCAATTGGTTGTTTGATCAAATAACTAGACAGAATATTGCGAGAACTTTGCCATAACCCTTTCGTAGTAGGTTTTGGAAACAGGAATGTCCGATGTGTTGATGGCATCCAGTTCGAGAAAAATACCATCTTTGGTTTTGCGGAGTACCTTTACCTTGTCGAGATTGACAATGTATGAACGATGACAACGAACCAGCGGGCTGTCTTTGGTGAGATTTTCTTCCATCCACTTCAGCGAGTTGCGAATGAGAAAATGGGATAACTTCGATTTGTTCAGATAATGAATCGTAGCATAATTGTCGGCAGAATCAACATAAAGCAGATTCTCTAATACAATTGATATTTTAAACTCGCCTTTTTCGTCGAGAAATGCAATGAGGTTTCTCTTCGGAACTTCAGCTATTTTCTCTTCCAGATTTATTTTCTGAAGTAGCGTATTCTTCTCTTTTAGTGCAAAATACAACCAGAGAATGGCATATGGCAGCAAAAGAATAAGCGCTGCATGCAAGGTTGAATCGTAGTAAATCTGAAGGAAATCACGATTTGCATTTTCCTGAGGAATAAACTTCGTAAACAAAGCGTAGAACATCGACATGGCGAGTATTTCAGCCAGTACCCAAACACCATATTTTAAGTATGTGATTGTATTCTTTTTGGCGTATGCAAGCATTATCATGCGGCTGATAACTACTACCAGCATGCCTACCAAAACAATCAGGCTGGCAAAAACGAAGAATTTGAAGTCTGAGATTTTATACCACTCCCGCGAACCGAAAGGTTTGAAGATGTTGATAAACAGAAGGGCAAAGATGGCAGTAAACAATATCAGTCGGATGATATTGCCTTTTTCGTACATGTAAGCTGGAATCTTTGTGTTCATGATTTTGGCGGTTACAAAAAATGACTCACAAAAGTATATTATTCTACTCAAACAAACAAACAACTTGGTCCCCGCTGCTTCATCTTTCACCCCATTATTGAAACTTATATCCCAAATATCCCCAAATCATCCCATACAACGGGTCTATTCACCAGTAAATTGGAAACGGTTAAAGTATGTGTTTCCTTTGCATTCGAAATTAATTGACACCTAAAGTATGAATTACGAGCAACGACAACCAGAACTAAATGCACAATTTCAATTGGGCGTAAACACCCGTATTGAAGAATCCGGAATTGATATCCGGTTCTTTCCATTTAAGAGCCAGGCTTTTTCAGGAGATGAAAGAAGCGGCATCGTCAATTCGATTGACAGGCAAATTGCTGAAAACATGGAGTTTGAATATCCGGTTTTTGTACCAAAAGGAGTAAAGAAAACCGATAAAGCGATTTTGCTTATTCATGGATTGAACGAACGATTCTGGAATAAGTACCTTTGTTGGGCAGAGTATCTGTGCAAAAATACGGGAAAACCTGTAATTTTATTCCCCATTGCCTTTCATATGAATCGTTCGCCGCAGACATGGTCGAATCCACGGGCTTTGAAACCAATTCTGGAGTCGAGAAGAAATATCTACGGTGAGGATCGTTCGTTGAGTTTTGCCAATGTGGCCTTTAGCGAGCGAATAAGTGAGAATCCAATACGATTCTATAGCTCGGGTCGACAAAGTATGAGCGACTTATCACAATTGGCCGCGGATATTAAACAAGGAACCCATTCACTGTTCAAAGAAGATACTCAAATCGATATTTTCTCGTATTCTATTGGCGCTTTTCTGTCGCAAATTACCATGATGACAAATCCTTCGGGGCTTTTCTCCAACTCAAAGCTCTTTATGTTTTGCGGTGGTGGTATTTTCAGTTCTATGTTTGGTGAGTCGCGCTCTATTATGGATAAACAGGCCTTTAAACGTTTATTCGAATATTATATGACCGATTTTGCGGTTGAAGCAAAATTAAAGTCGGTCATTGATAAGGGTTTTGAATCGTTTTACAGCATGATTTCTCCCGAACGAAACAAAGAGGAACGGGAGTCGTTTTTCAAAAGACTTGGAAATCGCATTAGCGGAATATCATTGACCCGCGATACCGTAATTCCCTATCAGGGCGTTGTGGAAGCCCTGGGAACCGATACAGCTTCAACACATATTGATTTACAGGATTTTTCATATGCATATACGCACGAAAATCCATTTCCAACTGGTTTGGGCATAAACATGGAAGAAGTTAACCGCTCGTTTAATCATGTTTTTTCCAAAGCAGTTCATTTGCTGGCCTGATATAAAATTCCATCAAAAAGGGTGTCGATAATTATTTGCCGACACTCTTTTTATGTGAGGTTGTCGGTGAAAATGTAGAATATAATGGATTTTAAGAATAATTATCACATTTCTGCATTGTTATTCTAAAATATCTGTGTTAATTTGCATGTTTTAATAACAATCCATTTACTCTACAAATTCAAAATCGATTCAAATGAGAAAAATCAGTTTATTTCTAACAGTTCTGTTGTGCTTGAACTTTAGCACTGAAGCACAAGCAGGATTTTTATTCTTTAAGAAAAAGAAACCTGTAAAAAAAGAAGCAACGGTGGATAAACCCTCTGATGCTAAAGCGCCAAAGCCTTATGCGCAGGTTATTACAAAGAAAGCCAAAACTTCTGTTGGATTTTTTTCTGTGCATAAATTGGATAATAAGTATTATTTCGAAATTCCCGATTCATTGTTAGGTCGCGATTTGTTAGTTGTAAACCGTATAGCAAAATCGGCTGCTCAAAGTCGCAAAGGTTTTTTGGGCTATGCCGGCGACCAGATTGGTGAAAATGTAATCCGTTTTGAGAAAGCTCCATCCGATAAAATATTCATTAAGTCGATTTCCTATTCCGAACGTTCGCAGGATTCTCTGGGTATGTATTTTTCGGTACAGAACTCGAATTTGCAACCTATCATGGCTTCGTTTGACGTAAAAGCCTATAAAAAAGATTCGGTTTCGAAAAAGCAAAATTCGGTGATTGAAGTTACTGATTTTGTAAACAGCGATAATACCGTGTTGTTTTTTGATGATTGGGTAAAAAAGGCCTTATCGCTGGGCAATCTGTTTACAGACCGGAGTTATATTGATACAATCAAGGCTTATCCACTCAATCTGGAAATAAGGGCTTTGAAAACCTATTCTCCCAAGCCACAATCACCAAATGATGTAAGCAGCGAACCGCTTACTTATGAATTGAATAGTTCGATCGTTCTGTTGCCTAAAGTTCCAATGAAAGGGCGTTATTACGACCCGCGTGTTGGCTATTTTACAACAAGTTATACCGATTTTGATAAGAATCCGCAAGGAGTTGAACGTGTATCGTTAATTACGCGTTGGAAACTTGAACCAAAAGACGAAGATGTTGAAAAATATAAACGTGGTGAGCTTGTTGAACCTAAAAAGCCGATTGTGTTTTATATTGATCCGGCAACTCCTAAAAAATGGGTTCCTTATCTGATTATGGGTGTGAACGATTGGCAGAAAGCATTTGAGAAAGCAGGCTTTAAAAATGCCATTTATGCGCTCGAAGCACCTAAAGATTCTACCTGGAGTATTGATGATGCCCGACATTCGGCCATTGTTTATAAACCATCCGACATTGCCAATGCCAGCGGACCTCATGTTCACGATCCACGCAGTGGTGAAATTATCGAAACGCATATCAATTGGTATCACAATGTAATGGAATTGCTACATAACTGGTACTTTATTCAAACGGCAGCTGTAGATACTGCAGCTCGAAGAGTTCACTATAGTGACGAGTTGATGGGACAACTTATTCGTTTTGTTTCGTCGCATGAAGTTGGTCACACACTTGGTTTGCGCCATAACTTTGGTTCCTCATGCACTATTGCTGTTGAAAAACTTCGCGACAAAGCCTGGGTGGAAGCCAATGGTCACACACCTTCTATTATGGATTATGCACGTTTTAATTATGTGGCGCAACCTGAAGACAACATTAAAAGTGCGGGATTATTTCCCCGAATCGGAGTGTATGATGATTGGGCAATTGAATGGGGGTATAAATGGATGCCTCAATATAAAACACCTCAGGAGGAAGTATCAATGTCTAACAAATGGATAATGGAAAAACTGGCTTCCGACAAACGCTTGACTTTTGGCACTGAAAGCGATGGAAATGATCCGCGTAACCAGAGCGAAGATTTGGGAGATAACGCGATGAAAGCTAACGCGTATGGCATAAAAAATCTTCAACGTATATTGCCAAATTTACTGGATTGGACCAAAGAGGCGGATAAAGATTATACGAATACACGGGAAATGTATTCAGAAGTTGTGACACAATTTACCCGTTATGCTATTCATGTGTCCAGAAATATTGCTGGAATTTATACAACCCCAAAAACAGTTGAGCAAAGCGGAGTTGTTTACGAGTATGTTCCGGCAGCAACTCAGAAAGAAGCGATGGCATTTTTGACTCAATACCTGTTTACAACACCAACATGGTTAATCAACAAAGATCTTATCCAAAAGGTGGGAGTTGATCCGGTGAGTATGATTGGTTTTCCTCAAAAGGGTGTTTTGGGACGATTAATAAGTAAATATACCTTTGATAAGATGCTTCAAAATGAGGCTTATAATGGAGCTCAGGCCTACACACCGTTTCAAATGCTGGACGATTTGAAAAAAAGTATCTGGTCGGAATTGGCGGCCAGTAAGCCAATTGATATTTACAGACGCAACCTTCAAAAGGCTTATGTGGATGCACTTGCCGGTATGGTTAGTTCAACGACTTCTACCGGAGTAGTGCGAAATACATCGGATGCCAGTGGTATTGCCCGTATTCATTTACTTTCGCTGAAAGCGGATATCGCTAAAGCACTTGCTACTTCTACAGGTGCGACAAAAGCACATTTATTGGATTTGGCTGCTCAAATTAGTGAAGTGCTTGATAACAAAAAATAGTGACTTTGTATAAAATAAGAAAGGCCGGAAGTTAGGTTACTTCCGGCCTTTCTGTTTAAAATTTATGCTTTATTTGAGTTTCTCAATCAGTTCTTTCACAGTAACTAATCCTTGTTCTCCGCTCTTCATATTCTTTAGCATTACTTTGCCGTCGTTCATTTCCGTTTCACCTACTATAGCTACAAATGGAATGCGTTTATTGTCGGCGTAGGTCATTTGTTTTTTCATCTTAGCAGGTTCGGGATATATTTCAGCATTTACGCCGTTTGAACGCAGAGCGCTCAACCAGGGCAAACAATACATCAGTTCTTTCTCGCCAAAGCTGACGAACAGAATCCGGGTATTTTCCAATGATGTTTCAGGGTAAAGTTCCAATTGATTCAATACATCGTAAATGCGGTCGGCACCAAACGAGATTCCCACGCCCGAAACGCCTTCCATGCCAAACACGCCTGTCAGGTTGTCGTAGCGTCCACCGCCGGTAATACTGCCCATTTCCACGTCCAGTGCTTTTACTTCGAAAATAGCTCCGGTGTAGTAGTTTAGTCCGCGCGCTAAAGTCAAATCGAGGTCAATTTTCGTTTCCACTTTCATGGCGTCACAAAGTCCGAAAATAGTTTCGAGTTCCGAAACACCTTTTAGGCCAATCTCAGAACTTGCCAAAACCGTTTTGAGTTCAATGAGTTTCTCTGCATTCGTTCCGCTCAGTTTCAAAATTGGTTGTAGTTTCGCAATGGCTTCCTCCGAAATACTTTTCGAAGCAATTTCTTCGTTTACTTTCTCCAATCCGATCTTGTCCATTTTATCAATGGCAACGGTAATATCCGTAATTTTCTCGGCTTCGCCAATGATTTCGGCAATGCCGGACAGAATTTTTCGGTTGTTGATTTTGATAACAACATTGATTTTCAACCGGCGATATACTTCGTCAACTATCTGAATCAGTTCCAGTTCGTTCAAGAGTGAATCGCTCCCGACAACATCTACATCGCATTGGTAAAACTCCCGATAACGACCTTTTTGAGGTCGGTCGGCACGCCAAACGGGTTGAATTTGGTAGCGTTTGAATGGAAACGAAATCTTGTCGCGGTTTTGCACTACGAAACGAGCAAAAGGCACAGTAAGGTCGTAACGCAAACCTTTTTCGGAAATTTTATTGGTCAGCTTAACACTGTTTCGTCCAAGTAATTCTTCATCGTTCAGGCCATTCATGTAATCGCCTGAATTCAGGATTTTAAACAGCAATTTATCACCTTCATCGCCGTATTTTCCCATCAAAGTCGACAGGTTTTCCATAGCAGGTGTTTCAATCTGTTGGAAACCATACAGACGGAAAACATCTTTGATGGTGTTGAATATGTAATTGCGATTAGCCATTTCCTGAGGCGTAAAATCGCGGGTTCCTTTGGGGATAGACGGTTTTTGCATAATCTGAATAATTCCGACCTTGAGCGGTTGTGAGATTTTTTTATTAATTAGCCAAACAATATTGCTGCAGATGTTTGGAACAAAAGAAAAGGCATTTCAAAATAGCTTTTGAAACGCCTTTTTTAAAGTCTTGAAAGCCAGAATTACTTTCTGATACCCAATTCTTTGATAATTGCACGGTAACGTGAAATATCGTTATCTTTCAAATAATTTAAAAGACGACGACGTTTTCCTACCAAAATTACAAGGGCGCGTTCTGTACTATAATCTTTTTTGTTTGACTTCAAGTGTTCAGTCAAATGGTTGATACGGTATGAAAACAATGCAATTTGGCCTTCAGATGAGCCAGTGTCAGTGTTAGACTTTCCGTGTTTACCGAAGATTTCTTTCTTAATTTCAGAAGTTAAATACATAATAATATATTAATAACAAACGTTTTAAAATACAAACTTAGCCTTGCACACATCACAAAACTACACGTTTGATTTTGAGTGTGCAAAGATACACCTTTTATTTAAATCTGCAAGCGTATCAGGTTCATTTTCTTGAAAAAGCATCTCGTAATGAGCCATCTGCCCAACTCAAAGGATATTTCTCGAAGTAATATTTACAAAGAATAGTTACAGAAACACCGATAAATGAACCAACAAGCACATCCAATGCAAAGTGTTGGGAAAGATAAATGCGGGAATATCCAACCAGTGCAGCTAATATAAAATAGAGGAAATGAACTGTAGGTTTTTTTGTGTAAAAAGCTAATGCCATAAATAGAGCAAAGGCTGTAATTGTATGTCCGGATGGGAAACTGTGAACTTTATTCAGATGTTCACCGATAATTTGATGAAGTTGAACGTCCGGAAAATGTTGCTTGAAATATAAAACAGGGCGTGGTTCGTTCCATGTTTGTTTTATGATAATCGATATTAAACCTGTTGTAAGTTGTGCTATAAGCACGAAAAGAGCCATTCGGTAGCGATAAAACAACAATCCGGCAATAATGAGATAGGGAATCCAATCGCCAACGTAGGTGTAATAATGAAAGAAAATATCAGCTCCGGGTGAGTTAAACGATGTAATCCATAGGTGCAAATCAGGCTTTGAGTTGCACAAAAGGAGTACTGTAACCATCAGTACAAACAGCAGATAGGGAATATAAAAAGCCCAGTATTTTTTCATCGTTTGTTTTTATTGAAAAGTTCCTCTCAGAATTTCCCTTTTACCGGGAGGGCCGGGCAAGCGTTCCACCTGGAAGCCTGCAGCCTGCATGGCTCTCCGAACAATGCCTTTGGCACAATAGGTTGTCAGAATAGCACCGGGATTGCATTGTTTGGCTATTTTCTCGAATTGTTCCTGAGACCACATTTCAGGTTGTTTTTCGGGAGAAAATGCATCGAAGTAAATCACGTCATATTTGTTATTCAATTCGAATGTTGTAAAATCAGTTTCAACTTTTTCCAACGAGAAATACGGACTTATTTGTACGATAGTATTCCATGGCGATGTTTGAAGTTGTTCGAAGTAATTTCTAAACTCCGTTGAATATCCATCGGCATAATTCAATTGCAGCGCTTTTTCAATTTCAACAGGGAAAAGCTCCAAACTTGTATAATGGATTTGCGTATGTGCTTTCTCCGCTTCAATCAAGGTTAGAAATGCATTTAATCCTGTTCCAAAGCCAATTTCCAAAACCTTTAGCTCTGATTTTGCACATTGCTTTAAACCCGCTTCAATAAAAATATGCCGCGATTCCTGAATGGCTCCGTGCGACGAATGATAACACTCATCTATTTCGGGCACAAATAATGTGTGCGAGCCGTCGGAAGTAATCAACAATTCAGAATTCATAATGCATAATTATTGTCGAACAAAAGTACGGAAAAGCATGAAACAAAGCAACCATTATTCTCACAAGAATAATGGTTGCTTTAATTCTGAATTATGCATTGATTTAGTAGTTCTGTTTTTCAACTTCGAAATACGCTTGTGGGTGTGCACAGGTTGGGCAAGCTTTGGGCGCTTCTTTGCCAACGTGAACGTGACCACATTCGCGACATTGCCAGGTTGTTTCTTCTTCGCGTGAGAAAACCGTTCCAGCTTCAACACGCGCTTGTAATTTACGATAACGTTTTTCATGCTGAGCTTCTACGGCAGCAATTTTACGCCATGCAGCAGCAATGTTCGCAAAACCTTCAGCTTCTGCTACATCAGCAAAATGAGGATATAAATCTGTCCATTCTTCGTTTTCACCATCAGCAGCCTCTTTTAAATTTTCGGCTGTAGTTCCAATTACACCAGCCGGATACGAGGCGGTAATTTCAACCATTCCACCTTCCAGGTAACTGAAAAATTTCTTAGCATGTTGTTTTTCCTGCTCAGCTGTTTCCAGAAAAATAGCTGCAATTTGTTCAAAACCTTCTGCCTTAGCAGTTTTAGCAAAAAATGTGTAGCGATTACGTGCCTGGCTTTCACCTGCGAAAGATTTCAGCAAATTCTTTTCTGTTTCTGTTCCTTTAATACTTTTCATACTTGTATTTTTTATGATGAATGTTTATTTCATTAAATACTTTAGACGAGCAAAGATAGAAAATCCTTTCGATAAAAAGCCGTATCTTTGTGCAAAATTTTTAAGTATATGGCCAGTTACCTACAAGTAGAAAATCTTACCAAATCGTTTGGAGATAATCTGCTTTTCGAAAATATATCTTTCGGCATTGCCGACAACCAACGCGTGGCACTCATTGCCAAAAACGGAACCGGAAAAACCACTTTGCTCAACATCATTGCCGGAAATGAAGATTATCAGGGAGGAACGATCTCGTTTCGTCGCGATTTGCGGGTTGGTTATCTCGATCAAAATCCCGATTTTCCCAAGGAACTGTCTGTGATTGATGCCTGTTTACGCTCTGATAACGAAGCCGTGCGAACCATTGCAGCCTATGAGCATTGCATGATGTCGGAAAATCACGTCGGGTTGGATCAAATTCTGGCTGAAATGGATCTTCATAAGGCCTGGGACTACGAAACGCGCATCAAACAAATTTTGGGAAAGCTGAAAATTACCAACTTTGAGCAATTAATTGGAGAACTCTCAGGTGGGCAACTCAAGCGTGTGGCTTTGGCCAACGTACTGATTTCTGAGCCGGACTTGTTGATACTCGATGAACCTACCAACCACCTCGACCTTGAAATGGTGGAATGGCTCGAAGATTTTCTGAAACGTTCGAGCATGGCTTTGCTTATGGTTACTCACGACCGTTATTTCCTCGACCGTGTTTGTACCCATATCATGGAAATTGACCATCAAGGTTTGTTTCAATACAGCGGTAACTATTCTTATTATCTGGAAAAACGTCAGGAGCGAATAGAGAACTGGAACTCGGAAAGTGAACGAACAGTCAATTTGTATAAAAAAGAACTGGAATGGATGCGCCGCCAGCCACAAGCTCGCGCTCACAAGGCTAAATCGCGTCAGGAGAGTTTTTACGAAATTGAAGAACGGGCCAAACAACGTCGTAACAATGCCTCGGTGCAACTGGACGTAAAAGCAAGCTATCTTGGTTCTAAGATTTTTGAGGCTAAATATGTTTCGAAAGCCTATGGTGATTTGAAAATTCTTGACAATTTCTATTACAATTTTGCCCGTTTCGAGAAGATGGGTATTGTGGGTAAGAACGGAACGGGCAAATCAACCTTCCTGAAAATGCTGTTGGGCGAGGTAAAGCCTGACAGTGGTTCGTTTGATATTGGCGAAACAGTAGTGTTTGGTTATTACAGTCAGGATGGGTTGGCATTCGATGAGCAAATGAAGGTGCTCGATGTGGTTCAGGATATTGCTGAAGAAGTGAATCTGGGCAACGGTAAGAAAATGTCCGCTTCGCAATTTCTGCAACATTTCCTGTTTACCCCCGAAACACAGCACAACTACGTGTACAAACTGAGTGGGGGTGAGCGTCGACGCTTGCACCTTTGCACTGTGCTAATGCGAAATCCAAACTTTTTAGTACTCGATGAGCCAACCAACGATTTGGATATTGTAACGCTGAACGTGTTGGAAGAATACCTGCAATCGTTTAAAGGCTGTGTGATAGTGGTGAGTCACGACCGTTATTTTATGGATAAAGTGGTTGATCACCTGATGGTGTTTAAAGGAGATGCCGAGTTGAAAGATTTTCCGGGTAATTATACCGACTTCCGTGAGTGGAACGAACTGCAGGAAGAAATGGAACGGGATGAGAAGAAAAAGCAAGATTTGAAAACCAAGAGCCAGGAACCAAGAGCCAAGAGTCAGGATACAAAGCCTTCTGTTGCCGAAAAACGCAAATTGAGCTTTAAGGAAAAGCAGGAATTTGAAGCTTTGGAAAAAGACATTCCTGAATTGGAAACCGAAAAAGCCGATATTGAAAATCAACTGGCTTCGGGTACGCTTACAAGCGACGATATTATAAAAGCTTCGCAACGCCACGCCGAACTCAACGACCTGATTGACGAAAAAACAATGCGTTGGCTGGAGTTGAGCGAGATTTAATTATCGCTTTAGCAAACGGGCAAAAACAGGTTCTTTTCGGAGAACTACGGCTACATAGATGCCCACTAATGCGGTTGCAGGCAGCAGCTTTAGCCAATGGTTATGAATTGGAATAAGTGTTCCCACGGCCCACAAGCCGATACTCAATCCGATATACATCAAAATGCGTGATAGCTGATAAGGTACACGGTAATGTTTTTGACCGATGAAGTATGAAATTACCATCATCGAGCTATAGCACGCAAAGGTAGCCCACGCCGATCCCATATAGCCCATAATGGGAATTAATGTAATGTTGAGTGTCAGTGTTACGATAGCCCCAATAATAGAAAGATAAGCGCCAAAACGGGTTTTGTCGGTTAGTTTATACCAAATGCTCAGGTTGTAGAAAATCCCGAGCGACATATTGGCAAGCAACAGAATAGGTACCACTTTCAGCCCCTCCCAGTACCGGTATCCTACCATGTATTTCACTATGTCAATATACACCATTACTGCCAGAAATATAAACGAACAGATAATGACAAAGTACTTCATCACATCAGCATAAATATCGCGCGAATCGGACTCCTTGGCATGTGCAAAGAAAAACGGCTCGGCAGCATATTTAAAGCCCTGAATAACGATAGTCATAAAGATGGAGATTTTATAGCAGGCCGAATAAATACCCACCTGAGCAGAAGCAACACCCACGGGCGAAAGCCATTTGAGTAAAATACGGTCGAAGGTTTCGTTGATATTACCCGCCAGACCGAAAATAAGCAATGGTATCGCATACGCCATCATTTTTTTCCACACCCGAACATCAAAAGGAGTCCGTTTGTAAGGCAATACAATAAACAATGCCAGTAAGGTTAGCGCTGAGGCAATCAGGTTTGCAATAAAAATATAGCCAACACCAATAGCCGGGTTGTATAGAACTGACATGATTGGAACCATGATTTGATGTTGCTGCATGTACGGGAAAACATACAGGAATACGATATTCAGCAAAAAGCAAACGAAAACGTTACCGATTTTCAGCATCGAGAACAATTTTGGGCGGTTGAGCGCACGCAAACGCGCAAAAGGTATGGTGGTGATGGCGTCGATAGCAATCAGAAACGAGAACCATACGATATACTCGGGATGATCGGCATAGCGGATATGCGTGGCTATGGGTTGTGCAAAAAAGTTTATTGCCACCACAAAAAGAATAGCAATGACAAGCAACGACTTCAACGCACTGCCATACACGACAGCGCTTTTTTCTTCGTCCTTTTTATCGTAGAAACGGAAAAAAGCTGTTTCCATACCAAAGGTAAGTACCACTATCAGGAATGCCACATAAGCATACATTTCACCAACAACACCGTACTCTTTGGGTGCAAAAATGGTTGTTTGAATAGGTACAAGCAGGTAATTGACCAAACGTGCCAAAACGGTGCTGCCTCCGTACAGAACGGTTTGACTTGCTAATTTACGTATATCTCCCATCGTGTTTTTTGAAAATTCATGCAAAGATAGGTAAGAATAAGCAAATACACTTCCACTGATAAACAAAACTGTGAATTTTATGTTTCTTAGAGTACAAAAACGATACGTCCGGTGTCTATCATTGAAAAAAAGGAAACTATGTACAAACTCGGAATACTAGGACTTGGTGAAGGTCGCAGCACCATGTCGGCAGCGCTGCAAAGCGACAAGTGGACGCTACACAAAATCTGCGATTTGAATGAAGACCTGTGTAAGAAACGCGCCAAGGAATTTGATTTCCATAACTATACAACCCGCTATCAGGATTTGCTCGAAGACCCTGAGATTGATGTTATCGGCATTTATACGCCCGATAAGTTTCACGCCCAGCATATCAAAATGGCTCTGGAAGCGGGCAAACATGTTGTTTGTACAAAGCCGCTTATCGACGACCTGAGCAAAGCGCAGGAATTGATTGACCTGAGCGCAGCCACCGGAAAGCGTGTTTTTGTGGGGCAAAGCAGCCGCTTTTTCGAACCCATGAAACGCCAGCGCGCCGATTACCTGGCCGGTGAAATTGGCGAACTGGTAACTGTGGAGGCCTATTATCATGCCGATCATCGCTGGTTTTTGGGCAAAGGCTGGTCGTTGGAGAATTCGTTTAAATGGCTGTATGGCGGACTGAGCCATCCGGTGGATTTGGTGCGCTGGTATATGCCCGACATTGTGGAAGTGATGGGTTACGGCATGTTGAGCCCGAACGGTAGGGCAGGAGGGTTGCAAAATCAGGACACCATGCATTTTATTTTTAAAGCCGCCGACGGACGCATTGCCCGGGTGAGTGGTGTGTATTCGGGACCGGTACAACCAACCGTGCGCGACAGCGAGATGAGTTGTATTTTGCGCGGCACCGAAGGCTGCAGTCAGGGCGATTACATGGATTTGCGCTATGCCATTACCACCAAAACCGGCGAAGAAAAACTCATCACCTTCGACCATAAGTTGAAACATTTCTTCCGCTTCGAAGGAAAATCGCACCATGCGGGTGAGTACCAGAACTACTACGAATATTTTGCCGATTGCCTCACTTCCGGCGAAACGGCATACCCCGATTTACGTGAAGGTATCAAAACGGTGGCGGTGATGCAGGCTATGGACGAATCGCTGCGGACAGGGGTGCCGGTGAGGGTGGGATGAATTTGAAATAGTAGGAAGGACATCTGCATTACTTTTGATGAACCTATAAACTATATGCTTTGCCCAAACACATAGAATGTATATATTTGATATAAAGCATAATTTTAGATGAAATATAATGAAAAAATAGCTGACCAATCATTTCAGCTATTTTCCTTTTCACTAGAAATCCAGTTACGGAGATTGAGAAAAGCCATTGGCACGCTTGTGTGTGACAAGATAAATTGCTTAATCTTGTAAATATTTGATTGGTGCGTTACCCAATATTCTTAATATGCTAGTTCATTTGCAATTTTAGCTTCTAATTCCTTTGCAAAATTAAAATTATTCCACTTAGTAAACCAATATTTCTGATTTTTTTTGAAATTAAATATGATATTTTGTTCTTTTACACTAGTTACACCAAATATTATAAGTACTTCTCTCTTAAATTTAGCATCTAAGTAAGGACAAACAACGATATCAAACAGTAGTAATACATTTTCGGCTTTACTACTTCTTTTATCAATCCTTTCCTCAGCTTTAAACAAGTCAATAATTTTTAGTTTAATCGCCTTTTTTATTGGCAAATAAGCTTTATCATTTTTTATGTAGAAAAGTAATACTGTAACTACAAAATAATTAATATCCGCTTGAAAAATCAATTTATTCTCATCTTTATCTAATTTTAAATTGAAGTATTGTTTTAACTGCTCTTCTGTCAATCTAAATTGCTCACCCAACTCTGCAAGGGCTATCAACAAATAAAGACTTTCGACTTGAATGTATTTATCTAATTTACGTCTTTCAAAAGTAAAAACAATCTCATCTGATATTTTTTTAAACACTAATTCTTTTGATTGTTCTGTAAATCTAGCTATTTTTTCGGTACTCCCTTTAAATTGTATTTTTTGTTTATAAGTAAGTAGAATCTTTGATAATATATGACAAAGTTTTACCGTAAAGGAAACTCTTGGATTGACCGAATAAATGAAAAATACAAAGTCTAGCAAATCCCACATATATTTATTAAACTGATCTTCTTGCCTGATTTTTTTTTGTATTTCTTCAGTTGTAAAAGGCTTTATATCCGCTAAAAAAGAACTTTCATGTCTAATTTTTTCTAATCCATCTACATAGGTTTCATATCGACTAATACTTTGTTTGACTTTTTTATATAAAGATATAAAGTAAAATTCATTACATCTTTATATTCAACATTTGATTCTTTAATTATAGTTTTAAATTTCGTAATCAGAGACTTCGAATTACAATTTATTTGAAAATCGCAAATTCTTTCTTTAGAATCCTTTTTTTCGATTTTCAAAAAGATCTCATTGTCAATTAAATCTGTAATTTTATCTTTAGCGATTGTCAGTTCTGTGATTAAAGGTTTTACATAATGTATTGACTTCGACTCACTAATTGACATTTTATATGTTTTCAACAACAGCTCATATTCGGTTAATATATCCTCTTTTACTTTATCATCATTATAGAAAACAAAGTAATCATCAACATAACGAAATATCTCATAATCTCGCTTAAATGTTAGTTTGTTTTCTTTACGAGTTTTAAGTCTTTGTTCAACTGTCTTATCAATTTTTTGTAATATTATCTCAGCAAACACTCTTGAGAACTCCGGTCCAATAACAATTCCATTTGTTTCACCGTAGTTAGTATTCTGCATAAATTTATCAAATCGATTCCCAAATTCAGCTGCATTGGAACTACAATACTCTTTTGCATATTCTTTAGAATTTACTGCCCAACCTATTGAGTGCGTATATATACTGTCAAAGCACTTAGAGATATCAAATTTAAAAAGTTTATCGTATTTCTTTTCAGCGCGATGGTATCTATAGTCTTCGTAAAACTTATAAATATGGGGATATTGGCTATATGTGAAAAATGTTTTTAAGTTTTCATACTCTCTATCGGAGCTTTCAATAGCATCATCTTCATCTCCTAAATTCATTTTATGAAGATTATCATTCTGATATATAAATTTTGCAATTTTATCAGGCTTCCTAATTGAGAATGAACTTATGTTAGAATAGTATAAAATAAGCTCTTTATAAACATCATAAAACGCGACTAATTCTAATTGACTTTTAGGGTGTGGTATAGCCAATTCCCTAAATCTATTCGCTTTATGTGCTATGTTAAAAACGAAAGGAACCCTTCTATGCATTTTGTCATCTATATTTATCTTTTTCCCCATTAAAGGTTTGCTTGTGCCAAAGAGCAGTTTTAGTATTATTTCAAATGTATTGTCAGACAAATTGCAGGTTATACTTTGAGTATTACTCTTATCATTTACGAATTGAATATTAAATTCATTTACAAACTGATAAAAATGACGATTAGAAAACGTCAACGGAATTTCATATGGCAAAGTGTCAGACAATAATGCTCTAGCCATAGTATATTTAATTTGTTTCTTTTTCATTGTTTCCAAGCCGATGTGATTTTTTCGAAATTATTGAAAGCTCTCTTTGATTTTTCCGCATCCGTCCTTAAATCAGGAATATCTTTGTGTCCCTTTTTACATTTTTTCTTTGGATTTGAATTTGCTTTCATATTAAAAAACAACTTATCATTAAATCCTCTTACAAAATCAAATCGTTTAAGCCTCGTTTTTAGTGGCTCATCAATAATTATTGCATCAATTCGACTAGCTAAGGTATTATTCAAATCATAAAGACATTGACAGTCTTTATCAAGCAAACTATTTGAATAATAAATGCCGATTAAGCCCTTCTTTGGATGCTCTAGTTTGGTATTCTTTGTCAAATAGTTCAATCTGTGAATAAGTAATTTATGTGCCTCATTATAGTTCCAAATTTTATCTTTTTTAAATTCGTTTAATGTAGCTTCAATTTTTCTCTTATAACTTTCTTTTCGATTATCAGAAAGATTAATTTTGAATTCTTTAAGGGATTTACCTGCCACTGGTGTTTTAGCAACAATAAATTTATACCCTAAAAAGTTTATCGAATGTGTATAAGTCGTTTCAAAAAGATTACATTCAAATGATTTGTTATATAATGGATTTGGATCTTTTTTTAAAGCCATTCCATAATAATTTACAATCTCCTCAATCTTATTTAGATAATAGTCTAATGAATCCTTAGAACTAATAGGTTTAAACACAGCAAACATATCGTCAACATATCTGCAATAATATGCAATATCATCAATATCTTTAATCTTCTTGTCTATCTCTTTCATATATAATTCAGCAAGAAATGCGCTCACTCCAGCACCTCTTGGAATACCTTTTCGATCACATTTCTTTAATTTATTTTGCTTGGTAAAGGTGTTATATTGATATATTATATTTTCAATTAGCAATTTTGATTTTGGAGATAATAACTGATTATCATTTATCAAGCTTAACAATTTTTCTTGAGGTACATTTTCATAAAAACCTTCTATATCTGTTCTTACAACATACTTTGGCAGATTATCTTGTAAAATCGATTTTATCTGTTCGACTATAAGGTAACGGTTGGATTGTTTTACATCAAAAGTTCTGTTAATATTGCGTTGGAGTTGCTTCATTGCAAAAAATAAAGGTGCATTATTTTTCTGAATTTTATATTTCACCTTTTCATATGGATCAGTCTCATTAATTTTAAATGGTGTTAGTATTATTGAGAAAGTATTGTTATTGACATTACTACTATATTCAATAAGATTGGCATATAAAGTAGCCTCTTTTTGCTCAATCAATTTATCCCTATCATCCAATAGTTCTTTATAGCCATCATCGGTTACTTTCCTAATTGGATATGCTTTTATCTCAGACCTTATATTTATTAGCTTCTGGGCCAATTCATAGTACTCAATAGAAAAGAACTTTTTATCCAAAGCACCTTTGCGGTTCTCTTCTTCAAAAATTATTTTGAAATTATCTACAGAAAAAGATTGGTCTAACATAGTATGATATATTTTATTTTTCTCTCTGCAAATATAACCCTTTATTTTCACACTTAACATACCTAACCCCACTAATTTCAACCAATTTACCCCTCTCAAGACTTTTCTCACTCCAACATCGACCTTCAGAACGTCTTCCGACACCTTTTTTACGTCTTCCGACTCGTAAATTACCCCATGCGAGCACTTAATTACATATTGAATGACCTAATTTACCTGTCCAGAGACCTTATTTACCCTATCCGAGACCCTTTTTATGTCTCTGTCGAGCTTCGGAAGGTCATTTCATATAAAAGCCGATTCATTGCTGAATCGGCTTAGTAATTCCACGTTTCGGACGTTCAGTCATACCTGTTATTTTGCTGCGGCAGAATCTGCAGAATCTGTACTGCGGCTTTTACTTGGGAATCGTTTTTTCAATTCTTCGTAAATTGCTTTTGCACCCGGAATATTCATTCCTGCAGCTTGTTGCACACTGCTGTAATAATATAAGGCAGCATAATATGCTTCGCTTCCGGCTACCATCATGGTATCGTCAATAGCATTAAGCAATTGAGTGGCCAAAGATGCAGAACCAATCAGGTTTTTAGAATCTGTAATATCAATCTCAAAATCAGAAGCTGTAAGAAATGCCGGAATAAATTCAGGATTTGTTTTGGTGTTTTCAAATGCTTTGTCAACAAAGCTACTTGATTTATCACCCAACTTCAACATATTCTTCCGGTCTTCCGGAGTCAGCGTTAAAGTATAAGGTTTCAACAACCCAATTGCTTCCGCAATTTTCGCATTCACTTGTGTGAGTACTTCCACAGGAATACTTTGATTATGTATGTTATTCATTTTTATTTTTTGTAATTTTGTAAAACTAAGAACAGATAACGGACTTTCACTTTGTCCGCTATTTTTCAGACTCAGATTAAATTGTCCCCGTATCCTGCCGTCTGAAAGAGGTGTGTGCAGGGCGGGGTAAAGTCTCCAAGATGATGGGATGTGTGTAGCTTCTCCCGTCGTAGGGAGAGCAGGGTGAAAGTATGTAGGAGGCCGAAACGGGAATTCCCCGGGGTTGTAAACAATTAAACAGCTGCATACAAAAGCAATACGTACTGAATTAAACAAGTTAATCTTGAAAGGTCAGCCACAAAATTAATAAATAGATTTTGAAACAAGCCCGTTAAAAACCATGTTTTATAACATGTATTATATTAAAACGGCTTATTTTTGCTGCTTGTTTCGTTCAGTTATAGTACTTAATACCATAAACATGGTAGTAAAAATGCCCTATCAATGCGATTGCGGGATATTGAAATACCCCTTATCTTTGCATTATAAAATTACAAACTCATTTAAAACATATTGTTATGGCAAAAATTGCAAAAAGTCTTACCGAATTAATTGGAAACACTCCACTCGTACAACTCTCGAATTATAGTGCAAACAAAGGCCTTGAAGCCAATGTAATTGCAAAACTTGAATCGTTCAACCCTGCTGGTTGCGTAAAAGAACGTATCGCTTTGGCGATGGTTGAAGATGCCGAAGCAGCCGGAATTTTGAAAGCCGGAACTGAAATTATTGAACCTACCAGCGGAAATACCGGAATTGGTTTGGCGCTTGTAGCATCTATTAAAGGCTATAAACTGACGCTTACAATGCCCGAAACCATGAGCGTTGAACGTCGTAACTTATTGAAAGCATTGGGTGCAAACCTTGTATTGACACCGGGTGCTAACGGAATGAAAGGTGCTATTGCACGTGCATTGGAACTTCACGAAGAAAATCCTAACTCATACATTCCACAACAGTTTGAAAATGCTTCGAATCCCAAAGTACACTATGCAACCACAGGTCCTGAAGTATGGAACGATACCGATGGTAAAGTAGATATTTTTGTTGCCGGAGTAGGTACAGGTGGTACTGTAAGCGGTGTTGGTGCTTATTTGAAGGAAAAAAATCCGAACGTAAAAATCGTAGCTGTAGAGCCTGCCGATTCTCCAGTACTTTCGGGTGGTGCTCCCGGTCCTCATAAAATTCAGGGTATCGGAGCCGGATTTATTCCTAAAAACTACGATGGTAGTGTAGTGGATGAAGTGCTTCAGGTAAGCAACGATCAGGCTATCCTTACTTCACGTCAGTTGGCACAACAAGAAGGCCTGTTGGTTGGTATCTCTTCGGGAGCTGCTACCTATGCCGCCACTGTGTTGGCTCAACGTCCTGAAAACAAAGGCAAAAATATCGTAGTGCTTCTTCCTGATACCGGCGAACGTTACTTGTCAACATTGCTTTACGCATTTGAAGAATATCCATTATAATTCATAATGCACAATTCATAACTCACAATTTCCAAATTACTCATTCAATCTTATCCAAAGCCTGATAGCTTTGGGTAAGATTATCAAATAAAATAGAATTCCTATGTCAGAATATAAATTTGAAACACTGCAGGTACATGCAGGCCAGGTAGTAGACGGAACAACCAAAGCGCGTGCAGTTCCCATTTATCAAACAAGTTCATACGTTTTCGACGATGCAGCCGACGGTGCTGATTTGTTCGCCCTGCGTAAATTCGGTAATATTTATACCCGATTGATGAACCCAACAACGGATGTGTTCGAAAAACGTATTGCTGCTCTCGAAGGTGGTGTATCGGCTTTGGCAACTTCATCGGGCCAATCGGCTCAGTTCATTGCCCTGAATAATATTCTGGCTGCGGGAGATAATTTCGTATCAACTTCGCACTTGTACGGAGGTACCTACAATCAGTTCAAAAATCAGTTTAAACGCCTCGGTGTTGATGTGAAATTTACTGCCGACGATAAACCGGAAACTTTCGAAGCCCTGATTGACGGTAACACCAAAGCACTTTACCTGGAAACTATCGGTAACCCCGATTTGAATATTCCTGATTTCGAAGCTATCGCTGCGGTTGCCGACAAACACGGTATTCCATTAATTGTCGATAATACTTTCGGAGCCGGTGGAGCTATCTTCCGTCCGTTGGAACACGGTGCAAGCATTGTTGTGGAATCGGCTACCAAATGGATTGGCGGACACGGAACTTCGTTGGGTGGTGTCATTGTGGATAGTGGTAAATTCAACTGGGGCAATGGTAAATTCCCTGCGTTTACCGAGCCTTCGGACAGTTACCACGGATTGGTGTTCTGGGATGTATTTGGTTTCGACGGACCGTTTGGCAACATTGCGTTCAACATTCGTGCCCGTGTAGAAGGTCTTCGCGACTGGGGTAATGCTATCAGCCCATTCAACTCATTCCTGTTGTTGCAGGGATTGGAAACACTTTCGTTGCGCGTTGAACGTCATGTTCAGAATGCGCTGGAACTGGCTCAATGGTTGGAAAATCACCCGGCTGTAGAATATGTAAACTACCCGGGATTGAAAAGCAGCCCTTACCACGCATTGGCTAACAAATACCTGAAACGTGGATACGGTGGTGTACTTTCGTTCAAACTGAAAGGTGAAGCTGAAAAAGCGGATAAATTAATCGACAGTCTGAAACTTATCAGCCACCTGGCTAACGTAGGTGATGCAAAGTCGTTGATTATTCACCCGGCAGCAACTACCCACGAACAACTTTCGCCCGAAGATAAAATCTCGGCTGGTGTATTCCCGGGAGCACTTCGTATCTCAGTTGGTATCGAAAATATTGCTGATATCAAAGCAGATTTGGAACAAGGTTTTGCCCAACTTTAAATTATACCCTGTTGCAATATGCAAAGTCCCCTTTAGGGGATTTAGGGGCTAATAGTTGATTTATAAAAGCAATAAAGGCTGACTCAAAAAAATGAGTCAGCCTTTATTTTTATCTTGTAATGCTTAGAATGTCGCCCGATAAATTGGCTTTGTATCGCCGGAGAACTTCTTTTGATTTTCCGGAAGAAGGATTGCCAATGCCGTAACCAATATCGTAAACCGATTTGCAGCTATCGCAAATGGCTTGTCCTATATCATTGGGGTGTACCTTGATTTTGGCTTTGTGTTCATACGGGCAACTCATGTCGAACGCATAATATTGTCCATCAAATCCGGTATAAACCAAAATTCCGCCATATCCAACCCGGTCGGTTTCAATAATGGGTTTTTCGAATGTAAGGGATTTATTGTATGAGTTCCTAAAAGTAGGGTAGGTGCTTGTCAGGTCCAATTGTAGCCAAACGGGAAAATCAGGAATAGACGATATATAGCTGTCGTCGCAGCTAACCAGCATAAAACTGATAAGCAAGCAGCTTAGCACTAATATTTTCTTTCCTCTTTTCATTGAAGATATAATTTAAACCCTCTCATAACCATAACTCATAACTAGAACTATGCTCCCAGTTCGCCTATTCTCCAGAGTTCCTCGTCGGTAAACGATAAATTCTTTACCGCATCGATGTTATCCTGCAATTGCTGAACTGAACTTGTTCCAATTATTACTGAATTTACTGCTGAAGTTCTGAGGCACCATGCCAGGGCCATTTGTGCCAACGATTGTCCACGTTGCTGGGCAATCGTATTCAACTCCCTGATTTTGGCTATTTTTTCGGGTGTCAACTGACTCTTCTGTAAAAAACCGTAACTGTGTGCAGCCCGTGAGTTTTCAGGTATTCCGTTCAGGTATTTATCGCTGAGCATACCCTGTGCCAATGGCGAAAATATGATGGTACCAACACCGTTTGCAGCTGCCAGCGGCAATACCGATTTTTCGATATCGCGGGTGAAAATGCTGTAACGATCCTGATTGATGAGGCAGGGTGTTCCGTTTTCGCGCAACAACCGATAGGCTTCGCGAGCTTTATCTTCAGGATATTTCGAAATACCAACGTAGAGCGCCTTGCCTTGTTTTACCATATCGGATAAGGCTCCCATTGTTTCTTCCAATGGTGTGTTTGGGTCGTACCGGTGCGAATAGAAAATATCCACATAGTCCAGTTGCATGCGTTTGAGGCTTTGGTGCAAACTTGCCATCATGTATTTACGCGATCCACCATCGCCGTAAGGGCCATCCCACATGATGTGTCCGGCTTTGGAGCTGATAATCATCTCGTCGCGGTAACCGGCAAAATGCTTTTTCAGCATGTTTCCGAAATTCGTTTCGGCACTTCCAAACGGTGTTCCGTAGTTATTGGCCAAATCAAAGTGCGTAATGCCATGATCGAAAGCGAATTCAATCATTTTCAATGCTTCGTTGGCATCGTCTACATCGCCGAAGTTGTGCCACAACCCCAACGAAATGCGTGGCAATTTCAAACCGCTTTGTCCACAGTTTTGAAAACCAACAGAATTAGAATAACGATCGGGAGCCGGTGTATATGTGTTTGTTGACATAAATTTTGTTATATAAAAAATGCTTAAAGACGCCAATAGCCTTTGAGCATTTGATGAATTATATTAGAATTTTACTGCAGGCGCTTTTTCAGTTCCTTTTTCAGCTTCGAAATATGGTTTTTTATCGAACCCAAACATACCGGATAGTATCACAGTTGGGAAACGACGAATAGTTGTGTTATAACCTTGTGCAACTTCATTAAAACGGTTACGTTCAACCGAAATGCGGTTTTCAGTTCCTTCCAGTTGTGCTTGCAATTCAAGAAAGTTTTGGTTGGCTTTCAAATCCGGATAATTTTCGGTAATCATAAGCAATTTACCCAAAGCAGAACTAACCTGACCTTGTGCAGCCTGATATTCCTGTAATTTTTCAGGTGTAAGTTTAGCCGGATCAATTGTTACCTGAGTTGCTTTTGCACGGGCAGCCACAACACCTTCGAGGGTTGAACTTTCGTGTGTTGCATATCCTTTAACTGTCGCAACCAAATTCGGAATCAAATCCGAACGACGTTGATACTGACTTTCAACGTTTGACCATTGGCTGTTTACACCTTCTTGTAATGTTACTAATTTGTTATATCCCGACATTCCCCATAATACTAATACAGCAATTAATCCAATTACTGAAAGTAAAATAATAGTGCTCTTTTTCATTGTTGTAGTGTTTTATTTTGTTGTAAAAATGTTTGTTTATTGATGTTTATTTATTGTCTGTAATTTACCAGCCACCACCGGAACCTCCTCCGCCTGACATGCCACCGCCGAAGCTTCCGCCACCGCCACCTCCAAAGCTTCCGCCTCCTCCGAAACCGCCTCCTCCACTGAAAAGGCCTCCGGCAACTGCTCCGCCTACTATGGCACCGCCTGTTCGGGTTAAACGTGGGATATTATGATTGTCGTTTTCTTCGTAACCGCAAAATTTGCAGTGGTATGTTGTTCGTTCTGTGCCTGCACTGATATATGTTGGTGCCACAATTGTCCGTTTGTCTTTCAAAATAAATGCTTTTGTTCCGCACTTTGGACATTCAGAGTAAGCGCTTGGTTTATCTAACGTGAAAATCGCCTCATTCTTACATGTGTCGCATACAAATACATCGTAATCGGTAGCATGCAATTGTTCTTCAAATTGCTGAGCCAGTTTCAAATGGGCATCTTCTTCTTTTTCGGATAGAATATGCATTTTACCACCACAGGCATTACACGGAATAGGTTCGCGCCTGATTCTGGTCATGACGATTCGTCCGTATATATTTGCCGGAATAATAGTAAATGGAACCGGAATAAGCAACAGCAAATAGATGGGCTGAGCGAAGAAAAGTATGCCGGCAAATCCTACAATAGGAAGTATAAGTGAGAACAGGCTTATAATACCTGCTTTTTCGGTTTTTAAGGCTTTGAAGCGTGCAATATTGTTGGGTAACTTCGTGTTAGTCTTTACTTTTTGGATAGAATTACTCATCCAAATCCAACTCAATATAATAAGAATGATATAAACAGCTCCGGCAAGCGGCAAAATCTGATTCCATGGAATTGGTGCCACAACCTCTTCCTGGATAGGTTCTTTGCGTATAATTGAATTAATTCGTTGTACCCCGGCCAATAATCCTGCATCATAATCCCCTTTTTTGAATTCGGGATTCATTGTTTGAGTACGAATTCTGGCACAAATGGCATCGGGTAGAACTCCTTCCAGACCGTAACCTGTTTCAATTTTCACCTTCTTTTGGTCAAGAACAAAAAGCACGAGTAAACCATTGTCCTGCTTCTCTTTTCCAATTCCCCAAAGCTTAAAAAGATCAGTGGCAAAACTAAAATAATCGGCCTGACCAATTGAGTTTAGCACAACAACAGCCACTTCAGATCCCGTTTGCGAGCGGAGCGAATCAATCATTACGTTCAATTTGTCAACAGTTTCCTGTTTCAATATCCCATCCGGATTACTTACAAACGCATGAGCATTTGTTGTAATTGGATTGGGTACAGTATTGACTGTATATTCAGTTCCAAAAGCCAAACCGGCAATCGAACAAAAAGCAATCAGCAGTAACTTTTTCATGGCGCGGTTTTTAATTTACGTTCTTTGATGTATTAATACGAATCAATTAATTCTACTTCGAAAATTAAATTAGAATGAGGTGGAATTGCAGCATTGGTACTTACAGTGTCATATCCAATTTTGCTTGGAATATAAAAAATGTAATATCCACCACCATTCATTTTCTTTAGCCCTTCCTGAAATCCGGGAACCAATCCTGAAACTTTTCCCAGATAGGCTTCTGTTCCTGAATCAAAGGTAGAACCATCAATAAGTTTTCCCTTGTAAGTTGCAATAATATAACTGCTGGAATTAGGTTTACGTTGGTAGCCCTGATGGATTACTTTATAACATAAACCGCTACTTGTTTGCACAAATCCCGAATCATTTTTATGTTTTTGATACCATTGCTCATTTTGAAGTTTCCAATCGGCATATACATCTTCGCGGCAAGATGAATAGATAATTGTAACAAGAAATAGAATAAGAGAGAATAATGCTGTTCGTTTCATATTTGTTTTCGTTTGAAAAAATAAAATTGAGCTTTGGAAATTTTGTGTAAAAATACACATTAATCCTGTTTCTTTTTGTATTGTTGTGAAAAAGATTGTTTAGCAAATGTTGGCATGGAACGTTTTGGTCCCCAGCCCATATAATTGAACGGATAAGTTCCGCTGTTTTTCAAAAAGCTTGGAAATAAATCAAAACCTATACGTTTTGAACTCATTAATTTAAAGCCTTTCATCAAAAGCTTTTCAGCTCCCGGACGCAAGTTCTGTTCTACCGCTTTTCGTCTGTTCGATAGTAAAATATCGGTTAACGGTATTTTTACCGGGCATACTTCCACACATTTTCCGCACAGCGTAGAGGCAAAGCTTAAATGAGAAAAGTCTTTGAAACCACGCAGAAACGGGGTTAATACTGATCCGATAGGGCCGCTATAGGTTGTGTCGTACGTATAACCGCCAATAGTTTTATAAACCGGACAGCCATTCAAGCATGCTCCACAGCGTATACAAGCCAGTGATTCGTATGCTTCATTGTCGGCATACACATTTGTTCGTCCGTTGTCGAGCAAAATTACCACCATTTTTTCGGGCCCATCCACTTCGTTTGTTTTTCGTGGTCCGGTGAAAATGGTATTGTATGCCGTAATTTGTTGTCCGGTTCCGTGGGCTGCCAGCAAAGGGTAGAAAAGTCCCAGTTGTTTCATCTCCGGAATTATTTTTTCAATTCCCGCAATGACAATATGTAGTTTGGGAAATGCAGTTGACATCAACCCATTCCCCTCATTTTCTGTTACTGAGATTCCGCCAATATCGGCTATCAGGAAATTTGCACCGGTAACACCAACTTCAGCCGTAGTATATTTTTTGCGCAGTACTTGCCGTACATATTCTGTCATTTCCTCAGGCGTGCTATCAATCGGAGTACCAAACTTCTCATTAAAAAGTTTGGCGATATCACCTTTCGACTTGTGCATAGCCGGAGTAACAATGTGATAAGGTCGTTCGCCTGCAACCTGAACAATGAATTCACCTAAATCTGTTTCAACTGATTCACAGCCCATTCGTTCGGCGGTTTCATTCAGCTCAATTTCCTCGGTGGTCATCGATTTACTCTTGACTAATAACTTAGCATTGTTTTCGACCAATAATTTTTCAATAAAAGAGGTCGCTTCAGCAGCATCCTTTGCCCAAAGCACTTTAACGCCACGGGCACTTATAACCGATTCAAATTGAAGTAGGTATTTATTCCAGTTCTGAAGAACTTCCCGTTTAATGGCTGCGGCTTCGGTTTTTGCTGCTTCCACATTGTTATAACGTGCCATTCCCTTACTCACCGCCGTGTCGTAGCGCGAGATGTTGAATTTAATCGTATTCCGGTGTTTTACATCGAAAGCGATTGCTTCAGCATCATTCGTAAATTTATGGGATTGAGACATTACTAACAATTTTTAGTTTCTATTTTTCAAATACAAAAGTGAAACTTCCTATTCTGTTTCCGTCGGCAAAAAACTCTGCACGATATGTTCCTTTTGGCAAGATTTCACCAACTTTCCAATAAATAACATCGGTCAGGGCATCTCCATTGTATTCGAATTTCTTGGAAGCGGAGTAGGCAATATTCTTGTTCTCGTAGGCAAAAACATTGTTCGGACTCTTGGTCAATACATCATCATCGGGTCTTGTAATTCTCAGGTATATTGTTTTCTCTCCGGGCTGAGCTGTTACATTCTTGGCAATTGTGTAATTGAACTGTAAATTAGCCGTTTGTGTGAACCAACTTGTCTTTTTTCCTTTGCTGTTGAGAGGGGTCATGCTAAAATTGGATACCTCCAGAATAGAGGCTCGTGTTACAACCTGATGTAAATCCGCTTTTTCTTTGGATAGTTGTTGCACTTTCTCTGTTTCATTCTGGTATTTCCTTTTTACTTCAACATTTTCCGTTTTTAAAACATGATTGACGGTGTTCAATGAGTCAATTTGATTCACATATTGTATCATAACCTTGCGAACTGTGGCAAGCTCTTGTTTCAATTGAGCAATTCGCTTAGCGTTGGTCGATTTGGTTACACGTAATTCGTCGAGTAATTGCTGTACTTTAGTTTTCTCATTTTGAAGTAATTGTACTAAAGAATCATTGTGAATGTTTGATGTGTAGCCATCAAATTCACTACTCATGTCCTTAAATTCTTTTTCAACCTGTTCTTTTTCGAAATTCATCGCTTCAACCATTTCTGCCATCTCAACATCTTTCTCATTGGCTTTTCGCACATAATAAATCACGGCAATTGCAAGAGCAGCAATTAAAATAACTCCCGAAGCAATGATTAATAAGTTTCTTTTTTTGCGATCCATAATCTTTTTATCCTTTATTCTAATTCAATTATTAAAGTATTGTCAAAACTTTTTCGAGTTTAATTCCGCGTGAGCCCTTAATCAAAACATAATTGTTTTGTATTGGGTTTTGTTCGAGGTACGTTTGTAACTCAGTTACATCGTTGAAACAGCGATAGTTATTTTGAGTGTTTTTAAATTCTTTTCCTACCAACAAAACGTTGTCAAGGTTATTTTGTTGCAAGAGTTTTATCACGTTCTGATGTTCTTCGGCACTTTGTACACCCAATTCGAGCATATCTCCTAAAATCAGCGTTTTTGCCTCTACTTCCATTTGAGCAAAATTCAAAATTGCCGATTGCATACTGGTGGGATTTGCATTGTAAGCGTCAACAACCAACTTGTTTTTTTCTGTAACAGTCAATTGAGAGCGGTTATTTTGTGGAGTGTATTTTTCCAACCCACTTTTGATTTCTTCTTTCTTTAATCCCAAAAACTCACCAATTGCTACAGCTGCAAGTACATTCTCAGCATTATAGGAACCTACAAGTTTCGTGCTTACTTCAAACTTGTCGAATAAATCGATTGTACATTCCATCTGAAGAAAAGGCGAGCAGCTTAATGTTCGTCCATGAATATAACATTCCCAATTTTCTGTATCAAGACTGTAAGCTCTTACATTTCCACGTTCAATGTCAAAGCCGGCATTTGTAGCCATTTCTACAAGGTTCTCGTTATCTTTGTTGATAAAAATGGCTTTCCCCTGATTGATAATGTAGTTGTAAAGTTCAGCTTTTGTCGTTTTTACGCCTTCAAACGATCCAAATCCTTCAAGGTGTGCTTTGCCAACATTGGTAATAATACCATAGTCGGGGCATGCAATTTCTGCTAATATTTTAATTTCGCCCGGATGGTTTGCGCCCATTTCAATAATTCCAATTTCATGCTCTGCAGTCAATTGAAGTAAGGTAAGAGGAACACCAATATGATTGTTCAGGTTGCCCTGAGTGTAAAGAATGTTGTATTTTTCTTTTAATACAGAGGCAATTAATTCTTTCGTGGTGGTTTTTCCGTTAGTGCCGGTGATGCCAATTATGCGCGTTCCTAATTGCTTGCGATGATAAGTTGACAGTTGCTGTAATGTTTCTAAAGCATCATCAACCAGAATAAAGCGATCATCAATTGCATATTTTGCTTCGTCGATTACGGCATACGAACAACCTTTTTCTAAAGCAGATAGTGCAAAGGCATTTGCATTGAAATTATCACCTTTTAATGCAAAAAAGAGTGAGCCCTGTGGACAAACCCTGCTGTCGGTACAAATAATGGGGTGATTGAGAAATATGGAGTAAAGTTGCATTTTATTTATATAATACGGTGAATCAATAATTTGCAAAAGCTCATTATAATAATTGATTTATAAAGCAAAATGACTAAACCCCCTGATAGAGTTTAGTCATCAGTTTTCATTACTGAATAGCTTACAAATTGATTGACAGTGAAACATACCAACCTTTTTGATAAAGGTTGCCAGACAATTTATTTACATTTAGTAAACCGTAGTCGTAACCGGCTTTCAATTGATATTTTCTGAACTGAACTCCTGCACCAACACCAACCTGAAGGTCTAGTCTGTTAAGTACAGAACTCTTGTATAAGTCTGTGTAAGCTGTGCTAATTGTACTAACAGTTGAAATAGTACTTCTGACTTGTGATAAGCCGTAACCAAGTGTCGGTCCGGCAAATCCAATAAATTTCAGATCTTTAGTGACCGGGAAATTGTAAGTGGCCATAATTGGCACACTCAGAAAATGACCGTATGATAAATAATTGACTTTGGTTGGGTCGATTTGCAATTCATCTGAGTAAACCAGATTATAAAGCACTCCAGCAAGTAAACTGAAGTTGTTTTTCATTTGAAGTTCAGTAGTTAGACCTACTTTAATTCCATTAAAATAGGTTGTTCTTGCGCTTGAGCCATATCGTGCTGGATTGTTGTATCCAATCTCAAGACGATTTGTGAGTTTTTTAAATACTAAAGAGTCTAATGAAATGGGTGCTTTTGTTTTCTTTGCAACCTTTTTTGTTTGTGCATTTAATGCATAACTGATTGACAATGATAAGATAATCAGAGAAATACTTAAGATGCGTTTCATGTTTTAATGGTATAAATTCTAAAACTAAATATTTGAACACAAAGATAGATTTTTTTGTGCATAAATAAGTGGTTAATAAATCAGTACTCGAATAGATTACTTGTTTTTAACGAATTTATTGCTTCTATTAACTTGTTTTCACGATAAATCCCATTTGATAGGATTTAATCTGCTTTTATTAGCTTAGAGCCCTGTGTACGCATTTATAGCTTTTAGTATTTTAATATATGACTTTGATAGAATTGAACATACTGTTTCAAACATAAAAATTGTTACTTTTGCATATAAAAATAAATATAATGAAAACGTCACTTTTGCATTTTTCTTTTTTGCTATGCTGCTATATATCCATGGCAAATTATTGTGTTGCGGATAACACTTCAACCGCAAACAGTTTTATAATTACAAATGCCAATACCCAATCGATTTTTTGTATTGACAAATCCGAAGAGCCATCGGTAATGAAGGTTGTGTCGATGTTTCAGGATGACATTCAAGACATATCTGGTCGGGTACTTGCAATTAAAGGCAATCTGCCGAAAAATGGAAATGTAATAATTGCCGGAACGCTTGGAAGAAGTAAATTACTTGATCAGGTTATTCGAAAATACAAAATCAGTACGGACTCAACAAAGGGACGTTGGGAAGCTTTTTCTATTCAAGTGATAAGCACGAAATCAGCTAATATTTTAGTTGTAATTGGCAGTGACCGTCGTGGAACAGCTTATGGAATATTGGAATTGTCACGTATGATAGGAGTTTCACCATGGACCTGGTGGGCTGATGTAAAACCAATAAAACGAAGCGAAATTTCCCTTACTATTCCCAAACCGATTTACCAAAGACCATCCGTGCAATATCGTGGTATATTCCTGAACGATGAAGATTGGGGATTAAAGCCCTGGTCATCAAAAACCTTTGACCCCAAACTTGGTGAAGTTGGCCCTAAAACCTATGCGAAGATTTTTGAACTATTGCTTCGGTTGCGTGCAAATACAATTTGGCCGGCTATGCATGAATGTACAACGCCATTTTACTTTGTAAAGGGAAATGCAGCCATGGCTGATAGTTTCGGCATAATTGTAGGTACTTCACATTGCGAACCAATGATGCGCAGTAACCCCCGCGAATGGAATCACGATACCAATGGAGCATATAATTTCTTTACGAATAAAGATAAAGTAGTAGATTACTGGTCCGAGCGATTGAAAGAAGTCTCGAATTATGAGAATGTTTATACTGTTGGTATGCGTGGTATACACGACGGAGCCATGGAAGGTGCAAAAAACGTTCAGCAGCAAGTCGCCGGGCTAACAGATGTTTTTGCTGCACAACGTCAACTATTAGGTCAATATGTAAATAAAAATGTTGAGAAAGTACCGCAGATATTTATTCCATATAAAGAGGTGCTTGATGCTTATAATGCCGGATTGAAAGTCCCGGAGGATGTGACTCTTCTGTGGTGCGACGACAATTATGGTTATTTAACCCGTCTGAGCAATGCCGAAGAACAAAAAAGAAAGGGGGGCTCAGGTGTATATTATCATCTTTCGTACTGGGGGCGCCCGCATGACTATTTGTGGTTGGCAACTACTCAACCTTCCTTTATCTGGACAGAAATGCAGAAAGCCTGGGCGTATGGAGCACGAAAAATGTGGATTGTGAATGTGGGTGACATAAAGCCTGCTGAATATCTGACTGAATTCTACCTGGATATGGCGTGGGATATCAATTCTGTGAAACGGGATAATATTTCTCAGCATTTGGAGAACTGGCTTGGCAATACATTTGGTGCTGAACATGCAACGTATATGAAAGATATTATGAATGAATACTATCGTCTGGCATTTATTCGTAAACCAGAGTTTATGGGTTGGAGTCAAACTGAACCTGAGACTAAGGCGAAAGATACCGACTTAAGTCCGTTTGAGTTTGGGAATGAAATCACCACCCGCATACAGCAATATTCGAAAATTGAGAATCAGGTGGAGACGCTTGAAAAGAATATTCCGGAGCATTTGAAAAATGCCTATTTTGAATTAATCAAGTATCCGGTTTGTGGAGCTGCAGACATGAATAAGAAATGGCTGAACAGTCAATTGGCAAATACATTGACTACTTACAATCTTCCAGAATCAGAAACTGCAAAAGAACAAAGTCTTTTATCTTATGCTAAAATCCAACAAATGACCCGCTACTACAATGATTCACTGTTAGGTGGTAAATGGAAAGGTATGATGTCTTATGAGCCTCGTAGATTGTCAGTTTTCAATAAACCGGCATTCAATGCAACAACAGGTAGTCAAAGACTATCAGGTGACTCAGTGGCGTCTTTACAAAATCAGGCAAATAGCCACAAGACAATTGATTATATCCGATTGAAAGCTTCAGAGTTCAGCAATAATTATACAACTTCAACACTGAAATGGCAACAGATTAATGGTTTGGGTTATAGCCAATCGGCTATGGTTTTGCAGCCATTTGGAATTAATCCTAGTGAGAATGCTACAGATAATCCAAGCCTCGAATATTTGTTTAACACCAAGGCAGATAGTGCAACAGTTTTTCTGTATCTACTACCTACCCATGCACTTGATGGGGGAAATAATCAGCGTATTGCTGTTTCAATTGACGGAGTTATGCAAAAGACATTCAATATCAATACAATTGGACGAAGCAATGCCTGGAAAGAAAACGTATTGCGTAATCAGACTGTGTTGAAATTGCCTTATCGTTTTTCAGCCGGAAAGCATAGTCTGAAGATTTATGCACTCGACCCGGATATGGTAATTGACCAAATTCTGATTGATTTTAAACCAGGTCGAAAATTTTACGGAGTTGGAGAATAACAACAAAGAAGGCGTATCAAATTCAGATACGCCTTTTTTTTGTTTTTGTGGACCTGGAGGGAGTCGAACCCTCGTCCAAACAAGGAAATAATAAGCTTTCTACATGTTTATCTTCGCTTAGATTTTCGTGCGTGGGCAAGACCAAAGCCACCAACCCGCGCCTTATCCTCTTTATTTCATCGTGCCTCCAAGGCTAAGCGCGACTATCTTCGATTTATCCGCATTTCCTGATCATTGGCCTCGAAGCGACGGCCGCCGGGAAATGTCTCGTTCCAGTACCTTGTACCGGAATTAAGTTTAATCTACTCTATTCGATTAAGCAGCAAGAGCGTAGTTATTTTCGCCAGTTAGTTGTTTGAGATCCGAGATTTACGAGCCGCTTTCTCAATGCTCGACATGCTTACATATCAGTTCTACCTGCTGTCAAAACCAAACAGGCCCGGTTTAATGTTATCTATTTGATAATCAATTGAAATAAACTTATCAATAGTTGTTTAGTAGTCAAATTGGTAGTCAAAAAGCGTTTTAATTGTCGCTATTGGTTGGTTTATTTTGTACAAAGATAATCCTAATTATTGGATATTGGATAATACCTGATATAAATTTCATTAACTACAAAAAATCGCAACGGCATTAACGAAGCGGTTTAAAGGTCTTATCAAATTATTAAAAATCATTTGTTTCTTTCATTCCTATTTCTAAAGAAAGACGTATTATTTCATTAGAATTGAGATAGCTTGACTTTAAACTTGTTAGAAAATTTACTTGTTCATATTTTTCCGTCCAATCTGAATTTACTTCTCCTTTTGCATTTCTTGTTTGAATCGAATCTAATTCTTTATTATATGCAGAAATAATATCATCTAACTTACTATCCATTGTCCAATCAAGTTGACTATTAAAGTAGTTCTCGCTAATTAACTTCACGAATTTTAAGTCTTTGGCAATCAGTAATAAAACTGTTCTTGAATGATTCATGTCAATACTGCCAGTTGTAATATGAACGCTCGCTTTGGGAATTGTAAAACGATATTTATTATCTTTTACTTCTACAGTAAGTGAAGAATTGACAATCCCAGTTAAATAGCCCATTCTCCCGCTATAACAATCTACATTAATTGGACTATTCCATTTTAATTTCATCACCCCTGCTTCTTTGTCTTCAAAATCTACAACACATTTGTAATCTTTAAATGTTGAGGATACCCATTTTTTCAAGTTAATCCACATTGAATTTTTTGACAAGTTTGTTTCTACAACTTGCTGTTTTTCATTTGGCGAATCAATTTCTTGACCATAAGAAATTGTGGCAAGAGATGCAATAAATAACAATATGAGCAACTTTTTCATAATTTATAATTTTAATTTGTTTATAATATTTGCTTTGACTTTTTAGTGGTAATATATTATTCTAAATAATTTGCAAAAAAATGCGTGGGTCATTACTCCATCGGCATATAGGTACGACCAAGTACCTTTCCCCCAATAAGCAAAGCCCACGCAAACCGTGAGCGTTGAACTTATTGTCTTTGGGGGATTGCAAATTGGTCGTTTTATATGCCCAAAACAATAGCTTAACGCTATTCCATTCTATTTTGAAATTCAATAATTTGAATTATTGTACAGCAAAAATACATATTTTTTTTAATTCATTGGCAATATAATTGATTATTAAAATGTAAATCGTTCTACGCTTAATAAAACAGTTGTTCTTAGAAGAATAATTTATTTTCTTTGCAATTCGTCAATATGAGATTTACATCAATTTTACACATGAATTATTATATAGATAATGAGGTATTTTTATGTTTCTTAAAATTCAAAGTGTTATATTCCCTAAGGAAAGTAACAGTATCCCAAAATGTAAATTTGTCATTTATTTATGTCTCAAAATTTACAAATAAAACCTAACTGCATCCCTGACTTTTTTGTCTAATTCAACTATTACATCACTTCGTTTATTAATGTCCATTTTAAGTTCACATGTCGACCTTATAGCTGCCTTTAATTCATCTGCCTGTCTTCTGGTCAGTTCTCCTTTTTTTTGAGCCTCTACAATTTGTTTAATCATTGCAAGTTCACCACCTTGTTGTTGAATCAAACAAAGTCTACCTATTAAATCAAACTCTTTTTTCCCTTTCATTGCTTCAAAATTTATTGTTACATCATTTATTTTCTGAATATTCTCATAGGACTTTTGCCAGCGGTCAATAATGCCTTTGTAAAAAGCCTCTTCATACAGCATTGCACCCGTTACACGTTCCACTTTGAATGTGTCTTTTAATCTGGCTTTATGTCTCATTTCATATCTCAAAACGTTTCTATCACAATATAATTCAGGTATTATATGACCCTTGGAGCGTTGTTCTTTTGTCTTGTCATAAAACAGCAACAACCCTTTGGGATTGGTAAAATACAAGCCATTGGGTTGTTCAAGCCGTATGTATTGAAGGCAATTGCCTAGATGATTAAAATATACTGCCGTAGGGTGGTTTACAATGAAATTCTGTGCAACATCTATTCTTGTTATAGTTGCTCTATCAAATGGAAGTTGAAGAGTGTCGCTTAATTTCTCTATTGCCAACTTTACATCTTTTCTATTTAGAGTTTGAAAATTATCTCCTACTAAATATTTACACAAACTACCATCCTTTACATTCACGCCACTTCGACTAACAGATATTTTATAGCCATCTAAATTGCCTGTAACTACATTTTCTCCATTAAACCAATGTTCGCCCGTCACATCAAAATGAAGCGGTATTTGAGAAAGAAAATCAACCCCCGCTACATCAATACTTTTTATTTTGAAGTCTACATTATCATACATGGTTTTATAGATTTTGCACATGAATTGTGTGCAGAATACAACTTAATATAGAGAGAGGGAAAATTCCCTCTCTCATTCTACATTGTCGACCACTTAATCAGTACTTGCCTGTTTCTTTATCTGCTGAATTTCATTGTTCAATTCACCGTCCACCAAAAGCATATAAAGCTGTCTTATGTTGTTCAATTGTCCACGAGCAACAAACACGTCTAATTGGGTGTGGCTATTGCTGAAAGCAAAAAGCAAAGCATCTTTTGTGCCTCTCACGTCTCCAAATCCATAGGTTTGTGTAATATCTGGCACATACACACTACTGATATTTTTTGTTTTTGTAATAGCTTTATCAGCCTTCCTATGAGTGTTGCCTCCAAAGCACTCTGGTACATCTCCAAAGTAGAAAAAGAATGCCCCGCTTTTATTTCTCATTATCTCAAACTCTGGATAACTTTTGGTCGACATCTTACAATCTAATCTCAATTTACTTTTTTGTTCTGGTAGCTTCACCATTTGATAATAGTCTGTTAGTATCATTTTGCCGCCTCCCTTTCTTTAAAGTAGTTAGCCGCCTCTTGCTCTATCTCGGCTATAGTTGTTACCCTGTTTTGCAAGAGCCATTTTTCAAGTTGTATACGTTCAAAATAGATTAGTTTGTTAAATGGTTTGTAGTGGGGTATCCGTTGACTACTTGTTAGCTTGTATAGATGTGAACGGCTCAACCCAGTAAACCGACACGCTTCATCAAAAGTGAATACATTTTTTTGACTCAAACTTGCTGTTTCAATCCGAGTTAGACGTTCGTTGATTTCTGGTGAGCAATAATCGTGATAATCGCTAACTGGAATTTTTGTAACTCCCGTTTCTTTGAAATTCGTTATTTTTTTCATTGTGATAATTTGTTGAATTTTAAAAAATAGGGTCGGGGTGTACTTTCCTTTGCCCTTTATTTTGTAATTAATTACTCAACAAAAATACTAAAAGAAATAAGTGTAATTATCTGATTATCAAAAGAAAAAGCGACCATGTAACTGGTCGCTACATGGTCGCATATGGTCGCTCATCTTCTATTTCAGCAGGTTATAAGGTCGCTATTTTTTGTATGAGATTTGCAATTATGTCACTGTCTGTACTTTCTACATGTTTTGCTTTTGACAATTTTATGCATTTCCCATTTTTTTTGATAAAGTATTTTGGTGTTGTTCGCTCCATTTCAGCCAGTTTTATATCGCTGTTCTTTAATGCTGTCAAAAGCTCTCTTAGTAATTGCACATTTTTCAACCACTTCAAGGGTTTTAAATCCGTTGGCTTTCCAATTCCACCAAACAAATAGCAAAATGCTTTTTCATCTAATCCTGTTTTATCTATTGGCAAAAAAGCACCAGATACTAGTCCTTTGTAAAGAAAGTCTGATTGCTTCTTTGTTAGCAACCTTATAATAATTGGAGGTGTTAATCCGTTATTTGATTTTGGATTGTTTGTAATTAAAATGAATCCTAACTCGTTTTGAATTTTATCTATATCAATATTAAAGTCATTACATAAATTCATAAATTTTGTGGCAAAATCGTTGAGTAAATCAAAACAATTTTTTAGGTATTGTTCAGGTTCGTTTCTTCTTAAATCCGAGTTGTTGTTTATCAAATTATTATGTAATTCACTTAAACAATAAACATCATCCTTTTTGCATCCTCTAACAAATTTTGATGATATGGGTTTGAATGTTGTGATTAGTCGCTTGGCGTATATGTATTTATCTGACGGTGATAATTGCAACATTCTTTCGTTTATCATTTCAATTACATCATCGACCCTAACTAGTTTCTCATTTTCTATGGTTGCTTTTTTATATTCTTCAATTAGATGTTCGTCATCAAATCCCCCTAATTCAAGAATATAATATGTGTTACTAACAATCCTATATGTCAGCTTTTTGTATAAATCAAAATCCGACAATTTGAAATTTGATTTGCCAGTAATTATATATTCCACAGCGTGGTCTACTAAGCAAAAATAGCTTGTAAATGTATTTAACTCTGCATTCATAATTATAAAGATTTGATGCTAAAAAATAGGAAAAAATTTATATGCGTCAGACTATATGACCAACACGATTATCAAAAGGGGGTGTATGCCATCCTTTATTCTGTAATAATATCAAAAACACTTTGAAATCAACTTTTCACTTTGTTTGTTTTAGTCTTTTTATCAAACATTCCATTTTGTTTGTTTACAGCCTTTTTTTTGCTCTCGTCAATGATTTTTGCATAAATCTGGGTGGTACTTATTTTAGAGTGTCCTAAGAGCTTTGAAACCGTTTCTATTGGCGTTTTTAGACTTAGTTGTAGTGTGGCGGCAGTGTGACGGCTTACATGAAAAGTAATTTTCTTGGATATTTTGGCGGCAGTTGCCCACGTTTCTAAAGAGTCATTTACTGTTTCATTTTTTGGTAAATGATATACTTTATCGGTAAGCTTTTGGTTGACTCTGATAGGTAAAAAACGAATAGCCTCATTACTAATAGGCAATGTTTCAAAAGTATTTACTTTTATCTGTTTGTAGCTTAGTATAGTGTTGCCGTTACTGTCGGTTACAATATCGCCCCATTTAATGTTTTTTACATTTTTAAATCTGATTCCGACTAAACAACAAAACAGGAAAGCGTTTTTAATATCAGACCTTTTGCAATCAGTTGCAATGAGTGTTTTTATTTCGTCAGTAGTTAAATACTCTCTTTTGCTAGGAATTGCTTTGGGTTTGGTTTTAGGGTCAATCTTATCAATAGGGTTGATGAGAATAATATCATCTATTAGTGCTTTCTTTAATACAGCACTAAACTTTGCAAATAATTTGTGAGCTGTATTGCGTGATATAATTGGCTGTTTATCTTGCCCGTCAAAATTGCCGTTTTTTGCTGTTTTGAGGTAGTCGATAAATCCAGAGACATAAGCCTTGTCTATGTCGTTTATATCTATCTTGTTGCCTTTATAGGCTTTTAAATGGTGAGCTAAAGAATTGTAAGTGTAATACTCACTTCTTTTGTTGTTGGTATCGGCAAATGCTTTGTCCGCGATTTTTAAAACAAAGTCAATCAGATTGACTCTTTCTTCTTTTTTTCTTTTTGGTAAACCAGAATTCTGGGTTTGCATCTCTACAATTCTTTGTGCTTTGATAGTGTTTGCGAGTTGCAGAGTCGTTTTATTTAATGCAATGTTGGCGGGTGTAACTTCTGGAATTAGATACAAATTCAAAAACTCATACTTTCTCAGAGCCTGTGTTTTGGGGTTGCCGTCTTGTAGAATGCCTGTAACTTTGTAACCATAATATTTTTCTAAGAAGATACTCAGGTTGCCATTGGCTAATTTCTTGAATTTGATTTTAATCAGCTCTTTGGCTTTGGTCGGTTTTTTTGCTTTTGCCATTTGACTACTTGATAAAAGTTATACTACTGATTGCAAATGTAGTTATTTGTTTTGAGTCGTCAAACTGGTCGTCAAAAATAGTCACAAAAAAAGACAACCTAAAGAAATTAAATTCCTTTAGGTTGTCTGATTTATTTTGTATTATGCTGTTTTGTAGCGTTTTTATGTTGTCTTTGGTTGACTTATTTTTTCTTGTTGAAGAGGGTGTGGCTGTCAAAACCAAACAGGCCCGGTTTTGTATTCAATAACGATTTACGAAAACAAATTCTGTGCAAAAGTACTGCATTTTTGGTGATTTACCCGCACCTTAAGTGTAAATATCATTAAATTAAAATAATGTCTAGCCGCTTTTTTAATCTGAGCTGATTTAAAAGTTTTTCTAAGGGCTGTCTATTCTTGTGCTCCATTGCTTTTAGCTATATCTATCCAATGGTTTACCAGTAATTCGGGTTCTGCGCCCACACCAACTGATAGAAGTAGGGCGAGTGCCATTACAAGTACAGCAGCATCGTGAAGTTCTTCCAAAGTCTGAGCATTCCCAAATGAAGCTTGCATCTGTTCTTGAAGTCGTATAACATGTTGCTCGCAAAAGAGTTGTGGCTTTAGAATGTTCGCGGTTAAATCGGGAACAGTTAATGAATCGAGCCACTTTTGGCCAATTCTTTCGGCTAGTTGTTCCGGTGTTTCTTTTTCCATAAGTCTCCATTGCTGCAAAGTTTTCTTATCGCCCGATTCGGCAAGTTTACTATCCAGTAATAATTCAAAAGCTACGTCAGCAAGTAGTTGAATTGCTTCTAAATAGGCATTTTGAGCAAGTTCCCAATTTCCGGTTTGTTGTTCAGTCAGATATTCAGCTACACTAATATGTGGTAATTTCAATACTTCCTCACAACCATCCAAACAAGGAAATTCAGTGCCTTGATGCATATAAATTGTTTCGTTATTTTGAATTTGTCGTCCAAGCGGGAAGAGCCGACAGGCAAGCGGTCTTGCAACATGAACGCTGCAACCTGTTCCAACTGCATATTGACTACAAGCCTGCTTTCCATTGTAACCAACAGCGCCATTAAATAGTAGACGTACACCGCACCATTCAGTATATGAATCTCTGAATTCACGGGCACTGATCTTCTTCTCGGCGGCCAGACAAGCCAGTTCCCACGGATTGAGTAATACTTTATTGCCGTGGCAGCAATTTCCGGCACGTGAACAGGTAAGTGGTAATTTGTCTGATAGCTTGAGGATGGTATTTTGCATTTTTTTCTCAATGAAACAGGTAATTTGTAATTCAAATAAAAAACCGATAAACAGTAAGATGCTGTCCATCGGTTTTTTATATTATCTCAATTGACAGTTGTCAATTCGTTGTTTATTTAGCGTAGCTTACGGCACGGGTTTCACGGATAACCGTGATTTTTACCTGACCCGGATAAGTCATTTCGTCCTGGATTTTCTTGGCAATATCGAACGATAATAATTCAGTTTCTTTGTCGTCAATTTTGTCTGCACCCACAATTACGCGTAACTCGCGACCAGCCTGAATGGCGTAAGTCTTCAATACGCCCGGATAAGACAATGCCAGATTTTCCAAATCGTTCAAACGTTTGATATAGGCTTCCACGATTTCTCGGCGTGCTCCCGGACGTGCCCCGGAGATAGCATCGCATACCTGAACAATCGGCGCAATCAGCGTTTCCATTTCCACTTCATCATGGTGAGCACCTACGGCATTACAAATGTCGGGTTTCTCTTTGTATTTTTCGCACAAACGCATACCAAGTATTGCATGTGGCAATTCCGGTTCATCATCAGGCACCTTGCCTATATCGTGTAAGAGACCGGCACGTTTTGCTTTCTTAGGATTAAGTCCAAGTTCCGAAGCCATTGTTGCACAAAGGTTTGCTACTTCACGTGAGTGTTGCAACAGATTTTGGCCGTACGACGAACGGTATTTCATTTTACCCACCATACGAATCAGTTCAGGGTGCAAACCATGAATCCCAAGGTCGATAGTGGTACGTTTTCCAATTTCAATAATTTCTTCTTCCACTTGCTTGCGGACTTTGTTTACCACTTCCTCAATGCGGGCCGGGTGAATACGTCCATCGGTTACCAATTGGTGAAGCGACAGGCGTGCAATCTCGCGACGAACAGGGTCAAAAGCCGAAAGTACAATAGCTTCGGGGGTATCGTCTACGATGATTTCAACACCGGTGGCTGCTTCCAGTGCACGGATATTACGTCCTTCGCGACCAATAATACGTCCTTTTATTTCGTCCGATTCAATGTGGAAAACAGTTACTGAGTTTTCAATGGCTGTTTCAGTTGCCACACGTTGAATACTCTGAACCACAATTTTCTTTGCTTCTTTGTTGGCAGTCATTTTAGCCTCTTCCATAATGTCGTTGATATACGACATGGCATTGGTTTTGGCTTCTTCTTTCAATGCTTCCACCAAACGCTCTTTGGCTTGTTCAGCTGAAAGTCCTGAAATAGCTTCGAGCTCCATTTGAGCCTGGTGTTGAAGGTGGTCTAACTCTTTTTTCTTACCTTCCAATGCATGAATTTGCTGTTCATGATTATCTTTGAGTGTCTCAACTTCATTTATTTTGCGTTGAACCTCACTTTGTTTCTGGTTCAATTGCATTTCGCGCTGTTGAAGTTTTACTTCTTTTTCCTGTACTTTTGCATTGCGTTCCTGAACTTGTTGTTCATGTTCTGCTTTGAGAGCAATGAATTTTTCTTTTGCCTCAATCAGCTTATTTTTCTTAAGCAGTTCAGCTTCAGCTGCTGCTTCTGCTATTGCCCGTTTGTTTACAAAGCGCAGAAGAACGAATGTTCCCCCGGCACCAGCAACAAGTGCAATCAGTCCGATTATTATATTTTCCATTTTGTGAATTTAAGTATGTACTTGAAAATTATTTAGTTTGTGTTTTATAGGCATAAAAAAAGCATTGCATTGAAAGTATAAACCTCTTGGATAAGAAGGATTTGACTTACAACGTAATGCGGAAATTGATTTTGGTGAAAACGAAATAAATGGTTTATTCTTTGTATAGTAAAGCTTTCAATTCATCATCCAATGCCTGAATTTTGTCTGCCATTGGTACGGTATCTTCGCTAAATTCCTGCTTCGATACTATAACTGCAATTTGAAATGCTACCATTATAAGTATTTCTTCAGTAGGACGTTGGTTATATTGTTTTTGAAAAAAATCAATGTACTTAACCACTAATTTTTCTGCTTTTCGATATAACTCCTCGTCTTTACGTGGAATATTTAATGGCATTCTAAAGCCACTAATTTGAACATTTATTGTAAAATTATCGTCTTTCATATTGCTCTATTCATCCAAAAGAGCTAAACACTTGTCAATTTCCCGCACCATTTTCGTTATTCTTTGTTTGGATTCAGCCTTTTCAGCTTCCGATCCTCCCAAATTTTTAGCAATTTGTAAATGGTCGTAATTTTTTCGAAGCTCTAAAATTTCTTGATGTGCCTGCATTAAATCGGTCTGTTTCCGTTCTAATTCAGCTTTCATCAGTGCATTTTGTTCTTGCAAGGACTTATACTCTGAAATTAATTTTCGCAACTTTTGTTCAAATGCGTGTATCAGTTCTTCGTAACGGTTCTTCATTTTTCAAAAAAATCTATACAAAAATACACTTTTGCTTTGGATTGATAAAATTATTTGATGTTTTTTCAATAAAATCGTAACTTAATAACGGACTTTGCTTTATTTGTGTTGAATATGCTTAAAACCCAGTGCTTCAGAATATGATGATTGATGTTGGATTTAGTAAAATCGTTGTTGTTGTGAATGTAAAAAGACAGAACTGGTTATTCTGCCTTTTTCTAAAAAACCAATTACTCTTTTCATGGTTATAAATCTACCTTGTGGTGTTTTACAGCCGCTTTTTCCTTAACTATGTGTTCGGCTCGTGATAATGCTTCGTTAATATTGCTACAAATATTAGCAGAACCAACAAGCGTTTCAATTCCATTAGTGGTAAGAACCTCGTGTACTTTCTCATTTACACCCGAAAGTAATACCTGAACTTTATCTTTTTGCGAAGAACGAATAAGATTTTTAAGGTTATGAGCACCTGTAGAATCCATAAATGGCACTTTACACATGCGGATAATCTGAACGACAGCTCTGTCGCCAATTACTTTCATTGTTTCCTCAAATTTATTGGCAACTCCAAAGAAAAAAGGACCTTCGATTTCGTATACTTCAACTCCTTCGGGGAGATGAAGCATCTCTGTGTCAACACTTCCTTCTATATAATCGGCAGTTTTTACATCTTCTTTGAAAATTGAAATGGATGAAGTTTCGGAGATACGACGAATGAACAGGATAGCAGCCATTAATAAACCGATTTCGATTGCTATAGTCAAATCAAATATAACAGTAAGACCAAAGGTTGCGATTAAAACAGCTACATCCGATTTGGCATTTCTCAGTAATCCTCTGAAGGTTCTCCATTCACTCATGTTGTACGAAACTATTACCAATACGCCAGCCAAACACGCCATTGGGATGTGTTTGGTCAGACCACCCAGGAATAAAAGAATGAGAGCCAAAACAACAGCGTGAATTATACCGGCCACAGGTGTCCGTCCACCATTGTTTATGTTTGTCATTGTCCTTGCAATTGCTCCTGTTGCAGGGATTCCTCCAAATATTGGTGCTACAATATTGGCAATTCCCTGTGCAATGAGTTCCGTGTTTGAACTGTGTTTGTCTCCAATTACTCCATCTGCAACAGTTGCCGAAAGCAAAGATTCTATTGCACCCAACATGGCAATTGTAAATGCAGTTGGTAGTAACATTTGAATGGTGGCAAATGTAATTGATGGGGTGACAGGAGAGGGAAGAGCTGCATTTATGCTAAAACGATCACCGATTGTTTCAATGCCTTTTATACCGAATTTTTCGCGAAGGAAATAAACAGCAACCGTCAAAACAACAATGGCGATAAGTGAACCGGGAATTTTTTTTGAAAATCGGGGAGTAACGGCGATAATTACAATGGAAAGTATGCCTACACCCAGTGACCATAGGTTTACACTGTCGAAGTGTTGACCATAAACAACCCATTTGTGTAGAAAATCAGCCGGAACTTTGTCAATGTGCAGTCCAAAGAGATCTTTGATTTGTGTAGCAAAAATTGTGAGCGCAATACCACTCGTAAATCCAACTACAACCGGGTATGGAATAAATTTAATGACAGTTCCCATTTTAAAAACTCCCATGGCTATGAGCATAACTCCGGCCATCATGGTGGCAATGGCCAGGCCTGCAATTCCGAATTGCTGAACAATCCCATAAACTATAACGATAAATGCTCCCGTGGGTCCTCCAATTTGTACTTTGCTGCCTCCAAAGAATGAGATAATGAAACCTGCAATGATAGCTGTAAAAATACCTTTTTCGGGTGTTACACCCGATGCAATCCCAAATGCAATAGCGAGTGGGAGTGCAACAATCCCAACAATAATCCCTGCCATAGCATCAGCGTAGAACTGTTCTTTTGTGTAATTCTTAAGCGTGCTAAATAATTTGGGTTTAAAATGTATGTTCATAATAATATGTTTTAAAACATTACAAAGGTACTGCTTTTGACATAAAAGTGTTCAGAATATCCACAATTTAGAACAATTCAAGATTGCTTTGCTTATACAATCAGATTAAAATTGAATATCTTCTATAACTTTTTCCACTATTTTGTGTTACATATTCTAAAATGTGTAATTTTGCACACTTATCAAATAAAAGAAAATATTTAAACAACTAATATCTATCAATAGTCAACAAAAATATGTCTAAATTTAATCAGTTTAATTATAGTCGCCGTGTTTCGGACGCAATTCAGATAGGGAGTGTTTTATTAGGTGGAAGTAATCCTGTGCGTGTTCAATCGATGGGTAATACCGATACAAATGATGTAGAAGGCTCTGTTGCTCAGTGTTTACGAATTGTGGAAGCTGGTGGTGATATCGTCCGTTTTACAACTCAGGGAATCCGTGAAGCAGAAAATATTGGAAAAATTCATGCCGGATTACGCGAGAAAGGCTGTAATGTTCCGTTGGTTGCAGATATTCATTTTAATGCTAATGCTGCCGATGTTGCTGCTACTCAGGTAGAGAAAGTACGTATTAATCCCGGAAACTATGTTGGAAGTATTAAAATTGGTGATACATCGGATTATACCGAGGAAGAATTTGAGACTGAATACCAGAAAGTGCGTGCCCGCTTTATACCTTTTTTGAATATCTGCAAGGAGCATAATACCACAATACGTTTGGGGGTTAATCATGGTTCGTTGAGTGAACGTATGATGAATCGCTATGGTGATACGTCACGTGGGATGGTTGAGTCATGTATGGAGTTTTTGCATATTTGTCGCGAAGAGAATTTCCACAACGTGGTAATCTCTATGAAGACTTCCAATACAGTAATGATGGTTCAGACAGTGCGTTTGTTGGTTTCTGAAATGGATAAACTGGGCTTTCATTATCCACTGCATTTAGGTGTTACCGAGGCTGGTGATGGCGAAGATGGACGTATAAAATCTGCTGTAGGTATAGGTGCATTGTTAGCCGATGGAATTGGTGACACAGTGCGTGTTTCCCTGAGTGAAGAACCTGAATTTGAAGTGCCTGTTGGAAAGTTATTAGTTTCGTATACATCGCAACGCGCCGGACATGAACCAATTGTTGCAACCGAGAATTTATTGCATAATCGATTTGAATATAGTAGTCGTAAAACACATGCTGTTGGAAATATTGGAGGTGAAAATGTACCGGTTGTAATTGCAACAGGTGATGGCGGTTTTGCCACAATTCCTGACTACATTCTGTCGGATGGCAAAGTGTTAGGTGTAAATGGTATTTCGTATTCGGTTTATACTGTTGAAAATATTGATGCTATACAGCATGATTCAGCAGAAATTAAATTTCTCAAACTGAAATACGCCGACCTGACTCCAAAGGTTCTTGCATTACTGATTGAGAAACGTGATATTGTTGTGATTCTTTATACTGAAAATTTGAATATTGTTGGAGAACAACGTGCATTCTTTCATGGTCTGTTGAATGCCGGAGCTACAGTTCCTGTTATTCTTTATCGAGGTTACAATGAAACTGAGCTGCAGTATCTTCAGATAAAAGCGGCTGCTGATTCTGGTGTAATGTTTGTCGATGGATTTGGTGACGGCATTTTGCTCGAAAATAATGGCCCAATTTCTATTGAAGCTGTAAATTCAGTTGCTTTCGGTATTTTACAAGCTTCACGTGTTCGTATTACCAAAACAGAATTTATATCTTGCCCAAGTTGCGGTAGAACCATGTTTAAGCTGCAAACTGTTGTTGCACGAATTAAAGCTCGTACATCGCATTTAATTGGGCTTAAAATTGGTATTATGGGCTGTATCGTGAATGGTCCCGGCGAAATGGCCGATGCTGATTACGGTTATGTTGGCGCCGGACGAGGGAAAGTTAGTCTTTACAAAAAGAAAGAATGTTTGGAACGTAGCATTCCGGAAGATGAAGCAGTTGAAAAACTGATTGATTTGATTAAAGTAAACGGCGATTGGCACGAATAAGGCATGATATTTGAAATAATAAAATTTCAATATTTTATTTTAAAATCCAGAACAGTCGTTGTGGATCAAATAGTACTAATTTTAAAAAACACAGTATGAAAAAAATGTTTCTTACGCTCGCTTTAGTTGTGAGCATGGTGGGGGTTACGAGTGCACAAGCCGATGGACGGTCGATTGGACTTAGATTGGGGTATCCCGGTGAGGTTTCGTTTCAAACCGGATTAGGCAAGGCCAATCGCTTGGAGTTAGGCTTGGGTCTTCGTTCTTATGCCGCAGGCTACTCTACTTTCTCTGTATCTGGAGTCTATCAGTGGGTTTGGGATTTGTCATCTCTAGCAGATGGTTTTAATTGGTACGCTGGTGTAGGGGCTCAGGCAGGTTATTATTCCTACTTAGGAACTAATGGTCTTCCTCTCTCAGTTTTAGGTCAGGTTGGTATCGAATACAATTTTAATATCCCAATCAGACTTTCGTTAGATTATAGACCTGCTTTCCAACTGACTAACGGCTCTGCTTTTGTTGGTGATGGTGTAGCATTGGGAGTACGATACCGTTTCTAGAAATATATAATAGTTAATAAAAAGGCAGAATTCGGAAAGAATTCTGCCTTTTTTATTCTGTAACGCTGAATTAAAGTGTTTTACGCACTTCAGTTTCTTCGTAGCTTTCCACCATGTCACCTACACGGATATCGTTGTAACCTTTGATATTCAAACCACATTCGTAGTTTGTACCAACTTCTTTCACATCGTCTTTGAAACGTTTCAATGAGTCAAGTTCACCAGTGTAAACTACAATACCATCGCGGATAATGCGAATTTTGTTAGCACGTTTGATTTTTCCTTCACGAACCAAGCAGCCGGCCACTGTACCCACTTTTGTAATTTTGAATACTTCAATGATTTCAACTGTTGCAGTAATTTCTTCTTTGATTTCAGGAGAAAGCATACCTTCCATAGCAGCTTTGATTTCCTCAATAGCGTCGTAAATGATTGAGTAAAGACGAATATCAATTTCTTCTTTTTCAGCAATTTTACGAGCCGAAGTGGTTGGACGAACCTGGAATCCACAAATAATGGCGTTAGATGCAGCTGCCAACAAAATATCTGAATCAGAAATTGCACCCACAGCTTTGTGAATTACATTTACCTGAATGTTCTCAGTCGACAGTTTTAATAATGAATCGGCTAATGCTTCAACCGAACCATCCACGTCACCTTTTACAATGATGTTTAATTCTTTGAAATCGCCCAATGCAATACGGCGACCTAACTCGTCCAGTGTAAAGTGTTTCTTGGTACGGATACTTTGTTCACGCTGTAATTGTTCGCGTTTATTGGCAACCTGACGGGCTTCCTGCTCTGACGACATAACATTGAAGTTGTCGCCAGCTTGCGGTGCACCATTCAAACCAAGGATCAATACTGGTTCGGCTGGTTTGGCTTCTTTAATACGTTGGTTACGTTCGTTGAACATAGCTTTTACTTTCCCAAAATGAGTTCCTGCAAGTACAACATCGCCTTGTTTCAACGTCCCGTTTTGAACCAATATAGTCGATACGTAACCACGACCTTTATCCAATGTCGATTCAATTACCGATCCAATTGCGCGTTTATCAGGGTTTGCTCTTAATTCAAGAATTTCCGCTTCAAGTAATACTTTTTCAAGTAATTCAGCCACACCGGTACCTTGTTTAGCCGATATGTCCTGCGATTGGTATTTACCACCCCAGTCTTCCACCAGATAGTTCATCTGAGCCAAAGTTTCTTTGATTTTCTCGGGATTTGCTCCCGGTTTATCCACTTTGTTGATAGCAAATACCATAGGTACATTAGCTGCAGCAGCGTGGTTAATGGCTTCAATAGTTTGTGGCATCACGTTATCGTCAGCTGCCACAATAATGATAGCTAAGTCGGTCACTTTTGCTCCACGTGCACGCATGGCGGTAAATGCTTCGTGACCGGGAGTATCAAGGAAAGTGATACGTTGTCCATTTTCGAGTTGTACGTTATAAGCACCAATGTGTTGGGTTATACCACCCGCCTCACCGGCAATTACGTTTGCTTTACGGATATAATCGAGCAATGATGTTTTACCATGGTCAACGTGACCCATTACAGTAACGATTGGAGCACGTGGCAATAAATCATCTTCTGTATCCACTTCTTCCTCACCAATGGCTTCAATAACATCAGCACTTACGTATTCAGTTGTAAATCCAAATTCTTCAGCCACAATGTTGATTGTTTCTGCATCCAAACGTTGGTTGATAGATACCATCATACCAATGCTCATACAAGTCCCAATAACCTGGTTCACTGAAACATCCATCATGACTGCTAATTCGCTAACTGTTACGAATTCGGTCAGTTTCAATATGCTTTCTTCATCGTGTTCGCGCTGAGCCATTTCTTGTTGACGAGCACTAACATTGTCACGTTTATCGCGACGATATTTAGAGCCTTTTCCTTTCTTGTTTGCACCAGAAAGACGGGCTAATGTTTCCTTAATCTGTTTCTGAACATCTTCTTCGTTTACAGCCGTTTTAATCTGTTTTTTGAAGCGATCTTTGTTGTTTGCGTTTCCGGCACCTCCGCCAGTTGTACCAGGGGTGACTTTTTTGGGGTGAGCCAAACCTTGAGCAGGGCCAGTAGTTTGAGGTACTTTATTAATGTCTACTTTTTGACTCGAAAAACGTTCACGTTTTTTCTTTGGATGTCCCGAGTTTGGATCTGCAGCCACTTCAGCGGCCGAGCGTAGAATTTTTTTCTCACCAACAACTAGGGGTTTCTTGCCATCGGTTACAATTTTATTTTTATCCTCGCGTTCTCTGCGCTTTTGTTCTTTAGTTTTTGGCTTTGGACGTGTACTTTGATTCAATAATTCTAAATCAATTGTACCAACTACAACCGGTGCAATATCCAATGTTGGTCTGGCTAACGAGAAAACCTCATCTTCTTCGTGGTCGTTGTCTTTGGTTTCAACATTGCGCTCTGCAGATTCTGTTTCCGCTTCAACAATTTCTGTTTTAACCTCAATTTTCTTAGCAGGTTTTACTATTTCAATTTTTGGTTCTTCTGCTTGCTTTGCCTCCACTTTTGGTGTTTCAATTGGCTTTTCAACAGGTTTTTCGGATTGTTTTACAACGATAGGTTCTTCAATAACTACTTTTGCAGCAATTGGTTCAGCAACTTCTGTCCTAAGTTCTTGTTTGACTTCCTGAGGAGCAGTTTTTGGTTCTTCAGTTTTTACAGTCGCTTTTTCCTCTACTACAACTGGTTTTTCAACAATTGGTTTTGGAGTATGTACCTCAGGTTTAATTTCTTGCCGTTTGTTTTTTGCTTCTAAATCGATATGTCCAACGGGTTTGAAGTGTGGCAATTGGTCTTCAGAAATAGTGACATGGATAGCTTCAGCAGGTTTCTCAACAGGCTTTGGGGTGTTGTATCCATCCAGGGCAACAGTTGCAGCCTTTTCTTTTAGATGGCGCTCCTGACTTAATCGCTCTGATTCAATTTTCAGAGCCATATCTTTGTTAAACTCTTTTGCGAGTAACAGATGCAAGTCGTCCTCCAATTTTAAATTGGGATCGTGAGCTAATTTATGACCTTTTTTCGCCAAAAATTCTAAAGCGGTAGACATACCAACATTCAAATCTTTACAGGCTTTACTTAATCTTATGGACATATTCTATAATTACAGTTTTTCTATTTTTTTGAGTAAAAGAGGTTGAAGCATTTTCAAACTCATGGTCAGCAGGATTCAGACTTTCGAAAATGTGAATTCGAAAATATGAATTTTAATTCTTATTCTTCGTCAGCAAATTCGGCATTTAATATAGCCAATACATCATCAACAGTTTCTTCTTCGAGGTCGGTACGACGAATCAAATCCTGACGTGAAATTGCCAAAACACTTTTAGCTGTGTCACAGCCGATTGCTTTCAATGAATCGATAACCCATTGATCGATTTCGTCGCTGAATTCGTCCAGGTAGATATCCTCTGTATCAGTATCTTCATCCATTTCGCGGAACACATCAAGTGTATATCCGGTGAGTAAGCTGGCCAATTTGATATTTAAACCACCTTTACCAATAGCTTGCGACACTTCTTCGGGTTTGAGGTAGATTTCAGCTTTTTTCTCTTCTTCGTTTAAGCGAATAGACGATATTTTAGCAGGGCTCAAAGCACGGGATATAAAGAGATTTAAATTGTTAGTATAATTGATTACGTCAATGTTTTCGTTGCGCAATTCGCGAACAATTCCATGTATACGTGAACCTTTCACACCTACACAAGCTCCAACCGGATCAATACGATCGTCGTATGATTCTACGGCTACTTTTGCTCTTTCGCCCGGAATGCGTGCAATTTTCTTGATTGTAATCAATCCTTCATGTATTTCGGGCACTTCTAATTCGAATAAACGCTCAAGAAATACGGGAGAAATGCGCGAAAGAATAATTTTTGGATTGTTGTTTTTATTTTCAACCATTGCTACAACGGCACGAACTGTATCGCCTTTACGGTAGAAGTCGGTTGGAATTTGTTCTGATTTTGGTAAATAAAGTTCATTGCCATCCTCATCAATAAGCAACATTTCTTTTTTCCAAATCTGATATAATTCGGCACTCACAATTTGTCCAACTTTTTCGCTGTATTTGCTGAAAACATTGTCTTTTTGAAGTTCAAGAATTTTCGACGACAATGTTTGACGAAGTGTAAGAATAGCACGACGACCAAAACTAAGGAAATCCACTGTTTCAGTTACTTCTTCATCTATCTCAAAATCTTCATCTATCTTTTTGGCATCAGTCAACGAAATCTCTACGTTTTCGTCTTCTAAATCCTCGTCGGCAACCACAGTACGGTTACGATATATTTCGAAGTCACCTTTATCGGGGTTGATGATAACATCGTAATTTTCATCTGTTCCGAACATTTTAGAGATTACATTACGGAACGACTCTTCCATTACACTGATTAATGTACTTCTGTCGATGCTTTTTAGCTCTTTAAACTCCGAAAAAGTATCAATTAAGCTAATAGTTTCTTTTTTGCTCATGGCTTATTTGAATCTAATAATATATTTTGTGTTTTTAATATCTTCGTATGAGAAAGTGAGGTTTTCAACCACAGTCATTTTGCGTTTGGCTCCCTCAGGCTTCTCTGTTCGTTCTGTTTGTAAAACAAATCCTGTTTCACTTACTTCAGTAAGGATTCCGGATACTTTTTTTCCGGTTTTTGTTAGCGTTTCCACCTCATTTCCGATGTTTTTTTTGTACTGTTTTACCACTTTGAATGGCTCAGTTAGTCCGGCAGAACTTACTTCTAACTCATAATCCTCAACTTCTCTATCAAATTGAGACTCAATATGTCTATTAAGTGCAGCACAATACTCCAGCGAAACTCCCTCAAACGAATCTATTTCTATCGAAATGCGATTGTCCGGAGCAATTTTTATATCCACTAAATAGTAGTCAGAGCTTGCAAGAAACTCTTCAACTGATTGATATATAGAATCTTTTGAAATCATAAGTACGTTATATTGAACAAATAAGGGGACTGTTGTCCCCTCCTCCATATCCTATTTCGGTTGCAAAAGTACGAATAATTATTTAGAGTACAAAGATTTATGTTTAAAATTATTGCTGATATGTTTTTAGAATAAATCAATTGATAAATATTTACCTCAATTTATATTTATTGTCCTGTTGCATTTTTATGCATTTTGGATAAAAATAATGATTTGAGTTGGGCGAAATATTGGGTACTAACACTTATCTTTGTGTAAATATATAATATTAGAATTGTAATTGTCAATCCATTTGCCATGTATAAAATTCTGTCTGTAAACCCGGGTTCTACCTCTACTAAATTTGCTGTATATGAAGATGAAAGACTTGTCAGTTTGCATACAATACGTCATACTTCCGATGAGTTAAATGTTTATAAAACACTTTCGGAACAAAGTGAATTTCGGAAGAATGTGATTTTGGATAGATTGAATGAAGAAGGATTCGTTTTATCTGAATTGTCGGCAATAGTTGGTCGTGGTGGTATGGTCCGTTCGCTCGAATCAGGTGTGTATACAGTGAATGAGAGATTGATACATGATTTGAAATATGCAACTCAGGGTGAACATGCGAGTAATCTGGGTGGAATTATTGCTCACGAAATTGCTCACGAAATACCAAATTGTCAGGCTTTTATTGCAGATCCGGTAGTTGTTGACGAAATGCAGGAAGTGGCACGCATAAGCGGTTTACCTTTGATTCCACGTCGCTCCATGTTTCACGCCCTTAACCACAAGGCCGTTGGGCGGAAATATGCAAAATTACACAGTACATCTTATGAAAAGCTAAATCTGGTTGTTGCTCATTTAGGAGGTGGTATTTCGGTGGCTGCACATCGGCAAGGCAAAGTGGTGGATGTGAATCAGGGGTTGGATGGCTATGGGCCATTTTCACCGGAACGTGCCGGAACGCTCGATGCAGGAATACTTGTAAAGCTCTGTTTTAGTGGGAGGTATACACTTGAAGAGGTTAAGAAGATGTTGGTTGGTAATGGTGGTTTAATGGTGCATTTGGGTACAAACGAAATTCCAGCTATCGTTCAAATGGTTGAAAATGGTGATGAACAAGCTAAAATTGTTTTGGAGGCAATGGCCTATCAGGTTGCAAAGGAGATTGGAGCCATGTTTGCCGTGTTAAAAGGGGATGTGGATGCTATAATTCTAACGGGTGGAATTGCACACAGTCAGTTCGTTGTAAATTATATTGAAAAAATGGTTTCCTTTATGGGTAAAGTGGTAATTTATCCGGGTGAAGATGAAATGGAAGCACTTGCCATGAGCGGTTTGCGTGTTTTGAGGGGAGAGAAGGCGAAAGAATATTGATTGTTCACTGATTTTGATTTTCAGAGATAGTTGGTTCGTTGTGCATGCCTATAATTTTCTCTTCCCAGAGAACCCACATAAGAAATATTATTCCATAAAAAAGATATTTGAATGCGTAGAGATGGAGGAATTCAAACCAATCAGGATGATTTTCCATACATGCAGCGATGAAGGCTATTCTAAATATATTAAACGTATAGACAACAAGTAAACCTAGTGGAATATACCAAATTTTCTTTTTCCAGGAACCCCGGTTAAAAGCAATGATACAAAGGAATATGTAGGACTGCTTCAATCCGGTACAAGCCCATATTATCTGAACTCCATTGCCGTTTGAATAACCAAGCACATTGTCGGGTTTCAGAATTATATCAAACCCTATCGTTCTTAAAATAAACTCAGTTACAAATGCAACATGCTTAGCCATCCAAACAAAAGGAGCCGTAATATCAATACCCCAAAATGTAACTAGTGAATTCAGTCCTTCGTCTTCATCCCCGAGTACATTGTACTTCCAAAAGAAATTTGCTGCCATTAGAATAACAGCAAAGAGTATAACTCCCTTGTATGGTTCAAGTTTTTCCGGAAATTTTATGTTGGGAATTTTGATTTTCAACTTCAATTAAAATTTGTTGGTAACTCGTGCAAACGGAACTTCTTCGATCGAACAAAAATCGGCATGTTGATATTTGAAATATCCCGTAATGGCTATCATAGCTGCATTGTCGGTTGTAAAAGCAAAAGGAGGAATGTAGACTTCCCAGTTGTGTTTTTTGCCATAGTCGTGAAATGCCTGACGAAGAGCCGAATTGGCCGAAACTCCTCCGGCGACAGCAACCTGATTGATATTTAGTTCTGTAGCTGCCTTCAATAGTTTTTTCATCAGAATATCCACAACGGTCGACTGAAGTGAGGCACAAAGATCATTCAGATTTTCTTCAACAAAATCTGGATTTTCTTTGATTTTGTCGCGAAGCAGATATAGAAATGATGTTTTTAGTCCACTGAAACTGTAATTGTAATCTGGAATCTGTGGCTTATTTAATTTAAATGCATTTGGATTTCCTTCCTTTGCCAATCGATCGATGTGTGGTCCGCCGGGATAGGGAAGCCCCATTACTTTTGCACATTTATCAAATGCTTCTCCGGCTGCATCGTCGATTGTTTGACCAATCACTTCCATATCGTCATAAGCTTTTACGAGTACGATTTGAGAATTTCCACCCGAAACCAATAGGCATAAAAACGGAAACTCGGGACGACGCTCATCTGTTTTGCCTTCGCTTATGAAATGTGCGAGAACATGTGCTTGTAAGTGATTCACGTCTACGAGTGGTATGTCGAGAGCCTGAGCAAATCCTTTGGCAAAGGATGTTCCTACAAGTAAAGATCCTAGCAAACCCGGACCGCGTGTAAAAGCAATTGCACTTAGTTGGCTTTTATCTATACCGGCACGTTTTAAAGCTTCGTGTACAACTGGGATGATGTTGAGTTGGTGAGCACGCGATGCTAGTTCCGGAACTACCCCTCCAAAATTGGTGTGAACAGCTTGATTTGCAATTACATTCGAGAGCATTACGCCGTCGCGAATTACAGAGGCAGAAGTGTCGTCGCAAGACGATTCAATGCCTAATATTATTGTTGAATTCATTCTTTAGTTGAAAAGTTGAAAATTGAATGCTGTTTGTGAAAGTTCAAGCACTATTGGCATAACAATTGATAATTGATTTTGTCAATCTTTAATTGCCTACTTATGTGCATTTCATTGTGGTTTCACAAAATTATTACTTACTTTTGCGTAATAAAGTCCAAAGGTATAAAAAAAACACTCAAAATAGTAGGTTTTAGCATTGCCGGAATAATTTTATTTTTCGGAATACTGCTTATCTTGTTTCAAAACAGCAAGATACAAGGCTACATTGCTCAGGCTGTTGTAAAGGAACTCTCTGCGAAACTTCACACAAAAGTAAGCGTGGGGAGAGTGGAGTATAAATTGTTTAATACAATGGCAATTAGTGATTTGTATGTCGAAGACCTGCAAAGAGATACTTTGCTGTTTGTACACGAAGCAGACGCTCATTTTGATTTTTGGAAGTTCTCTGCCGGGAGAGTGCATTTTACTTCAATTGATCTGGATCAATTATATGGGAATCTGATTGTGGATAAATCAGGTCACTCAAACCTCGATTTTGTCATAAAAGCTTTCCAAAAACCTACCACCAACGACACCACTGTAGTTGAATATCAAATTAAGAAATTTCGATTAAAGAATTCGAGATTTGACTTTACAAACTTCCAGCAAATGAAAACATTACCTCAGGGGGTGTTTAATGGCAATAAGCTTAAGTTTCGAAATATAGATGCCGAAATAGCACTCGATGTATTCAAAAAGGACACACTCAATGCTCAAATTTTGGGTTTTAGTGCATTGGAACAATCAGGTCTGGAAATTACGGATATAGAAACACATATTTATGGTTCAAAACGAGGTGTTCAAATTCCTTCGTTGGTTGTTGAGATGCCTAATTCTAAAGTCAAACTGGAGGATGTAAAACTCAAATATGATAGTTTAGCTGATTTAAATGAATTTGTTGAAAAAGTGCGTTTAAACGCTCCAATCACTCTTTCAACTATAGCTTTGTCCGATTTAAAAGCTTTTGTGCCTCAATTTAAAAATGCAAAAGGCCGTGCGAGTATTAAAGGTTTGATTTCAGGGCGTATCTCGAGTCTTCGTTTCCAAAAAATGGAAATTAAGTATGGCAAATCATTTTTGTTGAATGCCGATTTGGATATTAATGGATTACCTGATATACGGGAAGCCTTTATTTATGGACAGATAAATGAACTGGATTTACCCAAGACAGATGTTCAGGATTTGGTTTCGGAACTTAGCAATAGGCCATTTGTGTTGCCAAAGGAATTGGACCAGTTAGGGCTTGTAAAGTACAAGGGAAATATTACCGGATTCCTCAGCAATCTTGTGGCATACGGCAATATTAGTACAAATTTGGGCAGTATATCTACTGATATTTTGTTGAAGTTTGAGAACCATTTAAAGGATTTATCTTATAATGGAACTGTGAAAACCACTAATTTTCAGTTGGGCAGATTGTTGAATAATTCCCAACTTGGAAAAATTGCTTTTAATCTCAATACTAAGGGATCAAAAAAGGACAAAGAAAGTCTGCAAGGAACAATCACTGCTAAAGTTCCTGAATTTCAGTTCAAAAATTATTCGTATCGTGATATTCAATTTAATGGAGCGTATGATGGGAAAGGGTTTGATGGTAGGGCAGACGTTGAAGATGATAATATTCATGCGCACTTTAATGGTGTAATTGACTTGTCGCAGAAGTTGCCCATTTTCGATTTTGATTTAAAAATGGCAAAAATTAACCCAAATGCATTGAAGTTAATTGATACGTATCCAGGTGCCACTTTGTCGTTTAATGGAAAAACGAATATGGTTGGAAATTCGTTGGATAACATCAATGGCTTTGTCCGATTTGATAGCATTACATTTAGTAACAAAGGGAAAACGTTGAATGTCGATAATATCCAGTTGGTTTCGCGTATTCAGGGTAATTACACGCATGTCAATGTTGCATCCGATTATGTGAATGGCTCATTAAGCGGGAATTTCAAATACAGTACTATTGGAAAAACGATTAATCGAATAATTCAAAACTATTTGCCTTCCTTGTCAACCGCTGATGTTTCTACTGCAAATCAAAACACAAATCATTTAGATGTGGATTTGACGGTTGAGAATACAAATGAAATCTCCGATGTGTTGGGTCTGGGATATAAATTAGAAGGAATTTCTAAGCTAAAAGGCTTTATTGATGAGGGTACTAACCGGATCTCAATTAATGGGAATATTCCAATGCTTGAATCGAATAAGCGAAAACTTCAAAATCTGACTGTCCATTGTGAAAATTCAAAACAACAACTGCAATTGACAACCAGAGCTTTGATGTTGGAAAGTTTTGGAAATATCAGTTTGTTTATGACTGCTTCGGCCGCTAAAGATTCTGTTCTGGCACAGTTTGGATGGCAGAATTCCCACAAAGTAACCAATGCCGGCCAGATTAATGCCATTACTAAATTCCGGAAAGAAAGTAATAAAACAGCTGCGAGTCTTTCAATTTTACCTTCTGAAATTATCATTTCCGATTCTATTTGGACGCTTCATCCCTGTGTTGTCGATTTTAAAGCCGACAGTACAATTCATGTGAATAATTTCCTCTTTGAAAATCACAAACAGTTTGTTCATGTCAATGGTATTGCATCAAAGAAACAAAATGAAGGTTTGACCGTTGAAATGAATGATTTGAACCTTGAATTCCTTTTGTCCAATTTATTGAAGATAAAGACGATTACCTTTGGTGGAAATGTAACGGGTAAAGCAACCTTATATAGCTTATTGAAACAGCCTATTTATGAGGCCAATCTTTTTGTAAAGAATGTGGCACTTAATCATAAATTGATTGGCGATGCCACACTGTTCTCAACCTGGGATAAGGAAAATAGTCAGGTGTTAGCAAGTGGTACGTTTGTAAATGATAAGAACGAAAAAATAGCAGTTGTTGATGGTGTATATGTGCCTAAAAATGACTCACTTGATTTTATGTTTGATGCTCATGATTTAAGTGTCGAATTTTTGGATCGGTATTTTGAGAGTGTTGTTCAGAATTTCAAAGGATATGCGACCGGGAAAATTCGTATGTTTGGTCCGTCTAAAATACTTGGATTTAAGGGGGCTGCTTATATTGACAAAGGACAGGGTTTTATAAAAACATTGAAAACGAGTTATTATTTCAATGATACAGTTCATTTGGATCGTAAGACAATAGAATTCAGAAACATTAAAGTGTACGATCAGGAAAGAAATCAGGGACAAATAAATGCTTTCATGAGGCACGATGGGACTTTTCAGAATATGACGTATGATGCATATATCACCGGTAGAAACATTCTTGCTTTAAATACACATTCCGGAGATAATGATTATTTTTTTGGAAAGGCTTATGCCAATGGAACAGTTCATATATTTGGTAATGATAAAGTGGCTAATATTTTGGTAAATGCAGTCTCACAACCTAAAACTAAGTGCTATATTAATATGGGTAGTGCATCGACGGCGACTGATAACAGTTTTATTAATTTTGTAAACAAAAAGATCGAAGTTCGGAAGGAAGAGGTTGTGCAGAAACCGGCTCAAAGCAATTTCAATGTAAAGATTAATCTTCAGCTTGATGTTACACCCGATGCAGAGATGGAATTGATTGTAGATCCCAAAGGGGGTGATGTAATTACAGGTAAAGGAAATGGTAATTTAAGGGTTGAATTTGATACATTTTCCGATGTAAAGTTGTTTGGAACCTATACAATTGATAATGGTTATTATTTATTTACGCTTCAAAATCTTTTCCGTAAGGAATTTAAGGTTAATCAGGGTAGTACAATTGCCTGGACTGGTGATCCATTTAATGCTCAGGTTGATATAAAAGCAGTATATCCACTTACTGCATCACTCACCGATTTGATTGATAAATCTCAATTGGGAAATATGAGAAGTAGTGTTCCGGTAAATTGTGTGTTGAAGCTTACTGATAATTTGATGAAGCCGACCATTAATTTTGATATTGATTTACCACAAAGTGACGAAGGTGTAAAACAGCGTGTTCGGAATATAATTACAACGGATGAAATGATGAGTCGTCAGATATTATATCTGTTAGTGTTTAATAAGTTTTATTCTGCAGACACACAGAGTAGTGCAAATCAGGTAGCTGGTATTGGTACGAGTGAGGCATTCTCGTTTGCTACTTCTACGGTAAGTGCTCAGTTAAATAATTGGATGTCTAAGATGCTTAAAACAAACAACCTGTCATTTGGATTTGATTATAGGCAAACCAATATTCAAACCGGAAGCAGCGATGTTCAGGCCCAGATCAATTACCAACCAAATAAACGTTTAATTTTGAATGGGAATGTAGGATATAGAAATGATAATGTCAATACAAGTACAAATGCCAATAAGTTTATCGGAGATTTGGATGTTGAATATTTGCTTACAGAATCAGGGAAGTTGCGTTTTAAGGCGTACAATCATACCGTGGACAGGTATCAGTTGAGGGCTGCAAAAACGACTCAAGGTGCTGGTTTTTTGTACAAAGAAGATTTTGAAACTGTACCTGAAATGTTGAGATATTATTTGCATGCTCTTACGGGCATTGGTAAAAAGAAAGTTAATGAAAAAACAAAATAAAAACCTGATTCTTTGTTTGATTCTGCTGAGTTCTATAACTCTATTTTCACAAACAATTGAGAAATGTTATGTTGGTATGCCGGATGTGCTTAATCCGGTTATGAGTAAAAAGAACAGAATCGAATTGCTCGAATATCATAAGGCGGGTCAGTCGGATAGCGTTGAGAATAAGTTTGGGAGTCAGGCTTATTTGCAGGTGTATGATACGTTGAACAACCGAATTGTCGTAAAGAATACAGCAAATTCGAAGTTTGAAATGAAGGTATTGAAGTTTGAGAATATGTTGCCTGTTATTGGGTGTATAAATACTGTTTCCGGCCCAATAAGCCAATCGAGTATTGCATTTTATGATACGGCCTGGAATCGGATTCCGCTTCAATTTATAATGCCTAAAGCATACGACTGGGTGAATGAGGCAAAGTTGGAGAAAACTGAATTAGACAGAGTGTGGGTGAGAAGCGTTTTAGAAAACTCATTTGTGGGACTTACTTTTGAATCATCTGATTCGTCACGAATCCTTGCGCAAAATCATAGCGTGGAGTTTTTGAGCGAAAGCGATAAAAAGTTATTGATGCCTGTTTTGAATGATTCGTCACTCGTCTATTATTTGTCTGGACGAACCTGGATTAAAGAATAGATGTTCTTTGATAACAAATAGAAAAGCCCCAAACAATATTGTTTGGGGCTTTTCTATTTGTGCTTATTAGAGCATTATTTCTTTGCTTCGCCGCGTTTTGCGTAACGGGTCATAAACTTGTCAACACGTCCTGCAGTATCTACCAATTTAGATTTACCTGTGTAGAAAGGGTGTGAAGAACTTGAAATTTCCATTTTAACCACAGGATAAGTTACACCATCAATATCGATAGTCTCTTTTGTGTTTACGGTTGAACGTGAAATAAAGGTGTCGCCGTTCGACATATCTTTAAATGCTACCGGACGATAATTTTCTGGATGGATTCCGCTTTTCATATCTGTATGTTTTAATTTATTTTCAATCTTGTTGTTTGGGCTTGCAAAAGTACTAATTTTCATCTAATTATCAAACTATTTCTGCTAATTTTATTTTTATAGTAAAAATATTGAATGGCAAAAGCTGTGTTTGAGTTTTAATGTGTTGATATAGAGTTGTTCTGAATTGTATTATTTTGAACCTAAGTATAAAAGTAACATCCCAATGAGTACTCCAATCAAATCAATAATTTTCAGTTTGATATTTTTGTCGCGCATAACCATGGCTCCGTATAAAAACGGAACGACCACACCTGAGCGTCGTATGGTTGAAACGACAGAAATCATAGAATCCGGCAGTGTGAGAGCATAGAAATAAACGAAATCAGCTGTTACCAAAAAAAAAGAAATCCAGAAAATTGCCCATTTAAATTTAAATGGTGTTGTTTTCTGTCGTGTTGGAGCCCACAGAAACAGGGTTATGAGTCCCATGATAATAGCCTGGTAGAAGGTATAGTAAACCTGAACTGACATGGCATCGTATCTGTTCATTAAGTATTTATCGTATAGGCCACTTAAAGCACCGGTAAGGGTAGCCATTACAATAAACCAAAACCACTTGTTTGTGCGGAAAGATATGCCTTCTTTTTTTCCAACTACGGAAAACATAAAAAAAGATATAAGGGTAATGCCAACACCAGCTGCTTGAAATCCATTCAGCTTTTCTCCAAAAATCAGCATAGCACCCACAACTGTCCAGACAGGCTGTGTTGCTTTAATGGGAGAGGCCAGCGAAAGTGGAAGATGCTTAAGCGCAAAGTATGCAAAGAGCCATGATGTCAACACGATGATAGCCTTTATCACAAACAGCATATGTGCGTGAAAATCGACGCGTGGTACAAAGAAAATCGAATCTCTAAGTGTATCGGGGAAAAATTCAGATAAAATAAGAAAAGGCAGAAGAGTCAGGCAAGAGAATAATATTGAAACAAAAATTACCGGAATAACAGCGTTTTTATCTAATGAGACTTTTTTGAAAACTTCGTAAGAGCCTAATAATAAGGCAGAAATAAAAGCGAGGATTAACCACATATATAATAATTCATAATTTACAATTCATAACTCATAATTTCATAAGATGCTATTTTATTCTGGCCTATCTAATGAAAATATCATTAGGATACTGAACGTCTACTAAATATAGCCCATGAGCCGGAACAGAAGCGCCTGCTTTGCAGCGATCCTGAGCTAGGATTACAGCTCTAAACTCACTAGCAGACATTCTATGACGACCCACTTCAAGCAATGTACCTACGACTGCGCGCACCATATTTCGCAAAAACCGATCAGCCTGAATGGTAAAAACCCACTCAGAGCCTTGTTGTGTCCACCCTGCATGGGTAATTACGCAGTTATTCGTTCTGGCATCATTGTGCAACTTACTGAAACTTGTAAAATCACGATATTCCTTCAAAGTTGCAGCAGCCTCGTTCATAGCCTCAAAATCTAGCTTGTCACTCAATCTGGCAGCAAGTTTGGTCTTGAAAACGTCTTTGGAGGTAACAATGTGATATTCGTAGCGTCTTGAAGTGGCATCAAACCGGGCGTGCGCATCGGGCTGAACTCCTACGATTTTGGAAACGGCAATATCGTTTGGCAATAGGCTGTTGAGTTTGGCAGCCAAATCAAATTGTGTTGGCAAGTCACCCTCCATGTCGAAATGAGCCACCATTAGTCGGGCATGAACCCCGCTGTCTGTGCGACCGGCTCCGGTTACCTCAATTTCTGTTCGTAAAATGGTACATAAAGCCTTAGTCAGTACTTCTTGTACCGATATGCCATTGGGTTGAATTTGCCAGCCGTGATAAGCTGTACCATTGTACGAAAAATAGAGGAAAAATCGTTTTTTCACGCTGCAAAGATACAGCTTAATTCATAATTGACAATTTGCAGTTGTCAATTCATTGGTCTCAACAAAAAAAGCTTAGAATAAAATAGTTTATTCCAAGCTTATATTGTGTTGAATTATAGCCTATGAAAAAATCTTTTCAATTTTTTCTGTGTAATAATCTTCAATGAAGTTTCGTTTTATTTTTAGTGTAGGAGAGAGGAATCCTTCTGCTGCTGTCCACTCTTCAGGTACAAGCTGGTAGCGCTTAATTTGTTCAAAATCACCGAAGAAATGATTATAATGTTTTACTTCCTCTTGTAGTCGTTTTACGATAGTTGGATTCTCAATCATTTCGGCATTCGTTGTGTATTTGATTTTATGTTTCGAACTCCATGATTTTAAGTATACAAAATCGGGTGAAATAAGTGCTGCCGCAAACTTTTTGTTTTCGCCAAGCACAATCATATTCTCGAAAAATGGTGATTCCGTGAATTTTGACTCGATGGCTTGTGGGTTTACATATTTGCCAAATGACGTTTTGAATATGCTTTTTAAACGACCGGTAATGACCAGTTGCCCTTCTTTGGTGAATTTGCCGGTGTCGCCCGTGTGGAGCCAGCCTTCCGAATCAATAACCTGTGCTGTCAGTTCAGGGTCTTTGTAGTAGCCAAGCATTACATTGTGACCACGACAGCAGATTTCGTCTCTATCGCAAAGTTTGACCTCTACACCGGGCAATGGAAGGCCTACCGATCCGAACTTACGTCCATGTTTACCGCGTTGACTTACCGCGATTACAGGTGATGTTTCGCTCAGCCCATATCCCTCGAAAACCGGCATGCCAATGGCCGAAAAAAACGATGCTATATGCGGTTGAATAGCAGAACCACCCGATACAACGATGTCGAAGTTGCCACCTATAGCTGCTCTCCATTTTGAATAGATGAGTTTGTCGGCGAGCTTAAACCGTAAGTTGTACCACCAACTTCTTCCTTCCAACTGATATTTTGTTGCCAGATTGAAAGCCCAATAGTAAATCATTTTGCTTGCGAGTGGCAGTTTTTTTCCAGATAGAAATAATTTGTCGTAGATTTTTTCAAGCAAGCGTGGAACGCACGACATCATGGTCGGATTTATTTCCTTGATGTTATCTGCAATTGTGCCAAGGCTTTCGGCATAATAAACTGACATGCCAAGATATTGATACAGATATACCAACATTCGTTCATAGGCATGGCAGAGAGGTAAAAAACTTAATGCGGTAGTACTCCAGTTGGATGGTATGACTGCGAGATTTTTGACCTGATTCACAATGTTGCTATGTGAAAGCATTACACCTTTTGGATATCCTGTTGTCCCGGAAGTATATATAATCGTAGCCATATCATTTTCGTTGATTCCGGCTTTGAGTTTGGCTAGTTGCTCTGGTTGTTGATTGGCTTGTCCAAGCTCTACTAGTTGATTGAGATATTTGAATTCACTTCCCTGATCGATGAATGTGTAAATGTGCTCGAGAGTTTTTGTTTCAGCAAAAATTGGCTGTAGTTTGTTTCTCAATTCCTTACCTTCAATGAAAATCATTTTCATTTCGGCATGATTCAGTATGTGCCGGTAGTCATCTTGACTGATTGTTGGATAAATCGGGATTGAAATAGCTCCGATTTGCATAATGGCAAAATCAATCATATTCCACTCAGGGCGGTTGCTGCTTACAATTCCTACTTTATCGCCGGGTTTTATGCCCAGTTTCAGCATGCCATAACTAATCAGATTTGTCTTTTCGACGTATTCCTGAATGCTGAATTTTAGCCATTCGCCATTTCGTTTGCAGGCGAGTGCAGCATCTTGATTTGGATATTTTTCAAGATAATTATCCAATAGATCAAATAATCGTGTTACATCCATTTTTAAAATTAGATTTTAGAGGCTGAAAACGAGAATCAAGTCTCTTGGTTTGTATATTTATTGAAATACAACAGTTCTGTTCTTGTAAGCCAGAATTTTGCGTTCGATGTGTTTTTCTACAGCGTGCGAAAGAACAATTTTTTCCAAATCGCGTCCTTTTTTAATTAATTCTTCCACCGTGTCTTTGTGCGAAATGTGTGTTACATCCTGATCGATAATCGGGCCTGCATCTAAATCCGTTGTAACATAATGACTTGTTGCCCCAATTACTTTTACACCTCTTTCATGAGCTGCGTGGTAGGGTTTTGCCCCTGCGAATGCAGGTAAAAATGAGTGATGGATATTTATGATCCGGTTGGGGTAATGCTCAATAAAGTTGGATGAAAGAACCTGCATATATCTTGCTAGCACGCAAAAAGTGACGCCATGCTCTTTTAGTAATGCCAGTTGTTTGGCTTCTTGCTCGCTTTTATTTTCTTTGGTAATTGGAAATACATAATAAGGGATATCAAAACGTTTTGCTACGCTTTCCATATCAGGATGATTACTTATGATGAGAGGGATTTCTACGTGCCATTCGTCTGCTGCATAGCGGGCAAGCAAATCATACAGACAGTGTGACATTTTCGACACAAAAATAGCCATTCGTGGTTTTGTGTCTGAGAGATAAAGCCGATACACCATGTTGAACCGGGTCGCAATAAGCGTTTCGAAATACTCTTCAATTTTATCGGTCGGGATTTGAAAGGTATCCAATTCCCATTTTACGCGCATAAAGAAAACACCCTCCTCGCGGTTTACGTATTGGTCCAGATAGAGGATGTTTCCCTTGTGTTGGTTTATAAACTCTGTAACAACGGCTAATATGCCTGGTTTGTCGGGGCAGTGGATTAAAAGCACCGCCGTATTGTCATTTCCTTTCATTAAAGATCTATTTTTTGTAAGCAAGATGCAAAGATAACATTTTTGCATAGGATAGAATAGATAAAAAACAAAAAAAGCAACTCATTTCTGAATTGCTTTTTACCTGCGGTACGGACGGGTTGTGAACCTATCCCATTTTACCCCTACATATCAATGCGTTGTATTCTTTGTTACTTTTTTGTTACGATTTAGTCCCAAATTTTCAGACTCCATTTTGGTAGCCTTTGA
>JAQTTH010000018.1:0-75777 GCA_028710895.1 Paludibacter sp.
TTGTGTTATCACAAAACAGCTCCCTGTTTTATAATCTTGTTTCTGTTTGTTTCGCTCTCAAATTTTACAAGCGAAACGGGCTGCAAAGGTAATGCTTTCTTTTAAACTACCAAATGTTTTCGAAAAAAATATTTTTTTTATTTGGCAGTATTTATTTAAACCAGAATGATACTTTTACCGTTATAACTATTTTTTAATCAAACACTTATTCAGTAAATTCTCGTCCAATTCCTTTCCTCTGAAAGCGGCTGCAAAGGTAATGCTTATTTCCAAACTACCAAACTTTTTCGAAAAATAAAATCAGTGCTATTTGACTAATTTTCTATTCAGTATTTGTATTACAGTGCTTCTCTCTCAAAGCGGGTGCAAAAGTACTCGCTTTTATAATACAAACCAAATCTTTTCTGCAAATATTTCTGCTGTAGAACATATAATACAACCTAAAACCCTAAAACAAAACCACTTTTAAACCGAAATATTTTTGAAATATTATTTTAGCTGTATTGTATTTTCAGTCCAAAGACCCTATTCTTGTACCAACACTATCCTCAAAAAGCTTCTTTTATGCAAAACAGATACAGCGTAAGGGTTCATTTGTTGTCTTTTTGAGAAACAATTATTCCTAAATCTTACATTTTAATGTCTAAAAAGAGATGAAAACAGGAACAATTAACTTGAATAACAAAGAAAGCAGGTCTTTGCATGCAAAAAGGAATGACTCAGATCTGGAATTTTGAAGAAAAAACAATCAGTTTTCCGACTTATTTTCTGTTCCATTGATTAACCGAACGATATTGGGAAGGTGCATAATAACAATCAGCGCTGCACAAACAACAAAAAAATAGAACCTAAAAGTGAACTTATGAATAAAAAGTTCGCAAACGGGCAGTGCTACGGACAAGCAAATAGAACCTAAGGAAACGTATTTTGATTTCCGCTTTACAATATAATAGACAGCGACCGATAATAAAACCGCAACCGGACTTAATAAAAAGGAAGCTCCCAGTGTTGTATTTACTCCTTTGCCTCCTTTAAAATTTAGAAACAGACTAAAGTTATGACCAAAAATTGTGGCCAGTGCAATCATATAAATATAAGTGTCACCAAAATTACTGCATTTCATATGTTGCAAAAAAATAATGATACCCACTGGGAAAAGTCCTTTGAACATATCGCAAAGTTGTGTGAGCAAAGCTACCTTAGCCCCTGCCACACGTCTGACATTTGTAGACCCGATATTACCGCTTCCCAGTTCCCGGATATTCTTTCCGGTAAATTTACGGGTGAAGATATAGCCAAAAGGAATTGAACCTGAAAAATAGGCCGACAAGACTAGTAATATTTGAAAAGCGGTATTCATTTTAATCCCTTCAGAATTCGTAAAGCTTCTTCAATATGTTTCCCGGCATTGAGCTGCGAGTTAAACACAAACAACACTTTTCCGTCCTTGTCAACAATATAGGTTACACGTCCCGGAAGCAATCCGAAAAAACTTGCAGGAACACCAAACAATTTACGTACAGTATTACCCTCATCGCTTAAAAGCGTATAATTCAATCGGTGTTTCCTGGAAAATTCCAAATGACTTTGAACCGACTGAGCACTGATACCTATAATTAATGCATCCTGCTGCCTGAAAACTTCATACTGGTCGCGAAAAGAACATGCCTCTTTTGTACAACCAGGCGTTTCATCTTTGGGGTAAAAGTAGATTACCAGATTCTTTTTGCCTTTTACAGCATCCAGGTTAAAGGTTTGCCCGTTCTGATCTTTCAGAGTAAATGCCGGAACTGTGCTACCGACACCAACAACTCCGGAATTTGAACCGTCACTCAGGTTAAAATAGCAAATGAACAAGACCAAATATACAGCCAGGTAAAAGCGGTAAAAGTTTCTGAATTTACGATACGAATGATTGTCAGGATAGATATTACCAACCAAACCCCTGATTTCTTTCAAAAAGACCGGCTTGATATTGATAACCCAACTATCGGTTTGATAAACTATTTTTCGAAACTTACTACGATAAATGCTCAGAGGCAAGCCCCAGGCAATAAAAAGAATCAACCAGATATTGTTCATAATAAAAGTCATAGTGCAATTTTGCGTTTATTTTTTTGGAAACCAGGGGATAAATGAACTTGTACGCTGAATATAATCTGCATATTCCGGTTTTTGAACCTTTAATGATTTTTCGAGCAACGCAACGCCGGATACCTTAATAATAAGTAAAGTCATAATAACAGAACCAGCTACAAAGCCATAACTACCGGCTGACAAGCACAACAAACCATACCCCCACCACACAGCAGAATCTCCAAAATAATTGGGGTGGCGCGTATAATGCCAGAATCCGGTATTGAGCACTTTGCCTTTATTAGAAGCATCCTTTTTAAACCTCGCCAACTGCATATCGCCACCCGCTTCGAAAACAAATCCGATAAGCCAGACAATAACAGCTACAAAATCAATAAAATTCAATTCAGCAGAAGTGGAATACGTATTGATTCCATACAAAGTCATTGAAATAATCCACATCAAAATACCCTGTAGCAGGAAAGTCTGAAAAAAACTAATCCACCAGTAATTTTTCTCGCCGTATTTCTTTCGGAATTCTCTGTATCGGAAATCTTCCCCTTTACCGATATTTCTCCAGGCCAGATAAACAGACAACCTGAGCCCCCAAAGTGTTACGAGAACCAAAAGGAGCGTCTTAGCCGGAGTGATATTGGTACTGAAAAAATAAAATGAATTGACCGCAACAAAGCCCAGCCCCCAAAAGAGATCGACAATACTTACATTTTTGAGTATCACGCTAATAATCCAAAGCGTGGACATCATGCCTAAAATCAGGAGTAAACCCTGAACATATAATGGTATCATAAATTTATTTTCAAAATGTTATTAATCAAACAATAATGAAACCGCAATTGTTCCGTTGCCGGCATTCATTCCAATAACCGGAGATATATCCACTACCGAAACGGGACTTTTCCCTGTCAGTTCAAGCATTTTCTGAACATAGATTTCAGCACCGGGCTCATTATGAGCATGCAACACGGTATAATTCCATATCGTTTTGCCGGCACTTATTTTTCGGACATGCTTCATTACTTTATTTATATTAGCCTGCTGACTGAAAGCCTGACCAAACAGCACCGATTTTCCACTTTCATCCATCGACACAATCGGATTAATGTTCAGCATGTTGGCAATAAAGCCCTTTCTTTTGGAAACACGTCCACCTTTAATCATATATTTCAAATCCTTCACACTCACAAATATCCTGGCATCAGGCTTCCATTTTTCCACAGACTCCACTATTTCTGTTGGAGCCAAACCGGCTTCTATGGATTGTGCAACACGTAGCACCAACAACCCCAGTGAGCCTGAGAGCGTTTTTGAGTCTATGGTGTAAACAGGCTTATTGAATTCAGCAGAAATTTTTTCTGCTGCCCTGACGCTATTCATATAAGTACCGCTAAACTGTGAAGTGAGATGAAGAGAAATGATGGCATCGTAATGCGAAGCAAGGTGAGAATATAGGTTTACAAAACTATGCTCGTTTATCTGGGACGTTTTTGGAAAATCGGAAGAGCTTTCCAGCAAGTCGTAAAAATGGTCAGGTGTAATAGTCACCTTATCTAGGTAATGATTATCTCCAAAGTTTATATTCAGCGGGAGAGTGTAAATCTGATAAAAGTCAATCAACTCTTGTGATAAGTCACAGGTTGAATCTGTCACTACCGCAACATTCCATTTTCTACTTGTTGCCGCTTCATTCTGTCGAATCATATCGTCAGCCTTTTGAAACGTGATTGTACCAAAATCCTTCAGTTTATAAAACAACTCTGCCGGATCGTTGGTGTGAATATGGATACGGGTAAGGCTATCAGAACCAGCCACAACCACTGAGTCACCATCTTTACTCAAAAACTGCTGTAGTTCTACCTTAGTTACTTTGAGATTTTTCAGAATAGCTTCGGTACAATACCTGAAGGTTATTTCACCATCGTACATTTCCTCGTCGTGAATGAGTGCAATTGTATCATCGGGTTGCGCAACGAATTTTCGGATGTTATTGCTCAGAATAAATTCAATGATTCCCTCAATAAAAACAACAAAACCTTTGGCACCAGCATCAACCACATTACTTTGCCGAAGCGATTTCATCTTCTGCCGGGTTTCTTCGAGCGATTTATTCAACGACTCCAGCGATTCAACAACGAATTTCCGGAAATCAGTCGATTTTTTGTTCGCCGCAATAGACTCCGACCATTCTTTAATAACCGTAATCATAGTCCCCTCAACCGGGTTTGAAACAGCATCGTACATATATGGTATCGACTGACCCACACTGTCGATAAATTCCGAAACAGAAATAATACCCTTTTCTATGGTCCCGAGATTCATTCCATACAGAAACTGGGCGAAAATAATCCCTGAATTTCCACGCGCACCAATCAGTGCATTTTCTGCAATAAGATTCAGGGTTGTTTTGTACGATTTATGAGGCTTGATGTTGTCCAACACCGAACGGATAGTAGACGCCAGATTAGTACCGGTATCTTTATCATTTACCGGAAATACATTAATTTTATTTATTTCGGCTTGTTGCTGAATAATTCTGTGTCCTCCGGCTTTAAAAGCGTAGTATAATATGCGACCGTCAATCTGCGACAATGGTTTATCAATCATAAAAAAGCATTTACCACTACAAACAGTATAAAAGCACTTTATGTTTTTGATAGCATATTTTTATTTCAGGAAACAAATATAGAAGCTTTAATATGCCTAAAAACGGTTTGCAAAGTCATCTTCGTCGAAATTAATGAGCAGTTGAGTGTCATCAGACGACCCTGTTTCCACTTCAATATTTTTTACGCCCAAACCTATCAACCTCACTTTCGGTGATAAATCCACTAACTCCAGCAACTCAAAACCAGCCTTGCGAAGTGTCTCATAATCGGTTATGTGAGTTGGAAATGTTTTACTGCGGGTGATAATCCTGAAATCGGCAAATTTTATTTTCAAGGTTACCGTTCTTCCCCTGAAATTCTTTTTGTTGATATATTTGATTACATCGTCAGCAACTTTATCCAATTCGGGCAGCAGATATTCAGGCTTATCAATATCTTCACTGAAAGTCGTTTCGGAGCTTATCGATTTTCGAATCCGCTTCCACTCTACAGGTCGGTTGTCGATAGCACGGGCATTCAGATAATATATATGTCCGGCCTTGCCAAAGTTTGCAACAAGTCCATCCTCCGACCATTGTTTTAAATCGGCACCAGTTTTTATACCCAAGTGATGCATTCGCTCAGCTGTAACCTTACCCACACCAAAAAACTTCTCAATCTCTAGCTTTTCCACAAACTGTTCTGCATCTTTAGGGTGTACTACATATAAACCGTTGGGCTTGTTGAAATCAGAGGCTATTTTAGCCAAAAACTTATTGAACGACACGCCAGCCGAAGCCGTAAGTCCTACCCGTTCGGTAATTTTCTGCTTAATTTCCCGTGCTATTTGTGTTGCAAGTTCAATATTCTTGTGATTTTCAGTCACATCCAGGAATGCCTCATCCAACGACAATGGTTCGACCAAATCGGTATATTCGTGAAATATCTCCATAATTTGCCCGGATACAGCCTTATAGACATCGAAATGCGGCATGACGAAAATCAAATGCGGACATTTGCGCAAAGCAGTTTTAGACGCCATAGCCGAGCGAACTCCATACTGCCTCGCCTCGTAACTCGCCGCTGCAACCACTCCGCGCGGTCCGGCATAACCCACTGCCAAAGGTTTACCTCTGTAATCAGGGTTGTCTCTTTGCTCAATAGAGGCAAAAAAAGCATCCATATCTATATGTATGATTTTGCGCATAGGTAAGATATCTGTATAGAACTGTTAACTTTTCACTGAACAGCATCAAGCAATAGTCTAAAACGAGTAGAATTGAATACTCCTAATTTATTTTTCGAGCAATTGTTTGAGTTTATTATTCATTAATTCAAATTTACGAGCCGTATCCACATAAATCTTCTTCCCATACATTCCACCAAAAATACCACGCCAGTATTCACCCTGAATTAATTTCACACTATCACCTTGTACAGTTTCAATCTTATAATAATGTTTCGCTCTGAATATAAACCCCAACGATCCGCCCCATGAAAGCAGTTTATTTGGCTCCACATCTATAATGTAAGCCGAAAATACGGCATCCTGTACATCGTTCTTTTTATAAGTCACTCTTATTCTGGCATTCTTTTCCATCCTTCCTTCTATTTTTCTTATATACGGATGCCAATCGGGGTATTTATCTATATCCATCAACACCTTCCAGACTTCAGCAGAAGTTGTTTTAATCCTTACTTGAGTTATCACTTCATGCTTATTAGATGTTGTTTGTGATAGCATGGGTATTGAAATACAGAAAAGAGATAGTAACAATGGCGCAATCGGGAATAGTACTCTATAGAATAATCTGTGCATAAATCTCTGTAATTAATTTTGTTTCTCTTATTCTGACAAACCCGAAAACAATATAATATGTTCTCACACGAATGAATTTGCACAAATAAAGAAAGTCGAATGGTTAGTTCGACTTTCTTTAAACAGTAAGAGGGCACCCTTGCGGACGCCCTCTTTTGAACATAAAACTATATGTAATTGTCTTTGTATACTGATTTAACCATCATGAGTTTGATTTGGAGCTGTTGTAATAAACTGGATTTTATCTTGCTTACTGCTGCAGTGTCTTTTCCGCTTCAGGTTGATATTCCAAACCATTTTACCGGTTTTTCCTTTTCATGCCTCCGCCAGATAGCGTGCTTGCAGCCATCTCTGTCTTCGAATCGTTTTTTACTTCGCTAAATCCGGCTTACTGTTTTGCAGTCTTTTTTACAAAACTGCAGGTTAACAATTTCCAAATTATATCAAGCTTCACTTTCAAATGATCGCTCATCTTATTTTAAAACCTGATAGGACAAAGTATGTGTTTCAATCGGCAATCTTTTTACAGATTTACCGCCGACTTCACTTCTCTTCTAAGAACTCAAATCACCTGTCAATAGAAATTGAAATTCTGTATATCTATCTTCATCGTCTTGCAATGAAAATAACATTGAACAAAGCTTTTTGCACTATCATTTCGTTATTCAAGATTTTTCGCCGTTTGCACAGCTCTTGATTCTGACAACAACCGCGTCTTTGCAGCCGCCTTTGTTAGTTTTGAATTACCCTGATTACCGTTTTGTCCGATGCCTTTGTCTGTTTCCTAACCGAAAATGAAACCATCTTCAATTTTCCACCGACAATTTTTCCCGTTTCACGTTTTCGGACTTCTTTCCCCTGTTACGGTTATTTCTGTCTTTTCACGCATCTCGGTATCTATTTTAGCATTCCGACTTGCTGACTACGCCCGCTTCATTTGTTTGGCACAATCTCAATATCACTATCGGTCTTGCACTTACACAGTTCATTTATTCTTGACAGTTTTACTCTGTTGGTATATTTACCAAAAAATAAAATTCGTTCAATTATAAACTCATTTAAATTATTAAACACCGAACTCCTTGACTTTTAATTTTTTTGTACTGCATCGCCTGGAACTTTTTGTCACAATTTAAACAGCATTGCTGCCTTTACTCTTGTGGCCGGAAACGAATATAAGTAACGGATTACTGTGTATTGAATTTCCATCCCGACTACCCGGCTTACCTGTCTGAGAGACAGGGTTACGTTTTATTCAAACGTACCATAATTATATCTATTGAGTCTAACCCACAGCGAATCACAATTTTGCCAGAGACCGTAAGACTATTTACGTTGCTATGCATCTCATTGCACGCTTGCGCATACAACAACGGAGATAACTTTGTTTTAATAGTCAGTGCGTTCTTTACATAAACCATATCATCTGCTTTGGATTTGGGTTCTAGTATTTAACTATTGACTTTTTTTGATGTATCAGTATTTCAAAGAGCGTTTCACATATCATTTCATGTTTGAGTCGTAACTCATGCTGCAAATATAATGTATTGAACATACGATTTGCAAGTTTTTTTACCTGTACTTGTGAACAACTTTTCAACACAAGTTATGAACAGGATAATTATTTGATTATCAATATCATTTCGGAGTGTATGTTCATAAGTATCCTTTGAAAATGTTGATATTTCTGTGAAACCCGGAATTATTTAATGACAAAAGTAGAAGGCAATGCCAGCAATTGATACTGAATGGTTTTAGCCAAACGATAATCGCCCAACGCATTTGGGTGTAAACGGTCCGTTTCTTTATTATTGAAATATTGCGATTGAGCATCGGCGAGAGGATAAAGCCCGCTTGTAGTATAAAGATCAATGAGCGGAACCGCCCAATAGGATGCAGCTTGCTTCAGCACATCAATATATGAATCAATATACAGTCCTTGTGAGTTAGCATAGTTTTCGTCGGGTTGAACGTTCTTATCGCTAAACTGAGCAAAACCCCTGTGAATAGGAGTCATAATAACTATTTGCTGCTGAGGGTAATTGTTTTTGAGGTAAGACATTACTTTATTTATGCGCCCGCAAAATGTTGTATCATTCACCACCGGAGTGCGGTATTTTCGGTTCACCACATTTCCGTTGTGGTTAGTCTGCCTGGTAGTTTCCGCAAAAAACTGTCCCAGAGGTGTACCGTGACTGTAGTCGTTCGTTCCGGCAAAAATAAATATTGCATCAATGTCAGTTCCCTTTTCGTCGTGCAGCTTCAGCGCTTGTTTGTAAATTCCATCCCATTGATTACCGCTTATTCCATATACAGAAGGAATAATACCCAACAATTCGTTCAAATACTCCCAATAAATACAGGTTGTACCTACCCGACGTTTATCGGTCATCGAATCGCCGAGATAAGCCACCCGCTTACCCTTCCATTGTGAATCAAGTGTTTTATCACTTGCAGTTACAATCACTTTGGGAACTACCGTAGGTGCTGCCTGCTGAGCATATCCGCAAAAACCAACAGTCGATAAAAGCATGCCGACACCTATTATTATTGTTCTCATATCCTGATTTTAATTATATACTCACAAAAGTAGGTGTTTTCAACTGGCGAACAAATAGCAACTACAGTTAAATTATTTGACTATCTTGCCATCGATAGTCACGCTTGCGTTGGTAAGTGCCAACTTATTTAAGCCCCAACTAGTCACAATCTTGCAATTCTGCAATTGTACATCGTTGGCAAAGAAAATACCGAAGGGCTTATCAGCACTGATATTGACATTTTTAAAGATAACATTGGATATAGCCGCTTCGGGCAATCCCCAAATTAATCCTGCCCGTTTTCCACTGGCAGCAGTAGCCGTTATATCGTAGAATGAAATATTACTGTAAGTGGGTGTGAGTCCAGTAAAAGGAGCTGTAGGGTATGTTTCTGCAATTTCAGGTGTTAGCTTTTGTAAATCTCTGTACTGGCGGTCCTTTGCCATGTAAGTAGCGTATATTAAAATAGGAATACCTACATTTGTCATATGCAGATTGCGATAAGTTATGTTCTGAAGTACCCCACCCCGATCGCGATCCGATTTGATACGAATTCCACAATCTGTATTGGTGAATGTACAATTTTCGACTGTAAAATTTGAAACACCTCCCATTGTCGGACTCCCGATAGATACGCCGTGTCCATTACCATACGTACAATCCTTTATAAGAACATTCGAAGTTCCGCCGCCACAGGTAAAGTCATCATCGCCTACACTAACGTCGCAGTGCTGAATCAATATTCTGTTTCCACTTACATCGCACGCATCCGTATTATGACTCGGATTCACCGGATCGGTCGATGCCGGAGCTCGAATAATCACATCCCGCACAGTCACATCCAGGTTTTTTCCACCAATGGCAATATGAAACATCGGTGAGTTTATCAGCGTCACTTGCTCTATCAGCACCCGTTCGCAATCCTTCAAAGCAATCATGCGGGGACGTTTTGCACCTTGTGTTTTGGCAAATGGCCACCATGGATTTCCCTGACCATCAATCATTCCTTTGCCCGATATCGCCACATCGTGAAGCGCCGAACCACTGATAAAAGCCGTTCCGGAAACAATCCCGCCAGGATACCTATCGATAGGCAACATTCTGAGTATAGCAGCCGAGTCAATCTGAAGATTCAGATTATTGCAGAACCGCAACGGACCACATAAATACTCTCCGCGTGGTACCACTACTTTTCCACCACCCACAGCCGAAGCTGCATTAATGGCATTTTGAATGGACTGAGTATTATCAGTGATATTATCGCCCACAGCAGCAAAATCTTTTATGTTGAATGTTTTATTCGGAATTACAGGTAACGCAGGAGCCACATACACCGATTGAGCCTGAACATCTGAAAAAATGGCGCCCGTCAAAGACAGGAAGACAAATAAAAACAGAGAAATAGCGTGTGTTGATTTCATCTTTACTATTGTTTGATTTAAAAACAAAAGTATTATTTATCTATATCTTCGTTGTTGATTATTTGATAATTGATGTGGAGATATTGACAATAACTGAAATTCACAAACAAATTATTCAAATAATCTCAGATTCTAACTGTTTGATATTTAAAATAAAAATTATCCTCTGCATACTCAAGAATCTTATCAAATTCGTAAAAATTGAAAAATTGCATCAATCAATGCTTAAAATCAGTTTGCCAGCACATTTTCCTTACCCCATATTTCCAACTCGCGAATTACCGACGACAGGCTCTTGCCAAGGTCGGTAAGCGAGTATTCCACACGCGGAGGTATCTCCTTGAATTGTTCACGTAATATCAATCCATCTGCTTCCAACTCTTTCAGTTGCTCGGTAAGCACTTTTCGGGAAATATCGGGAATACGAACAGCTATTTCGCCAAATCGTCTGGTTCCCGCCGAAAGGGAGTACAATATAATGGTCTTCCATCTTCCGCCTATCAATTGTAATGTTGCCGTTACGGGACATTGGGTCTTTTCTTTTATTCTTGCCATGATTGTTACCTTTAGGTTACTACTATTTTCATTGTTACTAAAAAGTAACCTGTTTCATATACAAACTATTATTAGTTACTTTGCGTAACAAAAGTAAGGAAAATATAAATAGGTTGTCTAGCTATTTCAGGAAAAATAATTTTATTAACCCTAAAGGTCAATCAAAATAATTTGAAAATTGTTTTAGTTGCAATAATATATAAACTGAAAACACGGACGAAATTGAAAATTACAAATTTATAATATTCATCAAAAGAAAGGAAACAAAAAAATGAAAATTGGAGTAACCGGAGCGACCGGACAATTGGGTCGCCTTGTAGTAGAAAAACTGAAAGAAAAAGTATCGGCTGACAGCCTGGTGGCATTAGTGCGCACGCCTGAGAAAGCAGCTGATTTGGGCGTTGAGGCCCGCGTATTTGACTATACCAAACCGGAAAGTTTGGTGGCTTCATTGGCAGGTATAGATAAATTATTGTTGATTTCCGGTAACGAAATTGGACAACGTCTGCCACAACACAAAGCTGTAATTGAGGCGGCTAAAGAAGCCGGAGTAAAACAGATTATTTATACAAGCATCTTGCACGCAGATACATCTTCGCTGGGTTTGGCGGGAGAACATTTGGGCACTGAAGTTGCTATAAAAGCATCAGGATTGACCTACACCATTTTGCGGAATGGTTGGTATACAGAAAACTATACGGGTTCTGCCAAAGGCGCCATCGGTGCAGGAGCATTTATCGGTTGCGCAGGCGACGGAAAAATATCATCGGCAGCGCGTATTGACTTTGCCGAAGCAGCGGCTGTTGTATTGGCAAGCGAAGGGCATGAAAACAAAATTTACGAGTTAGCAGGAGACACAGCTTATACGTTGACGGAACTGGCTGCAGAAATCTCACGTCAGACAGACAAAACAATACCTTACAACAACCTAACCGAAACGCAATATGCCGACATTTTGAAAAGCTTCGGTTTGCCGGAAGGTTTGGCCAATATGCTTGCCGATTCTGATATCGGAGCAAGTAAGGGAGGATTGTTCGACGATCGAAAACAGCTATCGGCACTAATTGGTAGGCCAACAACCCCATTGGCAACTGTGCTGGCTGCCGCAATAGCCTGATAAATTAGATATTGCCATAATACAAATCACGACTAAGCACCTTTGCCTGGCCGTGATTTTTTATTTTGTGCTGCTAATCCGGGGAAAGTAATTTTGACAATTTGAAATAGATTCGTACATTTGGAACTCAAATCACTATTGATTCTATTATGATATCAAATTCAATCAAATCATTTATACTACTGACAATACTAACATTCACATCCGGTTTGTTTGCTCAAAGCCCTTATTCTAAAACAATCTACAGCGCTTTTATTGTACGCGATATGGGGAAATGGGAAAATGTGATTCATACCATGGAAGCTTCGAATACGATTAATACGGTTGACGAAAAACTGGAACTGATAAATTATTACTACGGGTATATAGGCTATTTACTTGGCAGCAAACAGTATGCTCATGTTGAGAAACTGACCGAAAGAGGCGAAAAACTCATTGCGCAGGTATTACATGTTTCGCCGCACAATGCTACTGCCTATTCGTTTAAAGGATCATTTATTGCCTTTCATGTAGGGGTGAATAAGTTCAAAGCGGTATTTTTGGGTGCCGAAAGCAGAAATTGTGTAAACAAAGCACTTGAACTTGACCCGCAGAATATTCAGGGACTTATCGACAAAGGAAATCAATTGTTTTATGCTCCGGAAATGCTGGGAGGCGACAAAAAAGAGGCACTAACATATTTCCATAAGGCAGCAGGTATACTTGAACGAAGGAAGGAAACAAGCGAAAACTGGGTGTACCTGAATGTGCTTACAATGATTGCCAGTGCCTACGAAAAAGTAGATGACCTTAAAAATGCTAAGATTACCTACGAAAAAGTAATCCACAACGAACCCAATATAACCTGGGTAAAAAACGATTTATATCCGAACTTACTAACAAGGATAAATGGAAAGTAGACCAAAAAGGGAATTATACAATAAATAATTCTTCAATTGATTTACGCATATTGGCTTTCAGCTCCTCCATATCTACTTTTGTGCCAAGTTCCTTCTCCATAGAAGTTACTCCCTTATCAACAAATCCACAGGGATTGATATGACCGAAATAGCTTAGGTCGGTATTGACATTCAAGGCAAAACCATGCATAGTTACAAAACGGGAACTCCGAACACCGATAGCACATATTTTTCGGCAGGTGGGTTTACCAACATCGAGCCACACTCCGGTTGCGCCTTCAAGCCGTGTTGAAGGAATGTTGTAAAATGCCAACGTATTAATTATGGCCTCTTCCACATTATGAATATATTGCTTAAGCCCCAGATTGAAATTAGCCAAATCGAAAATGGGGTAACCCACCAACTGCCCCGGTCCGTGGTAGGTAATATCTCCACCTCTGTTTGTTTTCACAAAAGTAACATCCTTTGCCTGCAACTGAATATAATTCAATAACATATTGTGCTCGTCGCCACTCTTACCGAGGGTGTACACATGCGGATGTTCGCAAAAAACCAGGTAATTGTCGGTAGGGAGATTTTGCAATTTCCGTTCAATAGATCCATTGAAGAGTGTTTCTTGCTTTGCCCAGGCATCATTGTATTCCACCAGTCCCCAGTCAATATACTGTATCATTATCTTCTTTTTTTATGTCGGTGAGTTGATTTATGAGCAACGGGTTTCTTATCGAAGTCGACAGGTCCGAGTTTACTCATGAGCATCATAATCTTAGTTTTGCGCCACTGAATGTAAGTTGACGGATTTCCTGCGTCATATTTTCGTGGATTGGGCAGGCAGGCAGCAATGAGCGCAGCCTGATTTTTAGAAAGTTGTGAGGCACTTACTCCAAAATGTTCCTGCGCAGCAGCTTCTACCCCATAAATACCATCGCCCATCTCAATCACGTTGAGGTACACCTCCATAATGCGTTTTTTCGACCAAACCAATTCAATCAGCACTGTGAAATAAGCTTCCAGCCCCTTACGAATGTACGATCGCTGAGGGAAAAGGAAAACATTTTTGGCTGTTTGTTGCGAAATAGTACTGCCCCCCCGTATCTTCTTTCCTTTCAGATTATGTTCAAAAGCCTTTGTTATATCGCCAAACGAGAAACCATAATGCGTCAGAAACAGATTGTCTTCAGACGATACCACAGCATCAACCATATTCGGAGAGATCTCATCAATAGACACCCACTTTTTACTATTTTTAGGTGATTCGCCCTGGGCAATAGACTCAACGGTACGCATAATCATGAGCGGTGTCAGATACACCGGAACAAAGCGGTCAATGACTACCCAGCTGACGCTGACAACCAAAAAGAGCAAGAATAAATTGCGTATAAACTTACCTAATCTGCTCCAGAATCCTTTACGGATTTTGGGAGCGGGAGTTTCGGGAGTAATTTCAGGAGCGGTTTCTTCTGACATAAAATACAAATAATAGGATGCAATTCCCTGTTGAACAAGGATAAATGGTTATATTAATTTAAACCGAACACGCCAGCGCCCGTTCTCAAAATCGTGACTAATAATCTCAAAACGACCAAGCTCGGAAGTATTATCGACATGCTGACCAATACAGGCACAGGCATCGTAATCACCCACCCGAATAACCCGAAGCATTTCCGAGGCATCGTCAGGTAACTTGGATAAATCGGCTATTTTAGCAGCCTCCACTCTTGTCATCACTTCTTCGTAGACCGCCAAGTTTTGACCAATTACCTCATTTACGGTGTGAGTAATCTCAGCAATTTGATCTTGAGTAGGACATGCTGCCAACAAATAATCACATTTACTTTTTTTCCGTTCGATATGAGCATTCATTGATCGTCCGCAACCAAACATACAAACCATGGTCTGATTCAAAATGTGCTCGCAAGTATGCATTGAAGGTTCCTTATAGACTTTAACCATTTTATTGTTATCTTTGTGTCTTAAACACCGCAAAGATAAATAAAATGGCACGAAAAGCAGCAATATATGTTCGTATTTCCACTCAATCTCAACACACAGACAGACAAAAGGAAGAACTAATAAAACTAGCTGAGAATGAGGGCTACGATGTCGTAGACACATACACAGACATATTATCTGGTTTTAAAGACGAAGAGCATAGACCTGAACTGAAGAGACTAATAGAGGATTGCAAATTACAAAAATTCAACCTAGTACTTTTCTCTGAATTTTCACGACTTTCAAGAAAAGTTGGAGACCTAAATAAAATGATTGATACGTTTCGGGGAAACAATACCGAGCTATATTTTCAGAAACAAAATCAATGGGTAAAAAAGAAAGGTGATTTAGGTACAAATATCTTAATACAAGTTTTAGGAGTAGTCTCAGAATACGAAATTGACCTCTTTAAAGAGCGAAGTATATCGGGTAAAATATCAGCGGTAAAAAACCGAGGGATTAACATAGGCGGTCTAACTGCATACGGCTACAAATCAGAAGAAGGTACAAAGAAGCTGATAATTGATACCGATGAAGAACCTATTGTAAGACGAATTTTTGACCTGTATGCCGGAGGCAAGACAGCTCAATATATTTGTGATTTACTTAACTCTGATGGAATAAGTTCACCATATAACAAAAGAATTGCAGAATCAAAAAACAGGCGGAAAGAAAAAGGGATACAAGAAAAAGAGTACAAGAGCCTAAACCCAGACAAGCTTGTCTGGATAGCTTCAACATTAACCAAGATTCTAAAAAATCCACTTTACATTGGAAAGCGCAGTATAAAAATCCGCATTCCAAACTCACTTGACAATAATATAAACAGCAAAGAGAACTTCGAACTAATAGAAATAGAAGACAATGAATCAATTAGAATCATCGATGACAACCTATTCCAACAGGTGCAGTTAAAACTAAAAGAAAATAGTTTGGTAAAAGACACTGCGGTAAAACATCCTACCCTATTGAAAAGTGTACTAAAATGCGGTTGCTGTGGTAGAAATGTTGTAAGTACTAAAGCAAATGGCTCTTATAGATATATGTGCTTTGGAAAGATTAAAGACACAAAAACAAGGGTGATAAATTGCACAGACTCTTTAGAAATTGCCCAATATAAACTTGACGGGCTAGTTGTACAACTTATTATAACTAGACTTGCCGATTCAGAAAGAACAAAACAGTCAACAATAAGAATCGAGGAATTGAGTTTGCAGAAAAAAGAGCAAGAAAAGATTCTATTTAGCAAAGAAACAGAGCTATCTAATAAGACTGAAAGTTGGTTGAGGTATTATGACAACTCAACTGAATTTAATATCCCCATTAATTCAATTCGAGACAAGAAAAGTGAATATGATTCTGTAGCAAACAAGCTTAATCAAGAAATAAACAAACTAAAAAATGACATTACTGGCATTGAACGAACAATTCGGTCAATTCAAATTATGGTCAATAGCGAAACCCAAAGACAGCAACAAGCAACCATAAAAGAGAACAAAGAACTATTAAAACAGCTAACCGATGAATACCTTGAAAAAGTTACAATTTATCCCATTTTTGACAAGTACAGCCTTGTGATTATCTCATTTAAGGATGGCTCTGAAACATGGGGAACAATTAAATCAGCCAAATATAAAAATGAAGAAACATGGTTTGACCCTACCTACTGCAAAGTACCCCATTACATATACCAGTACTGGAACAATGACGACAAATCAGCAGAATATAACCACTATGATAAAACGGTGCTTTACAAGAGCAAAACTATAACAACATGGAATAGCTTAGAACCGAAAGAAAGCAAGCCAAAATTTGAAACAATTCCAAGAGAAGGTCAAAACCCAATAATAAGAATGATTAAAACAGAGGCTGATACCAACGACTCAAGTTCTTTGCAGATAACCATTCCTGACCCATATATAACAATCGAATCTGGAACATATCCGATTAAAGAATTCATCAGTCTACTAAAAGAGGATAATGCCAAAGGACACAACAATAATGGAGATTTTCCACCGTATGACTTCCATGAAGACGAAGAAGGTCACGAAGATAGCAAAGAAAAAGCCAAACAATACAGACTTGACAATGCTGACAAGAGAAATGCCAGAACTAAAGAATTACGGAGAACTAGGAAAATGGAAAGTGAATAAGCCTACTACCCTAGGAAGACCTTCATAGCCCCACCCCCACAGGAGAGCACCCCACAGGGAGGTAGCCCCCTAAAACAAAACACCAATTAATCCCCTATCGCTTTTTTCAAAAAATAAGACCGCCCCTATTATTTGGACGGTCAGTTAAATTATTTTTTCATAGAAATTGTCGATTTCTGAACAAAATTCAACGTTCGCTTTAGAATAACAAAATCATAAAAATACAACCAAATTACTGATTGTTATATAATTATACGCTTTTTTAATGCAAAAAACACCCTGTTTTTGCACATGACACCGTTAGCCATCTCAATTGTTCACAAAAATTTTCATCAATATCAAAGACCAAACTCCTTTTTCACCCTCTGAACGGTACTAATACTGGTTTCTGTGAGCTTTGCCGTGTTACGAATAGAATAATTTCTTTTCAAAAGTGAAATAACTTCCTTGTATTCCTCTTTTTTTGCTTCGCTAGACTTCGTACTACCTTTAGACCGTCCAAGCGCACCACCTGCATTTATATAGCTTTGGCGACCACTATTTAACCTATATACAATATTGGTTCTTTCAATCTTTGCCATTTCAGCCATAACGGTAACTATTATGCTTGCAATTGGATTAATCTCACGCTGTTCATTAAGAGTATTTAAAGACAAATTCTGAATATAAACATTAACTTTATTGCTGTGCAATATATCCAATGAGCGCAAAACTTGAAGGGTATCCCTGCCGATACGTGAAAGTTCTGAGCAAAGTAGGGTATCGATTTTGTTCGTAACACAAAACTCAATACATTCCATCAAAACGGTTCTTTCCTCGTTCTTTTTCGCACCGCTGATATTTTCAGAGAACTCCGCTATAACAAGAAAGTCATTCTTTGTTGCATAGCTATTTAAGTCTGAAACTTGTCTTTCGGTGTTTTGTCTGTCGCTTACTGAACTAACTCTTGAATAAATAACTGCCGGCTTCATTTTGGTGTCTTTTAAATTTGTCTTACAAAGATAAACAAAAGAATTGATATATTCAAATATATCAAAGATTATTTTGAATACATTTTCGATTTGTATTCATATTGATTTATAGATTTTTTTGAATACAGTTGCGGTTTGAACACAATTGCATTTTTGTTCAACTCCCTACGATTGTCATTTGCTAAATTAGTTGTACATTTGCTTTATAAACTCAACAAACAGAATATATGGCAGGACAAGGAATTTTTCAGGTTTTCACTATTGACAAAATAGGTGTTAGATATATGATTCCAAAAACCGTATTTGACAAATTTATCTTGAACTCAAAAACCGAATGGCATTTCTCAACAGATGACCCCTCCGGAGAAAACATTATGCAACTCCCAGAAATGAAGATTGTCCGTACCGATAAAAAATTAAGATTCAAAATACATATTCTATTTCCACACGATTCAACAGATTATTTTGAGTTTGGTGACTTCGTTATTAGCCATGAATCAAAACTCTCAATTGAAGAAAGAACATTAATCGGCGAAAAGATTGATGACTCAGGAGCTTGCTACATCAATGTAAACAATGAGGTGTTTTACAACCCACTTATTACAACTAATTTGCCCGCCACATTTTACAAGAAAAAAGGAACACGTGCAAAGGCAACGAGTAAGGTCAAGGTCAAGCCAACAAACATTTCACTTCATGCCCAACTTGCCCAACCCCAAGCAGTAAAGACATGGACTCAAACTTCAACAAACGGTATTTTCCTATTAAACCAGATTGCCGACTTTTTATGTATTCAATTCCTTTCATTCACAAATTTCGAAATTGCATTGGATGGCAACATGAATTACGGTAGCAAGATATGGCAAGCTATAAGAAAACCCGAACTCATACCTTATATTAATGGAAAATCTTATGAAGACTACGAATCTGACAAACGACTGGACGGCATCGGGCTTTATTATAGCATTACGAGAAAAAGGCAAGTAGATATGACAGTATACTTTTCTTTCAAAGACTCAACCCTTAAACTAAAGAGCTACAATAAATCCAGAGAGATTGAAACTAATAGCTTTCGGAAAAGATACATTCTTAATAAAATAGGAAGAGATTGTGAACTATTCCGATTGGAAATAACCGCAACAGAAAAACAGATTAGACCTCTAATCAACAAACTATATGGCATTAACAGAGAAGCAGACTTTATTCATGCCCTTACAGACGAATACGAGCTTAAACGAATTTTTGAATACTGGATTGAAAAGCTGGTCTATTTCAGATTAGGCGACAAAGCGGGGGAGAAAGTGACTATTTTCAACTTATAACCACCTAGGTGGCTGTCCATTTTTTCATATCTAAAAATCTGAAAATCTATTTTTTAAATCAAAAAAAGGGTGTTACTATTTTTTGTCAATTTTTCTCATTTTCATTTGCAAATGCAAAATTTTTCATACATTTGTACTTCATTATAACATTTCGTCCATTGTGGAGACAATGGCATTACATATTAGTAAAGCGTTAGCTTTTGTTCTTTGCTCCTAAAAACGACCAAACTTTAAAGACAAGTCAAGAATAAGTTAGTAAACGCCTGCGCCAAATGGCGTGGGCTTTAACTTGTTCAGACTTGTGGGTACTTGGTCGTACCTTAGGAGCGTGTACAGTTGAAGTACCACGCTTTTTTTGTGTCCAAATGCCAATAAGTCAATATATGCGGTAGCCGAAAAGCTTAGAGTAGGCGCAATTAAATCAACAAAGTATGAAAAAACAATTATTTATTCTGGCTGTGCTATCTATAGCATTGTTTTCGTGCAAAAGCAACAATGATGTGGAAACACTTGTAACCGTAAAGCTAAACCCTTCTTTCATTTCTTTAAACGAGGGCAGTAACGAACCAATGAAAGTCAAAGGTGATGGGCTTATGAAGATGAACTCAGCAACCGCAGCTGATTCGGTGATATATGCCATTCAAGTGTACGAAAACGATGCGCCCAGTTATTATGGATTGTTTAATGATGTAAGTAAAATGCAGCTGGCTCTTACTACTTCTAAAACTTATAAATTTAAAGTCTCAGCCTATAAGATAGGTACAGGCAAAGGGTTAAATGCGGTTGTAGATACAGCAGGAACTAATTATTTTCTACCAACCAAAACGCCTTTGAAAAACAAATTCATTAAAGGTGACGCACTTAAAGACATTGACTTAGCAAGCAGTATTGGAATGAACATAGCTGCAAAAGCCTATCCAGAAGTGGATGCGTTTTATGCCACCAAAACGTTAACATTAGACAAAGGCACTACTTCTGTTGATTTTACATTGCTCCGCATGGGCTTTGGTATTAACTTCACAGTGGATGCTCTGACTTCGGGCAACATGGAGATATATTTGGGCAATGATACGATTAGGCTCAACAGTGCCAAGACCTCCGCTTACACAGTACGGCAATTTGCAACTTCAACCAATACATTCACGAACATCAATACCAGTGCTGCGACATTTGGAGATTCAATAACCATAACAGCCAAATGGACAAGTACAAGCGGAACGACAGTAACCGCAGCAGGAAAATATAAGTTCCTAAGAAATTATCAGAAGACAATAAACATTCAGCTAAACACAACTACAAATGGTTTCAATTTTGAAGGTTGGGGCACTATTGCTGATATAGATGGAAATATATACCATACTGTTACAATAGGAACGCAGACATGGATGGTTGAAAATCTAAAAACTACAAAATATAATGATGGAACTACGATTCCAAATGTCACAGCAGCAAATTCATGGCAACCATTAACTACGCCCGCATACTGTTGGGGTAACAATGATATTGCAAATAAAGACGTATATGGTGCATTATATAATTGGTATGCAGCAAGCAACAGCAAATTAGCCCCTACTGGCTGGCATGTAGCTACAAGTACAGAATGGAATACTTTATTGAGTTATTTAGGAGGAAGTAGTGTTGCAGGAAGCAAACTAAAAGAATCAGGTACAACCCATTGGAAAGCTCCAAATACAGGGACTAATGAAACTGGCTTCACTGCACTTCCTTCGGGACAACGCATTGAGAATGGGGTTTACAATCTTGATGGTACTTTGGGAATTTGGTGGACATCATCAGCTAGTGGTAGTTTAGGTACATATGTAAATATGGGGTATAGCACCGCAGCTGCAACTCCAGCCACTTACTATAAATATGATGGGTTTGCGGTTCGTTGCATAAGAGATTAAATAAAAGGAGTTACCTGAAAATCCATAAAGAGTAAGGAGCGAAGACCGAAAAGCTTATGAGTAGGCAAAAAAAATAAAATTTAAAAAATGGAAAATTTAAAAGAGCTAAAAGTAGAAATTACCAGAGTTGAAGAAGCCGTAAATCATCTAACTGAAGAACAGCAAATAATAGTTCTCTGTGATGTTGTGTCAAGAATTGGTTCTAAAGAATGGCAAACTAATGTTCAAGATTTAATTGACCGTATGAACAATCTATAAAAAACATTATCAAAAACAATAAATATCATGAAAAAAATTAAAATCAATTTACTCTTGCTTGGATTGTCTTTTTTGTTGTTTAGTTGTAATCCTAATAGCGAAAACTTGCAAGAGGGAACTATAACTGGTACAATAGAAAATTATACTCCTGGGTCAATTGATAAGATTGAAGCCTCTAGTTCTTATATAAATGATAAAAGCAGCGACAACCCAATAAGTTTAGGAGTTGGCACTACTAAAAACTCTGGCAAATTTTCAATTAATCTAATTGACGTGCCAGCAACATATATTACCTATTCAGAAAATTGGGCTAAATTATTTGACAAAAAAGTATCAAATGATACAATTGAATATGATGCAGATTTCTTTAAAATTGAAGCATATAAAGGTACTATGAAAGTTGGGTATATTGTAAAAACAAATGCTACATATTCATTAGCTCCATATGATTTGGGTCTTTACCTTGATAATGGCGTAACTTTAGTTTATTTACTTTATTCTAAAAGTAGCTTCACAATTAAGGGAATCTACAAATTGGCATATTGTCATAAAGTTTTTAATTTCAATGTAGATATAAAACAGGGATGGAATGAAGTAGCAAGGACTATTCAAAAAGACCACGATTATACCACATTCCCTCCAAATTACCATGAATTTGATACTTATACTTACACAACTAACATACCAACAGATGTAAAATGGCGGTATTTTAGCTATTGATTTTAACCTTTTTTGTCATAACTCAACACATATTCGACTTAATGTAATATTCTAAATATTCGGCTGAACTCAAATTACGAAGTTCAGCTAAAATAGATATATTATGCATAATTGGTTTGAGTGTAAAATAAAATGGCTGGATTTCAAATAAAAAGTTCAGCCATTTAAAAATTTCAAAACTTTCAAGCAAAATAAAACGCACTATATCATTGATTTAGTGCGTTTTACATATGCAGTTTATTGTATGTTACAAAGAATTACCTGTATGCATAGGCTCATTGTACAATTTTTTGGCTTCGTTGAGTATTGGTTCTTCCATGTTTATTAATTTGGGTGCAAAGATAAACATTCATATTGAATAAAAAACGGATAACTCATTTCTGAATTATCCGTTTTATCATTATGGGATATTATACTTATCGTCTTTTGTACGATGAACCACCGCCTTTGTAGCCTCCACCAGTGCTTCGGCGTTCGCTGCTACGCTCTGCGCCACCCGAAGGACGACTGTTTCTGTCACCTAAATCGCGATTGCGCCAGGGTTTATCGCCACCGCCAGCACTTGCTGCCGGACGACTTCCACGATCTCCGCCTCTGTCACCACCACGCCAGCTATTACCACCACCGCGAGATTCACCTGCACCGCCACGTCCGCGGTATTCAGGCTTGCGGCTTCCACCACCTTCGAATGATTTACTACCTTTAGCCTCGCTTACTTCCAGTTCGGTTTGTCCGGCAAAAGCTGTTACAACCTGATCCAGTTGATCGGCAAAAACATCAAAGAAAGTGAACTTATTGGTAACTTCAATCGAACCGATATTGATTGATTTATCGCCTGTTACATCATTAATGATACCCAGGAAACGTTTTGGATCAATACCTTCACGCTCACCAACGTTCATTTTCAGACGAACACGGTTGCCTTTTGTTCCGTAATCACCACGGTCGCCACGATCCGGACGTTCGCCGCGTTCTATACGTTCGGCACGCTCACGAGGTGAACGTTCAACGTAATTCAAATCTTCAGAGTTTTTATAATAGTCAAGGAAACGGTTGAATTCCAACGACACGAAACGTTTCAGAAGTTCCTCTTTGCTGAGTTCCTCCAATTGTTTCATAATCTGTGGAATGTATGGTTCAATTTGCTCTTCGTTCACGTCTACATTCTGCATACGGTCAATCATAAAGAACAACTGTTTTTTACAAACTTCCAATCCGTTTGGAATTTGTTCCTGAATAAAAGTCTTACGAAGCATACGTTCGATATCTTTTATCTTGAACTTTTCTTTTGAATGAATAATTGAAACAGCAATACCTTTTTTGTTGGCACGTCCGGTACGACCGCTACGATGTGTATAAATTTCCACATCGTCAGGCAAGTTGTAATTGATCACGTGAGTCAAATCGCTTACGTCCAATCCACGAGCAGCCACGTCGGTAGCAACCAGCAACTGAATGTTACGAATACGAAACTTCTGCATAACACTGTCGCGTTGAGCCTGCGATAAGTCACCGTGCAATGCATCAGCATTGTAACCATCGTGCATCAGGCGCTCAGCCACTTCTTTTGTCTCCTGACGGGTACGACAGAAAACGATACCGTAAATATCTGGATTCAAATCCACAATACGTTTCAGTACCAGATAACGTTGTTTGGCTTGCGAAACATAGTAGATATGCTCCACATTTTCCGAACCTGCATTTTTTGTTCCAACAGTAATTTCTTCGTAATTCTTCATATAGCGTTTAGCTATATTGGCAATTTCTTTAGGCATAGTAGCCGAGAAAAGCATGGTACGACGAGTATCGGGCGTACGTTCAAGGATAGTTTCAATATCTTCTTTGAAACCCATGTTCAACATTTCGTCAGCCTCGTCCAATACAAGGAAATCGATAGCACCCAGTTCTACTTTGCCACGCTCAATCAGGTCAATCAAACGACCCGGAGTAGCTACAATAATTTGTGGAGCAGTATCTAACTGACGTAATTGTGTGCGAATATCTTCGCCACCATACACCGGTACAATACGCATTCCACGCATGTTTTTCGAATAACCCTTCAGGTCGTTCGCAATTTGGATACACAGCTCGCGGGTTGGCGCCAACACCAATGCCTGCACTTGTTTGCGGGTTGAATCAATCATGTTCAACACGGGCAAGCCAAAAGCTGCTGTTTTTCCAGTTCCGGTTTGAGCCAAAGCCACTAAATCAGCTGTTTGTTCCAACATGAACGGAATGGTTTTTTCCTGCACGGGCATAGGTTGCTCGTAGCCAAGTTCTTCGATGGCCGATAGGATATCGTCCTTCAAATTCAATTCTCTAAATGTCATTTTGTAGTTTTTAGTACACGTTATTAAGCATTCATCCGGCGATAATTTCATTCGTTAATGAAAACGTGTACCATTTTGGTAAGCAGACTACTAATATAAAGTAGTGAAATTCGGATATTTACTTGCAACGTATAGTTGTTTTTAAATCGGGTGCAAAGGTAGTCAAAAGATTTCAATATTTCATGAATGAGTCTTAAATAAGTTTTCCGAGAAAAATTGACTCATATCAATCATGCATTTATCTTGCATTATTGAAATTTTTCATTAATTTTGCAACCGAATTCGTACAAAATCATATAATTGAATATCAAACTATTATAAAAATATATTTATGAAACCAATGACTAAAAGTCCTTTACAAATTGCCCGTGCAGCTTACCAACCTAAGTTGCCTGCAGCTCTTAAAGGCAATGTGGTACTGAAAGAAGGTGCTGCAACTGAATCGGTAGCCGATCAGGCTGACATCAAAACACTTTTCCCAAATACCTACGGTATGCCACTTGTAACTTTCGAAGCGGGTGCAAAAAAAGATAATCCGGTAGTTGGTGTGGGTGTTATTCTTTCGGGAGGACAAGCTCCGGGTGGTCATAATGTTATTTCAGGATTATTTGATGGCCTAAAGGCATTGAATCCTGCTAACAAATTGTATGGTTTCCTGGGTGGCCCAAGCGGCTTAGTTGATCATCAGTATATTGAACTAACGAAAGAAATCGTTGACGAATATCGCAACACCGGTGGATTCGACATTATCGGTTCGGGCCGTACCAAACTGGAAGAAGAAGCGCAATACGAAAGTGGTGCAGTTATTTGTAAACAATTAGGTATTAACGCTATCGTAGTGATTGGTGGTGACGATTCAAATACAAATGCTTGTGTTTTAGCCGAATATTATTCAGAGAAAAAAACAGGTATTCAGGTTATTGGTTGTCCTAAGACCATTGATGGTGACCTTAAAAACGAAATGATTGAAACTTCATTCGGTTTCGATACTGCTTGTAAAGTGTACTCTGAGTTGATTGGTAACATTCAACGCGATGCTAACTCTGCTAAAAAGTACTGGCACTTCATCCGTTTGATGGGTCGCTCTGCTTCACACATCACCTTGGAATGTGCTTTGCAAAGTCAACCAAACATCTGTATTGTTTCGGAAGAAGTTGAAGCAAAAAATCAAACATTGAATGATGTTGTTGACGATATTGTGAAAGTAATTGTAAATCGTGCCAATCACGGTTTGAATTTCGGAACTATACTTATTCCTGAAGGATTAATTGAATTTATTCCTGCCATGAAGAAACTTATTTCTGAACTTAACGACCTGTTAGCTCACAACGATGACTTCAACGCATTGGAAACAGATGACGAAAAACGTCAATATGTAAAAGGTATGCTTCAACCTTCAAGTCGTGAGGTATACAATAGTCTTCCAAAAGGAATTGCCAAACAATTGACGTTGGATCGTGACCCACACGGAAACGTTCAGGTTTCATTGATTGAAACAGAGAAATTGTTGATCGAGATGGTAGCAAAGCGGTTAGCTCAACTAAAAGCTGAAGGCAAATACAAAGGTAAATTCTCGGCTATCAACCACTTCTTTGGTTACGAAGGTCGTTGTGCCATCCCTTCAAACTTTGATGCTGATTACACATACTCATTGGGCTATACAGCTTCTGTATTGATTTCGGAAGGCAAAACAGGTTACATGTCATCTGTACGCAACCTGACAGCTCCTGCAGCTGAATGGATTGCCGGTGGTGTGCCAATCACCATGATGATGAATATGGAAAAACGTCACGGAAAAATGAAACCGGTTATTCAAAAAGCGTTGGTATTGCTTGATGGTGCATCGTTCAAATTCTTCGCTGCAAACCGCGTAGATTGGGCTGACGAAAAAGCAAGCTACATTTACCCGGGCCCGGTTCAATACTACGGTCCTACCGAAGTTTGCGACCTTCCAACAAGAACATTGTTACTGGAACAAGGAAAATAAGCTTTTAGAAGCAAAAAATAAAAGAAACGGACTTGCCTGAATGGTGAGTCCGTTTTTGTTTCCGATTATAATTTGTAATTTTGCATAGAATAAATCAAAAAAAAGATTCCCTGAAAATATGCTCATTATACTTTCTCCCGCCAAAATACAGAACTTTGAACCACAGCAGCTGATCACAGATTTTACCCAACCTGAATTTTTGAAAGATGCAGAAATATTGGTAAAGCAAATTCGGCAGTTGTCGGCCATGGAATTAGCTAAGTTATTCGGGATCAATTCTAAGCTAGCGCAACAAAATGCAGATCGTTACTTCCACTGGCATCGCCCTTTCACACCCGGGAACGCAAAACAAGCAGTGCTCGTTTTCAACGGAGAAGTTTTTCATGGACTCAATGCTAAGAGTTTCACGTCCGAAGATTTCAGCTATCTACAATCAAACCTTCGCATCCTCTCCGGATTATATGGCATCCTCCGGCCATTGGATTTAATTCAACCTTATCGGCTGGAAATAAGCACAAAACTGGCAACTGAAAAGGGAAAAGATGTGTATACTTTTTGGGGTGAGCGACTTACAAAATCTGTCAACAAGCTCGCAAAGGAACTTGGCAAACCAGAAATAATCCTAAATTTAGCTTCGGATGAATATTTCAAAGCATTGAACAGAAAAGCATTGAAAGCAAAGGTTATCGACTTTGAGTTTTACCAATACAAAGACGACGAATACAAATCGGCTGTTATGTACACAAAAAAAGCCCGTGGTATGATGGCCCGATATGTAATTCAGAACCGGATTGAAGATATTGAAGATCTGAAGGGATTTAACGACGAAGGTTATTGGTTTACTCCACAACTATCAACTGAAACAAAATTGGCTTTTACCAGATGAGAGATTAGAATTGATTGATAATTGCTGCAGTATGACAAGCAACCACTCCGGCAGTCTCGGTTCGCAAACGACTTTCACCCAATGATACCGGTTCAAAACCCATTGAAATTGCCTTTTGAACCTCTTCTTTACTGAAATCACCCTCCGGACCAATCAAAATCAGTACATCTGAAGATTTTGTAATTTCAGTTTGGAGTAAACGTTTATTTTCTTCGTAACAATGAGCAATAAACTTCTGCGATGCCTCGTGCTTTTTCAACAAGTCATCAAAAGTAGAAAGCGGATTTAGTTTGGGGAAGTAAGCTTTGAGCGATTGTTTAGCTGCCGAAACAACGATTTTTTCCAGACGCTCTTCTTTTACGATTTTTCGTTCAGAAAAACGACAAATAATAGGTGTAATTTCATCAATACCTATCTCCGTTGCTTTTTCGATAAACCATTCTAAGCGTTCAATATTTTTGGTGGGTGCAATGGCAATGTGAAGTTTATAATCACGCTTACCAAAACATTTCAGAGTTTCGGTAATCTCAAAGCCACAATGCTTCGGGTGAGGATTAGTGATTCTTGCTTTATAAAACCCTCCTATTCCATCTACCACACTGATTTCTGCTCCAACTTGTAACCGCAACACTTTGACAGCATGTTGCGATTCTTCCTCGGGAAGAACAGAACCAGAAGAAAGATTTGGAACGTAGAATAAGGCCATAAATACAATTCACAAAGCATAATTGATAATGCATAATTCAAAACTGTGAATTATGCATTATCAATTATAAATTATTTGTAGATTTCTCCTTTAGCTGCTAACAGCGTGTTTTTCAACAACGAAACAATCGTCATTGGCCCAACACCGCCCGGAACTGGAGTTATGAAAGAACATTTAGGTGCAACTTCGTCGAATTTCACATCGCCACTCAAGCGGAAACCGCTTTTCGTTTTGTCCGAAGGAACACGGGTTGTACCAACATCAATAATGGCAGCACCATTTTTCACCATATCGGCAGTAAGAAATTCGGGCATTCCCAATGCAGCGATAATAATATCTGCCTGTAAGCATATTTCCTTTAGATTTTTAGTGCGGCTGTGACAAACTGTAACAGTAGCATCGCCCGGATAACCCTTTTGCATCATCAACGAAGCAACCGGCTTACCAACGATATTGCTACGACCAATTACCACGCAGTTTTTACCGGCAGTTGGAATTTCATACCGTTTCAACAATTCGATTATTCCCGATGGAGTTGCAGAAACATAGCATGGCAAACCAATAGACATACGACCCACGTTTACCGGATGGAAACCATCCACATCTTTGCGGTAATCAATTGCTTCAATCACTTTCTGTTCTGAGATATGTTTTGGCAAAGGCAATTGAACAATAAATCCATCCAACCCTTTATCGTTATTCAGTTCAGCAATTTTCGACAACAACTCTGTTTCTGTAACATCGTCTTCGAAGGTGATTTTTGTGGATGTAAAACCAACTTGTTCACACGATTTCACTTTGTGCGCCACATAAGTTTCGCTACCACCGTCGTGTCCAACAATGATTACAGCCAGATGAGGTGCCCGCTTTCCGGCAGCCACCATAGCTTTTACTTCTTCGGCAATTTCTGCTTTTACCTGTTCCGAAATGGCTTTGCCATCAATAATTTGGTATGACATATTTTTAATGAGTTTGAATAGTTGATATTCGATGTGATGATATGATAATGTGATAATAAGAGATTTGTTGATGTGGTAATTATTGAATCATCACATCAACATATCAGTCAATTATCTGCGTTTTCCTAATTTAAGCTTTCCCTGACTCATAGTAGCCATTTTCATCATCTTGCTTGTTTGTTCAAACTGTTTCAACAAACGATTCACGTCAACAATTGTGGTACCACTTCCTTTGGCAATACGCTGCTTGCGACTTCCGTTCAACAACGCAGGATTCTCACGTTCAGCAGGTGTCATTGAGTGAATAATTGCTTCTATTCCTTTAAATGCATTATCATCAATATCCACATCCTTCAGCGCTTTTCCCATACCCGGAATCATAGCAGCCAAGTCTTTGATATTACCCATTTTTTTGATTTGGGCTATTTGCGATAAAAAGTCGTTGAAGTCAAACTGGTTCTTAGCTATACGTTTTTGAAGGCGACGTGCATCTTCTTCATCATATTGTTCCTGAGCACGTTCCACCAAAGAAACGATATCACCCATTCCCAAAATACGATCGGCCATACGTTCAGGATAAAATACATCCAACGCATCCATTTTTTCGCCAGTACCCACAAACTTAATTGGCTTGTTTACTACCGAACGAATAGAAAGAGCAGCACCACCACGGGTATCACCATCCAATTTCGTCAGGATAACTCCATCGAAATCCAGTCTGTCATTAAATTCCTTAGCGGTATTTACAGCATCCTGCCCAGTCATGGAATCTACCACGAACAGAATTTCCTGCGGATTAATGGCTTTTTTGATAGCAGCAATCTCGTTCATCATCGCTTCATCAACAGCTAAACGACCGGCAGTATCGACAATCACTACATCGTTACCATGTTGTTTGGCATATTTGATAGCAGCTTCAGCAATAGCTACAGGATTCTTGCTTTCCAAATCAGAATAAACAGGAATGCCTATTTGCTCTCCCAGCACTTTCAACTGCTCAATAGCTGCAGGACGATACACGTCACAAGCCACCAACAAAGGATTTTTGCTGCGTTTGGTTTTCAGCAAATTAGCGAGTTTCCCTGAGAATGTTGTTTTACCTGAACCTTGCAAACCGGACATTAAAATCACTGAAGGATTACCTTTCAGGTTAATATCCACGCTGGCACCACCCATCAATTCAGCTAATTCGTCGTGTACAATCTTCACCATCAGCTGGTTTGGTTTCAGCGAGGTAAGCACATTTTGCCCGATTGCTTTTTCTTTTACCGTATCGGTAAAAGTTTTAGCTATTTTGAAGTTTACGTCGGCATCCAACAAGGCTTTACGCACATCTTTCAACGTTTCGGCCACATTAATTTCGGAGATTTTACCTTCCCCTTTCAGGATCTTAAACGACCGTTCCAGTCTTTCACTAAGAGATTCAAACATAAATTTAGTTGTATTTTAAATACCCCTGACCGCAAAAAGGTATTAATTAATGAGTTATATTTCCAAAATTTGAGAGCACAAAGGTACAAAAATTGTAGGAAAAAGGCAACACGAATACCATTTTGATTTCAGGTATAAAAAAAGAGCGAATTACTTCACTCTTATGAAATTTAAAATCAACAAAAAGGGGATAAAAGAATGCTTTTACACCCCGCTAAATGAGCTAAAACCACCATCCACTGGCAACACAACTCCTGTAATAAAAGAGGCAGCTTCGGAACATAAAAACTGAACGGCTCCATTGAGTTCGCTAATATCACCAAATCTGTTCATAGGCGTATTTGCTAATACCTTCCCACTTCTTTCGGTCAGCGACCCATCGGGATTAATAAGAACTGCACGATTCTGATCGCCAATAAAGAAACCCGGAGCAATAGAATTGACACGAATACCATCACCATATTTCATAGCCATTTCCATAGCCATCCATTTCGTGAAATTGTCAACAGCTGCTTTTGCTGCAGAATATCCCGGCACACGAGTTATTGATTGCATTGAAGCCATCGAAGATATATTGATGATACTTCCTTTTTTTTGTTCAGCCATTACTTTCCCAAATACGTAACTCGGATACACTGTTCCATTCATATTCAAATTGGTGACATCGTCCCACTTCGAAATATCCATCTCAAAAAAACTTTGATCGGGCATAAGGGTGGCCCCGGGCACATTACCACCGGCAATATTCAACAGAATATCTATCCTTCCCCATTTGGCAACAACTTCAGTTGCAATTTTTTCAAGACTTGGAATGTTGAGGATATTACCAACGAACCCAATAGCTTCACCGCCCAGATTGGATAGTTCTTTTACTTTTGCATCAAGCTTATCCTGATTGGTACCGATAGCTACCACTTTTGCTCCTGATTTTACAAAACTTTGTGCCACACTACCGCCCAACACACCGCACGCTCCGGTGATAATGGCTACCTTTCCTTCAATACTAAATAATTCGTTCATATTTTACTGTAAAATAACATTCAATCAATCAATTTTTTCACTCTCTACTGCGGCCATTATGCCCGATACCTGTGCCAGAGCAAACATGCGACCAAGAAACGAATAGCCCGGATTGTGTTTGGTTTCGCCATCAGTCAGCATTAGTTTTCCGTGATCTACCCGCATAGGCAAGCCCGGATTTTCTCGTTCGAAAATGCGAACCAATTCCACCAAATGACCACGACCTTCGAGGTGCGATGCCTCTATAAAGTTTCCATTTTCAGCTACCTCGGTACTCCGCAAATGGACAAAATGTGTTCGTTTAGCAAACTGCTGTGCCATAGCAGGGACATTATTATGCAAACCGGAACTGAGAGATCCTGCACAAAATGTGAAACCGTTGTTTTTACTATCCACTGCGTTTAAAATCCATTCAATGTCTTCGGTATTACCCACAATGCGAGGCAAGCCCAACACCGGAAATGGAGGATCATCAGGGTGAATGCAAAGATTTATACCGTATTGCTCGGCAGTGGGGATTACGCTTTCCAAAAAATATTTAAGGTTAGCACGTAACTGATTTTTATCAATGCCTTTATAAAGCTCCAACAGTTGATTGAATAATTCCACTGGCTTTTGCACATTCCCCTTAAAGCTATCATTCACAAACCCTTGAGTCTTCACAATAATTGTATGAATCAATTCAGCTTTCTCCTCTTCTGAAATCGTTATATCTAATTCATTTACCTGCTTCATCTCCTCTACGGAGTAATCGGCCGCAGCTCTTGCCCTATTCAAAATACAGCAATCAAAATAAGCAAATCTGATTTTATCAAAATATAGCGTTGAAGTTCCATCAGCCAGTTTATAATTCAGGTCGGTACGAATCCAGTCGATAACAGGCATAAAATTATATACAACCGTTTTAATACCAGCTTTGCCTAAATTCGCCAGACTAATTTTGTAGTTTTCGATAAGCTGCTCTCTGTTTGCTCCGGCAAACTTTATACTTTCTGAAACCGGCAAACTTTCCACCACCGACCAACGCAAATCGTGACTTTCGATGTAGGTTTTCAGGTCATTAATAGCTTCAAAAGACCACACCTCACCGCCTGGTACATCGTGCAAAGCTGTTACAATTCCCTCTACTCCTATCTGGCGGAGCATATCAAGAGTAATGTTGTCGTTCTTACCAAACCAACGCCAGGTTTTTTCCATGTCTATTAATTAAAGTCAAGTTTTTTATTCGTCAATATTTTTCAGGTTCTCAAAATCGGGTACAAAATTAATATCATTTCTTATATCAATATGTGAAACGTATTATTCTCCATGTTTTTCGACTTTAATTACATACTTTGATTTTTAAATTGGAAAAAGAAATAAATATTCCTACCCAATGTACATTTCATTTTCGACAAATTCGACCAAATCCGGAAAAAATAAATGAAAGCGATTCCTGAGTTCCTCGTGATTTTCCAACAGGAAAGTAATTGTTTTATCCGGTTCCAGCGCTGAAACTTTGTGTCGGGCCATAATTTCAAGTGACTCCTTAAGTCCATCCGAAGTTGAATACGATGCAAGACGGTTGGTGAACACAAAATGAAAAATAAATCCCTTTACCCGCTCGGGTAAGTGCCTGTAACGGACAAGTACTGATACATAAAACTCAAACGAAAAGCGCCTGAGCGATTTGTGGGGAGAATAAACCTGAAAGTCAAGCGCCAAAAAATAATCGAAATACATATCCACCAATATAGCTGAATACCGGCCAAAAGCAGGACGAAGAAAAGCCACTGTATCGCGAACCACCTCATGCGAATCGGTGTAACTGTCTATCTTCCGGTGCAGCACGATGCCGTTTCTGATTTGGTCAGGGTAATCATTCATGCGACTACCTTTTACAAAATCGCCAATAAAATTACCAACCTGCAGTTGACTATTATTGCCGGAAAGAAATATATGAGCAAGATAATTCAAAATATCTGTCTATTAGGTGCTTAAAACTGTAGAACAAAAGTACATAAAATAGTTTCAACTCAGTTGAATTCAACCCGAAGAAGGTCTCATTTCCCTAAATAGATAAAAGCTATCGGCTTATTGATAAATCCATATTTAAATTTAACTTCAAATATATTATAAATGAACAAACATTCATTTATCTTTGCAGCATGAGAATTAAAGATGACGAAAAAGTAACAAGAATCTATCAAGCAGCCATAAAAGTCGTAAACAGCGATGGTTTTCAGGGTAGTTCTATGTCGAAGATAGCCAAGGAGGCTGATGTTTCGGCAGCTACTATCTATCTTTATTTCGAAAACAAGGATGATATGATTAAAAAGTTATTCATTCATCTTAAATCCAAAATGGGTCATTCCTACTTTAGCGAAGAAAGTGATTTATCCTCATCAAAAGGTACTTTCAGAACGATATGGCTTAATCATTATCAATATGTTATGGAAAATCTGGAAGAATACAACTTCCTCGAAAATTTTTCCAACTGCCCGTTGATTGAACGAATTGAAGATGAAAACAAAGTGGACTACTGTCCAACTTTTGAATCACTCTTCGACAAATCGAAATTGAACGGATTGATTATAAATACGAATAATGATTTAATTTTCAGTTTGTTATTTTCGCCAATCAACTATTTAGTAAAGAAGTCAAAATCAACGGGTAAAATGCTCAACACAAATGAACTCATAGAGGTTTTTGAAGCTTCGTGGAGAGCAATTTCCAAATAAAAATAAAATAATTCAAACATAAATGAACAATCATTCGTTTTAGAATGTTATTCAGACATAAAAACAACAAACAACAACAAACAGAATAAAATTATGAGCTTAATAGACAAACTTAACTGGCGATATGCCACCAAAAGAATGAACGGAACAAAAGTTCCACAAGAAAAAGTAGACAGAATTCTGGAAGCTATCCGTTTAGCTCCTACTTCATTCGGTTTACAGGGTTTTAAAGTAATTGTTATCGAAGATGAAGCATTGCGTGAGCAAATTTTCAATGGTGCTTGCCAACAACCACAAATCAAAGAAGCATCGCACGTACTTGTTTTTGCTGCCAACAAAAAAGTAACTCAGGAACAGGTTAATGAATATATTCAAGATATTGCAACCACCCGTAACATGCCGTTAGAAGCGCTAGATGGATTTAAAGGGATGTTCGCAGGAGTTGTCGCCGGAGATGAGCAACAAAACTTTGGCTGGACTGCTCGCCAAACTTATATTGCACTTGGTGTAGGACTTGCTGCTGCTGCAGAAGAAGAAGTGGATGCAACTCCGATGGAAGGCTTTAGCGCCGAAGCATTGGATGCAATTCTTGGTCTTGCAGAACAAAACCTGGGATCGGTATCGGTACTTACATTGGGCTACCGTGATGCTGCAAACGATTACCTTGCAAGCGCCCCCAAAGTACGCAAAAGCAAAGAAAATCTATTCATACTCAAATAATATCGGATTTTCGTCGGGTTACCGACACTTCTATATATAGCCAAACGGTCGGATTTTGGAAATAAAATCCGACCGTTTTTAATTAGAAATTACAAACATAAGGTATACATCAGAAATGGAATTATTAGAAGCATTCAAATGGCGCTATGCCACGAAGAAATTTGACCCAACAAAAAAGATTGAGTTGGAGCTCGTTGATAAGATTATAGAAGCAGTATGGCTGTCTCCAACCTCTTCGGGTTTGCAACCATTCGAATTATTGGTAATCACTAATCAGGAACTTAAGAACAAACTTGCTGAAGCATCTTACGGACAACAAATTGTAGCCGATTGTTCCCACCTATTGGTTTTTGCAGCCTGGGATAATTATACCGAAGAGCGTATTGAAACCATTTACGGACACATTACCCGCGAAAGAGAACAACCTGAAGACCGTTATCAGGCCTACAAAGACCGGTTAAAAACAAATTATCTGAACCGTCCGGCAGAAAATAATTTTGAGCACGCTGCCCGTCAGGCATATATCGCCATGGGCTTTGCAATGGCAGAAGCAGCCAGTCTACGCATTGATGCAACTCCCATGGAAGGTTTTGTGGCCAGTGAGGTTGATGCTATTCTGGACCTGACAAGCAAAGGTTTGAAATCGGTACTTCTATTGCCTATTGGTTACAGGGATGAAGCAAACGATTGGTTGGTGAATCAGAAAAAAGTGCGTCATCCAAAATCTGATTTTCTAACAGTCATCGAGTAAATAAACTCACTCAAAAACATAATAAAAGCCTGAAACAAATTGTTTCAGGCTTTTTTATTATGTTGGAAATAATCTAACTATCAAATCACGGCATCGCCAATAAATAGGCTTTGTCGTACTCGTTCTTTACTGTCGATAATTCAGCGTCAGCCTGAACCTGATCGTAATAGAACTTCGTAAACACCCTGTACTTATTCTGATAATACATCATCCCGGCAAATGGATATCCACCAGCAAGTAATTTATTCATAAGAACTTTGGCATCTTCTTCCTTATCATATACCGAACAAATTAAATAGATGGGTGATGTTTTTACCTCACAATCGGAAGGCGCTACAGATTGCTCCGGCTGAACTGAGACCGTGTTCTTGTCAACCAAAGGCAAATTCAGCTCTCCGCGTTGAAATTTCAGCCGAATTGTATCTACAACATCCTGCAAGGGCAGTGCCACCAGTCCCGTATCGGCCTTATAAGCCGGATGATAGAGCTTATTATTCAGAAATATTACGGGCAAGTAAATCGATTGCTTGTAACCTATCGCAGCCATTCTACTGAGCATTTCGGCAGCATTTACATCCTTATCCAGGCTTTTTTCAATAAACGAAATCCCCGATTGCGTCAGAATCTGCTTCGCCGCATGACAGTTTGAACAGCCGGGCTTTGTAAACAAAAGGAGTGTATCCTGTTGCTGCACAGCATATCCATTCGCCAGTTGAAAGACGAACAGAAGAGTTAAGCTTATTTTGAGAACTAATTTATCCATGAAGGCAAATATACAAATTTATTTATATAGAAATCCCGACTGCAATGCAGTCGGGATCACTTTTTTCAGTATATCAAAAAACGGATTAATACTTAGCAAATTTAATTGTTTCGATTACAGCACCATTTCTATTGATAGTAATGAAGTGTAAACCGGCTTTCAAATTGCTGGTATTGATTGCAAAATTATTTGAACCACTTATTGAAGAAACATTTGTGCTGATTAGTTTACGACCATCAACCGAATAAATGTTCAATTGCAGATTATCGTTTGTATCATTTACATAGGTTACGTTCAACTGATCTCTTACCGGATTAGGATAAAGCGTTACAGCATTAGCGTTCGCGGCAGCACTTGCTAAACCTGAAACCAGATTATTAGCATATGAAGCAACAGTTACACCTTTCACAACATCGGTAACAATAGAGCTTGATTTGTAGCGAATCATACCTGAAGCAGTTGTTGTCTTTGTTGAGTCAGCAGCCTGATTACATACAAGCGATAAGTAAAGCAATGAAGTTCCTTTTTTCTGTAATGTAAATACGGTATTTACCGTTGTAGTTACAGAGCCTTGTACAATTGCCCATTGAACATCAAAGTTTCTCACTCCTGGAACCGGTTTTACTTTCACAATATACACTGTATCAATTGGCAATGTATAATCGAAACCACAGGAAGCCTGAAGCACTTTACCCAATGTATCGGCAATAGCAGTCATTTCGGGAGTAATGGTAGTAGGCAATACTACATTTCCGGGGTGAGCAAAAATACAACTTCCATCTTCTTTTGTAGCGTTAGGATTATAGTTCAACGCTTTTTTCGATTTACAACCTAAAATTGGAGTGGTTGGAGTTACAGTATAAATACATTTACCGGGTTTTGTGGCAGCAGCGTTAAAGTTCAATGCCAACGAATCTTTACAACCTTTGATAGTATCGGTTACCAATTCGTATTTACATTTACCGTTATCTTTCTTAGCATATTTATTGAAGTTCAATGCATACGGATCGGTACAACCCATAATTGTATCATTTGATAAGAAGATACAGGTTCTGTTATCTTTATTAGCCAGCGGATTGTAATTGATAGCTGTTTTATCGGTACAACCTTTAATCACTTTAGTATATACACAATACCCATTATCGTGTGTTGCTTTTGGATTGTAATTCAAAGCAGTAGAATCGGTACAACCCCAGATTTTCTTTTCGTAGCGGCAAGAACCATCGTTTACATTGGCTCCTTTTTTGTAATTCAACGCCAATGAATCGGTACAACCGGGAATAATTTTCTTGTAAATACAGTTGTGATTACCGATGCTGGCTTTTGGGTTATAATTAAGTGCCGTAGAATCTTTACAGCCATAAATCATAAGTGTAGCAATTGAATCCATACGGTGAGTTTCGGTTGAATCCATGTGATGAACAGCCAATGTATCAAAAATACAGCTTCCATTCGGCTTAGTTGCAAACTTGTTGTAGTTAACTGCTTTAGGGTTCATACAACCGTAAATTACGGGAGCTGTAGGAGGCACAGGAGGAAGTGTATACACACAAGTTCCGTTGTCTTTCGTTGCCATTGGATTGTAGTTGATCGCTTTGGAATCTCTACAACCATAAATCACCATTTTGGTCGAATCTGTCATCATTCCGCTCTGAGCAGATACTGCCGACGAAATGAACATAGCGACTGTAAGTAATGTAAGAAGTAATTTTTTTCGTTTCATCTTATTGAATTTAATTGGTTATTTATATGTTTAAAACACTATTCTTTCCTTTTAAGTTTTCCGACCCCGGACTCGCGTTCAATTATTTATGACGCAAATATAGAATTGGACAACCAAAAAACCAAACTTTATCAGTAAAACGGCATTTTTATCAGTGGAAATTGATTTTATATTACAATAATGTATTTTTTATATGCTTTTTATACATTAAATTTAAAATTACAAGAGTACTGATGATAAATAAATACAAAAACGGGCAAACTGAACTCAATCAGTTTACCCGTCTCTCATTATTTTATTTCGGATGACTTAGAACGAGAACCCCGCTCCCACCAATACATTAAATCCCTGCACGTAATATCCGTAAAAATCCTGATAATGATTATTAATCAGATTATTTACTTTTACAAAGGCTGACAACCAATTGTTGTAACTATAATTTGCTCCCAGGTTAATGTCTATTTTATCGCGCATCAGTATGGGTGCCAGGTTGCCAAGCTTCGCATATCGCTCGCCTTCGTAAAAAGCATTGGCCGATACGCTCCATTCGGAGTTAATGCGAACACCTGTATTCAGGCTGGCTTCCCATTTAGGTTTGTTCCACGCATATTGTTCGGTGGCTACCGCCCAGCCGTTATAGGCACCTTTCAGTTCAACATTCACAAGGTTCTTGAAATTATAATTGGCACGCGCCCCCACTTTAAACTGTGTAGCATCGCTGTAGATTACATTAAAACGGTTTGTAAATAATCCCGAAGTTGGAACAACAGGCGGAACTGTCATGGTGCTAATGCTGTACTCTTTATTCACAAAGAAATACTGATTATTGATGCTGCAATAATCGACAAAGGCATCCAACAATAGATTGTAAAGCGGTTTCAGTTTAAAACCCGCATACACATCATAAGGGGTGTAGGTGTCGTTTACCTTTGTGTCGGAATACAGATAGCGGTTTTCGTCGGCCATAGCATCCAGTGTGTTCACTGCATACCCACCGGCAGCTCCACCATAAACCGAGAAGAACTCGGGAGCAACTTTCCATTCGGCGCGTATATCGGCCGATGGATTAAAAAAATCGCCACGTCCAAACGACAAGCCCGTCTTCAGGCCCAATCGAACATTGTAATTTTCACGCTCAATACCGTAATACGGATTCAGGGTAACAACCGTATATGCAGTGTTGAAATAGTTCATTAAGAGATTATCAGACCGATAACTGAGGTTATACATTTCCACATCCAGTCCCATTCGGTTTTCTTTGCTTGGAATATTGAATCCGGCCTGCGTGTGAATCAGGTGTTCGGAAAGTCCATAGTGCGAACTAAAAACCTTATACTGCACTTCTGCCCGATAGCGCAATTCATCCGATTCGGGCAACGATCGAACACCTGCCAATGCATTAAATCGCCAAAATATATTGCCGATAGAGTCATTAGCCAATTGCGAGAGACTAAAATCCTTTGCTGTTCTGTTTAAATGAGTCAAATCCTCTTCGCGATAGGTATCCGTACCATTTGCAATAGCAAGAGTTTTCAAATCCACCACCGTACCATTGTTATTAAAGTTATCGGCGTAATATTTCAGGTATTCGTGTCCGCCACCGAGTCCGGCATATAAATTAAATTCAGCAAACGATTTATCGAATGATAAAGCGGCTTTGGTTGTTGTGTGGGCCTTTATTCCATAGGCGCCCAGATGATTCAACGAAAAATCGAGATGCATATCCGACGTACGAACAAGCGGATAAGCAAAATCGGCAAGCGTATTGAAATAGTTTCCAATTCCCACACGAGCATAGCCAGGCTTGTTATCTGCTTTCTTCCCAAAGTCAAGCTGAGCGGCCGGCAAGGTATGAATATTAAACCCGGCATTGAGCGGCAAATTGAAATCGCTGTAGTTAGCCGCAGCTTTATCCACATTCAGTTCGAGCACCTTAGGCACCGAATTTATTTTTCCGGCATCGTGAATAATGGGTTTATACTCACGCTCCACAGTTACATTTCGGTTTACAATAGAATCGTCGGCCTGCACAGTGAGAACTGAGCCAATGCCAAGCAAAACCAATGACAGAATATATTTTGAGGTTTTCATATCTACAACTAAATTATTTGATGATCTTATTGTTTTCGCGTTGGGTAATTCCACTCAATCGGTCGGTGATGAGCGTTTGAATTTCGTCGGCTGTCGTATAATTCTTTTGCAAACTCAACAAATATTGTTTCGCCTGAAAATCATTGCCTTGTTTGATATACACATCGGCCAATAATACAAAGCTGCGGGCTAACCAGAATTGGTGCGGCGTATTCTTTTTTGCGAAATCAAGCACTTCGTTTTCGGTTTCCGTCAGTTTTCCCTGCGTAAAGTAAACATTAGCCAACAGGTATTTCGATTCAGCACCGTTTTCGTTTCGTGTTTCGGCCGACAACATTTTCAAATCGGGAATTGCCTGAGCCGATTGCCCTAACGCAATATAAGCTTTCGCACGATTATAAACCGCTTCTGCTTTCAGTTCGTCTTTCGAATACGGATCGGCCATGATATCGTTGACAATATTAATGGTTGTTTGATGGTCGTTCAGAAAATAGCTACAACGCAAAACTCCCAACCTGCCCACATTCTTATTCTCAGTACTCTGAGCCACCGATTGCAACTGCTTGAAGTAAGGCAATGCAGCCGCGTAATCTTTTTGATCGTAGGTTATTTCGGCGCAACGCATATCGGCTTCTTCGGTATACTGGTTACCGGTTATTTTCAACAAAGCCTGAAAAGCTGTCAGTGCCGACGGTTTGTCGCCGGTGCGGTAGTAACTGTCGGCAATGTAATATTGCGCATTGGTGCAATAGCGTCCACCGGCACAGAACTTAATCAGGTAGGTTTTGAATCCGCTGATTGCCTGATCGTATTTTGCATTCATATATTGCTTTTCGGCAGCAATATACGAAATAGAATCTTCGCGACCAGCCGTTGCGTTGCTTATGCTCCGACCCAGGGTTTTAGTATATGCCATATACGATTGCACATCGTTTATTTCGATATATACAGTTTCCATGCTTTCGAGCGCCGTGAATGACTCTTCCGTTCCCGGATATTTAGCCACCACATTTTTAAATGCAGTAATGGCCTGCTCGTATTCTTTGCCGTTGAAATAAATCATACCGATTTCCAACCCGGCTTTACGAGCCAGACTTGCGGTGGGCATTGCATTCAACAAGCGTTGATAGGTTGAGATGGCTTTCGCATCGTTTTCCAACATCAAATAAGAGCGGCCCATTTCATACAAAGCATCGTCTCCAAATTCCGATTTCGGGTATTTGGCAAGCAAATTCTCCAACCGGGATATTTTGCCGGCATAATTCTTTTGCAATCCGGCCACATAGGCTGCCTGAAACAAGGCATAATCCGCAGTATTCGGACTAGCGGCAGCTGCTTTGTTGTAATAATTCTCAGCTTTTGTAAAACTGCGCGCATTAAAATAGCAATCACCAATACGATTGAGTGCGTCGGCATAGGTTGTTGCATTCTGATTAGATTCTGTATCCACGTATTTCAGAAACCAGTTGAGCGATTCGGAATAATTCTTTTTCGAGAAATAACCGTAGGCCAATGCATAATTGGCAATCACGTAATTGACACTCGATTGAGCTCTTGGGTTATTGAAAAATGCTTTCAAATCAGCAACACTCTCTTCGGGACGATTGGTGCGGAAATAACTTTCGGAGCGCCAGTACTGACTTTCGGCAGAGTACTTTCCGCTTGGAGAACTTTGGAGTGACAATGTAAAATACTGCACCGCCATGCTCAGTTTGTTCTGTGTAAAAGACTCGGTACCGAGTTGATACAACAGATATTGTTTGGTTTCCAACAGTTTGGCATTGGGTTGTTTTATCCGACAAACCGACTGATAAGCCGATTCGTAGTTTTTGGTAGTCATATACACCGAAGCCAGGTAATCATAGGCTTTATCGGCATATTTCGAATCGGGAAATTCGTTTAGCAATTGCTCAAAAGCTTTAATCGATTCACCAAAAGCCGAAGTTGTTTCGTAAGTTGTAAGCGCATAATTGTAGAGGGCTTCTTCACGCACTGTTTTATTGAAGTTGGTACTCAACGAAGCTTCATAGGCCAGCCGCGCATTCGTCAAATCGTTGAGTTGAATATACGAATATCCAAGATGCAGGTAAGCATTTTCCGACATTTCGTCCTTTTCGGTTGTGGCTTTTGATAAATACTTTACAGTGTTGTTGTAATCTTTGGTTTCGAAATACGACAATCCCAACAAATACATATCGTTGCGCAAAACCTGTGGGAAAAGCTTTTCGTAGTTCTTCAAATAGCTGATAGCTTTTGCGTAATCGTGCTTTCTGTATGCCATTTCGCCACCTATGCGGTAAATCTCAGCATTGTTTTTATTGTCCGGGTTGTTTTTCAGCAACGAATCGGTGCGATCGGCAACTTTATCGTAGTCTTTTTGAGCATAATATATCTGTACGATATAATAAGGAACAATATTTTTATAGGCGGGGTTATCCTCTATCTTCAGAAACTCGGGCAAAGCTGCCCCATAATCGCCCATTGTATATTGCGTGTAGGCGTAATAATAGGTTGCCGAAAGATTGTAGCGCGTATTCATAGCTTTCAGGTCTTTGAAAATCAGCAAAGCCTGAGCATAGCTTTTGGTATCGAGGAAACAATAGCCTTTTCGGAACATTACATCAATCATTTCACGCTTATCCAAATGCTTTTCGTTCACCTGTTTGAAATAAGTAAGTGCAGCCGGATATTTCTTTTTCTCGAAAAGAAGTGTACCCAACATAGCATTCGTTTTATCCCGGAAAGGCGTAACAGGATATTGAGCCAAATAGCGAGTCAACTTATCCGAAGCATCAGTCTCCCGCAGTTCGTAGGCATTGGCAGCCAGATAGAACTCCGCTTCCTGAACCTGACCGGCATCGGTGGGTTTGGTTGATTTCAGGTAGTTTTCGAAACAGCGAACAGAAGCTGCATATTTCTCCTGCGTAAACAGGTCTTTCCCCTGATTGAACAGGTTATCGGAATTGCTGAAAATAAGCGTGTGCTGTGCGGTTGCTATTCCGGCAAACAGGCTCAACACTAAACTTAGAACGATTATTTTTCTCATACAACTAAAAGTGATATTTATTAGTTTGTTCGACTAAAGTCAATTTTGCTTTTAAATCTATACAGCGGTTTTGTCTTTCAAAAACAGTGCCACGGCCTTTCTGATAGATTGTAAACCGAAAAGTTCGGGATTTATTTCATGCAAGGGCACAAAAAAACATTCGGCCACATCGTCACCCGCAATTAAATTATCGACACGCTCCACCGTGCATGCAAAAATCATATCCAACGTTGGAATCAACAATCCGCTGTATTCATACTCGTTGGGTAACGAAAACAGGTATTTCGCCTCTACAACTGTTGCTTGTAATTCTTCCGCAATTTCTCTTTTCACGGCCTCTTCGGCAGTTTCGTTGGCATCAATAAACCCACCGGGTAAATCCAACGTACCTTTTGCAGGCTCTTTTCCCCTGCGGCACACAAGCAGGTCGCCGGCATCGTTTACAATAAAAGCAGCAACAGCAGCCGATGCGTTCATGTAGAATACAAAATTGCAGGCTTCGCAGCGTTTCGATTTTTCGTTGTTTTGCACAAATAGGGATGAACCGCAAACCGGGCAGTGTGTGAATAAAGCAGAAAAATGCATAAGAAATAAATTTAGTGCGACTTAAGGCAAAGGTACAAATAAATAATCAGCAGTCAAAAGGGAAATTAAGTATACGCTTCAAAGATATCAGCAAAACACAAAGCCCTGAAGCAGAAAGTTGCGAATGTGCTTTTCATCCATTTTGCAGAAAAAACGGCAAATCAACAGCCTTAGTATGTGAAAAAAGCAGCTAAAACAAGTTCGATGTTAATAACTTTTGTATAAAGGGTTTAGCCATTTACATATAAAATCGTATTTTTGCAGAAAAATGTAGGGTATGAGCCGAAAATTATCGCTTCCGGTGGATGATGAATCCAGTGATATCGTTAAACGTTACGAGCAATTTCTGTCAGGAAAAGCTACGGGCTATTTTGACGTGGAAGAACTGGAAAGTATCGTTGAATTTTACCTCCGCCGCGGACGCACAAAAGATTGCAACAAAGCGCTGGAACTCGGTCAGCAACTTCACCCGAACAGCATTGCCCTGAAAACAAAACGCGCCAAAATTTACCTGGCTACCGGCGACGATCAAAAAGCATTCCGCATACTGGAGTCGCTTGCCGAATCGACCGACTACGAGGTGATGCTGCTCAAAACGGAAGTATTGCTCAAACTCGAACATCCCGAAGAAGCCCGCAAGATGTGTGATAAAATCATTGCCGAAGAAACCGACGACATTGATAATGTATGCCTCGATCTGGCCTACATCTATCTGGGACTTGGCGAATACGAAACGGCATTGGAACTGCTCGAAAAAGGTGATGAATACAATCCATCAAGCCCCGACTTACTTTTCGAACTGGCTTTTTGTTACGAGCAAACCGAGAACTACATCAAAGCAATTGCCACTTACAACCGGATTATTGACATTGACTCTTACTCTAACGAAGCCTGGTTTAACCTGGGGCAACTATACTTTGCGTTGCAGGAATTCCAGAAGGCATTGAATGCTTATGAATTTGCTCAGACTATTGACGAAAACGACTCGCTCACCTGTCTGCAAAAAGCCCATGTTCATTTTCAACTCAATCAGTTCGAAGAAGCCATTGAAGCCTACCTGGAATACGGGCAGATGACCGATAACAAATGGGAGACCAATATATTTGTGGCCGAGTGTTACGAAAAACTGGAGAAATACAACGAAGCTATTATCTATTATACAAGATCGCTCGAAAACAACCCGAAGAACTACGATGCCCTTACCGGTATAGCTATCTGCTTATTGGATCAGGAAAAATTTGCCGATGGCATGCCATTTATCCTGCGTGCACTGGAAATAAATGACGAAGCCGAAGATGCCTGGGTGTATCTGGCCGAAGCATATATTGGGCTCGACGATACAAAAAATGCCCTGATGGCTTATCTGAAATCGATTTCGCTCGACCCCGACCAACCGGACACATTGATGGCCATTGCAAACATATTTCTTGAAAACGGTGAATACGAAACTGCCATTCAATACTATCTGGCTGCACAAACTCTCGACGACACACTCGAATTTGTAAACCTGTTTATAGCCGTTTCAAAATTTAAACTGGGAGAAATTCATGAAGCCATCCTGTATCTGAGAATAGCCGTGAAGGAAAATGAAACCGCAGCAGCATTATTTTTGGAACTATGCCCCGAAGCAGACAATTTTAATTTACCCGAAAATTAATTCAATTTATTTATGACAAAGAAAATTCTTGTTGCATTGCTTGTTCTTTTTTCAGTAGCAAGTGTATATGCAGCGCCGGTTGAGCAGCCAGCAACTTCAAACAGCGATACACTTTCGTTTATTCAACACATCGAAACCTGGTACAAAAACAATACAAACTATTACAGCATAACGGCTCTGATGGCTTGCGAAAGTTCTATCCTGCCAGTACCTTCCGAAATGGTTATTCCACCTGCCGTGTATGTGGCTATGGAGCCCGATAGTGGTTTAAGCATAATCTGGATTATCGTTTTCGGAACACTTGGGGCATTAATCGGTGCTTCGTTCAACTACCTGATGTCTATGTGGCTCGGGCGATTTGTAATATACAAATTTGCCGACAGCAAAGTGGGACGACTGCTTATGCTGAGCAGTGCCAAGATTCAAAAATCGGAAAACTTTTTCAACGAACACGGAAAAACATCCACTTTTATCGGTCGGTTGATACCCGTTATTCGTCATCTGATATCTATCCCTGCCGGACTGGCCAAAATGAATTACCTGAGCTTTCTTTTGTATACATTTTTGGGTGCGGGTCTGTGGAATATTATCCTTGCAGGACTTGGCTACCTGGCTCACGGACAGCAAGACCTGATTAATAAATACAGTCATCAGTTATCGTACGTATTTCTACTTATCGGAGCCGTGTTGTTGGTTTGGTTGGTGTTGAAATCTGTACGGAAGAAAAAATGACCCCTAAATCCCCTAAAAGGGGACTTAAAGAAAAACACATTCAATGAAACAATTTGGTTTAATAGGGTTTCCGTTGGGACACTCATTCTCAAAAAAGTTCTTCACCGAAAAATTCGAGCGGGAGAATATTGACGCTCGTTACGATTTATACGAGTTGGCTACTATTGCTGAGTTTACAGCACTTAAAGAAAAACAGGAACTCTGCGGGCTGAACGTAACTATCCCGTATAAAGAACAGGTAATTCCTTTTCTGGATGAGTTGGACGATACAGCAGCTAAGATTGGTGCTGTAAACGTGATTAAGTTTATTCGTACCGGAGACAAACTGCTACTCAGAGGATATAACTCCGACGCTATCGGTTTTGAAAGTTCGGTAAAGCCACTGCTTAAATCGCATCATACCAAAGCACTTATTCTGGGAACAGGTGGTGCTTCTAAAGCCGTCGATTACACGCTGCGTAAACTCGGCATTGCTACTACTTTTGTTTCGCGCACTGCCCGGCCGGACATGCTTAGCTACTCCGAACTGGATGCTGCAACATTAACCGACTATACTGTTATCGTCAATGCCTCACCTGTTGGGACATTCCCTCATTCCGACGAGTGTCCGGACATTCCATATCAGTTTCTGACCGACAAACATTTGTTGTTTGATGTGGTATATAACCCTGCCGTAACGCTGTTTCTGAAAAAAGGAATCGAACAGGGCGCACAGGGATTAAATGGTGAAGGCATGCTCACAGGACAAGCCGTTGCCGCCTGGGAAATCTGGAATAAATAACAGAACAACCGAAATCTGTTTCAACCAACTTAGCATATTCAAAACGAGAGCTGCATCCCAGGGGACGCAGCTCTCATTTTTTCCCGCTTGATATCAAGCCTTAGAAAGCACTCAGAACAAGTATAAATACTATTGGGAACAGTAATCCGGCTATAGCCAATCCCCATATTTTCTTTTTCACAGCGGGTGAAGGTGCTTTCATCATAAGTCCCGTAATGGCAATAATAATCAGTGAAATGCCAAACGCATCGGAATAATAAATCCACCAGTTGGAAGAGTTCTTGTGCAAATCCATTATATGTCCGATAAGCGGTGTCTTCACAAATTCGGTTACTTCTCCTTTTCCCGTTTTCAGGTCAATATCAATGTCGCAGTTGGAGCATGAAATTCGCAATTCGCCTTTGCGTACATTGTGCCTTTTCACTTTGTCATCTATCCCCTGTTTCTTTACAAGCTCTGCCACAAAATCTTCGTTAATGGCCGATTCTTCGATGGGTTGAGTCAGCGCGATTTCTTTTTTCGCCATAGTATATTTATCGGGATGCCACGATTGACGGTGGTTCATAAAAATGCCCGACAACGCGAACGAAATAATCAGTCCTACGTAAAAGTACCCCAGGTAAGCGTGGAGTGTTCTTATCTTTTTTCTATTCATCGTTAGTTGATATTATATTGAACATTGACACTAAAATTAAACGGAGCAATCGGGTTCAGGCTGTTGTCGTCGTGAACGTTGTAGCTGAGGGCATTGGTTATGTTGGCCAGCTTGACTTTAAAGTTCCATTTCTTCAGGTCGTAACCAAGTGTAATGTCGTGCAGCAGATAAGCCGAAAGCGGGATAAGTTTATACGCATCGTTCTGAACAGTCAGTCGGGTGGAGCGTCCGGCAAAGCGTTCGCCCACGTAACTTGATATAAATCCAAGCTGAAGGTTTTTCAACGCACCTTTTTCGAACATATAATTAGCGCTTACGTTCGCCGTATTTTTCGGGTTGTATCGCAGTTCACTGCCCACAATATAGGTATTACTTGCCGTGTAGGTTGTTTTTGTATAGCTGTAACCCGCCATAATTCTCAGGTTGTGCCAAGGCAGGTATTCCATATCCAGTTCGGCCCCCTGCCCTTTGGTAGCACCCGCCAACTCTTTAATATTGCTGTTGGTATTCCCATTTTCGAGCGAAGTCTGCGCCAGGTTGCTGTTGTTGATTTGATACACGGTGGCATTCACCGACAGTTTATTTTTCAACAATTTATTTTTAATCCCGATTTCGTACTGATCGATGATGGACGGATCGAGTGCATTGCCGTTTATATCGGTACCAGTATTCAGCGCAAAGGAATTAGAGTACGATGTAAACACCGATAGTTGTCGGGTTGGCTGAATGGTGAGGCCTGCTTTCGGAGAAAAAGGATGGTCGGTAGCTTTTGTCCCGGTTGTTTTTTGCGTAGCGTAGGTATATACATGGCTTGTCGACTCGATATTGCTATAGCGCACACCCAACAGCAGCTTGATGTATTTTTGCAGGCTAATTAAATCCTGCGCATAAATTCCGTAGCGATCTATCGGGTTTTTAGTCAGCGTGTTTGCTGTCATGGAAGGGATTGCCGCTTCCAGTGCCGGATTATAGGCATTGAAAATGTTTATCACGTCGTAGTTCGAAAACTGATTGTAAGCTATCGTTTTAGTTTCCGACGATTCCACATCGAAACCCACCAAAGCCTGATGTTTTACCGACCCCGTTTTGAAGTTCGCATTCAGGTCTACCTGCTCTATAAAGTAGCTATCGTCAACCCCGCTTCGTTGTATGTTTCTTTTCCAGTCGCCGTTTTGCGCAATCACACTGCCGCTTGTGTTCGGACGGGTATTGCTGAACAGGTCGGTGTTGTAGTACCGCAACCCGGTAAGCGACGAAATGCTCAGCTTATCGTTGAATGCATGGGTTATTTTAGCCGACATAAACGATTGGTTGGCCTTGTATTTTCCCCACGACACACCCAGAAAGCGGTCACGGGGTATATCCACCAACTGATAATTCACAATCCCTGTTCCAAAGTCGGGTGTTGTTTCGGTATTTGTATAATCGCCTTCGAGCAAAATACTTGTGCGTGGAGTCACATTAAAAATAAACGAGGGGTTGATATACCAGGTTTTCGAGTTTACATACTTCCTGAAACTGTTAGCCTGCTCGTACGAACCGTTGAGGCGGAAAGCAATTGTTTTTTGTTTATTCAACGCCCCGTAAAAGTCGAACTGCGGCTTATAACGGTCGAAGCTGCCATAGGTGAACGCAACATTTCCGCCAACATCGAACTTCGGTTTCTTTGTAACAAGATTCAACACACCACCCGCAGCCACATTACCAAAAAGCAATGCCGTATTCCCTTTCAGTATTTCGGCCTTTTCAATGCCGCTTATCTCGGTTTTCATTCCACCGTAGTAGCGTATGCCGTTTTTAAAGGTGTTTGAGCTTGTAAGGCTCGTACCCCGCGAGGCAATTTCCTCCTGGTACCCTCCGGTAGTACTCATAATGTACATACCGTTTACGTTTTTCAATAAATCGGTGATATTGCTTATCTGTTGTGCTTTAAATGCATTCTCATCAATCACAATCAGCGCCTGGGGCAAATCCATTACACTGATATTTGTTTTAGCTACTGCCGGACCCTTTTTGTTGTTGCCAACTACCGCCACCTCATTCAGGTGATACGAACTCAGGGAGTCGCCCATCGAAAACGGACGGTCGCTAATGCCCGTCACAGGATTATTTCCGGCCTGCACGGTTGAAGAATTTATCATGGATAATACGAGTCCACCTACTAGAAGAATTGTTTTTATCGTTTTCATTCTGTTGAATTATTATAAATTTGACTCTGCAAAGGTAGATGTGCTAACAAAAGTCAACAATCACTTAAAGTAAGTAAAGATTCGGTGGGTGTTCATTATTAATGGGGATAAAACCGCAGGGGATTTCTATTGCCGTAAGCTACACTATCAATTCAACAGGTTTTCTGATACAATTCAGCAACATTATTCATCCAGAATACGTCAACTCTCATCCGTTGTGTTACAACTCTCATCCAAAATGCCGTATTCTTGTACAAGAATGCTCCATTATTCATCCAAAACGTTCCATTCTTGTACAAGAATGCTTCATTATTCATCCAGAATGACCCCATTATTGTACAAGAATGTTCCATTATTCATCCAGAATGCTTCATTCTTGTACAAGAATGCTCCATTATTCATCCAGAATGACCCCATTATTGTACAAGAATGTTCCATTATTCATCCAGAATGCTTCATTCTTGTACAAGAATGTTGCATTATTCCCCCGTTTTATAGCTACTTTATACAAAATAAGGGCTTATTTACAGGGTTTTAAACGAAAACACCCTTAGATGAATGAGCCTCTCCCCGGTTTAGAATGCAAGCTCAGTGGTTCGCCGAAATTAGGTTTGTATTTATATCTGTATTTTATACTGTATAACATAAAATTACCACACTCTTTTAGGTTAAATATAAAAATGTTATTTGTATATTTGCAAACGTTCAACAGAAATCAATAGCACATATTTCGGGTAATAAAATGGTATGCGCTATTGAAAGTAGAAAATACAGTAAATATATGTGCTGTTGCGTATATTTGGGGGTTAGGGGTTATTGTAAAAAAAAGAAAGACAGAGATGAAGCACGTAATAATGACATATATATTTACACTGACAAGCAGCATTTTATATGGGCAAAATTCTGAAGCTTGGACTGCTTTTTATAATAAAGACTCAACATTGATTGGCTATAAAGACAACTTAGGTATTGTGAGAATTGAACCAAAATTTAAAGGTTTTACAACAGCAAAAAGATTTGAGAATATTATTGCTGTTTCGGCCGAAAATTATAACTCTTATTACTTGACAAAATCGGGTCGAATTGTTGGCAAGGACAGTTTACATGTTTTCGACAATGGAGCTGATTGTGAGAGTGAAGGTTTTATTCGTTTTAGAGACAAAAAGACAGATAAAGTTGGGATGTTTAATAGGAATGGAGATATTATAATTCCTGCTGAATATAATGATTTGACAAGAGTCATAAACGGAATGGTAGTTGGATTAAAAAATGGAAAGAAAAAAATCGAGGGCGAACATTCTCGTTTTATAGGTGGAAATGTGTTGCTTATTGATACCACTAACAGAGTTCTAATTGGCAGTTTTAAATATGATGACAATATAGATTTTTACTCTTTAGAAATTTCAAATCAGCTAAATACAAAAGAAAACAGACAAAACTTCAAGACTATAAATGGTGAATATTTCTCATTTATCGACTATGAAAAAGAGTTTAAATCTTGGTTAAAGTCAGCTTTACTTGAAAACTTTACGAAAGAAAATCTTATTAATGCCAGTTTCAAAGAAATTTACATTTGGAAAGAATCAGAAGGCTGGACAAGTGAATTAAAAGAAAGTTATATTGAACATAATTTTGAACTTATCAAATCGAAGCTACTTCAACTGAACAATAAAGGCTGTGATTATAATATTTTCAACGAAGGACTTAATTTTTATATTTACGACTCATTAGAATTTAAAGATTACTTTAATGATTGCGGCGAATCAAAAGATTGGAAATATCCAATAAAGAACATTGTCATAAGTTACAGGAATAAGAAGAATTTAGTACAAGATCAGTTTGAGTTTTTACGGACAGACAATGGGTACAAACTAATTTCTTTGACAACGGAAAAATAACAAGACAAATAACAACCGCTAACACACGCTCTTTGTTCATTGGCTGGTTGACCCCGATAGATCGGGACAAGTTGTCATTTAGCAGGTTTTGATCCCGCAAATGAAACATGCCGTAAAACGGTACCGCCAATGCCCATAGTTCGGTGGTTAGGCACAATACAAAAAAAAATGAAAGGAACTTGGATAGGAACATATAAATATGTTGGTCACCCCAATTTTGAATTCAATGAAAGAGAAACATTGTTCACCATTATCATTACGGAATATGATGGGGTGAACTTCAAAGGGACTGTAACGGACAATCTTGAAAGTGGTGGAACAAAAGGAGAAGGAACAATTATTGGCAGAGTAAGAAATGGTAAAATAGAATTTATAAAACATATGCCAACAATGACACTTTCGACAAAAGATGGAAATCGAATTGAGATTTTCAAAAAGCATAAACCTATTTATTACTCAGGTAATTTAAGTAATGGTAGTTTTGAAGGTAAATGGAAGATTAAAGGAGGAATTATATTTAATAAAACTATTGTAGGTATTGCAGTTAGGACAACTGGAGAGTGGAAAATGCATAAAACAATCTGAATGAAAAAATCGATAACCATATTGCTAATATTATTTTCATTAACCATGTATGGACAAGAAGAAAAAACAATCATGTTTAAAACATTGTATTTCAATTTAGAGAGTAAAGTTGTTAGAACAGAAATTAACATAATAGAATGATATGCGCCATTGAAAGTAGAAAATACAGTAAATATATGTGCTATTGTGCATATTGGGGGGTTAGCGGATAGTTTAGAAAAAGAATGATTAAGTGGTTTATGGCAGACAAGAAAAAAGATTACAAAGAGAGACTTTTGAATGCTTTCCCTGAATCTTTGAAACAAGACGCTATTGTCGTTATTGACATATTGCCTCTTGACAATTGCATGGTAAAACTTTGCGACGGAGAAACTCATAAAGTAGACAACTTAATTCATTCCTCGACTATAACTGTTCAGTTGAATGGAAAACTTTTGATAATTCCATACAGACTATATTTCAACGAACCAGACAAAGAAAAAGAAGACAAATTAACTGAGAAACAGAAAACCATTTTAAATTGTATTTATCTAAGACACCATAACGGTTTCCTAAGACAAGAAAGACTGGAAAGGCTTGCTGATAGTAAAGAATACTGGGTTATACCTTTTACATTTCAACTTTTAGGCGAATACGTTTTTGAAATTTTGGAAGTCTTAGAAAAACACGTAAACGAAAAAAATATTGAAAACTATATTCGGTATAAACTTGAAAATCCGCGGTGTTTTCAACAAACTGAGAGTAGAATGATTAGTTATTGGAACGAGTATTACCGGCGACCACTGTTTCCGAAACTAAAAGACTATATCGGCAAGAAACTGATAGACAGAATAAAACAACAAAAAACGACCGCATAACACACGCAATGGTCATTGGCTGGTTGACCCCGATAGATCGGGACAAGCTGTGTATTTAGCAGGTTTTGCTCCGGCAAATGAAACATACCGTAAAACGGTTCCGCCAATGCCCATAGTCTCGGTCGTTAGCAATAATTAAAAAAAACAAAAATATGACACAAGACTTCAGCGAATCAATGTCAAACCTAACTGACGAAGAACTAATAAAAATAGTGACGATTGACAGAAATGATTACCAAACAGAAGCGGTTGCAGCCGCTGAGAAAGAACTTAAAACAAGAAACATTGACGCAACAAAAATTGAGTCAGTAAAACTTGACATTGAAGAGAAAGAAACAAAAGACAAAGAATTTGAATCAAGTATTGTAAGTTCCTGGACAAGACTAATTCATACAGTCATTGACTTTTTTGGATTCATAATAATTGCAGTAATATTGAGTCATATTTTACAGCTATTTTACAATCCTAGCGACAAACTCACAATTAGACTTCTTGGCTACGCACTGTTACTAGTTTCCTTTTTTTTATACTTTGTATTTATGGAGTACAAATTTCAAAAAACGATTGGAAAATTTCTAACAAAAACAAAAGTAGTTATGGCTGACGGTAGACGGCCAGAGTTAAACGAAATAGTCATTAGAACAGCTTGCCGACTAATTCCATTCGACTACATTTCATATATTTTTACGAAAAATGGATTTCACGACAAGTTTTCAAACTCAACTGTAATAAGAGACTAAAAAACCTACTGCTAACCCTAATTATTCCAAGTTTGCACGAGTTGGTTAGTTCAAGTTTAGCGAAGCGTAATCCGCCAGTTGTCGGACAGGCTTTGGACTGAGAACAAATCAGTCTATTGACTAATAACAGAAGTTGAAAATGGTACATGCCGATATATCGGCACAATAAATTATGAGTCCAAGTCTCCGCTCCGCTCAGACTTGAACTAAGCACAGGGTGCAAACCTGGAAGAAAAAGGGAATTTAAAGGAAATAAGCGTCATTTAGCGAACAAATTATCGAGACAACTCGACTTAAATACAAACAAATATCAATAAGACAAGAATGAAAACAAAAACGACTATTTTATTACTGATTACTTTACTGACTTGGAGTTGTAACGGTAAATTCGACAAAATCTCTGACGACAAATTTATTGGACTTTGGGAAATCAAAGGTGCAGACGTAACGGAAGGAATTCAGATTAAAATTCAGAGAGAGAATGGTAAACTAATCGGACGTGTTTATAAACTTAACGACAACAAATATGTGAAACTATTTGTAGATAGTAATGAAGTGTTTGTTGCTGGAATTGAAAGAAAATCTAACTATCAATTCAAACTGACAGAAAACAAAGTTGGAAAAACATTATTCTCATTATACGGGCAAAAAACTTCACAAGAATTTGAAGTACAATTCATTGATGACAACACTATTGGTTTAGCTCTTGAAAGTTCGAGTCCAGTTCAGTCAACGAGAATCTATAAGAAAGTGAAGTAAATCCGTTCGAAAACTGATTGAAGTTCAGAAAAAATGAAAATTAAACACCATTAATCTGCAATGGATAAGACAAAGAAAAAAGAACTAAACTTAAAATATAAGTTCGATTTTAATCAATTACAAGAATTGGTCAATTCATTTGACCCTATTTCTCTAATTGAAGGTGGCGCACCTGACGATGAATATGACTGTTTGACAGAACAAATTCTTTCATATGTTTACAAGAAAAAAACGAAAACAGAAATGGAAGATTTAGTCAGACACGAAATTGAACACCATTTTGGACTTGTAGTTGAAGAAAAGTATAAGGAGAAATTTAGAACTGACATTGAAGAATTTATCGAAACTGTATATGACAAATTCGAACTGAATGAAAAACAAAACACCTAACGCATAACACACGCAATGGTCATTGGCTGGCTGACTCCGATAGATCGGGACAAGCTGTGCATTTAGCAGGTTTTGCTCCCGCAAATGAAACATACCGTGTAACGGTACCGCCAATGCCCATAGCCTCGGTGGTTAGCGGTTATTGTAAAAAAAAGAAAGACTATGAATGAACTGATTGACATAGAATATTTGATTTGACTGGTTAAACAACAAGAAGCAGAAAGACAAGATATAATTTCTGCATTACAAAATTGCAAAGGAGGACATTGGTCAGAAAATAGATATTATAGTTTTGTTGACTCTAAGAATCCAAATCTACCTAATTCAGACTGGCAACATGAGTAATGCATTGTTTTAAAACAACATGAAAAAGGGGATATTGTAATTGACCTGCTTAAAGATGGTCGAATTGGTGGTATTGAATTTATTGACCTAATTGACAAATGAAATTGAGACAAGAAATTAAAATAAAGATACTTGATATTGACGACGAAGAAACTCAATTTCAAATCAAGTTGACAAATGGTATAAACTCGACTACCATTAATTTTTATGGCTATTTGGACGAGTTTGAAAACTTTGCAAATGGACTACTAACTTTTCCCAAAACCATAAATAACACAGTGAAATATGAACTCGGTGAAGTTGGAAATAACTGGGCTTATTACATCCTATTAAGAGTATTTTGCTACGAGACAAATGGTTATTCTGCGATTCATATCAAGGTTGACAATAACAAAACTGAACCAAAAACAAACAAATCCGAATTTTATATCACAACATATCCTGCCTCTTTGAACAAATTTGGACAACTATTAAAAGAGTGGAATCCGAAAATTGAGAAAGAAATCGTATGGATAGCAGAATGTATAAATTGAAAGCCCTAACCGCTTACACACGCTCGTATGTTTATTGACTGGCAGACCCCGATAGATCGGGACAAGCTGTGCATTCCGTCAGTTTTGCTCCCGCAAATGAAACATACCGTGTAACGGTGCCGCCAATGCCCTTAGTCTCGGGAGGTATGGGCAAGTTAAAAAAAAGAAAACAAAACTGTCAAACTACAACTATTCAACAAAAAAACACGAAAATAGAAAAGAAGAATGTCCAAAAATAGACTAAAGAAAAGACCTATAAAATTTGTTCAACAAATAAGCAACAAGAAGGATAATTCGAAGAAAAAAAAGAATTTAAAGGCAATTGCAATACTAACAGTTGTTTTTATAGTTTTTATTTTCTCATTTAGTTATTATGTAGTAAATGAACACAACTCAATTCGCGAGACAGTAAATAATAACCCAAAAACAATTTCAGCAAAAGTGACTGACATTTCAAGAGGAAAAGGAAGTCATACTGCATTATATGAATTCGTTACTAACGGGAAAAAGTATACCGGAAGAACTTTTCAAACTTATAAAGGACAAATTGGAGACATTATTTCTGTCGAATATTCGATAGTCAAACCGGAGGTTAATATATACTGTGAAGACACAACTCCTGAGACTTTCTTTGACGATGTATTTATTTCGACTTTGGAAGTTACAGGTGTTTTTATAGTTTTTCTTTCAGTAGCACTACTATATTTGAAACTCAAAAATCCAAAGAAAAGTATATGGGAGTTATAACAGCAATTGCAAAAAATAAATTCAACCCAAACTGAAAACCTAAAAACCAGCCCATAACACGCGCTTTTATGCTCATTGGCTGGCTGACCCGTAGCAATTGGGACAAATGTTTATAGTCTTGGTCATAGCAGTAAGTGTGAATGTTAAAATACAGAGATTGATTCAATGATTAAATAATAAAAGAAGGTTTTATGGCTGACTATAATTGGGAAGAAATTTTCAAAGGAAAAACTGAAAAAGAATTGGTTGATATTTACAAAGGAAAATCATTTTTAGATTTCGAAGCTGAAATATATGCCGGTTTAGAATTGAAAAATAGGAATTGTGATTTCAATAAGATCGAACAATTTCATATTGCAAAAGAAGAAAAGCTGAAAAAGGAGATCGCTGATTTCCAGAATCTCGACTTTAAAAGTTCCGGATATTTAAAGAAGCAAATAATATATTCTCTTGGAATTATTTTTGTCTTAATAGTATTGATTACCAACGATTTTAATTCGAATTTCAGATTTTATGAAGCACTAATTTATTTAGTTGTTTTTGTCGTTTCAATCCTTACTTCTAAATGGAGTTATAAGCGATTTGTAAGAAAAAAAGAGGAATCCATAAAAACTAAAATTGAATTGCTCAATAAAATGAATCCTCTTTTCCGTCCAAGTCTGTAGTTTTACATTCGGTGTCTGCTGAAAGTCTGTGTAAAACGGAGACTCTGTACTAAAAGGATTTGTAATCTGAAATAAAAAAAATATGCAGTAAAAAGTACAAGCTTTAGCAGGTGAAATTTATAAAATGGACATTACAGAAGTATCAAAAGGACCTGACAAATTTTATATTTGTTTTAATGAGAAAATGAAATACAGATTAAGAGTTTCTGAAGACAATTACACTAAATATAAAGAAGGAGACAAAATCAACTTAAAAGTTTATAAAGGTAGATTTTGGGGATATTATTTAGTTGACAAGTATGAATTTAAATACTGAAACACCTCTAGCCCCTAACACATTTCTAGGTACAACAAGCAGGGGCGTGCTATTTGAGAAGTATAAAAAACAAGAAAACAAATCTACTTTTAACGTAGAATACAAACAAAAAAACAACTGATATGAATACAAAAAGAGTTACTATTTTAATAATAATCGTTGCGATTTCAATATTTTTCGCATATAATTTTTTGACGGGTAAAAATTCAGAGAATAAAAATCCTGATACAAATGCATTTATCGGAAATTGGGTTGGCGATAAACATGAAAATAATAGTTATGTAACTTGGATTCAGAAAAGACTATCAGATGGCACTTATACAATCTTTTTTGTTACAATTAAAGAGAATAAAATAATAAGAGATATTGAAACTGGAAAATGGTGGATAAAGGATGGTAAATTTTATGAAATCTCACAAAATGCAATGACAGAGCCAAGCATATACTATTATAAGATTATTTCAAATGACAGCATAATGTTTAGTAGCACGTCCACAGATTATAAGTTCGTTAACAAAAGAATTGAAGAAAACAATTTTGATTCAACATATATAAATAAGCCAAAAGAGACTCTTAATTACAAACTGTAAAAGAAAATAAATTTAGACAGACATGAACAGAGTGATTTTAGGATTTATCGTACTACTTTTTTTGAGTTGTGGTCACTCGAAAAAAGACTTTGTTGCTGTCGACTTTAGAGAAATTAAAGACTGCAATAAGAATGGGATTCCGAATGATTCTTCAGTTGAATATTATCCAATTGAATTATTTAGAGATACATTTTCAGGATTCTTCAACGGTTACGACATTTTTAGAAATTCCGATATGAGTAAAAAACAATTTGCTCGTATTTTTAAAGTTAACATAAAAACGTTGAAAGACACTTTCGAGGTGGTGACTAAAGACACCAAATTATTAAGCTTGTATTCATACATGTATTATAAAATGCATGAATCAGTTCTGTATAGTCACTATTTAGACAAAGAGGTTTACAGATTGACCTCGATAAGTTCGAATTATCATTCTCCCTTAGTGGTGACAATTGAAAAATACAGAGACAGTGTTGTGCTAATAACAAAACAACTAAATAGGTCTGTAGACTTTCCTTTTATAAAGAACCCTGGACCCGTTGTATATGTTGCGCCTATAAACCCAAACAATTTAGACAAAAAAGAAAAACAACGATGTAAGGCAATACAAAAGTCTCTAGAAGATTCGATTGCAAAAATATATAGAAATTGCAACTATCATTTAGTTATGAATAAACGAGTGAGAATTTCGAGAGTTGCTTGGGATTCTTTAGAAGTTCTGGTTGACTCGGCAAAATTCTGGAGATCGAAACCTGAATTGAATTTAAGCCAAGTTGAAGCAGATGGCTCAAGAATGATATTTGAAGGACATTCTGAAAATGGATACCAGATAAGGATTATACCAAGTCTACATTTGTATAGAGAACGGAACGTAAAAGCAGGTAGAGACAATTATGATTCGAAGAACAATTACACGAAGATTTTCAGATTTATTGCGAGACAAACAAACTTGAAAGACGAAGACATATATTGAATAAAAAACCAGCCCATAACACACGCTCGTCATTGGCTGACTGACGTGAATTCTATGTTTAAATCTAAATTAATTCGTTCAGAACAATGAACGTAATAAATAGGTACAAACAACTTAATTTTAAAGAAATGAAAGTCAAATTAATAGCAATTGTTCTTATTCTGTGTGCTTATATATCCGCTCAAACAGGTTTCCGTCCGGGGTATCTTATAACTCAAAACGGGGATACAGTGAGGGGTCAGATTTTCTATAAAAAGATAGAAGACATGTGCAAAGTATGTACAATCAGAATTAAAGACAGTACAATAGATTATACTCCGTCTGAAATTTCCGGTTTTAGATTTATTAATGGAAAGTATTTTGTTTCAAAAAAACTAGAAGATAAAACAGTATTTCTGGAATTTTTAGTAAAGGGAAAAGTAAATGTTTACTTTAGTACCGATTTGTATTCTGATCATTACTATATTGAAAAAGATAGTCTGGGGCTAACAGAGTTGCCTTATAAGGAAGAGTATAAAACTAAAGATAACAACGAAGTTTTAATTAAGTCAAAAAAACATTTCGGATTACTAACCTACTATATGCAAGATGCAATCGGATTAGAACCTGAGATTCTGTCGATAAAAACACCTGATGAAAAAAATCTGATTGCTTTGGCTAAAAAATATCACAAGACAGTTTGTAATGGTGATAATTGTATTGTATATGAAAATACTCCTCCGGGATTGAAGGTAAATCTTGAATTCTCAGCAGGACTTGAAAATTTTCCCGGATATGGAAATGGATTAAATCCAACCTGTGCATCAACTAATATATTTGCTCATTTTTGGCTTCCTGCTTTTAGTGAGGATTGTTTCTTAAGAACTGGAATTAGATACGCTTGGGTTAAATTGCCAGAGGATAATTCGTTGTCTACATCGGCATCGGTTTTCAGAATTCCAATTCAATTGGAATATGTTGCACCAACCAGGTTGATTCAACCCAAAATGGCAATAGGGGCAACTCTTTATCCAACCACATTTGGTCCGTTTAATTTTCCTGTTACCTCAGCCATGGCAGGCATAGACATCAAACTCAGCAAAAAATATTTTCTTTCAATAGAATACGACATTGACTTTGACTCCGAATATTTTGTGATAAAGAGCGTTGGGTCCAATGCGCTTACTATCGGATTCAATGTCTCACTTTAAACTTCTTGCTGAACAAAGTATATTAGTATTCGTTGTAGTCCTTTTTTAATCCAAATATAGGAAGATAAACTATCTTTAGTTCAAGTTTAGCGAAGTCTTATCCGCCAGTTGTCGGATAAACTTTGGACTGAGAATTAATTAGTCTATTGTTCACCTTCCCCTTACTTTCTTCAATTTTACTGTTTGTTTTTGAAAAATAGTCGTCAATACAGATTATTTCTTTATTTTTGTGTGCCGTAGTGCAAATTGACACCTTAAATACCAATCAATTACGTATGAAAAAACCATTAAAGAAGCTAAGATCTTTAAAATGGCCGGCTATTGCCTGTAGCTTGTTCGCATTAATTGCCATGGATATGGCTTTCAATACAAATCAGGTTGTGATTGAGGGTTCTTTCAGGGCCGATTCACTTTTTACGGCTGCCCCTTCCCATGCCACATCGGTAGCCGTTATTGCTTCCGACAATGCTGCGTTGACCAATCCGGCAGCAGTTACTTCCACTACCCTTACGTTTGCCCAGATAAAAGACATGGTAAAGAAATCAATTGATATGGTTGGTGGCATTTCCAGATACGTTCATAATGGTGATTCTGTGATTATCAAACCCAATATTGTGGGTGCCAAACTTACAGGCGACGGTGAGAATACAGATATACGGGTTGTAAAAGCCATTATCAAAATCATTTACGAACAATACGGAAATGGTTGTACCATTTTCATTGGCGAAGGTTCGGCGCGCAGCACAGCTACCATGGGTGGCGCTCTGTGGAAATTAGCCGGGTATCAGGATTTGGCTACTGATGCTGACTTAGCCGGAATCAATTTTAAGTTGGTCGACCTCAACGACGAAGCAGCTGCAGGCGTAAACCTGATTTATAAACAAACAACCAATAGCCTGGCGGTTGGACAGGGAGGAAAATACTGGATTCACAAATACCTTGTTTCGCCCAATGTAAGGTATATTGATGTTCCTGTATTGAAAATGCATGAACCGGGAATGACCAATTGCCTGAAAAACCAGATTGGTATTGCAGCAGGTTACCGATATGGTTTCAATAAAATGGCCGGTGGCGCCGGTGGTTATAAGCTAATCCATCACAATCAGTTTTTGTCAACTTACAACTACAAAACCTGGCAGGACGAAGAGCTGACCGACCTTTCGAGTTGCATCGACCATTTCGATTTGTGTGTTGTAGATGCAACATTATGTCTCGAAAGCCAAAAAACACTGATTACAGGAGGTGTCAATCAGGTAAGACTGAATACAATTATTGCCGGCCCCGATCCTGTGGCCGTTGACCATGTTTGTGCCCGAATCATTGGTTCCAATCCGGATGATATTGCACACATTTGTATGGCAGCCAAGATAGGACTTGGAACGAATAACCCCGATAGTATCAGTATCCTGGGCGAAAATATTGCAACAAAATATATGCATCGTTTCGATCGTGGAACAACCGTTCATGCCACCTATGGTCAGGGCAATCGCATTTGGTTGGTTTCTCAGGCTTTTCCTTACACAAGCATGACGAATCAATATATCCCCAACGAAGCAACAATAGCTCCCTCGAAAGGTGATGCGGGTTGGTCGGCTCCCATCTATTTTTTCGACGACCGGATTGATTTAGCAAGCTTTCATAATCCTACGGGCAGTGTTGTGACCTATTGTTATACGAATTTTTATTCGCCCACTGCAACAACAGGGTCGGAACTCTGGCTCAATTCCGAAGAACAAATGATTGTTTATCTGAACGGGGTTCAGGTGTACAATTACAGTGGCATAGCCCGTCCGAATGCAAATTTAGTGACTGATAAACCCCTTGTAAATCTGAAAGCAGGAGAAAACACCCTGCTTGTAAAAGTACTGCAGACTGCAGGTTGTTACGATTTTGCTGTGAACATTTGCGAACCCGGCACATTGGGAAACAGAGTAAATGGGTTGAAATTTTATATCAAGAAATACAACGCACCCGCTGTGTTGAATGCAGTAACTGAAACCAAAAAAGTTACAACCGGTAAGAAGTTACATATCATACAAACTCCGGATCAACTATCAATTCAGGACAACAATGTTACCGAACTGGCTCTTTACACAGTCAATGGCAAGAAAGTTGCCTTTGCTCACGGTGAAAACCTGAATACCGGCTCGTTGAATAGAGGAGTGTATGTGGTGTGGGTTAAACTGACTGATGGTTCGGTGCTGACTGAGAAAATTATAAAAAAGTAAATCATCAGAATGCATTACCCGGAAACACTTATATCAAGATTTCTCCATTCCTACACCTATAATATTCTGATTGATTCGTGGAAACTCTTCGCTAGTTTATGGATTTATCTGATTGTCGGTATCTTTCTTACTGCGCTTTTTCAGGCTTTTCTGGATAAACAGAAACTGAGCGACTGGGTAAAACGACACTCACATGTTTCCATTATTGGTGCTGCAGCGTTTGGTGTTATTTCGCCTCTCGGAACTTATATCTGCTTGCCCATGGCAGGAAGCTTATACCGCAAAGGTACTCCCTTGGCACCTTTAATGGCTTTTCTGGTAGCATCACCCATACTTAATCCAACCATTTTCATGCTGACTGTCGGTGCTTTTAGTTACGAAATGGCATTGGTACGTTTATTCACCGGCATACTACTTGGAGTGATTGGCGGATACCTGTTCAGGTATCTGGATAATCGGGTTGGAAAAATATCCATGGAAGAGTCAGTTATGCCGGATAGAAAAAAAGACGCGGTAGAAAGAACATTGATTCAAAAGTTTTTGAAAGAGTTTAAAGGTTCGGCTTTGTATATGCTCAAATACTTCTCCATAGCAATAGTTATTGCTGCAGCCATCAAAAATCTGATTACAACTGAGCAGGTAGACTGGATGTTAGGAAGTGGTTCGTTTATGTCGGTAGTTTTTGCTGCCGGAGCGGGCATACCGCTTTATTCGTGTGGCGGTGCTGCCATACCGGTGCTGTATCAATTATCGGAATTGGGTATGACCAAAGGAGCTGTACTCGCCTTTTTTATTTCGGGTCCTTCCACTCGGGTTTCAAACTTAGTGATTATGAAGTCTGTATTTAATCTGCGAATTCTTGCTATTTACCTGGGATTGGTTCTTTCGGGATCGATCTTGTTTGGCTTTATATATAACCTGATTCCCTGAACTATATTCAACCAAATGCATCAGCTAAATATGAAGAAAATAGTACTCTATTGTATTTTTCTACTCGTAAACATCAACTCCATATTCGCTATCGACAATCAGGTTATCTGGAATCTCGATAACCTGTCGACTATTGGTGGATATGCTGTAACGCTTTATGGCAACCCCAAAATAATAACTACCGACAAAGGCAATGCCCTGGAGTTTAATGCCGGTGCTGTAACTGCTCCCGGTACTAATGCCGGTGACAGAATACAAATTAAAGGAAATCCGTTGGGCACATCCAATGCTGAATTTACGATTGAGATGATTTTTAAACCCTATGCAACCGCCACAGACTTTGCACCGCGGGTTCTTCATATTTGCCGTCCGGATAGCATGAGTGGCCCACGGGTTATGACAATGGAAACGCGATCGACAAATACGTGGACAACTGATTTTTACATCAAAAGTGTTACAGGCAGCGGTATAATGGGTACAACTCATTATCCTACCGACCAATGGATGCATCTGGCAATGACTTATAAAAACAACGTGCTGACCGGTTACGTAAACGGAGTATTGGATATCACACAAACCGGCACGGCTTACACAGGTATGCCTGCCACCGCCGAAGTATCGCTGGGTGGTCGTATGAATAATGTAAATTATTTCAAAGGTGCCATTCGGAAATTGATTTTTACGCCTGTCGCATTAACACCAGCTCAATTTACGATGGATATTGCAACAGATGTCAGGGGAGTGAATGAGAATGGCTATAGCATGGAACAAAACTACCCTAACCCTGTTACGAACAGTTCTGTAATATCATACACACTTGCACGAACAGAACAGGTACGCATTGAAGTGTTCAATAGTATGGGAATTAAAGTTCAGACACTTGTAAATGGTATTATGCCCGAAGGAAAACAAGAAGTAAATTTTATACGGGGCAACCTTCCGGGTGGAATCTATTTCTACACGATTACAACTGCTTCCAATTTTAAAGCAACAAGAACTATGAGTATAAAATAACAGGCTGAAATTCATTGCGAATTTCAGCCTGTTGTACGTTGCTCTCTAAGGGCAATTAGTTATTCACTAATTTTCACCGCCTTAGGATCGCTCTGCCACAAACCATGTTTTGTGCAATATGACATAGCTACCAAATTCAAATCTTTTGAAGGAACAATATGGAAATCAACTTCTGCATGACCCGGTTTGTTTCCAAGAGTTCCCGGAGGGAAATTTGTTTCAGCCAAAAGTACTTCGCCATTCCACAATTGAATGTATTTAATATAATGATCAAAATCATCCGGGTGAACATATTCGTTACCCATTTTTACTTTTACTGTTAGTTTTTCGCCGGCTTTGGCTTCATCCACAGTGTGAATGAATGGTGAGTGACGATCGATGTAATCTTTTCTTGATTCTCTTTCAATCTGGCTAATGTCTTGATAACTGTTTACCTTTGGCATAACTTTTAAATTTTTTAATTGATTAATATGGTATATTCTATAAATTGCTTTTCAGCGTGAAGTTACAAATTTTTGTATGATATTTTTTAGTCAATGTGCTTTTATAACAATTCTATTTCGGTTTTGTTTGATACAAATGTCTTTTTTTTAGCAACAAATAGTTAATTGTTCAAAGCCACCAGAATCAATTAAATCCTTTTCGGGTAAAGGTTAAACAAATAGCGCTGCGATATGTTACAATCAAAAACACAAAGAAATCAACCGAAGCGTTTTGAATATCAAATATTGTCATTATATTTGCCACAACTAGCGATTCTTTTAATAAAATTATTATATAAAAATGAAAAAACTGAACTTGAAATTAGTAGTTGCCGTAGCATTCGGCTTGTTTGTATGCATTGGAAACAGTGATGCGCAAAAACTGAAAAGTTTACTGAACAAAGTAACCGAAAATGAAACTGTAAAGAAAGCTGTGCAGTATGTGAAAACTGATACAACTATCCGCAACACGGTGGAAGCCGTAAAAGGAAGTGTGATACAAACCGTATCGGCCAAAGTAGATGAACTAGGTAAACCAAAAGCTGCCGAACCAGCACAAGTAGCTCCTGCTAAAGCATTGGCTCCCGATGTGAAAAACAGCATTTCGGACATTCGTGCTATCACCGGGCTTACGCAAACTGAACTTGATGCTAAAATGAAAGCACTTGGCTTTGCTGTTGGTACCGATGCACTTGCATTAGGTGGTGTGGTTTACACTTCTGCAACTGCCGGCTACACATTGTCTGTAAAAATGGGAACTCGCAACAACATTAGTTATGTGCGTGAAGTTACAAAAGCAGTTGTAACTAAAAAAGCAGTTCTGGCTACAGCAAAAGCAAACTTCTTGAAACTCGGAACACAAGCTACCGACTTAAAAGCGCAGTTTACAGGCGCAACAATTACAGCTAAAAGTACCAAAGGAACCAATGTAGTTGTAACAACGGATACCGACAGAACTTCAAAGTTCCTGCCTGCACTCACTAAGTACACAACCAACAAAGAAAATGGTATAGTAACTGATGCATACGCCGAAACCGATTACAGCTATAGCCTGAAATACAGCCAAAGTACAGTTAAAGCTGTTTCTACAGTTGTTACATATATCACTGTTGCTGACCTTACTGCGACAGCATTATAATTTATTAGAATTAGAAAGTTAATCAGCATATAAAGAAAAACTCCGCTTACCATATTCAACTATGGTAAGCGGAGTTTCTTATTCTCTGCTACTTCATTCAGAACTTCTTACTCCTTACTAATTCTTCAAACAGTCCCTCGCAGGCATCTTCCAGTAAGTCAATTACGTTTTCGAAACCCTGATCACCACCATAATACGGATCGGGAACATGCGTAGCCTCTATGTTCCGGCAATAGTCGGTCATACGGACAATTTTGGCATCTTCTTCCAACGTCATGGCCTGTTGTTTAAGTCCGGCAATATTCTGGTCGTCCATACCAACAATTATATCAAACCGATCGAAATCCCTCCGACTGAATGGGCGGGAACGATGTGTTAGCAGGTAGCCCCGTTTACCGGCATGATAACGCATCCGACTATCGGGTAATTCGCCCTGATGATACCCGAGTAATCCGGCCGAATCAATTTCAAACAGTGCAGTTTTATGTTCACGCTCCAGTATTTTCAAAAAGATACCTTCAGCCATGGGTGAACGGCAAATATTACCCAAACAAACGAAAAGAACAGAAACCATAAGTAGTTGATAGTTTATAATGAGACTCCTATATTCTCTAAAAGGGACTTAAAGACACCTTTTACGGTTCAATAAGTCCCCTTTAGAATGAAGTATGATATATTTTAGATAGACAAAATAGAAATGACACCCAAGAGGTTTTCATTTACAGGTTTGTCGTCTTTAATAGCTTTTGTGAACGGAACGTGAACGATTTCGTCGTTTACAATTCCAATCATGATACTGCGTTGTTCGTCCATCAAGGCATCAATAGCAGCTACACCCATGCGGCTTGCCAAAATACGGTCGAAAGCCGAAGGAGAACCACCACGTTGAATGTGTCCGAGGATAGTTACACGCACATCGTATTCCGGATGTTCGTTGTGCATACGTTCAGCCAAACCGGTAGCGCCACCTGTAATATCACTTTCAGCAACAATTACAATACTACTGTTTTTCGATTTACGGAAACCGTTTTTAATCAGTTCTTCCAACTGGTCAACCTGTGTTTCGCGTTCAGGAATAATGGCAGCTTCAGCTCCCGAAGCAAGCGCACTGTTCAATGCAAGGAAACCTGCATCTCGCCCCATTACTTCGATAAAGAACAAACGTTCGTGCGAAGTAGCTGTATCGCGGATTTTATCCACAGCTTCCACAATTGTATTCAGCGCTGTATCGTATCCGATTGTTGAATCGGTTCCGTACAAATCGTTGTCGATTGTTCCCGGAAGACCAACGATAGGAACATTATACTCCTGAGCAAAAATACGTGCTCCGGTAAATGTACCATCACCACCAATAACAACCAAAGCGTCGATACCGGCAGCAGTCATATTATCATAAGCTTGTTTACGTCCTTCTGGCGTACGAAATTCGGCACAACGGGCACTCTTCAGAATAGTTCCACCCTGCTGGATGATATTACTAACATTCTGAGTCTGAAATTCTACAATTTCATTTGTAATTAAACCCCTGTAACCTCTGTAAATGGCTTTAACGCGAATTCCGTTAAAGATGGCTGCACGTGTTACCGATCTGACAGCCGCATTCATTCCCGGTGAATCACCTCCCGAAGTGAGCACACCAATACATTTAATTTCGTATTTCATTTGACCTTAAAAAATTATGTGAGTATATTAACTAATTTCCTATTTAGCTTCCTGAACCGTGGCCATTTCTTCCAGCTTTTTGGCAACTTCCTCCATCAACCAACGGGGAGTGGAAGTAGCACCGCAAATACCTATTTTTTTGCTGAAATCAATATTCAAATCAAATACTTCGCTCGCCTCCGAAACGAAAAATGTATTTGGGTTTACGGATTTACTGTGTTCGAACAAAACAAGCCCATTTGAGCTCTTTTTTCCGCCAACAAAAATGACAATGTCATTTTGTTGTGCAAAGATAGTAATATTTGGCATTCTGTTAGCTACCTGGCGGCAAATTGTGTCGGTATGTTCGAATTTTACATTCTTGTTAATTTTATTACCAACCGTAGCAATCAAATTTTGATAACCTCCAAGCGATTTGGTTGTTTGCGAGAACAAACGAACAGGTTTATTCAAATCCACTTTGTACAAATCTTCTTCGCTTTCGATAACAATGGCCTTTTCTTCGGTTTGACCAACCAATCCGTTTACCTCGGCGTGACCAATATGCCCAAAAATAACGATTTGAGTATCGGGATCCTCAATGGTATCGTAGGCATTTTTTACACGCGATTGTAATTTCAACACCACCGGGCATGATGCATCAATGAGCGTGATATTATTCTTTTTGGCTGTTTCGTAGGTACTTGGTGGCTCCCCGTGGGCACGAAACATCACTTTCGCATCGCGCAACTGTGCAAACTGTTCGTGATCAATCGTGATAAGACCCATTTTAGTGAGTCGATCCACTTCCTGACCGTTGTGAACTATATCGCCAATGCAGTAAAGCACTTCGCCTTTAGCTAACTCTTCTTCTGCTTTGGTAATGGCTTTTACCACTCCAAAACAGAATCCTGATTTTTCATCAATTTCAATATTTGGCATAATTTTACTTACAATTTAGAGGTTTACTTTTTACGAATTTCCTGAAAATGGAAACTCAGATAAACCAACAATTATTTACAGACAATAGTTTAGAGGAGGTCGTAAACTTCACAGAGAATTCATCCGGGAATAAGGAGCTGGATAAGTGCTATAACCACAACCAAAATTTCAGCGAAAGTGATATTGATAGAATCTGTTTCCGGCCTTCAAGAGTCACTCTCAAATCGTTCTTTCCTGAAACAAACGATGTAGAATTTCGCGTTGTTCGTCACGAGTCAGATTCGAATTATCAATCACCACTGAGTCGTCCGCTTTGCGTAACGGACTTTCGGCACGGTTCTGATCGCGATCGTCTCGCTCTTTCACGTTGGCAAGTACTTCGTCGAAATTTACGGCTTCGCCTTTGGCCGCCATTTCGTCGAAACGGCGTTGTGCACGAACTTCGGGTGAAGCGGTTAAGAATATCTTCAGTTCGGCCTGTGGAAAAACAACAGTACCAATATCGCGCCCGTCCATCACAATGCCTTTTTCGATGCCCATAAGCTGTTGTTGCCGAACCAATTCCCGACGCACAAAACCCAACGTACTTACCCGGCTTGCACCGTTGGCAACTTCCAGTGTTCGTATTTCGCTTTCAACATTCTTTCCGTTCAGGTACGTATCTGCTTTTCCTTCGGCATTCGGTCTGAACTCAATACGAATAGATTGTATGTGCTTTTCAATTTCAGCGGCATTCATATCCGTTTCGGTCATCCAGCCATTTTGCAGGCAGAACAGCGAAACAGCCCGGTACATAGCACCGGTATCAACATAAATATAGCCGGCTTCGCGAGCCAGCTCTTTAGCCATGGTACTTTTTCCACACGAGGAAAATCCATCAATGGCAACAATAATTTTTTTCATTCTTACAATCTAAAATCGTTAAGTGCAGTACTTATGGAGAACTGGTACGAACTAACTCCTGTCTGGAAAATGGTAGTTCCAAATCCCACCTGAAATTTATATAGTTTTACGCCACCACCAAAAGAGAAGCCCGCCATGCTTTTGAAACCGGTCATTTTCATTTCGGAGTGCCGACGGTGATCGTATGATGCCGCCAGATAAAAAGATTTAGTTGGTACAAATTCTACTGCAAAGATAGTATGTCTGAAGGCCATATCAACAAAACTTATACTTTTTGTTGCTTCGGTTGTGGTAGTTTCTGAAGTCGAAATAGTTGATACCGGCTGATTGGTCGATTCGTAGCTCAAATCCCAGTGTTGCAGGTTGTGTAATGTCATTGAAAAACGAAGGGGTGCATGAGCCAGTTTTTGGGTAATTCCTAACTGCAGGTTGAAAGGAAGCGGCTCGTAATGCTGACCATCCTCGTCGGAATAATAGCCTTTGAATTGTGTACCCAGATTCTTGAAAACCAAACCGGCCGAGAATAAACTTTTAGGGTCATTGTAGCTCACACCACCGTCCAACGCCACACCGTAACTTGTATAACGTTCGTAAACCGAGTAAACAGGTTTTAGCGTAGCTCCCACCGTGAAATATTTATTTAATGGTCGGGCATACATAATATGCAAAGCAAAATCTTTGGCTGTGAAGGTTTGGCCTGTCAACTCATTCAGGTCAGTAGCTTCCTGAAATTTACCGTAATCAATATATTGAATTCCCACTCCGAAATAGCCAACATCCTTCACATTATGACCATACACAGCCGAACCAAATTGAATATCCGACAGATAATTGGCCACACTTAGTCCAACCGTTTTATCGGTTTCGGCAGTGAGTAAAGCCGGGTTCACCAATGCAAAATTCAAATCATTATCGCGCAAAGAAACGTTTGTTCCACCCAATGCTGCCAGCCTGGAAGAAACAGGTAAATCTAAAAACTGATAAACACCATAGCCCGCTTGCGAAAATGCCTGCAAACCCGACACGAGCAATAACAGTAAAATAATCTTTTTAGCCATTAAATCTGAGTTGTTTAAATATCAAAAGTAAGAAAGAATTGATATTTTTACCGCGTTTGAAAAAAAACAGCCAAAGATACACTATTTTTGTAAACGGAATGACGGGAAAAATATTTTTATAATTTACTAAACGGAGAAAAATAGAAAAATTATATTTTAAGTAGAAAAAATAGTTAATCAATATGTTTTTTTTATTCAAAATTGCTCTTGATTTATTTACTGAACGTACTTATTTGAATTAAAAAAATTGTATATTTGTGTCACAGAACATACTTCAATTGAAATGAGCCTGCAGTTTCTACTGTAAACGTCATACAGCAAGAAATTCCTTTTCCCTGTTGAAAATTCCATGCATAATCAGGTTTTGGGTTTTATATAAACAAAAAGATGAAAACAGAAATATACGAAGAAAAAGCCGTTTTGGTGGGTGTAATTACCCAGGTACAAAGCGAAGAAAAAGCCCGGGAATACCTGGACGAATTAGCGTTTTTGGCCGAAACGGCAGGAGCATCGCCCGAGAAACTTTACTTCCAGCGACTTGAGTATCCAAATCCAAAAACCTACGTTGGTCCCGGTAAATTGATAGAAATCAAAAACTTTGTGGACGAGAACGAAATTGGCGTGGTTATCTTCGACGATGAACTGTCGCCGAAGCAACTCCGCAACATCGAAGCTGAACTGAAGGTTTTAATACTCGACCGGACAAGTCTTATTCTAGACATTTTTGCAAAGCGGGCACAAACCGCCAGCGCCAAAACTCAGGTAGAACTTGCTCAGTGCCAATACATGTTACCTCGTCTGACTCGCTTGTGGACTCACCTCGAACGTCAAAAAGGAGGTATTGGGATGCGTGGACCGGGTGAAACACAGATTGAAACCGACCGCCGTATTATCCTCACCAAAATATCGTTACTGAAACAAAACCTGAAAGACATTGATGTTCAGATGAGCACACAACGTAAGAATCGGGGTAAAATGGTTCGTGTAGCTTTGGTTGGATATACCAATGTGGGCAAATCAACATTAATGAACCTGTTGAGCAAGTCGGAAATATTTGCAGAAAACAAGCTTTTTGCAACGCTTGATACTACAGTTCGTAAAGTGACAATTGAAAACTTATCATTCTTACTTTCAGATACAGTTGGTTTTATCCGCAAATTGCCTCATCACCTGGTACAGTCGTTTAAATCGACACTCGACGAGGTTCGGGAAGCCGATTTATTGCTTCATGTGGTGGATGTTTCGCACTCCAACTTTCACGAACAACTGGAAGTAGTAAACGAAACGCTTAAAGAAATTGATCCGCAGGAAAAACCAATGATTTTGGTTTTCAATAAAATTGATGCGTTTACCTATACGCCAAAAGAGGAAGATGATTTGGCCCCCATCAGACCGGAAAATATTAGTCTGGAGGAATTGAAGAAAACCTGGATGGCCAAAATGCACGACAATTGCATCTTTATTTCGGCCCGCGACAAACAAAACATCGACCAGCTGAAGGAATTGATGTACGAAAAAATTAAAGCCATTCACATAGAACGCTATCCGTACAATGATTTTCTGTTTCAGAAATACGAAGAAATAGAAGATTGATAACCGGATATTGATAATTTTGAGAACATGACAAACTACCGTCAACTTACTGACAAAGAAATTGCAACGCTAACCGTTTTTGGCTGCTCAGCCGAGAACTGGACGGAAGTTCAGGTTGCCGAAGACTTTTCACCCACGTTTATTCAGAATGTACATTTCTCAGGAATTGTGTTTCTGGGCACTTACAACAAGGTTTTCGAACTGGCAGGAGGCATCAAAAAACATGCAGGAATTTTCAATACCGTGCTGCGTAACTGCGTGATTGAAAACGATGTTTTTATTGATAAAATTCACAACTACATTGCCAACTACCGCATTGAAGAAGGCGCATATATCGAAAATGTGAATCTGTTGCTTACCGATGGCATCTCGTCGTTTGGAAATGGCGTAAAAGTGGCCACAATGATTGAAAGTGGTGGTCGCGAAGTGGCTATTTTCGATCAATTGTCGGCCCCATTGGCCTATATGATGGCTTTCTACCGTCACGATGCCGCACTTAGCAGTCAGCTTGATAAATTGGTGGCTATGTACGCGCTTTCTCAGGAATCGGACATGGGCGTAATTGGTAAAAATGTTCGAATCACAAACAGTGGTAGTTTAAAAAACGTACGGGTGGGCGATTTTGCTCAACTCAAAGGTGTTTCGTTACTCGAAAACGGAACAATCATCAGCAACCGGCAAGCACCTGTTATCATTGGTTCAGGCGTTCAGTGTAACGATTTTATTATACAATCAGGAACGTCAGTTACCGATTCAGCCATGATTTCCCGTTGTTTTATCGGACAGGGTTGTCTCATTGGCAAACAGTTTTCGGCTATGGATTCACTGTTTTTTGCCAATTGTCAGGGATTGCATGGCGAAGCAGTTTCCATTTTTGCAGGTCCATACACGGTGACTCACCATAAATCCACTTTGATGCTCACAGCCCTGTATTCGTTTATGAATGCCGGCAGTGGAACAAATTTCAGCAACCACATGTACAAACTGGGTCCCGTTCATCAGGGAATTACCGAACGTGGCGTAAAAACATCCAGTAACTCGTACATGATGTGGCCGGCCAAAATCGGTCCGTTTACGGTGGTGTTGGGAAGTCAGAAAGGAAACCCGGATATTGCCGATTTGCCATTCTCCTATTTATTGGAAAATGACGGTGAAAGCAATTTACTTCCCGGAATAAATTTGCACAGCGCCGGAACCATTCGTGATGTACAAAAATGGCCTAAGCGCGACTTACGCAAAGACAACATAAAGCTTGACCCCATTAATTTTGATTTCCTCTCGCCATTCACCTTGTCGAAAGCATTGAGAGGAATTGAAATTCTCAAAGGATTGCTCCAAAACATGGACGAAACAGCAGGTTTTGTCTGGTATCAGAATTGTAAAATCAAGCGATCGTCTATCCGTAAAGGCATTGATTTGTATGAGATGGCCGTGAATCAGTTTATTGGCGAACAAATCGTCAAAAAGATAAACGGTCAGAAAATTGAATCTCAACAGGATGTTATCAGCTTATTATCGGTTGGTTCTGAAACCGGAACAGGCGATTGGGTGGATTTGGCAGGATTGCTGGCACCAAAATCGGAAATCGACAAACTACTATCAGAGATTGCTGTCGGAAAAATTGAACTACAGGAAATTCAAAATAAATTAATTGCTCTGCATCTTGCATACGATGATTTTTCATGGAACTGGGCAAAAGACATTTTGCAGAAACAACATGGAAAATCAATAACTGAATTCGAAATTCAGGACATTATCACCAGTATTGAAAAATGGGAAAAAGCTGTTATGAGCTTCAACGATTTGGTTTTGCGCGATTGCAAAAAAGAATTCAACTCCATTTCGAAAACAGGTTTTGGCATCGACGGAACCGAAAACGACAAACAACTCGATTTTGAAGCTACCCGTGGTGCTTACGAAGACAATTCATTTGTAAAAGAAATTACCAATCAATTAAATACAACAATTGAACTGGCCGACAAATTAGCTAGTAAATTAATAACTTTTCCAAAGTTTTAAAACTTTGGAAAAGTTGAAAGTAAAATAATATGAACAACTTTAATTTCTATAGTCCTACCTTTTTTGTATTTGGAAAAGGACGGGAAAACGAAGCCGGAAAATACGTGAAACGTTTCGGCGGAACCAATGTATTAATTCATTTTGGTGGTGGCTCTGTCATTAAAAGCGGTTTACTCGACCGCGTAAAAGCATCACTCAAAGCCGAAAACATAACGTTCTCCGAATTGGGTGGAGCACAACCAAATCCCCGCAGTGGATTGGTGTACAAAGGAGTGGAAATTTGCAAACGCGATAAAATCGATTTCGTGTTGGCAGTGGGTGGCGGTAGCGTTATCGATTCAGCCAAAGCCATTGCACTCGGAGCATTGTATGATGGCGATTTCTGGGACTTTTACACAGGAAAAAATGTTGAAAAAGCATTGCCTGTTGCCACTATCCTCACCATTTCGGCTGCGGGTAGCGAAGGTTCAACCGGTTCGGTGATTACCCACGAAAATGGTATGCTGAAACGTGCAGCCAACAGCGATGCCCTGCGTCCTGTTTTCTCGGTACTGAATCCGGAACTTACCTGTACTTTGCCTGACTTCCAGACTGCCTGTGGTGCTGCCGATATGATGGCACACGTAATGGAACGGTATTTCACCAATACAAAAGATGTGGAAATTACCGATCGCCTTTGCGAAGCCATTTTACTTACTGTCATTAAAGAAACTCCAAAGGCCCTGGCAAATCCGGGCGATTACGAATCGCGCGCTAACATTATGTGGGCCGGTATGGTAGCACACAACGACATTTGTGGAGTCGGTCGCGAACAGGATTGGTCGACCCATCAGATTGAACACGAACTTTCGGCTTTATACGATGTGGCACACGGCGCAGGATTGGCAGTCATGTTCCCGGCCTGGATGAAATACGTCATGCATCACAACGTCATGCGTTTCGCACAATTTGCCACCCGCGTTTGGGGTTGCGAAATGGATTTTCAGAATCCCGAGAAAACCGCCCGTCAGGGAATTGAGCGTTACGAACAGTTTATGACTTCCATTGGTATGCCGATTCGCTTCTCACAACTGGGAGCAAAAGCCGAAGACATACCTACTCTGGTAAAAACTGCCGGACTGGGTAAAAATACAATGGGTAGCTTTGTAAAACTGAC
>JAQTTH010000018.1:75877-103477 GCA_028710895.1 Paludibacter sp.
GCATTGGCAACTGCTTTCCGCAAGCCTACCACACTACCCTTATCGTAGGGATGCACCCTGTTAGTAAGCAGAATAATGGAAATGTCATTATCGGGGTCGATAACGATAGAAGTTCCGGTATAGCCGGTATGGCAATAGGTATTAGCGCTGAGTGAATCACCTTTACAACTTGCATAGTGCGACGACATATCCCAACCAAGTGTTCGACCATAAGCCTTCAACGAATCGGGTATCGTCCGCATTTCTTTTACAGTCATGGGACTTAAAATCCGGTTACCGTTCCATTCACCATTATTTTGTAAAGTTGCAACCAGAATGGCGATGTCATTTGCATCCGAAAACAAACCCGCATTACCCGAAACACCTCCGTTAAACATACGCGCCAACGGATCGTGAACAATGCCTTTCATCACGCCTCCATTCTGAAGTTTTGAAGTTGGGGCACAGCATTCTAGCATTTCGCCGGTTGGGTTGAAATCGGTATGCTTCATACCAAGCACATCAAATATATTTTCTTTGGCGAAATCGCGCAGACTCTTTCCACTTACGTTTTCAATCACATGTTGCAGGGTAATAAAATTCAGGCAACTGTATTCCATACCCGCACCCGGAGCAAAATCTCGTTTGCAGGAATCGATATACTGCATAAAGCCTGCCGGATTATTCGACCCATAGCGTTTTTTGATAGTCGTTTCGGGAGCATAAGACGGCAAACCGGAGGTGTGAGTCAGCAGATTTACTATTTTTATATTGGTTCGTCTGTTTGGATCAATCAGGTAAATAAAGCCCGGAATGTACATATTCACATCGTCCTGCAGGTGAAGCTGATTTCTTTCGTACAATATCATAGCCGAAATGGCAGTTGCCATGGGCTTAGTACACGAAGCCATATCGAAAACCGTATTCACATCCATGGGCACAACGGTAGGATAAACCTGCTTATTGCCATACGCCTTCAGATAAGCCATTTTCCCGTTGCGTACAACAGCCAGCACGGCACCGGGAATCGATTTTTTATCGATGGCCGTTTGAATAATGCTATCGGCATGTTGCAATTTATGCGAATCCAGTCCAACTTCTTCAGGCGAAACTTTGGGTAAGTGCTGAGCCATTACAACACTACATGTACTGACTAAAATGATAAGCAAACCAAGTATCTTTCTCATATCCTTAAAACGTTTTATGCATACAAAGATAAGCCTTTTTGATTAGTTTATGCTGTTGTAAAATTCCGGTTTATCATTCTTAACTGTAGAAAAATATGTACTTTTGTGTCGCTTTTCGTTATGTCGGCTTTTAGTCGACACATCGAATATTAAAATAACAGGCAATAAACCGATTCTTGAAAATGGCAAACAAACAACTCCATATCCAACCAAAAGAAATAAATCTGCAAATTTCCCTGCCCGCTTCCAAGAGTATCAGCAACCGTGCGCTGATTTTGAATGCTTTGGCATACAGTCCGTACGACATTCAGAATCTTTCGGATTGCGACGATACACGCGTAACCGTGAAAGCCCTCGATTCGAATGATACCACTTTCGACATTGGAGCAGCCGGAACTGCCATGCGTTTTCTCACAGCTTTCCTGTCGAAAACGGTTGGTGAATGGATTATTACCGGCAGCGAACGCATGAAAAACCGACCTATCAAATTGTTGGTGGATGCGCTCAGTACACTTGGAGCCCGAATTGAGTATGTGGAGAAAGAAGGTTATCCGCCATTGCGCATCTTTGGAAGTGCATTAATGGGTGGCGAAATCAGTCTGAATGGCGGCGTGAGCAGTCAGTATATTTCGGCATTGATGATGATTGCCCCCTATATGCAAAACGGGTTGACAATCAAACTGGAAGGAAACGTAATATCTGTTCCCTACATCCAAATGACCATGAGCATGATGAAAGAATACGGCGTGGATGTGAAGTTTGAGAATAATATCATAGAAATTACTCCGCAACAATATAAACCAATTCAGTACAAAGTAGAATCGGATTGGTCGGGAGCTTCGTACTGGTACGAAATACTTTCTATTGCTGGAAAAGGACAACTATTCCTGAACGGTCTGAATCCAAATAGTTCGCAGGGCGACAGCAAAGTAGCAGTGCTTTTCGAACAACTGGGTGTGAAAACCGAATATCAGGCAGAAGGCGTGTTGCTGACTTCCAACGACAATAACACAGCTAAGTTTGAATATGACTTTGTAAACCAGCCGGATTTGGCTCAGACCTTTGCCGTGACTTGTTGCATGAAAAACATTCCATTCGCTTTCAGCGGATTACAAAGCCTCAAGATAAAAGAAACCGATCGAATTGCTGCATTGATCAATGAACTGAAAAAACTGGGCTATGTAGTGGTTGAACCTGCCGAAGGTCAGTTGGCATGGCTGGGTGAGCGTTGCGAGCAGGCTTCTACCATCAGCATTGCCACCTACGAAGATCATCGCATGGCTATGGCTTTTGCTCCTGCAGCTTTGGTTATTCCAATCGAAATTGAAGAACCGCAGGTGGTTAGCAAATCCTATCCAAGCTTTTGGAACGACATAGACAAACTAATGGCTTAATCCCGCATCTAACCATGTTCGAACTCCAACACATAACCAAGCAGTTTAGCGATAAATTCGTATTACAGGATTTTTCATTCAAAATTGCACAAGGCGATAAAATCAATATCGCCGGTCGCTCGGGCATTGGAAAAACAACCTTGTTCCGACTGTTGCTTGGATTCGAACAACCCGACAGCGGAACTATTCTCTATGAAAACAAAGCGCTCAATGAAACGAGCGTTTGGGAGCTGCGCAAAAAGGTTGCCTATGTCAGTCAGGATTTGAATATCGGTCGGGGTAATGTGCAGGCTTTCTTCGACGAAACCCTATCACTCAAAGCAAATCTCGCCCACAAAACAAATTCAAAAGCAGAGATCAAACAGTATTTTGCGCTTTTCGAATTATCGGAAGATTTACTTTCTAAAAATATCGAAGAACTTTCGGGTGGCGAGAAACAACGCATCGCTATTATAAACGCCTTGCTATTGAAGCGCACAATTTTCTTTCTGGATGAAATAACATCGGCACTGGACAAAGTGCTTAAAACAAAGGTGCTCGATTATTTCCTGCAAAACCCGGAGTTTACTGTGCTCTATATTTCGCACGACAATTATTTACCATCCGGAGTTGAATTAAAAACACTTAAACTCGACTAATCATGAACGGAGCTCAGGATTTATCCATGTTTTCGATGTTTATGTGTGGCTTAATGCTGCTCATACCGCTGCTGGGTGTTTGGTATATGAAACTTGGTATCACCAAAAACCTTATCGTGTCCACGCTCCGAATGGTCATTCAGCTGGTGTTGATAGGTTTTTTTCTGGAGTACATTTTTAAGTACAACAACTGGCTTATAAACCTGTCGTGGTTTTTGGTCATGATTGCATCGGCTGTACTTTCAGTCATAAAAAACTCCGACTTAAAACTCAACCATTTCGTGCTGCCTGTCCTCTTGTCGTTTATTCTTGCCAACTTTTTCGTGGTGCTGTATTTCAACTATTTCATTGTTAATATCAACTTTATTCTGGATGCAAAATATATGATTGCCATTGGAGGAATGATTTTGGGAAATTCACTGCGTTCGAATGTAATTGGCCTCGGTGACTTTTACAAAGCCCTGCGAAAAGATGAACAACTTTACTTCTATAAACTTTCGCTCGGCGCAACAAAATATGAAGCACTGCTTCATTTTGCCAAAAAGAGTTTTGTTGCAGCCTTAAATCCAACCATTGCTACCATGGCCACTATGGGTATCGTTTCGTTACCGGGCATGATGACGGGACAAATTCTGGGAGGATCAGTACCTTTGGTTGCCATCAAGTATCAAATTGCCATCATGATAGCCATTCTGGCATCTACCGTTTTGAGTATTTCGCTAAGCATTCTGTTCACCGTGCGATATTCTTTCCACAAAACCGGCACACTGAAAAAAGAGATATTCAGATCTTCAAACAACTAATGATAACTTTGTGGGACTCTGTTAAAGTCAGGGAGTCTTAGTCAGATTTTCCAATACTTCATACACAATCGGGCAGGTATAAGCATTTTTAATTGATAGATTATAAATCTGATAAAAGCGTTTCCGGTCGGTATGCGGATATTCACGACAGGCCTTAGGGCGGTTTTCATAAATTGAACAATAATTATCTGCTCCCAGAAAAGGACAAGGCATCGTTTGAAAAACCATATCTTTATCCTCGTCAATCCGCAGGTATTTCGAAATAACATCAACCGTTTTCATTCGGAGTGCCTTTGCCATTCGCTCGACGTCTTTATCGGTAATGCGGGGACCCAACGATCTGCAACAGTTCGCACACGCCAAACAATCAACCCGTTCGGAAATTTTATCATGCAGAGCATGAATCTTCAAATCCATACTTTCCAGCTTCTTCTTGTTTTTTACATAAAAACGCTTCCATTCAGGTTCCGATTTGGAAGCTAAAGTTGGTAATAATTTATAATCTAATTGTTTGTTCACTTGTAATTTATCGTTTTATTTTCGATGGCAAAAGTACATAAATAACTATTATGAATCAAAAAATGCACTTACTTATGGAAAAAAAACGTATCTTTGCAGCCGTTTTTATTTACAAACAAAGAAAACCTATGAGTCAATTAAGTGATGTGTTGGGACAATTTGATGCGCCCCAGCAAGCTAAAGCAATGGGCGTTTACCCTTACTTCCGTCCTATCGAGTCCGACCAGGATACTGTAGTAACAATTGATGGTAAACGAGTATTAATGTTTGGTTCAAACAGTTATTTGGGACTTACAAATCACCCTCGTTTAAAAGAAGCTGCCATTAAAGCGGTTGAAAAATATGGTACAGGTTGTGCCGGTTCACGTTTCCTAAATGGTACACTCGACATTCACATCGAACTTGAAGAAAGATTAGCCAAATTGGTACACAAAGAAGCTGCGTTGGTTTATGCTACCGGTTTTACAGTGAACTCAGGTGTTATCTCATGTATCACCGGTCGTGAAGATTATCTTATCTTTGATGAATTTGACCACGCATCTATTATCGAAGGCAAACGTTTATCTTTCTCTAAACAATTGAAATATCGTCACAACGATATGGATGCCTTGGAGAAATTGCTAAAAAAATGTGAGCCTGATAAATTAAAAGTTATTGTTGTTGATGGTGTTTTCAGTATGGAAGGCGATGTTGCCAAACTTCCTGAAATCGTAGCACTTTCTAAAAAATATAATGCTTCTATCTATGTTGACGAAGCTCACTCACTGGGTGTTTTCGGTAAAACCGGTGCCGGTGTTTGCGAACACTTTGGTGTTTCAAACGATGTTGACCTCATCATGGGAACATTCAGCAAATCACTTGGTACAATCGGTGGATTCATTGCTGCCGACGAAAACATTATCAATTACCTGAAACATAATTCACGCACATTAATCTTCAGTGCTTCTATTACTCCGGCTTCAACCGGTTGTGTATTGGCAGCTTTGGATGTAATGGAAGAAGAACCCTGGCGTAAAGATGCATTGTGGGCTAATACACTACGTGCAAAAGAAGGATTCCTGAAAGCAGGTTTTGAAATTGGTCATACCGAAACTCCGATTATTCCTTTGTATGTTCGCGACAACACTAAGACATTTAAGTTGACCCGCATGTTGATGGATGATGGTGTATTCGTAAATCCGGTTGTTTCACCGGCTGTTCGTTCCGAAGATTCGTTGATACGTTACTCGTTAATGGCAACGCATACTTTCGATCAAATTGACGAATCAATTGAGAAAATTTCGAGAGATGCACGCACACTCGGAATTATCAAATAAGCATTTCTAAAAAATCTAATTTGAAATAAATAACTGGAATAGAGCGAATCTGAAAACAGATTGGTTCTATTCTTTGTTTTAGAGAAAAGAAGCAGAACAACTTTATTTTCTACAAAAAGATGTTTTTAAAACCTCAAACCGATCAAACAAACCTCATTAAAAAATGATTACAGTCTCTAATCTTGCCATTCAATTCGGCAAACGTGTTTTATTCTCAGATGTAAACCTCAAATTCACGGCAGGTAACTGTTATGGCATTATTGGTGCCAACGGTGCCGGAAAATCGACACTCATACGTATGCTTAGTGGTGATTTGGACCCTACGCGTGGCACAATTCAGTTTGGTCATGGCGAACGTTTGTCGGTTTTAAAACAGGACCACTTTGAATTCGATCAGTTTACGGTGTTAGACACGGTTATGATGGGTCACACTACCCTTTGGAAAGTGAAAGAAGAAAAAGATGCCATTTACCTGAAAGAAGATTTTTCGGATGCAGACGGCATTCGTGCTTCCGAACTGGAAGACAAATTCTCCGAAATGAATGGGTGGAATGCCGAAAGTGAAGCTGCCTCTTTGTTGAGCGGACTGGGGATTAAAGAAGATCTGCACTATCAACTAATGAGCGAATTGAGCGGTATGGAAAAAGTGCGTGTGCTGTTGGCTCGTGCCCTTTTTGGGAAACCCGACAACTTGCTGCTGGATGAGCCTACCAACGACCTGGATGTTGACACAGTAATGTGGTTGGAAAACTACCTGGCCAATTACGAAAATACAGTTTTGGTTGTTTCGCACGACCGTCACTTCCTTGATGCTGTAAGTACACACACTGTTGATATTGACTTTGGCAAGGTGCAGGCCTTTGCAGGTAACTATAGCTTCTGGTACGAATCAAGCCAGTTAGCCCTACGCCAGCAACAAAATCAAAACAAAAAAGCGGAAGAGAAAAAGAAAGAGCTGGAAGAATTTATTCGTCGGTTTAGTGCCAACGTGGCTAAATCGAAACAAGCTACAAGCCGTAAGAAAATGCTTGAAAAGCTTAATATCGATGAAATCCAACCTTCAACCCGTAAATATCCGGGAATCATTTTCACTCCTGATCGTGATCCGGGAAACATGGTGTTGGAAATTGCCGGGCTTGGTAAAACGTTGGAGGATGGAACTGTTTTGTTCAAAGATGTAAATTTCAATGTTGAGAAAAACGATAAAATCGTTTTCTTATCACGCGATCCACGTGCCATGACTGCATTCTTTGAAATTATCAACGATCATGACAAAAACCACCAGGGAACATACAACTGGGGAGTAACTATAACACACGCTTACCTGCCATTAGACAATTCGGAATTTTTCAACACCGATTTGAATTTGGTTGACTGGCTTGGGCAATTCTCATCAGATACCACCGAAGCATTTATTCGTGGTTATTTGGGCAAAATGCTTTTTGCAGGTGAAGAAATCTATAAAAAAGCCAGTGTACTTTCAGGAGGTGAAAAAATGCGCTGTATGATTTCACGCATGATGCTTCGTAATGCCAATGTAATGGTTCTTGATTCACCCGCCAACCACCTTGACCTTGAATCAATCCAGGCATTCAACAATACCCTCGTGAACTTCAAAGGCAATGTGCTTATGGCTTCGCATGACCGTGAATTCATTCAAACCGTTTGTAACCGTATCATTGAGCTTACACCTAACGGAATTATTGATAAACAAATGGACTACGATGATTATGTGACTTCGGATGATATTAAAGCTATCCGTGAGCGTATGTACAAATAAAGAATAACATATTTTTCTCTGATAAGGGCTGCAAAATATTTTGCAGCCCTTATTTTTTAGCTTCATTATTTCTCAAAACAAATATGTACATTTGTACCGGACTACTTTTACGACATAAAAAAAATCAGTATAAACTCAAAACTCAATTATCATGGAAGAAGAAAAAAAATGCGATTGTAAAGGTTCAAATCGCAATCACCAGGCTACTGCTTCCGGCGGTGCTGTTTATGGTTTCGGATTTATCGGCGCTGCCATTTATTTTATTTCACATGCAGCCACTTTCTGGCTTGGAGTTCTTGGATTCCTGAAAGCCATTGTCTGGCCTGCCATTTTAGTGTTTGAAGCCTTAAAAGCATTAGGTGCATGAACATTCGACAACTATAAAACAATAAGAGCTTGCCTTTTGGGGCAAGCTCTTATTGTTTTATAAATTACAGCTCTACTTACTTTCTGCAGGCTTCACTGTTTCATCCGTTGCTCCTTCTGCCGGCATATCTTCGGGTAAATCCACACTTTCTTCAATCCCAACCACGGAATCAACTGCTGTTGTATCTTTACGCAAATAGGTATGACATGAATAATCTTTTGTGATTTTCTCTTTTGGTTTTGTAGGGAATTTACCACGGTATTGCTTCAAACTTTCATCCTTAAGCACTTTCTCCATAAATGATCCGAAAATTGGCAAAGCGGTGCGACTTCCCTGTCCAAGTTCTCCTGTGCGGAAATGAACGCTGCGGTGCTCGCCACCAACCCATGCTCCACCAACTAATTTGGGTGTCACACCAATAAACCAGGCATCAGAGTGGTTCGAAGATGTTCCGGTTTTTCCACCGAAGTCCGTATCGTAATGGAATAAGTCCCAACTCCACAAAGCCTGCGACGTTCCGCCCGGTTCTGTCATACCACCCTTCAGCATTTCTGTCATAAGAAAAGCTGTTTCGTATGGAATAACGCGATGTTGCTCTGTTTTGGGTTGATATACTACATTTCCATCTTTATCTTCAATACGCGTTACCAAAATCGGATCGTGATAATTTCCTTCGTTGATAACTGTTGCAAATGAGTTTACCAATTCAAGCAGGGAAACATCCGACGAACCCAAACAGGTGGAAGGCTGATTTTCTAAAGGTGTTTTAATTCCTAACAAATGGGCATACTTGATAATTTCCGGTATTCCAACTTGTTGTGCAACCTGCACGGCAATTGTATTAATTGATTGCGCAAATGCATTTTTCAACGAAACCGGATAACCAAGGCAATAGCCATTGGCATTGCGTGGATTCCATGATTTTTTAGCACCCTTCTCGTCGTAAGTCCAGGTCACAGGCTTATCTGTCATCATATCGCAAGGCGACATACCATGCATTAACGCAGCCGTGTAATCGAACAACTTAAAGGTAGAACCCGGTTGACGTTTCGACTGCGCCACCTTATCGTACTGCCAGTATTTGAAATTAATATCACCAACCCAAGCCTTCACTTCACCCGTTTCCGATTCCATTGCCACAAAACTGGTGTGCATAAAGTGATTCATATACCGGATAGAATCCATTACGCTCAAGGTAGTATCTTTCTCACCACGTTTATAATCAAACACTTTCGTACGGTGAGGTTTGTTTAAGAAATAGGTAACCGAATCAGGTTTGTTTGCATATCGTTTTGACAACGATGCATAATAGGTGGTTTTTTTGGCAATATCTTCTACAAAATTGACGATATCCTTATGATTTTCATCCTGCCATGGATTTTGACCACGCCAATGATCGAAGAATTTCTTCTGCAATATGCGCATTTGCTTGTTCACCGATTCTTCGGCATATTTTTGCATGCGCGAATCAATCGTTACATAGATTTTAAAACCGTCCGAATAAATATCGTAACCATTTTCCTTTTCCCACTCCTGCAGGTATTTATCAAGATATGCACGGAAGTGAAGCGCTTCACCTTCAAAACTTTCTTCCACATTGAAATTGAGCTGGATTGGAATCTTTTTCAACGAGTCACATACATGCTGTGTAATGACCTTTTGCTTTACCAGATTTTCAAGTACTACATTACGACGCTCCATAGAGCGTTTGGGGTGCGAAATAGGACTGTACGTAGTGGTAGCCTTGAGCAAACCAACCAATGTAGCGGATTGCTCGTAGTTGAGTTTGGCAGGTGTTGTATTAAAGAACGTTTTAGCTGCTGTATGAATTCCATAAGCATTGCTTCCAAAATCCACCGTATTGAAATACATTTTCAGAATATCCTGTTTGCTGTAGAAAATCTCAATCTTTACAGCTGTAGTCCATTCCTTAGTCTTCATGATAATCAGTTTCAAACCGGGAATATACCCAAACAAACCCGTAGAGTATTGGTTTCGGGTCTTGTACATATTCTTCACCAATTGCTGAGTAATAGTGCTTGCTCCACGGCTACGACCTTTTGTCATATCCTTCATGGCAGCCACTACTCCCTGAAAATCGATACCAAAATGGTGGTAGAAACGTTCGTCTTCCGTGCTGATAAGGGTTTTAATAAGGATAGGGGAGATCTCCTTATAGCTAACCGGAGTACGGTTTTCGTGGTAATATTTTCCAATAATTACGTTGTCGGATGAAATAATCTCGGAAGCCTGACTTTGCTCGGGATTACTGATACTGCGCAAACTTGGCGATTTTCCAAATAACCAAAGGAAGTTGATGTCTACAACAAAGAGATAGATTAGAAATAAAACGATAGTTGTAAGTATGGTGTTGCCAATTTTGCGATACCAAACAAGTCCCTTGAAACGTTGATATCTTACTTTACGCCATGCAATAAATTTATTCCACCAAACTTTGATAAACTCCCATATAATTGGAAGTTGTACCAAGAATTTTGTCCACCAGACTTTAATAAATTCTACGAGACCCGAAAGCTGCGCATTATCTTTTTTCCCCATCATGTTTTCCTGATTTTAAATACAAAGTTACAGTAAAAGATGAAATTTTGTATCAATTTTATCATTTTACAACAAGAAACTTATACAATTCATAATTCTCAATACATAATTTACAATTTTTCAGACAGTTGGAGATAAATTCGCTAACAGTTAAGCACAAGAAAGCCTGATTTGCTAAAAGTAAATCAGGCCTTCTATACATATTTTATCTCTGTTATGAAATCTTACAAGCCAAATTCAGCTTTAATTTCAGCCACTTTATCTGTTTTTTCCCAGGTAAATAGTTCTACTGTACAGCTGATTTCCTTACCATTACCATCTTTAAATGATTTGGTAACTTCAACCGGTGTACGACCTACATGACCATAAGAAGCTGTTTCTTCGTAAATAGGATAGCGTAGTTTCAAGCGTTCCTCAATTGCTTTTGGACGCATATCGAACAACTTTTCAATTTTAGCAGCAATTTCGCCATCGTTAAGTTGTACCTGAGCAGTTCCATAAGTGTTTACATATAGATTCATTGGTTTTGCAACACCAATGGCATAAGCCACTTGTACCAACACTTCGTTAGCAAGACCTGCTGCAACAATGTTTTTTGCAATATGACGGGCAGCATAAGCAGCCGAACGGTCTACTTTCGAAGGATCTTTACCCGAAAAAGCACCACCACCGTGAGCACCTTTTCCACCGTAAGTATCAACGATAATCTTACGTCCGGTTAAGCCAGTATCACCATGAGGTCCACCAATCACAAATTTACCGGTTGGATTTACGTGAAGCACGTAATCTTCTTTGATTAATTGAGCAAACTGAACATCCAACGCTTTTACACGTGGAATAAGTATGTTTTTTACATCTTCACGAATAGTCGACAACATTTCTTCGTCGGCTTGCTCCTGAGATTTAGTTGCAGATGGTTTTGAAAAATCATCGTGTTGAGTCGAAACTACAATTGTATGCACTTTTACCGGTTGGTTGTTGTCGTCGTACTCAATTGTAACCTGTGATTTTGAATCCGGACGGAGGTAAGTCATGAATTTTCCTTCGCGACGAATGGCAGCCAGTTCTTCAACCAATGCATGTGACAAATCCAATGCAATTGGCATCAAATTTTTAGTTTCTTTGGTAGCATATCCAAACATCATTCCCTGGTCACCGGCACCCTGATCCATTGGATTGGCACGTTCAACGCCCTGATTGATGTCACTCGATTGTTCATGCAAGGCAGAGAAAATTCCGCACGAATCACCATCGAATTTATATTCGCTTTTAGTATAACCTATGCGGTTAATTACCTTGCGGGCAACTTCCTGCACGTTTACATAAGCACTTGATTTTACTTCGCCGGCTAAAACAACCTGTCCGGTTGTAACGAGCGTTTCGCATGCAACTTTAGAAGTTGCGTCCTGAGCCAGAAAATTATCCAGAATGGCATCTGAAATTTGATCGGCTACTTTGTCTGGATGACCTTCCGAAACCGATTCGGATGAAAATAAATATCCCATTTTTTTAATTTAAGATTCTACGATTTACAATTTATGATTACCCTTTTGGCAAGCTAAACTGAAACAGTAAAGATGAATGAATTGTTTTAAAATCTCGATTAATTAAGCGGGAAAGCAAGGAGGACTTTGTTGGGGCAGAAAGTGTTTGCGATTTAGCATTTTTTTCTGTGGTTGCAAGCAGTCCAAATCTCTCCACATTTTATACGGTGCAAAAGTACGGAAACTATTTTAAATAGCAAAATATCAATTTTCGAAAAATAAAAATCTTTAAGCCATTACAATTCAATTGTAAAATTAATTTCTTACATTTGTATTGTATTTATATGCAAAAACAAGCTACCGCACAATTTCACTCATTATCAACACTATAATTGAACATTATTTCATGAAGAAACTATTAATTGTATTGCTTTCGCTCAGCCTGTTTGCAGGAGTGAGAGCCGACGAAGGTATGTGGATGCTTCCACTTATTCAAAAGCTAAACATCCAAAAGATGAACGGTATGGGTTGTACGCTCAGTGCCGAAGATATTTACAGCGACAAACAGGTTAGCTTGAAAGATGCTGTTGTAATTTTCGGAAACGGCTGTACAGGTGTAATGGTTTCCAATCAGGGGCTTGTTTTTACCAATCATCACTGTGGTTATGATGCTATTCAGAAACAAAGTACTGTTGAGCATAATTACCTGAAAGATGGATTTACGGCGACGAATCTTACTGACGAAATTCCATGTGCCGGACTTTCGGTGAAATTTCTGGTGAAAATGCAGGATGTATCGGAACGGGTTCTATCGCAATTGTCAGACACATTACATGGAGGTGGACGTATAGCCAAGCAGGATTCCATCACTAAAAGCATTGAAAAAGAAGCCGAAAAAGGTACACATTACAAAGCACTTGTAAAACCATATTATTCGGGAAACGCATTTTATTTGTTAGTATACGAAGAATTTACCGACATTCGTTTTGCGTTTGCCCCTTCCACTTCCATTGGAAAGTTTGGCGGCGATACTGATAACTGGATGTGGCCACGTCATACCGGGGATTTCTCTGTTTTCCGGGTTTATTGCGCTCCTGATGGCAAACCGGCTAATTATGCCAAAGAAAATGTGCCATATTCTCCAAAACGTTTTGCAGCAATTTCGAATAAAGGATATGAACCAGGCGATTACACGATGATTTTGGGAAATCCGGGCTCTACAAGCCGGTATCTTTCTTCATGGGGAGTCAGCAATAGAATGAAAGCTACCAATCAGGCCCGAATTGATGTACGCGGTGCAAAACAGGATGTATGGAAATCGTTCATGCGTGCCGATGAGGCTATCAATATTGCTTATGCTAGCAAATTTGCCCGAAGCTCAAATTACTGGAAAAACAGTATCGGCATGAATAAAGCTGTTAGCAAATTAGGCATTGTGGCCGAAAAACAAAAGCAGGAAAAAGCTTTTGCCGAATGGGTAAATAAAACTCCTGACCGTATTGCTAAGTACAAAAATGTACTAAAAACATTGCAGGATGGCTACACAAAAGTTTATCCATACAGTCATTCGCTTAATTTTTTGATGGAGTCGCTCATGATGGGTGTAGAAATGCCACGAATTGCTTCTATGACCGATCGCATGATTAAAAAGAATCTTCCACAGGATTCGTTACTAAAAGAAACTGCCAAACTTTACAAAGACTATTATCCGGTTGTTGATGAGGCAACTATGGCAGCTATGCTCGACGTGTACAAAAAATCAGTTGAAGCCGATGCTCTTCCTGAAGTGTATTCTGTTATTCAGAAGAAATTCAAAGGTGATTATATCAAATATGCCAAATATTTGTACGCAAAATCTGATTTTACATCGCTTGAAAAAATCACTAAAGCGATTAAAAAGGGTAAAACAGATTTTTCTGCTGATCCCGCTCTTTCTTTCACACAGGATATATCTAAAACAAGCGACCAATTGAAATCGCATGAATACCTGAGGGAAATGGAAAATATTAAAGATGCCGAACGTTTGTATGAAAATGGAATAAAAGAAATGGCAGATGAGCAAGGTAAAGCCATGTATCCGGATGCAAATTCAACCATGCGCCTTACTTATGGAAAAGTGGGTGGATACAAACCGGCTGATGCAACAGAATACAAATATTACACTACAACCAAAGGAATACTTGAAAAAGAAATTCCGGGCGATTATGAATTTGATGTTCCTGCAAAATTGAAACAGGCTATTTTGGAAAATAATTATGGCGCTTATCTCGACCAGAAAACGGGTGAAATGCATGTAGCATTCCTAAGTAACAATGATATCACGGGTGGTAATTCGGGCAGTCCGATTTTCAATGCAAAAGGAGAGCTTTTAGGACTTGCTTTTGATGGCAACTGGGAAGCCATGAGTGGAGATATCGTTTTTGAGCCGGATTTACAACGAACCATTAACGTAGACATTCGCTACGTGATGTTTGTAATGGACAAAGTTGGTGGTGCAAAACGGCTAATTGAAGAATTAAACATCAAATAACACTGAATTCAATATTCAAAAGCACTTGCAACAATACTGCAAGTGCTTTTGTTGTTTCAAGCAGTTATGAAAGCAATTTGACAGCATGTTTGTTTTAGGTTTCAATTTCGGTCCCATTTCTCAGGAATAGCCTTAACAACATGAATTTAACGGTCTTGTTTCACACTGATTCGCACATAAAACACTACTTTTGTAGGCTTCCTTGTATGGATAATTTATTGTCAACGTAAATTCGTTGGCTTTTTATTTCAATCTTATAGAAAGAATCTACTTCAACTTATTTTGAACTGAAAAAACTGTAAATCAATCTAATTCAAACTCCTTAAAAATCATGGTTAAGCGCATCTTATTCATAGTTTGTTTTTTTCTGACAATTTTCAGTTTTGGGGCTATGTCTGCTCCCGCAGGATTTAGCTTCGAACGGTTTACGTATAACGATAAGCTTCCATCCAATTCGGTTATTCGTATTTTCGACGACAAAGAAGGCTATATGTGGTTTGGTACCAAAGACGGTCTTTGCCGTTTTGATGGGTATGACATGAAAGTTTTCAGATCAAGTGCACTCACCCCGGGCAAGTTGTCAAACAATGAGATTCAATGTATTGCCGAAGACAACGATCAACAATTGTGGATTGGAACTTTCGAGGGTATTAATATCATTAACAAAAAAAGCTACAGCATCCGTCATTTTGAAAATGAGTTTGTCCGAAAAGAAAGAATAAACTCTATTTTATCGGATTCCAAAGGATATATCTGGATTGGTACTTCCAGCAATGGTGTGCTGCACATGAATCCAAAAACCGGCGAATTTAAACGCTACACTACGGACAAAAACTCCCCCTTAAAGCTTAAATCAAATAATATTTCCAACATCTACGAAGATCATGAAGGACGTATCTGGATTTCTTCCTGGAAAAGTGGATTATGCTACATTGATAAAAATCAGACACATGTAACCAATATCTCCAAAATAGGTATTAATGATAACCCATTCAGAATATATCAGGACAAAGATAAGATGATTTGGGTTTGTACATGGGGTGATGGCATTTTCAATATTGATAATGTCGGAAAACCAAACATGCTTGTACATCCAATTCAGCTTGCCAAAAATTCCGGTTCGCATCTCGATGCCATTGTGTACAGCATCACTCAGGATGATAAATTCGGATACATTTGGGTTGTAACGTTTAGCGGATTGAGCTTAATTGACAAACAGGCTGATGGCACCTATAAATTGATTGATACCGGAACACTTTTTAACGAGACATCGAACAAGTTATTCCACGTTATCAACAAAGATCATCGGGGAAATTTATGGATAGGTTCAGTGGGTGATGGTCTTTACAAACTTGATTTCAACAAGCCATCCATTCAGAATTATCCGTTAAACGAGATAAAAACATCGTTGAATGTACAATCGTATGTAACACGATTTTGCGAAAATAATGATGGAAATGTTTACATAGCCATCAACAGAATCGGGTTATTCCTTTTCAATCCCAAAACAGGAATTGTAAGTCGTCCACTCGATGCCGTTGCCAAAAGTTTGGGGAGCATTAGTGCGATAAAACACATAAAAAGTACAAACGAAATATGGGTTGCTAACGAAGGAGAAGACCTGATACACATATTCAAAACGGATAATAGTGGAACGCTGAAGCAAACCGGAATTTTACCCTTAAGTAAGCTTTCGGGTGAAAGAGAAAATACCATTTCAAATTTATTTGAAGACTCTAAAGGCAATGTTTGGATTGGAACCAACACGGGACTTTATCAAAAACCAATTAATTCAGTATTAAAACTCATTAGCAATCAGATTTATAGTGTAAATGCTATTGGTGAGGATTCTGAACAAAACATATTGGTAGGAACTGAAAAAGAAGGACTTTTCCTCTTGAAAACCATTGCACGAGGTGAGAAAACAAGCTATGGTATTTCTAAAATGAATTTGAGTATAGATACCTATCAGAGTTTAAGTGTTCAAACCATCTGTTGTAAAAAGAATGGAGAGGTTTATATCGGTACCAAAGAAGGTTGCATTTACTATTACAACAAGCAAAATAAAACAGCTTCCGACATTAGTGGTCTGTACGGAATTACTGATGAAGGTATATTGGATATTCTGGAAGATAATTATGGTTTTTTGTGGATTTCAACTATCAAACGCATTGTGAGATACAATCCTGAGACTCATGCAGCCACCTATTATTCCAACAACGATGGATTATTGGTAAGTTCGTTCTTCAAAGATGCACGCATAAAGCTAAAATCGGGTCAGATATTTTTTGGAGGAAACAAGGGAATAAGCGCCTTTAATCCGGCCAATCTGTCAACGACCATTAAGCCCATCAAGCAACATGTTGCAATTACCGATATTTTAATTCAGAATAAATCTATATTCGACGATGAAAGCAACCTGCACTTTGATGCTGAAAAGAACAGAGTGACACTGAAATATTCCGAAAACAATCTGAGTATTGAGTTCTCGGCACTGGATTATTCCTCAGCCAGCAAAATACAATATGCGTACAAACTGTCGGGCGTTGACAATAGCTGGAACTACGTGGGCAATAATCGCCGCTTTGTAAATTACGCGAACTTACCGGAAGGAAAATATGAGTTCAATGTAAAAGCGAGCGACGAAAACGGTTTGTGGAGCGATAAAATAACGACTCTGGAAGTCGTTATAAAACCACCTTTGTACCGTTCGTGGTGGGCCTATCTGATTTATCTCGGCATCATGATGGCTGCCGGTTATTTCTCTACCCGTACTGTTGCTAATCGCATTCGCTTACGCAATGAGTTGAAAATTTCGCACATTGAAAAAGAAAAATCGGAAGAGCTGGCGCAAACCAAGTTGCGTTATTTCACCAATATCTCGCATGAATTGCTGACTCCATTGACCATCATTATGCTGTTGATTGAAAGTTTGCAACATAAGAATAAGGAAGATTCGGCGCAATTTGAAATAATGAAAGACACCGTACTCCGGTTGAAAAGGCTGATTCAGCAAATTCTTGTTTTCCGCAAAACAGAGACAGGAAACATGAAACTGAAGATTGTAAAGAATGACATTATTGCTTTTGTGAATAATATCTGTCAATCTAACTTCAGACCATTGGTAACTGAAAAAGAAATCAATTTCTCATTCGATGTGGAATATGACAGTTATATGGCTTATTTCGACCCGGATAAGTTGGACAAAATTATTTATAATTTATTGTCGAATGCTTTTAAACATACGCCAAGAGGAGGTACAATCGCCGTAAAAATGAGTTTGATTCCGCGCAACGAAGAAACAATTCTCCGACTTTCGGTTTCGGACACCGGCGACGGGATTGCCGAAGAGGATATACCACACATTTTCAAGCGATTCTATATTAGCAGCTCGGCCGATCAAAGCCAGAGTCACGGAATCGGGCTTGCACTGACAAGCGATTTACTGCAACTCCACAAGGGTAAAATTGAAGTAAAAAGTCAGTTGAATGAAGGTGCAGTGTTTACAATTGAAATACCGGTGTCGGCAAGTGCATACACCGAAGAAGAATTATCTTCGGACGATTTGCAGGTAATCGACTTGCCTGAAATTCCCGATATTCTGGATGCAACTTCTACTTTCGAGATGGATGAAGAGTCTGACAAGATTGAAGATTACAGCATGTTGATTGTTGAAGACAATAAGGATCTTCGAAATCTGATTTCCGATCACTTTGCACGGAAGTACAGGGTTTTCAGTGCCGAAAATGGATTGCGTGCATTGGAGATTGTAAGTGAAAATGAAATAGATTTGATCATAAGCGACGTGATGATGCCCGAAATGGACGGACTCACATTCTGCAAAAAAATAAAGAACGACGTTGCCACCAGCCACATAAATATGCTGATGTTGACGGCCAAAAACTCAACAGAAGACCGGATTGATTGCTATAATGCCGGTGCTGATTCGTACATTGCCAAACCATTTGAGTTGGCGGTATTGAATGCCCGTGTGAAGAACCTGATAGGAAAACGATTGCAGAAAGTAGATACGTTCCAGCACAATCAGGATATCAACATTACGTCGATGGAATACAATTCGATTGATGAAGTATTCCTGCAACAGGCCGTAAAAAAGGTTGAGGAAAAACTGGCAGATGAAACCTTTGACTTTGATCAGTTTGCCATTGATATGTCGACTTCTAAATCGACCTTACACCGTAAACTAAAATCATTAACAGGGTTGTCGCCGGGTGAGTTTATCCGTAATATACGGCTAAAACATGCTGCCATGATGCTCACCAATAACATTGGAAACGTTTCGGAGATAGCTTATTCGGTCGGATTTAATGACCCAAAATATTTTAGCCGTTGTTTCAAAATTGAATTCGGACTTACTCCCAAAGAATATCAGGAGGATCAGAAAAATAAAAAATAAAGCTAATGAAGTCGCTGGAATCAATTATTCAGCGACTTCGTTGTTTTTTGCACTTATCCAAAGTGCTGAATTATCTTTCGCCCATTCTGAATATATATTCGCCGAATGAATTCCATGAATAGTGTAATTTTACAGTCGTAAATTACACTATTTCTCACATGAAAAACAAAACAATTCTCGCCATTATTGCTGCTCTGTGCTTTTCGGGTACAGTGCTTAAATCGCAAACAATTACAAATACCAAAGCCGAAGTAATTGCGCTTATCAACAAAGCAAATACTTATTGGCAAACAAATAATGCATACAGCCAGAGTTCGTTTTGGGACAAGGCCGCCTACCACACCGGTAATATGGAAGCTTACGCCGTTACCGGAAACGAAACATACCGTACCTATTCCGAAAACTGGGCGAAATATAATAACTGGATTGGTGCAACGCAAACAAACAAATCGAGATGGAAATACAGTTACGGCGAAGGCGGTGATTATGTGCTTTTCGGCGACAATCAGATTTGTTTCCAAACCTACATCGACCTCTACAACATAGACATTGCGAACAATGTGACTCCAAACCCAACCAAAATTGCGCGTGCTACCGAAGTAATGGGTTATCAGATTACAACGCCAAACAAAGACTATTGGTGGTGGGCCGACGGACTTTACATGGTGATGCCCGTTATGACAAAAATGTACAAGCTCACCGGAAATCAGCTTTACCTGGACAAACTCTACGAATACTTCTGCTATGCCGACAGCATTATGTATGATAAAACGGAGCAAATCTATTATCGCGACGGCGGTTACGTTTATCCGGCTCACACAACGCTTTCGGGCAAAAAAGACTTTTGGTCGCGCGGCAATGGGTGGGTATTTGCAGGACTGGCGAAGGTGCTAAAGGATTTGCCACAAAACAATGTCCGTCGACCATTTTTTGAGGAACGTTATAAAAACATGGCCAAAGCTTTGATTAAGATTCAACAAGCAGAAGGCTATTGGTCGCGCAGTTTACAGGACACTGCCCAGGCCCCGGGACGCGAGACCAGCGGCACAGCTTTCTTCACCTATGGTTTGCTCTGGGGAATAAACAATGGATATCTGGATAAAGCCACTTATTTGCCCGCAGCTGCAAAAGGCTGGACGTATCTGTCGACTATTGCCATGCAGGCAAACGGCAGTATCGGGTATGTACAACCAATTGGTTCTGCCGCCGTTCCGGGACAAATAATTACAGCAACCAACACCGCCAACTTTGGTGTAGGCGCTTTTCTACTTGCTGCATCCGAACTGACCCGACTACCCGAACTGGCTTCAGGAACAAATGTGATTAAAGCCGATAGCGACCCGATTACTATCTATCCAAACCCGGCTACAAATTCAGTCTCTATCAAAGCCCAATCGGGTATAAACGGAGAAATTACCATTTCAGATTTGTCCGGCAAACAGGTATTGTCCGTAAAAGCTCAGGACACCAAGATTGATATTTCAGGATTATCGAAAGGTGTTTATCTGGTACGAATAAATAATCAAATGCTGAAGCTTATTAAAGAATAATTGAGGCTCTAATATCTCGCAACAAAGGCTTTCTCTATTCCTGTAAATAAACTTTAATTTGAATTGCGGATTTGAGTTGAAAATAGATTTCATTTGGTCAAAAATAGTATTTAAAGAACTACCTTCTGCCAATAATGCATATATTTGCAAATCAAAAAAAGGTTCAACCATATGAAAAAAGCATTTTATTTATTCCTGTGTATATTTCCCTTACACTCTTTCACTTTCTGCAGCAACCTGTCGGATATGCCCGATAATCCGGCAACGTACTCCGACACGCTAAAGGTAGCCACCTACAATATTCGCATCAATACAACAGCCGATAAAGGTGCCTTATCGTGGGCAAACAGAAAAAGCAAGGTTGCACGACTTATAAAAACCTACAATTTTGATATTGTTGGCACGCAGGAAGTGTTGAATAGTGGGCAGGAAAAAGATTTGCAATCGCGGCTAACAAATTATGCCTGTTTCTCCAGAGGAAGGGATAATACAGCCGGAACAACCGGTGAGCGATTGGCTATTTTCTATAAAAAGAATCGGTTTAATGCGTTGGACAAAGGATTCTTTTTTATCTCTCCTACTCCCGATGTGGCAAGCATCGGCTGGGATGCAGCGCTAAACCGCATTTGCATTTGGATGAAACTATACGATGTGCATACACAAAAAACATTTTATTACTTCGATGTGCATCTGGACCACATGGGAGTTCAGGCACGCTCGGAAGGCGTGAAATTGGTTGTGAGCAAACTAAAAGAAATGGCCGGAAGCAATGATGTGATTTTTGGGGGCGATTTTAATGCAAACCCGACTGAAACGGCAGTTTACCAGGCTGCCACATCCTATCTGGCCGATAGTAGGGTAATTACCCAAACACCTCCAACCGGAACAATTGGCACGTTCAATGGTTGGGATATGAAATCGACAACTTTCCCTGAGAATCAAAAGATAGATTACATTTTTCTGAAGAATGCCGAAGTAATATCCTACGCCGTGTTGAATGATAAATATGTGGCAGATGCCTATCCGTCCGATCATTTTCCGGTATTTATCACCTGCGTGTTGAAATAGATATGTATCCCAACAGAAACCGATTCGTTTATGCCCCTGCAATAATCATTGTAATTGCTGCCGGATTACTGTCCCGTAAATTCAACTTTCTTTTTCCCGAAATTGTAAACAATTACCTGGGTGATGCTCTCTGGGCAGTTATGATTTATGGAATAATTGCCTTTATTTTTAAAGATCGCTCCATTAAATGGGTTGCCCTGTATTCTTTACTCTTTTGCTATGCAATAGAAATCAGCCAACTATATCATGCACCGTGGATTGACACAATCCGGAATACACGCTTAGGTGGTTTGGTATTGGGATTCGGCTTTTTGTGGTCCGATTTACTGGCTTATGCTCTCGGAATTGCTCTTGCAATGTTTGTGGAATGGATTGTTTATACCAAGCCTGCAAAAAACAACCTTCTCAAATAACAGAACAGCTTGATTGAAACCACAATTCAATCAAAATGCAAAGACAAAAAATCAATTTCCGGATTTTTATTCGCCGAAAAATGGCGTACTTCGCTGCACTTAATTTCTTCAATTCTAATCACAATGAAAAAAACGTACTTATTTTGTATTGTTTTGGTTTTATTTGCTGTCATCAATTCGATGAATGCCATTCAAAAACCACAGCGAATCACTTCCACTTCAGCAACTGTATCAACCGATACACTGTTCTATGTAAACTTCAACACAAAACCCGGAACTTTTACGAAAGCTGATGTTTTTACAGCTTCATCCGGCAATGCCAATAAAGAAACAACTCTCAATGGGATTGTTTTTGGTGCGGGCCCTAACGGCGAGCGTATCAACATGAACCCGACTCAAAGTGCTTCACAATTTGGAAGCACAGCCACAACCTATGTATCGGCTACGGCAGCGGATGATGGTGCAAATACCGGTGCATTTAGCTTCCTCTCAGGTGCCAGCGGTGCTGGTGGAGGTTATATTATCCTTCCTGAAGTGCAGGGACCAACCGATATTACCGTATGGGCCTGTGGTGCAAATACCGGAAATACACAATCGTACAAGATGTGGACAAGTACTGATGGAGGAACTACCTGGACCACATTAGGAACAGCTTCATTTACCGATTTGAAACTAATTCATAAGAATATTTTTTCGTATACAGGAAACAGCAAAGTAAAAATTAAACTTTCCTGTACCACAGGAAGCAGTGCTAACTGTAATCTGTACATCTACGATGTTTTGATGACTGCGCGTCCATCATTAGCCCTGACTTCGGCTTTAGGAACCGACAACCAAACTGTTTCTATCGTTGCGAATGAATCTATTGAAAACATTGTATACACCTGGGGCAGTATTGCTACTACCGCTTCGTTAAGCTGGACAGGTACTGCCGATGCTAATACTCCTCCGGGGGGTCTCACTGTTACAACCGATGCTACTGCTAAAACCGTAACTATATTGGGAACACCTACCGCTCTTGGAACATATTCCTACAGCATTATTGGAACAGATGGAACTAATTCCACGACTGCACTTACCGGAACTATCAAAGTGGTAAATACACCGGTGCCTCTCATTACCCTGACTTCGGCAGCGGGAACAAACGTACAGAAATCAACTGCCGGAAGTGCTATTACGAATGTACAATACACCTGGGGTGGTTCGGCATTCGATGCGCAAATTGCATGGACGGGAACAAGCAGTGCAACAACTACGCCTGCCGGAATCATTGTTACAAAAGATTCATTGAACGAGAAAATAACAATTTCGGGAACACCAACAACTGCCGGAACGTATGGCTGGAGTATAGCTGGAAAAGACAGCACGCTTACAAGTCCTGCATTGACAGGTACACTTACAGTTGTTCCGCCTCCCACCATTGCGTTGACTTCGACTGCCGGAACCGACAATCAAACAGTGGCCTATTGCCAGCCAATTACAAACATTGTTTATACGTATGGAGGCTCGGCAACATCAGCAGCCTTAGCCTGGAGCGGAACAACCGGATCGGGAACTCCCCCTGCAGGTATTACTGTAAGCACAGACGCAACTGCCAAAACAATTACGCTAACCGGAATGCCTTATGTAACCGGAACCTACGGTTTCAGCATTACTTCAACCGATGGTATTATCACTTCAACTGCTGCCACAGGAAAAATTATTGCTTCGGCAACAGCAGCTATGTTACCTTCTTTCCCGGGTGCTGTGGGTTATGGTGCTCATGCAACCGGAGGACGCAAAGGCTCCGTGTATCATGTTACAAACCTGAACGACAGTGGAACAGGCTCTTTCCGCGATGCTGTAAGTGCTTCGAACCGTATTGTAGTGTTTGACGTAAGCGGATATATTACCCTGCTAACTGCTGTATCAGCGAAGAGTAACCTTACCATTGCCGGACAAACTGCCCCGGGCGAAGGAATTGGTTTTAAAGGAGGCGAAATTTCATTTGCCAACCAGCAAAACATTATTTGCCGCCATATCCGCATTGTACCGGGAAGCGAAACAGCCAGCACAGGCGACGATGCCCTGAGCTTGTACCTGGCCCGCAACGTAATTATGGATCACTGTACATTTGAATTTGCTCCATGGAACAACATCGATGGTGTGAGCGATAATTACACTGTTTATCCGGTTACCGGCATTACGCTTCAGAACTGTATCGATGCCAACCCAACAGGTCAGCAATTTGGTGCGCACTGCGAATCGGTAATTGCTCAGTGGACATTCTACAAAAACCTGTTTGCCAATTCACACAACCGCAATCCATTGGCAAAAATCAACGATCAGTTTATCAACAATGTTCATTACAACAACGAAGCAGGATATACAACCCACACAAGCACCACTTTCAAACACGACATTGTAAATAACTATTTTGTTTGGGGACCGGCTTCGGGCAGCAATGTACCGTGGTTTCAAATGGATGCCAATCAGAGTATATATTATCCGGGCAACCTGTGCGATACCAATTTAGATGGCGTATTGAACGGAACCGTTACTACTCCGTACTGGTACTCAGGAACCGGAACTATTCTTACAGCACCCTGGTCGCCACTTACGGCAACCATCCCAACTTCCGATGCCACTTCGGCATTCCGCATTGTAGTGTCGTCGGCCGGAACGCTTCCACTCTGTCAGTTGGATTCCATGATTATCAATCAGGTGAAATCGCTGGGAAAAGGAACTACCGGTTACACAGGAACTGCCGGACCAATAGGCGGATTGTACACAACCCAAACTCAAACCGAATTGCCTAACAACGGTTATGGTATTATCCGTGCCGGTGTAAAAGATGCAGATGCCGACAACGACGGAATGCCCGACTATTGGGAAACAGCAACAGGCTCGAACATACATGTTGACGATGCCATGCAAATTGACTCTACCGGATATACACTGATAGAAAAATACATAAACTGGTTGGCCGACAGTCACGCTGTAGCAAACAGCAACAGTGCTGTGGATGTGGATTTGCAGAAATACACGGGTGGTTTTAGCTCCGTAGCTCCTGTGTACGCCGTAAGCAACAATGTAAACGGAACAGCAACCCTACAGGCCGATGGCCACACAGTTCGTTTCACTCCTTCAGTAAGCAATGGCCTGGGAAGCTTTGCCTTTAGCGTGAATGGATCGGACGGAACCACCTATAGCAGCAATGTGGCCCTAGCAATAGTGGCAGGAACAAACGGCGTGGCTCAACTGAAAGACGAAATGGCTTTGTACCCAAATCCCGCAACGGACTTTATTAGATTAAAAAACACTACGGCAACAAGTTATACCATTTACGACGAAGCCGGACGAATTGTTTCGGCTGCTAAATTAAATCCGGCAAACGCTGAGCAACAAATCAGCATTGCCACTTTGAAAGACGGAGTTTTCACACTTAAAGTAAGGGATAACAAACAAAGCACAAGCTATCGATTTGTAAAAAAGCAATAAACCTCTAGTTGGGTATTATTTTAAAATCAAGGCGGCAGATAGTAATTATCTGCCGCCTTGTTTATGTAGGTCTAAATTTAGAACCCACTTGCACATTCAATGGGATTGTTTTTTTCGGATTACAAATCCTTTTAGTACTGGCTGTTGAACATATCCGATAGGACGAGGCATGCCTTTTCCAACGTAAATAAAGTTATATATGTCAACAAGCCATTCAATCAACTAAAGTCACTGTATCTAATAAAGTCTTTCTATTTATAATTAGTGAATCAAAATTCGTAATCTTGTAACCAGTTTCTAAAGAATCGTGATTGTAAATTTTCATTATCTCGTTAGGCAATGTTGTATCTTTAGTTATTAGGTATTCGTCTAGCAACTTATTAGCCAATTTCATGTAGGCTTCGTCTAATAAATCTCTATTGTACAAATAATGATGAGGATATAAGTATAATTTACCTTTTGAATACTGAGAATATTCAATGTCATAGTTTCTGTATTTTAAATGCTTTATCTGTTCATAATTTGGTCCCCAAATTCTAAAACCAACTGCAGTTAGTAATACAACTAATATGAGAATCACTAATATTTTTTTTGTATTTATTTTTCTATTCATAGTGTTTTGACGTTAGCAAATGGTATCATTCTTTTTTTCTAAAATATTACTGCTAACGACCGAGGCTATGGGCATCGGCGGCACCGTTACACGGTACGTTTCATTTGCGGGAGCAAAACCTGCTAAATACACAGCTTGTCCCGATCTATTGGGGTCAGCCAACCCATGAACAAAGCGTGTGTTAGGAGTAGGCTTTTCTATTCTTGAACGCTTGTTATTAAATTGATTTTTATTTTGTTGTCTTCAGTTAGTCTGATTAGATAATTGTCAAAACCGTTATTTCGTGACACTTTCACATAAGCTCTAGTGCCATCTTCTATTATTTTTGATATTCTTGATTCACAACACCATTCAAAGTTTTGTCTAAGAACTTCTGTGATTTTTTTTATGTCTTTTCGAAAACTCATTATTGAAGTCTTGTTTGGAACTATTTTAGACCATCTTGATTTCTCGTTTGGTGGAGTTTTAAAAATAAAGTCTTCAGGAAATGAATAAGAGTCCATATATGGCCATGTCTGTTTTGTTTTTAATGAGTCAATTACAGAGTTTTCAAATCCTTTGACTTTTAATTTATTCAATGCACAAGCTAATTGGAATGCAATAAATCTACAATCCACATATGTTTCATAGGTTAGGAATCTTAAGGAGTCTTCGTGTGTTGCGTTCTGCCATTCTGTATGATTCGGATAAATCTTTTTAGGAGCATTTCTCGATAGCATAGTCCATTCGTAATAGTCTTTTTCCAATTTGGTTATCAAATTCTTCGATTTAAACTTCAGAAGTAATTTTAAGTAACTGTCAAAATTTCCATAAATGTCATATATGGTGTCTGATTTGATAAGTTTCGGGATATTTGAATAATACTCAAATAGTTTTGTCCCTGCTTTCTTTGAATTAAATTCATCAGCTAACTCTTCTGTGTATTTTGGTGTTCGATAAATATAAACATTGCTTTTATCATTCCACTTCTCTAAAAAACCAGCTTTAAATTCAATATTAATAATACTAGATAAATATTTAGAGTCTAGATATACTAGGTCAGTTGGGTACACTTTTTTTTCTAATTCGTTCAATCCTTTAGTTTTACCTAATGTTATTAAATCTGTCGCATTATAAATGCTTATATTATTCTTTTTTCCATACACATTAGTTGCTACGACCAAACTAAACACAAATATCCATGTTAAATTCATGTGATTATTTCTCATCTTTTTCTTTTTTTAAGCTTACTGCTAACGATCGAGGCTATGCGCATTTGGCGGCACCGTTACACGGCATGTTTCATTTGCGGGAGCGTTCGCTATCGTGAAACGACAAAGTGAACGCGGGAGCAAAACTGCCGGAATGCACAGCTTGTCCCGATCTATCGGGGTCAGCCAGCCAATGGACATAGGCGTGTGTTGAACTAAATTCCCTACGGGAAGGGCTTTGAATAGTTCTGTTTCCTTAATTAATACCTTATTTTTATTTTTCACGTTTCAGGATGTTGAACGGGAGTTCGCC
>JAQTTH010000003.1 GCA_028710895.1 Paludibacter sp.
ATTTATTCCCTTTTCTTGTAAAAGTGGTCAGTATCCGCCGTATTGTCAGTAAAATCTTCTTATTTTAAACCAAAATTACGGTATCTTTGTTCCGGATTTAGGTGGTCAGTATGCTCCGGTTTATCCATAATGCTGCACACTTTTTGTTTTAAGAGAATTAGTTCTGAAAAAAATATTTGCTAATTTGCTTAAAAAACTTGATCGAATTGTTGGTCATGTTAATTATATTCATTATGTTTGCAAAATATTTTTGTTAATGATCGAGTTTGTCATTTCTTATATGGTCCAATTGGAAAACATCAAAACCCTAAATAACATGAGAATAGAAGAAATTGGTATGAAAATTCAGCGCTTGAAGTATGATACTGAAGTGCTCAAAGCAGAAATTGAAAAGGTAAATAGTCATACAAGAAGGATGACCCGGGAGTTGCAGGCCGCAACCAGGCAGATTAATCAGTTACCAACATTATTGGAGCCTTCGGTTCCCGTTGTATCACAAAAGGAAATTGATAAAAAACTGAAAAATCCTAAGTATAAATTTTCTGATAGTGTTTTGGAACTATTTGAAGTTGACTCTTATCGGATTGGATTATATACAATTGACGTCAAAAGCAAGACACTTATTTTTAAGGATGAAGCATACAGGCTTACACATAAAGAGTTTTTGGTCCTTATCATTTTTGCTGCAAATCTAAACAATTTTATTGATCGTGAAACATTTTTAAAAGCAGTTTGGAATGAAAATAATTATAGGAATTCCCGCAGTATGGATGTATATCTTTGTAAAATACGGAAACTTCTAAGTGAGGATAAAAATATTCATTTAGTAAATATACACGCCAAAGGTTTCAGATTGTATGTTGCTCCTGTAAAATAAATAATAGAAACTTTGAATATAAACTAAATGAGCTGTTCGGCAATTCCGAACAGCTCATTTTTATATAATAGAATCTTTAATCCTGATTCTTGTTTTCTTACAATTGTGGACCAGAAGGAATCAATGCTTTCGCATCGTCGTTGTCACAGTATTGTTCGAAGTTCTTGATGTATTTAGCAGCAAGCGATTTAGCTTTAGTTTCCCATTCAGCAACATCAGCATACGTATCACGTGGATCCAAAATACCACCATCAACATTGTTCAAAGCAGTAGGAGCAACCAGGTTCAAAATTGGTACGTGCACTGTTGGAGCATTCTCGATAGAACCGTCGATGATAGCATCGATGATGGCACGGGTGTTTTTCAACGAAATACGTTTTCCTGTTCCGTTCCAACCAGTGTTTACCAAGTAAACTTTAGCGTTGTGTTCTTTAGCCTTGCCAATCAATGTTTTTGCATACATAGTTGGGTGCAAAGTCAAGAAAGCTTCACCAAATGCAGGAGAGAAAGAAGGAACCGGTTCAGTGATACCACGTTCTGTTCCGGCTAATTTTGAAGTAAAGCCTGAAAGGAAGTGATATTGAGCTGATTTCTCGTCCAAAATAGATACCGGAGGCAATACACCAAATGCATCAGCCGACAGGTAAATGATTTTTGAAGCGTGACCTGCACGTGAAGGAGAAACAATTTTGTTGATATGATAGATTGGGTAAGAAACGCGTGTGTTTTCTGTTTTTGAAGCAGCAGCTGAATAATCAGGAGTACCATCAGCACCTACAGTTACGTTTTCCAACAAAGCATCACGACGGATAGCTCTCCAGATGTCTGGTTCTTTATCTTTTTCAAGATCAATTACTTTAGCGTAGCAACCACCTTCGTAGTTGAATACACCGTCGTTATCCCAACCGTGCTCATCATCACCAATCAGGTAACGTTTTGGGTCAGCTGACAAAGTAGTTTTACCTGTTCCTGACAAACCGAAGAAGATAGCAACGTCACCATCTTTACCTACGTTAGCAGAACAGTGCATTGAAGCGATACCGCGCAATGGTAAGTAGTAGTTTTGAAGAGCGAAAATACCTTTTTTCATTTCACCACCGTACCATGTACCACCGATAACCTGCATTTTAGTAGTCAGGTTGAACAATGTAAATACTTCAGAGTTCAAACCTTGTTCTTTCCAGTTAGGGTTAGATGTTTTTGAACCGTTCAAACATACGAAATCAGGTTCTCCGTAGTTAGCCAATTCGAAGTGAGAAGGACGGATGAACATGTTAGTCACAAAGTGAGCTTGCCATGCTACTTCCATAATGAAACGTACTTTCAGACGGGTGTCTTCATTTGTTCCACAAAATGTATCAACAACATATAGTTTTTTAGCTGTTGAAAGTTGAGCTGTAACAAGGTTTTTACAGTGTTCGAATACTTCAGGAGTAGTTGGGCGATTGATTGTTCCATCCCACCATAGGTGTTCATCGGTAACCGCATCTTTCACGAAAAATTTGTCTTTAGGAGAACGACCGGTGAATTTACCAGTATCAACAGATACTGCACCTGAGGTAGTTAATACACCTTTTTCAAAACCTTCGTTTGCAGGATCAATTTCTGCTTGGAATAATTCTTCGTAAGTTGGGTTGTGTAGGATTTCGAAATCACCCGAAATGCCGTACTTGCTTAAATCCAAATTTGCCATTTTGTTTCTAAAATTAATTGATGTTATGTTGTTATTTTCTATCCTGAACGTAAGGTGCCCTTTAAGACGCGACAAAAGTACTACTTTTTTTTTTAGTACGAAAGGAATTAAAGAAATATTTCTTTATTCCTGTATATTTCCTACGAGTAAAATAATAAATATACATAAAACATGAAAAAAAGTTCCTGTTTTTGTATTTAATAAATCTTTATCGTAATTGTATGGATAATAAATTTCCTTTTAAATAAGCGTTTTTGCTTGTTTCTGAAATTGTTGGTCGACCAATTTGTTTAAAATGTTTAAAGTTGCATAAAAATGCAACTACTTATTACATTCGTGTAAAGGAACAATCATCTATCGTAAGATTTTTCTGAGAAACTGATTTTAGAAGCCGGTATTTTTTCGGTGTTTACATCCGGCACCCTAATTCGCAACAAAGCTGTAGTTGAATGAAATAATTAAATGACTATTTTTGCACGATAATTGTATGGATCTCAACTTTCAAAATTAAATCACAGAAACAATAAACACAAAATGAAAAATCTCAAAGTAGCATTCGCAATGCTTATTGTATGTTCAACCAGTCTTTCTGCAAAAAGCGTCAGGCAGGTACAGGACTTTGATCAAAACTGGAAGTTCACATTAGCTGATAGCACATTAAATGCTTCGTCACCAGCTTTTGACGATACTAAATGGAGAACGCTCAATTTACCTCACGACTGGAGTATAGAATCTGACTTTGGAAAAGATTTTCCTTCGACTGCCGGTGGTGGAGCACTTCCCGGTGGATTGGGATGGTATCGTAAAACATTCACATTGGAAAAATCGAAAGACTTACAGGCAAAGAAAATTTTCATTGAATTCGACGGTGTATATCGTAACAGTGAGGTCTGGATTAATGGAACCTTACTTGGTAAACGTCCGAACGGTTATATTTCGTTTCGGTATGAATTGACTCCGTACATAAAATACGGAGTTAATAATGTGATTGCGGTGAAAGTGGACAATTCAAAACAACCAAACTCAAGATGGTATTCCGGCTCGGGAATATACAGGAATGTACGCTTGGTAACTACCAACTCTGTATTTGTTGACAATTGGGGAACTTATGTAACTACGCCAGATATTAATGGGGATAGTGCAATTGTGGCGGTTCAGACTACCGTTACAAATACAATGCGTTTTGCTCAATCTGTTGGTGTTGAACAGTTTCTGTACGATGCGAATGGTCAATTGGTTTCGCAAATAAAAGGTGCTTTGATGGTTCCTACCGGTAATTCGAACAAGTATTTCCAACGTTTAACTGTGAAGAAACCGGTTTTATGGAATCTTGAAAATCCATACTTATACAAATTGGTTACCCGATTGAATATTTTTGGTATTCAAACAGATGAATATACTACCACGGTTGGTATTCGCTCATTTACTTTTGATGTAAACAAAGGCTTTATTCTGAATGGAAAACATGTGAAAATTAATGGAGTTTGTAACCACCATGACCTTGGTGCGTTAGGTACTGCTGTAAACGAGCGTGCGTTGGAACGTCAGTTGGAGATAATGAAAGGCATGGGTGTAAATGCGATACGTACTTCGCACAATCCACCAGCACCGGAGCTACTTGACCTTTGCGACAGGATGGGCTTTGTCGTAATGGATGAGGCATTCGATATGTGGAAAAAGAAGAAAACAAAGTACGATTATGCACTTGACTTTGATAAATGGCACGAACGTGATTTGACCGACCAGATTGTACGGGATCGTAATCACCCGTCGGTTTTTATCTGGAGCATAGGTAATGAAGTCGGCGAGCAGTGGGGAGATACTCCGGCTGAAGATGTTGACTTACAAGCAGCCAATATTGCTTTGAATAATAAAAAAGTAAATGAAACGGAGGATGTAAAGCTCGGTCGTTTGGGAAAAAATGCGTTGCTTACACGTCATTTGGCTGATGTTGCTAAATCGGTTGATCCAACCCGTCCGATTACGGCTGCTTGTAACGGTACGCAAGAGAGTAATCCGCTATTCAAATCGGAAGCATTGGATATTATCGGCTTCAATTACCATGAAGCAGAGTTTGCTGATATTACAAAGCGCTATCCAAAAACACCATTTATTGTTACAGAATCGGTTTCGTCATTGAATACCCGTGGTTATTATGAAAATCCTTCCGACAGTGTTCGCATTTGGCCAAGTCGCTGGGATGTTGCTTTTGACAAACCTGAACATTTGTGCTCGGGTTACGATAATTGCCGTGCTCCCTGGGGTTCGACACACGAAACAAACCTGAAAATTGTAGATAAATACGACCATATTGCCGGGCAATTTATATGGACCGGTTTTGATTACCTGGGAGAACCAACTCCTTACTGGTGGCCATCGCGTAGTTCGTTTTTTGGCATTGTTGATTTGGCCGGTTTCCCCAAAGATGTGTATTATTTATACCAAAGCGCCTGGACAAACAAAGATGTATTGCATATTTTCCCACACTGGAACTGGGAAAAAGGACAAACGGTTGACGTATGGGCATATTATAATCATGCCGACGAAGTGGAACTCTACCTGAACGGCGCTTCGCTTGGAAAACGTACGAAACAAGGCGATGATATGCATGTGATGTGGCGTGTGAATTATGAACCCGGAACCTTGAAAGCTGTTTCACGTAAAGCTGGAAAAGAAGTATTGACAAGTGAAGTCAAGACTGCAGGAGCGCCTGTCAGCATTCGTTTGACGCCTGATCGTGCCACTATTAAAGCTGATGGAAAAGATCTTTCGTTTGTGACAGTTGAACTATTGGATAAAGATGGGAACGCTTGTCCGTTGGCAAATCAATTGGTTAAATTCAGCTTAGAAGGTGATGGAGCTATTGTTGGAACTGATAACGGCGACCAAAACGAACATGCTTCGTTGAAGAAACCGGAACGTAAGTTGTTTTATGGAAAATGTATGGCGATTGTACAAAGCTCAGATAAAGTCGGCGTACTTACGCTGAAAGCAAGCGTTGATGGACTCCCGATTCAATCGGTTCAACTCACGAAGAAATAAAATACAGATGATTTTAAATAAAACAGGGTGAGACCACAAATCTCACCCTGTTTTAGTATTCAATAACTTGTAAAAACACTATATTTGCGAAAAATAGTTGGTTGTGAATCTGAGAATGCATAAAATAAATTTTCGAATTGTTATTCTGACCATGCTTGCAGCAATGCTTGCCGGTTGCAGCAGTATGCGACGAATTGAAAGGCAATCTCATCACGAGGTTTATACGACTTTGGGTTTGGAAGAAAGTTGCAGAGACAATTTTGCACTTTACAAAGAAATTTCAATGTGGATACATACACCCCATGTTGAAGGAGGACTGACGTACAGCGGAATCGATTGCTCCGGTTTAGTGTATATGGTTTATAAAAATGTATATGGAAAAACTCTGGAGCGTAACTCGGCCAATATTTTAAAGAAGAACTGCCGGAAGCTACGTCGATCTCAACTCAGGCAAGGTGATTTGGTTTTCTTCAATACGACTGGTTTAAACCGACTAATCATCAATCACGTTGGCATTTACCTAAAGGATAATAAGTTTGTTCATACATCCACTTCCAAAGGTGTTATGATAAGCAGTTTGGATGAAAATTATTTCCGTAAAACCTGGGTGTGTGGTGGGAGAGTGAAAAATTAAAAATCCTCTGATTTGAATAATCAGAGGATTTTCTTCTAAAAACTAACACCCATTCAGAGAAAACTATTTTTTTACTAACACAAATCGATGGTCAAAGTCTTTCATTTATAATCCGTTCGCACCCTGTATCAGGCCATCTAATGCTTGCTGATCAAGAATTGTATAATTCCTTCTATCAATCATTCCACCCGTATCCCAAAAAAATGGTAATAATCCATTTGCCTTTGCTTGTTTTGTAACATATTTAAAGTAATAGGCTCTTGAAGCCAAATGCAATTTTAATGCATCACCAGTCAGATTGTCCCGCCGGCTGGCACCATATTCGCCAACAACAACAGGTATGCCTTTATAAATAAACTGTGTCTTCATCAAAGTAAAAAGTTTATCAACTTCTGATTCTTCACCCCATGTTGGATTATGAGCTGTATCTGTAGTGGAGTGATAGTTTACCCCCCAGAAATAAAACTGATTTCCCCATGTCTCATCCTTTGTCATTCCTGTGAAATTCCAGGGAGTATAATAGTGAATTTCAGCCATCATACGATTCGGGACTTTATCAGTTGGCAACTTCGTGAAAAGTTTATTCGTTGTGGCAATGTCGGTACTTGGCCCTTGTACAACCAGTACCCGATATGCATTTTTACCTCCGGTTGAACGAACCGCATCGATAAAGGTTTGGTGATAGGAAAGTAATACTGCCATTTGAGTAGCATCGCTCACGTTAGGTTCATTGGCACTTGCAAAAAGTACATGTTCGTCAAAATCACGCAAGGTGGTAGCTATTTGCTCCCAGAAAGCTCTTTGCTTTGCATTATTTACAGACTTTTTGGCCAGTGTGCAGTTGTTCTCCAGCCAACCACCGTCCCAGTGGATGTTCAGGATGACATACATATCGTTATCAACACAGTATTGCACTACCTGTTTAACGCGGACTAACCAACTATCATTTATTTTTGCTGTTGTTTGGTTCGAATACTGATTCCACGAGCACGGTAACCGAATAGCATTAAACCCATTCAACTTGATGGTTTTTATCAGATCGTTTGTTATTAATGGATTTCCCCATGCAGTTTCACTTCCAATTGCCTCTAAAGTATTACCAATATTTATTCCTGCTTTAATTTTTGCTGCAATTTCCACAGCTGTACTATTCATTCCGGTGGCATTAGGAGGAATAGAATCACTATAGTTAGGATAATCAGTTCCATTCAATGATTTTGTAATTTGCACAATCTTCAAAAATACCGAATCAGAATTTAAACCGGTGATAATAAGTTTTGCAGTACGGGTTTCTTTTATTGTATTGGGAGCAACTGAAACACTGATTTGCTTTTTAGAATCAATTCCGGAATCAACTGATACTTTTGCCCATTCGGCCGTACTCCTGATATGCCATTTACTACTATTAGTCCGAATTGTAAAAGTATCGGTACCACCTTCGATTACGTAAACTAATGAGTCACGCGTAACAGAAAGAGTTTTTTTTAAAACCTCTGGATCATTTCCTTTACAAGAAACAATTATAAAGCTCAATATTGAAATTGAGAAAAACAGTATTTTTTTCATTTATTATTTGTCTGAACGTAAAGTGTGTATTATGTTATCTTCGAGACTACATAAAATTAATACGGATAAGTTCCACTACTTGCACCTGTCATTAAAGCTTTTAATGCCTGACGATCAGCGGCAGATCCATCAGCCCGATTAAAAGTTCCCATTCCATTATTTCCGGTTCCTCCATTATCCCACACGCATGGAACCATACCATTAATTTTAGCTTGCTGTGTTATGTACTGAAAGTAATATGCACGGGCAGCCAAATGGTTTGTAAGTGCTGTTCCTGTTAGGGTCAGACGCCGTGTAACGCCATATTCTCCCAGTATAACCGGATAACCTTTGTCCACAAAATTGGTTTTCATTTTTCCAAATTGAGTCCTGACGTAATCTTCCTGACCCCAGGTTGATTCCGTTCCGAATGATTTATATGGAATTCCCCAAAGGCTTATGCCGTTGGTTTCTTGTCCACAAAAATCCCAGGGACTGTAATAATGAACTTCTACGAATAATTTATTTGCTACTACGTCTGTTGCAATTTTTAGTTTGTTTACAGCATGATCAATGTCCGTATTGTATGACTGAATGACAAGGTTGCGGTAATAGTTCTTTCCACCACATGACCGAACAGCATTTACAAATGTCTGGTTAAATGATAATTGAACAGCAAAATTTTCAGTACTTGGTGTATTGTAATCTTTGTGTACTTCGTTTGTTCCGGCAAAAAGCAGATGCTCATCATAGTCTTTGAAATACGTGGCAATTTGTTCCCAATAGGCCCGTTGTTTTGAGTTTATAAGGCTCTGTTTGGCATACGTCGGGTTGTTCTCGAGCCAACCACCATCCCAATGAATATTGAGAATAACGTACATATTATTTTTGTAGCAATAGTCCACAACTTGTTTTACTCGTGTAAGCCAGTTAGCACTAATCTTGCAGGTTGCACCGTCAGAGACATGGCTGTCCCAGGCACACGGAATGCGAATTGTATTAATTCCGGCAGCTTTTATGGAGTCGATAAGTGTTTGGCTAATCATGGGATTGCCCCAGCCTGTTTCTCCTGCAGGTACTTCGAGCGAGTTACCTACATTCCAACCCATATACATTTGTTTGGCGAGTTGTTTGGCGGTACTACCCATTCCGTTTATATCGGCAGGAATAGAATCACTATAATCGGGATAATCAGTGCCGTTAGAAGATTTTGTAATTTGCGTGATTTTCACGAAAACCGAATCCGTGTTTACGCCGGTGATAATAAGTTTTGCAGTTCGTTGCTGTTTCACCGAATTAGCAGCTACGGTAACTTTAATTTTTTTTACTGTTTCTGTGCCAGAGTTGACCGAAACTGTAGCCCAATCGGCAGTGGATTTTATATCCCAATGACTGGTATTAGTAATAATTGTAATTGAATCTGTTCCGCCCTCAATAACATATACAAGAGAGTCGCGAGTGCTGGAAAGTGTGGCTGCAGGCTCATTGCTTTTACACGAAATAAACAATAAAAGTAATGCAGTAATAGCAAGAGAGAGTGCTTTTTTCATGCGGAAGTTGATTTAAAGGGAAACTGTCAAAAAATAGACATAAAAAATATAAACAGAGGAGGATAAATACCCTCCTCTGTTTATTAGGGAATGAATTATTGTTTAACTAATTGAATAGCCTGAGTTTCTTCTTTGGTTCCGTTGTTGTAGCCAATCCAAAGATTAGTTTGACTGCTAGCTACGTCAACAATATAAGCATGTTTCAACTTAGGAAGTGAAGGAGCCACAGCATATACCTGAATAGAATCACCAAAGGTAATGTATCCTTTATTTACCGAATAAGTTGTAGTTAAATCAGTTGCAGAAACTGCGCCATCCTTGTATATAGAGTTGTGAATAGCTACTTTACCATCTGTGCCAAAAACTAGTTGAGTTCCATCAAGTGCACCCATAGCAATATCTGCATTTGATGCTGTTGAAGCTCCTGCAGGATCGCCAAATTGCCACCAGTTAATCATATCTGTTCTGAAAACAGCTCTGCTTACCCATAAATTATTCAAGACATCTTTAGTTGCCCAACCAATCCAGTTACCGGGAACAGGAGCCAGTTTATATGTACCTGCAGCAATAGTTGTATTTTTTACAGGGTGAGTATATGTTTTTGCAGTTGGATAATTGTATTCTTTTACGATGAAGTTATAAAGTAACCAGCATTTCGATTCTTTATCACCTTCGTAAGTACGTTTTACACGAACAACTAAAGCTGAGTCAGATGCATGTATAATTGTTACATTTTCTAAATCTGATTTCAAGAATTGACTTGGATATGTAGCATTTGCATCGTTTGTAATACGACCCTTGTCCATAGGGAAGCGTAGTCCCGGAGCAAATTTGATATCAGCCATTTGTGCACTTAAAGTACGTAAATAACTATATTTGCCTGTCAACATATTATCCCACAATGAGATTGGAGTTCCATTGTTATTGTTTGCTGTGATTGTACAAAAATCTGCAGGTCTTGCATAGGTTGTAACGCCATAACTTCCGGTAGTAGAAACGCCATCCAATGTTAGCGTACATTTCCCGGAAGTAGCATCAAAAGTAATTGAGCCGGTTTCAGGTGTTCCACCCCATCCGTAGATGTCTGTTCCACCCCAAGGTCCCCATACATTTGTTGCCGAACCACCTGCAGTTGCATCACCGTAGAAATCAAGCGGGTTATGGAAATATGAGCTTTTATGAGTTGTATTGGTTGTTACCACTCCGGCATCGTCAATAAACGTTGTTACCACTTCGGCCAAGTCAAGAATCCATGTTTTTTTCTTAGCACCGGTACCTGCTCCACCCGTGATATCTTTTAGAATACCGGTATTGAAAAATGCTGCATCGCTGCTAGCAACAGTAAATTTCACTGTATCAGCTGATACATAATCACCTCCATTGCTTACGCTTAATACTACATTATAATCACCTGCTACGGGTAAATATAAAGTGTCTTTTTTATTTGTTTTTTGAACACCATTACTTACCTGCCACAAAGCTGAAGTTACAGTTGTGTTTGTGCAAGATAAGAATACATTGTTGCCGACAACTTTTACAGTAAAGTCCTTGTCAACTACCGGCTTCCCAAACACATCGGGTTGATCGGTTTTACATGCTGTAAAAACTACAGCCATTGCACATAACGTAAGTGCAACCAGGTTTTTGATTTTTTTCATGATTTTTTAAATTTAAAATTTATTGATATTTAATTGTTTAAAATTATTTCCATCCGTCGTTTTGTTTCAAAATGCCATTCGAAAGCGTAATAATATCGTTCGGGAATTGACTCAGACCCTTGCTATCGATTAATTTCTGACCATCAATCAATTTTACGGTACCTGTTTTGTCACCATAACCGTTTGTTACTTTTACATTGTCTGTCGAAGTGATTTTAATAGCATTAGCAGCATATTGTAATGTGTGGTCGTAGCGAAGTAAATCCCAGTAACGAATACCTTCGAAAGCAAATTCATGTTTACGTTCGGCACGAAGAGCTGCACTGCTGTAAGCTACAGCTGTAAGTCCTACACGGGCACGGACTTCGTTCATATATTTAGCATCGCCGGTAAGTTCCGAAAGCATAAGAAGTACGTCTGCATAACGAATCACCACAAAATCCTGGTATTCATTAATCTGGAAATCAAGGCCCTGTGCAGTATAAATGTTTTTCATGCCATTGCCTAAACAGGTGTATTTTTTATTATAGAAGCCTGTATATTCGCGTTGATCGAATTTGTCTGATAAAGTCAATCCCTCATTCGCAAAATCGATTACGGAAGATTTCAAACGTGGATCTGTTGGTTCTTCTGTTTTCCAATCGTTTACAAATTTTGGATTTACGGTTGCACAGCCCCATGCTCCATCACCGTAAACAGAAGTTCCGAATGATTTCACTGTTCCGCTACGCATTCCCATCAATCGCATTCCAAAGAATCCATCATTGCTTCCCCAGGTACCGGAAGAATTGAACTTGATAGCCCAAACTGTTTCTTTGTTGCCCTCACCAACATAATTAGAGGCCAATCCTGTAATTGTATCAGCAGTATTTCTGGTTGAGCAAGCGCCCGGCCACATAGTTTTATAATCGGCAACCAAACCATGTCCGCTGGTGGTACTGTACACATCCAACAAGTTTGTTGTAACAGTTTCTTTGGTTGTTCCACCCGGCAGAGTTGTTTTGTTGTAGTAGCCTGTGTAGAAAAGATAGACACGAGCCAGGAGCGATTTTGCTGCATAAACGGTTGCATAACCATCATTTGCCTGCGCCCAGCTTTCGGTCCATTTTGTATCTTTCAATTGGGCATTTGCAGAGGCAAAAAGTAAATCACTTTCAATTAATTTATATACATCGTCAGAGCTTGATTGAGCAAGAACTTCGGCCTGTGCAGGTGTTATTGGTTTTTCCACCAACGGGATATTACCCAATAATTTTACTAATTCGAAATAAGTATAAGCACGCATAAAACGTGCCTGTGCTTCTACTTTGTTGCGGTTAGCATCGCTGCTCCATGTAATTTGATTTATTTTCGAAATCAACATATTGCATCTGTAAATAGCCAGATAGCTATTTATGTACTGAGTTTTGTACATATTTAAATCACTTGGCGATAACTGTTTATCAAATTCATCAATCAGGTCATCGCCTTTGCCATCGCCGGTTCCACCGCCGCCGAAACATTCATCCGACATAATGCTTGGGGCTACCAGACTTGGAAAGTCATCGCCGGTATAGATATTTTGTAATCCATCGTAACAACCGATTAATGCATTTTGCGCATCTTTTTCTGTTTTATAGTAGTTTGATTCTACTAACGTTAGCGTAGGGTCGCTATTCAGGAAGTCGGAACAACCCGGCAAAAGCAATACGCCAATCGAAGCCAGTATTATATTTTTAATGATTTTCATACGAATTTTATTTTTAGAATTTAAGACTAAAACCAGTTAAGAATGTACGTGAACGAGGATAATATCCAAGATCAATACCCGATGTTGAAGAAGCGCTTCCTGATCCGGTATCGGCAGTACCATAGCCAACTTCCGGGTCCATGCCATCGTAAGCTGTGAATGTAAATGCATTTTGAACAGCTACATACCAACGGAATTGAGAGAGGAATTTCAGTTTAAGGTCTTTGGCAAAGTCATAACCAACCTGAACATTACTTATTCTCAGAAAATCTCCATTGTGAATAAAAATATCAGAGATTTGATAGTTGATATTCGTTTCGGTTACACGAGGTAATGTGTTTGAAGTGCCTTCACCATGCCAACGGCTGAGAATTGCAGTTGTATAGTTGTTATATTGATTTCCATAATCGCGATACGACTGGAAGATTTGATTCCCGGCAACCCCATTGCTTGTCAACGAGAAATCCAACGATTTCCATGTAAATCCAAACGTTAATCCGAAAGTAAAATCAGGTGTTGGTTTGCCAATAATGGTTTTATCATTCTCATCAATTTTTTTATCACCATTTACATCTACGTAACGAACATCACCTGCAGTAATGTTTCTGCCCTGAAGCGTATTGCTTTTACTTCCACCAAGAGAGGTTACATAATTATTGACATCGGTTGAATTCTGAAGGATTCCATCTGTTTTATATCCCCAGAAATAACCGATTGGATAACCTGTTTCTGCCTTACGGTAAGCTGCGGCTGCGTTATTGTACGCTTCGTTTGAATTTCCAACAATATAACCACTTGCAGTAGGAACATCGGTTACAATATTGTGGTTATAAGAAACATTTCCGTTTACGTAATAATTGAAGTTTTTATTCAATTTATCATTCCATGTTAAGGCCAGTTCAACTCCTTTGTTGTTTACATTTCCACCATTCATCACTACAGTACTTCCACCTGATTCCGGACGAACGCTGGCTTCAATTAACCAACCTTTAGAAACTTTGCTGTAAAGATCAAGGTTCACTCCTAATCTTGATTTCAGGAATTTAGCATCCACACCAAAGTTGGCTTGTTCGGAAGTTTCCCAGGTAAGTGCCAGATTTCCTAACGAAGGATAAGAGCCGGTAACATTTACAGCAGCTCCAAGTGCTTCGAAATTGGATGAATTTATACCATTGCCAAAATAATAGTATGTATTTGTTGTGTTGACTTTTGCGAGGTATTTCCAGGCTCCAATATTCTGATTACCTACTTGTCCCCATGATAATCTTAGCTTCAGAAAATCCACAGAGTTATTGTTAGCCATAAAATCTTCGTTGCTAACTACCCAACCTCCCGAGATTGATGGGAAGTATCCCCAACGGTGCCCGGCTGCAAAGTGCGAAGAACCATCGGCACGGAAGGTGGCATTAACCATGTATTTCTCTTTGTAATTGTAGTTTAAACGACCGAAGTATGACATCATCATAGCTTCATCATCGGGACCACCTGTCATTGATGTCACTCCATCGGTGTATGAACTTGGAGTGAGGCTTATCCATGCATAATTATAGCTTGATATAATAGGATCTGCATTTTTGGTATAAAGAAACTCTCCCTGATATTGTCTTGCTGACGAACCGATTAATGCACTTATTGCATGATCATTTATTTTGAAATCGTATGTCAAGGTGTTATCCCAACTCCAGGTAAGATTTTTGCTCATTCGTTGAGTAGCATAAGCAATGTTGTTGTAAGTCAGGTTACTTAATTCATATTGCGGAACAAAGCTGCGTTCGCTACCCGAATTATACTCAATACCCAAAACCGTTTTAAATTTAAGATCTTTGATTGGTTGAATTTCGGCATAAATATCTCCGATAGTTTTTTGGTAAGTCGAATGACTTTCCTTTTCATTCATCAATGCGTAAGGGTTTGCTTCTCCGGGTGACCAAACATTCCATGTTTTTCCATTGTATGTCGATTTGCCTGCATAGTTGTCCAGATAATTCCCGTTGTCATCATACATTGGCAAGAAAGGGCTCACACCCAATGCCGATCTGATTGGATTTCCGCTATATAAACTACCTTCGTTTATACCAGATGTATTTGTATATGCAAATGTCAGGTGTTGACCAACCTTTAATACATTCTTATATAAATTGTGTTCGGTATTAATTTTGAAGTTATAGCGTTGGTAGCTGGAATTGTTGTGATTTCCAAAAACGCCATCCTGACCAATTACGCCTAATGATAGCGAATAAATAGAAGCTTCAGAGCCTCCATTTACTCCCAATGCATAGTTGTAAGTCGGGGCATTTTTATTGGTAATTGCATCCATCCAATTTGTATTTCCATAATTTGATAGAAAAGCGGCTTTGCCGGTAGTAGGATACAATGGGGAGTTGCCTGAGTTAATGGCTGCTTCGTTCATGATAGTTGCATACTGAGAAGCATCTAGGCTCTGAACTTTTTTAGAGATATCCTGTACTCCATAATAGGCATCAAAGCTTACTTTGGCGGTTCCTTTAGTTCCTGTTTTTGTTGTAATAATCACAACACCATTCGATGCCTGAGCACCATAGATTGCTGCCGAAGCTGCATCTTTCAACACATCGATAGAAGCAATATCCGAATTGCTTAAATAATCAATATTTCCGGTTTGAACACCATCAACAATATACAATGGGTTAGAACCATTAATTGAGCCGACCCCACGAATAGTTACATTCACTCCTTTACCCGGTTGACCTGAAGTGGAAGTTATACTAACACCCGGAGTTGATCCCTGCAAAGCCTGAAGAGCATTGGTTGTGTTTTGCTTCATCAGCTCGTCGCCTTTCACTTGTACAGTAGCACCGGTGTTTAGTTTCTTTTTCTGAACGCCATAACCAATTACAACTACTTCGTCCAGACTTTTCGAATCTTCTGACAGACGAATGTTCAGGTTTGTCCCGTTCACTTTTACTTCTTGTGGTACATACCCTATATATGAAACCGAAATAGTTTGTCCACTTTTAGCTGCTATGGCAAATGTCCCGTTCATGTCAGTAATAGTTCCAACAGCAGTTCCTTTTACCTTTACGCTTACACCAATAAGCGCTTCACCGTCTTTGTCGGAAACTACTTTTCCTGTAATTTTTCCATCGGAAGTTTGAGCGGAAGCCAGTCCAAAGGAACATAGCAACACTGCAAGCAATAAATACTTGTTCAAAAAGTTCTTAGTTACCCTTCGAACGCATTGAATTTTGTGATTTTCATTCATTTTGTATAATAATTTAAGTTTGTTTTTATAGTTTGATTTCCAATTTCTTACCGTTATATTGAACTGATCTTGCGTTTTTAGCAGCTTCGTCTATTCCAATCGGTTTCTTAGCATCCACCAAAACGATTTTGAAATTTCGGTCTTTAATTATTCCGTTGAAATTGCCTTTGAGGTTCCCAATAGTCAATGTTTTGGTTTTATCGTTGTACGAAAATTCTATCGTAGAATACGCACCTTTTTCGTAGTTGTAATTCAGGTTTTCGTCTTCGTACAGGCCGAAAGAACCGTTCTTGCCGGCATAGACATAAAGCGTCAAATCAGTTTGTGCTTGCTTGGTGCTTTGAATTACTTTTCCCATGGGCAAAATGCTTCCTGCTGCCACGTAAATTGGCATCCGATCGTAAGGAGCTGCTACTTTTTGTTTCTGTCCTCCGGCAATAAATTTTCCGTCGTAAAGGTTATACCAGCCAGTACTTTCAGGGAAATATACTTCCCTTTCGCGGGCTTTGTATTTATAAACAGGGCAAACCATCAGATTAGAGCCGAACATATATTGGTCGCTGATATTCAACACGTTTTTATCGTTGCCAAAGTCCATTATCAATGCACGCATAATGGTGTAGTCGTTGAAGTAACATTTACCGGCTAACGAATAGATATAAGGCATCAACCGATAGCGCAACTGGGTGTAATACAGCATGGCTTTGTAAGCAGGATGCGTTTCGGGAGCAATGTTCCAAAGTTCGCGGTAGGGCGGTTGACCGTGCGAACGATAAAGTGGCACAAAAGCACCAAATTGATTCCAGCGAGTGTTGAGTTCGCGCCATTCTTCTCTGTCTTCGGAGCCTTCTTTGGCTTTTTCGTAGCGTTTCTCCACGCAAAAACCACCGTCGTCCATGGTCCAGTAAGGGTTTCCGGAAATAGCAAAATTTAATCCGGCTGAGATTTGTGCTTTCATATCTTCCCAGCGGGTGCCAATATCGCCACTCCAAATGGCAGCTGCGTATTTTTGCGAACCTGCGAAGCCCGAACGTGTAAGTAAGAATACACGGTCGTTTGGATTCGTTCCGCGTTGACCTTCGTAAATACCTTTGGCGTTCATCAAACCATACGCATTGAAGAATTCGGTAGAAGAACCACAGGCGGTTGGGTTCATTAGTTTTTTGCGATACGCCATGCTGGAGTTAGAATTGATATCCGGCTCCGAAGCATCCATCCACCATGCATCAAAATGCTTGCTGTACAGCTTTTCGTTCATTTGTTTCCAGAACAATTCGCGGGCTCCCTGGCTGTAAGCATCGTAGAAGGAGCCAAAGTACCCTTGAGCAATCCAGTCACGAATGCTATCGGTGATAGCTTGTTGGTACATCCAGCCTTTATCGGCAAATGCCTTGTAGTTTTTGGTGCTTGAATAGAATTTTGGCCAAACGGAAATCATAATACGCGCAGCAGAGTCGTGAACCTCTTTCACCATGGCTTCCGGATTGGGAAAGCGTTTTGAATCAAACTCGTGACTTCCCCAGGCATCCTGATTCCAGTAGGACCAGTCCTGAACAATATTATCAATCGGAATTTGACGGCGACGGAATTCGCGTAAGGTATTCAGCAAATCGTCCTGTGTTTTGTAACGTTCACGACTTTGCCAGAAACCCATAGCCCATTTGGGCATTATCTGTGCTTTGCCAGTTACGGAGCGGTAACCGCTTATAACCTGATCGGGATTATTGCCACGAATGAAATAATAGTCAAGCTGTTTGCCCATTTCGGACCAAAACGAAAGGCGTGCTTGTTCTTCGGCCGGCACAGGACTTAATGCTTTCAGGCTGATGTACGAAACACCACCATCGGGTAACCATTCTACGCGAAGCTTGTGTTTCTTTCCTGCTTCCAGGTTCGCAATAAATTTATAGCTGTTTGGATTCCATGCTGTACGCCAACGCTCGGCAACTACTAGTTTATCATCGATAAATACTTTGGTGTAACCAGCATAATAAAGGATGAAGTGGAAAGGACCGCTTTGATTGGGTTCAATTTGGCCTTCCCAGCAAATAGCAGCATTGTTGAATGGGAAATCTTTTGGGAAATTAGTGACAGTTTCCAGGTTTTCGTAATCGATAGCCTTTTCGGTGCGTTCAACAAAAACATTTTTAGGGTCTTTGTTTACCATATAAGTAGCTGTCAAGCCACCTTCATTACCATTCTTGTCATATAATTTGAATTGATTCAGATTGGCATATTCCCGCGGATCGCCAAAGCGGGTGAGAGAATAATTGTCCCACAAAATACCGTAGTTTTTGTTCGAAACAATAAAAGGAACCGAAACTTTGGTATTGTATTGATACAACACTTCGTTTTTTCCTTTATAATTAAACTCGTCGGACTGGTGCTGACCTAAACCGTAGAAAGCCTCATCGGCGGGTGATTCGAATACCTGACGGAATGTGTAGCCTGAATGTCCGTCAACTTCAATCGGTTTGAATGTTTTTCCTCCACCAACTTTTTCCTGTAGAATGATGTTTCCTTTTAAATCGGTAAACTGAATTTCACCCGTTTTGAGCGAGACCACTGCTTTTGTTGTTGCAGTTTGCAAAACAACATTGTCATTTTGCTGAGTTGCTTGCCAACCGTCTTTTTTAGTTTCGGTGTAAGCAGTAATTAAACTTGGTTCGTCTGATAGAGAATTGGAAGGAGAAGCGGTAACATGAATAATATTATCATTAATCACCTGCAAACGGATAGTTTTTACAGCTTCGTCGGAAGTCTGTTTGACAGTAATGAGAATTCCATCCGTTTTTTTTTGGAAAGTAGATTGGCTACATCCTACCACCGATGCAACCATACATAACAACACAACTAATTTATACCTGATCATGAGCTTTACAATAGTATATAATTTCAAAAATGAATTTCGATATTTAAGGCATGACAAATGTACTAACTACATTTGTGACCAATGTGGACTTATGTTCTTATGAAAGGTCGAATTTGATAACCGATGGGGGCTAAATGTAATCCGGATGGGAGTAGATTGATAACAGCCTTCTGAATTCCCAGAAATGACGTGATATTTTCATACATTTGTGCTATTAAATCAAATGCTGTTTAGCTTTATGAAGAATATCTTTCTTACTTTCCTGTTTTGCATTACAATCAATGTTCAGGCTGAGATTTATAATTTTGCCCGGTTGGATAATACGCATGGACTGTCTAATAATCAGGTGGAATGCATCTTGAAAGATAGTCGTGGGTTTGTGTGGATAGGAACTAACTTTGGACTTAACCGCTACGATGGATATCGGGTAAAAGTGTATAAGTCAATCCAAAATGACTCTACAAGCCTTATAAACAATGCTATTTCCAGAATACAGGAAGATGTGAATGGGAATTTGTGGATAGGAGGTACCGGTAATTATGTGGTTTACAATGTACATACCGAAAAATTTATCCGGAACCTTACGCCTGTTCTTGAACCACTGGGTATTCATTTTATTCCCGCGCTTGTTGAAATTGATGCACAGAAAAACTACTATTTTTATAATTCGGGCGATGGAGTTCACAAATACGATGTCACTCAACATAAACTTTTTCGCTTCAAACAAACTGTTCAGAGCAATACCCTGAGTCCCGGGAATATAGTTGGTATCCGCGTAGAACGTGGCTTTTTCTGGGTTCTTCAGCAGTCGGGTTTTCTGGAACGCTTCAACGAAAAAACAAATACAATTGATTTCCGAAACGATTATGTGACGCGTTTTTCGGCCGGATCATTTATTCAGAAGCACTTGTATCTCGATTCCAATGGTTGCCCGTGGGTATATCCCGGCATTGGCGATAAGGGTGTTTTTTATTACAATATGGCTCAATCGGCCTGGGTGTTTTTTGGAAATGATAAGAAAGACTTTCACGGATCATCCGATAAATTGATAGCTTCGAATTTTGTCAGGGATATAAAAGAAGATCAAAAGCATAGAATTTGGCTTGCTACCGACCACGGTGGAATAAATATTTACGACAAATCCACCAACGAAATAAAGGTATTGCTTAACGATCCCATGAATCCAAATTCGTTGAGTCAGAATTCCGCTATTAGTTTGTTTTGTGACAATACCGGCATTATGTGGGTTGGAACCTATAAAAATGGTGTTTCGTATTACCATCCGGGCATGTTTAAGTTCGATAAATCGCCACTCTTTTATTACCACAATCCCGATTTGGAAAACAAAGACTGCAATGTCCTTCACGAAGACCGCAAAGGCAATTTATGGATTGGAACAAACGGTAGCGGGGTGTTGAAGCTCGATAAAGGCAACGAAACATTCCATCTTTATCGCAATAAGAATGATAATCCGTCCAGCATTTCGTCGGACATTATTATTTCCATGCTCGAAGATAAAAAAGGTACGATGTGGTTCGGAACGTTTTTGGGTGGTTTGAACCAAATGCAGGGCGAACGCTTTGTGCGCTATTTTCCCGATGTCAATAATCCTAATTCTCTATCGAATAAAAGCGTGTATGGTCTTGTGGAAGATCATCAACAAAATATCTGGATTGCCACGCTGGGAGGCGGTCTGGATAGACTTGATGCTACACGCAAAAACTTTCGTCGGCACGATATTGGCAATGTCCCCGGCTTGCTTTCGAATGTTATTTTGTCACTTTATTCTAAAGATTCCACTATTGTGTACTTAAGCACAACTTCCGGAATTAATGTGTTGAATACGGTTACCAACACTATTACTCCGCTTTTCAGAGACCGCAATCAGATGAATAAACTGTCCGATTTGATTATTTACAATACGCTTGTCGATTGCCGGAATCAGCTTTGGATTGCTACCGACAACGGAATAAATGTGTACAATCCCAAAACAAATAGCATTAGTTATCTCAAAATGGCCAATGGCTTGCCGACCGATCAGGTAGTATCGCTGGTGGAAGATAACAGTGGAAATATCTGGGCCGGAACGCGTAACGGCCTTGCCTGCATTTATTGCAAGACAAACCCAACAACCCATAAATACGAATATAATGTTGTATCGTTCGATGAAAACGATGGTTTACTCAGTTCTATTCTGAATCAGAATGCCGTTTTTAAAAACAAACAGGGCAAAATCTATATCGGTTGCACCAAAGGCTACACTGTTTTCGATCCTCAAACAATTCATTTCAATAAGATTGTTCCAGAGCCACGTTTTACGGAAATATTAATAGCAAACGATGTGCTCGAACCGGGAGCAGAACATAAAAACAGGGTGATTCTCGATGAATCCATTACGCACAAAAACCGCATTGAACTGAACTACGACGATAAAAACTTTACAATTAATTTCTCGGCATTGAGCTATATTCATCCCGAGAAAAACCGCTACCGCTACAAACTGAAGGGTTTTGACGAAGATTGGCTGGAAACAAAAAACGGTATTGGCTCGGCTACTTACTCCAACCTGAATCAGGGAACCTATCAGTTTATTGTTTATGCCAGCAACAATGATAATGTGTGGAGCACAAAACCGTTGATACTGGAAGTGGTTATTTTGCCTCCGTTTTGGCTTACCTGGTGGGCATTCATCATTTATTTTCTGTTGGGAATGTTGTTGCTTTGGTACATTGTGAACTTTAATCTGAGGAAACAAAAGCGCGAATTTGAAAATGCTCAACGGGTACGCGAAGCCAAACAATTGCACGAAATGGACGAGATGAAATTCCGTTTCTTTACTAATATCAGTCATGAGTTCCGCACGCCGCTTACGCTTATCATCAGTCCGGTGGAAAAACTCCTGCGTGAGGCAAAAAGCGATGACGAAAAATCCTTGCTTTCTATTATTCATCGCAATGCCAACGGATTGTTGGAACTTGTAAACCAGTTGCTCGATTTCCGCAAGCTCGACGTGCAAAAAGACACACTGAACCTTTCGGTGGGCGATGTGGTAGCATTTATCAAAGACATTTGTTATTCGTTTACCGAACTGGCTAACCGCAAAGCGATTAATTTCTCGTTTTCCACTTCAGTATCGGAACTTCGGATGGAGTTTGACCCCGAAAAAATGCGGAAAGTCATTTCCAACCTGCTTTCCAATGCTTTTAAATTCACGCCCAACAACGGTAAAATAGACGTAACTATTGGTTTGATTCAGCAACTGAATGATGCGAAACAGACGCTGAAGATAACCGTTGCCGATTCGGGTATTGGCATTCCGGCGAAAGACCTGGAACGGGTATTTGAACGTTTTTATCGCGTTGAAAACGCTGAAAACGGAAATCAAACCGGAACGGGAGTAGGTCTGCACATTGTGAGCGAATATGTGAAACTGCACAACGGCGATATAGGTGTAGAAAGTCAGCCGGGTAAAGGCTCTGTATTTACGTTTGCCCTGCCGGTAACGCAGCATATTCACGAAGAGATTATTTCGCAAAACGTGCAGGAAGAAGAAATTCCCGAAGAGCTCACGGGCGAAGAAGCCGTGCTGGTGGAAGATCACCGCAGCAAGTTGCCGCTTATGTTAGTCGTAGACGACAACGAGGATTTCCGCAACTTCATATCGGCTATGTTTACCGACAGTTACCGCATTTTGAAAGCCGAAGATGGTGAAATTGCGCTGAAAATTATTTTGGATAAAATGCCCGATTTGATTATTTGTGACGTGATGATGCCGAACATGGATGGTTTTGAACTGTGCCGCATGGTGAAACAGGATATCCGTATTTCTCACATTCCGATTATTCTACTGACTGCCAAAGCCGGTGAAGAAAATAAATACAAAGGACTGGAAGCAGGAGCGGAGGATTACATTGCTAAACCATTCAATATGGAAATGCTAACTCTGAAAGTGTCGCGCATTATTGAACGCCAAAAGAAAACCCGCGATCAGTTTAAACACAAAGTAGACATTACCACCACGGATGTTGAAATTACCTCCATGGACGAAAAGTTTGTGAAGAAAGCCGTGGCATTGGTGGAAGAAAATCTTTCCAGCAGCGAGTTTTTGGTGGAAGACCTTTGCCGCGAAATGGGTATGAGTCGTGTGTATTTCTATAAAAAGATACTCTCACTCACCGATAAAACACCGTCGGAATTTATCCGATTTATTCGCCTGAAACGTGCCGCCGACTTATTGGAAAAAAGCCAGCTTTTTGTCAACGAAGTAGCCTTTCAGGTTGGTTTCAACGATCCGAAATACTTCCGGAAATACTTCAAAGATGAATACGGTGTAAGTCCGAATGAATACAAGAAAAAGTTTATGGATTAATGAATTTTTTTGATGTTCTGAGAATCTTCTCTCTAACTCTCAGAATATGTTCTCAAGCTTTCAGAATATATTCTCTAACTCTCAGAACATATTCTCAGACTTTTAGAATATATAATCTTGCTCTCAGAACATGTTCTCCAACTTGGAGAATATGTTTTCTAACCTTCAGAACATATTCTCAAACTGTATGACTTTATTCTTAAAGCTTCAGTATATATAACTTTTTTTCGCGAATATATTCGCAGCGTAAAATAATATATTCTAATTTGTCGGGAATATGTTCGTAAACTTTCAGAATATATTTATTTCCCAAAATAATATGTTCGTAAAGCTGGACTATTTCTCACATTGTTAGCAGTAAGGTCAAAAATACCAAATCAGATATTTCGCGAATGGTCTCAGTACATTAGGCATTCAATTACATTTTATCCCCATAAAAGAAACATAACTGACGAACGGAATGGAAATGCACCCGCTAATGAATACATTTCAAACGGTGCTATCATATGAATAGCAGTATTTTTGTGTAGTTTCCTTAAACTACGCAAGTCATGAAAAAATCAGTAATTCTATCCATTTTATTTGTTGCCGGTAGTTGCCTGCAACCCGTATTTTCTCAACAAAAACGTATCCTCGGCGACCCGGTGGATATGAGTCTCGATTTTAAAGATTTCCACAATACCTTTTTCTTTGCCGATAAACTGGCAAGCTTCGACCCCGCCACCGGAAAAGGAAAAATTAGTTGGAAACGCTCCACACTTTATACCCGTCAGGCTTTTGATGTAAACACCATTTTGCCGCAGGACCTGACTATGCTTGATTTTCCCGGTGCGGCTTATCAACAAAACCCAGAACTAAGCTTCACAGTCGATTTTATTAGTCCCCGAACCTTGCGTATTCGTATGCTTACCACACCTGTTGAACCGAAACCGTTCGATTCGCCCATGCTGGTAAAAGAACCAGGCAAAGATGGTTCGTGGAAATATGCTAAAACCAAAACGGGTTACAGCTATACCAGTGCATTTGGAAAGCTGCTGATTGAAGAAAACCCTTTCCGTATTGTGCTGATGGATGCTGCAGGTAAACGATTGACTGATACCTGGCGTTGGTGCGATAATGATTCGTCGCAGGTAAAGCTTTTGCCATTTAATTTCATAAAAAAAGGTGTGGATAACAGTCGCGAAATTAATCCGGTATTTTCGCTTTCGCCTAACGAAAAGATTTTTGGTTGCGGTGAGTCGTTTACAAAGTTAGACAAGCGCGGACAAAAAATGAATCTCTTCGTTACCGATCCGCAAGGACCTGAAACAGATGCGATGTACAAACCCATTCCGTTTTTTATGAGTAGTCGGGGATATGGCATGTTTATGCACACATCAGCTCCTGTAACCTGCGATTTTGGAAACACTTACGTGGGTGCCAATAAACTTTTTATGGGCGATGAGTCATTGGACTTGTTTGTGTTTGTAGGTGAACCCAAAGATATTCTGAACGAATACACCGACATTACCGGAAAAGCACAAATGCCTCCGCTTTGGTCGTTTGGAACCTGGATGAGCCGCATTACCTATTTCGAGCAGAAAGAAGGATATGAAGTGGCAGCCAAATTGCGCGAGAATAAGATTCCTTCGGATGTGATTCACTTTGATACAGGATGGTTCGAAACAGATTGGCAATGCGATTATAAATTCTCGCCATCGCGTTTTTCCGATCCACAAAAAATGATCAACGATTTGCGGAAAGATGGTTTCCATATTTCGTTGTGGCAGCTGACTTATTTCACGCCTAAGAATAAGTTTTTCCCCGAAATAATCGACAAAAATCTGAATGTAAAGAATACAAAAGGAGAAATGCCTTACGAAGATGCTGTGCTCGATTTCTCGAATCAAAACACCGTAAAATGGTATCAGGATAAACTGTCCGGATTGTTGAAAATGGGTGTTGGAGCTATCAAAGTGGATTTTGGCGAAGCAGCTCCGTTGGAAGGAATCTACGCTTCAGGTCGTGGCGGTTGGTACGAGCATAATCTCTATCCGTTACGGTACAACAAAGCCGTGGCCGAAGTCACCAAAGCAACGAATAACGAAAATATAATCTGGGCACGAAGTGCTTGGGCCGGCAGTCAACGTTATCCGTTGCATTGGGGAGGCGATGCTGCCAACAAAGATATTGCTATGGAATCGGAATTACGTGGAGGTTTATCCTTTGGTTTGAGTGGATTCTCATTCTGGAGTCACGACATTGGCGGTTTCGTACAATCTTCGCCCGAAGCATTGTATCGTCGTTGGTTGCCGTTCGGTTTTCTTACGTCACACAGTCGCGCACATGGAGCACCGCCCAAAGAACCCTGGTTGTATAATCAGGGGTTCGTGAAAGCCTTCCGCGAAGCAGCCGAAATGAAATACAAACTTATGCCTTATGTGTATGCCCAGGCAAAACAATGTACCGAAAAAGGTCTGCCAATGGTTCGTGCGTTGTTTGTAGAATTCCCGAATGATCCCGGAGCATGGAACGTAGATGATGCCTACCTTTTTGGCTCGGATATATACGTAGCTCCGCTGATGGAGAATACCAAAGGTCGGCAAGTGTATTTACCCGGCGGAAACTGGATAGATTATCAAACCGGAAAAACCTACCCTCGTGGTTGGAACGATATTGAGGTAGGAGAAATTCCTTGTATTATTCTGGTACGCGAAGGAGCCGTTATTCCTCATGCGAAACTGGCTCAAAGTACAGATAAGATTGATTGGACTAACATTGAGTTGAAAGTTTACGGAACTTCTGCTACGGCTAAAGGAATCATTTGTTTACCTTCGAATAATATTTTAGTACCTTTGCTTTTAAATAAAAATGGAAGCTCCTACGAAGTCGCAAAAGGACAAATTGAAGGAGTGAAATACCTTGTGAAATAATACGATAGAGAATCCAATGAAAAGAAAACAATTATTACTTATTGTCCTGATATGTTGTCAGATTGGAATTACAACGTTTGCGCAGCAGAATGTTCCAACGACAGCCAACGAACGAATAATCAGCGCCGACCTGAACAAAGTCAAAGGCGACTTCAACACCATGTTTAAAGAATGTATCGGAGCAGGACGTGCCAACGAAGGCTTGCGCGCAGATTGGCAACTGCAGTTGGCTTATGTAAAAAAGAATTGCGATTTCAAATACATTCGTATGCACGGATTGTTGAGTGATGACATGGCCGTTTACAAAGAAGACCGAAACGGAAATCCGGAGTATAATTACCAATACATTGATGTGTTGTACGATTACCTGTTGAGTATCGGGATAAAACCGTTTGTAGAACTTGGTTTTATGCCTTCTGCTCTGTCCAGTGGTTCCAAAACCATTTTCTGGTGGCGTGGCAATGTTACACCTCCAAAAGATTATAACAAATGGGCCGGGTTAATTAAAAATCTTACGCAGCATTTTACCGAACGCTACGGAGCGGAAGAAGTCAAAACCTGGTATTTCGAAGTTTGGAACGAACCGAATCTTTCGCCCGGTTTTTGGAGTGGCACGCAAGCCGAATACTTTAAACTGTATCAATACTCGGCTAATGCTATTAAAAGCGTAAACAAAGATTTCCGTGTTGGAGGCCCTGCCACTGCCGGAGCTGCCTGGGTACCCGAAATGATAGAGTTTTGCAGTAAAAATGCAGTTCCTATCGATTTCATAAGTACGCATACTTATGGGGTAGAGCAAGGCTTTCTGGATGAATATGGCAATTCAGGAACTGTCCTGAGTAAAAACCCAATGGCGGTGAGTGGTGACATCATTAATTCCCGCAAACAGATTTCTAACTCGGTACTGCCCAATCTGCAACTTCATTATACCGAGTGGAGCTCTTCCTACACGCCTGCCGATCCTATTCACGACAGCTATCACGAAGCAGCTTACATTTTGAAGAAAATAAAACAAACCGGAAATGCTGCCAATTCCATGTCGTATTGGGTTTTTACCGATATCTTTGAAGAAGCCGGCCCTCGCTTCACGCCTTTTCACGGTGGATTCGGACTATTGAACACGCAAGGCATTAATAAACCGGCTTTTTATTCCTATAAATTTATGAATCAATTGGGAAAAACAGAGTTGATCAATACGGATTCCACCTCATGGGTTTGTAAGGACAGTAACGGAAATGTACAGGTGTTGCTTTGGGATTTTACCAACACACTTCCAAAAGACTCTATCAACAATCAGGTGTATTATATTCGCGATTTGCCGGCCAAACCGAAGGGAGAAGTAAAGCTCAACATTTCAGGCTTACCGAAAGGAAACTATAAACTCGAAATGTATAAGGTTGGTTATCGTGCCAACGATGCTTATGCCACGTACCTTTCGATGAATAAGCCCAATCAACTTACAAAGCAACAGGTTGAGCAAATAAAGAAACAAAACGATGGTTCGCCTTTTGCGACAGAAGTCGTGAAGATTAGTGCTTCAGGCACATTCAGTAAGGCACTCGCCATTCGGGAAAATGATGTTTATTTCCTGAAGTTAATCAAACAATAACTAAAATAATAATAAAATGAAAAAACTAAAAACAGCCTTACTCTGCCTGCTGGCGGTTGCAGGACTGCAAGCACAAACAAAACCTGTTTATCTCGACAACACGCAACCCATTGAACTGCGGGTAAAAGACGCTCTGTCGCGTATGACGCTCGAAGAGAAAGTAAAACTATGCACAGCGCAATCGAAGTTTAGCTCCCACGGTGTGCCACGCCTTGGTATTCCCGAAATTTGGATGAGCGATGGACCTCACGGTGTTCGCATGGAAATAATGTGGGATAGCTGGGATCATGCTGGTTGGGCAAATGATTCTTGTACAGCTTTTCCGGCGCTCACTTGTCTCGCAGCTTCGTGGGATCCTTCCATGTCGCATCTTTTTGGTAACGCCATTGGCGAAGAAGCCCGTTATCGTCGCAAAGATGTATTGCTTGGCCCTGGTGTGAATATCTATCGCTCACCACTGAATGGTCGTAATTTCGAGTATCTGGGCGAGGATCCTTATCTGGCTTCGCGCATGGTGATTCCGTATATTCAGGGTGTTCAGGAGAATGGTGTTTCGGCTTGTGTGAAACATTTTGCACTCAACAATCAGGAAAGATGGCGAGACCGCATCGATGTTCAGATTAGCGACCGTGCTTTGTACGAAATTTATCTTCCTGCATTCAAAGCAGCAGTTACCGAAGCTAAGGTTTGGTCTATTATGGGTTCGTACAACAAAATCCGCGGACAATATGCTTGCGAAAATGAGTTGACACTGAATAAAATTCTGAAAGGCGAATGGAAATTCGACGGTTGTGTGATTACCGACTGGGGTGGGGCACACAATACCAAAGAAGCTGCCCTCAACGGACTCGATATTGAAATGGGAACCTGGACAAATGGATTTACTTTCAGCCAATCGAACGCATACGACAGCTACTTTCTGGCTGTTCCATACCTTAAAATGCTTCGCTCAGGCGAAATACCCGTTTCTAATGTTGATGAAAAAGCCACGCGCATCCTCCGACTCATTTTCCGTACCGCCATGAACGTAAACAAACCTTACGGTTCGTTGGCAAGCGAAGAACATCACAATGTTGGGCGCACAGTTGCTGAGCAGGGAATTGTGTTGCTGAAAAACACAACCGGTTTATTGCCAATTGACGCATCGAAGTATAAAACCATCGCTGTAATCGGAGAAAATGCAACCCGCAAGCTTACAGAAGGCGGTGGTTCATCGGAACTAAAACCAAAACGTGAAGTGTCAGCCTTGCAGGCATTGACAGAAAAATTCGGTGCTGATAAAGTTCAATTCAGTCTGGGATATGGCTCGGGAGCTGTTTCATACGATAAAGTGAATAAATCGCCTTATGATGCTGATAAATTGAGGAAGGAAGCTGTTGAACTGGCCTCTAAATCGGATATTGTTATCTTCGTGGGTGGATTAAACAAGAACACACAGCAGGATAGCGAGGGCGACGACCGCCGTTCGTATGGTTTGCCCTTTGGTCAGAATGAACTGATAGCTGAACTACAAAAGGTAAATAAAAACATTGTGTTGGTCATGCTGAGTGGCAATGCCTACGAAATGCCGTGGTTGCCTAAAGCGACTACGTTGGTGCAAGGTTGGTACGGTGGTTCGGAAGCCGGTCATGCCATTGCCAATGTGCTTTCAGGCACCGTAAATCCAAGTGGTAAGTTGCCGTTTACCTTTGCTGCTAAGCTTAACGACTACGGTGCGCATTCGTTTGGTGCTATTGCTTTTCCCGGCGACAGTATCAGGGAAGAATACAAGGAAGATATTTTGGTGGGTTACCGTTGGTTTGATACCAAAAAGATTAAACCGCTGTTCCCATTTGGCTACGGATTGTCGTACACCACTTTCGAATACGGAAAAATAGCCTCCGATAAAAAGGAATATACAGCCGACGAAACCATCAAACTATCATTCACACTGAAAAACTCTGGTAAAGTAGACGGAAAAGAAGCTGTTCAGGTGTATGCCTCACAACCCAAAGCTTCTGTTGTGCGTCCAGCGAAGGAATTGAAAGCATTTAAAAAAGTGTTCCTCAAAGCAGGCGAAACTCAAACCGTGGAGTTGGAAGTAAAGGTAAAAGACCTTGCTTTCTTCAATGAAGCTACACACAATTGGACGGTGGAACCGGGAGAATTTGTGCTTTGCAATGCATCTTCTTCGGCTGATGTAAAGAGCCAGGTAAAGATTCAGGTCAAATAAATATCAAACTTATATAAACAGAAACAGTCCGAAATTTTCGTATTTTCGGACTGTTTCTGTTTTTTGAACATACTTGTTTTATTCTTCCTTTTTTTCTTTTAGGTATTTCATTTCGATAAGAAAAGCAGCCAATAATCCTAAGCCACCAAATAATAATACCGAAGCTCCATAGATTACACCTGAAATCTCATAAGCATCATGATTAATATTGATATTAGGAATAGCCCCATAAACATACACCTGACAAATAAAGAATCCAACGAGCAATCCTAACCCAACGCCCAGTAATAAACAACCAATCTTCAATGTTCCGAAAGTGGCCGGTGACTGAGAAATAAAAGGAAATGAAAACTTATTTTCAATCATGGAAGAGTCAAATTTATCGCCAATCTTTTCAATAATATTCAAACGCTCTTTTTTGCGTACGAATAAATCAAACAATCTGTAAATACCAAGGGTTATAATTCCAACAACCAATGGAATAGAAATAAAGTCCATCATAATTTTTTGTTTTTAAAGTAAATAATTTCGTTCTTTGTACTGTTTGACGCAGCAACCCAAAAATGGTTACACATTCCCTCTGTTTTTATTTCTGCAATAAAAAAGTGTAACCAAAATTGACTGTCTGCGTCTTATACTATATATATATATGAATAATCAGGACGAGATAAACTACATAGAGCGAATACTTGCCGGCGAAACGAATTTATTTTCGTATTTCGTCAATTCGTACAGCAACTCTATCCACTCGTTGATTGTTCGTATAGTACTGACAAATGAAGATGCAGAAGAACTGACGCAGGATAGTTTTCTGAAAGCTTTCAAAAAACTGGACACTTTCAAAGGCGATTGCAGTTTCTCCACCTGGCTGTTTCGGATAGCGTACAACACGGCCATTTCGGCCACCAGGAAGCGAAAAATGGAGTTCCCAACGGTGGACGAAGCGATGATGGAAAGCGTACCCGACGAGGCAATAGAAACTTTTTTCGATCCTGATGAAAATGAAATCAAGCTGCAAAAGCTCGAAGAGGCAATCGGCAAACTGAATGTGGAGGAAAAAACGCTGATTACGCTTTTTTATACCGAAGATAAATCGGTGGCAGAACTGGCCCGGGTGTTAGACCTAAGCCCCGAGAATGTAAAGGTAAAGCTTTACAGAGTGAGAAAGAAATTATATGTTTTAATGACGAAAGGAATATGAATAACGATAAAGCAATAATAAAAGCATTACAATCGACCGAAATTCCCCGACTCTCAGCCGATTTCAATTTGCGCATGATGGCAGAGGTGTATCGCGCCGTGGAACGAAAGAAAAAACGAGCGTATGTACTTGGGCTATGCCTTATTTCGGGAGTTTCACTGGCGTTGATAGGGCTAGCTGTTTACGTGTTCTATACCTATTTTTCAATGAATTTTAAGTTCGAACTTCCCGGGTTACCGAAAATACAGCTTTCGTCAGCAACCAAATCAATATATGCATTCAGCACCTATATCGCTCTGCTCTCGTTGATGCTTATTGGTCTGGATAATTATATCCGGCGAAAATGGTTGACGAAAAAAATGAAATAGTATAAACTACCATTTATAGTTTAATTCATAACTTTTCCGGTTTGAACTCCTGAATTCGTTTTGATTTTTACGATAAACAAATGCTCGTTTTCGGGTAATTTAGATCTGAATTCCTGATTCTGAATGTTGTTGTTTTGATAAACTAACCGGCCAAGAACTGAATAGACAGAAACAGAATGGATATTTTCTGTAGAATTAATCATCAGGTCTCCGTTTGAAGCATAAATTGCTGCAGCATTAGCTGTAGGGGCTTTTACTTCGGTTTGTGTTGCACTGTATTTTATCATTTTGATATCAGGTTGCGTAACGTTTGCTAATCCGGCTCCGATATAAAAACCCAAATGAGGAGGTTGATTGTAAGCTGCATTTTGCCAGGCAATTCCAAGTCGGTAAACAGGGTCGTGCATGAGTGTAAACAGACGGTAAGTAGTTGGTGTTGTAGTAGTATATATACGAATTTTGCTCGAATCTGATGTTTCCCAAAGAATTACTTCTTCGCGCCAGTCGCCCAGTAAATCGGCACTAATGTTAGGGGTTGCTTTGGTACTGTTGCACGACGAAACGCCACTTCCTGTCAATAAAGTTGACGAACCACTTCCGGTCCACTTTGTTATTCTTACACCATCCAGCAGCTCATCCTGTAAGTCAGCATCCCAATACACACGGAAATTGGTTGAAGGTTTAGAGCTTGAAATCAACACGCCTTTGCAGGTATATGTTCCTCCGCCCAGCGAGCTCCACATTTCGAATCCGGGATAGCGCGAATCAATATCACCCGCCATTCCACGACCATTGTCAGCACCTGTAAATGTTCCCCAAAGCATCGTTCCGGTTTTGGCATCGTGCAGCTCATATCCATACGTTGCAGCTGTTTCTTCGTGAACTGTGTATACTTCCAGACCGGGATTGTCTAAATCCATATCCGATACATGCATAGCATCTCCATGGCCCATTCCGGTGCGATATAGCAAGGTTCCATTATCATCAATTACACAGGAAGCGTAAACTATTTCGTCCTTTCCATCGGAATCAACGTCGGCAACACTGAGGTTATGGTTTCCTTGTCCGTAAGCCCCAACTCCGGCAGTTGTACCCGAATCGTAGAACCAGTGCTGAACTAACTTTTTATCTTTCACATCGTATGATGCTAAGCAAGCTCTTCCATAATATCCACGACACATGACAGCACTTGGATGAACGCCATCCAAATAGGCCACACAGGCAAGAAAACGATCGGAACGATTTCCGTATGTATCACCCCAGTTCGATAGTGAACCGCGTGGTGGATTGTAGGCAATCGTATTCAGTTCTGCTCCGGTTTTTCCATCGAATAAAGTCAGGTATTCGGGTCCATTCAGAATTGTTCCAACCATTTTGGAACCGGTTATTTGCGTTGTATCAATACTACGGTAATCGGCAGTAGGGTCATCGCTGTTCATGATAACATTGTTTCCTTTTCCATCAATCGTTCCCGGGGCTGTTTTACAAACGACTTCTGCCAGTCCATCACCATCAAAATCATACACCAGAAATTGGGTATAATGTGCACCCGCGCGGATATTTTTACCCAAATCGACACGCCATAGAAAAGTTCCATCGAGTTTATAGGCATCGATATATACTTTTCCGGTTATGCCATAGTACGAATTATCCTGCGAGTTGGAAGGATCCCATTTTACGATAATTTCATATTCACCATCACCATCCACATCACCCACGCTGCAATCGTTCGGAGAATATCCATAAGGTTGTCCTGTGGGATAACTTCCTGTAGCGGCCTTTCCTGTACTACCGTATTTATTAGGTTCAGTTCGTCCGTTTGCCGGGCGTTTCAGTTGTATAGATTTATATTGGGCTGCCCAGGGAGTGACATTTTTTACCCCCACGGTATCTTCCACTCCATTGAGCACAGGAAGTACCTTGTAAACGCTTGTAGTTGTTCCACTGGCATCAGTATAATTGGTTGTTGCTGTTATTGGGGTGGTTGTAATTTTTACGTTGTTGCGGTAAATATTGAAACCTGTAGCTGCATTGTCCGTTCCCAGAAATCGCCAGCTGAGGTAAACTCCACTCGTAACTTTTACAGCAACAAGTCCACGGTTCAGGTATTCCATTTGCCGGGTATCAGCTTTTACATTGGAGACAGAGAGAGAGAAAGAAATAAGAAGAAGAAATGAAGTGAGTAAAGTAATTTTTTTCATGAATCTATACAGTATTTATTCAAGGTTATGAATTTCAGCCAAAAGTAACTGTAATCCAACGAATAAATATAGATTTTTTGATTGAAGATGTGCAGGATTTGATATTCTTTGGTTTAATTCAATAAACGGAATGCATAGAGTTGAGCTCTTGGAAAATCAAAAGCGCATAGTCTGAAACCTTTCAGAGTTATGCGCTTTATATTTAAATACCTGTCAATGAAATATCATTCCTGACAAGTTGAACATGAACATCTATTGAACAACAAATTTGAAGTTATAATATTGTCCGGTACTCAATTTAGCATTCATCAGATATACACCTTTATGTAGCGTTGATTTGATGTTCTGGAGATTCAATCCGGCAGGTGAATCAACGGTTGTTATCAATTTCCCGGATTCATTGTAAATTCTGTACCCTACAATTTCTTCATCTTTCCGAATGATAGAATTTGTTGCTGTTGTAACACCATTAATATCAAGCGTTATCTGGTCGATTCCCGAAGTTTGATCAATAATTAATTGAAGATTGTATTTTTTTACGAGCCCTGATGTCAATATTGTGAAAGCTCCTCCTCCGTCAGTTGTTTTGTCAACATCAGCAACTGCACTTCCTGTGTATGCATTTGTTTGTGGATATCCAACAGGCTCTACACCCCAATTAGGGGTATTGTCGGTATTGACTAAACAGAACTTGAACATTCCATCGCCGGAACTTATTCCTCCAAAAAGATATACAGCCGGGAAACTCCATGTAAATATCTTACCTCCACCGCTAATAGCAGGAACAGATGCCTGAATGTTGTTCACGACATCTTTCCAACAAATATTCCATTGCGCTTTGGTGCCATTTGAAGTATTATTCAAGAAATAACTACTACCAATTAATCCATATTTTACAGATGAATAATCGGTTAAACTGGTTCGGATAATGCTTGAATATGCCGAAGCACTTTTATTGATAACTGAAATATTATTAGTCCCTTTTATATTGATGACGTTGATGAAGCAAGTGTCGATTGGTAAATCAACATTTGACACAAGATGAACCAATGCTTTATTCGTGGCATCAACTGTTGCTGATAAAAGTGGAATCTTAGTATAGGTTGCAACATTATTGAGTCTGTAGTTTACAAGATAGTTTGCAGTATCCTGAGCACTTGTCAATTCCACATTGGTGCTAAAAGTAAGATCAATACTTTTTGATCCGGTTAATTTAGATTTTGTGACTGATAGATTTACTCCGGTATAATTGGAAGTATTATAAACATAACTCCAGCCACCAACAAATATAGTTCCTGATGGTGTAATACTTAATGGTTGAACTCCTGCATTGATAAATGAAGGATGTTTTGTCCACGAAATACCGTTGTTAGTTGAATAAGCAAGTCCGGTAAGGCTCGTACCAAAATAGGTGTTGAGCGTTGGAACATATTTGATTTCACGTATTGCAGATGTTGAGTCTACTTTAATCCAATTTACACCGGCATTCGTTGTAGAATATACAGCTGATGTCTTCGTTGTTGTATTAAAAACTGAAACCAAACCATTGTTGTCGTCTTTGAAATCAAATTTTGCATTCGATCCGTTATTTAGTGCCGGAGTGTTGATGGCAGTCCAGTTTAATCCTTTGTTTGCTGACTTGTATATCCAACCCGATCCGGCCATAACATAAACCGTATTTCCCCGAACACGGATGAAACTATTTGTATTAATTCCCCAGTCGGTTGAAGCTGACGATGGCATATTTGCTGCAGGAACAGCGTTCCATTGAGTTCCACCGTTGGTAGTAGTATAAATCTCCAGAATACCGTTAGCAGTGCTAATACCATCCCCAACAATAATTCCTTCGTTTTCGTTCCAGAAATACACAAGGTCGGGGAAAGAAGCAGCTGAGTTAAAAGCTGTTGCCTGTCTAACCCATGTGTCTCCACCGTCGGTTGTTTTATAAATACCGGGATTAGCAGTAGCAGAAGCCATGCTAACAATTACAAATGCGATTTTGTCACTCACTGCCGATAGGCTACCACATATCCTATTCGATGCTAAGCCCACTGGAAAACTTTTAGTAGTCCAGGTTTTGCCTGCATCTTTTGTTATCGAAAATTTATCACCCATTTGGTCTTTAATCCAAATAACACTGTCGTTTACGACACACACCGCATCCAATAAGGAACTTTGTCCGGTTAAGGTTTGTTGCCACTGAGCTTTCAATGGAATACTCAATAGTACACTTGCTATTAAAATTGTAAAATTTTTTTTCATTCGTTGAATTTAAATGTTAGTACTAATTCGTTTTCTGTTTTTAAATTGAACAGACTTATTTTGAACATCAAATTGCCCAAAATTAAAATGTTCTATTCCTAACTATCCAAAACAATGAGAATTAAAATATGTTCTTGCCTGACTGACATAATTGCGAAAGAACTGTAAAAAATGCTACAAAACCTGAAAAAATAACGACTAAAACCTGAACATTCTATTTAGCTTGTTGTTTCACTTTAGTCTAGGTATAATTTTTTTTGATTCACTATCATCCAAATTGTAACTCCTATGAATACTCCTCTACTTGAATATCTTTATTGATTCCTTCAACTTCTTGCTGGTTTAAGGAATCATTTTCCAACTATTTAAAGCCAGACCACCCGAAACGATTTGATTCCGGTTTTACGAATTATCAATTCGTATCTGTTGACGTATAGCGCATGAACTATATGGGGTACTTTGGATCCTTAGCGATCTGCCAGCTCTTATAAACAGACTCTTCTGTTTCCTACATTATTTTTGCTTCTGTTTTACTGTTTTTTTGAATAATCAAAAGAAGTATGAAAACAATCTTACTAAACTTTACAAAAAGTACGGTTTTGTACTTTTTGTTCTCGTGCCTGATTTTGAATACATTATCGGCTCAAACAGACCTCTCGGGAACTATATCGCTTGACTCGACTTTGAACATAAGCGGTAGCCCTTACATTGTAACGTCTAATCTGGAAATCAGTCCGGGAGCTACACTCACCATAGAATCGGGAGTTACACTGAAGTTCAATGCTAATGTGAACATGTATGTAAATGGAACCCTGGCGGCAACAAATGTTACTTTTACGTCGAACAACCCAAGCCCACAACCGGGAAGCTGGGGACAAATTCAAACCGGCGATTATTACAATACAGGCACTGTAAGCATGACAAGTTGTAATATCATGTATTCGCAACGGTTGTATGTGTACAAGGGAACAACCAATCTTGTTAATACAAATATTTCTAATTCATCCAATCAGGCAATTTATGTTGAGGCATCCGGAATTTTAAATATGACGGGTGGAAGTTTGAGCACGAGTAACACTGATGCAATAAATTATTACGATGGTGTATATGGAAATTCAAACGCTAACATTACGCTTTCGGGAGTTTTAATTCAGAATTACAGAAATGGAATTGTGTTGGAATACAATACAAATACTGCTATTAGTGGTATGACTATCAATTCCTGTAACTATCCAATTTGCTATAATAACGCTTCCAACCTGACGGTAACAGGAGTTAATAATTTTGCAGGAAATAACTACACAGCTGTAAAAATCAATTTCAACGAGTTATACAATGCGATGATTTTGCCTGTAGTGGATATTCCCTATTTTTTCAATTGGTTCAATGTTCATGAAGGAGCAACGCTTACTGTTGGATCGGGCAACATTCTTAAGTTTCAGAACGGTACTGCGCTGAATATAGATGGCACTTTAGTTGCTAAAGCCCATGTGGGTGAAAATATTTATTTTACATCCTATCTCGATGATAACTGGGGGGGTGATACCAATAAAGATGGAACTTCTACTGCCCCGCAATCGCAAAACTGGTACGGTGTTAATTTTAATGATGCCAGTCAGGATGCAGGTTGTGTGATGCGGCGTTGTATGGTTCGCTATGCGGGAGCAGGTAACAAAGGTGGAATTTCTACTTTTAATGCTAGTCCATCTATCGATTCATGTACTATCTCTAACAATTATATTGGGATATACACGCAAGGCACTTCGAATCCAGTTCTGACAAATAATACGATTGGATCCAGCCAAATGACTCCGATAGCCATGTCGTTCGAAGCAAATCCGGTAATGAGCAATAATACGATGTCATTCTCCGATAATGCATACGATGCCATTGGAATCATTGGAGGTTCGTTGACAGCAAATGCCACTTTGAAGATCAGATCGGTAACCACTGTCCCAAATATGACCTATTTGCTGTTGGATGAAATCACAATCCCGAGTGATAAAACGTTGACAATTAATAAAGGTATAACGATTAAGTCTTTTTCCACCGATTGGTATAACCACCGGATCATTGTAAACGGATCTCTTATCGCAAATGCAACTGCCGACAGTATTATCAACTTTACGTCGGCAAGGGACGATAACTATGGTTACCCGGCCGACTGTAATAAGGATGGAACCATTTCGTCGCCGGTTGTAGGCGATTGGGGTGGTCTCATTTTCAATTCCGGAAGTAGTGGAACAATGAACTATTGCCGTATTAAATATGCTAAAATAAATTCATTTGGCTTCTCTACATGCAGTAATACGGAATATATCAACAATACAGCAGTGGGGATAATCGATGCAAGCCCTACAATCTCCAACTGTGAGTTTAAAGATTTGCAGTATGCCATATCATGCTATCGGTCGGCCAGTCCAACCCTTACGAATAACAGCATGGTCAACATTCAGTATACACCTATCAACATTTCCGGTCCATCCAATCCTACTATCTCCGGTATTACTTTTACCAATGTGGGTTGGCGGGCTATGGGATTGCTGGGAGGCAATGTCTGTTTGAATGGAACCATCAAAAAACGGGATGTGGCAGGATTTACGAATATCAGTTATGTGTTGCTTTCGGATATGACAATTAATTCCGGGACCTACGTCAATGTTGAACCGGGTGTTGTTATCAAAGTAAATAATCCAGGTGGCGGAAGCAGCATATTTGTAGATGGTGGACTGAAAACCGATGGAACTTCAACTCAACGGGTTGTGTTTACATCCATAAAAGATGATAATGCCGGTAATCCCGGCGATTCCAACGGAGATGGAAATGCATCAACTCCTGCTCTGGGCGATTGGGGATCTATCAAGTACAGGTCAACAAGCGATGATGCTTATTGTAAATTCCGATTTATTGATGTAAAATATGCAGGGAATACCAATGAGGGTGGTGTAACTTTTGAAAACGCAGGCGGGCAACTTAAAAATGCGCTGATAACAAATACTTCCAATTACGGGATTTATTGTAATGGCAATTCTACTCCTGTTATCGACAGTTTGGTTGTACAAAACTGTAATCTTGACCCGATTGCTATATCATTGACGTCAAACCCGGATTTGAGAAGTAATATTTCATTTGTTTCGAATAAGAGCAAGGCCATTAAAATTATTGAAGGTACGCTTTCAACATTAGCTTCTCTTGCTTCACGCAATATAGCAGGTATCAATAATATTGCTTATATAGTTAGTAATCTGATTATTTCAAGCAATGCAAAATTGACGATTCAGCCCGGTGTTGTAATAAAATTCCGACAGGAAAACTGGTGGCAAAGTCCGCGCATTGATGTGAATGGTAATCTGATAGCAAAAGGTACTGCTTCGAACAAGATTTATTTCACCTCGTATGCAGATGATTCAAGAGGGGGAGATTCAAACAATGATGGCAATAGCACATCGCCGTCAAAAGGTGATTGGGGAAATGCCGATTATTACTATCCACCACTTGGTGGTATCCGTTTTTCTAACAACAGTTTGAGTGCTGACTCGGTGAATTATTTGAGGAATTGTGAGATTTCTTACCCGGCAACGGGCATACGCATTGAAAATTCACATGCCACAGTCGACAGTTGTCTTATTCAACTTACAAGTGCTTACGGTGGAACAATTATTGGTTCGGCTAATCCGGATATAAAGAATTCGCAGTTCTATAACATTGCTTTTACACCTGTTGAGCTTGGTATGTTTTCAAGTCCGGTATTTACAAATTGTTCGGCATTGAATGTGGGCTACATGGCCTTAACCGTTATTCCCGAAACATATTCGCAATCGGCAGTGATTCCAATCCGCAATTTTGCAGGTTATAATAATATTTCTTATTTCATGGAGGGTACCTGCACGGTGAATTCGGGAACTACCATTACAATTCCGGCCGGAGTTGTATTTAAATCGGCAACTGGTTCGCATGGCGAGTATTATACGGGAAATCATGCTAATGGATTTGCAGTAAATGGCCGTTTGGAAATTCAGGGAACAAAAATGAATCCGGTTGTATTTACAAATGCTGCCGATGACACTTACGGAAATCCGGCAGATACGAATCAGGATGGTGCTGCTTCGAAAGCTCCCGATGGTTATAATCAGAGTTGGTCGGGCAATTGGATCACATTTAATGATGTGAGCGATGACGCTAGTACTGTCAATAATGCTATTTTCAAATACGGAAACATTGGAACGGTAGCCATGAGTGCTTCACCTACAATTAAGAATGTTCGCTTTGAAAATTTGTATTGCGGGGTTGATATGAATGGTGTTTCAGCTCCAGGAATTGACAGTTGTATCTTCCATAACCTGCAATATGTTCCTATCCAGATTTCACTGGTATCTTATCCGGTTTCTACCGTTGGAAACGTTATTTCGGGAAGTACGTATAAGGTTATCAAAGTACGGGATGAAGTACTGACACAGGATGTGACATTGCCGAAACGAACCTTTGGTGGTAAAAACAATATTCCGTATTTCTTCAATAATTATTCTATCGGGACAAGTGCTTCATTGAACATTGCTTCGGGAGTAATATGTAAATTCCAACGAAATAGCTATTGGGAAAATTCGAAAATTGATATCTCAAAAGGATTAACTGCATTGGGAGGTTCAACCCCCGACAGCATTATTGTCTTTACAAGTATTAAGGACGACTTCTACGGTGGCGATAGTAATTCGGATAGCACGGCAACTAAATCAAATGTTGCCGAATGGTATTCCAGTTGGACGGGTTTGAATTTTACCGATCAGTCGCTCGATCCTCTTTGTAAATTAAAGAATTGCGTTATTCGATTTGCCGATGCAGGGGTACTTACAACAAGTGCAAGTCCTACAATCGAAAAGTGTAACTTCAATAACAACAATTACGGGGTGAAAGCCACTGCTGCTTCTAATCCTGTATTGACAAATTGTGACTTCAGCGAAAACACCTATTATGCTGTCGATAATGTGGATAAATCATTTACAATCGATGCCAATCAATGCTGGTGGGGAAGTAATAGTGGTCCAATTCTGTCCGATATAAATCCATCAACAACTGTTGAGCAACAATATGTAACAAGTAATGTGAATTACTCGCCCTGGAAAACAACCGGAGCTTTGAATCCAATCATGGGCGATGTTAGTCTCAATGGCCTGGTTCAGGCTTATGATGCCTCGTTGGTATTGAAACATGCTGTAAGCTTGATAACGCTTTCTGCTCCTCAGCAACAAGTTGCCGATGTGAGCGGAACAAGTGGTATTACAGCCTACGATGCATCCCTTATTTTGCAGTATGTTGTTGGTATTGATGCTACATTTCCTGTCAATAAAGTGAAGAAATCTGTTGTTGAACTCAATAATGTGGCTTTATCAATTGGAAATGCTACAGTAAGTGAAGCAAATCAGTCAACTGTTGTTCCTTTGGTAGCTACCATGGATGGTATGCTAGGTGCTGACATTGTAATCCGCTTCAATCCGCTTTATTTGCAGGCTGTCGGAGTCGAAAATCTCTTATCATCCATGTTTATGGAATTTAAGGTTGATAATGTCAATGGACTTATCACAATTGGAATGGCCAGAACTGTGGCATTAAATGGTTCAGGAACTCTTGCAAATCTGAAGTTCAAAGTTATTGCTCCAAATTCGGTTGTTACAGATGTGAGTGTCGATAAATTCCTGATTAATGAGCAGGATTTCAGCTCTGCAGCCATGTCGGGGACAATTACTATAATGAAGAGTCCGACAGCTTTGTCTGTTCCTAACGAAACAACTCAGGGTATGGATGCTGTTTATCCGAATCCGTTTGTTGGCGAAGGAAGGTTGACCTATCATTTGGACGATTCATCGAAATGGATACGCATTGATGTATTCAATATGCTTGGACAAAAAGTGACTACGCTGAGAAATCAATCAGCAGCAAGTGGAACTTATACTGTGCAGATAAAGAATAACGAATATTCGTTTGAACCGGGTGCTTACATTGTTCGGATGCAAACGGCTAATTATACACAGTCTCAGGTATTTCAGGTTCGAAAATAAAAAAATACAACCATGAAGAAGATTAATATTCTGTATTTCATCTTCCTTTTGCTGTTGGAATTGCCTATTGGGCTCCTGCAGGCTCAGACTGTTGGAATTCGTTTGCCTGATACAACTTCTGTTCAGGGTGCTTTTCTCGACATGCCATTGTATGCCGACAGCACCCTGACCAATAGGGAAGTCTATTCCTATTCGTTTCAGCTAAGGTTTGACCCGTATTATTTTCAACCTGTTTCTGTGGTCACTTCCGAAACGATAAGTCAGGCTTTTGGCACTCCGATAATGAATACTTCACTATCAGGGATAGTTACGCTGGCTGCCGTTGGTACAGTTCCGTTATCAGGCTCCGGAAAGTTTATTGTATTCCGGTGGAAAGTATTGAGACCCGGCTGGACAACGATTAGTTTTACAGATGCTGCACATAATTACCTCAACGAAAGCACTCCGTCTTTGACATTTAAATCGGGTAATGTTTCGATTGCTTCTGCACCAACAATAACTGTCTATCCCGATCAAAATATCATTGCAAAAGGAGAACAACTTCAATTGAATGTAAGTGGAGGCACAGGTCCGTATGCATGGTCGGTAACTGATAGCAATCTCGCCGAAATAGATCCAAATGGACTGTTGACAGCAAAGGCTGTTGGTAATGTGAAGGCCGTTGCTGTGGATGTATTGGGTGTACGCGATACAACTTCCAACATTGAAATCCGACCGCTTAGATTAAGTATTCCAACTAATCTGACTCAATGGGAAGGATTGTACATCGATGTTCCTGTTCTAACTTCCGACTTAACCGGTTTGGATGTTACATCCGGAAGTTTTCAACTTGGTTTCAATACCAATGTATTGTCGGTGATTTCTGTTGTTCAAGCGGGAACATTGCTTGAAACGGGCTCTGTCTTTATGCAGCGTTCAACAGGAAATATAACTCTTGCATTTGCAGGAACAATCTCCCTGAGCGGTTCCGGAACTTTACTCTATGTGCGTTTCAAAGTGCTGAATAATTCAAATTCCACCGAACTTGAGTTGAAAAAGATTCTGTTCAACGAAAGTTTGTTGGCAACAAATACCAATGGTTATTTTACCCGTAAAACATTCTCATGGCGTTACATTTATCCGGATGCTGGGACGCTTGTTGTGGGCGAAACATTGGGATTAAATGTTGGAGGTGAAGCAATTCTGCCGTTGAAATGGCTGGTAAGCGATACTACTGTTGCTAAGATTAGTCAATCCGGTATGCTTACTGCATGTAAAAGAGGCAATGTGAAGGTTACGGTTGTCGATTCGGTAGGAGCACCTGCTTATACGAATAACTTCACTATTTTCGATACAAAAGTCGTTACACCTGATACTTCCATCTGTCGGTTTGGTCAGGTTGTTGAATATCCGGTTTATCTTCAATCAGTACCGAAAGCCGATTCTATTCAGTCGTTACAGGCCGAACTGAATTACGATGCTGACAAACTTAGTTTTGTTGGCATAAACTCTGAAGGCACAGCTATACAATCATGGATGTCGGCAATTCATGAAACATCGGGTAGTATTAGTTTGGCAGCTTCCGGCTCAGCATTTGTGCGGAAGGCAGGTGTATTGGTTAAGCTGAAGTTTCTTCCAAAATCCGGCTTTACGTATGGATCATGGGCAGGAGTGAGGTTGAATAAACTCACGTTCAACGAAGGATCTCCCAACGCCCTGATTGATACCTATGGTTCTATTGCCGGAAATTCACCTGTTGTAGTTTCAACCCAAATCATGGTGATGCCATCGCCTATGATTTGCAGGGGTGATACGGTCGTTTTTGATAGCCATGTTTCAAATGGTGGCATTCCACGTTACCAATGGTTACGAAATGGATTGGAACTTACGGGCAGAAATGCCGATACGCTTTGCATAAGTACGTTGCAGGGAAGTGATACTATTTCATGCCGGGTTATTTCAACCGATCCGTGTGCAATTGATAGTGTGAGTTATTCGAATAAGGTAATAATGACTGTAAACGAACTGCCTGCTACAGCTTCGGCTATTTCGGGAGAAACAGCCGTTTCAAGGGGGGCATCAAACCTCGTATATTCTATTCCCGAAATTCCAAACGCAACATTCTATATCTGGAATTTACCGATTGGATTTATCGGAATGAGTACCACGAATAGCATTACAGTGCAAATAGCACCTTTTGCTGCTCCAACGGGAACTATCTCAGTGTATGGAGTTAATAGTTGCGGTCAGGGAAGCGCAGCCAGCTTGAATGTCACGGTTAGTATCCATGTTGGATTAAGTTCATTGAACACTAATGACGTAAAACTATTTCCTAATCCGATTGACGATCTGTTACATGTTGCGTTAAGCAAGGATTTGAATAGTGGAGCTGTGATTTCAGTTTACGATGCGATTGGTCGATTAGTAAATGTAAAACAAACCAGTCAATCGGACGAAATTATACTGAATTTCAGAAATCAGGATGCAGGAATTTATTTAGTAAAGGTTTCGTACAATCACGAAACCCATTTTTATAAAATGATGAAAAGATAAACTCTTATCTAACAAAAAAACCGCCGAAGATTCTTCATCTCCGGCGGTTTTTTTGTGTTGTATTCGTTTATTATTTCGTGGTTCTCTCTGCTTTAGTAACAGTCACAGTAATTGTCATTGTAATGCCTTGCATTGTTGTGGTTTGACTTGATCTCATACTCACTGCCACTGCCTCGGCTTCGAGTTCAGTAAGACCATCTCTGTCAACTGTAGTTACCAAAGTTTGTGGACCAGCTTCAGTAATGTCAGGAGAGTAGGTTGTAACTGTTGTAACTGTGAATGTCCAGTTCTTTTTTACTGTTAGTTCATCGGTGCTACATGATGACAAAAGGCCAAATAGCAATACTGTTGAGAGAATAAACATCGCTTTTTTCATAAACGTACTTTTAATGATTAATATTTGTTTAATAATACTGCAAATTTAAGAGAATTATTTTATTAAGCAAATAAAAATGAATATTATTTTTAATTAATCTCAAAAAAATGTCATTTTCAAGCATTAAAAAAGGCAGAACTATCACGGAGGAGTTCTGCCTTTCATTATCAACAGTAAACTGTCAATTGATATTTTATTCTGCCGAGAATTTATACACACACCATTCGTCGTATTTCTGACCCGGGCGCAAAAGCGGGCTTGGGAAGAAAGGAATGTTTGGTGAGTTAGGGAAGCCTTGTGTTTCTAAGCAAATAGCATCCTGACGGTCGTAGATTTTACCCTCTTTACCAACCTGATTTTCGATCCAGTTGCCTGTGTATATTTGCATACCGGGTTGTGTTGTCAACACTTCCATTTTACGTCCTGTAGTTGGTTCGTAAACAGTTCCTGCCAACACACAGTCACCTGCTTGTTCTTTGCGCAAGCACCAGTTGTTGTCAATTCCCCAACCGGGAACATATGCTTCGTCGTCGATGCGTTCACCAATAACAGTAGGTTGACGGAAATCGAATGGAGTTCCGGCTACCGGGCGAATTTCGCCGGTTAAAGCAAAAGATTCGTCTAATACGGTATAGAAATCGGCGTTGATTTGCAATTGATGATCTTTAATAGTTCCGTTTCCGGCCCCTTTGAGGTTGAAGTACGAGTGATTAGTCAAACCAATAATAGTTGGTTTATCAGTTGTAGCTTCGTAGTGCATTTTGATTTCGTTATCGTCGCTCAAAATGTAGGTACAGGTAATTGTTAGGTTACCCGGATATCCTTCTTCACCATCAGGTGAGAAAAGTTCCAACACCAACTCCTGTTGTGATACCGATTTTACAGTCCATACCTTTTCGTTGTAACCGTGAACACCACCATGCAATGAGTTTGTTCCGTTATTGATAGGCAAAGTGTATTCCACGCCGTCTATACTGAACTTACCGTCTTTGATACGGTTGGCAAAACGTCCGCAAACAGCACCGTAATAAATCTCTTTTTCAATCACTTCTTCAAGTGTGTCGAAAGCAAGTACCACATCGTCGAACTTACCGTTTTTATCGGCCACTATCAGGCGAATAATCTTTGCACCGTAGTTGGTAATATCTACCGACATGCCGTTTTTATTGAACAAAGTGTAAAGCGATACCGGTTTACCGTTCAATTCTATTTCTAATTCTTTTACTGTCTTCATACTTTATATTAATGCATAATTCATAATGCACAATTCATAATTAAGAACTTAACTATGCGTCAACAGATGACAAAATTATGCATTATGAATTACTAATTATGAATTATAATTTACAAGCTCCGTCGCCAATTTCGGCAATGTAGAACTCAGGCTTGATGCCGATTTTAGCTTCGTAAGCAGCACCCACTTCTTTGATAAATGTATCGATAGCTTCATCTTTTACCAATGAAACAGTACATCCACCAAAACCACCACCGGTCATACGTGAACCGATAACACCATCTATTTTCCATGCTTCGGCAGCCATGCAATCCAATTCAGGACCGGTTACTTCATAATCGTCGCGCAATGAAACGTGAGAAGCATTCATCAATTGTCCGAACAAAGTCAAATCACCTGCTTTCAATGCTTTTACAGCGTCAGAAGTACGTTGAACCTCACCAACAACGTGGCGGGCACGTTTTTGAGCAACTGGATCAGTAATAGCTGATTCGATTGATTTGAATTCCGCTTCGGTCAATTCAGCTAAATATTTCAACGGACGAACAGTGTTCAATTGCTCAACAGCTTTCTTGCATTCAGCCACGCGTTGGTTGTAAGCACCTGAATCCAGTTTGTGTGGACTGTGCGTATTTGAGATAAGAATTTTTACGCCTTCGAGTTTTACAGGAACCAATTCGAATTCCAATGTATCGCAGTTCAGGTGAATAGCGTGGTCTTTAGCACCGTTAGCCGAAGCAAACTGATCCATGATACCGCAATTTACCAACGCAAACTCGTGTTCTGATTTTTGACCGATTTGAGCCAACACAGTACGATTAAATTCTGTTCCCAATTGATCGTTAAATGCATAAGCAGTAACAACTTCCAATGCTGCTGAAGAAGAAAGACCTGCACCGTTAGGTACATTACCCCAAATTAAAATGTCATAACCTTCGGTGATAGCAATGCCGCGTTTAACGAACTGAGCAATAACTCCCAGTGGATAGTTAACCCATGATTTGTCAAGCGGAGTAGTCAATTGATCGAAACCAAGCGAAATGATTTCAGGTTGGTTCAACGATTTGAAGTTCATTACTTTTTTGTCGTTTTTGGCCAACAACAAATACGTACCAAAACTCAATGCGCATGGAAATACAGATCCACCATTGTAATCGGTATGCTCACCAATCAGGTTTACACGTCCCGGAGAGAAATACACTGCTTCGGCTACTTTGCCGTAAGCTGCTTCAAAAGCCACTTTTAATTCTTGAACTGTCATAATAAATTTATTTTAATTGTATTTTGTACATTTATCTTTTTGGGAACACAAAAATAACTCAATTCGCAAGGATAAACTAATAATTGATTCATGTTTTAAAGCATAATTTCAGATTATTAAATATTGATGTATTTTTTACGTAATCTATGAATTTAAAATGAACAGTATCGGTGTTTTATAAGTGTCAGTATATCAGTATATAAACAGGATAATATGTAATACATACAGATGTGTTTTCAGACAATAATTCAACCGGAAAATTCCGTAAAATGATATACGTAAAAGCAGTTGGCATAATTGTGTTCTATTTTGGCAAAATAATCGCCATTTATAGGGTATTGATTGAGGTTGAAAAATGGGGTTTTACTCATACTTTTTTAAGTCCGAAGGACTTGAATGTAAATAACCGCGGGTGCAACCCGTGGTGTAGACTGAAAACAGACAAGAACCCTGAAGGGGTTCAATAATAGGATCTTTACATTGAACCCCTTCAGGGTTCTGAAATAGGGTTGTGCATTACCCACGGGTTATACCCGCGGTTATTTACATTGAATCCACAAAAGGATTCTGAGAATAAAGAAGCTTGTATATAAATTTACTTTATCCATCCCCGTTTCGTGTTAAGATGCCTGAACTGTTCAGATTCTCCACATTAAAGGTAAATTAATCCACATAGGGCAACAGCTTGTGTCACTAAATTTGCAGCATCAAAATACTGTAAATGAAAATCATGAAAAAACTTTCTTTATTTCTGTTGCTGACATTTAGTTATACGCTTTTCGCTACCACATATTATGTATCGCCTGCCGGTACAAGTACTGCAGCAGGAACCATTGCTGCTCCTTTAAACTTCACAACCGCCATAGCCAAATCGCTTGTTGCAGGCGATTCTGTTTTGTTGCGCGATGGGATGTATAGTTTCAGCAGCTTGCAACAAATATCCAAATCGGGCACTTCGGCTAAATTTATTTTTATAGGTGCTTACAAAAACGAAATTCCAATTCTCGATTTTCGTACCGAACCGTACAACAGTAGTAATCAGGGAGTGAAACTTGCAGGAAATTACGTTCACTTCAAAGGCATCATCGTGCAGGGAGCCGGCGACAATGGCTTGCAGGTTACCGGAAGCAATAATAAAATAGAACTTTGCACTACCCGCTGGAATTGCGATGCCGGTATGCAAATGAAAACAGGTAGCGATAACCTTATTCTCAATTGCGATTCGTACGAAAACTTCGATTACGAAACAGGTGGAACAGCTTCGCCCGACTATGGTGGAAATGCCGATGGTTTTGCCGACAAACAATACACAAACACGGGAACAAACACCTACAAAGGATGTCGGTCGTGGAGGAATGGTGACGATGGTTGGGATAGTTACGAAAAAATTGGTAACACGGTTTACGATAGTTGCTGGTGTTTTTCAATGACTCCTGCCACATTTGATATGAAACAACATATTCGTTTCAAAACCGATAGTGCTTCCTGGTTCTACCAGTTTAAAAGCACAAACTTTGTGATGACGAATTATGGTAACGGCAATGGATTTAAACTCGGTGGAAATTATACAGCCAATAATGCTACGCTTCACAATTGTGTTTCGGTAGGTAATCCTGTAAAAGGATTCGACCAGAATAACAATAACGGAATCATGACAATTTATAACTGCACAAGTTATAACAACGGCTACAACTACGGCTTTTCCAACAGTAGTTACGGTACATTAATTATAAAGAACTGTGCTTCGCTTACAAGTGCAAAAGCCAATACACTTGCCTGTAAAACGGTTACACAGGCATATAATACCTGGAATACAGGATTTTCCTGTGCCACAACCGATTTTGTAAGTCTCGATTACTCGGTAATGCTTAACCCCCGTCAGGCTGATGGGTCGTTGCCCGAAGTTACGCTGCTTCACCTCAAAGCAACCAGCTCCATGATAGACAAGGGAACCAATGTGGGATATGCTTTCTCAGGCGTAGCTCCCGATTTAGGTGCGTACGAATACAAAGCCACTAATACGGCTGTTGCACCGGTATCGGAAAATAACATTCAAGCTCAGGTCTGTTTCTCGACCACTTCAAAACAAATTGTTGTAAATGGTTCGGTGGCGGCGGTTGAAGTGTTTGAATTGTCGGGGAAGAAAGTTTTTTCTTCCCGTGTACATGCCGATAAATTGATTATTCCGGCTGCGGACTTATCGAAAGGAGTTTGTATTGTGCGGGTTATTGCTCCCGATGGAGTTTGCACTACGGCCAAGGTAATTGTGGAGTAACGTACAGGGAAATTTTATAAGCAGGCGGAGTGGTAATTTATTTCATTTAAAGGGATAGATGTCACCACTAACGTGGCTTAATTTCTACAAATCAATCTTTGTTACAAAGATTTCAGGACTACGTCCCTCGATTTTGCCTTTTATCAAATAATTGTAACCTGCATATTGATAGTCGTTCCGATCATATGACGATTTGAAAATTCAGGAGCGTTGCTCTCATATCTTTCTTTTAAAGGGGTAGATGTCACTACCAACGTGGTTCAATTTATGCAAATCAATCTTTGTTACAAAGATTTCAGGACTATGTCCATCCACTCCGTAAACTCAGGTATCAACCCACATTTACTTTAGCGTTTCCTTTTTCTTTTCGTCAAACAACCCCATTCTATCGGCCAGTTTCCAGGCTTTATACAAGGTCCTTTCGCCCAGTTTAGCGCGTATATTGCTGCTGTGGTTGCGGATTGTTTTCTTACTTGTGTGAAACAATTCGGCCATAGAGCTCTGTTTCACCCCGGCACCACAGTGCCAGATAATCTCCATTTCCCGTTGTGTGAGTTGCAGTTCTTTTTGCAGGGTATTTGTTATTTTGCCGCAGCCTTTGTTCCCCGAGTAATATCCTTTTTTGCGCAATCTCAGGTACATTGCCTCTTCCATAAACGGAATATGTTCCGCTTTTATCGATAGCATAATTGGTTTAATTTTCTGCTCATCCATTATCACCGACACACTCTGCATATATATTTCATACCCACCATGTCTGTTCTTCAGTCGCCTGAAACACGACGCCACAAAGCAGCTTTGTTTATCGGGTGGCAATGCCATAAGCTGTTTATACGCTTCAATCTCAGCGCTCATTGTATATTCCAGGTCGTCGGAGTGGGTAAGTTCATTCACGTCATTGGAGTTTTGCAGTTTGGCCGTGTTTACCGACACGCGCAGCAACATGCGGTTATGATTGGAGTGGTGAAGAATAAACCGTCTTGTCTGCAAATCGAACAGGGTGCAGTTGTATTGATTTACCTGCAGTACCTGCTCCAAAAGAAGAAGTCCGCCGGACTGTTTTACCGTCGACTCATTGTTTGTTTCCGATAATCCGGGCGTAAAAATGCCATTCCATTTATTTTGTAAAGCTTCAAAGTTTGTTTCCATAATCAGGATTTTTTAATTAGTATTTTTTTTAGTCGACCGGGTTGGCTTGTATAAACAGCAGGCCATTATTCTACCGTTGTTTATCTGCTTAAAATTAACACGCGGCAAAGATATATTAATTTATGATATTGTAATAGGTTTCTCTTAAATATTTTCAAAAAATGAGTCATATGTCCTATTGTTTTTGAGTTGAAAACTCCTTTCCTTTACACCGTTTAACAAAAAGGCTTAGCAAAAGGGGTTTTTTCAGCGGAAAAATGCCTTCAAAAAACCGAAAAACAGGTAACAGGCTGATTATCTGAAGTAGTTGCGGGTAGCACTTGAGTTGTAGTAACAAGGAAACAGTTTATTTCCAACAGCACTTAGCGCATTTCCAACAGCACTTGGTTCATTTCCAATGGAACCTGACTTATTTCCAACAGCACTTAAGTCATTTCCAACAACATTTGATTCATTGTAACATGGAAACAAGTTATTTCCAACAGCACTTAGGAAAAAGCAATAAGGAAGTAAGTCATTTCCAATAGCACTTGATTCATTTCCAACAGCACTTACAGAAAAGTAATATGGAAACAAGTCATTTCCAACAGCACTTAGAAAAAAGCAATAAGGAAGTAAGTCATTTCCAACAGCACCTGACTTATTTCCAACAGCACTTATAAAAAAGTAATATGGAAATGAGTCATTTCCAACAAGGTATTTTGAATTTCGGGTTGGAAATAAACCCGGGTGATGGAAGTATTGAAAATTCGGAGGCAGTAATAAAAATCAAATAATAAAATATCAATATGCTTATGCAATAAAAAATATCTATCTATTGGAATATATAAACAAAAAAGTTCAAAAGAATGGGAACAGAAAAAGTAACAACTGATTTTTCTTCCAAAAATTACACCGACACCGAGTTGAGTGTAAAAGGAACGAAAGTGATTGAATGCATGACTGGAAACCTGAACTTTACAACACCTATTCCGGCGCTGGATGAAGTAAAAGCCACAATTGTGGGTTACAATGCAGCACTGACAAAGGCAGAAAAAGGAAGTCAGGACGACAGGATTATTAAGAACAGTTGGCGGGCTAAGCTAGAAAGTCAACTGAAGGATCTGAGCTTATATGTACAGCTAATCAGCAAAGGCGATGGCGTTATTATAAGTAGTAGTGGGCTGGATGTCAATAAAAAACCTTCGGCAATCGGAGCATTGGCAAAACCGGAAAATGTGATAATTAAAATGGGCGACAACAAGGGGACTGTAGTTATTAGCTGCGACGCCATTTATGGAGCCATGTTTTATGAGTTTGAATTTGCTGAGGTACCAACCGAAGGCACACCCGCCTGGACACATAAAACGTCTACAAAACACAAAATACTGATTGATGGGCTTATCAGTGGTAAGCAATACGTTTTCCGTATTGCAGGTGCCGGGTCGGACTCTTCGCGTGTATGGAGTGACGAAATTACAAGTTTTGTAATTTAATTTCAGAGAATAAAAAAACCAATAGATAGGTATTTTTTTTTGATAGAACCGTTTTGAACTTCAGAGTTCGGAACGGTTTTTTCAGTACGGTTTGTAACAAACGGATGCAGGTTTTATAAGCATACACCCAACGGATTAGTACATCAAAAAGAAATTATAGCCGGAATTGGAATTATATTAAAAGAATTGTTGTTAATGTGAAATATAGTTTTTATCTTTGAGGGCGAATAGTAAGATATAGTTATGAAAGCTTCGAAAATCGTAGCAACAAATAAAGTTGAAACAGTTAAAGACAAAATCATAATGTTAGACCTTATATTTTATTTTCTACTATTCATGGTTGTACTTGTAGCTGGACTGGTTATATGGTCTATTCGACTTTATAAATTATATAGAGCAGGAAAAAGAAAATCATTTACAATACAAATCTGTATTCTGACAACGTTGATTGTTTTTGCGACGTGGGAACTTCAGATATTTCCTCTTTCCGAGAACTTTTATATAAAAGAACAAACAACAAAGCTAACTGGAAAATCTTTTTGGAGCTGGAAAGAATTCAGTTATGACGAATGGGGAATTCGAGGAGAAGGTTACACATTGTACATTTATAAATTTAGTCAAGAGACAGCAAATTATTTTTCAAGTCCAGATTCACTCTTTTTTTCGACTTTTCCACAGAAGGCAGAATCAGACATAAAATGGACGAAGACTCCTGTGAAAAAAGAAGATTTGAAAATATTAGACTTTGTAACACCTATTTATAGCGGTTGGAAAGGCGAAATTGTCGCAAGACAAGACTTTATAAAACAAATTGCAACAAGAAAAGGAGCGTATTATGCATATAAAGACGGAGGAGGAACAGACTTTTTCATAATCTCTCCGAAGGACAGACTTGTAATTTTGATTAATCATGATATGTAGTAAACAAACAACTAGAATCAAAAAAACACCGTGTTGCTAACACATTTTTATGGGGCATTGGATGGCTGATCCCGATAGATCGGTGCAAGCTGTGCAATCCGGTAGTTTTGCTCGCATTCACTATGTCGTTCCACGACAGCGAATGCTCCCTCCGCCAGCTGGCGGACAAATGCCCATAGCCTCGGTAGTTAGGTTCCATTCAGAAAAAAGAAAAAACACCGTTGTTGGAGCAAAAAAATACAGATTATCATTAAATAAGAAAATACAAAAAACAAATAACTGAAATTAGATATAGTGCCATTTTTGGAACTTGGTTACATTAAAAAAGTTAGTAACAATATTAAGATAACAAATTACACGTATTAATATTTCAATCATAATTATGAAAACAAAATCAACTTTTATTACTTCTGCTTTGGCAACAATGTTGTTACTAGCAGCCACCACACAGAGTTCTGCACTTAATTACACCATCGGCTTTACGGCTTCGGGTGTTACGACTTCGGTAGGTAGTATACAAGTACAAAACCTAACAAAGAATACAACAGTAACTGTCCCAAATGGAAACACCTTAACCTTGACTTTGACAGATCAAACAAACGCTGTTGATGCGATCAGTGTTAACAATGATGGCATTCGAATTAGACAAAATGCAAGTACTGGAAAATCTACATTGATATTTTATGCTAAGCAAGCAGGTAGTGCACAAGTTTATGTTTATGCCATTGATGGCGGGGAGGTAGTGAGACAAACCTCCAATCTGGATGAAGGCGACAATGCCTTTGAACTGTCATTGCCCACAGGTATATATGCCATCCATGTATCGGGCAAAGGATATGCGTATTCTACCAAACTACAAAGTCAGAGAAGTACCGTTATCCAAGCAGAAATTATATTTATGAGCAATAAAAAAACAGAAGTATACGCACCACAGAAAAACAAAGCGACACCAATAACAACTACTACCATGACTTATTCCGTTGGTGACCAGTTACTTTATACCGCTACTTCGGATACTTACATTTCTTCTGTGCCCGATATACCTACCGCCAATAAGGTTATCAATTTTAGTTTCACGACCATACCGACCTCTGCCATTCCTACGGGCACCTTTGCGATGGGCACATCTGGTAGTTCTGACGAAGTACAGCACTTTGTAACGCTAAGTGCCTACAGCATGAGTAAGTACGAGATAACCAATGCGCAATATGCTGCCTTCTTGAATGCTAAAGGTATAGGCAGTGATGGACTTTACTTATTAGGTGCATATCCCACTGAAGTTTTGATTTATAGTAGCTCGAATATATATGACTGGGGATTACATTACAGTGGATCACAATGGATACCTGTGGCTGGATATGAAAATAACCCTGTAATAAATGTAACATGGTATGGAGCTACTGAGTTTGCTACCTATCTGGGAGGTAAACTTCCTACTGAGGCACAATGGGAATATGCTTGTCGTGCAGGAACTAATACTCCTTTCAGTACAGGCACTTATTTAACCAACCTTCAAGCAAATTTTAATTCATCAACTGGCAAAACTCAACCAGGAGGTACTTACTCATCCAATGCTTATGGTTTGTACGATATGCATGGCAATGTGCAAGAGTGGTGCTCCGATTGGGAAGGTGTTTATCCTATTTCAGCACAAACTAATCCAACTGGAAGTGCTTATGGTACACGCCGTATTGTTCGAGGTGGTAGTTGGATCCAAGATGCTCAGTATTGTCGCTCTGCTTTTCGAAATTCCATGAGCCCATATACTCATACAGAGTTATTTGGCTTTCGGGCGGCCTTTGTCCAATAGTTCACTCATTATGGTTTTAGACTAAAAAATAATTAGTTATGGTGGGATTCTAGAAGATTTAGGTTTAATGTTCATTCGTTGAAAATACCATTTATGTCGAAACAAAAATAATCTATTCAAAGAAATTATTGTTATAAACAACGAACCATTAACCCTTCGTTACAAACGAGGGGCAGTGAGAATGTCGCGGAAAATGCAATGCTCCTGTCTTGCAAATTAGAATATAGTATTAAAAGCGAGAGCATTAATTTTCACCGACCATAGGCCGGAGCCATACGGCCAGCGTTCAGAGCCAGTTTTAGGTTACGGGGAGTAGAATGTTTTTTTTTAATAATTTAATCAACAATTACTACTATTTATTGATACTTTGTCATTTTTATCTATTCTTTATCAACACGCATGTAATTTTAAATAAACACAAATATTATTTTAATGAAAAAGACACTTTACATCCTAATGTTTATTTCTCTTGGTTTTATTTCGTGTAAAACAGATGACCCTGTAGATGATATTAAGCAGAAATTACCCAAAGGTACGGGTACAATTCAGGATCCCTACCTTATTTATACGGTTCAGGATCTGAAAAATTACAGAGACAGTATTAATCTTGCAAACAAAAGGTGGAATAATAAATCATTCAAACTGGTAAATGATCTTGATTTTATTAATGAAACTGACTGGATGCCCATTGGAATCCCCACTGATTTCAACAATATGAATGCCTTTGCCGGAAATTTCGATGGTAATAATAAAAAGATAGGGAATATAAAAATTGGAAACGAAACAACTCCATTTCCAATGACTTATGCCGGTGTTTTTGGATACGTCAAAGACGCAACTATTCAGAATCTGACTGTTGACTGGAAATGCATAAATACAACGACTTATAAGGAATATGTTGGGTATTTGATGCCTGGAGCAAATGGAGGTATTGTTGCTTATTTAGACGGTGGAACAATTAAGAATTGTAGCAGTTCCGGTAAAATTACAGGAAAAATAGCCGGGGGAATAGCCGGATATTCAAAAGGAGAAATTGTCAACTGTACTTCAGGGGTTAAGGTCAACTCTGTTAATATGATAAGTTTTTCAAATTCAGGATTTGCCGGAGGTATTGTCGGACTAAACGAAGGCAATGTGTCGAATTGTACTTCTACCGGCGACATTATGGCAAGTGCTCAGGAAGACGATGCGTGGTTGCAAGAAATATTTGCTGGTGGTATAGCCGGGTATCTGTCGGATGGGGTTATCGTAAATTCAAGTTCAGAAGGTAAAGTTACATCAGATAATATTAATAACTCAAGTTCTTATGCAGGCGGAATTCTTGGTTATCAAAGTTCAGGTGTGGTTTGCAATTGTTTTTCTAAAGGAGATATTCTTGCAAAATCCAATAAATGGAGGTATTCATACAGTGGGGGTGTTGTTGGGTATGGACTTGATACTATTCAGAATTGCTATTCGATAAGTAATGTTAAGTCAGTTTCCAATTCCACGGCTTATACTGGCGGAATATCGACTTACGGAAAAATAATTACAAATAATTTAGCTCTCAATAAGAGTTTAATTTCAGTCTCAAATTCAACATGTAACATCTACAGAATTTCACTGGTTATGTATAGAAATCAGTTGCAGGTGAAAGAAAACTATGCCCGAGTTGAAGCTGCAAATTACGGCACGAGCGAAACCAGCCTGAGTGCTCAAACTGATTTTACAGATAAACTAATTCATGGAGGCGAATTGACTGACACTCCTGTCAACCTGCTAAATAACTTTATTGCTTCTAATAAAAGCGTAAACAGGATAACACTCAGGAAATGGGTAGTAAAGCCGGGGGTAAATAATGGACTTCCAATTTTCGAGTAGTTTCAATTGTTGCCTCCGCACCCCTCCTCTTGTTTGCAACGAGGGGTTTATGATCGAGCGTTTGTAACGCAAAAAATGACGCTTTCTCTTCATAGTCCAAGTATAAAAGATGAAACAGAATCTGAATTAAATAGACTTGGAGTAATAGGGGACGAAACCACACACGCATAACACACGCTATTGCCCATAGGCAGACTGACGTGCATTTAGCAGGTTTTTCTCCCGAAAACCGCCAATGCCCATAGACACGATCATTATGAGTACTATTGATTATATTTATTCCAAATACATTTACTATATGAAAAAATCACTTATTGTACTATTGGCTTTTTGTTTCTGCCTTCATGGAATAGCGCAGGTAAAAGACTCGAAGAAATCGGATAAAATATTAAAGGAGTATGCTGATAACGGATGTAAATGTGTTGATTCTATCAATACATATAACAAAACGAAAGAAGAAATAGCCATAGCACTTAATCGCTGTATTGATGCACAGGCAGGTGCTTATCAGTTGAGTTCAAAACTAATGAACATTGATCTTTCAGATACCGCAATGAAAGCCGGAGGAAAGAGGAAAGAGGACAATTAATATCAATATAAATACGGATAAAGAGTCGAAAGAATATAAAGACTATTATTACGAAGTGGAGCGATGCATGATGGATAATTGCAAGTCGATCAAAAGAAAGATTGCTGCCAGTGATTTGGAGAATTATTTTTCGGTGTCAAAAAATCCTGAGGCAAAGAAGTTGTATTCGAAAGGAATAGATGAGTCTGAAAAGCAAAACTATCAAAAAGCAATAACGTATTTTCAGAAAGCTTTAAAGATTGATTCGTTATTTGCCTTTGCCTGGGATAACATAGGGCTATGTTACAGAAAGCTGAATAGGTATGATGAGGCTATTTATGCTTACAATAAATCACTTGAACTCGATCCTCTGGGGCTTATGCCGCTCCAAAACATTGCAGTTGCCTATAAATATAAAAAAGAATATCAAAAGGCTCTTGCTGCTTATCAAATCCTGGCAGAACTTGATAATAAAAACCCGGAAGTATATTACGGTATCGGACTACTTTATGCTTATGATTTGAATGATTTAGAAAAAGGACTAGATAATATCTGCAAAGCATATATGTATTACATAGCTCAAAAATCACCCTACCGAACGGATGCTGAGAAAATAATTAATATGATTTATGCAGATATGAAAAAGCAGGGAAAAGAGACTGCTTTTGATGAGATCCTTAAGAACAACAATATCAATCAGAATAATAAATAAACACAAAGATAAAACTCACACGTATGAAAAAGCTATTATCCATTTTCTTTTTTATTTTACTTGCAGGTTTAATAACTGCACAGGTTTCTAAAACTGTAAATGTTTCAACCGCAGGTACTTTGTATTCATTTGTAACCGAGAACGAAAAAACAACAATTACTAATTTGACGGTATCTGGAAATATCAATTTCTCTGATTTTTACACAATGACTTCAATGCCTTTTTTGAATGTTCTAGATTTGAGTGGAGCTACAATTAATGCTTACACGGAACAAGGAGGATATTACAGATCATTTGCTGCTAATGCATTACCTAACAATAGTTTTGACAATACTATTGCTAAACCAAGTCAAATTAAGTTACCAAATAACCTTATTTCTATAGGTGGTGGATCGTTTAATTTAAATACTAATTTGGAAAGTATTACAATACCTGCTTCGGTAACAGACATTGGTCCATTCGCATTTAATTATTGTAGTAAACTAAAGAAAGTCATTTTTCTTAGTACTACCCCACCTACTTTAGGAACTAGTGTAAGTCGGATTGTATTTGCTCCTGTCGGAGATATGAGTAATTTACCTTCTATTTATGTTCCTATTGGTTGTGTCAATACATTTAAGAGTACTACTGATAAAGATATGTGGAGGCAGTTTGATATTTACGAATCAATTCTAACAACAAGAACTCAAAACACAACGAATATCACACTATCGTCAGCAACATTAAACGGAAGTATAGAATTTATATATAATACCGTAAATGCTTATGGTTTTTGCTGGAACACTACTGGCTCACCAACAATATCAGATAGTAAGATTGATAAAGGAGCAACCACTATGCTTGGAGCATACGACTACACTGTCACTAACTTACAACCTTCAACAACTTATTATGTCCGAGCTTACGCCGCAGATGGTACTGGAACTGTTTATGGGAATGAAGTATCGTTTAAAACTGCAAAAATACCAGATCCAGCTGATAACATTTCGGGTAATCAAATTGTTTGCCAAGGGCAGAACGGAGTTACTTACACGGTGCCGGTTATTCCTTCTGCCACATCTTATATTTGGTCATTGCCCACCGGAGTAACCGGAACAAGTACTACGAATAGTATTACTGTGAATTTTGCAAAAACCTTTACTTCGGGTAGTATTATGGTCGGTGGACATAACCAGTGGGGAGATGGAGCAAGTTCAACCATATCTATCACCGCTAATTTCTTACCCGGAAATGCTGAAGTAATTTCCGGCAGAACATCAGTATGTCAGGGTGAAAGTTCAGTTACCTATACTGTACCTGCCATTGCTAATGCCACATCTTATACCTGGACTTTACCTATGGGTGGAACTTTAAATATTCCAACAAATTATATCACTATAAACTACCCAACTACGACCTCTTCCGGGATTTTATCAGTGAAAGGACATAATGATTGCGGCGATGGGGTTCAATCAACATTACCAATTACCGTAAATCAATTACCAGTTATTTCAGTATCAGATACAGCGCTTATATGTGGTGGTTCGGCTCCATTATGGGCTAATACAAATTATATAGGTAGCGGAACATTGAAATACAAATGGACACCGTCGACAGGATTAGATAACGATACAATTGCAAATCCGCTATCAACAATAACAAGCGACATTACCTATACAATTACTGTAACAACTCCCAGTGGTTGCTCAACATCAAAAAATGCTACTGTAAAAGTAAATCCCCTTACAGTAAATGCAGGAACTGATAAAATAGTGAATAGTGGAAGTGCCATATTATTGCATGTAAATACTAACTATACCGGTGCTCGTGCCTTAAAATATAAATGGTCGCCCTCAACCGGACTAAATAATGATAGCATTGCCAGTCCAACTGCAACCGTTATAACCAATACGAACTATACAGTTACGATTACGACCCCTAATGGTTGTACTGGCTCAGACAATATATTTGTAGGTATCACCCCGATGGCAAAACCCGAGATTGGGATTGTAGGCATAATCAATAACAAGAACAGGATTGTTTGGAATAAACCGGTTTCTACAGGAATTTCGTCGTATAATATCTACAAAGAAACAACAGTGAGTGATGTGTATGAAAAAGTAGGAAATGTTTCGTATGATTCATTAAGTGTGTTTGTTGATAATCAATCGGCTCCTGATGTAAAATCGAATAAATATAAGATATCTGTTATCGATAAAAGTGGATTGGAATCACCTCAAAGTAATGCACACAAAACTATGCATTTGTCAATAAATAAAGGGCAAAACAATGCCTGGAACTTAATTTGGGAACCTTATGAGGGTTTTGCAGTTTCTACTTACAATATTTATAGAGGAACAAGCCCTAATAGTCTTAACTTTCTGGATGCAACATCGGGTAGTAGTACTCAATACAGTGATATAACAGCTTCAGCCGGTGATGTGTATTATCAATTGGAAGTGATTAGCCCATCGCTTGTTAGTCCAACCAAAGTGCCGGGAGACAACCAAAAGGTTAAAGAAGAAGAAAGTACAATAACAACAGCATTGGTTTCGTATAGCTCTTCCAGGTCGAATGTGGCAACAAATGTTCTGAGTGGTACGACTAAAATATCAGATGAAAAGAATATATGTATTTATCCAAATCCGGTAAAAGATGAGTTATGGATAAGTTTTGAAGGCGGTTCTAAATTTGATATAGTAGATTTAATGGGAGTCGTAGTTTTCAGTGGCAATTTAAATGAAAGCAATATAGTTAGAACTTCTGGTTTAAGTCAGGGAGTGTATTTGATGCGATTTAAACAAAAGAACTCTATTCTGACAAAGAAGTTTATTAAGATGTAGAAATGAACAGAATCTGAGATAAATGTTCTTTTTTATCTCAGTGGGAGAGATCAAGAAGTGCTTTAGTTCAAAAGCCTCATAGTAGTGAGAATTTACCAATAAATCCTTTAATAGCAATTTAGTTGACAGATGCAACGAAAAAGCATTCTATTGCATCATATAAAAATACGTTACAGCTTCATTTAGAAAATTATTTACTCATACTATATTATATGAAAATCAGAAACTTATTTATCGCTGTGTTGTCCGTGTTTGTAGGTATTACCTATGCTCAGGACACTATTTCTTCCATTGTAAAGAGTGAATCAGGGAATTTGACCCCCAAACCGCATTATTTCAGAGTTACTTCACGCGACTCGGTCAGTAAAAAGAAAACTGTAACCGAATATGCTGTAACACTTGTGAAAAAATCGGAACTTGTTACTAAAAAGGGGGAATCTATCTTGCCTGAAACAGGTGACTGGGCTATTAGTATCGATGCAAGTCCTTTTCTAAGGTATCTTGGCAATTTTATTGGATCGAATGGGGCAAATGTTGCTCCTACGTTTAATTTTTTATCAGTTAATCAAACTATTTTAGGGAAGTATTATGTGGATCCGGAGAAAGCCTATCGGTTAGGAGTCCGTTTGGGTTTTGGTTCAAACTCTTTTACAAATAAAGTAAGCACCGTTCCTTCGGTTAATCCAATTGTATATGTCGACGATGTTACAACTACCACCAATTTCAACCTGGGTCTTACTGCCGGCACTGAATGGCGAAAAGGACATGGACGGTTGCAGGGTTTTTATGGAGTTGAGGGTGGTTTTGTAGTTGGATCGGCAAGTATGTACAGAGATTACGGCAACAAACTTGCTCCAAACAATCCCTGGAGTCGTTTGTACGAGAGTGAAAACGGAACATCATTTAGTTTGGGTGCAAGAGGTTTTATTGGTGTTGATTACTTTCTGTTTCCTAAAATTGCCATTGGTGGAGAGTTTGGTTGGGGTGCAGTGCTTCGGACAGTTGGTGAGGGTCATTCTAGATCGGAGTATTGGGATGACGTGACGAAAAGTGTGAAAACAACTCTTTCTCCAACCGGTGGATTTACTTCTTTTAGTTTGGATTCTGATAATTTGAATACTGTGTTTGGGCCGGCAGGAAGTATCCGTTTAATATTGCATTTTTAAGCAGCATGTAATTATAAGATAATTATATTGTATAAATAAGATATAATTCAGCTCTTTTCACACCGAAGTAAAAATAAATGAACAAATTCTGAAATAATGCCCTACCTTTACATACTAATTAAAATATAACGACATGGCAAAATCGCAGAACGCACAGAAAAATGTAAAGAAAGAGCCTGTAAAAACGGCTAAGGAAAAGAAGGAAGAGAAGAGAGAAAAGAAAGCTAAAAACAGCTAATTGGCTTGATGTAATATCCAACAACAAAGAGACGCTCATTTGGGCGTCTCTTTGTGTGTAGCATAAAATGGATATCTACAACCGCTGTAAAAACTCACCCAGATTTGTATCCCTGTCGAGATTCATTTTCTTCCGCAATCGATACCTGTTTGTCTCTACACTTCGTACCGACATATTCAGCAACGGAGCTATATCTTTCGATGATAAGTCCATTTTGAGGTATGCACACAGTTTTTTATCACTTGTATTTAGTTCGGGATACATCTCGCCCAATCGTTTCAGGTAGTTTTCGTATACCAAATCGAAATTTTCTTCAAAGCGTTTCCAGTTATTATCGTTTTCAATATTCTCTCGGATATTACGTTCCATCTTGCTCAGGCGCGATAAGATGGCATGTGAATCGGAATGACTGTTTATCTCGTGACTTACTTTATTGATATTATCCATTATTTCGAGAAGAATTTCATTTTTACGTATTAAATTCATCGTTGAACTCGCCAATTCCTGCGATTTATGTCTAAGCTCATATTGCAACTGCTGATTTTTCAATTCTTTAATTTCTCTTTTCTTTTCCGAAGTTTCAGCCTCGTGTTGTTTTTGTTGTTCTTTTATCTCTATCTCTTTGCGTCGTTCCATATCAAGAGCCCCTTTTTTCGATGAATAATTAACCCAAATAATAAGTCCAAAAATCAGCAAGAGTATAATAATGACATAAATTCCAAAGGCAATCTGAGTTTCGTACCAGGCTGGTAAAACTGTAAAAGAATAGGTGCAAATGGCTTCTTTGGCCTCCAGAATATCGCGTGCACGTACTTTAAATACATAATGTCCCTTGGGCAGCTGGGTATACTCTTTTACGTTGTTACTGCCAAACTCCGACCAGGTTTCGTCGTAGTTTTCGAGCATATAACTATACTGTACAATTCCTTCGAAACGATATTCGGGCGCAATAAATTCGAAACGAAGTGAGTTCTGGTTGTGAGTGTATGTTTCACTCAACTGGAAATTTCTGCCTGAATATTTACCGGGATGCAATGTTTTGTCGTTTGTTATTACAACATTATGCAGGAACACTTTGAATGTGTTGTTGGTTGCAGTTTCTTTTTTTGTGTCGATTAAACTAAATCCATCTTCGGTACTTAATATCAGGTTATTCTGATCGATAAAGTTGAAATGCTCAAAACCAATAATGATTTTTGGTTGGAGAATACGGTAAGTCAAAGAATCCATTGTATAAGTTTTGTCTGCCTTCTTCTTAGCTAAACCAACAAATCGCCCTGAAACACACCACACATCACCTGTGTTGCTTTCGTGCAATCGCATGTAGCTTGGTGGGGAAGCAAATAATTTGTTCCATTTATCGTATGGGTCCATTTTGTTTGTTTTCTTGTTGTACTGATAAAAGCCACGTTCCGAAGAGAAAATTATTTCGTTTCCTACGCGGAAAAGTGTATTATTTCTATTGCTTGGGAATCCTTTTGTTTCATTGTATAAATCAACCTTTGTGATACTGTCTACTGCAGTGTTAAAATGCAAACGGAATAAACCTTTCTGCCAGTGACTAAACCACAGGGTACCATCCGAATCTTCTTCGAACATTGGACTGGACTCATTAAACTTACCTTTTATAAAATGCGAGAAACGCCATTTATTGCCGCTTTTCTTTAAAATGAATAACCCCTGGTAAGAGCAGCCTATAATCAAATCGGGATGAGTTCGAAGTTGCTTGAATCCCCAGGTTCCGGAAAGTCCTTCTATGCGTTCGTTGTGATCGGGATAAATAATAAATGCTCCCTGGTCGTCTCCGCAAAAAAGTGTATTGTCAATTTCATTTAAGCACCATATCTGACCTTCCATTCCCGGTATCAATTTAAGTTGAGTTGTCATCTGATTGTTTGTCATTGGATATGAAGTGGCGTACAACCCCTGATTTGTACCGAAATAAAGTGTGTTTTTTCGCAGAAACGATGTATATCCGGCTCCGTATAAGTTGTTAGTGCCAAAAATATTCAATATCGGACTGTTTAGCATCACATAATCTATCCCTTTATCGAGTCCAAGCCAAAGATTCTGTTGATTATCAAATGCCGCACTAAGTACCGTATTGTTTTGAAGACCGGAGTAAGTGTTTACAAAAATTACGCTTCCATCGGCGATGTTCTGCACAGCAATACCACGTTGCACAGTTCCAAAAACAAGTTGCTTTCCGTTGGTTGTGGCACAGAAAACCTGATTCTGTTTTAAAAACTCATCAAATCCGGTGTTATACGGTACTATCGATGAACCATCGAAAATGTACACTCCATTAAAGCTTGTAACAAACAATATTTTATTATCGCCGAAAGGTAATATAGAACAAACCTTTTTGTTGACAAGAACTTCCGAATCGGGAATTCTCACAAACAGGTTTCCATTCAACATAAAAACGCCACTGTGAGTGCTTGTTACAAACAAAATGTTATGCACAAAGGCAGATGCATCAATATTAAAAGGAAATGGATACTTTGTTATTTTAGTTCCATTGTATTGATAAACAACTTTTTCGGCCTGAAAATAAATGTTTTTGTTGCCGGAAAAAATATTGTACAATTCGTTAGATCCAACCGGATCAATGCCAAGCTTAGTTATTAATGAATAATATTCGAACTTGCCTGTTTTCTCTTTTTGATAAAAACCAAAATCATTGAAAGTGGAAGCATAGAATTTTCCATCCCTCGAATGCAATAACGAGCGTACATTTGTTCCATTCTTTATAGGTATTGTTGTCCAGTTTTTTCCATCAAACTCGAGTAGTCCATTGTTGTTGGCAAAATACATACAATTCGATTCACTCTGTGCTATAGCCCAGTTTTGCGTACCGGACTTGTAATTATCGCGGGTAAAATTACGAACCATTGGTTGATTTGCCTGTACTGATATTACAATGAAGATTAAACTAACTAAATTCAGTGCTCGTTTCATATATTCAATATTTAATGTTTATCCATTATTTTTCAAAAACCTATTCAATGTTAGTATATTTTTCTTAGTTGAAATTGGTGTTGAAATGTGTTATAAAACATATTATGAAAATATGTATTGATAATCAGATATATAATGTTTTGTTTGATGTATTATTGAGTAGTGAAACTCATTGGTAAACGTATTCTTGTGTGGTAAAAAATTTTATATATCGGATAGATAGCTCTACATTTGCAATGTTCGAAATCCATAAATATGTAAAATTATTTCAGGATTTAATTGTACCAATTTATTATATAGTCTATGAATATGAAAAAAACATTTTTACTCTTAATCAGCCTGGCATTTGCTTTCGTAGTATCGGCACAGAGCCGGCAAGTATCAGGTGTTGTTACAGCTTCGGATGATGGTTCACCTTTAACCGGTGTTTCCGTTGTGGTAAAAGGCATGAGTGGCGTTGGAACGATTACAGATGTTGATGGAAAGTTTAGCCTTAAAGTTCCCGATGGTAAATCATTGTCATTTTCCTATATCGGTTATACTCCTCAGCTCATAGTTATCAATAAAGATGCACAATTGAAAGTTGTACTTGTTCCTGATTCAAAAATGCTTGATGAAGTTGTTGCTGTTGGTTATGGTACAATGAAAAAGAGTGATTTGACGGGTGCAGTTTCGTCAGTGAATGCCGACAAACTAAAGAAAACACCAGTATCAAGTATTGATCAGGCTTTACAGGGACGTGTTTCAGGCGTAACAGTAAATGCAAATAGTGGACAACCTGGTGCTGCAGCTTCAGTATATATTCGTGGTATAGGTTCACCAAATGGAGATACCAAACCACTTTATGTCGTTGATGGCGTAATTATGAATGGCATTAGTTTTTTAAGTCCTAGTGACATTACATCGCTGGAAGTTTTAAAAGATGCATCTTCAACTGCAATTTACGGATCGCGCGGAGCCAATGGAGTTATACTTGTAACTACTAAGAAGGGTATTGATAGTCCAAAAGTGAATATTTCCTTTGATACCTATTTTGGTGTTCAAAACCGCGGGAAAAAAATCAATTTGATGAAACGAGATGAATTTGCACAAGTAAAATCAACTTTAAATGGGTCGAATGATTATTTAGTTGCAAATGGCTTAAATAAATGGATTGAAAGTTATCTCACAGGTAAAAAATCACCCTATTTCCCTAAAATAAAAACAGATGTATATCCGCAAGGAATGGATTACACGACGGTGGATACTGATTGGCAGGATGCTGTTTTTCAAAAAGATGCTACAATTCAAAACCATCATATTTCTTTTGATGGAGGTACTAAAACGTCGCAATATGCAGTCAGTGCCAGTTTCTTCGATCAGCAGGGTACACTTATAGGATCCAACTATAAACGTTTTACTTTAAGAATGAATACAGCTTTTCAGTTGCGTAAATGGTTAAAGGTAGGTGAAAACTTTTCATTAATATCCTCGACTAGTAGAAATGCCATGAATAATAGTCCTAGCGCCGGAGCATCTATACTTACAGCTGCTCAGGCAATGGCACCCTGGGATCCTACACATTATCCTGCAGGTTCATGGAGTTATAACACATCTGTTGCGGCAGGTTTCCCTTCTGGTAGAGATTTGAGTAATCAAATTTCAGCTTCATCGAATTTTAAAAATGTAACAAACCCACTGAGCATGGTTCAAAACTCAGTTCCGGAAAATAAAAACGAACAGTATATTGGCGATGTATTTGTTGAACTCACACCTATAAAGGGCTTGACGATTCGATCGGATATTAGTATGGATAAAGGTTATACAACGGATAAATTATTTAAATATAGTTACTTATATTCGGCATTTGATAAATCAGATAAGAATTTCTTTACAAGTACTTTGTCGAACTATTCAACAATGATTAATGAAAATACAATTAGTTATAATGCTAAGATAGGGAAACATGATTTCACAATTTTGGGAGGTCAAACAACTCAGGAAGCTAATTATTATTCAATTGGTGGTGCAGGAGCAACAATACTTAATGCAGTTCCGGAAAATTGGTTATTATCAAAAACAACCGAGCAACGGACATATGCAGGAGATGGGATTAGCAGATCAAGGATGTTTTCTGTGCTGGGTCGACTGATGTACAAGTTCGATGATAAATACATTCTGACCGCAAATATCCGATCTGATGGTTCCAGTAGATTCCCAGACAATCCAACGGGTATTTTTCCGGCTTTCGCTTTTGCATGGAAACTAAACGAAGAATCATTTATGAAAGAACTGAAAAATGTTGACCAATTAAAATTGCGTTTTGGATGGGGAAAAATTGGCAATGATCAGATTCCTGGAAAAAGTTTTATTCCGGAAGTATTTAATGGAGGTCCAACCTTTGTTGATTATGTATTAGGAAGCAATCAGGCTTTGGCTAATGGAGCCGCATATCTGACCACTGTAAACAATGGAGGTCATTGGGAAAATCTTACATCTTCCAATATTGGTGTTGACTTCGGTTTTTTTAATGGATTGATAGCAGGTAATCTGGATTTTTTTGTTCGTGACACGCAAGATGCATTATTGACTGTAAAAGGACCTGCACAAGTTGGAAATCGTTGGGATCCTTACGCAAATGTAGGAATAATTCGAAATCAGGGAGTTGAATTGATGTTGGAACACAAAAACAAAATTGGCAATGTAAATTATAATGTAGGTTTTAATGCATCATTTATAAAAAATGAACTGATTAGTTTAAATGGTGGCGACATTATTTATTACGATAAAGCAATTTGTGATAAAGGCTACTCGCTATTTACATTTTATGGATATAAATATGATGGTGTATTTAAATCAGATGAAGAAGCTTTAGCCTATAAAAATTCGAAAGGAAAGGTAATTCAGGAAGGTGCTGTTGGTGGTGATGCACGCTTCATAGATCAAAATGATGATGGCAAAATTGATGATGCCGACCGGGTTGATATTGGTAATAATTTTCCCGATTTTACCTATGGATTTAATGCTGCCGCTGATTGGAGAGGAATTGACCTGCAGTTATTCCTTCAGGGTGTTGCCGGAAATCAAATTTACAATGCAGCACGCGAACGTCTCGAAGGCAAAGGAGAAGAATCAACATTAAGTACAGCAATGCGTAATGTATGGACTACCACTAACCCAAATGGAACAATTCCGAATCCCTACGGAAGTACAAATAATATGCGTGTATCCAGTAGATTTGTTGAAGATGGATCTTATCTGCGTATTAAAAATATACAGATAGGATACTCTCTTCCAAAGAAGTTGATAGAATCAATGAATATTAGTCGCTTGCGTATCTATTTGTCCGGCAGTAATTTGCTGACTCTGACAAAATATACAGGCTATGATCCTGAAGTTGGCAATCACGGCGTTGATTATGGAAATTATCCACAATCTGTAACATTTTTAGTTGGTGCAAATGTCAGTTTTTAAATAGGAAGTCAAAATAGATAGGTCATCAAATTTAAAAAAACAACAAAATGAAAAAACATATTTATAGAGTACTGTTCATTTTTATACTAACATCTACGTTGGTTTCATGCGAAGGTTGGTTGACAGAACCTGCACCTGGTGTTACAACATTAAAAGATTTTTTTACAACCGGGAAAGCAGCTATTCAAGCTGTCAATGGCACTTATGTGCCATTAATGTGGGAGTTTAATTCAACTTATTACCCTGAATGGTTTATCGGTGATGTAATGTCTGATGATGCACTTAAAGGTGGTCAAAGTATCGGCGATATGTCATCGGTGTACGACATGGAAAATTTCAAGACGGCAACAAATAATACGTATCTTCTTGATTTTTACAGAGCTCAATATCAGGGGATAGCCCGTGCAAACTTAGTGTTGGAGCAAGTTCCACTGATGAAGCCTGATACAACAATGAATGCCAGCCTTAAAAATCGTCTGCTTGGAGAAGCAAGATATCTTCGTGCGATGTATTATTTCCGTTTAGTAAGAGTTTTTGGAGGGGTACCTAAAGTTGATTTTGTTATCCAGTCGTCTAATCAATGGAAACAGCCCCGTGCAAATGCCGACTCAATTTATAGTTTTATTATTTCTGATTTAGAGTCAGCAAACGCCTTACTTTGGAGGAAGAGTAAATATCAGGCTACTGATCTTGGACGTGCGACTAAAGGTGCTGCACAAGCTATGCTATTGAAAACATACCTTTATACAAAGCAATATGAAAAAGCTAAAGCGTGGGGAGATTCTATTATTGCATCGAATGAATATGCTCTGGTAAGTAATTATGCCGATAACTTTACTTTGGCCGGTGAAAACGGAAAGGAATCTGTTTTTGAAATTCAATATATGGATGATCCAACAAGTGATTATGGGCAAGGGAATGGTTTCACGCGTGGGACATTTACAGTAATACTTACCCGTTCCCGCTCATCGAAAGCAGGTGGTTGGGGATTCAATAAACCGACTCAAAACTTATACGACAGTTATGAAACCTCTGACCCCCGAAGAGATGAAACCATTTTCAATCCAACAGATGCAGATATGACTAATCCGAATGAGGAAATATATTTAGGGTCAAGGTATCTCAATAAAAAATACGCTATGATGAAACCCGATGGTTCGTATATTGGTCTATCACACTTTTCCCGTGGCCCTATCAATAATAAAGTGATTCGTTATGCTGATGTATTGCTGATGTATGCTGAAGCATGCTGTGAACTGAATACTCTTGACAGGGCAAAATGGGCTTTAGAAGAAGTCCGGAACCGGGCTCGTGGTGGAAATGCTGCTATCTTACCGGCATTCCCCAATTATAATTCCTACTCCGATAATCAAACTGATTTGCGCAAAGCAATTCGTCACGAACGTAGGGTAGAATTGGCGATGGAAGGTCACCGTTGGTTTGACATTTGCCGCTGGGGAATAGCTAAAGAAACGATGGATACTTACAAAGCCGGCGAAACTGCAGCTGCACAAGCCGAAATGTCAACTTTCGTTGCAGGAAAACATGAATTGTTTCCTATTCCGGCTGCTGAAATTGATTTGAATCCAATGGCACAAAATCCCGGATATTAAAACTAAAAATATTGATAGAAATCAGCTTTGTCAATTAAGTTGATTTCTATCTGAAAAATTCAAAAATAATCATTCTAATTTATTCATTTTTAAATCATTCATGTTATGAAAAAAGTTACTTTTTCTTTGATTTTGACTGCATGTTTAGCATTTGCAGGAAGTGTTTTTGCACAAGACGACTTTACAAAAGGGTCTAACTATTATTTGATTTTCTTAGATGATGTTTCGGCAGCTAAAATTCCAACTGCTAATATCAAAAAAGATTTCCGGGTAGATGATACTAACAATTTTTTATATGTATGGAATGCCACATACACAGCTTTAACCCCATCTGGTCCAAACTGGAATGGTGAGGTGACTGATTTTCTTACTTTCTCGGTGAATTCAGTTGGTTGGTCAGGTTTAGGTTTTTCAGGTCCTGTTGCGAAAGATATGACTGGCGTAACTGCTGATTACACTCTTCATATTGCCATGAAAGCATCGAACACTGCTTCCCATATTATCGGTATGGATGGCCCTGGTGGACTTTCTGCCAGAATATGTATTGGTGCAACGGCTTTTGTAGATGGTGCAACTACCTACCAACCATATACAAACTTTACCCGCGACAATAAATGGCATTTAGTTGAAATTCCAATGTCGGCTTTTTTCAATCTGGGACTTCGCTATCCGGAAGCCGTACCAGCTGCTGCTAATGTATTATATATGCTAAGTGGTGGGGTATCCGGAACAACAGTAGCTATGGATGCTATTTTCGTGTATAAAAAAACAGCCACTGCCGTGAATACAGTGAAGGCTGACTTGGATGTGATGCAGACAAGCAAAACTCTTACTGTTGTTGGTGCTACTCAACCCATCGATTTGTATAATGTAACAGGAGCTAAAGTAAGAACTTCAAACGAAGCAATCATGGGTATTGAAAATCTTCAAAAAGGTATTTACGTTGTACGTTGCGGAAATTCAAGCAAAAAAATCCAGATCAGATAATCGCAATTTCCCTCTAAATTAATCCTGACTTTTTACCCTTTAATACTTATCGAAGGTAAACCCTTCGGTAAGTATTAAATCTAAATTATCTTTCAAATCAGTATTATGAAAAGAATATTCTCACTCATTTTCGCAATGTTTCTGTTATTGCCTTTGTGGTCGCAGTCAGATCCTTATACGTTGATATTCTCCGATGAATTCGATGGTACAACGCTTGATTTGAATAAATGGACTGTACAGGTAGGTTATGCAGCCAATCAGGAAAAGGAATATTATACGGATGGAACGAATAATTTGCGGGTTGACAATGGAAATCTGGTGATTACGGCCAAAAAAGAACTGTATGTGGCAGATCGGAATTATTCGTCAGGGCGAATTTATTCGAAAAATAAAGGATATCTGACCTACGGTAAGATAGAAGCAAGGATAAGCGTTCCTTCCGGGGCAGGAACCTGGCCGGCATTTTGGATGATGCCACAGGCAAATACCTACGGAACTTGGCCCAAGAGCGGTGAAATTGATATCATGGAACATATTGGATCTGATCCCCGAATGACTTCGCATGCTGTACATACAGCTTTGAAAAACGGAAGTTTAGGCAATAACTGGTTCAGCAAAGTTTATAAAGACAGTATGGAAAATAAGTTTCATATCTATTCCATTGTGTGGGAAAAAGATCAGATTCTGTTCTATGTCGATAATATTAAAACCGCAACGCTTTACCGAAATTTTACCGACACATCCACCGGTTGGCCATTTGATCAGAATTTTTATGTAATTCTTAACCTGGCTATTGGAGGAACAATGGGTGGAGCGGTTGACGATAATATTTTCAATAATCCAGTTGAAATGAAAGTGGATTATGTCCATTTGTATCAGGCTACAAATACTGCAGTTGAGGCTCCGAAAGATTCACATATTCAGGTGTATCCAACTAAGTTTTCTAACGAAATACACATCAATTCTGATAATTCAACTGAAATGAAACTTTACAACAGTCAGGGCAAACTGATTTTAGAGAAAAAAATAAACGGGAGTGAAATAATTGACTCATCGAACATTCCAAGCGGAATCTACCTGCTTAAAGCCAATGATTACTCAACTAAGCTCATCAAATAGAATTGAACAGGTGTGATAAAACCAGAAAAAATATGAAAAAACTTATAAAACTCATTTTTAGTACATACTTCATTCTGTTTTCAGGATTTCTATTTGCCCAGGAAAAAACAGTGGTCAAATCGGATAGTTACAAGTTGGTTTGGCAGGATAATTTTGATGGTACAAAGCTCGATGAAGTGAATAACTGGACTATTGTAGTAAATGGAAATGGAGGAGGTAACAGAGAGCTTCAATACTACAGGCGCGAAAATATTTCGGTTGGAAAAGAGCCTCTAAGTGGTGAAAACTGCCTTATAATAACTGCCAAAAAAGAAAATTATTTATCAAAGAAATGCACTTCGGGGAGGCTTAGTACACAAAACAAGGTTGCATTTAAATATGGAAAAATTGAAGCCCGCATAAAATTTCCTAAGACGGAGAATGGTCTTTGGCCTGCTTTTTGGATGTTAGGCTTTGATTCTCACAAAGCTGTGTGGCCTAAATGTGGTGAAATTGATATTGTGGAAATGGGAAACAATAATGGAATTGCTACCGGTACTCAGGACAGGTTTTTTAATGGAGCATGTCATTGGGGCGAAAAATTCAATAATGGTAAATATCCGAATTATGCAAAATCAACAACAAACTCATATTCCTTGCAAGATGATTTTCACCTATTTACATTAATATGGGATAAAGATGCAGTAAAAATGTATGTTGACCTTGATAAATTTCCTGAGAGTAAGCCCTATTACGAAATGCCAATAAACGGCGACAACATTGCAGGCAATCCGGCAAGGTATTTTCATAAAAAATTCGTCATTTTATTCAACATGGCAATTGGTGGTAACTTCACCGGAATAAGGAGTATTAATCAAATCACTGCCTTAAAATCTGGTGATGCAAAAATGTACGTCGACTTCGTAAGAGTTTATCAACGGGGCGATGCTAACGAAGAATATTCGCGAACTAAAGTTCAGAATAACAAACCCTAAAAACAACAACTTTCTAAATACTTAAATTAATCAATAAAAATCATGAAAAAAATTACTCGTTTTATTCTCTTACTAGCTGCTATAGTAGCTTGGGGAAATGTGGTTAACGCTACAAACACTGAGTGTGCAGGAACTTCGACTGAGACATCGACTCCAGCACAGGGTACTTTTACATTGGGGTATAACTACTCCTTTACTACTTCGGGAACCGATGTTACTTTTACCTGTGAGTTGTTAGACTCTAAAGTAGGCCTTGTTGCCTATGCATGGACCTACAATCCTAATTTTGCCGAAACCCAAATGACTCAGGGTACCGGCCAGAGTTTCTCAAAAACATTTACAGGTCAAACTTTGAATTCTACTTTTAGTGTAGCCTGTAAATTTGCTTTTGCCGGTGGAATGGCTGTTACAAAGACATTTACGTATACTGTAGGGAATGCTTGTGGAGGATCCTCCGATACTCAGGCACCTACATTATTTACAGCTACAAAGGGAACAGTTGGTTCTAATAGTGTGGAATTATTGTTGAATGCAACTGATGATTCAGGGGCTATAGCTTATACAATTAGTTATGGAACAGGACCAACTGTTGTTACAACAAGTGGAGTTTCAGCAACTCAAAAATCATATGTTGTTAGCGGTTTAGCTCCTTCTACAGCATATTCTTTCTCTGTTGTGGCAAAAGATGCTGCAGGAAATGCTGCTGCAAATAACCCGATTGTTGTTTCTGCGACTACAACCGCAATTCCTGCTCCTGCCGTTTCAGCCCCTACACCTCCAACCTATTCAGCAGCAAAAGTCATCTCTATTTTCAGTGATGCTTATACGAATGTTGCAGGAACAAATTTAAATCCGAATTGGGGACAGGCAACTGCTGTATCTACCATCCAGGTTGGAACAGATAATGTGTTGAAATATGCCAATCTCAATTATCAGGGAACTCAGTTTGGTAGCGATGTTACTGCTGTATCAATGAAATATTTGCACGTTGATGTATGGACTCCGAACGAAACTTCGTTACAGATTTTCTGTATAAGCCATTCTACCGGCGAAAAATATGTTCAACTTACTCCATTGAATCTCAACGCCTGGAATAGTTTTGACATTCCACTCACTTCGTTCACAAGTCAGGGTCTATCGATGGCTGATTTATTCCAGTTCAAAATTGTGGGTGCCGGTGGCAATATTGTTTATTTCGACAATCTTTATTTTTACGACAATACTGCATCTGTTGACACACAGGCGCCAACTTCGTTTACAGCCACTGCCGGTACAATTGCATCGGATGGAGTTGAACTTTTATTGAACGCTACTGATGATTCGGGTGCTATTTCGTATACTATTTCTTATGGTGCAGGACCAACTGTGGTGTCAACTTCAGGTGTCTCAGGTGTTCAAAAATCATATACTATTTCGGGATTAACAGCTTCTACAGCTTATTCATTCTCGGTTGTGGCCAAAGATGCTACCGGCAATAGTGCTGCGAACAGTCCTGTTGTTGTTTCTGCAACTACATTAGCTGGATTGCCTGCAGCTCCTACTCCAACGTTGGCAGCAGCAAAAGTAATATCAATTTTCAGTGATGCTTATACCAATGTTGCTGCAACTAATTTCTACCCGGGTTGGGGACAATCTACTGTTGCTTCTGCAACAACAATGGGTGGAAATGCTGCTATGAAATATACAACATTTAACTATCAGGGGGTAGAGCTTGGAAGTCATGTTAATGCAAGTGCGATGACTAAGTTACACGTTGATATTTATCCAACAACCGAAACAGCTGTTAGAATTACCCCAATCAGTCCGGGACATGAATTGTCAATATCTCTTACTCCGTTAACTGCAAATACCTGGAATAGTTTTGATCTTCTTCTTTCATCGTTTACAGGTGTAGTTACTTCGGATATTTATCAATTTAAATTTGATGGAGGTACCGGTAAAACTTTCTACATGGATAATCTGTATTTCTACAATGACACAGCTACTGGTTTGAACGCTGCTGAAAGCTCAAATACAATTTGTTATCCAAATCCGGTTGTTGATAAACTAACAGTTTCTGCTCAATCAGAAATTAGTCAGGTGGCTGTTAGAAATCTTTTGGGTCAATCAGTAAAAGTTGTTAGCGTAAATAGTACAAGTAAGTCCATTGATCTAAGTTCAATAGCTTCAGGACACTATTTTGTAACAGTGAAACTTGCTAACGGTCAGGTTTCTACACAGAAACTGGTAAAACAATAATTCTCTTCAGGTCCGCAGGGAGTTAGTCTCTGCGGACTTGCTTTTTATTTCCATTTCACTAGTCAACATTTTAATTCAATAATATTTTCACGACTTATTAAAGCCAAATCAGATGAAAAAAATAGTTATAGCTGCGTTTTCACTTTTGTTCTCCTTATTTGCTTCGGCGCAGACCTATAAACTTATGTGGGAGGATAATTTCGACAACCCGGTTTTAAACGAAACACAGCACTGGACAGCCGAAGTAAATGGCGATGGAGGTGGAAACAATGAATTGCAGTATTACCGTCGGGAGAATATCTCGATTGAACAACACCCGAGTGGTGCGAGTTGTCTTGTAATCAGCGCTAAGCGGGAAAATTTTGGAGGTAAGGTTGTTACTTCGGGCCGTTTGGTTACGCGTGGAAATGTATCGTGCAAATATGGAAAAATTGAGGCACGTATTAAATTGCCTTCAACGGCTAATGGTTTGTGGCCCGCATTTTGGATGATGGGCGAAGATTTTTCAAGTAGAGGTTGGCCACGTTGTGGAGAGATTGATATTCTGGAAATGGGCAACTCAACCGGTATTGCACAAGGAACTCAGGATCGGTATTTCAATGGTGCCTGCCATTGGGGTGAAACATGGACTTATTATGCCAAAAGCAGTACATCTGCTTATAGTTTGCAGAATGATTTTCATTTGTTTACGCTTATCTGGGATAAGACTGCCATAAAAATGTACGTCGATTTAGATGAAAATCCCACTAATTTACCTTATTACGAAATGAGCATTGCCGGTGATAGTGTCGCGGGCAATAAAACTTATTACTTTAATAAGCCTTTCAGTATCTTATTCAATCTGGCTGTTGGAGGCAATTTTACCGGAATTACCGGTAATGCAAATGTTTCAAAAATCACCGCATTGCCAGCTGATGGAACTCCTGTGAAAATGTACGTCGATTACGTTCGCATATATCAGAGAGGTGATGTTGGGGAAATATTTAATGGTCCAACCAATACTGTTGATAATGAAGCACCAACCTCATTTTCGGCTTCAAAAGGTGCAATAACACCCAACAGCATAGAGTTACTGCTGAGCGCTACAGATAATTCAGGGTCTGTATTCTACGAAATTACGAATGGCTCTTCTACAACGATTGTAAAAGGAACTTCGGGCATTCAAACTTCTTATGTCGTTAGTGGGTTGAACTCTTCTACGCTTTATAATTTTTCAATTGTAGCAAAAGATGCAAATGGGAATGTGGCTGCAAACAATCCAATTACAGTTTCAGCAACTACAGGCGCTACCTATACATTCTTACCTATTGATTTTGAAACTGTTGGTCAAGACTGGACATGGACATCATTTGGTAACGGTGACAATGCTACAAGTCTATACTCGGTCGTTACTAATCCTTCTGTTTCAGGAAAAAATACATCTGCACATTGTGCTAAATACATTGTAAATTCAGGTGCTATGTCATGGGCCGGATTATACTCCGACAATATCGGGAGTCTTACTTTTACACCAGACAATTGTAAAGTCAAAGTGCTTGTTTATAAAAACTTTATCAGCAATTTTGATTTAAAGCTCGAAAACGGATCGTACAATGTTGAAAAACTTGTTCCAAACACCCTGATAAATCAATGGGAGGAACTGACTTTTGATATGACAGATCAAATTGGAAAAACCATTACAAGAATGACACTTATTCCCGACAATTCAACTGTAAGAAGTGCTCAACGCATCAGTTATTGGGATAATATTTCATTCACATCGGGCTCTACAAACGCTGTAAATGAAGTGAAAGCTGAGAACGTAAAACTTTATCCCAATCCGATTTTGAATGTGCTCAAGGTAAAATCACTGCAGGAAATCAATCAGATAATTGTTCGTGATGTACTAGGGCAGACAATCAAAATCAATCAGACAAATTGTAATGAAACAACGATTGATTTAACCGGAATTTCAGCTGGAAATTATTTCGTTACAGTGAAACTGTCCAACGGACAAACTTCAACTCAAAAAATTACAAAATTATAAGCAAAGCCTTTGGTTGCTTATCTCTTCCTTAATTCTAATAACTTCCGAAAAAAACAACTAAATGAAAAAATACATATGCACACTCTTTGCCATCATACTACTTATTTTTCTGCATGCTCCGGTTTTAAATGGTCAGAATATATCCGTTGGTAGCGGAAGTTACCAAACCACTTTTCCCGGGACCGATGTGGCCGGAAGAAATGCTTTTCCTTCGGGAACGCCCTATTTAAGCGGCAATGCCGTGGGTAAACCCGTTCCAACAAGCGATTGGTGGTCGGCCCTGGTGAAAAACGGAACAGCTTCTAATCTTTTCAACTATCCGTATACTATGAAAACTTCCACCACAGGATTGGTGGTAAGTTACATTCCAACGGGAGTAATTGACGATCTAACACCTTTTCTGGTAGGTGTAACCGGTCTAACTACAACTAAAACCACTGTTTCCGATTATTCCGATTGGACAGTAACAATGGATTGGAACGATGGAACACATCAATTTCAGGCAACGGCAGGAGTTGCTATGCCATTCCTCTATTTTACAAAGAAATCAACCGATGTAGCTCAGGTTACTGTGAACTCGGGGACTGTTGTTATAGCGGATGAAATGCTGATTTGTACGAACGTGAAAAACGGTGCTGACTTTGCCGTTTATGCTCCAACAGGAAGTACATGGACTCAAAACGGAGCGGTTTATACTTCTACATTGAATGGTAAAAACTATTGGTCGATGGCATTTATTCCACTTACTGCCACCAATGTTACAACTGTTGCTAATGAGTATAAAAAATATGCCTATGTTTTTCCTGTAAAAACTACGGCGAATTATACTTTTAATGAAAGTACCTCGGTATTACATACGGATTTCAACGTTCAAACAGAGGTGAAAGAAGGGACGGAAACAAACATGCTTATTGGCTTGCTTCCACATCAATGGGGACATCTTGCTGCTACTTCTCCTATTCCGGATAAGTACAGCTACGCCACTGTTCGTGGTGAAATGAAAACCTTGGCGGGTAATAGTTTTAGTGTCGAAAATACTTTTCATGGAATTTTGCCGACCTTACCTTATGTAGATAACTACAGCAAAGGGTTTGTACCAACAACCCTGTCAAACAAAATTGCTGAGCTGGAAAATAGTACGATGGCGACCTGGACAGATTCGTATAACGAAGGTCAGGTTTTTAATCAACTCATGCAAACTGCCCGCATTGCTAACGAAATGGGAAACATTGCTTCCCGCGATAAAATCTTATCGACCATTAAAATCCGTCTCGAAAACTGGTTCAAAGCCGAAAATGGCGAAGTTGCTTTTCTGTTTTATTACAATGCTACCTGGTCTTCTATGATAGGTTATCCGGCCGGATATGGTCAGGATAATGGGCTGAATGACAAACAATTTCACTGGGGATATTTCATTCAGGCTGCGGCCTTTGTAGCACAATTCAGCCCAGATTGGGCGGCTCAGTTTGGTGGGATGGTCAACATGTTGGTTCGGGATGCAGCTGCATACGACCGCAATGATACTATGTTCCCCTATTTGCGCAATTTCAGTCCGTACGAAGGGCACAGCTGGGTTGATGGTTTTGCGAATAATCCGCAAGGAAACAATCAGGAATCAAGCTCAGAAAGTATGAACTTCAATGCCGGTTTGATACAATGGGGACAAGTAACAGGCAACAAAGCCATTCGCGATTTGGGAATTTACCTTTACACAACTGAGCAAACAGGTATTGAAGAATATTACCTGGATATTCATCAACGCAATTTTCCGGCTTCGCAAAAATACAGTTTGTATTCGCGCGTTTGGGCAAATAGCAACGACAACGGTACTTTCTGGACAGCAGACATAGCTGCCTCGTATGGTATTGAGATGTATCCGATCCAGGGAGGTTCACTATATTTGGGTCAGGATACGGTTTATGTAAAACGACTTTGGGATGAGATTGTCGCCAACACAGGCATTGCTAGCAATCAGGTGAATCCAAATCTTTGGCACGATATCATGTGGGAATATCTCGCATTTATCGACCCGGCCAAAGCCATTGACATGTATAATTCCAATCCAAACAGAGAAATTAAATTTGGTATCTCGGATGCGCAAACCTACCATTGGCTTCATGCGATGAATGCATTGGGGCGCGTGGATGCTACAATTACTGCGAATTATCCTATTGCTGCGGCATTTCGCTTGAATGGGCAGGTTAACTATGTGGCCCAAAATTATTCAGCTTCGCCAATTACAGTAACATTTTCAACCGGTTATCAGTTAGTTGTTCCTGCCGGAAAAATGGTTACAAGCAGGGATGGAAATTTCACCGGGACAATTACTTCGTCATTTGCGCAAGCCTTTGTTGGTGGAAGTGTAAAACTCACTGTTGCCACTTCAGGCGGAACTCCTTCCAAAGTTGAATTTATGGATGGAACCACCTCGCTTGGTATTGCGACGACTGCTCCTTATGTGTTTACAGCAACTAATTTACAGCTTGGAACACATAATTTCTATGCTAAAATATACGATGCTGAGAAATACAATGTGACAAATGCTGCGCAGGTATTAGTAGGCAAAGAATTGCCATATGGTGGAACTGCCTCGGCTCTTCCGGGAACAATTGAACCCGGTAAATACGATATTTTTGAAGGTGGAAAAGGTCAGAATATAACTTATTTGGATATAACCTCAGCTAATTTGGGAGATTCACGTCTGGATGAGTCGGTTGATGTCGCTAATAATACTGCAGAAGGTCTGACAGTTGGTTGGATCAACGAAGGTGAATGGCTGAAATATACGGTAAATGTAAGTCAATCAGGGTTATATTCATTTGCTTTCCGTTACGCTTCGGGTAATGTAAATGGTGGAGGTCCTTTCAGGTTGGAATTAGATGGTCAACCTATTTCGGGAGACATAACAGTTCCGTCAACTTCAACAACCGTATGGACAGTCTGGGCAACAAAAACCGTTGCTGATATTCCACTTACCGCAGGTCAACATATACTCCGTGTTATATTTAGCAGCGGTGAGTTTAATTTGGGAAAAATGACTTTTGCACGCACAGGTGATTTGACAGAAAGTTATCCAACAGCGAATGCCGGAACAGATATAAAAGTGATTTTACCGCTTACCTCTGCAACACTTGATGGTTCAGCAAGTACCGAATCTGCATCTAAAGTATTGACTTATCGTTGGCAGCAACTGTATGGTCCCACAGTGGCCGTAATTTCTGATTCTACCAATGCAAAACCGGGTATTTCAGGACTTGCCGAAGGAATGTATAGCTTCCGGTTGACAGTACAAAATACAGATATGGGAACTTCCACTGATGAAGTACTTGTGATGGTAACTTCTACAGCGAATGTGGCTCCTTCGGTATCACTGACTTCGCCCGCAAACGGTTCGACATTTACAGAAGGAAAACCGATAACACTTTCGGCTAATGCAAGCGATTTCGACGGAACAATCGCGCAGGTTGATTTTTACCAGGGAACAACACTGATTTCGAGTACTACAACTTCGCCATTCACAGCTACATGGAATCCTGTTGCAGGAAATTATGTAATCACAGCCAAAGCAACTGATAATGGTGGTGCAGTAAGTACATCGCAAGCTGCTAACGTAACTATTTCTCCATTAATGTCCTGTACAACAACTTCGACCGTTGCTACACAAGGTTCATTCAGTGTGGGCTACAAATGTACGTATGAAACTGTGGGTACTGATGTGACTGTGACTTTTGAATTATTGGATGATAAACCCGGGGTAATAGCTTATTTATGGAAAGAAACACCTTTTGGGGAATCAGCCATGACCAACGTAAGTGGAAAAATTTTCTCCACGACGATTGGTGGTCAAACTCCCGGTGCAACAATCAGTTATGCTTGCAAATTCGCATTCACAGGAGGTATGTCGGTAACAAAATACATGACTTATGTAGTAGGTACGAATTGCGGTAGCACAACTAATGATACCCAGGCACCAACCGGTTTCACGGCAACGCTAGGAGCTGTAACTGCCAATTCTGTTGAATTGTTGCTGAACGCCACCGACAACTCAGGAACAATCGTTTACAATGTGGCTTACGGATCAAATACAACAAGTACTTCCACTGCTTCAGGAACTCAAAAATCGTTGCTTATAACAGCACTGACAGCTGCTACTCCTTATACATTTAGCGTTACTGCCAGTGATCTTGCCGGGAATAAGGCTGCAAATAATCCGATTGTGATTTCGACTACAACCAGCGCAAACACTAATACCGATTGTGCAGGTACCGCATCTGAAGCATCACAAGGATTGTTCACAGTGGGTTATAAATATGGTTTTGCAACAACAGGAACAGATGTGGCTGTCAACTTTGAACTGCTCGACGATAAATCAGGTTTGGTAGCTTATCTCTGGAATTACACATCCGGTTTTGCCGAAACTGCCATGACAAATTCGAGCGGAAAGAAGTTTACAAAAACTCTTACAGGGCAAACGGCTGGTTCGGTTATAAAAGTGGCTTGTAAATTTGCTTACGCAGGTGGTATGGTTGTAACGAAACAATTTTCATATACAGTGGGAAATAAATGCGATGGTACTGCAGTACAAGAAGTGATTGATAATCAACCTTTTTTCTATCCAAATCCTGTTCAGAATGTTTTACACCTTGTTCTGGCTGAAGAAAATAATCGCTTCATGTTGCATGATGTTGTTGGAAATAAAATTTTCGATGAGCTTGTTCCTTCATCATACAGTTTTGACATGAGTGGCTTGAAATCAGGAATATATTTCCTTACAATTGAGAATTCACGGGGTATTCAGAATGGCAAAATCATCAAAAAATAATTCATAAACTATTTAATCTGGAATAAAATGGAAAAAATGGCAACGAAATTATCTTTCAAAGAAAAAGTTGGATACAGTTTGGGCGACACTGCTTCGCACTTCGTATGGGACATGGTCGGATTTTGGCTTTTGTTTTTCTACACCGATGTTTACGGCATTTCCGCTGCAGCTGCTGGAACAATTATGTTGGTTGCCCGCTTTTGGGACATGGCTATTGACCCGATTATTGGTGTTGTTTCCGACCGCACAAATACCCGTTGGGGGAAATTCCGCCCGTACATTTTGTTTGGAGCCATTCCATATGCAATTCTGGCAATTCTGACATTTACTACTCCCAATTTAGGTGAAGTAGGAAAGATTATTTACGCCGGAGCTACTTATGTGCTTCTGATGACAGCTTATGCGTTTATAAATCTGCCATATTCGGCGTTGGGAGCGGTTATGACCGACGATACTTACGAACGTGCAGGATTGAACACTTATCGCTTTATTGCAGGTTTTAGCGGACAATTTATCGTTACCGGTCTGGCTTTGACGTTGGCTAATTTCTTTGGTCATGGCAATAAAGCACAAGGATTTCAATATACTGTGTTTCTGTTTGCTGCTTTGAGTTTGGTTTTCTTTTTCATTACGTTCCAAAGTACCAAAGAACGGGTTCAGCCACCAAAAGCGCAGAAAAATTCTCTGAAAGAAGATGTTGGAAATCTGTTTAAAAATCAGGCCTGGGTAATTTTGGCGTTGGTTGGTATTATTTCGTTTATCATGTTTGCCATGCAAAACGCCGCCATTGCTTATTATTTCAAGTATTATCTGGGCAAGGAAGACAATGTACAACTCTTTAATGTGATTGGAACAGTTGCACTTATCGTGGCTCTTCCATTGTCGAAACCATTGGCAAAGCGCTTTGGAAACAAGAACGTTTTTATTGGTAGTTCATTGATTTCCGGTTTGTTCTTTATTCTGATTTATATGGCTCGTGTGCAGGATATTTATACAATTTATGCGTTTAATATAATTGCCAAAATGGCTTATGCACCCGCTGTTCCACTTCTTTGGACTATGATTGCTGATTCGGCCGATTATGGTGAATGGAAAACCGGTCGCCGCTCAACGGGCTTGTATTTCTCCGCTGCCGTTTTTGCTCAAAAAGCAGGTTGGGGTATTGGCGCCGCCATTGCCGGTTGGATTCTGACGCTATCTCAATTTGTGCCAAACGTAGCGCAAACCGATACAGCCATTACCGGAATTAAGCTGTTGGTGTCGGTCATTCCGGGTATTTTATATATGTCGTGTGCCATTTTCATGATTTTCTATAAAATCGACTCGAAAACAACCGATTTGATGAAAAAAGATTTAGATGCAAAACGCGCATTAGAATAGGAATCGTTTTCGAACCTCAATAGAAACAATCGGCTTTGTATTTGCTATTGTTTCTATTGCTGTTTTTATATCTTTAATTATTTAGAATATGAACAACTTTTTTATTGGAAATAATCCGGTGATTGCCGGAAAACAAGATGTTGATGGGCAATTTGTCCTGATTGGCGATGAAAAATATTATCAGATAAAAAATTACGACTCAATGCAGCCGTTTTTTATCAGTCTGGCAAGTGATTCCAACCATTGGATGTACATTTCCAGTACAGGTGGGCTAACGGCAGGTCGTAAAAATCCGGATACTGCACTTTTCCCGTATTATACCGACGATAAAATCAATGAATCTGCCGAGATTACTGGTAGTAAAACTATTTTACATGTTACAAAAGGGGAAACACGCTTCTTGTGGGAACCGTTTTCGGACAGAAACATGGGAACTTACAGGTTTGAACGTTCTATTGCCAAAAGTACAATCGGAAATAAGTTAGTTTTCACGGAAAAGAACCTTGATTTAGGGTTGACTTTTAGCTATGCCTGGATGAACGCCGACGATTTTGGTTGGGTGAGAAGGAGTAGCCTTACAAACGATAATGACGCTAAAGTCGAAGTGTATCTGGTTGATGGATTACAAAATATTTTGCCTTCAGGAATCGACCGATTGACTCAGAATACTTTTTCGACTTTGGTGGATGGATATAAGAAAACCGAATTGGTTGAAACTGCGGGTTTAGCTCTTTTTCGCATGGAATCTATCCTCGTGGACAGGGCTGAGCCGAGCGAGTCGCTTCGGGCTAATACAGTTTGGAGCTATGGTTTGGAGAATGCTGATTATTTATTGAGTTCACGTCAACTTAATATCCTTAGAAGCGGCGAAAAAGCTCAACCGGAAACGGAGGCCAAAGGTGTTCGTGGAGCATTTTTTACCTCTTCTGACTTGACTTTGAATGCTGCTGAAACAAAAGAATGGTATTTCGTTGCCGAAGTGGGGCAGGATGTGTCAGCAATAAATGATTTAGCCGATTTTATTCAGCATACTGATAATATTCCCACCGTTTTGGAGCAAAATATTGCCAAAGGAACGGAGGCACTGAAGAACATTGTGGCGCAAGCCGATGGTATTCAACTAACAGCTGACGAAAATGGGATGGCGCGTCATTTTTCTAACGTACTTTTCAATACTATGCGTGGCGGTATTTATAGCGAAAATTACACCATTCACACTTCGTTTTTTGCCAAGCACATTCAGCATTTCAATACAAAATGTTGGGAACAATATGCCGGATTTTTGTCGGCTTTGCCTGCAACAATTGAATACAGAGAACTCGATAAACTCATTCAGCAGCACGATGATGCCAATTTGTATCGTTTGTTTCTGGAGTATCTGCCACTTACATTCAGTCGTCGGCATGGCGACCCTAGTCGTCCGTGGAACTTGTTCAATATCAACATAAAAGACGAAAATGGCGATAAACTGTTGTCGTATCAGGGTAACTGGCGCGATATTTTCCAAAACTGGGAAGCACTTTCGTTATCATATCCGGCTTATATAAATGGCATTATCGCTAAATTTCTGAATGCCACCACTGCTGATGGTTACAATCCTTACAAAGTGACCAACGAAGGCATCGAATGGGAAGTGATAGAACCTGAAAATCCGTGGTCGAACATTGGTTATTGGGGCGACCATCAGATCATTTATTTGCTGAAGCTCCTGGAGGTTTCGCAAAATCATTATCCTGAAAGTCTCGTTTCGTGGCTCGACAAAGACCTTTTCGCATATGCTAATGTGCCATATCGCCTGAAAACGTATGATGAGATTGTAGCAAGTCCGAAAAATTCCATTCGATTCGATGATAAGCTTCATCAGCATATCGAAAAACTGGAAAAAACCTACGGAGCAGATGCCAAACTTGTTTTGAATGCGAATGGCGAAGTGATGTTGGTAAGTTTTACAGAAAAACTGCTTGCTACTTTACTGGCAAAACTCAGCAATTTTATCCCCGAAGCCGGTATTTGGATGAACACACTCCGTCCGGAATGGAACGATGCCAATAATGCGTTGGTTGGAACTGGAGCATCTATGGTGACACTGTTTTACATGCGTCGTTTTGTCGCGTTTTTGCAGGACCTATTTCAAAAATCGGACAATGAGAATTTCATGATTTCTACTGAAATATCCGGTTTTTTTGAAGCTATAAATACTTCACTGATTGAGAATTCATTTTTACTCGAAAAAGGGTTTGATAACCAACAGCGGCGAATGGTGGCTGACGAACTCGGAATAGCCGGAAGTAATTATCGCAAGCTTATTTATCAAGGTTTTTCAGGAAAAAAAGAGCGGGCTTCGAAGTCCGACATATTAGCTTTCTTAGCGCTTACGCAGGATTATCTCGACCAATCTATTGCCGCAAACAAACGAGCTGATAACATGTATCATGCGTATAATCTGGTTAGTTTTTCCGAAAACAGTGTGGCGGTTCGGCATTTGTACGAAATGCTCGAAGGGCAGGTGGCAGTTTTGACTTCCGGTAAACTTTCGCCAACTGAAGTTGTTGATTTGCTGGATTCTTTACGTGCCAGTTCGTTGTATAGGGCTGACCAGAACAGCTATATTCTATATCCAAATAAAAAATTGCCATCGTTGTTGGATAAAAACAACATTGATGAAGCTGATATAAAATGCATAAAGTTATTGACTGATTTGGTTGCGAAAGGCGACAAACGAATTGTTACAACCGACAAGAAAGGGCAATATCATTTTAATGCATCGTTTAACAATGCCGGATTTTTGAAGGATGCGCTCTCGAAATTAAAAGTCGAAGGCCGCTTTGATGTTGCGGAAGAAGATATTAAAGCTATTGAGGCAGTTTATGAGCAGATTTTCGATCATCAGTCGTTTACGGGTCGCTCAGGGACTTTCTACAAATACGAAGGTTTGGGTTGCATCTATTGGCACATGGTTTCCAAACTATTGCTTGCTATTGGTGAAAATATCAAATCGGCTTCAGAACAATCAGCCGATAAAGCTATCATTGAAAGACTAAAAAATCATTATTTTGATGTAAAAGCGGGTATTGGAGCGCATAAGTCACCGGCACTTTATGGCTCATTTCCATTCGATCCGTACTCTCACACTCCCACTATGGCTGGCGTTCAGCAACCTGGCATGACCGGACAGGTAAAAGAAGACATTATCAGTCGCTTTTATGAACTTGGTGTTCAGGTTGAAAACGGATGTCTGACTATAAATCCAACAATTTTGAAAACAGATGAATTTATTTGCACAGCAAGTGAAACTTCTTGGTTGTCATTTAGTTATTGTTCCATTCCATTTGTGTATGAATTGAGCGAAAAAGCAGGAATTGAAGTGATTTATGCCAATGGAAAAATAGAAAAACAAACCGGATATATGTTGAACAGACTTCAGAGTCAGGCAGTTTTCAATAGAGATAGTGGCATTACTCAAATTTTAGTTCATATAAAATAGTAAGCTTAATAACTCATTTTAAATATATAAAATGGCTTTTCCTGTGTATGGAGGAGCCATTTTTTACAACATAAAATACCTAAAACATGCTATTGTGCGGTTAATTATAAAGGGCTTACTTTGCAGCAGAAAATTTATCCCATTTTTAGTTTGAATTAATTAGTAGAAATTTATGTCGGAACACTTCAGGCCATTTGTGTTCCGACATTCTATTTCGGTCGTTTCATGGCAGATTAGAAACAAATCAAATTGTCCGCGTGTTATAGTTCTACATTATTTTACGTGTTTGAAAATTATACTCAATTATGCAACAACAACATAAATTCTCGGCAAACGAGAAAATGACGAATTTAATCAAAGAAGATCATACTTTATTGCTGGTTATTAGCCGTTTTGGCCTTTCGTTGGGCTTTGGCAACAAAACGGTCAAAGAAGTGTGTGATTCAAATGGTATCGACTGCGAAACTTTTTTGGCTGTTGTAAACTTCCTTTCGGAAAGTAATTTCGAAGTTGAAACCCTGAATGAGAATCTGGATTTGAAATCGGTTATCAATTATCTGCAGAATGCTCACAGCTATTTTATCGATTTTAAGCTTCCTGCTATACGATCCAAGTTGTTGCAAGCTGTTGAAACACCCGAACAAACATTGCCTTATGGCGAAATTTTCCTGAAATTTTTCGATGAATATGTGTTGGAAGTAAAAAAACACATGGCTTACGAAAATAAAGTCGTGTTCCCATACGTGCTTAATTTGCTGAATGGTAAAGCGGATGAAGGCTACAGTATTTCGGTATTCGAGGACAGGCACAACGAAATTGATTCAAGGCTGGTGGAACTAAAAAACATTCTGATTCGCTATTTCCCGTCGAAGGGTAGTAATCACTTGTTGACTGAAGTATTGTTTGATATTTTATCGTGTGAAAAAGATTTGGCTTCGCACAATCAGGTGGAAGATTACCTGTTTGCGCCGGCAATAGAAGTTGTAGAACAAAAATACAGAACTGCCAAATGAACGACGAAACACTTAAAATAGTAATAGCTGACCCCTCGATAATTCTACGAAGTGGACTTACTGTTGCGTTGAAACGCATTTCAGGTTTTCGTATTCAAACCTTTGAAATTAGTTCTATTGACACCCTTAATGGTTATTTAAGGCTTCATAAACCGGATATTTTGATTGTCAATCCTGTGTTTTGGGGGTACTTTGATATATCGAAGCTAAAAGAAGAAGCTTCTAATCCCGAACTGAAATGCTTGGCGCTGCTCAATTCGGCTATCGATGAAAACTTATTGCGGAACTATGATGATGTGATACACATTTACGACAGTGTGGATCAATTGAAAGCAAAACTGGAAAAGTTGTTTGACTCTGAAAATGAGGAAGTTTCGGAAGATACAAGCACACTAAGTTCCCGTGAAAAGGAAATTATTGTTTGCGTTGTCAAGGGTTTGACTAACAAGGAAATTGCTCAGGATCTTTTTCTATCAACCCATACAGTTATCTCGCATCGACGCAATATTGCCCGCAAACTGGAGATTCACAGTACTGCCGGTTTAACTATTTACGCAATCGTAAACAAGTTGGTGGAATTGGACGAAATAAAACGGAGCAAAGTCCTTTAATCTGTCTTATTTTGCAAGCTTGTTCTCCGCACTTTTCTTGACAATTACTGACAGAACAATCGAAACAGTCAGTAACGTCACAATTACCCCCAATGAAGCAAAATTGGATATATGAAATGCATATCCAAACTCATTGCAGAACTCATTGATACACATTTTGAAGCCAATAAATGTCAGGATTCCTGATAGCGCATATTTGAGATAATGGAAATACTCCATAATGCCACTCAACGCAAAATAGAGCGACCTCAACCCCAGAATTGCAAAAATATTGGACGTGTAAACGATAAAAATGTCTTTTGAGACTGATAACACGGCCGGAATAGAATCAACAGCAAAAATCAAATCAGATGCTTCGATTACTAATAATGCAATGAAAAATGGCGTGGCATGAAGCAGTTTGACTTTTTTGTTGTCGCGGAGAACTTCTTTGCGCACAAAGAAATCTGGTTTGGACATGTCTTCAGTTATTGGAAAGACTTTTTTAAACCAACGAATCATTACGTTATTGTTCGGATTGTAATCATCGTTTTCTTTTTCGAAAACCAACGAAATTCCTGTGTAGACCAGAAATGCTCCGAATAGGTACATAATCCAGGCAAACTGTTGAATAAGTGCTACTCCGGCAAAAATAAACACAGCACGCATCACGATGGCTCCAATAATTCCCCAAAAAAGAATTTTATGTTGAAATTTAGGATCAATCTTGAAGAAGCCGAAAATCATTATAAACACAAACAGGTTGTCGATACTGAGTGATTCCTCAATAAGATAACCGGTTAGGAATTCAAGTGCCTTTACTTTGCCTACCAGAAAATAAATTCCCAGATTGAAAATTATCGCCAAACCAATCCAAAAAGCACTCCAAATGAGAGCTTCTTTGACTTTTACTGCTTTGTTTTTTTTGTGAAAAACAAAGAGGTCGAGACACAGCATAACAATTACAAAAACAATAAATCCAATCCAAAAATTAATGCTTACGTCCATTTTGATTTATAAAATTTAGATAATTTGCTCGCAAAATTATTCGTTAGGTCTAAAAACCTATGCAAAGGAAATGAATAATATGGACATACACAATAATTTTCAGATAACAGACCTAACGAAATTATTATCAATCCAATAGAATTTACATTTCAAAAAATCACTATCTTTGCAGTAAATTCATTGAATTTTTACAGTTCATTGAACTTTTCTGTTTAGAATACATTCTTTACAGTGTAAACTTAAAACTGTTCGTGATTCCCGAATAGTAAGTATGTGTTGAATTTAAATCACTGATCATGCTAAAAACACATCTCAAAACCTGGATTTTTTACATTTTGATGTTAGCTTTGTTCAGCATCTTTACATACATTTTGTTCGATAAAGCAAGTGGATTTCAGGCACATGTTGCTAATAAACTAACAGATTCGAGTCATAGCCTATCTTTAGGGAACTTTCACTTGTTTAAGCTTTCGATACTGAATAACATTGCCGAGCCGGCAGCCATGTTGTTGCTTCAGATTATCTCCATTCTTCTTGTTTCACGTCTTTTTGGGTTTTTGTTTGCCAAAATCGGGCAACCAACCGTTATTGGAGAAATTCTTGCTGGTATTGTCCTGGGACCTTCATTGCTTGGTTATTTCTATCCTGATGCATTCCATTTTCTTTTTGCTGCCAAGTCGCTGGGTAATTTGTATATTCTGAGTCAGGTAGGGCTTATTCTGTTTATGTTCACCATTGGCATGGAGCTGAATATAAACACATTGAAAGAAAAAATTGGAGTAACTTATGTCATCAGTCACGCCAGTATTATTATCCCTTATTTTCTGGGAATGCTACTTGCTTTTTTTGTTTATCAGGAATTTGCCGCTTCGCACACCGATTTCCTTTCCTTTGCATTATTTATTGGCATATCCATGAGTATAACGGCTTTCCCGGTGTTAGCCCGCATTGTACAGGAGAAGGGATTGTCAAAAACTCACCTGGGAACAATTGCTATTGCCAGCGCTGCTAACGATGATGTTACTGCCTGGTGTATTTTGGCTGCTGTTATCGCCATTGCCAAAACCGGTAGTTTTGTTAGCTCTTTGTATACCATTTTGTTTGCGGTTATTTATGTGGGAGTAATGTTGCTGCTTGTGCGCCCATTTTTAAAACGCGTTGGCGAAATTTACAGCAACAGTGAAGTGTTGAATAAAAGCATAGTTGCATTTTTATTGTTGATACTGATACTTTCGGCCTGGCTAACTCAGGTAATTGGTATTCATGCGCTTTTTGGAGCATTTTTGGCAGGAGTTGTAATGCCTCAACTTCCGAACTTCCGCAAACTCATTATTGAGAAAATTGAAGATGTTTCAGTTACGCTACTTTTACCATTATTTTTTGTATTTACCGGCTTACGAACAGAAATCGGGCTGCTGAATACACCCTATTTATGGAGTATTTGCGCACTATTTATTTTTGTGGCGGTGGCTGGGAAATTCGCCGGAGGTGCTTTTACCGCCAAAATCCTGGGCGAAACCTGGAAAGATAGTTTGTCCATTGGTGTGTTGATGAATACGCGCGGATTGATGGAACTTATCGTACTGAATATCGGTTATGAAATGGGTATTCTACCTCCGTCGATATTTGTTATGTTGGTGATAATGGCTTTAGTAACAACTTTCATGACTACACCGGCATTATCGGTTATCAACAGGCTTTTCCCCGAAAAAGATGTAGAAAAGGAATATATAATTCAGCAAACGCAAGGTATTTTCAAAGCACTTATTGCCTTGGGCAATCCCGAAAATGGTAAAACATTGCTTAATGTTGCCAAAACAGTACTCGATGGAACCAAGAATAGTTTGGCAGTAACTGTGTTGCACATCACTCCCGGTACCGATACAAATCCAATTTACGGTGAACAGTTTTCGGTAGACAGTTTTAAGGGGGTGAACGATGAAGCTGAAGTACTGAAAATTCCTGTTGAGAATGAGTACAAAGTGATGGATAATATTGAGTCGGGAATCGTCAAATCAGTTAATTACAATAACTTTGACTTTTTGTTGGTTGGTGCCGGTGTTTCGTTGTCTGGAATTCCTTTCTTTAAAGAAACCAAGATTTTTGGTAATATTGTTTGGCTAAACCGGATTATCAATAAGATATCTCAAAAACAAGCTTTCTTTTATCCGGGAACACTTATCAAAGATAAAACGCGCTATTTCATTGAAAACAGTAATTGTAGTGTCGGTGTGTTTGTGAATCGTGGTTTTACAGCCATAACTACCACCGTGGTTTTATTGAATCAGGAATCGGATGAGTTTTTGCTTCGTTATGCGCGCCGTTTGATGAAAAATAACAGCGACGTCAGTATTCAAATTTTGGATATTAACAAATTGTACTCAAATTGTGATCCGATTCGAAAAGCTGTCGATGATTTGAAAGCACAATTCCCGAATTCAGTAAAAATGACCCGTAGCAGTAAAATAAGTACCGGTTTCTTGGCAAAACATAGTTTTATGCTAATCAGTTATCAAACCTGGAATACACTTTCTGCATCAGAAAACCGGGAATTGATTCATATTCCTTCAACCTTGATTATCAACAAAAAAGTAAGCCGTTTTCATACCGGAACACGCAATAAAATAGTTACGAATGTATCGATTGATCCTGTTTCAGAGAGCTTGTAGCTAATTCAGTTTTGCAAAAAAAGGTCGTCTTAATCAAGACGACCTTTTTATTTGAAATATAATTCATTTTTAATTATCAACTGTCAACTCAAAGAGTTCCATCCCTGTGCCTGCAATTCTATTTCTTCGCCTTCGCGGCCTACCAATTGAAGTCCCAATTCAGGTTTAGTCATATGTCCAACAATGGCAATTCCTTCCATTGTAACAATCTTGTCGTAATCTTCAAGCGAAGCTGTGAAAAGCAATTCGTAATCTTCTCCACCATTCAAAGCTGCTGTTACAATGTTCATATTCAACTCTTCAGCCATTACTACTGCCTGATAATTAATCGGAATTTTATCTTCGTACACACGACAACCGGTTTTGCTTTGAGAGCAGATATGCATTAATTCCGACGAAAGACCATCCGAAATATCCATCATAGCTGTTGGAACAATCCCTTTTGTTTTCAATAGTTCAACAATATCTTTGCGGGCTTCAGGTTTCAATTGTCGCTGAAGGATGTAATCGCGCCCTTCAAAATCCGGTTGGGCTTCATCATTCGCCGCAAAAACAATTTTTTCCCTTTCCAGCAATTGCAGACCCATATAAGCTGAGCCTAAATCACCCGAAACGCAGATTAAGTCGGTTTGTCCGGCACCGTTGCGGTATACTGTTTTTCCCTCTTCGCCTTCGCCAATGCAGGTGATGCTAATGGCTAAACCTGTAAGAGAAGCTGAGGTATCACCACCAATCAAATCAACCCCGTATTTTTCGCAGGCAAGTTGAATACCGGCATATAATTGCTCCAGATCTTCCACTGAAAAGCGCTTTGAAATGCCCAGTGACACAGTCATTTGCTTTGGACTACCATTCATGGCATATATATCAGAAAAATTCACCACAGCGGCTTTATAGCCCAAATGCATCAATGGCACGTAAACCAAATCGAAATGAATGCCTTCGAGTAGCAAATCGGTAGTTACAAGCACTTGTTTATTGCTATAATTCAGCACTGCTGCGTCATCTCCAATCCCTTTTTGAGTCGATGGATTTTCAATTTTGAATTTTTCAGTCAAATGCTTTATTAATCCAAATTCACCGTAAGTTGATATTTCTGTTCGTTGCATGTTTGTTTAAAAATGAAACTTTTCCAAAGCATCATACTTTGGAAAAGTTGTTTTGTGAGAATTTTCTCAAATTATACTAATCGTAAGCTTTTTTTAAATCAGTATGTTAATGAACATCATTCATTTTGTCGATACGGCGTTGGTGACGACCGCCTTCGAATTCCGACATGAAAAACACTTCAATAATATCCAATGCCTCTGATTCTGTAATAAAGCGTGCAGGCAATGAAAGAACGTTTGCATCATTGTGCTGACGGGCAAGTGCTGCAATTTCGGCTTTCCAACACAAAGCAGCACGTATGCCTAAATGCTTGTTTAGCACCATGCTAATTCCGTTTCCGGTACCACAAATAGAAATCCCAAAATCGAACTCACCGCGTTTGATAGCTCCTGCCATAGGATGAGCATAATCCGGATAATCTGAACTTTCTGACGAAAATGCACCGAAGTCTTTCAATTCTTTAACTTCTTCTCCTTCGAGAAATTCTACAATCTTAAGTTTTAGCTCGTAACCGGCATGATCGTTACAGATAGCAATCCGTAGGTTTTTGTAAGGATTCATAAGCGTGTTTTTTTTGATTTATCTGCAAAAATAAAAATTAATTTTCAACTATCAGGCAATTTGTTGATTTCAGTTACTTTTTTGTTTGAAATCATTTCAAATCTTGTATAATTATTACTTTTTCAAGATGTAGGATTTACAAGTAAATGTTCAATAAATTGATTTTTTTAGTGGGAATAATCTCCTTTAGAATAAAGTTATTTAAAAAGTTTAGTGTATTTGCTCTTGATTCTAAATGGTTTGATTCAAAAAGCGACATAAATGAATATATTGTATCATTATAATGTAAAAATTACTATATTTGCATTATAATGATATTTTAAAATAAAATATTGTTACATATTAATTCAAAAATAAGGTATATTGTAGCAAAAAGATTGTAAAACTAAAAAAGACATTACATGTATTCACTTGTCAAGCAAAAAGACACCGTAAACAAATGGATGGAGCGATTCGGTGTCCGTTTCGGAATTTATAAGAGCGGAAACTTTCACGAACAACTTTTCCCTTTCGATCCTATTCCAAGGGTTATTAGTCACAAGGACTGGGTAGAAATTGAAGCCGGATTGATTCAGCGTGTGAATGCGCTCAACATGTTTCTGGAAGACGTTTATAACGACAAAAGCATTGTAAAAGCCGGTATTATACCCGAAGAGTTTATTTATTCGTCGAGTGGGTATATGGCACAATGTGAGGGAATTACTCCTTCTAAAAAGATATTTTCGCATATCTCGGGAATTGATTTGGTGCAGGCAAAAGATGGGAAATGGATAGTGCTGGAAGATAATTTACGAATTCCGTCAGGGGCATCGTACCCCATGATTGCCAGAACGATAACCCGTAAAGTGTCGCCGGAGACATTCAAAGAAAATGCTGTTTTCGATAATCGGAACTATTCAACATTGATTCGGAAAGCCATGGATCATGTAAATGTAGACAATGGTTTACAGGTGATTCTGACTCCGGGGCGCTATAACTCAGCTTATTTTGAGCATTCATATTTAGCTGAGAAAGCAGGAGTTATTCTGGCTTTTGCCGATGATCTGATAGTGGAAAATGACACGGTTTATTACAAAGGACTGTTTGATAAGCGCGAACGTGTTGGCGTGATTTATCGCCGTATTTCCGACGAATATCTTGATCCACTGGCATTTGAAAGCACTTCATTACTAGGCGTTCCAAACCTAATGCGGGCTTATGCCAAAGGCAATGTGGCGATAATGAATGCGTTGGGAAATGGTGTGGCCGACGATAAGGGAATATATTATTTTGTACCAAAAATGGTAGAGTACTATTTGGGTGAAAAAGCCATCTTGCAAAATGCACCGACGTATCTGCCTTATTTCGAAGAAGATAAGAAATATGTTCTTGAAAATTTGAAAACCTTGGTAATCAAAGATGTTGCTGAAGCCGGTGGTTACGGAGTGATGTTTGGTCGTGAAATGAACGATGAGCAATTGGCCAACATTAAACACCTGATTGAAACCGAACCGCGTCGTTGGATTGCTCAGGAAGTTATTGATTTTATCGACTTAGAAATAATGGAAGGCGAGGAACGCATTTACCGGAAAGCTGATTTACGTGCCTTTGTTATTAGCGAAGCCGAAACTAAAGTTTGGCACAGCGGACTGACCCGATACACACGAAGTCCAACTTCGTTTATTGTAAACTCGTCGCAGGGCGGTGGGTTTAAAGACACCTGGATAATGAAAAAATAAAATACATAAAATGATAAAAACTAACAGATTATGCAAACATTAACCGCAACAAAAATAAATTCTGGCATCTCGTCGGCAAAGGCAAACCGCCTGTATTGGTTGGGAAGATATGCCGAGCGCGTTTACCTGACACTTCACATGCTTCGAAAACATTTCGATTTAATGATTGACGAAGATAAAGATTCTTATATCTCTTTTTGTACCAAAATGGGAATTGAGAATAAGTATACTTCGGCTGATGATTTTACAAAACGGTATTTGTTCGATTGCTCAAATCCGGAATCAGTGATTAATATGCTTGAGCGGGTGAAAGATAACGCCATGATGCTTCGCGAAGAGATTATGACTGAAACACTTTGCTACATTGAACTCAGTATTGCCCATATGAACAAGCCGGAAGTGCAAAATAAAGGGATTGAAGGCTTGCAACGGATTACCGATTATATGTTGGCCTTTTGGGGTTCGATTGATGAGCGTATAGTAAATAATCAAATCCGCCACTCCATCAAGTTTGGGAAATACCTTGAAAGTCTGGATCTGCATATTCGTTTCGACTACCAATTCAACCGGGTTGAAGAGATTTTTGCACGAATGCTGCATTCTGTTGAACAAGAGTGCTATATTTGCGATGAGTTGACTTTACTAACCCTAAAGCAACATATGACATTTGATGATTATAAAAATATAGGTGTGTTACAACTGATAAACAGTCTGTTTCGCTCCTGACAATTAAGATGATAAAACTAAAATACAGTTACAAGACCAGAATAACTTTTAGCGAAAACGTATATCGTCATCACTTTTTATTGAGGTGTACTCCCAGTATATTTGATTTTCAGAAAATTATTGAAGAAAAATGTGTTATTATGCCCAATGGTACAGTAACTGTGGGGCGTGATAGTTTTGGCAATTTGATTCGCAATGGATATATTGGCGATTACCACAATTATTTTGAATTCGAAGCCACGGGAATTGTGGAGCAGACATATTACTGTATTGAAGAAAAGCTGAATCCCTTGTATCTTTATCCGTCCAAATATACTCAGCCCATGAAAGATATTCAAAAGCTACTCGATGGTGTAACATTACCTCCCGAAGCTACTACGCTGGAGAAGGTAGTTCTGCTGTCTGCGGAATTGCGTAAGTTTCTGGCGTACGAATCCGGGGTGACATCCATTCAAACAACTGCAGAAGAGGCGCTTGTAATTGGCAAAGGTGTGTGTCAGGATTTTTCGCACATACTCATTGCGCTTTGTAGGAAAAATGGCATTCCGGCACGATATGTCAGCGGGTTTATGAAGGGTGAAGGTTTTACCCATGCCTGGATTGAGTATTATGAAAATGGTGTTTGGTACGGTTTTGACCCTACTCATGACCGTTGTATCGAAACCGGCTACATAAAAATTGCACACGGCAGAGATTATTCGGATTGTGCATTGGATAAAGGTGTATTTTCAGGTCTGGCACAACAAAAATTAGAAGTATTTTTAAAAGTTGAAGAACAGCAACAATGATTAAAACCATTATATCCGAAGGACTTCCTGTTGATGAGCAGTTGTTGATAAGGAAAAAGATAATACAAAACGGCACCGGTCCGAAACGAATTTGCATCGTTACCGGTACACATGGCGACGAACTCGAAGGTCAGTACGTTTGCTTCGAACTTATCCGCCGCTTGAATGAAAATATTCAGTTTCTGGATGGAACGGTGGAGGTATATCCGGCACTCAATCCGCTTGGTGTTGACTCTGTCACCCGTGGTATTCCCACTTTTGATTTGGACATGAACCGCATTTTCCCCGGTGATCCAAACGGTCATCTCATTGAACATACCGCCTACGAAATTATTCAGGATTTAAAGGGTGCTGACATGGTGATTGATATTCATGCCAGCAACATTTTTTTGCGTGAAATGCCACAAGCTCGTATCAACGTGCAAATGTCTAAAAAACTCATTCCGTTTGCCAACCTACTCAATATCGATTTTATATGGATTCATGATGCTGCTACGGTGCTCGAATCGACTCTGGCTCACTCGCTGAACGTAATCAAAACGCCAACTATTGTGGTTGAAATGGGAATTGGAATGCGCATTACCCGCGATTATGGCAACCGATTGGTAGATGGCATTTTCAATATGATGAAGAAGATGAAAATGTGGTCGGGTCCAATTTCCAAAGAAATTAGTAAACCGATGCTTTCCACAACAGGCGAAGTCTTTTTTATGAATGCGGATGCTTCGGGCATTATTATTCCGTCTGTTTCACATTCAGTGAACGTAAAAAAAGGCGATTTACTCTGCCAAATTGTTGACCCGTTCGAAGGTGTAGTGCTTCAAAATGTGCTTTCGCCGGTCGATGGCGTGGTATTTACCTTGCGGACTTATCCGGTGGTTTACGAAGGATCGTTGATTGCCCGTATTTTTTCAAAAACTCCTTGCAGCGACAATTTATGAAACGAGAAATATTATTCCAAATGAAGTCGCCTTACCGCGACGATTTTAAAATACAGGGATTTCGGTTTGGTGAAGGGGAAAAATCCGTTGCCATAGTTGGTGCTATGCGTGGCGACGAAATTCAGCAGCAATTTACCTGTTCGCAAGTGGTAAAAAATCTGATTGAACTGGAAAAGGAAGGACGCATTTTACCCGGGCATGAGATTTTGGTGATTCCGTCGGCCAATCATTTTTCGATGAATATCAACAAGCGATTCTGGGCTATGGACAATACGGATATTAACCGTATGTTTCCGGGCTACGACAAAGGTGAAACCACCCAACGTATTGCTGCAGCTCTTTTCGATGAGGTACGGGGCTTTAAATATGGCATTCAACTGGCGAGTTTCTATATGCCCGGAGAGTTTATTCCGCACGTAAGGATGATGGATACCGGCTTTCAAAATGTAAAGCTTGCTAAAAAATTCGGATTGCCTTATGTGCTGGTTCGCAAACCAAAACCATACGACACGGCTGTTTTAAATTACAACTGGCAGATATTTGACACACAGGCTTTTTCTATTTATTCGGGCGATACCGATACGATAAATAAGGAGTCTGCAAAAATCGCGTGGCTGTCAATTTTACGTTTTTTGAACAGCATGAAGATTATCAAAAAAGATATGCACGAAGGTTTTAATTCGTCTGTTCTGCATGATAATGACATGGAAACTATAAAATCCAATCAGGCAGGAATTTTGTACAGCCAGCGTGGTGCAAAAGACGAAGTAAAAGAAGGAGATTTGTTGGCTAAAATCCTTGACCCATTTACCGGAGCGGTGCGTAGCGAAATTTATTCGCCCATTGACGGAACGATTTTTTTTGCACACGACAAACCATTGATTCATCAAAACACGGTAATGTATAAAATAGTGAAGTTTTAAATACAAAAGAATGAGCTGTCAGAGAAAATCTGACAGCTCATTCTTTTCATTCTATTTCTTCCTCCAAACCGTTACTTCGCTCATGCGTTGTTCGCTTACTCTCGACGATTTCCGCAAGGTAAACATCAGATTTACTGGGTCATTTTCGAGCTCGAACCTGTCGCTGAGTATGTTCTGAATTCCTTCGAACGAAGTTACCGGTTCCCCATCCTGCTTGAAACCACCCGGCCAGTGCTTACGTTCCACCATGTTAGCTTCCCATTCGTAAGTTGAAGCAATCACAAGTAAACCATTGTCATTCAGTCGCTCGTGAATATTTTTCAGGAATAAAATCGGACAAATAAGTTCCTCTAACAGGTTTGGCACAATAATCAAATCGTAACCCGTATAAATTGGCTTCATGTTGTTTGCATTATCCTGCATAAACAGGATATTCTTCCTGTTTTCGCCGAGACCAAAATCTTCCAGCAGTATTTCGCGGTAGAATACCAGTTCGCCGTCATCTTTCTGAATGTAGCGGATAAAGCCTTTTTCCTGAAGCTGAATAGGCATTCGGATAAAGCGTGCTGAGAAATCGAGCGCCGTGATGCGCGGGAAAGTTGGAGCTAACTCAAAAGCCAATCGGCCTGTGTCGGCATTCAAATCCAAAACCGTCAGGATATTTTCATACGGAATATTTTCAAGAATATAATCAGCCAGTTGTTTCGAGAAATTTGGACTAAAATCGAATGCGTCTCCCCAGTTTGCTTCGCAGGAGTTGGCAACTTCAACATCCATTTCATATTCGTCGTTGTGAATTACCAATTCAGCTTCTGATTGCACGATACGGAATCCAGCATGTTGATAAAAGTGGCGACGGAAAGCGTAGCGGCCGTGATGTGTAGCTTCGTTTCCGGTCGAAATCCACGAACCGCCTTTAATCAGGTTGTGTTTTCCATCGAAAGTGGGTGTGGAAAAATCATCGTACATAGGATGCACTTTGAAACCTGCATAACCTGTAATCGGCGTTTCGGTCCACTGCCAAACGTTACCCACCACATCGTAAAAGTCACCGGTTTTGAATTTATCTACCGGACATGGTGAAGCAAAATGTTCAAGGTTGATATTCCCCGGAGCAACGTCCCATTCCGATTCGTCCGGAATTTCGCAATAGTTTGCCAGGCAATACCATTCGGCTTCAGTTGGCAGACGGAAAGTCTTGCCCTCGCGTACTGTTTTCCAGTTGCAATAAGCTTTAGCTTCCAGGTAATTCACTTCCACCGGCCAGTTCCACGGCATTGGAATTTCTTCAGCCACCAATCTGAGTTTGAAGTCATTTCCATTTTTTCGCCAGAAAAGTGGCATTTCAGCCTTTTTGTAGTTTCGCCAGTTCCAACCTTCTTCGGTCCAGTATTCTTCGTTGTGATAACCTCCATCATGTATGAAATCGAGAAATTCGCCATTGGAAATGAGGTATTCGCTTGCATGAAAATCCTCTACAACTTCAGTATAATGTCCATATTCATTGTCCCAGCCATAAAGAGCGTGATCGTTAGGTTTCCCAAGCTTCATTTCGGCTCCGTGAACGTACTGCAGGTTGTTGAGCGGAGCATTCCCCCATTCAGTACAAATATCACCAAATAAACCTGATACAACTTCATCAAGCGGCAGCTGACGAATCAGCACGGACGAGGTTTCCAGATGAATGCGTTCGTGCTCAATACCCATTAGGATAATCCACATAGGGTCTTTCCATTCGATGGGTAGATTCAGTGGAGTATTTAGAATTACATCCGTAATAAGTTCTTTTGCTTTGTTTCGATACTCACGAACTGCATCAACTGTGGGCCAGTTGTAGTGTCGTTCGTTCAGGTCATCCCAACTCATTTCGTCTACACCAATGGCAAAAATGGATTCCAATTCAGCGTTTATACGTGTGTCAATAATTTTGGCAAGAAATAGCTTATTGATGAAAAAAGTAGCAGTGTGTCCCAGATAGAAAATGATTACATGGCGCAATGGGTCGCCCCGATGGTAAAATGCATCGTCGGATTTCAATTGAGTGTAGAGCTTTTCGTCAATTGCCCATGTTTTATCGAAATAATCCAGAATTTCCCTTCGTTTTTCTTCGGGAGTACCGTTTCTCAAATTGATTGTTTTGGTAACTAATTCATTCATTGCTTAGTCCAATTTTTTGTGTAAGTATATTTTTTGCATTACGAAAGTCCCGCTTTCGTCGGCTTTTATTTTTGTTTGTTCAATAGTTGCAATGGGTTCAAATCCCATTTTTTTGTATAGAGAGATTGCCGGTATATTTTCATTCCAAACCCGGATAAATACATCGGAATAACTGTTTTTATCGACCGCATCAAAAAAGGCTGTCATCAATTGTTTGCCAATTCCCTGTCCGCGAGCTTTTTCGGTAACCATCATCTCGGCAACATACAAACATTTTTCAATGTCAAAAGTTGCTTTGATATCTTTTGGCAGTATTTTGTCAAAGCTTAATGGACAAATCAGAATTGCTCCGGCCACAGTTTCTTTTTCTGTTGCAATAATTGCATATCCATCCTTTAGAATTGCATCAACATATTTATTTAATTCTTCTAAATCAACATGTTGCTGAGATTGTCCAGTCGAAAAAGCTTCGATGTACAATTCAATTATTGGAGTTCGAAAATTGAAATTATTTGTCTGAAAAATTTCCATTTATGGATTAAAAAGAGAACATTTCTGCAAATTTAAACAATTAGCGCATATTCCTCGCTATTAGTTGATAAAAAACACCCACACATTTTCAAAAAATGCATGGGTGTGAATTTTGTAAGAAAATTTTGGAACAGTTTTTAATTAGGAGTCCATGTCAAAGTAGACATGCTTACCCCGGATTTCGTTGAAGCAGCTTCCACATCGGTTGTTGCTCCCTTTACAAACGTAAAAGTTGCCAACTTTCCAGTTCCATTGCTTTCGGTGTATTCCACACAGAGTCTGTATGAACCATCTGCAACAATGCTTCCACTAACATTTTTTCCATTCCACGAGCAGGTTCTTGTTCCATGACTGCTTAGTGTTGCACCGGTAGTTGCATCGGTTGAGTTTCCGGCTGGTGTAGCCGATAACCAGTTTGTGAGATCCGATTTGCGAGCCGCTGCATACACCATCAATGACTTTACAAATGTTCCTGAACTATTGGCTACCCAAATAGCTAATACATGTCTCGGTGCATAAGGTCCGTTATAAGTTGTTGTTGTAGCTGTTACGGCTAAAGTTCCGGTAGTATTTGCAGAAACAGCAGTAGTTGTAAAACTAATTTCATTGCCATAAACCGTTCCAACCGAATTGGTTGCATAAGCTCTTGCATAGTAGGTGGTCAGAGCAGTTAATCCGGTAATATTGCTATTAAAGGCGCCTGACCCTGTTCCATCTGAAGTTTTTGTTGTAAGAGCATTTGTTGGCCCCGTAGTAGTGGCCCAACAAACACCACGAGCCGTGACAGCAGCTCCACCATCGGAAGATATTGTTCCACCCGTTGTTGCCGTTGTTGCACCGATAGCACTTGCAGCTGTTGTTGTGAGTGTTGGTGTTGTGGGTTGAGCAGTTGTGAATGTTACTTCATTACCATAGCTTGTACCTTCGCTGTTTGTGGCATATGCTCTGGCAAAATAAGTTGTATTACCCGTTAATCCGCTCAATGTGGCTGAAAATGGGCTGGTACCAATGGTGCTTGCAACTTTACTGTCGCTGATTGTTGGATTACTTGCAGTGCCCCAACAAACTCCTTGTGCTGTAATTGTTGCTCCGCCATCCGACGTAATTGTTCCACCTGAAGCGGCACTTCCTGAAGTGATGTTGCTGATTGCTGTAGTGGTAACAGTAGGAGCTAACTTCGTGCTGTTGGTTGTACAGCCATTTAAAATTATCAGGGCAAATAGCACTGATAAAAGATTTAAAACTTTTGTGTTGTTAATCATAATCTGTTGTTATTAATATTATTTATACCGGTTTATGTCTAATTGTGAAGCGTAAATAATATCATAAGCAGTTTATCGATGGGGGTTTTGTAGTTTGTTTTTTGAAAATAAAAATCTGAAAATGAATTAATTGGGTATCCATTTTATGGATATATTTGAAAAACTGGAAACATTGGTTGGAGTAAGTGTTGTTGCAATGGTGTCTTTTGCAAATGCAAATGAACTGAAGTTGCCCGAACCATTTTTGTCAGATAGTTCCATGCAGAGTTTATAATATCCATTAGCCACCACATTTCCACTTGCATCTTTTCCATTCCAGGTACAGGTTCGGGTTGTGTGCTTCAATTGTGTGGCGCCTGTAATGGCATCGGTTGTATTTCCCGATGAGTTGGCATACCATTTTGTCAGGTCAAATTTGCGCTCAGCAGCATAAGCCAAAAGCGTTTTTACATATTGTCCTGAATTAGTTTCAACCCAAATTGCTACCACATTGCGCGGAGCATATTGTCCTCCGGCCGAACTTGTAAGTGTACTTACAGTCAGTGTTCCTGTTGTTTTCTTAGTTGTGTCTAATGGAGGGTTTGAAGTTGTACAACCAATTAATACAACAAGTGTCAGACTCATTATTGCACTTATTCCGAGTTGAAATTTACTTTTTGAATTCATAGCTATTCTGTTTACTTTTGATTTTATAACGACAAAATTACTTGAAAGTTGTAATCGTTACATTTTATCAAATCATTTTTAAGGTTAATTATTATTCTATCGCACAAATAGTAACATTCTTGTTGGTTTCCATGTCGAAATGTATTTTTTTACAAATGCATCTTCCGTTTCTATATTTTCTCTGAGTTTGTTTATGGAAGTTTGCATAGCCAGAATGCTTTCCCACAACTTATGCCCATCTCCATTCAAAAATTTTATTCCATTTTCGGCTTTATCAATATTCTCATGAGCGACTGAAAGCATTTCAACAATCTGATCATCAGCCATTTTTGTTCCATTAAACTGTTTATTTTTGCTCATAATGTATAGGTTATAGCTCTCCACAGCTTTGTTGAAATCCTTCACTGCCTGATTGTATTTTAATTGAACGATATTTTGTTGATTGTAGAAAATGAAATTTTTGACAAGTGAATTTGTCATCCCGCTTTTCTGAATTCGCTTGTTTGAGCGAATTAGACTACTCAAAGAATCAAGTTGTTCAGAAACTCTGATTGAATCAGCAAAATTGTAATCTGATTTTATGCTTAATCTACCGAAATCTTCGTTTTTAAAATCCACATGAGTTATTGGATTATTAAGAAATTGCCAGATTGGATCAAAAGGCATGTGTGTTTTGATGAAGGTAGTCGGAGATATAAGAAAATACAGATCAGTGAATTCTTGCTTGAATTTACCGTTTTGTATGTACCCGGCTGCCCAGGTAACATCAATTTCGTAATAATTTCCATTGATAACGACAGCATTCCACGCATGGCTTAAATTGGCAAGCACCCCATTTTGAGTGGTATAGCCTGCTATTGAGTAGGATTGTATACCAACCGATTTGCAGCAGGCATTAAAAAGCTCGGCGTAGTGCTGGCAAACTCCCATTCTTTTTTCGAGAACTTCGTTCAGCAGGTTTCTTTCTCCGGCTTGATAACTGATATTGACTGTTCCCAGGAGCGACACATCGTATTTGATGTTGTGCGATATCCAATAATAAATGGCTCTTACTTTTTCGGTCGGATTTGTCAATCCTTTTGTCAGATATCCGGCTATTTCGGGTGCGGTTTTGAGGTAGGAGGGAATCGTACCGGATTGTTTGTCGATTTTACTGTAATCGGCACCAAAACTAAGGCTGATGTTTAATGCTACAAGTATAAAAAGGGAAATTCGTCTCATGAAAATAGTAGTTTTCTGATTAGTCCATTAGAATCCGAACCGGTTTCCATGTTTTAAAATAATTCGTTACAAAGATATCTTCTTTATTTAATTTTTGCTTCTGAATATAGATAGATTCTTGTGTTTTTTGTATTAGCTGTTTTGTTTCAGAACTGGGAGTTTCAATCTCATTTAGCATATTCCCGGCCATTGAAATCCTTTTTCGGGACTTTGCTAACATATCGTAAATTTGCTCCTGAGTCAACTTTCCGCCGTAAAAGTTTTTGTATTTTGCATCCAGATAGGAATTGTAAATAGCAACTCCCTCATTGTAGTTTTCTATAGCTAGATTATATTTAAACAGATTGATATTCTTCTGATTTAGTGCGGCTCTTTCCCGAACAAGTGAATTGATAAGTCCACTCTTCACGATACGATTATTTTCTCTGATCATTTTGTCTAAAACGGTCAAAGTAGGAAGTTTGCTAATCGAATCATAATAATTATAATCAGAATTGATCTTTAATTTTGAATAGTCACAGGCAACAAATTCAGCATTTGTAAGCGGATTATTCAAAAACTGCCAGATTGGATCAAAAGGCATGTGCGTTTTTATAAAAACGGATGGTAAAACCAGAAAATACTGATCGATAAAATCCTCACTGGCGGCTGCGGCTGCCCAGGTAACATCGAACTCATAATACCGGGAGTCGATAAGCACAGCATTCCAGGCGTGACTCAGTGGATCGAGTTGTGAGCTCTGACGCGTATATCCTGAAATGACATACGATTGAATTCCTACTGATTGACAACAGGCATTAAATAACTCTGCAAAGTGTTGACAAACACCTTTATGGGTTCTCAAAACTTCATCTAGTATGCTTTTTCTGTCGAAATGATTTGAACCAGTGTTGAGTATGTCGTTGTCGTATTTGATATTCTGAGAAATCCAATAAAAAATTGCCCGTGATTTTTCGATGGGGGAGGTAAGATTACGGGTCAGGTAGCCGGCAATTTCTTCGGGTGTTTTCAGGTTGTCGGGTACGACTTGTGCCTGCTTGTCTATTTTGCTGTAATCAGCACCAAAAACAAGACTGCAGGGAAGAATAAGCAGATACAGCAGGACAAAGCGTTTCATTGAAATTTGTTATATAATTCGTTGTAAGAAATTGTATAGCAAATAGAACGCCAAATTTGTACAAAAAGCGTGTTTCTTTCTGATTGTACAGAAAAAAACACGCTTAATCTTATCTCGTTTGTCGGATTTGAAAGTTTTTTAATCCGGAAACTCCATCAAATATGCTTTGATAAATGCATCGATATCGCCATCCATTACGGCGTTCACGTTCGAAGTCTGATAGTTGGTGCGGTGATCTTTCACGCGGCGATCGTCGAACACGTAGCTGCGGATTTGCGAACCCCATTCAATTTTCTTTTTACCCGCTTCGACAACTGCTGTGGCAGCACGGCGTTTTTCAAGCTCCAGTTCGTACAATTGCGATTTCAATAAGCGAATGGCGTTGTCCTTGTTGCCAAATTGCGATCGGCTTTCGGTATTTTCAATGACGATTTCGTCAGGTTGATTGGTTACAGGATTCACGAACTTGTAATGTAGTCGCACACCGGTTTCCACCTTGTTTACGTTCTGACCTCCAGCTCCGGATGACCGGAAAGTGTCCCAGGTAAGCATTCCAGGATTTACTTCAATCTCGATGGTGTCATCCACCAACGGAACTACGTATACCGAACAAAAGGATGTCATCCGTTTTCCCTGAGCATTGAAAGGCGATACACGCACAAGGCGGTGAACTCCGTTTTCGCTTTTTAGATAACCGTAGGCCATTTCGCCTTCAATTTGCATAGTCACCGTTTTGATTCCGGCTTCTTCGCCGTCGAGTAAGTTAGTGATTTCGCACTTGTAACCCTGGCGCTCGCACCAGCGTTGATACATGCGGAACAGCATCGATGCCCAATCCTGAGCTTCAGTGCCACCTGCACCACCCACAATTTTAATCACTGCGCCCAGCTTATCTTCCTCGTGCGAAAGCATGTTCTTCATCTCGATGGTCTCAACCAGCTCAATGGCGTGACGGTATGCTTCGTCAACTTCCTCTTCGCTCACGGCTTCTTCTTTGTAAAAGTCGAAAGCCAACTGAAGTTCATCGGCAGCAGTTTTCACATCGTTATAGCCGGTTACCCAGTTTTTCAATTCTTTTACCTTGCGCATTTGCACCTCTGCTTCTTTCGCATTGTCCCAAAACCCCGGAACCTGCGTGCGCAATTCTTCTTCTTCTATTTGGATTAATTTCGTATCGACGTCAAAGATACCTCCTCAACGCAGACTCGCGTTCCAACACATCTTTCAGTTGGTCTATCGTTATCATTTTCTTATTGAATTTAAATATATGAATATAAACTTATTTCCTTTTTCTAAAAAATAATGTTGAAAAATATTTTTTATTTCACTCTTTTTTATTTATTTTGTGCAAAAAAATAAATAAAATTACATAAAGATTATATGGTCTTGCAAAAATACTCATTTAAGATTGAACATTCAGCAATTTTACTTTTTTTCGTTCTTCTTTTTTTCTCAAACCTTTCAGGACAGACGAATGATTCTACCTATCAAAAGTATTTGTTGAATAGTGAAAATGTGCCTCAAAGAGTCTATTACAGTGGTGATTCAAAAAATATATTGAAAACAGATTTGACATCAATTTTAGATGGAAATCTACCTTTTATTTGGGAGCATAGGTTCAGTGATTATTTTGGCTTAGATTGTGGGCTTGGATTGATTTTACCTTATACATTTGCAGATATAATAAATAGTAAATCATCAGATGATATAGTTCTTGTTTCTTTTGGCATGAATCCATCTTACCGAAATTATAAGTTTGGTGAGTCTTTCCAAATAGAACCCAAAATATTTTTAGGAATTACATCTTCTAGTTATTTGGGTGTATTTTATGGCTATAGAAATTATTATACTATGAAAATTCATGAAGCTGGTATTTCCTATGGTTATAATTTTGATTTTAATAAAATAACATATCAAACTAGTTTTGCATTGTCGTATGTTAGCCAACAATCTAAGGCAAGCTATAATGATGTCAGGTATTATAGTGTTTTAGCAGACGAAGATTTTATGAATGGTTCCCCAGTATTAAACGGAATCAGGTTGTCAGTTCGTTTACAGCTTGGCTATATTTTTGAGAATCGACTCAAACCGATTAAATCCACAAAATAATTGTTTACAATCCATTTTGTAATGAAGAAAGTACTTTTTATTTTATTTTTATTCTTTACTGTCAATTGTTTTTCACAAACTAAAAATATCGAACAATACCTTGATGACGGAGGAAGAACAGCTTCGTCCGACATTATCAAGATGGATATTTCACAATTTTTTCTCGCCAATATTCCTCTGATTTGGGAACATAGGTTCGGAGAGCATTTTTCTTTACAAAGTGGTGTAGGTTTATTGACTCATTCTTCTTTTCGACCATTAATCACTCCATTGTTTGCTCAGGATCCTCTTTATGCTCAGCTCATGGGTGGATATAGTCTTTTTCTCCAACCAACCTATTATTCCGATGGTTTTGAGTCATTTCACATTGGTGTTTCAATAAAATACAGAAAGCATGGTAATCAGGTATCATCCCATGAGTATTCTTTCAATTTTGGGAAACAATGGTTTTTGGGAAGGCACTTATCAGTTGATTTAGAAACTGGACTTGGATTGAATTACGAAAGGTCGTTAGATGGTACAAGCTATATTTATATTAAGGATATAACGAATAATGATATGACAGGATTTAATAGCCGAATAGTATTTCCTATATCTTTGAAAATAGGATACGTTTTATAAATAAAATTATTAACATTAAATATATATCTTATGAAATTATTTCTCACACAGAAAAAAACAATCGTTCTATCGCTTGTGTTTGCTTTTGCGAGCTTAACCTCCAGTTACAGTCAGAGCAACGCTATTGCGTGGGAGGCAGACCAAGCTCCTTTTAAAACAGGTTACATTGCAGGTATGCAGGTAATAAAATCTGACAGTAATAATGTCTTCTTTTATTGTAACACAGATATTAACCGAGAAGAAGATAGAGTTGGGAATTTGGTCCAGAAATCAAATCACTTTATTGTAAAACACGATAAAAGAACTGCGGTTAACACGTCGGTAGAAATTAATTTGAAAGTAAATGAGTTCAAGCTAACCATGCTGAATTATTTTTATATTGATAATGCATTCCATGTTTTTACTTACTATCAGAATAGAAAGCAAAAGAAGCTTTACGTATTCCATGAAACATTTAATGTTGATAAATTAGAATCTAATAATGATATAAATAAGGTAGCAGAGATTGATTTGAAAGTAGAGAAAGGATTCTATCTGGACGAGACAAGTTTATTTGTAGTTTATCAGAATAATCATTTCTTATTTAGATATTCATGCTCTACGAGTAGAGGTAAGTTCTTTGGCCTGGAAGTACTTGATAAGAAACTAAATAGAGAATGGGGTAACTATTCAATGGCATTGACAGAAGTAGGCATTAATTTCGAATCGGGTTATCAGATTGATAAAGATGGTAATGTATATGCTATTCAACGTAATTTTGAGAAAGAGAAAGATGTTTATAAGCACTTTGATCGTAGTCGGGTTTGGGTTGTTTGCTATCCCAAAGGTGGTGGAGAGCCTCGCTCGATGGTAATGATTTTAAAAGATGATAATTTTATTACCTCCGAACAGTTAACTGTGAATGAAAAGGGGAATCCAATTTGTGCCGGTCTTTATTCGAAGCCGGGGACTACCAGTGCAGTAGGCGCTTTCTCTTTTGTACTAGAACCTTTACTTGCTAAAATAATATCGGTTAATCTTAAAGAGTTTGCTCCATCATTAGTGACTAAAGGACTAGACGACAAATTGACTAATGTCGATTTGAAGAAAATTATAAATAAAAAAGATTTTGAAAATGACTTCTTTTATAGAATTGACAGTATTCATTTTAGGAAAGATGGTAGTTTCGACCTTGTAGCACAAAAATATAAGCTGATAATTGAAACAGTACGTACTCAAAATGGAGTTACTGTAACATATTATCATTATTATGATGATTTATATGTGTTGAATTATAATGGAGACGGATCAGTAAGATGGGTTCAGAAAATACCTAAATATGAATATGTTATTGATTTGGACAGATTGATTGGTGGTTATTTTTTGTCATATGATAAAGACGAAAACATGAATTTTATTTTTAATATTACCAATGAAAAGCAAGTATTTTTAAAACTAATAAGAGAAGCAAAAACGGTATCAATTCGCCTTGATAAAGATGGAAATGAAAGCTTTAAAGAATTGGTTAGTGACTCAAAAATTGCGAATATTATTTGCCCTGTTTATTGTTTTAAGCAAGATGATAACACGAATATTATAACACGTTTTCAGTATTTAAATGCTCCGATTAATATTGGCTATAAATACAATAGTCTGACTTTTGGAGAACTAAAGAATAAGTAGAATGCGAAGTTTGTGAAAACGAAAGCCTGCAATCCAAGATATACTGGATGCAGGCTTTTTTATGTTGTAAGAATAAATTTCAGAACATAAAACAAGGAGTAAAAACAGCTGCAAAGCCAACCGCAAACCCGGCCAATACTTGGCTTGGAGTGTGTGCTTTTAGTTCTATACGCGATAAAGCTACTAATGCAGAAATTGCCAGAATAGTGCTGAATAGCCAAACCGGATTAATGGCAGTGCGGTAGCATACACCAAAAATAGCACCTGCTAAACCACCTATTCCGGCCAAATGAGCGCTGATTTTCCATTTGATATTTATAAAAATAATGATGAAAATGGAAAGTGCTGAACCCATTCCCATGGCTACGATAAACGTTGGGAATTGCATCGTGCGCCACATGAATAATGCCCAAAAGACATAAGCCATAAACGAGAAAAGATAAGGCATTGTGCGTTCTTCTTTTTTCGAAATAAATAAATCGTGCACTTCACCTTTGCGCATGAGCAAATAGATGGGAATTGCCGGGAAAATGGCTGTAAAAAGGAATGTTCCGATAATGGCAATCAGTCGCCATCTCATAGGTAATCCGGTAAATACGTCCATGTTCATGAGCAGAATCATACCGTAGGTTGGCATCAACAGGGGTTGAAAAACCAGGGAAATTATTTCGTGAAATTTCTTCATCTTTAATTGTGAATTATGAGTTATCAATGATGCATTGATTTAAATTTCTTTTCGCATACGAGCTACCGGAATATTCAACTGTTCGCGGTATTTGGCCACGGTGCGACGGGCGATAATATAGCCTTTTGTTTTAAGCACTTCGGCCAGCGCGTCGTCGTTCCAGGGTTTGCGTTTGTCTTCATTATCAATGCAATCCTGCAGAATTTTCTTGATTTCACGAGTCGAAACTTCTTCACCGGAGTCGTTTGTCATCGATTCCGAGAAAAAGTATTTTACCGGAAAAATGCCGAATTCAGTCTGGATATATTTGCTGTTGCTTACGCGCGAAATGGTCGAAATATCGTAACCGGTGCGGTCGGCAATGTCTTTTAGAATCATCGGTTTCAGATAGGTATCGTCACCTTCGATAAAGAATTCGCGTTGAAAATCAACAATCGCCATCATGGTAGTGAGCAAAGTTTGCTGCCGTTGTTTGATAGCGTCGATAAACCAACGCGCAGAATCGATCTTTTGTTTAACGAACATCACCGCATCTTTCATTTCGCGACTTTGGTTCTGTTTGTTTCCGGCATAATCCTGAAACATATCGTTGTAGGTGCTGCTCACCCGCAGTTCGGGAATGTTGCTGTTGTTGAGCGACACACTTAGTTGATTTTCATCATTTTCAAGCAAAAAATCGGGGACAATTGTCGCCATTGATTTTTCCAGAATATTGCCACCCCAGGCATTTCCGGGTTTTGGATTCAGGTGAATGATTTCATTCATTACCTTTTTCAACATGGTGTCATCCATGTCCAATCCGCGTTGAATTTTATCGTAATGTTTTTTCGAAAACTCGTCGAAATATTCTTTAATCAATCTTTTAGCCAGTTTCACCGAAGCACACATTTCTTTGCGTTCGAGCTGTAGCATCAGGCATTCTTGTAGGTTTGAAGCACACACTCCGGCGGGGTCGAGTTGTCGCACCAGGTGAATGATGCGGTACATTTCATCATCATCGGTTTGTATGCCGGCCTGAAACACAATATCGTCAACCATGGCTTCGGGTGTGCGGCGCAGGTAACCCTCGTCGTCGATATTGCCGATTACGTATTCAATGAGTTGTCGCTCGTGGTCGGTAAGTTGCAGTAATCCAACCTGGTCAAGTAAAAACTCATGAAAGGTCATGCCAACCGAAAAGGGAATATCTTCATATTTATCGTCCTTCGACGTGTTGTTGGCTTTCAGTTTATAGTCGGGGATATCGTCGTCGGCCATATACTCTTCGGGGTCGAAGTCATCGTTATTACCCCCGTCATCAATGCTCAAATCATCCATTTCCTCCGACTCTTTGTCGGCTTCAGCTCCTTCTTCCAACGCCGGATTCTCCTCCAATTCCTGACGGATGCGCTCTTCCAACTCCAAAGTAGGTACTTCGAGCATTTTGATTACCTGAATTTGCGCAGGCGATAGTTTTTGTTGTAACTTTTGTTGTAATTGTTGCTTTAACATGAGTCGAAAAATCGGTTACTGACCTGTCAATAATGCGCAAAGATACGCTTTTTTCGGAAGAAAATAAAGGAAAGAGGCTGTGGGTTACAATTTTCGGACCAAAGTGCTGAGTAAATTAAATTTAATTTTTTGTCCGGGAATTTTAAACTTAATAAAAAGATTTTGTGTTGTAAAAGAATAATTATGACATGAATATAAAAATACTTCGTTTTCGTTCACGGTAAACTGATTTCCGCCTATGATTCGTATTTATGCTATTTCTGTATTATTTTGCCTGAATTTGGTTGTAGTCTCTGCACAAAGTGTTGAAAGTATCATTGCAAACTTAAAAAATGAGTTGCAGGCTAACCCGGTAGTAACCAAAAGAGCTTCCATTTACTCGGACTTAACATGGTATTATTCAACTGTCTCCATCGATTCGGCTTTATTTTATGGGTCAAAAGCTATTCAGGAATCAAAAAAATCAGGCGACTCTACGCTGATTGCTCAGGTATATAGTGATATTGGTGCTGTGTATTTCAGAAAAGGTGACTTTGGCAATTCAAAGGATAATTACTTAAATGCCTACAAAATCAGAAAAGTAAGGAGGGATTATAAAGGGTTGGCTAAAATCAATAATAATCTGGCCAATATATACGAAAAAGAAGGGGAGTACAAGTTGGCAATGTCCAAATTCCTCGAGTCTTTGCAGTACTTTGAGAGCATACAGGATGAAAAAAACAGCAATACAATCAAAGGAAATATTGGGCTTATTCTTCTGAAAATAAAAAGCTACCCAAAGGCATTGAAATACATTTCGGAAGTTATAGAATACCAGGAAGAGAATAATTTAGCCGAAGGATTGTGTGTCTCCTGTTTGAATTTAGGGAATGTGTATTTACAAATGAATGACACTGTAAATGCACTGGAACAATACCAAAAGAGCCTGAAAAATTGCACGTTGGTTGGTGACAAAAAAGGTATGGCCAGTGGGTATAACAACATTGGTTCCATCAAATCGGAACAGAAAAAATCAAAAGATGCACTGGCTCTTTATTCCAAATCCAAACAATTTCGGGATCAGTTACATTCCGATTTGGATAAGGCAAACTACGATTTGAATGTAGCCAAAGAGCTTATTGTAGCCAAAAGATATGAGCAAGCTAAGAACATATTGCTGGCAGTAGAAAAAATCTTTTACAAGGAAGATTTAAAAGAAAAATTGCAGATAAGCTACAAATCGCTCATTTTGGTTTATGGAAAGCTGAACCAACCCGATAGTGTGAGTCAGTATGTGAATAAAATGGTGCGATTAAATAGTCAACTTCTTGAAAATACGGTTCTGAAGCAGACAGCTGAACTTGAAACAAAATACCAAACCGAAAAGAAAGAGAAACTTTTAATTCAAAATAAGGCTGAAACCCGCCAGAAAAATATCCTGTTGTTTGGCATTTCGGTGTTGGCGCTGCTGATTGGGTTAATCGGATACCTGATTTATCGTCAACAAAAGCTTCGTAACCGTCAGCAGGAACAGGAATTTAAACTCAAATCGGCCATTTCGGAAATTGAAACGCAGAACAAATTGCAGGAGCAGCGCCTGACAATTTCACGCGATCTGCACGATAATATCGGTTCGCAGCTTACGTATATTATCTCCTCGATAACCAACCTGAAATACAGATTAAAAGATGATGAAAAGCTAAGTGGGCAGCTTGATAAGATCGGTCAATTTGCCGGCGAAACAATTTCTGAACTTCGTGATACTATTTGGGCAGTAAATTCCAATACCATCAAATTTGACGATTTACGGGTTCGCATTTACAATGCCATCGAAAAGGCAAAGCATGCAAAACCCGACATTCATATTGATTTCAGCATTGATGAGCAGCTAGCCGAATTGCAACTGACGGCTTTTGTAGGACTGAATATCTTCCGAACTATTCAGGAGATTGTAAATAACGCCCTGAAATATGCTGATGCAACTGCTATAACAATCGAAATTTTCAATCGGGAAAATTGTATTGAAATTAAAGCCGGAGACAACGGAAAAGGGTTTGATGTAGAAGCTGTATCTCGAGGCAACGGATTGAACAATATGGCAAAGCGAATGGAAGACATTGGTGGTGATTTTTCACTTGAATCGAAACCTTCGGCCGGTACGCTGATTACAATAAGCATTGATAAAGAAAAACTCTCATAATACCCCGCTTGAATTATGATACGAATTGCTTTAGTTGACGATAACCGCTTGATGCAGCAAACTGTTGCTGAGAAATTGTCTTTTTTTGATGACATAGACTGTAAGTTTAAGGCAGATCACGGGCTTGACCTGCTCGACCAACTTGCCCTGAATCATAATCTGGATTTGATTTTAATGGATATTGAAATGCCCAAATTGAATGGCATTCAAGCTACTGCTTGCGTGAAGGTCAAATATCCACATATTAAAATTGTTATGCTGACGGTTTTCGACAATGATGAAAACATCTTTAAAGCCATTAAAGCGGGTGCCGATGGGTATTTACTCAAGGACATTTCGCCCGACGATTTGTACCGAAGTATTACCGAAACCCTCGGTGGCGGTGCTTCTATGACTCCTTCTATAGCACTGAAAACACTCCGCATGTTTCGCGAACCGCTTGATTTCGACACAGTAACCGAAACTACTGATATAACGCTCACAACGCGTGAAACCGAGGTACTGGTACAATTGAGTACGGGTATAACCTACGAACAGATTGCAGATAACCTGAATATCTCGCAGGGAACTGTACGCAAACACATCGAAAATATCTACAGCAAATTGCAGGTCTGCAATAAGCTCGAAGCTATCCAAAAGGCCAAATCCAACAAGCTTATCTGAAAAATACGTATTTCTACGTATTTTAATCGCTTTCTCAATACGCTATTTTTGTATCGATTACAATTTTGATAGAATTCTCTCAGTTATGTTTCGCATGAATGAGATAATTTATTTAAGATAAACGATTAAAAAAGATGTGTATGAGAAAATTTTTACTTTTTAGCTTATTACTATTCAATTTTTTTGTGACCAAAGCTCAGTGGTCGAAGTGTACCTTGCCAGCAGGAGCAACTCCTTTTTCACTGGCCACTCATGCTGATACAATTTATTTGGGAACAATCAGTACCGGGGTTTATCGTTCCACCAATGCAGGAGCAAGTTGGACGGAAGTTAATGTTGGTATTACCAACAAGCAGATTTGGTCTATTTATACTTTTGGAAATACAATTCTCGTTGGTGCCGCAAGCGGAAATGTATACCGGTCGACAAATGGTGGCGACAGTTGGGTGCCGGCCAACAGCGGAATATCCTCGACAACAATTATCAAGAACTTTGTGTCCTTTAATGGAAAACTATTTGGCGCTTCAACGAATAAGGGAGTGTACATGTCGTCCGACAATGGCAACGCCTGGGTGCAGCACAATACGGGAATTACAGGATTAGTGGCTTCAGCACTTCTGGTAGCCGACGGTGATTTGTATGCAAGTGTGATGCAGTTTGTGTATAAATACGATAGCGTAAACCAGAGCTGGGTGAAAAAGAGTACGGGAATTCCGAACAATACAGTAACCTGCCTGACTTCTCTGAAAGACAATTCGCAGAATGTGAAACTGTTTGCCTGTAGTGCCAACTCGAAAGACGTTGAACGGTCGGATGACAAAGGTGAGAGCTGGGTAATGGCTAATAATGGTTTGCCAGCAGTTGGTGTAGGGTCGCTTGTTGCCGTAGGAACAAGTGTGTTTGCCGGAAACGACTATGGTGTTTACCAAACTACAGATTTTGGCAGCAACTGGACTGATGTCAGTATGGGCTTTCCTTTTACCAGTCCGGCCAGTTTTATTTCGTCGGGCTCAAGCAATTTGTATGTACTTCAAGGGGCTGCTTTGTGGAAAAGAAGCTTATCAGCTTTTGGACTTGGCACTACCGGTATGGCCGGATATGCAAATAGAACTGCTGAAATAAAACTTTCCCCCAATCCCACTGCCGATTTTATCCATCTGAAAATATCCGAATCAATTCACCGGGTAGAAATTTACTCAGTAACCGGGGCTTTGGTTTATCAGTCCGAATTGGGTGACGAAAACATTGATGTTCGTTCGTTGCTGAAAGGCACTTATCTTATCAGAATTCATAGCCGAGGCAGATTGAGTTTTGCTAAGTTTATAAAGAAATAGAGTGAAATGACTTGCTCTGAATTATTTTCGATAATCAGCATACTAAAAAATATATTATGATTAAAAGACTACTTCTCATTCTTTGTATTTCCTATGGTTCACTACATGTAGCGCAAGCCCAGGGATACACTTTTTTTACAGCTCAGAATGCTGAAACCATTCAGCAAAATGCGATAATGCCAGCCGATAGTGGAGTGTATTTTTGCATGAAAAAAAATGCAACGCAATCTAGCTTATATTGGCTAAAAAACAATGCATTGACCGAAGTGAAAAGTATTGGCACCCAGTACGATGTTGTGTTGAGTCAAAATGGAACGTATGGAAAACAATGGTTTACATATAACAACAAAGCACTTTTTGTTGCGTATAGTCAATACACTGCCGGAGGTGCTGTTTTCGTAACCGATGGAACCACACTAGGCACAGACACGGTATTGACCTATAAATATGGAACCAATGTGAATATTGCCGGTATGATTGGCAGTGATTTGTATTTTTCAACAACGTCATTAACGCCATACCAGACTGTGTTGTATAAAACAGATTTCACAAAAGCAGGCACTTCTGTTGTGAAAACCATTACAAAGACCAATTTAAATACGAATTATATTGACAATCAGAAGTTGTATCTGAGTGGGTATCTCAAAAGCGGGGTTTCCAGTTATGCGGTGCTTTACGCTTATGCTGCGGATACAACACGGCTGCTATTAGGACAAAATTTTTTTCCTGCTAAGGTAATTAATGGCAACCTGTATGCGTATGCCAATGGGATTAGTTTTACACGGAAGAATTTGACTACTAATGTGGTTAGCAGTGTTTATATTCCGGACACACAGGAAGGCGATCGAATTATCCACGTAGACCAAGTATTGGGAATACAAAACAACAAACTGTTTATACAAGTCAATCTGGCAGGGCCGAATAATATTGCAAATCGTAGAATTTATGCAGGCGATATTTCAGCTGCTACGGGAACAATTAATTTCTCGGAAGTTCGGTCGAGTGTGGGTACAGCAATTCCGCTCTCCAATGCAAATTTCAAATTCTTGTTTACGGATAACACCGCTTACTTCTTTGGTATAAACGGTTATGCAGGTGCAGTGTCGGTATTTGCAACCGATGGTACTGTTGCCGGAACAAAATTGGTGCAAGAACTGATGACAGGCTCGGCCTGGGCTTTTGCAGCGGCAAGTTATATGTACACTTGTGGCGATAGGGTTTATTATGCAGGTTCGGATTATAAGATCGGAACAACGGTTCATGCCGGTTGGGCATTATCGGGTGGTGATGCTGCATCGGGCTCTCTGGCATTCATTGATATTAATGCCGGTGCAAATGCACAAATTCAAGATATTGAAAATTTTCAGGGGAAGTTTATTTATACAATCGGTTCAACAACTTCCAATAAGCTATATGCTATAAACTCCTGCTCGGCAGCTCCGATTACTACTCAGATTCAAGAGGTAGAAGCAGAACAAAACACCAGGATTTACCCCAACCCAAGCAAAGGTAATTTCACCATCGAGATGAAAGATTACCCACAGAATTCGAACCTGGAGATTTATAATTTAATGGGTGAGAGGATTTATTCACAGAGAATAAGTAATTCAAAAACCGATGTGAATCCGGGGTTAACGGTGGGGGTTTATCTTATTCGGGTTGTCGATTCTAAAATGAAGTCTCAGAAGCTAATTATTGCCGACTAGGATATTGGCTGAATATTTTATTGTACAACAGATTTCAAACACCTACAGGAAAAATTGTATTAGAAAGATATATTCATTTAAAAATCAAAATTTATGACCAGATTGAAAATTACGTTTATTGCAATGTTATTGTTGTCAGTCAGTTTTGCCAAAGCGCAGAACGAACCAAAGAAATTTGCCCTTGAAATTGGAACAGGAGTTGGGTTTACAGGTCTCCAACGAATTAATGGTGGTGCCTACAGTGGCCCAAACATTACAACACAAGGTGGAGTGGCCATTTACAATTTTGTGCCAAGTTCGTTGTTTTTCACTGTCAATGCCAGTGAGCGTTGGCATTGGTTCGAACCATTTATCGAAATTGAGAATGGAAATTTTAAAAGTGATAAGAATTTTCAGGACAGAAACCTGAAGGTAGATATGCATTTCCTGAACTTCAATTTCGGAACGAAGATTCATCCCATTGCACCCATATTCGGAATTGATCCGTATGTGAGAGGCGTTGTGAATATTCCGATTTACGACTATAAAATGTCCGAAAACACCAACGTCAATAATCCAAACTCCGTGATTGTGGATACTTCCAATGTTTCGGCGGCATTTCTATTGGGCTTGTCGGTTGGTGGCGATTATATGTTTACGAAGAATCTGGGCGCCTACCTTCAAATTGGATATGGGTTTGAAGTGGTTCAACTGGGGGCTGTAGTAAAGCTGTAAGATGTTGAATTTTTTAATCACAGTTCAATGCGAAAACTATACTTTGTTTTATTGATCTTAATGGCGTTCATTGCCGAAGCAAATGCACAATGGACCGCCCTGAATGTACCCAGGAGCAATTACGAAACCTATCAAAGTCTCGCTGTTTCCGATGATGGGAAAAATCTGTTCTCGTACATGTCCGACATAAGTGGTAAGGCCTATTTGGTAAGCTCGCATGACTATGGTGCTACCTGGCAAACCTACGAACAACTGAAAGTAGGTTACAGTTTTCCAACTGCTCCGGTAGCATCTGTAACCACTTTTTGGGATGGCGATGTGTTGTATTACGTAAGTGCCGACATGGCATTTCGAAAATCGACCGATTTTGGCGCTACAACAAGCATTCTAAGCAGTACGGCTCGATCATTAAGCTTCCCGGTTTTAAGGTTGCCAAATGGGAATTGGTATGTAGGGGATGCCGGATATAACTGGTTGTCTACCGATAAAGGTGTAAGCTGGACTCAAACAACGGGTGGAATATATGGAATTACTTATGTCACCGCAAACAATGGAAATATGGTGGCGTTGCAAAACAATACTGTTATTGGATATAGCTCGGATGGTCTCACATGGAACAAGTCAACAGTGCCAGCCGGAATTATGGGTGGAGGCAATACACCCAGATTGTCCAAAGCTACTGATGGAACAATATTGGCCTATTTTTATTCAACTCCAACATCGTTTGTTCTAAAATCAACCGATAATGGACTGACCTTTCAGCTTGTAAATGCTACGATCCCGACAAATACCAACATTATGTATTTCTACGGAAATGATATTATTGCAGCAGACATTCTGGGTACAACCTATAAAAGCGTTGATGGTGGTTCGACTTTTACTAAAATTAATGCGACTAAATTGCTGAATAGTATTTCGGGGATGATAACCAACGGTACCAATATCTATTTGTTTGGCATGTCGGGCATTTACCGATACGGAGGAGGCGTAGCTACAGGCATAGCAACATCTCAGTCGGCCAATAAGCTTACCATCTTCCCCAATCCTTGCCGCGATGTTGTAACCCTGCAAACGGACGTAGCTGTTAGTTCGTACACAATCACCAATCTGCAAGGCCAACTTATCACTCAAAACACATTACCCTTAACTAACCAAATCGATGTACATTCTTTTTCGAAAGGAATTTATCTATTTACAACTATTGCCACCAACGGGCAACAATCTACCGTCAGGTTGGTGAAGCAATAGCACAATTCCGACAATCTGTTTTTTACTAAATCGCATCCGGCAGAGTTTCTTCACCAAGAAATTCTGCCGGATTTTTTAATCGTCTTCCTAATCGTTTTGTTGAATAAAATAAGTAGTTTTGTATTCCAATTTTTGTAGAGACGCATGGCCATGCGTCTCTACAAATTATCAACAATAAAATGATTGACCAACCCACCGTAGACCGAATAACCGAAGCCGCACAGATACAGGATGTGGTGGGCGATTTCGTTACCCTGAAGAAACGCGGGGTGAACTTGTTGGGCTTGTGTCCGTTCCACGGCGAGAAAACGCCTTCGTTTATCGTGTCGCCCGCCAAGGGCATTTTCAAATGTTTTGGTTGCGGCAAGGGTGGTAACTCGGTGCATTTTATCATGGAGCACGAGCAGATTTCGTACTACGATGCGCTCAAATACCTCGCTCGCAAGTACCACATCGAGGTGCAGGAGCGGGAGCTTTCGCCCGAAGAGATGGCCGTTCGCAACGACCGCGAATCCATGTTCCTCGTCAACGAGTTTGCCCAAAAGCATTTTACACATACGCTTCACAACCATATCGATGGTAAATCCATCGGACTTAGCTATTTCCGCGAACGTGGTTTCCGCGACGACATTATCCAAAAATTCCAACTCGGCTACAGCCTGGAACAGCGCGACGCGTTTACGCAAGCCGCCATCAAAGCCGGGTACAACAAAGAATACCTGATTAAAACGGGCCTCACGCTCGAAGGTGATAATAATTACCTCGCCGACCGTTTCCGCGGTCGTGTGATGTTCCCCGTTCACTCGCTGTCGGGCAAAGTGGTGGCGTTTGGTGGTCGTATCCTCAAAAAGGACGACAAGATGGCCAAGTACGTCAACTCGCCCGAATCGGAAATTTACCACAAGAGCAACGAGCTTTACGGTATTTATTTTGCTAAACAAGCCATCGTAAAACAAGAACGCTGCTTTTTGGTGGAAGGTTACACCGACGTTATCTCTATGCACCAAAGTGGCATCGAAAACGTGGTAGCTTCGTCCGGAACTTCACTTACGCCGGGGCAAATTCGCCTCATCCACCGCTTTACCGATAACGTAACCGTGATTTACGACGGCGACGCTGCGGGTATCAAAGCCTCTATTCGTGGAATCGATTTATTATTGGAAGAAGGCCTCAACATAAAAGTATTGCTGCTGCCCGATGGCGATGATCCCGATTCGTTTGCCCGCAAAACCAATGCTTCCGACTTTATCGAATACGTGGAGCGCAACGCTTCCGACTTTATCCGCTTCAAAACAAACCTGCTGTTGGCTGAAGCCGGAAAAGACCCCGTAAAACGTGCCGGACTGGTATTGGATATCGTACGAAGCATAGCTATCATTCCCAACACCGCCATTCGCGGCGAGTACGTGAAAGAATGCAGCACGCTGCTGAACGTGGAAGAGCAAATGCTTTACTACGAAATCAACAAACTGAAGAATGCCGAGCAGGAAAAAGTCGTTTCGCGCCGTCAGAACGATGTACCCGATATGCCTTCGCCCGATGAGTTTTTTTCGGAACAATCAGCCGTCATCACATCGAAGTTTGAAGATCAGGAGCGCAATATTTTGCAGGTACTCGTGAAGCATGGCGAGGCCATTTTCTATTATGCCGACGAAACCAAGCAAGAGCCCGTAACCGTGGGCGATTATATTTTAGAGGAGTTGGCACAGGATAATCTGGTGTTCGATAATCCGGTTCATGCGCTGATGCTCGAGGAATATAAGATTCATCACAAACAGGAAAACTTTATTGCCGAACGTTTCTTCCTATATCATCAGAACGGGCAAATCAGTATGCTTACAGCCGATTTGGTGACTGAGAAATATACGCTTAGCAAGGTTCACTCCAAAATAAAACGGGTTGAAACAGATGCCGAACGCTTTATCGATTTGGTGCCGCGCGTTGTTTTCGAGTTTAAAAATATGCTTATTCTGGACATGATTAAACAAAAACTCCAGCAAATGAAAGCTGCCAACGATGCTAAAAACAATGCATTGGTCGACGAAATAATGCGGGAGATGAGCCAGTTGGAAATTGTAAAGAAACAACTTTCGAAGACGCTCGGGGAGAGGATAATAATCAAGTTATAGAAAAGTCAAAACAACTTTCCCAAAGTTTAGAACTTTGGGAAAGTTTATATATAAAAGAAAATGTTTTTATTCGACCAACTTATTTTCGGACCTATACACAGTCGTCGGCTGGGGCTTTCGCTGGGTGTAAACCTATTGCCTACCGATGCCAAAATATGTTCTTTCAATTGTATTTACTGCGAATGTGGTTTCAACACCACCATGCAGGAGTCGCCTATTCCAAACCGGGAACAAGTGCGCGAAACCCTCGAAGCCAAGTTGAAAGAAATGGTTGCCGAAGGGCAAATTCCCGATGTGATTACTTTTGCCGGAAATGGCGAACCTACGCTTCATGCCGAATTCGAAGGCATCATTGATGATACAATCGCTTTGCGAAACACTTATTGCCCTACAGCTAAAGTGAGCGTGCTGTCCAATTCCACCCGAGTTCATAAACCGCATATTTTTGCTGCGTTGAACAAAGTCGACAACAATATCCTCAAATTCGATTCGGCCATCGACCGCACCATGAAACTGATGGATCAACCCGTTGGGAAGCATATCAATGTGGCCTGGTTTATTGAGCAACTCAAGAAATTCGACGGCAAACTAATTATTCAAACCATGTTCCTGCGGGGTGAAGTAAACGGCGAAAAGCTTGATAACACAACTGACGTAGAAATTGAAGCATGGCTCAATGCGCTGAAAGAAATAAACCCGCAGCAGGTAATGATTTACTCGCTCGACCGCGAAGCACCAACTCAGAATCTCCAAAAGGTAAATGTAGATGAGTTGAATGCAATTGCTGAAAAAGCCAGAGCATGGGGTTTTGATGTTTCGGTGGCCGGATAAGACGATGTGCTAATTAATTAAAATGCTAATGTGATAATCGCTGGAAAGTATTAGTTTCTGCAGCGCATTCTAATCACCATATTATCACATCAACAAATCATCACATTATGAAGATATTAGTTTGTCCGCTTAACTGGGGATTGGGTCATGCAACACGCTGTGTGCCAATTATCCGAAAACTTGTGACCGAAGGTCATGAGGTTGTAATTGTGGCAGATGGCTATCCATTGGCTTTTCTTCAACAACAGTTTCTTTCGCTTCGCTTTATTGAATATCCATCTTATGAGGTTTATTATGCTGCGGGCAAGTCGCAGGTGGGAGCTATGATTTTCAATTTCCCCAACATTCTCAAAGGTATTATTCAGGAGCATATATGGCTTCGAAATCTACTGAGTAAAGAGCATTTCGATCAGGTAATTTCCGATAACCGTTTTGGTATGTGGAATAAACGTGTTCATTCCATTTATATGACGCATCAACTTATGATCAAAATGCCTGTAAACCTTAAGTTTATGGAACCACTTGTTCACCGCATTCACAAAGCCATTATCAGCCGGTATACGGAATGTTGGATTCCCGACCGTGCCGAAAGTGGCGGTTTGTCCGGCGATTTGGCGCACAAATATCCCTTACCACGCAATGCCCGTTTTATTGGCACATCGACCCGTTTCAAGGAGCTAAAAGATATTCAGGCAAATGATGAATATGATGTAGTTGCAGTAATTTCGGGACCGGAACCACAGCGAACCATTTTCGAAGATTATTTGCTCACCCGATTTCGAAATCGACCCGAAAAAACATTGATTGTTCGGGGTCAGCCGCAAATTGAAAACTATCACCGACGGTATATCGGAAACATTACGCTGGTTCCACATTTATCGGATACTGAGTTGGCAGCCGTTTTACTTGGTGCTAAAAAGATCGTTTGCCGTTCAGGTTATTCAAGCATAATGGATTTGGATGCACTGAACTGTTTGCAAAAGGCCGAACTGATACCAACTCCCGGGCAAACGGAACAGGAATACCTCTCTTTAATTCACAATTAGCAATTGTTCACTATCAACTAATTCGGTTTATATCGGCAAAGGTCCGTTTCACACCTTGCTTGTAATGCACATCTGCATAGCCAAAGATGACAAATAAACCTTCGCGGGATGGAAATTTTATACCCCATTTTTCCCTGAATTGTTTTGCTTTTTTCCCATTCTGAATAAAAGGATGCACGGCGCCAAGCATACAGGTGCCAAGTCCAAGACTTTCGCCGGCAAGCATGGCGTAAGTTGCTGCAATAATCGGATCGGCAGGGTCGGTGTAGGGTGAACCGTAGAAATACATGGCCAATGGGGCGTCGTAGTTTATCCAGTTGTCACCTTTAGCCATATCGTCTACATACACATCAAACACAGGTTTGATAAATTCCCGCATCATTTCGTCTGTTGGTTTTCCCCAAAACGGCCTCATCAACGTTAGAAACCACTTGGACGACATCCAACGAATATTCCGAAGATAGTTGGAAAATTCTTCGGCAAAAGTACGGACCTGTTTTTTGTTTTCCAACACCAATACATGTACGTCGGAGGGTGGTAAACCCATTGGTGCAGTTTGAGCAGCTTCCAGAATTTGATTGATTTTTTCCACTTCCACCGGCTTCTCTTTAAATTCCCGGATACTACGACGACGCTGTAGCAAAGCCAACAGGCTTTCGTAAGTCGGAATTGCTTCTTTACCGGGTAAATCGAAAAGCTGAGCGGGTGACAACGTGCGTCCTTCGATAGCAATGGCACCTGTTGGACAAGCCATCATACAATGTCCACAAGCAATACAGCCAAAAACGGAATTGTCGGTAATTGACACTTTTTTGTCGATGATCTCAAAGTTAAAATCTTTGCAAACCAGTGCGCATATTCCGCATCCATTGCATTTCTGCGTTTCAATTTTGATTGCGGCAGTTTCTTTGGTTCGGGAGGTTGGAATAGCCATATAATTAATTATGAATGAGTAATTAATAATGGAGAGTTTCAACGACAAATGTATAAAATATTTCGACTAAACAGCTGTGTTGAAATAAAAAACCGTTGAGAATTTTATTTCCCAACGGTTTGCTAACTAAACTAATCTCAATCTTAAAACAACCTTTTTATCTTCTTTCAGTATTACTATTCGACGAACGATTTTCCGTTCTTGGTTCAGCTGCTCTTGCAGGCTTTGTTTCAACAGGTCTGCGTTCTACTGATCTTGTTTCTGTTTGTCTGCTTGGTTGATTTACAACCGGTGCAGGTCTTGAATTATTATTCTCGCGGTTTACAGTTGGTTGCTGCCGTGTTTCAACATTTGTATTTGTACGTGGTTGATAAACTCTTGTAGGAGCATTCGGAGTAACTTCAATTTGTCTGTTTGTTGGCTGTGGGTAAGCTTGTGTATTTGTATTTCTGTCGCCTCTGCTTCCGGTATTCATTTGATTGTTAGTATTTGTCCGGTTATCGGTGTTTTGCGGTGTACGTCTTTGATAAACATCGTCCTGCACCCTGTTTGTTTGTTCACCTCTGGCTCCTGTGCCGTAAACCTGACCTCTTCCTTCATTTCTGCTCTGAATAGTGTTATTAGTGCGATTGCTTTCGAATTCGCGTTTGTTTCTTACGTTTTCATTCCGTCTGTTGAAGTTATATTCCGGATGTCTTTTCCCGTAATCATTTCTGCTGATTGAATAATGCATTCTTTCTGCGTATTCATTTCTGCGTCTTTCGCTGTAATAATAGCGGTGATCATGATTTATGTGCGAATAAACATGCGACATATAAACATTTATTTCAAACGGATGACGATACCGGTAGTTGCGTGGATAATATCCGTAGTAGTATGGTGAATTCCAGCAGCGATAGTTATATCCCCAGAAGAATGAAAAAATGGAGGGAGTATAAACATAAACCGGTTCGATGATATAATTGTCGCCGTAAAGATATGGATCGCCAATTACCTGAACATAGGTTCTGCGATTGTTATTCCGTTCTACAACAATTGTTGCTACATCCTGGAAAACATCTCTGTCCAAAACTGCCTGTATTACCACTACGTGAACATTGTTTTCTACATTCTCAATTACACGAAGGTAATCCACTTCACCATCGTTGTTCAAATCAAGATTCGAAATCTGACTATCGAAATCATTCAGTCTGCGTTCGAAATCTTCTAAGTCTTTAGATTCGCCAAAAGTAGAAGCTACTGCTTGTAAATCGAGATTATTGCTAATATCATTGTTTTGTGCTTCTACTGTAATTCTTCTTTGTGCTGTACATGAAATAGTGGAGATAAATAAAACCACTAACAGGCTTGTTACTTTTGTTTTCATGATCGTAAGTTTTAAACGGTGAATAATATTTATTCTTTGTATTTGTCCTTATCCAATTTCTGTGCCAAAGTAATCAGGTGTATTTTTTACACATTTTTGTTTCGAAAGCTTTATGAATGTATGCTTCAGTTTATCAGTGAGATACGCTTTCATTTTTTGTTTGTTATTAATGAAATCAACGTAAACTCAAACTAAAACATATCCAGTGTTTTTTTCATATCTTTGCGTCACACAAGATTTAGGTATGAATAAACTGGACATGATTTTGCTAATTCCCATTGGTTTGGGATTTGTTTTCGGACTTTTTAAAGGATTGATTAAAGAAATTACATCATTGGCTGCGATAGTATTGGGAATTTACGGAGCTAAATTGTTGGCTCCTTATATTTCGGAACTATTGGTAAGCTCGTTTCATTTTTCCCCAAAAACAGCTTTGCCAATGTCGTACCTCGTACTTTTTGTGGCAATTGCTATCGGCCTGTTAATGCTGGCTAAGTCATTGGAAAAAATATTTGATTCCATGTCATTGGGCGGTTTGAATAAATTTTTTGGAGGTATTTTCGGCGCTTTGAAATATGCACTTATTCTGAGTATTTTATTAATCGTTTTTAATGCTATAGACAGTCATTTCTCTATGATTAGCACCGAAACTAAAGAGAATTCCATTGCCTACAAACCGTTGATGAAGTTAGCACCCACATTATGGGATGAAGCCAAAAAAGAACATAAACCCAATCAGGAATAATATTGATGAAGAAGTCTAAAATTACCGAGAATGATATTCCACTTTTTGATGAGAAGGTTGGACTGAAGACAAATTATTCGAAGTTTAGTCTGGAATGCGGTTGCGACGAAGCCGGGCGAGGTTGTTTAGCCGGGCCTGTGGTAGCGGCTGCGGTTATATTACCTGCGAACTTTAACTGTCCGCAATTAAATGACTCAAAGCAACTCACGGAAAGGGAACGTGATAACATTCGACCAATTATTGAAAAGGAAGCACTGGCGTGGGCAGTTGCCGAAGTTGATAACAATGAAATTGATGAAATAAATATTCTCAATGCCTCCATTCTTGCAATGCACCGGGCAATTGATAAGCTCAGTATTCGACCCGAATTTATTATTGTTGATGGAAATAAGTTTAAACCTTATGCTGATATTCACCACCAAACAATCGTAAAAGGAGATAGCAAGTATCTTTCGATTGCTGCGGCTTCTATTTTGGCCAAAACACATCGGGATGAAATAATGGAACGGCTCGATGCCGAATTTCCCGGGTACGACTGGAGTCAGAATAAGGCTTACCCAACCCCAAAACATCGTGCTGCTATCCGAAAATTGGGTACAACGCCTTATCATCGTATGAGCTATGACATGCTTGGTGAAAGAAAAGCCGAGAAAATTGCTTCGATTCAGGCAAAGAAAGAGCTGAGAGCAAAAAAATCAACGGACGATTAAAACGGATAACCAATAGCCAGGTGAACCGCGAAATCATCTCCTGTTGGGCTTACACGCCATTGCTCACGACGTGGCTGAACCGGATCGAATAGCTTGAGACCCACATCTATTCTGAAAATGAAGAATGAGAAATCAAGACGAAAACCAAGGCCATACGCAATGGCAATTTGATTGGCAAACGTATCAAATCTGAAAACCCCCGCATCTTTTGTTTCATCGTAATTTTTAATGGTCCAGATATTACCTGCATCGAGGAATGCTGCTCCTTCCAGCAACCAAAACAGTTTGGCTCTGTATTCCATATTCATATCCAGCTTAATGTCGCCAACCTGATTAAAATCACGAGCCCGACCTGTAATTCGTTGATATGTACCCGGGCCGAGTGTGCTTTCGCTCCAACCTCTTACACTATTGGCACCACCGCTAAAGAATCGACGTTCGTATGGAATTACATCAGCATTTCCATAGGGCACTCCAACTCCAAGTCCAAAATGATAAACGAACTGATTGTCTTTATCGAAAATCTGATGATGTGCTATATTGTATTCACCCTTGACGTATTGGGCAAAACGGACCTTAAACAATGTGTATGAACCATCAGTTTGTTGTTGACTGCCCAATAACTTACTCAAACCATAAAGCGTATTCCCGGCTGTTTCAATGCTGTATCTGACTGATGAATAATCTTTCATGGGTCGGTTAGCATTAAACGTGGAATAAGACCCGCTGTAACCCATACGCATGATAAAATGGTCTTTGTAGTTGTTTGGATTATAAAAACCTGTGGTCAGGAAGCTGTCCCTAAATACCGAATTGATGTATGGAAATTGAACATAGCTTAAATCAACTAACTGAAAACTGTTTCGGAATTGTCTGCGGATCCATGAGTAGCTTATTCCGGCACCGGCACTGGTGGTTTCAAATTCGCCCGGTCGTGACTGGTAGCTGAATGCACTTGTGAATTCCGTATTAGCATGCAAATTCCGTTTAAAATCGTAGCTACCGAATGGCATCATAAATCGTGGAAACTTCAGTCCTAACTGTATGCCCAGTTCCTGTGCCCAGATGCTGTCCTGTTTCTCAAATGCGCCCCGAATTTGCAATGATAAAGATTCAGCTCCTTTAAAAACATTCCGATGAACTGTGCTTATATTTCCGGCAACACCCCAATATCCGTCGGTATAAGTTCCTTCAAGTTCGGTTGAAAGTGATACAACCTTGGCTGGAGTAATCAGAATATCGCATTCAAGCAGACCATTCCCCACGTCCTTAAAGCTAATATTTACATATTTAATTGGCCCGAGAGAGTTCAGGCCCTGGTATGTTTTCTCAACAGCATCATCGCTGTACAGGGCTTTCGGGTTGATATATGTATTTTGAACTAAGGCATCGAGTTTGAGGATTTTATCTTTGGGAGTTATCAAATAAAATTCCCGAAACAGAAGAGTATCTAATTTTTCGATATTTCCAAGGTCAATTACTGAAGTAATGTCTTTATTGATACGGAAAACGACTTTATCAATTGTGTATTGCTTGAAAACAATGTTATTTATTGAGTCGCCTGATCGTTTTAAATAATCGCGAAGATCCAGTGATACATCCACTTTGTGCTGATTGAGTGCGCTGTCAGCATTATAGTTCAGATAATCTTTGCTGAAATTATAATATCCCTGTTTGCGAAATCCGGCAGCAATTCTTTCACGCTCAACATTAAACACATCTGCATCGAATAACATGCTTGGGCGAATCAACGACTTTGAAGTGTCCGAAGCCAAAGCCACCAACTTTTCATTTTTCAGATCTACAGCGTAATCACGAAGCCTATATGGAGTGTTGGACTTAATTACATATTCAACATTGGCTCTTTTTTGCTTTAGCTCAACATTGCTTTCAACCTTTGCGTTCATATAGCCTTTGTTTTCAAGGCCTTTTTGGAGTTGTAGAACCGATAATGAAGTAAGAGAAGCGTTGTAAATAACCGGTGGGTCACCAATCTTCATAAAAATTCTGTGCCATAATCGGCTAAAGCTTTTTGTAGTATCTTTGGGAGCCAGATTGTAAATGCCAAGTTGCATACGGAAAAGACTAAAAACAGCTGCATTCGGGGTTTGTCGCAGGTAGTCCTGTAATTCGTCTTTTTTAATGTCTTTTGTATCGAGTTTGATTGTTGCTTTATTGAGCAGAAATTCTCCATCGGGTACATACTTTGTCGGATTGCATGCCATAAGCAGCAAAACAGCAACGATGAGAGAACTTAAAGTGCGCAACTTCATACCGAATCTAAAAAATGAATTAAAAATATTATGCAAATATAGCTTTTTATCGTTTTCTTTGTTAGCTTTGTCCTATAAAATTTTGAACCTTTTGGAGTTCAAAGCTACTATCAGAGCTTTTATACAGATTAAAAACGATGTTGTCAAAAAATAAAATAAAACTTATCAGCAGTCTTTCGCAAAAGAAATTCCGCGACGAAACCGGACTTTTTGTTGCCGAAGGAACCAAGTTGGTCCTCGATTTAGCTACGGTTTTTCACTGCTCCGTGCTTATTGCTACTCCCGACTGGATTAAAAATAATCCGGTACTGAAAGCAGATGAACTTATAGAAGCTTCTGAAAATGAGATTGCTAAAATTTCAAATCAAAAAAGCCCACAAGGCGTATTTGCCGTTTTTGTGAAACCCGGTTATGGACCCAACTACGCCGAGCTCCCCGGAAAACTTTCCCTGGCTCTTGACGATGTTCAGGACCCCGGAAATCTGGGAACGATTATTCGCATTGCCGATTGGTTCGGAATTTCGGATATTTTTTGCTCCGAACACAGCGCCGATGCTTTTAATACAAAAACCGTGCAAGCAACAATGGGTGCATTGGCAAGAGTAAGGGTGCATACTGTAAATCTTGTAGAATTTCTACAGTCGCTGGATGGAAAACTACCTGTTTTTGGTACTTTTATGAATGGCGAAAATATGTATGAGAAAGCTCTTTCCCAACATGGAATCATCGTAATGGGCAACGAAGGAAACGGTATTTCTGCCGAAATTGAGCAGCTTGTAACCGAAAAACTATTAATTCCCAATTATCCCGCAGGGCAAATTACTTCCGAATCACTGAATGTAGGAGTAGCCACAGCCCTTGTATGTGGCGAGTTTCGAAGAAGAGGCTAATTGTTTTCTGTTCCGGAATAAAATAAGGCAGTGATAATCAAATTATCACTGCCTTATTTTATGAGTTTACTTTGGACTTATTCCATGTTGCTATCCATATTCATACTGTCTGAATTCAGCTTTTTCTCCGTTTGTTTCGGTTTCATGTTTCCGAAGTTATAGGTGGCCGTTAAGCCAATCATCCGTCCTCCCCAATAAGAATAGCTTGTTTGCGAGTAGCCCTGACCATAGGTAATAGCCTGTCGTCTACGACTGTCGAATAAATCTCTTACCATTAGGTTCAGATTTATTTTCTTATCCCAGAATGTTTTTCTTAAACCTAAATCTACCGCAAAATTTGCCATTTCCTTACCTTGGGCAATTAGTTGAGGAGCATTGTATTCGGCTGTAACCTGTCCGAAAAATGTTTTGCTCAATGCAAAATTTGCCATCACACGTGCATTCCATGAGAATAACTCTTGTTGAGGCGTTTTAGCTAATACAACATTATCTTTTATATAGCTGGCTGAGTCCAGTTTGCTGTAGTAAATGTTCAACGAAGAAGTCAGATTGAGAACCTGAAAGAGTCGGTCTTTAGCCACAAGTTCAAGACCTGAATTCTGTTGCTTGGCTAGATTCGCAGACGTGCTATTCATTATACCGTTTTTCATAAAACTGATTCCCTGAATAACATCGTTTGTGTAACGATAATATGCTGAGGACGAAAGAGAATGATTTTCCCATGTTTTGATATAGTTAAACTCATAAGCATAGGCATTTTCAGGCGCTAAATCGGGATTACCATACGATATGTTGGTTGAATCCGAGTAATTCTTATACGGATTGATTTGCATGCCTCTCGGACGATTTACACGACTTGTTACGTTAAGTTGAATCTCGTTGCTTTTGGGCAAACTGTACGATATATACAAACTTGGGAAGAGCTTCGGGTATCCGGTAGGATGAAGTATCTCTTGTGGCCTCAACAAGGTTGTGTAAGTAAATTGTTTCGAATAATATTCGCCTCTCAACCCTGCCTGAACGCTTAGTTTATCAAAACGGTTGCCATAGGTCACATAAGCAGCATGATTTTGTTCTGTATAATCGAATTTATTGTAATAGGAATCGATAACCTGAGCTGTTTTAAAATCATAACCGGATGCGTTGCTAAGTTGATGTTCCAGGTTTGACTCCCAACCGGCTTCCAGCTTGCTGTTTTCAGAGAACTTCTTGGTGAAATCAACTTTGAATTCGTACTCGTTACTACTTCCGGAACCTGCTTGCGACAGATCAGACGAAAGAAATCCGCTATTCAGGTTGTCGGTTTGTTTGTAGCGCGAAGAGTCGGACATCAGATGAGATGAATAGCCAAGGCTAACGATGATATTAGAACCTTTTTTGTCGAAATCGTGTTGAAAATCAAGATTTGAATGCATATGATTACGCGATCCTATTCCAGCTGTATTTCTCAGGTAGTCTTTTAAAACGACATTGTTGTTATTTACATTGGTCAACAGGTAATCGATGTTATTCGTAGAACTTCCCCGTCCCATCATACCAAAGCCCGAAAGGCTCAATGTGTTTTTGTCGTTGATATGATAATCGAGCGATAAACGGGTAAACAACCCGCTCATTGAGCGTAGATTATTACTATTCTGATGCAGATTAACTGTGTCGGTATTTAAAAGGCTCCTGCGGTCGCTCCAACCACCACTGGGCATATTCATTCCCCGGTAGCCAATATTGATGTTCGCATCCAGTTTTTGGCTTGAGTAGCTAAAGTTGGTGCCCAATGTTCCACCCAGTTTATTTGCATCGGTGTTATACATTGCCCCTGCCGAAAGGCTTCCGTAATATCCGGCTTTTCTGTTTTTCTTCAATACCAGATTGATAATTCCTGCAGAGCCTTCCGCCTTGAATTTAGCTGATGGATTTGTCATTACTTCAACCGATTCAATACTTTCTGCAGGCATTTGTTGCAATATCTGTCCACGGTTCTCGGCTGTCAGTCCTGATGGTTTACCATTAATCCATACTTCCACCGCCGAGCTATTCCGCAATGCTACATTTCCTTCATTATCTACTGTTACCGAAGGAATATTCTGCAATACTTCAGAGGCAGAACCTCCTGCTGCAGCAATATTTTGGTCGACACTGAATACTTTTTTGTCAACTTCAAATTTCATGGTGCTTCCCTGACCTACCACTTCCACTTCTTTTAGTTTTTTGCTATTCTCCTCCAGCTTTATTTGCCCCAGATTTATAGCATTCCCGCTCATGCTGAATTCCTGTTTTACGGTATTATATCCCACAAAACTTATGCGAAGTGTATAATTCCCCGAAGCAATCGTTGGGATTACGAATGTGCCGTTTTTGTCTGAAACGACTCCTATAATTGGTTTTTCAGAACCTTTTTTGAAAATAGCTACGTTTACAAAATCGAGTGGCGTTTGAGAGTTAGCATCTACAATAGTGCCCTTAACGCTCGCCGATGGCTCTGCAAATGCAGGGAAAGCCAGAATACATGAGAGAATAATTAAAAGAATCTTTTTCATACCTGAGAATAAAAATGGATAATACCTTAAGAAAGTTGCTGCTGTTTATCTGGCAGCGCTTAGATAGACAAATAAACCCGGAAAAAGTTTAATGGAATAAAAATCAAATTGGTTAATAAAACAAAAAGGCGTCTTTCGAACGCCTTTTTGTTTTTGTTTGAATTCTGATTAGAAATTCGGAAGTAAGTATTTTCCTCTCGATTGGAAAATGTTAGTTACCTTATTTACTTCAAGGAAAGTAGTTCCAAGTCCCATGCCGTAGCTTCCGCTCAGGTAGCAAACTGAATCTTCTTCGCTAATCCAACCTTTCTGAATCAAATCTTTCAATGCAGTAAGGAAGTATTGTTGTGTGTTTTCTCCTTCCGGTTGATAAATCGGGAAAACGCCGTATGATAGAGCCAATTGACGTACCATGCGTTCGTGGTAGCAAATAGAGAATACCGGAGCAAAGCCACGGTAAGCAGCCAAATAACGGGTTGTACGTCCGGTATACGTATCAGTGATGATAGCTTTTGTTCCCAGTTTTGTGCTTGTTTCAACAGCAGCGTTAGAAAGGAACGAAGTCAAATCGTTTGTATCAATTGGAATTGGAATATCGTTTTCCGACATTTTAGTTTTTTCAGCTTCTTTCGCAATGGTTGCCATGGTGCGAACTGCTTCAACCGGGTATTTACCGTAAGCTGTTTCCCCGCTAAGCATCAAAGCATCGGTGCGGTAGTAAATTGCGTTGGCAATATCGGTAACCTCAGCGCGTGTTGGGCGTGGGTTTTTAATCATGGTGTGAAGCATTTGAGTAGCTACAATCACCGGTTTTTTTGCCTGAACGCATTTGCGAATCAAACGACGTTGAATTCCCGGAATTTTTTCCTGAGCCACTTCAATACCCAGGTCACCACGGGCAATCATTACACCGTAAGTATATTGCAGAATTTCGTCGATATTATCAACGCCTTCCTGATTTTCAATTTTAGAGATAATTTTTATATCACTGTTGTGCTCGTCCAAAATGGTTTGAATGTCGATAAGGTCTTGTTTGTTGCGTACAAAAGAGTGAGCAATAAAATCAAGATCCATTTCAATAGCCAACAGGATATTGTTGCGGTCTTTTTCGGTAAGCGAAGGAAGGTTGATACGTACGCCCGGTACATTCACACTTTTGCGGCTTCCGAGGTTACCATTGTTTTGCACAGTACAAATCAGGTAATCATCTTCTTTTGAATCAACGCGAAGATCAATTTCTCCATCGTCGAAAAGGATGCTGTCGCCAATGTGTAAGTCGCGTACAAAATGAGGATAGTTTACTGCAATACATTCTTTGGTAGAGATCAAATCAGGATTTCCTGTTACTCTCACTACATCACCTGTTTCCAGATCGATAGAATCATTTTCTACTTTTGTAGTACGAATTTCAGGACCCTTTGTGTCCATCAGGATAGCCAGATTTTTACTTACTGCGCGGGTGTTATTGACAATCTTTTCAAATCCTTCGCGTTGTAGGTGAGCCGAGTTCATACGAACAACGTTGATACCCTCGTTATACAATTCACGGATAAAATCCACTTCGCAACGCAAGTCGCTAATGGTTGCAACAATTTTTGTTGATTTAGACATACAAAAAATAATATTATTAATTAACTAATACAAAACACTTTGGATATAATAAAAGTTCAGGAAACTAAACCTGACTTATTCCTTTAAAAGTTTAGAACTGCATTTACTGCCAGTCGGTACGAATCCATACCGAATCCAACAATACAGCCTTTACATGCTTCAGACAAATAAGAATGATGGCGAAATGCCTCACGCTTAAATACATTAGAGATATGAACCTCAATAACCGGTGTGGTTATCGACCGAATTGCATCGGCAATAGCAACCGAAGTATGCGTATAAGCACCGGCATTAAGCACAATGCCATCTGCTGAAAACCCAACTTCGTGAATCTTATCAATAAGTTCTCCCTCCGAATTCGATTGGAAATAAGAAAGCTCTGCGTCCGGAAAAAGCAATTTCAATTCTTCGAAATAAGCTTCGAAAGTCTGACTGCCATACACGGTTGGTTCGCGTTTGCCTAGCAGATTCAGATTGGGGCCGTTGATAATTTGGATACGCTTCATGCAATTTTGTTTTTCGCTTTGTTCAAATTACGAATGGTAATGAAAAGAATATAAACTGATGGAATTAAACAAACTCCATTGGCAATAATCATAGGTAAATCGGGAATCAAAAGACCATAGATAAACCAAAAAAGAATTCCCAAGGTCATTATAACGTACATCCCAAGTGATATGCTGTGGGTTTCACCAGTTCGTATGACCTTCCAGGCCTGAGGGAATTGTGCAACAGCTGTGCAAAATCCGGCTAAATAGCCCACAATTACAATGTCAAAATTCATGTCTGAAATTTTGTGCAAAAGTACGAAAAAAATAGCAAGGTACAAAATGTGCGAAAATGTGCAGTTTATAATTGTGCGATTTTTAGCAGTTTATGAATAAAATTGCTTCGAAAATTTCAATCCTGATAATAAATTCACACCTGTGTATTAAAATAGAGTATTTTTATGCGCAATAACTACCGAAAAAGCGTATTTTTGAACTGCAATAACACAGCATATGACAAACTCTAAAACGATATTTCAACGCCTGAAGCCCGGAATCCCGAAGCGATACCTGCTTTTTGTTGCTGCTTTGGTGTGGACATTTGCCGGCAGCATGTTGTTCTATAGAGGTTTTTCGGTGCTTGTTGATTATCCCGATTTGTTGTGGCTTAAAATTGTAATAAGTATTATTTTAGGATTAATTTTCTATGTCGCTCTGTTTAATCGAATTTCATCGAAGCATACACAGCGCATTTTGAAAATGGAAATAAATCGCCCGTGCTTGTTTTCGTTTTTCAATGTCAGAAGCTATTTGATGATGGCTCTCATGATTACAATGGGCATCACCCTGCGCAAAACGGGGGTTGTTCCGCTTCAATATTTGTCGGCATTTTATGTTACTATGGGCGTGCCATTAAGCCTGTCGGCCGTTCGGTTCTATTACAATGGAATATTTTACAAACGGGCAACAACTCATAATTTATAACTCATAACTCCAACTACATGACTTCACTTCAATTTCCTATTCATCTCACGTTTAAAATCGGCACGTTAAGTAACGATTTTGTAATTAAAGACGCCAACGATAAAATGGTTGGGTATGTGCGCCAGAAAATGCTGAAACTGATCGAAGAAGTGCAGGTCTTCAGCGACGAAAGCCGCTCCGAACTCAACTATACCATCAATGCGAATAAATGGTTGGACTTTTCAGCCTCGTATGCCTTTACAGATAAAAACGGAAATCCCATTGGGCGTGTTGCGCGCAAGGGCTGGGCTTCGCTCTGGAAAGCAAACTACGACATTTTCGACGAATCGCAGACGAAGCAACTTTTTGTGCGGGAAGAAAATCCCTGGGCAAAAGTGTTTGATGCACTCTTGACCGAAATTCCGGTTGTAAATCTTATTAGCGGCTATGTTTTTCATCCTTCCTATGGCGTATCGCGCCCCGACGGAACAAAAATAGCCAACCTCCAAAAAGTAGCTTCGATGTTCGGCCGCCGATTTGTTATCAACAAACTGGCTGAATTCGAAAAAGGCGAAGAAGAACGAATTTTGCTGGGATTAATGATGATGATTTTGCTGGAAAGACGGAGAGGGTAATCCTGCATTAAGCAGTTAGTTATTGTGCTTCATTCTGATTGGGCAACATCCAGAAACTTTGTCCGGGTTTTTGGCTGATGGTTTCATTTCAACCGCTGTCAGAGTCTTCGGACTGCTGACAGGGTTGCCAACTCTGACAGCGGACGTAGTTTCTGTCAGCAGTTGATGAAAGAGTATTTCTTTATTTCGAAAAATCCCACCAACCATGTCGCCAACTTTTCTCATTTAATGATTATTGCATATCCCCGAGGATGGGAGCGTGTGTTAGCACCAGTTTTTTCAATCGTTCTCTATTCTCCCATATTTATTTAAATAGATATCTCTTTCATGCAATCTTTCTAAAACGTTATAACCTAATTCAAAATCACTTAAATTATAATCAATAGTCTTATGAAAATACACCGATTCAAACTGTTTGAGTATGTTTTCTATGTTTTCAACTAATTCTGTTATCTCTGTATAATTTAAATCGGTTGTTATATAGTTATGGTATGTCCTGTCTAAATGAGCGTAAAATTTATCTCTAATAATTTTCAACTTTGACTTCAAAGATTCAATTCTTCCATTTTCAATCAAATTGACCATTGAAATTAATTCTGGTTCTGTTAGGTATGAATTAAGTTCTGATTTTTTATAACCACACAGCATTCTGTTAAACAACTTTTTTATACTGTATTTTTCATTTTCATCATACAGTTTAGATAAGTTAAGTACAAGGTTAACTGTCATTGAAAACCAAATTCGATTTATCAAAAAATAATAGTCATTGTAAACAGTTGGATATTTCTTCATAACTTCATGTTCTGAGAAATATTTAAAATCGGTAGAAAGATATTTTATAGAGAAAAATATGTTTGTTATTTCATTCAATTCGTCTCTTAATTCGTTTAATGTCATATAAACATGATTTATTCTTATTTCCTTTCACTTATTTTACAATCTTGTCAATTGAAGGTTTGTCAACACGTAATAATTCTAAAATTCTTTTTGCCTTTTCTTTATCAGACTTCCTGCATTTGTCAAACTCTTTCATAAGTCCAGTGACGTAAAGTCGTTCGTTAACTGTCATTCCGCCAATTTCGTCTACTTTATTAATCGCTTCTATAATTTTCGCTTCTGTCATTGTATTTTTCTTTTTCTAAAATTACCCTCTGTTCTCCGTAGCGTATAAAACTTGTGCCATTCGCCGAACAACCGCGCCAACTACGCTACGACGAACAAGGGGCAGTTAATTGTTTTTCATTCAAATAGTTTATAATAAGATTCTATAAGTGCTTTCCCAAAACTACGTTGAAACTTAACGCCGTCTTTACTAATAAGTGATTTTGTCGAAATGTCAATCTGCTGAGTTTCTGTGTAACCACTCCTGAATCCTTTTTCACGTTCAATTTCCCAAAGAAGTTGTTCCTTCTTGAAATCATAAATCCACAGAATTGATCTTATTTTCATTTTTTCGTTTTCGGAGAGACTATCTGAGAGTTGTTTTATTTTTTTTCTTTCTATTTGCGGTGAAAGAAGAAAGATATTATATCCTTTGAAAATTCTAGATAAATCAGGTTTATAAATTAATCTCATGTTTCTGTCATAACTGAGTAAAATCGAACTTGAAGTTTCTTCACTACAAAACCCACCATAGGCTCTATAACAATATTGTTTATAATAATCAGTAACTATCAAATACTTTAAAACAAACACGCTATCTTGTTCATGATATTTTGCAATTGTGTCTTTATTTAAAAAATAACAATTTGCAATTGTTGTCTGTTTAATCTCAGATGGATACAGTTTGTTGAAAAATGTTGAGTCGGTATATGAGATAATAACCTGTTTGCTTCTTTGTAAATAGTCATTATTTTTGTAAGGCGATACAGCACTTAGTCGTACTCCAAAAAAGATTATTAAAATAATAATGGTCAATCGTTTCATGATTTATTTGTTTTTTTTAATTGCCGCCTAACATCTGTGTATGTGCACCTCAGGTTCACATATTTCATCTATATCTTTTGCATTTCATTGCACATATCCACTAATAGGGAATATATCTAACTGGTAGTTGCTTTTTTCCGCCCACAAAAGGTACAAATCATAATTAATCTCACCAACCATGCCGCCAACTTTCCTTATTTGACGATTATTGCATATCCCCGAGGACGGGAGGATTTTCCGGAACTTTACTCAAACTATCCAGTACTTGCATTTTCTCTCGGTTTTCCATATTTAGAAAATTTGGGTGAATTGCGTTATAATACTTTTCGCACCAAGTGCTTACATGTTTGCTAAATTGCTCACTCGTAAAATAATGATTTACATTTATATAATCTGAATTTTGGTCATAGAACCTTGAGTTCACTTTCCTTACAACAACAATGTTCTTTTTAATATTAATGTAATATGCATAGCAAGTTATTTCATATTTTAAGTCCTTTAACTCTAGAAATTCTATATACTGACGATTTATAATTTTGCCATAAACATTTATAAGTGGTTTGCTGTAATCAATTATTTTAGATGATGAACAGCACCCAATAAAAAGTATAAATAGCATTGAATTTATGATTAGTTTTTTCATAAGGTTTAATCTATGTCACCGGCATTCGCCGCTCGGCTCTGCCGCTTGGCTTGCCAAGAATCCCGGTTCTTGTATAATTCTTTTCTCATTTAATCAAGAATATATCCGCAAGTACAGGGAGTCAGTTTACTTCAGCTGTTCCCGCATTCTTTTTCGCATTTTCGGTTCGTGTGTGAGTGGCTTTCACTGTTGCCAGTGAAGTCGTAATTAACTCATTGAGTGAGGCAATGAGCGCTGTAACACTGGTCGATGGGGCAGCTACTTCCTGCAACGCAATAATCTGAAACAGTTGGCGGACATTATCTACGAGGGGTTTGCGGGTATCTCCTATGGTAGGGGCGCTCTTGTTGTTTTCGGAACGCACCACGTTAGTATCGGCTTCCAGGTATTCGGCTTGCGCCTGTTCCAGTTCGTCCAGCACTTCTGTTGCTCCTATCAGGGCAACTTCGTCAGCATGTTTGGTTTTCAGTTCTGTTATAAGTCCGTCCAACAGCGTGTAACGGGCTTTTTGTCCGGTGCGTTTTAAAGTCGTCCAACCATATTTGCCTATTATTTCCAACACGATGTTGGCTGCTTCGGCCATACCGGGCTTTTTGCGTGTAGAGCCCGATTCGGCCAGATTACGAAGCGCCATAAACGCATCCAGCTGATTTTTGGTTTTTTGTTTTCGAATTTTTATCAGCGGATTATTCACATCCCTGTCGAGGGCAAGTTGAAAATCTCCCAACCGAATTTTGGCATTGCTCAAAAAAGGCTCAACAGCCGGTATGGCAACTTTTTTTTCATCAACAAGCAAAACCGTTTTTTTGCAAAAACTATAAAGCTCTTCACCCGGAATCAGTCCGAAATTCAATGAATGAAACATATTACTTTTCTTAATGGTTAGTATAAAAGATAAGTAAATAGCAATAAAATGCACTAGAGTAGGCAATTATAAAATGTGAAGCTCAAAATTATATATTTTTTCTAACAAATAAAAAATATAAGGCATATTTTTTAAAATTATTTGTCTATGCAAAAAATGGGAGGAGTAAATTTTAGTATTTTAATGATATGTATAAAATGCAAATAGTATTTTTTTAAAATATTCTGTCTATACAATAAATGTAAGACATGAAATTTTAAATTACATTAGTATATAAAAATGTAAAGCTTATATCTTTCAAATTATTATGCTATGTAATAAATATAAGATATAAAATTTGAAATTTTACTGGTATGTCAAAAATACACAGGGTCTGCTTAAAAACTTTCATATTGCTGATTTTGAGTAAAATAAGAATACATATTTGATTCAATGTGCAAGGTTTTTGAGTTCAAGTGCTCAAAATCCTTGCACTTCATTTTAGACAAGAATCTGAATCCCGTAGGGATTAACTGTGCATAACCCCCAGTTTCAACTGGGGGAATGAAGAAAAAAGAGAACTGAACCCCGTAGTGGGTTCAACATCAAACTATTATTATGTTCAACCCACTACGGGGTTGTATTTCAGAGGATAGTTCCATCCCCCAGTTTAGCTACGCTGACCGTTGGTTCACTTCGTTCACTGGGGGTTATGCACAGTTAACTCCTATCGGAGTTTTTCAGCAGACCCTACATAGTCTATTATTCTCAAATTTCGAGACTATGCAAAAAATACAAGACTTTTCATTGCATCCATCATACCTCAAAAAAAAGCCTCAAGTTTAGCGAAGCGTAATCCGCCAAAAGTCGGACAGGCTCTGGACTGATAACCAATGCAGTTTATTACTGAATATAATACACAGTTACAAACTACTCATATTTAGCTTCGCCGATTTTCAATTCCAGCACTACTTGTCCCGATGCATCGGGAAGTCTCCGTTTCACTCAGACTTGCGCTAAGCACCGCCTGCAACGCTACCGACTTGGACGAGAAAGAAGCCAGCTTGGTAATCTTTTTCTGCAAGAAAAGAGGATGACCAATGATCATCCTCTTTTCTTATTTCTGTTTCTGCCGTTTTTACTTCTTATCAGTCACTTCCGTAATCGGACTGCCGATACAGCCGCTTGGCATTTGGATATGCAGCAATGCGGCTAAGGTTGCCGAAATGTCGGTCATTTGGGTAGTTCGGTTGGTGGTGCCGTGTGGTATTTTCCAACCCATAAAAATCAATGGGATATGTGTGTCGTACGGGTTCCAAACGCTGTGGGTGCATCCTTTTTTGCAAGTAGCAGGCAACCAACCGGGCAGGTTTACCATAAGCACGCTTCCGCTTCGTTGTTGGTTATAGCCGTTTATCATCATGTTTTTCAACGGTGCAGGTATCGATGCTTCGGCTATTTTATCCTGATCCACGGCATACTGTATGCCGTCCTGATGCAACAGGTAATTTATGGTGGCAGCTTTTATTTCGTCGGTGTTTAGCTTCAGACTGTCAATCCGGCTTTGGTTGTAGGTTACCTGAAAATTATCGGTACCCAAAATCAGTTGTTTGGCGCCAAATTGTTTCTCAATGGTCTTCACAAGTCCACTTTCCAGATCTTTGCCCAATAAACCGGTCGGCATTTTGTTTGCCCGCGAAAATCCTTCGGCATGAGCCGCTCCGTGGTCGGCTGTGAGGAACACAAGGTAATTTCCTTTCCCGATTTTCTGATCGAGGTAGCTGAAAAATCCTGCCAAATCCCGGTCCAGGCGCAGGTAAACATCTTCAATTTCGATGGCGTTGGGTCCGGTCATGTGGCCGCAATAATCGGTGGAAGCACAGTTGATAGTCAGAAAATCGCTTGTTGTTTCCTGTCCCAGTTTATACCCTTCGATGGCTGCTTTGGCAAATTGCAGTGTCAGCGTGTTACCAAAAGGCATTTGGCGCAGTGAGCCGTGATCGAGCGCATAGGCTTTTTGTGTGTCGAACGGAAAAATAGGTTTCGAAGCGCCTTTCAGCATGCCTTCCCATTCCACATCGTCGGCTGTGCTTTCGGTGTACTGGTCGATAGGCAACAGCGTATTCCAACCGTTTGCCAGTAATTTATCGATTGGTTTTGCGTTGTTGAAATCGTTTACCCAGGCAGGAAGTTGCGGCATGTAGTACGAACTTGTGATAAATTTACCCGTTGCATCATCAATCCAGAAAGCGGCAGTAGGATTATGTCCCGAAGGCAGAATGGAAGCGCGGTCTTTAAGCGAAACGCCCACCACCTTTGATTGGAAATTAGTAGCCAGGCGCAGTTCGTCGGTAATGGTGGTTGCCAGCAAATTGCGCGGCGACATTTTCCCGGCTTTGCTGTCGGAGCCGATAGTCTGCACGGTTGAATCGTCGGTGCAATAGATCGATTTGCCTGTTTTGTGGTCAATCCAGTCGTTGCCGGCAATACCGTGAATGGAAGGCACCGATCCGGTGAAAATAGTTGTATGTCCGATAGCCGTTACCGACGGAATATAGTTTATCATGGTATTTTCGCACGAAAAACCATCGTTTAGCAAGCGTTTGAAGCCGCCGTTTTCGTATTTGTTGTAAAAGCGATACAAATAATCCCAGCGCATTTGATCCACAACAATTCCCACAACCAGTTTGGGGCGTTCGAGTTGTGAGTTGTTTGGTTTATTTTTTTCGGCAAATAACAAGGTTGTTAGAAACAGCAAAATATTGAGCAAAAAAATCTTTTTCATGAGCGTGTAAATTTGATGTTGAAGAAATAAGACTGCGAAGTTAGAAGAAATTGCACAAAGCAGAAAGAGTTTGCGCTCCTTTTCTAAAATATTCATGCAATTGTTACACTGCCGGGTTGAAAGTCAGAACAATTCCGCTAATTTAGTGGTTCAATAAACAAAACAAACACGTATGGACGCACTTTTTACGAAGCTTAATTATAAAGAAGGAAAAACGATATATGTTCTGAATCAACCCGAAGATTTTGATTCGGTTCTTTCAACTATTCCCACCGAAATATCCGTACAGAAAGCAGTTGGCTCTACCGATACGGTGGAATTTGTTCTTGTTTTTACAACAAGCAAAGCCGAAGTGGAAACCTTTTCCCGGCAAATAGCTCCGGCATTAAAAGGCGATGCAATATTTTGGCTGGTTTACCCCAAAGGTACTTCTAAAAAGTACAAATGCGATTTTAATCGCGATACAAGTTGGGATTTGCTGGCTCCGTTTAGTCTTTTGCCGGTAAGGCAGGTTGCTATCGATGACGATTGGAGCGCGCTTCGTTTTCGAAAAGCTGAATTTATAAAGAATTTGACCCGGAAATAAAAGTAAGATTCTTATTATAATCAATTGTGCTGCTATAATATGCTAGTTTTGAAAGAATAGGACGCGGATTTTTAGTGATTAAGCGGATATTCACTGATAATAATTAAATTGAGTTCGATATAAGCTAACGATCAATAAAAAGTGGATTTTTAGAATCCTGAAGGGATTCAATGTGAATAACCGCGGGTGTAACCCGTGGTATTTGTCTAAAATAATACGAACCCCGAATGGGGTTCAATATATAAATATGTGATATTGAACCCCATTCGGGGTTCGTATTCAGGGTCTGTCTTTTCCACGGGTTACACCCGCGGTTATTCACATTCAAGTCCTTCGGACTTGTAAAAGAGTGAGATTCAAAAGAATCTTATTTCGAACTCACGTTAATTAAATGGATTTAGACCTGATTTTAGTCATGCAAGCATGACTGATAAGACTATAAATGTTTGAAAATCATCCCGATAAATCGGGATTTCAATCCGTTTAAAAATCCGTTATTTCAGCTAAGATCAGCGTTCTATTCTTATTACAGTTTATGTTGAATCATATGACATTATATATTTCCACTTACTGTTGTAATTTAAAAGTCATAAAGCCTGCAAGTTTTGTGACTTTTTGTTTTTAAATATAAAATTGTTAATGAAACTGAGATGGCTTCCCTGAATTTTTCCTACCTTTGTCAATCAGTGATATTTAAATCAAAAAGTTATGTCCCGATTTCCTAAAAAGCAAAAAGAGCACATTGGACTTTCTCCGTTTGCCCTTGTTTTTCAAGGTCAGAAAAAGACCGATAAAATTCTTCTGCGTGCCATCGATTTCGATCTGGAAGATGTTCAGGAGTTGGAAGTTACTTCGCCCGAACAATTGCTGGCCCTCAAAAAGTCGAAAAAACTTACCTGGCTCAATATCGATGGATTGGATAATGTGAAGTTGATGGAGAATCTGGCAACCATTTTTAAAATTGAAAATAATGTGCTTGCCGATGTTATGAATCCCGCAGTTCGCCCCAAAGCGCAGGAACTTGACAATGGAATTTTCCTGACTATCAAAATGTTTCAATACAATGATGTTGACTTGACAGTGGAGAATCTGAGCATTATCATTACCGACAACACGCTCATTTCGTTTCAGGAGCAACCGGGGTTGGTTTTTGAACCTATCCGCGAACGCATTCGCAAACACAAAACCAAAATCCGCACTTCGGGTCCCGATTATCTTACGTTTGCCTTGCTGGACGTAGTTGTCGACAATTATATTTATATTCTTGGTATTCTGGGCGAAAAAATTGAAGGTCTGGAAGATAGCATGACCAACGACCCTAATAAAGAGTTGCTGGAGAACCTGAATGTGTATAAACGTGAGTTGAATTTTCTGCGAAAACACATTAAGCCGGCAAAGGAAATGATTATGAATCTGGTAAAAATGGAATCGGAGTATATTCACGATGAAAACAAGATTCATTTCCGCGAATTGCAGGATAATATTAATGAAGCATCCGAACTGTCGGATAGTTACCGCGAAATTCTGTACGACCAATTGAACATGTATCATTCGTCCATGAGTACAAAGCTGAATGATATTATGCGAATTCTGACTGTCTTTTCGGTAATATTTATCCCACTTACCTTTATTGTAGGCGTTTACGGAACTAATTTCGAGAATCTCCCCGAAGTTCATTGGCGGCATGGTTATTTCTTAATGTGGGGTGTTATGCTCCTGACAACCATTTCGATGCTTTGGTTTTTTAAGCGAAAAAAATGGTTTTGATGAATGGGGCACCTGCTGCTATTGATTTTTTCTATAGGGAGTTTTATGTTTTTAAGCAGAAATTGCTGAACGAATCCGCGCTTAATTTGTTTATAAAAGACGTTTAGATAGTATATCATTCGTATAATATGTATTTTAATGGAAGAAGAAATTAAAAAAACGGCAAAAAAGAACACGGTCGAAAACCAGATTCTGGTTATTTTTGGTTCAAATGGTGACCTGGCAAAACGCAAACTATTACCCGCCATTTTTCAGCTTTATCTGGATAATTTGTTGCCCGAACGTTTTGCGGTAGTTGGTGCCGGAAGTCAGGAGAAAACCGAGGAAATTAACCGGGAAGATGTGCGCAATTCAATGCTCGAATTCGCAAAAGCAGGTGCAGCCGAAAATCCACAAAAACTGGAAGAGTTTTTAGCGCATGTTTATTATCAGAAAGTGGGTAATCAAACCGAAGAAGATTTCGGCAAGTTAAAGAAATACATCGACAAGTTATCCAGGAAACTTGACGTGCCTCAAAATATTATCTATTACTTTTCCATTCCTCCATTTTTATACGAAGTGGTGGCAGCTCATTTGGTGAAATACGGACTGAACACCGAAGAGAATGGCTGGAAACGAATTATTGTAGAAAAACCTTTTGGTTATAGCTACGATACAGCTATTGATTTGGATAAGAAGCTGCGTAGTGGTTTCAACGAAGATCAGATTTATCGTATCGACCATTATCTGGGTAAAGAAACGGTTCAAAATATCATGGTTACCCGTTTCTCGAATGGCTTTTTCGAACCAATCTGGAACCGAAAATATGTCGACCGGGTAGAAATTACAGCTGCCGAAAAAATTGGCGTGGGCGATCGTGGGGGTTATTACGATACTTCCGGTGCCATGCGCGATATGATTCAAAATCACTTGCTGCAAGTGCTGGCTGTAGTGGCTATGGAACCACCTGCTATTTTCGATTCGGAATCTATCCGTAACGAAAGCGTGAAGGTTCTGCAGGCTTTACGTCCGATTAAATCAAACGAAATAAACGAAAACGTCGTGCGTGGACAATATATTGAAACGCTCGTTGATGAAACAATTCAGAAAGGGTATCGTCAGGAAAAAGGTGTTGCACCAAGTTCCAAAACGGAAACATTTGTGGCTATGCGCGTCTTTGTCGACAACTGGCGCTGGGGCGATGTTCCGTTCTATATCCGTACAGGAAAACAACTGCCCGATCGCGTTACCGAAGTGGTTATTCACCTGAAACCGGCTCCACATCAGCTTTTCAAACAACGCTGTGTGGCACAGTCGACCAATATGATTATCCTTCGTATTCACCCCGATGCCGGTGTGGCAGTTGATTTTGGTATGAAAATTCCGGGGGCAGGCTACAAAGTGCAAAACGTGAATATGGCTTTTCATTATTCCGATTTGGCATCAAATAAAATTTCCGAAGCATACGAACGTTTATTATTAGATTGTATGATTGGTGATTCGACACTGTATGCCCGTGCTGATGCTGTGAAGGCCAGCTGGAAATTTGTCGATCCCATTCTTCAGGCATGGAAATCCCATAACAGTGAAATTCCATTGTATTTCTACGAATGTAATACCTGGGGGCCGAAAGAAGCGAATGCTTTGTTTGGAAACAAAGAACTGAAATGGCGTGCTCCTTTCAAGAAATTTAAAACAGAATAATAAGATGAATCCGAATCTTCATATATTCGAAACACCCGAAGAAACAGCCCGTGCAGTGGCTAAACTGATTTTGGCGAAGGCGAAGGAAAAAAACAAACTTTCGCTTCCGTTCAATATTGCTTTGTCGGGCGGAAGCACTCCAAAGCTGCTTTTTACCTTGTTGGCAAATGAATATGTTGATTCAATTCCGTGGCATTTTATCCGCCTTTTCTGGGTCGATGAACGTTGCGTTCCGCCAACACATGCAGAAAGTAACTTCGGAATGACTTACGAAAGCTTGTTGAAGCATGTGCCGATTCATGATGCTAATATTTTTCGTATGGTTGGTGAGGCTGACCCTCAAAAGGAGGCTACGCGTTACCAGACTTTACTTGAAGCGCAGTTACCTCAGCATAATGGCATTCCGCAATTTGATTTGATTTTGCTCGGCATGGGCGATGATGGACATACAGCATCCATTTTCCCCGATAATCTGGCTTTGCTGGATGCAAAAGAGTTTGTCGCTGTTGGGACTCACCCTACAAGTGGTCAGAAACGGATAACGCTCACCGGCAAGCTTATTAATGAAGCCAGTCAGGTTGTTTTCCTCATTACCGGACCTTCCAAATCGGCTGTTATGCGTCAGATTATGCAACGGGAACCCGGTTTCGACAACTATCCTACTTCCTACATTCACTCTGCCGGAGGTTTGGCCGATTTTTATGTAGATAAGGATGCAGCGTCCGAAATAAATTCCTGAACATAATTCGGTGTTTTGATGACTTTACGCGAACATTTAGATCAATTTTACATTCAGTACGACATTCCGGCCGAAGGCGGTGTGAACGATAAAACGTTTGAAGTGCCGCTTCCAGCCTTTAAGCTTACCTTGCCCAATTTCCCGTGGAGAAAACGAATGTTGTATATTCACGATTTGGAGCATATCCTGAATCAGCAGGATACTACCTGGCAGGGCGAAATCTTTATTGCTTCCTGGGAAATTTCAACAGGTTATTACCGAAACTTCCCTATTATTGTTTTTCCGTTGTGGACTATGGGCTGGGGATTTTGGAAGCATCCTTCATCTGTGTTTAGTGGTTTTAGCAAAGGATATTCCGATAAAGGCATAGCCCGCTTGAATATGGAACAAGGCGAATTACTTGATTTAAAATTGTCAGATCTTCAGCTGCTTACACTGAATAAACGAGCCAATCGTTCCAAAATTATTTTGTACTTCAAATTTATGGGCTGGCTGCTTGTCAGTCAAACTGTATTTTTATCTCCAATAATTGCTTTGGCAAGCTTTCTGTCAATTTTCCTCAAATTTTTATTTTGAACAAAGCTTTAGTGAAACATATTCGCTAATTTTGAGGCCGGTTTAAAAATTCAAATACCATTTTCACATGAGAACAAATTTAAAGTATTTGCTGTCAGCTATTATTCTGCTGTCATCAGTTGTTGGTTTTGCTCAACGTTCAAAGAAAAATTCATTTTTTACTCAAAAAAATGCTCAAAACTGGATATATATTCTCAATGACAAAAGTCTCAATCCGGCTGATGTATTCAAGATGAATGATGGTCTGCTGCAAATTTCCGGAGCATCGAGTGGTTATTTACGTACAAAGAAAAGCTATTCCAATTTCGAACTGAATGTGGAATGGCGGTGGACAAAAGTGCTGGGAAACAGCGGGGTTTTGGTTCACATTCAAGCGAAAGATACAGTTTGGCCGGTTTGCTATCAGGTTCAGCAAAAGGCAGATGCTGCGGGTGATATTATTTGCATGAACGGACTTTGGGCAAAAGAATGTACCGATTCTGTAAAATTCACGGTGAAAAAGTTACAAGTTTCAAACGAAAAACCCTTGGGCGAATGGAACACAATCAGAATTATCAGCAAAAATAAAACACTCAAAGTTTGGGTGAATGGTGTTTTACAAAACAGCATTACCGGACTGACGGTTTCAAAAGGATTTATTGGGTTTCAGAACGAAGGAAAACCGCTTGAGTTCCGAAATCTGCAAATTAAATAATTGGATATGAAGTTTAAAGGAGCAATTTTCGATTTCAATGGAACACTTTTTTGGGATACGGCATTTCACGATAAAGCATTCGATGTGTTTTTAGAGAAGCATAATGTTCAACTCACGGATGAGGAAAAGCGGGTAAAGATTCACGGAAAACCCAATGCTGATATCATGCGCGGTATTTTTGGAAATCACCTGACTGATAAGGATATTTATGAAATGGCACAGGAAAAAGAAGCTATTTATCGGGAACTTTGTGTCAACGATTTGGAGTTTGCGCCGGGAGCAGAGGATTTATTTGATTTCCTGAAGGCCAATGGAATTGCCATGACAATAGCCACTTCGGCCGGAATTGAAAACATTGATTTCTACTTCGAATACATGCATTTGGGACGTTGGTTCAGCAAAGAGAAAGTGGCTTACGATGATGGCACTTTTAGGGGAAAACCGCATCCGGATGTTTTTCTGAAAGCTGCTGAGAAATTGAGCTTAAGACCGCAAGAAACGGTTATGTTCGAAGATTCTGTGCCGGGAATTATGGCTGCAGAATCAGCCGGCGCCGGAAAAATATACATTGTGAGTTCGTATGGCGAGAATTACGACCGATTTTCGTACGATATTATAACCAATTTCAATCAGGTTGACAGAGCTCTGTTTGTCTAAAAAACAATTAGAATTTCAATGCTAACGTAGACCGAATGGAACGCCCCGGCATTGGGAAAAAGCGTACGATAGCATAATTTTCGTTGAGTAAATTGAGCATTTCGATGTTTAAAGAAAGGTTGATCGAATGTTTCAATTGAAAATTCCTCGAAAACGATATGCTATGATCCGTGTAACCCGGCAACCGGTTCTCGGCATAATTCTGAAAACCGGCATATCGGTGTCCCGACCAAAGTAATGAATACGATACATTTACCCACGGAGTTTCGATGGCCGCCCGTCCTGAACCGGAAACTCGTGGTGTGTAGGGTAGTTGATGGTTGTAAGTCCCGGCATCATTTGGATCGGTGGCATTCAGTGCCCGCTGATAGGTGTACGTAGTTCCAAGGGCCAACCCAATATTTTTGCTGATACTAATTGTCGTTTCAGCAGTCAAATCCAGCCCATCAACCGTCACTTTTCCCAAATTTACTGTCGTCCAGATTGCAGCATTTTTTGTAGGATACGCCACAATCTTATTGGCAATGTCGTTGTGATATACATCGGCTGTAAGCGTGAAAAGTGGTAACCAGTTATCTATTGTGGAAGAATACGTTAGTCCCAGATTATACTGATTGGTATCTTCGGGTTTCAAACGGCTGCTTTCTGATTTGAAATAATACAAATCGTTGAAAGTAGGTAACCGGAAAATGTTTTTGTAAAATGCTCTTAAACGCAAATCGATTTTCTCCAAAGGTTTAATGGTAAAGCTAAAAAAGGGTGAGAAGCGTTGTTGGTTCTCGATGGCAATATCTGATTTTGCTGTTTCGTGTGTAACTGTTGATAGCATACTGGCTGTTGCAAGTATATTGTTTCGAACGTACTTGGCTGCAATATTGCTTAGCCATGTATAACGAACCGGCGTTGTTGAGGCATCCAGGCTTGTAATTGCTCCATCGGTTGAGGCGGAGAACGATAAATTTTCAAATGCACGGAAAAGTGCCGAAGCCGATCCGTAATATTCCTGCTGCAGATAATTGTTTACGGTTTGTCCTGCCGCGTTTAGCGAAGTAGGATCTAAATAATGCATAGTACCACGGTTATACTTGGCATTGGTCTGAAACGCCCAAAGCTTTGAAAATTCTTTTTCGTAGTGAGCCTGAGTGAAAAAGGTTTCATCTTCGAGCCGTTGCGACGAAGAATTCTCAACGTTGTAAAAGACTGTAGCTCCGGGCAAACCGCGTTTAGAATTGTAGTAATAGCTTTTCAGGTAGCCCGATTCTTTTTCGGAAAAACGGGCGTACAAAGCTCCTTCCAAGCGGAGGTTATGCACATCGGTATTTTTACGGGTTTCATGCGAAGTGCTGTCGCCACTCGAAAGTCCATATTCCAATAAATACGGATATTCACCATCGGCAGTAAGTAATTCGGCGCTAAGCGTTGCTGAAAGTATCGGGTTTATTTTGGCTTGTAACCAGAGTGCATGATTGAATAATCCAAAAGATCCATCCTTGAAAGTTACTTTGCCATTCAGTTTTTTATTTCCTTCAAATTTGGGTGTGAGTGTTTTGATATTCAAGACAGAAGCTGATGCAAACAATCGTGCCGGTTGAAAGATATTATCGCTTTGTCCGTTGCTGAGCGAAAGCATATCCACATTATCAAGCGAAAACCGACCAATATCAATTTGCCCGGTCTGACAATCGGTGAGTGTGATGCCATCGTAACTCACAGCTGTGTGATTAGCACCCAAACTTCGCACCGAAACAGTTTTTAAGCCACCAATACCGCCATAATCTTTTACCGAAACACCGGAAAAATATTTCACTGCATCCGAAACCTGAAGTACATTGAGTTTATCGATTTGCTTTGCCGAAAGAACCTGAAGCGGAGCAGAGGAACGGATTTCTGTATCGCGGTAGAGTTCGGTAACAGTAACTTCGGTGATAGAATAAACTTTCGAAGTGTCCGGTTTTTGAACTTGTTGCTGTCCAAAAACAGAAAACGGAGCGAGTATGCTGCAAAAAGCAACAATCCGGGTTTTTGATAATTGAAAGTTTAAAATACGCATACAATCTATTTGTTTGCTATCGAACCAAATAGCTTGCAAGAAAAGAAAAATCAATTGTGCAATAACCTGCAAAACTGGTTTTTAGCTCTGTCCTCGAAAGCTTTAAAAACGGATAATGCATGGCAGGTCTTCTGACTTACTCTGTATTTGAACGCCTTCCCATTTCTCATTAGACGAAATAGTGGCTAAGGAATTGTTCAATACCTGTTGCGAGTTTACAGCAGCGGGACTGTTGCCGATTTTCACGGCATTCCCTTTTAATTGCTTTCCACGAAGTGCGAATAAGCAAACCAATGCGGGTGCAAAGATATTGCTTTAAATTCATAATTAATAATTCAAAATGCATAATTCTTTGTGTCAGTTCAATTTGTAAAATATCTTTCGTTTTTAAATTGGCAAAATAGCTATTAATAATTGGCACAATTTTTCGTATCTTTGTCGCCCTAAAATCATTTCAAATATTGTTGTTATGGGAAGTTTTGGAAAATGGATTGGTGGTGGACTTGGTTGGGCTTTTGGTGGTCCGATTGGTGCATTAATTGGATTTGCTGTCGGATCTATGTTCGATGGTTCAAATGTTACTGTTTCAAGCAATACATCTGGACCAAACCGTACAGCTGAAGGCGATTTCAAAATGAGTTTATTGGTGCTCATGGCTTGTATTATGAAAGCCGACGGGCGAATAATGAAGGCTGAACTAGCGGTCGCCAAGCGATTTCTGGTTGCAAATTTTGGAGAACAGGGCGCATTGGAAGCTCTTCAAATATTAAAAAATTTATTGGAACAGCCAATTGATGAAACACAAGTTGCTTTGCAGATAAACCAATACATGAATTATTCTTCGAAACTGGAATTGCTGCATTTACTTTTTGATATTGCTTATGCCGATGACGAAATTCATGACTCAGAACTAGCTGCTATTAAACGAATTGCTGATATTTTCCGCATCGACCGCCTGGACTTCGAATCGTTGAAGGCGCCTTATATGAAGCAGGTTGATCGGGACTGGGCATATAAAGCACTTGAAATTGAGCCAACTGCTACCGATGATGAAATCAAAAAAGCATATCGTAAAATGGCCAAAAAATATCACCCCGATTTGGTAAATGAACTGGGAGAAGATGTAAAGAAATCGGCCACAGAGAAATTTCGATCTGTTAACGAGGCGTATGAAAGTCTCAAGAAACAAAGAGGATTTAGCTAATTTACGATTGTAGATTTCAAATTTACGATTGGATTGACTAATTCATTATTGAAAAATGAAAGAGGAAATAAAGAAACGTACAAAGAGTATTGGTTTAGAAGTAATCAAACTTATTGATGAGTTACCAAGCAAGACATCATCAAAAGCTATTGCTGCTCAAATTATAAGATGTGCCACCTCAATTGGAGCAAACTATCGTGCAGCATGCAGGGCTAAATCAGATGCGGATTTTATAAATAAATTGAAGATTGTTGAAGAGGAAACTGACGAAACAATTTATTGGCTGGAAGTTTTGGAAGAAAGTGGATTAATTGCTTTTGAAAAAACAGTATTGATAAAGAAAGAGACCAATGAAATATTGGCAATTGTTGTTGCCTCAATTAATACTGTTCGTAATAGAATCAATCATAAATAAGCTTAGAATTAGATATCCAATCTAAAATCTAATATCAAAAATTTACAATGGACTTATGGAACACAACTTATATATTTACAACACATTAAGTCGCTCAAAGGAGCAGTTTATTCCACTTCACAACGATAGAGTGGGCATGTATGTCTGCGGACCAACCGTTTACAGCGACGTTCATTTAGGCAATTGCCGTACCTTTATTTCATTCGATGTGATTTATCGTTATTTGATTTACCTGGGATATAAAGTGCGCTATGTCAGAAATATAACCGATGCCGGACACTTGGAAGGTGACCGCGATGAAGGTGACGATAAATTTGCCAAAAAGGCGAAGTTGGAACAACTTGAACCTATGGAAATTGTTCAGAAATATACGGTAGGTTTTCATGAAATTTTGAGTATTTTCAATACACTTCCACCGAGTATTGAACCCACTGCAACCGGTCACATATCGGAGCAAATTGAAATTGTAAAACAAATTTTGGATAGTGGCTATGGGTACGAAAAGGCCGGAACTATTTATTTTGACGTTGAAAAATATAACAAGGACTTTCAATACGGCATCCTGACGAATAGAAAATTAGAAGATTTACTCGAAGGTACCCGCGAGCTAGGTGGACAAGACGAGAAAAAAGGACGTTTGGATTTTGCGTTGTGGATAAAAGCAAAACCCGAAACGCTTATGCAATGGCCTTCGCCCTGGGGTTGGGGTTTCCCGGGCTGGCATTTGGAGTGTTCGGCCATGAGCTCAAAATATCTGGGAAAAACCTTTGATATTCACGGAGGTGGAATGGACTTACAGGCAACACATCACACCAACGAAATTGCTCAGTCGCAAGCTTGTCATCACGCAGCTCCGGTAAAATATTGGATGCATACCAATATGTTGACTGTGAATGGTGTACGTATGTCGAAATCAGCAGGAAACGGATTTTTGCCGAAGGAATTATTCACCGGTTCACATCCGTTGTTAGAGCGGGGATATTCGCCAATGACAGTGCGTTTTTTTATGGCGCAATCGCATTACCGGAGTACGTTGGATTTCTCCAATGAAGCGCTGCAAGCATCCGAAAAAGGTTTTAGCCGTTTGATGGAAGGATACGCCCGTTTGCAAAAACTGAATGCTTCAGCAGCTTCATCGATTGAAACTGCCGGACTTCGCACGAAATGCGAGGAAGCCATGAACGATGATTTCAATACGCCTATTGTGATTGCTCATTTATTTGATTCGTTGCGTGCTATCAATTTAGTGCACGATGGTAAAGAAACAATTTCTACCGCCGATTTGGCTGAACTAAAAGCAGTTTATTCTGCGTTTATTGAAGATGTTTTGGGATTAAAATCCGAAACTGAAGCATCAGCAGGAAGCGAAGCATTTAAGAAAGCCATTGATTTACTGCTGAATATGCGCCTTGAGGCAAAACAAAATAAAGACTGGGCAACCAGCGATAAAATTCGGAATGAACTCACTGCTCTTGGCTTTGAAATAAAGGATACCAAGGACGGATTTGAGTGGAAGATATAATGTCACCGGAATAAGCAAATGCTTTATTTCCAATTAAACTAAACTAAAAAACAATGGAAACAACAAGACAACAAAAAATATCGCGTATGTTGCAAAAAGAATTGGGAGAAATCTTTTTGTTGTATGCACGTGAGCTACAGGGAACTTTAATTACCGTTACAGCTGTTCGTATAAGTCCCGATTTGGGAATTGCCCGTACACACCTGAGCATTTTTCCAAGCAATAAAACGGCTGAAGTGTTGACAAAAGTACAGGAAGACCGAAACTCTATTCGCTTCGACTTAGGAAAACGTGTTCGTCACCAATTGCGCATTGTGCCGGAATTATTTTTCCACGTTGACGATTCGTTGGATTATCTCGAAAACATCGATAATTTGCTAAAAAGCGATCCTCCATCACCGTTGAAAGAAGGTGAAGTAATTGAGTTGGACTAGTACTGCAATTTTCAGCATGTCAGAGCAAAAAGAAACAATACAAAACAGATTTCGCGGACTTTCCTTTTCGTTAAGGATAGCTCGCAGGTATCTTTTTTCCAAGAAGTCACACAACGCCATCAATATCATTTCCGGTATTTCGGCTGGTGGTGTAGCTATTGGAACAATGGCTTTGGTGTGTGTGTTGTCGGTTTTTAATGGCTTTGAAGGGCTTATTTCGGATATGTTTTCGGCATTCGATCCCGATTTGAAAATCACGTTGACACAGGGTAAAACCTTTGATGTCAATACAAAGGAGTTTGATGAACTGAGAAAATCGAAATCGGTGGTAGTATTTACCGAAGTAGTTGAAGAAAATGCCCTGCTTCGGTTCAAGGACAAGCAAATGCCGGCCACAATTAAAGGCGTTAGCGACAATTTTGAACGAATGACCCGCATCGACAGTATCATGTACGATGGTAGTTTTATCTTGTTTGATGGCGCTTTTCAACGATCTATTCCGGGTTTGGGGGTTGCAAGCATTTTAGGAGCGGGGGCACATTTTATTGATCCTCTGTATATTTACGCTCCAAAGCGTACGTCGAAAATAAATTTGCTCCGACCTGAGAATAGTTTCAATCGTGAGGCAACTTTTGTGTCTGGAATTTTTTCGGTAAAACAGGCACAGTACGACGATCATTTCGTGTTAGTTCCCATCTCACTTGCCCGCGATTTGTTCGAATATGATAAAAATACAGTTTCTGAAGTTGAACTTAAACTATCCAAAAGTGTCAATAAGGATGATACGCAAAAGCAAATAAAAGCTTTGTTAGGTGATAAATTTCAGGTGAAAAACCGTTACGAACAACAGGAAAACTTCTTTAAAATCATGAAGGTTGAGAAATGGATTACTTACCTCATTCTTTGTTTTATCTTGTTGATTGCCAGCTTTAATATCATTGGTTCTTTGTCGATGCTCATTATTGATAAGCGGGCTGACATTGAAACGTTGCGAAATTTAGGTGCCGATAATCGCCTGATAAAAAGGGTATTTCTATTTGAAGGTTGGATGATTTCGGCCGTTGGAGCGCTTGGTGGTATTGCTTTGGGAACGATATTATGCTTGCTGCAGCAACATTTTGGTTTGCTGAAACTTGGTACCGGCTATGTAGTTAATGCTTACCCGGTTGTTACAAATGCATTGGATTTATTACTTGTGTTTGTCACTGTTCTGGCTATGGGCTTTCTGGCTGCTTATTATCCGGTACGTTATATTCATACCAAAACAGATTTAGCTGATTAAATTTTCAAACAACATAATCGTCCATTTTTCGTTATTAGAAAATATCAATTTGGTTTCTAAATGAAAAAATTCATTCTTCTTGTTTCATTTTGTGCTTGTTTATTTACTTCATGTAAATATGAGCCGGTTGTGCTATATACTTACAATGTAAATCCCAAATACTCATGGGGATATGTTGAATTTTTTGGTAAGGAATATGCCGATTATGGAATTACGAATAATCTTTTGTCCGTTTCACTCTTCTCCGATTCGTTGAGTATTGATAGCGTTGGGAGTTTGCAGGGCTTAGGCCAGTTTTTGTTTCTCGAAGATGTGTATGTAGCTCCAACCGATACGTTGCTGCCTGTTGCCACCTATACAATTTCCAATTCTCACGAAGCTTATACTGTTTCGCCCGGTAAGAATGATACTGTTGGTACAGAAGTTTTTCCAATTGGCGCTTACATTTCTTATTACGAAGCCAATGCATCAAAATCGACCCTCAAATTTATTTCCGAAGGCACTTTTACAGTGTCCAGACTTGGGAACAACTACACGATTGTTTGCAACCTCAAGACAGCAGACAAGAAGGCTTTGAAGGGTGCTTTCTACGGCAAATTACCTCACATTGATGAATCTTTGATCAGGCAAAGTTCTCGTTCACGAGGGATTCATCGTTTCCTCAAATTATAGTTATTCTTATCTTCAAATAATTTTCAATTTTGGGCCAAAAATGTCAATGATTTGAGAAAATTCTCTATCTTTGCACACGTTTGTATTTTGCTCGTATATGAAGAAAAGAATCACGATAAAAGACATTGCCAAAGAGCTTAATGTACATCATTCCACCGTGTCGCGTGCCCTGCGTAACGATCCACGCGTGAATGAGGTTACCCGTGATGCTGTGTTGGCCTATGCCCGTGAGCATGAATATCAGACGAATATGAACGCCGTTCAGTTGCGCGGAACAAGCAACAATGCCATTGCACTCATTGTTCCCAATATCAACCACAGCTTTTTCTCCGATATTGTAAGTAAACTTACCAACTTGGCTTACAGCAAAGGGTACGTCATTTCTGTATTTCAAACCAACGAAAAATACCAGCAGGAAAAGGAAATTGTCAATACAATTATTCGCCATAATTTTGCAGGTGTGATTGTTTCAATAGCAAAGGATACAGTGAATAGCGACCATTTTGGAGTTCTGAGTAAGTTTGGGATTCCGTTGGTGTTTTTCGATCGTATTTGCGAGGATGTTCCAACTCCAAAGGTGAAAATAAATAATTATGAAATTACGGCAAAGGCCACTGAATACCTGATAAAAAAAGGGTATCGGAATATTGCTCACCTTACAGCAACAACCAGCATCAATGTATTTCGCGACCGGGAAAACGGATATTTGGATATGTTGAAAAAATACGGGTTGGAATATCAACAACCCATTATGGTGCAGGATGATTTCAGTATTGAACTTGGGAAAAAGTTGCTCTCAGGGTTGTGGAACATGCCTGTAAAACCCGATGCCATCATTTCTTCATCGGTGCATATGACTGTTGGAATTATGCTCGAAGCGAGGAAATCCGGAATTCGAATTCCAGAAGATCTTGGCTTGATTACATTTGGCAGCTTACTTTCGTCTGAAATAATTGAACCCCAGGTAACGTGCATCGAACAGCCCGAAGCAGAAATTGCCGAAATATCATTTGATTTACTTGAAAAAATGATAAGTCATGAAATTGAAATAGGGAAATCAATCGAAAAAACGGTAGAGGCTGAAATCATTTTCAAAAAATCTTGTTAGTCAATTTAGACTCTAAATATAATTTATTCAATCATTTATGCACACGTGTGCTGATAAAAACAAAATCTCATGTTAAAAGGAATTTCCCCACTTATTAGCCCTGAACTGTTGGCAGTTTTGGCACGTATGGGTCACGGCGACGAAATTATTCTGGCTGATGCTCATTTCCCCGGTGAAACGTTTAATGACCGTGTTTTGCGCGCCGATGGACTTCGTATCCCCGAATTACTGGCCGCTATTTTACCACTCTTTGAACTCGATGCCTATGTTCCGCATCCATTAGCTATGATGGCAGCTGTTTCCGGCGATACACTCGATCCAAAAGTCGAAGAATCGTATCTGAAAAGTATTCACATAACAAATCCGGATGCTGCTGCTATTGAGAGAATCGATCGTTTTGTTTTTTACGAAAGAACGAAATCTGCTTTTGCAGTGGTGATGACTGGCGAAACAGCAAAATACGGAAATATATTACTAAAGAAAGGTGTAACACCTATTAATTCATAATTTATAATTCACAATTCATAATGTCATTCAAATCAAAAGCTGCTTTTTTACCGGGCAACAGCACCGTAATTTTTAAAGATGTAGAATTCCCAAAACCCGGACATGGCGAAGTTCTGCTCAAAGTAAAATCATCTACAATTTGCGGTAGCGACATTCGTGCTATTTATCGCGAACACCTTGGAAAAGGTCCTGAGGGCTATCAAAATAAAATTTGCGGACATGAACCGGCAGGACAAATTATCTCTTGCGGGCCTGGCATGAAACGTTTCAAAGAAGGCGATCGCGTGGTGGTTTACCATATTTCGGGTTGCGGATGTTGTAACGATTGTCGTCGCGGTTATATGATTTCGTGTAAAAGCGAATCACGTGCTGCTTACGGTTGGCAACGTGACGGTGGTATGGCCGAATACATGATTGCCGAAGAAAAAGACCTTGTTCTTTTGCCGGATAGCCTTACTTACACCGATGGAGCACAAATTGCCTGCGGATTTGGAACTGTTTATGAAGGTTTGGAGAAAATCGGTATCTGTGGAAATGATGCAGTGTTGGTAACCGGTCTTGGTCCTGTTGGATTGGCTGCATTGATGCTTGCTAAAGCCATGGGAGCTCAAAAACTGATTGGCGTTGATACCGTTGCTGAACGTTGTCAGATTGCTAAAGACCTTGGTTTGGCCGACGAAGTTTTCGTTTCAGGACCGGATGTAATGGAAAAAGTAATGGCCGCAACCAACGGAAAAGGCTACGAGCGTACTGTTGACTGTTCTGGTCATACTTCAGGTCGTCAATTGTGTATCCGTGCAACCCGTCAGTGGGGTAAAATGGTTATGATTGGCGAGGGTGGAACCGTAGAATTCAACCCTAGTCCGGACATTATCCACGACCAAAAAACCATTTACGGCTCATGGGTAACATCCATTTGGCGCATGGAAGAATTGGTGGAACGCATCGAACGCTGGGGAATTCACCCTGAAGATTTGGTTACACACCGCTTCCAGCTGCAACAAGCTCCAGAGGCATACTCGCTTATGGCCGAAGGCAAATGTGGTAAAGTAGCCATCGTTTTTGACGAGGAAATCAAGTAATTGACCATTTATTCATTTACTATTTACCTTTGAACCAGAGTCGGACATTTGTCTTGACTCCTGGTTCTAACATCTAAAAATCTAATTACATGCAAACAATAGATGCTTCAAAAGTTCCATTTAAAACCTTATCTACCGGCGATAAAATTCCGGTAATTGGGTTGGGAACGTTCGGTTCGGACAATTACGATGCCGAAACCATTGCGCAAGCAGTGAAAACAGCTATAAAAATGGGCTACCGTCACATCGACTGTGCCTCGGTTTATGGCAATGAAAAAGAAATAGGTGCAGCTTTACAGGAAGTTTTTGCTGAAGGAATTGTGACTCGCGAAGAACTTTGGATTACCTCTAAAGTGTGGAACGATAAACACAAAGAAGTCGTTGAATCGTGCAAACAATCGTTGGCTGATTTACAACTCGATTATCTTGATTTGTATCTGGTACACTGGCCATTCCCAAATTACCATGCTCCGAAGTGTGATGGTGATTCGCGTAATCCGGATTCTGTTCCATATAACCACGAAGGTTATATGAAAACATGGGCACAAATGGAAAGTTTGGTTGAAGCCGGTTTGGTAAGAAATATAGGTACTTCAAACGTGACCATTCCTAAAATGAAACTGATTTTGCGTGATTGCAAAATTAGGCCGGTATTGAACGAAATGGAAATTCACCCACACTTCCAACAGCCTGAATTGTATCAGTATATGAAAGACAATGGGGTGGAAGTAATTGGTTATAGTCCGATTGGTTCACCCGGTCGCCCAGAACGTGATAAAACACCGGAAGATACTGTTGATATGGAAGATCCCGTTATTGTTGCTATTGCAGACCGCTTAGGAGTTCATCCGGCTGTTGTTTGCCTAAAATGGGCTGTACAACGTGGTCAAATTACCATTCCATTCTCGGTAAAAACCGATAAAATGTACAACAATCTGAAAGGAATCACCGAAGGCCCGTTGACTGATGAAGAAATGGTGACTGTATCGAAAATCGATAAACAATGCCGCCTCATCAAAGGTCAGGTATTCCTGTGGGAATCTGCCAAAGGCTGGGAAGACCTTTGGGATTTAAACGGTGAGATAACCGCCTAGCGTCACTAAATCTTCGGCAGAAAATAGTTGACCTTATTTTTTCTGCCGAAGAACATAAATTTTATGGGTCTAAGTCTGAAAACTTAGACCTATTTTTGCAGCATAGTTCAGCACAGAAAAATCCTTAAATCATTTAATAAATCTAATCACACAAAAAAAAATCATGTCACACCCAAAACTCATTTCCAAAGAATACAAACTTCCGTATATATTTATCACATCATTATTTTTCCTGTGGGGTTTGGCTCATGGAATGCTTGATACCTTAGATAAACACTTCCAACAAATTCTTCACTTACATAAATGGCAATCGAGTTTTATACAATTTGCATTGTACGGAGCTTATTTTAGCATGGCTATCCCGGCGGGTATGTTTATGAGGCGCTATGGCTACAAAAAAGGAATTGTGCTGGGATTATTCCTCTTTGCTTCGGGTGCGTTACTGATAGCTGCAACCGCGGGATTTGAGTCATTTTGGGTATTTCTTACCTGTTTATTCCTGTTAGGCTGTGGTTTAGCTACGCTCGAAACGGCTGCCAATCCCTATACCACTAAATTAGGCCCAAGGGAAACTGCTGAACGAAGAATCAATCTTTCTCAATCTTTCAACGGATTAGCCTGGGTTTTGGGGCCACTTATTGCTCTATACATTTACAACAGCACCAGCGAAATAGAAGGCGAAAAATTTTATTCTACTATTTTGCCGATGTTAGCAATCGGGCTACTGGTATTGTCAGTTGCGATTGTGTTTATGCGTTTGAAACTTCCTGAAATTAGCGAAGAAGATGAAATACATGCACATGGTTTTGTTGAAACAGGCATTGAGGAAAAGCCAACATTTCATATTCCATTGAAAAAACAATCCCACTTTGTATTAGGTGTTATTGCTCAGTTTTCGTATGTAGCTGCACAAACCGGAATATTTAGCTATCTGATTAATTTTGTGACTGATGCCGGGCAACACCCACGGTTTGATGTGAAGTTAGCACCCTACTTCTTAAGCATTGGTTTTGCCTTATTTATGGTGGGTCGCATGAGTGGAAGTTATTTAATGTCGTTGATGAAACCAACTAAATTATTGGCATTCTGTGCGATTCTGGGTGCCTTATTGTTGCCAATAGTAAGCATGAAATTAGGTTGGATCTCTTTAATTTCGCTCTATGCTGTATTTTTCGTAATGTCAATTATGTTCCCAACTATATTTGCATTGGCCATAAAAGATTTGGGACCGCAAACCAAAAGAGCATCGTCCTTATTGGTAATGGCTATTGTCGGCGGCGCTGTATTTCCTCCATTTATGGGTTTGATTGCCGATAAATTTGGAATGTCAATCGGATTTTTAGCTCCAATTCCGTTCTTTGCATTTATTGCATTTTATGCAATCAGTGGTCATAAAGTAAAAGAATCGGTATAAAGAACAGATTATGCCTCAAATAAAATTTTCAAATTCTTCGACAAAAATAAAAACCCTTGCAGATGGAATAAGTCTTTCTATCATGCAGGGGAAACTGTCGGTGGGTGATAATTTGCTGTCAATCAACGAAGCAAGTGCGTTGCACAGAGTTTCGCGCGATACGGTTTTTAAAGCCTATAAAATGCTTAAAAGCCGAGGCTTAATTGATTCAAATCCAATGAAAGGCTATTTTGTAACCGGCGAAGTGAATCATGTGCTGCTTTTGCTCGATACCTATTCTTCATTCAAACAAAATCTTTATCGTCGGTTTGTCGATAATTTGCCTGAAAACTATAAAGTTGATTTGATATTTCATCAATATAACGAACAGCTTTTCGAAACTATTGTGGGAGAAAGTATTGGCAAATACAGCATGTATGTGGTAATGAATTTTTCGAATGAGTATCTATCGGAAACTTTGAAATTAATTCCAACAAATAAATTGCTTTTGCTCGATTTTGGAAATTTTGATAAGGGAGATTATTCCTTTATTTGTCAGGATTTTGATGTTTCACTTTATAATTGTTTGATTGAGGGTGATAGTTTACTGCGAAAATATAAAAAACTTGTATACGTTTTTCCGGAAGAACTTTGTCACCCGATAAGCTCAATAGAATACTTTAAAAAGTTCTGTTTTGAGCGTAATTTTGAGTACGAAATCGTTCGAAAAGAGTCTGATTGGAAGGGTGTAGAGGTAGGAACAGCCTATTTGTGCATCTTGTCCGAAGATTTGGTGAAGATCATAAAGAACGCAGATGTAAATGGATTGAAAATTGGTGATGATATTGGTCTTATTTCGTACAATGACGAACCTGTTTTGGAGGTAATTAAAAATGGGATTTCTGCTATCAGCATCGATTTTGGCATGTTGGGCGAAAAAGCAGCTTATTTTGTAAAAACGAAACAACCTGTGCAGGAATATCTGCAAACTAAGTTGATAATCAGAAAATCAATCTGAAAAATAATTTCTTTTTTTTGAAATTTAAACAGCACAGTTCAGCATTAAATAAAAAATATATATACTCTTAATAATTAAAAATAATCATGCAAGCAGGAAAATTAGACGGTACAATTTCGGAAGCCGGAGTTTATACCCGTAAAGTAAAATCAGGAAGACTACAAGGAGAAAACCCTAAAATTGGTATTCGTCCAACTATCGATGCACGTCAGGGTGGTGTGCGCGAATCGTTGGAAGCGCAAACCATGAATATGGCTAAAAACTTAGCCAACTTTATTACTTCAACGCTGAAATACAGCGATGGAACTCCGGTACAATGCGTTATTGCCGATACTACCATTGGTCGGGTTGACGAAGCGGCAGCTTGTGCCGAAAAATTTAAATTGTCGGGAGTTGGTGCCACAATCACCGTTACTCCGGCCTGGTGCTATGGTAGCGAAACCATTGATATGGATCCGCAATTGCCAAAAGCTATCTGGGGTTTCAACGGAACGGAGCGTCCGGGAGCGGTATATCTGGCAGCTGCCTTGGCTGGTCATAACCAAAAAGGTATTCCGGCATTCGGCATTTATGGACGCGATGTGCAGGATGGTGGCGACAATACCATTCCGGCTGATGTACAGGAAAAAATTATCCGTTTCACCAAAGCTGCCATTGCGGTAGCAAGTTTGAAAGGAAAATCTTATTTGTCAATTGGCTCTGTATCAATGGGTATTGCCGGCTCTATTGTAAATACTGACTTTTTCCAGGAATATTTGGGAATGCGCAACGAATCGGTGGACATGAGCGAAATCAGTCGCCGCGTGCAATTGGGCATTTTTGACCCTGAAGAATTCAAAAAAGCCATGGATTGGACTGCAAAAAACTGCAAACCAAACGAAGGCGAAGACACAAACGAGGACGACAAAAAGAAATCGCGTGAGCAATTGGATATAGAATGGGAATTTGTGGTAAAAATGACCATGATTATGCGCGATTTGATGATTGGCAACCCAAAATTGGCTGAACTTGGTTTTGGTGAAGAAGCATTGGGTCACAATGCAATTGCATCCGGTTTTCAGGGTCAACGCCAATGGACCGACTTTATGCCAAACGGTGATTTTGCCGAAGCTATTCTGAATACATCATTCGACTGGAACGGAATCCGCGAAGCATTTATCGTAGCAACTGAAAACGATTCGTTGAATGGAGTGGCCATGTTGTTCGGAAAATTGGTAACTAATACAGCTCAGGTTTTTGCCGATGTGCGTACCTATTGGAGTCCAGAAGCTGTTGAGCGCGTAACCGGTCATAAGCTGCAAGGTTTGGGAGCGAATGGTTTGATTCACCTGATTAACTCAGGTTCAGCAGCCCTCGACGGTAGCGGCGAGCAAACTATCGACGGAAAACCAGCCATGAAACCATTCTGGGAAATCAGCGGCGAAGAAGTTCAAAAGACATTGGATGCAACAACCTGGTATCCTGCCGACTGCGGTTACTTCCGCGGTGGAGGTTTTTCGTCTAAATTCATTTCAAAAGGTGGCATGCCGGTAACTATGGCCCGTATCAACCTGATAAAAGGTCTTGGTCCTGTACTTCAATTGGCTGAAGGTTGGACAGTGGAAATTCCTGCTGAAGTTCATAAAGTTTTGGACGACCGCACCAACAAAACATGGCCAACCACCTGGTTTGCACCACGCCTGACCGGCGAAGGTAACTTTGCCGATGTATATTCGGTAATGAACAACTGGGGTGCAAACCACGGTGCATTCAGCTACGGACATATTGGTGCCGACTTGATTACGCTGGCTTCGATGTTGCGCATTCCGGTGTGTATGCACAATGTTGACGAATCAAAAATTTTCCGTCCAAGTGCCTGGGCTGCATTCGGAATGGACAAAGAAGGGTCTGATTATCGTGCTTGCCAAACTTACGGAGCCTTATATAAATAAGTGAACAATAATCTATTCTTTTTGAATGATATTTAAGTGTTGAGAACTAAAGATTGCAGTACTTTTGTACTCCAATCTTTAGTTTCTTGATTTTCGTATAGAAACAAATATTCGGCAATGTGTTTTTTGTTTCAGGATTAAAAATGCATTGTTTTTCAGTTTGTTGCTAAAGATTCCGTTGATTATCAAAATATAAAGTTTTAAAGTCAAAATAGACAACGCCCGTTATTCAAGGATTGAATAACTTTGCAACCACTTTAAAAATAACATGAAAAATAAATCATTCTTAGCATTCGACCTCGGTGCCACAAGTGGTCGTTCTATCCTTGGTACTATTGAGCATGGGCGACTTCAAATGAAGGAGTTGACGCGCTTCCCAAATCAAATTCTTCAGATTGGGGATCATTTTCACTGGAATATTTATTCTTTGTTCGAACACCTCAAAGCCGGATTGGTTGCTGCGAAAAACGAAGGGGTAGAAATTACTTCTATCGGTATCGATACATGGGGCGTTGATTTCGCCATGTTGGCCGAAGATGGATCTATCCTGGGTGCTCCGTACGCTTACCGTGACCCACACACTGTTGGTGCTCCCGAAAAATACTTCGAAATTGTTCCCCGCGAAAAAGTATATGACCTTACCGGAATTCAGGTAATGAATTTCAATAGTTTGTACCAGCTTTTTGCATTAAGTCAGGCAGATAATTCATTGCTGAAAGCTACCAAAGAAATTCTATTCATTCCTGATGCATTGGCATATTTGCTTACTGGTAATAAAGTAGTGGAATACACCATTGCATCGACTTCCCAAATTTTAAATCCACGAACCAAACAATTTGAAGCTGAATTGCTCGAAAAAGCAGGCGTTTGTCCTTCTATTTTGGGTGAAATTGTAATGCCTGGTTATGAAATTGGCACCTTACGCGATGATTTAGCAGAAGAAAGTGAATTGGGTAAAGTAAAAGTGGTGGCAGTTGCCGGACACGATACGGGCGCAGCAGTTGCAGCTGTTCCGGCCGAGAACGAAAATTTTGCTTACCTTAGCTCCGGAACCTGGTCGCTGATGGGTATTGAAGTAAAAGATGCCATTATCAACGAAGAAACTTTTGCCTTGAACTTTACCAATGAAGGTGGGGTAGAAGGAACTACCCGTTTTCTGAAAAATATTACCGGCATGTGGTTGTTGGAACAATGTCTGAAAGAATGGAAAAAAGAAGGTATCACCTATGCATACGAAAAACTCGTGCAAATGGCCGATACAGTTCCTGCATTCCAATCGATGTTGGATACCGACCATACATCGTTTGCGAATCCTGTATGTATGACTAGTGCTATTGTTGAATATTGTGAGGCGACAGGTCAAAAAGCACCTTCGACACATGCCGAATTCGTTCGTTGTATTTTCGAAAGTCTTTCATTGAAATATAATTATGTATTGGGCAAATTGAAAGGATTGGCTCCGTTCCCAATTGAGAAACTGCATGTTATTGGTGGTGGATCAAAAAACCCATTGTTGAATCAATGGACTGCCAATTCAATCGGAATACCAGTAATTGCAGGGCCATCCGAAGCAACCTCGATTGGTAATATTATGATTCAGGCAAAAGCTGCCGGATGTGTTGATTCGTTACAGGAAATGCGTCAGATTATTGGTGAATCCGTTTTGTTGGATGAATTCTTGCCACAAAACCCCGAAGTGTGGGCTGAAGCCTATCAAAAATTCTTAGCTGTAACAAAGCTATCGTAAATAGTAAATGACTAAATTGTAAATATAAAATGGCTGTAGTAGTTATTCTGCCCAAGCAAGGGCAATCGGTTGAGAGTTGTATCATCACCGAAATCAAAAAGAAAAAAGGTGATACCGTAAAAAAAGGTGAAGTTCTGTTCGCTTACGAAACCGATAAGGCTTCGTTCGAAGAAGAATCACCTGCTGATGGTGTGGTACTTGAGAGTTTTTACAATGATGGCGACGAAGTTGCTGTGCTGTTGGACATGATGGTTATTGGTCAACCCGGTGAAGATTATGCCGGATTATTACAAGGTGGTGCACCTGTGGCAGCGGAACAACCTGTTGTTGCTTCTGAACCAGTAGCTAAAGCTGAAGAACCTGCAAAAGTTGAAGCGGCTACACCAACTCAAAACTCAGAACTCAAAACTCAGAATTCTTCTTTCGTTTCTCCCCGCGCTAAAAACTTAGCCACAAAAGAAGCATTGAACGCAAGCGAACTGGCTGGTTCAGGACCAAACGGTCGTGTGATTGAAAAAGACGTGCTGGCTGCATTGGAAAACCGTCCGAAACTGACTCCATTGGCTAAGAAAATTGCTGCAGAAGAAGGTGTTCAACCACAAGGTGCAGGTTCAGGTCTTGCCGGAACTGCCAAAGCTGCCGATTTATTGCCACCACCTGTAAATGCTGTTTACGGCGTGGATTACGAAGATAAAAAGCTGTCGAACATGCGCAAATTGATTGCAAAAGCAATGCATTCTTCGTTGCAAAACTCAGCGCAACTTACTCACCACCTGGGAGCCGATGCACGTAATATCCAAAACTTACGTAAGAAGGCCAAGAAAGCATTCGAAGCCGGAACTTTGTCGGCCAATTTGACTATAAATGATTTTGTATGCTTTGCAGTAGTAAAAGCATTGAAAAAATTCCCAAATGTAAATTCACACTTCCTCGGCGAATCGATGCGTTTGTTCAACAAAGTTCACCTTGGACTGGCTGTTGATACTGAGCGTGGTTTGATGGTTCCTGCAGTGCGCAACGCTGACGATTTATCTATTATCGGACTTTCGAATCAGTTGAAAGAAGTGGCAAATGCATGTAAGAAAGGTGCAATTTCGCCCGAATTATTGGCAGCCGAAGCAGCTACATTTACTGTTTCGAACCTTGGTGCTTACGGTGTGGAAATGTTTACTCCGGTAATCAACTTGCCGCAATCGGCTATTTTGGGTGTGAACACCATTGTTCCTCGTCCGAAAGATTTGGGTGATGGCGTGTATGGTTTCGTGCCTTATATCGGCTTGAGTTTAACATACGATCATCGCTCGTTGGATGGTGGTGAAGCAACACGCTTTCTGAAACAAATTGCCATTGAAATTGAAACATTGGAATTGGATATTTTTTAAACAAGACTACCCCTAACCCCTAAAGGGGAACAGAGTTACTTTTGTCTCTGAATAATGGGTAATCAACTTAATAAAATCAATATCTTTGTTTCAAAATAAATTTATTAATCAATACTAACTAAATTCCCCTTTAGGGGTTAGGAGTCATATTATTATGTACGATTTAATCATTATCGGTGGTGGTCCGGCCGGATATGTAGCTGCAGAACGTGCAGGACATAAAGGACTGAAAGTTTTATTGTTCGAGAAAAAAAGCATGGGTGGTGTGTGTCTCAACGAAGGTTGTATTCCTACCAAAACATTGCTTTACAGTGCTAAAACGTACGAAAATGCTTTGCACGGTGATAAATATGGCGTATTTGGTGACAATATCCGTTTTGATTTCGGAAAAATTGTTGCCCGCAAAAATAAAGTGGTTCGCAAGCTCGTTGCTGGTGTTGAGGGCAAAATGAAAATGCACCACGTAACGGTTGTAAAAGGCGAAGCCATGATTGTTGGTCGTAGCCCGAAAGGTGTGGAAGCAACCGCTGGTGGCGAAAGCTACTTAGGTGCTAACCTGCTTATTTGTACCGGTTCCGAAGCATTCGTTCCACCTATTCCGGGATTGGCCGAAGCAGGTGACATTATCCTGACTAACCGCGAAATTCTGGATTTGAAAGATCAACCAAAATCATTGGTAGTTATCGGTGGTGGCGTTATTGGGATGGAGTTTGCAAGTTTTTACAACAGCCTTGGTACCAAAGTAACTATCGTGGAAATGCTTCCTGAAATTCTTGGTGGTTTAGACTTCGAAATTTCAGCCATGTTGCGCGATATTTACAGCAAAAAAGGCATCGAATATAACCTGAATGCCAAAGTGGTAAAAATCGATGGCAACAAAGTTATTTTCGAGAAAGACGGAAAAACGGAGACTATCGAAGGTGAAAAAATCCTTGTCAGCGTTGGTCGCCGGGCAGTAACAAAAGGTTTCGGATTGGAAAATCTGAACGTGGAGTTATTCCGTGGTGGTATCAAAGTGGACGAAAAAATGCGTACCAATGTGCCTAACGTTTTTGCGGCAGGCGACGTAACCGGATTCTCGTTGTTGGCTCACACAGCCAGTCGCGAAGGTGAAGTGGTGGTGAACAACCTCACAGGTCGTGCCGATAAGATGCGTTACGATGCTATTCCGGGTGTGGTTTATACCAATCCAGAAGTAGCTGGTGTTGGCGAAACCGAAGAATCGGCTAAAGCAAAAGGTATTGACTACAAAGTAGCTAAATTGCCAATGGCGTATGCCGGACGTTTCGTAGCTGAAAACGAAGGTGGCTCGGGACTTTGCAAAGTACTGGTAGGTGCTAAACATGGCGAAGTAATCGGTGTTCATATGCTGGGTAATCCTTGCAGCGAAATGATTTACGGAGCATGCATGGCCATCGAACAGGAAATGACACTGGCGGAAATGGAAGAAGTGGTTTTCCCACACCCAACCGTTAGCGAAATATTTAAAGAAACGATATTTGCGTTTTAATAGTAGGGGCAGGTCGCGACCTGTCCTTACACAAACGAAAATCAATATAAAAACAAATAAACCATATACAAAATGCCAAAAGTACAGCACATTGACCCGTCAGTAGCACGCAAACCGGGTTTTGTGGAATTTCAACCAATTCCAGTAAATCAATATCAGAAAACCGTCAAAGACGAAAAAGGTAATTTTACCAACGAAGAATTCAAAGCCATTTATCACGACATGGTGTTGATTCGAGAGTTCGAAACCATGATCAACCTGATTAAAACAGTTGGTGCATACAACGGAACTTCGTACAATCACCCCGGTCCTGCTCACTTGTCTATCGGACAGGAATCGGCAGCTGTTGGGATGGCCTGGACATTGACCGTTGACGATTATATTTTTGGTAGCCACCGTTCTCATGGCGAAATCCTTGCAAAAGGAATGTCGGCTATCCACAAATGTGACGATAAATACTTGATGGACGTAATGGAATCGTTCTTCGACGGAGCTGTACTAAATGTTGTAAAAAAAGACTTTACAGGCACAACAAAAGAATTGGCTCGTCGCTTCCTCGTTTATGGAACATTGGCCGAAATCTTTGCCCGTGTAACCGGTTTCAACCGCGGATTGGGTGGTTCTATGCACGCTTTCTTTACTCCATTTGGTGTTTATCCTAACAATGCCCTTGTGGGTGGTTCGGGTGATATTGCCGTAGGTGCTGCATTGTACAAAAAAATCAACCGTCAGAAAGGCTTGGTAGTTGCCAATATTGGTGACGCTTCAATGGCTTGCGGTCCGGTTTGGGAAGGTATTACCTTTGCTTCTATGGATCAGTTCCGCCAGTTGTGGGAAGGTGATATGCAAGGTGGACTTCCGGTGATCATCAACATCATGAACAACCAATATGGTATGGGTGGACAAACTGCCGGCGAAACCATGGGTTATGATGTTGCGGCTCGTATTGGTGCAGGTGTAAACCCTGAGCAAATGCACGCCGAACGTGTTGACGGTTACAATCCGTTGGCTGTTATCGACGCTTACAAACGCAAACGCGTTATCCTTGAAGAGAAAAAAGGTCCTGTTTTATTGGACGTATTGACATATCGTTACAGCGGTCACTCACCATCGGATGCGTCTTCGTATCGTACCAAAGAAGAAGTGGAAGCATGGGAAGCGCAAGATTGTATCGCTTCTTTCGGAAAACAATTAATTGAAGCAAAAGAAGCTACACAAGTTGATCTGGACGCAACATGGGCTGATGTAAAAGCATTGGTGTATGATATGTTCCTGAAATCTATCGACGACGAAGTTTCACCCCGTATGACCAATGCGCAAATCATTGGCGATATGATGTTCTCGAACGGTTCGGTTGATGCTATGTCGACTGCAAAACCTGATGTATTGATGCCATTGGCTGACAATTCACGTGTAAAGAAAATTGCGGCGAAAGAACGTTTTGCTTTTGATGCAGATGGAAAACCATTCAGCAAGATGAAACAATATCAGTTGCGCGACGGTATTTTCGAAGCCATGATGGATCGTTTCTACAAGGATGCATCGTTGGTGGCTTATGGTGAAGAAAACCGCGATTGGGGTGGTGCGTTTGCCGTTTATGGCGGTATGACCGAAGCATTGCCTTACCACCGTTTGTTCAACTCGCCTATTGCCGAAGCATCTATCGTGGGTACTGCCATTGGTTATGCTATGTGTGGTGGTCGCGTGGTTCCTGAAATTATGTATTGCGATTTCCTGGGTCGTTGTGGTGATGAGGTGTTCAACCAAATGCCTAAATGGCAATCGATGAGCGGTAATGTTTTGAAAATGCCAATCACGCTGCGTGTATCGGTAGGTTCGAAATACGGTGCGCAACACTCGCAAGACTGGACTTCGTTGGTAACGCAAATTCCCGGATTGAAAGTATGTTTCCCGGTAACTCCTTACGATGCCAAAGGGCTGATGAACTCGGCTTTGCAGGGAACTGACCCGGTTGTTTACTTCGAAAGCCAACGTATCTACGAAATTGGTGAGCAATTCCACAAAGGCGGTGTACCTGAAGGTTACTACGAAATTCCATTTGGTGAGCCGGACGTAAAAAAAGAAGGTAAAGATATTACGTTCCTAACCGTTGGTCACACATTATATCCTGCTTTGGCTGCCGCTAAAGAACTGGAAGAAAAATACGGCTTGAGTGCAGAAGTTATCGACGCTCGTTCGTTGGTACCATTCAACTACGAACAAGTGGTGGAGTCGGTGAAGAAAACAGGTAAAATCATTGTGGCCGGTGACGCTTGTGCCCGTGGCTCGTTCCTGAACGACTTTGCAACCAACATCAGCACCCTTTGCTTCGACTATCTGGACGCTCCGGTTTGTGTGCTTGGTTCACGCAACTGGATTACTCCGGCCTTCGAATTGGAAGATTCATTCTTCCCACAAGTAAGCTGGTTCCTCGATATGATCAACGAACGCATCCAACCACTGGCAGGCTATGTTCCTGGTCAGAACTTTACCGATGCTGAGTTTATCCGTCGTTCGAAATTAGGAGTATAATTTTAAAACCACTAAGGCATTGAGACCACTTAGATTCACAATCCATTTTAGTGTTTCTTTGTGTACTTAGTGCCTTAGTGGTAATTACATATTTATCATGAAAAACATAAAAGTAAACGCACACCTCCACACACCTTACTCGTTCAGTGCATTCACCGAACTGAATCAGGCGCTCGATATGGCTGTTGCCGAAGGCATAAAAGTGGTTGGTATCAATGATTTTTATACCACTGCCGGCTACGAAGCCTGGGCGGTTGGTTGTAAGGAACGCGGTTTGTATCCGTTGTTCAATATAGAATTTATCAGTCTGAACGAAGCCGACCAAAAAGCCGGTTTGCGGGTGAACGATCCCGGAAATCCCGGTCGCACGTACCTGAGTGGCAAAGGACTTTCGTATCCTTTCCAACTGGCAGAGCCTTTTGCTACGCAATTGGCTGACGTAAGTGCCGAAGCCAACGCACAGGTGGAAGCCATGTGTGGCAAGGTAAATGAAATTCTGGCTGCGAATAATGCTGGTTTCTCGCTCGACTTCGAATGGATTAAAAACGATCTTACCAAAGGTTCTATCCGCGAACGCCATTTAGCCAAAGCATTGCGTTTGAAAGTGTACGAGGCTTGTAACAACAATCCGTTGGATATTCGCATTTTGTTTCACAAACTTTTCGGAGGAAAAGAATTGAAATCGGAAATCAACGATATCGCAGGAGTGGAAAACGAAATCCGTGGCAACTTGCTCAAAGCAGGTGGTGGCGCTTTCGTTCCAGAAGATCCAAAGGCCTTTTTGCCTATGCAAACCGTTTGCGATATTATCGTGGCAGGTGGAGGCATACCAACCTATCCGTTTCTGGCCGATGACGCCAAAGGTGGTTATACCGATTTCGAAGGCGATTTGGAACGCGTGGCTAAGCAATTAACCGAACGTGGTTTCCATTCAGTGGAGTTTATCACTACCCGTAATGGTGTTGAATTGCTGGAGAAATACGCCAGTTATTTGCACGACCAGGGTTTTGTGGTGACATTCGGTAGCGAGCACAACACGCCGGCTATGGAACCAATCGAGCTTTTTGCGCGTAACAGCACGCCACTTACCGACCGTTTGATGCAAATTAGCTACGAAGGTGTTTGCGTGATAGCGGCTCACCAACATTTGGTAGCACAAGGTTTGCGCGGTTATGTAGATGCCAACGGACAAGCTGATCGCAGCAAACGTGCTGAGTTTATTAAATTGGGAGATCAATTGATTAATAATGCATGACCCCCAACCCCCTAAAGGGGGCTTTTAGCGGAGTGCAAAATCAGGAGTTAGTAAAGAAATAAACTATAATCAATCCTAAAAAATAGGAGACGAGACTAAAATAATCCCCCTTTAGGGGCTAGGGGTCTATGAAAGAAATACAACAATTAATCGAAATATCGCAATTCTACGGCCGTGATAGCCGTTTCGTAATTGCAGGCGGTGGAAACACATCGTACAAAAACGCAGAAAAAATCTGGGTAAAAGCCAGTGGTTCGTCCTTGGCAACCATTACCGAAGATGGTTTTGCGGTGCTCGACAGAGCCAAACTAAACCTCATGTCCGACAAAGTGTACAGCGCCAATGCAGCAGAACGTGAAGAGCAGGTAAAAAATGATTTGGCCGATGCTACCATCACCAAAGGCAAACGTCCATCGGTGGAAACATCGATGCACAACGTGATTGACTTCGCCTTTGTGGTACACATGCACCCAACCTTGGTAAACGGTTTGATGTGCGCGAATAATGCTCAGGCCGACTTGCAAAAGCTTTTTGGCGCCAAAGCATTGTACATCGAATACACCGATCCGGGTTATGTGCTGTTCAAAAAAGTAGAAGATGCCATCAAAGCTTTCCGTGCAGAGGATGGTGCCGAACCTGCTGTTATCTGGTTGCAAAACCACGGCATCTTTGTGGCTGCCAATAGCATTGAAGAAGTAAAAGTGCTTTATACTAAAATTCTTTCTACTCTTAATGATAGCCTCACTTCAAGTGAGACTATCAATAAAATGTTCGACGAACCACGCGCAACTTGTAGTTGTACAGAACAAATACTTCCTAGTATCCGCATGATACTTTCTGCCGACAGATTGAAAACCCTGAAAGTACGCAAAAATGCATTGGTAAAACATTTCTACGACACCGAAGAAGCGCAAGCCAAAATTGCAAAACCATTTACTCCGGATGCGATTGTCTATTGCAAATCGAACTATATTTTTCTCAACGACGAAGAACCGGAAGCCGTACTGGCTGAGGCTGCAAAACAAATTCCGGCTTTCACCGCTAAGTTTGGTTATCAACCCAAAGTGATTCTAATTAAAGGAATCGGATTGGTAGCGGTGGGCGACAATGCTGCTCAGTGCGACATTATTTTGGATGTATTCGAAGATGCCATGAAGATTGCATATTATGCTGAATCGTTTGGTGGTCCGCACCCAATGACGCAAGCGCAAATCGACTTTATCGACAACTGGGAAGTGGAAAACTACCGTCGCAGTGTGGCGGCAGGTGGTGCAGCCGGTCGTGCCGAGAATAAAACCATTATCGTAACCGGAGCTGCACAAGGCTTTGGCGAAGGAATTGCCCGTTGCTTGTTGCAACAAGGCGCTAACATTGTGGTGGCAGATATGAACGAAACGGTTGGACGTGCTACGGTGGAGCGTTTCAACGGATTGGCAAAAAGTAACCGTGCCATCTTTGTAAAAACCAACGTAAGCGAAATTCCAAGCATCGAAAACCTGGTTCACGAAACCATTTGCAACTTTGGTGCTATCGATTGTTTTGTAAGCAATGCAGGAGTGCTTCGTGCGGGTGGACTGGACGACATGACGCCAGAAGATTTCGAGTTCGTAACGAAAATCAATTATAATGCTTATTTCTATTGCACCAAAGTGGTGAGCAAGGTCATGAAGCTGCAAACCAAATATGCACCGGAGTATTATGCCGACATTATTCAGGTAAATTCCAAATCGGGATTGCGCGGTAGCAAGGCAAACTTCGCCTATGCTGGCGGTAAATTTGGTGGCATTGGTCTTACTCAGTCTTTTGCATTGGAACTAGCTCCGTTCCGTATTAAAGTAAACTCTATTTGCCCGGGTAATTTCTACGAAGGCCCGCTTTGGAGCGATCCGGTTAACGGCTTGTTTGTACAGTACTTAAATGCAGGAAAAGTGCCGGGTGCCAAAACAATTGAAGATGTAAAAGAGTTTTATTTAGCACAGGTTCCAATGAAAAAAGGATGCTCGCCCGAGGACGTTACCAAAGGTGCGTTGTACTTGATGGAACAATGCGGCGAAACCGGGCAGGCATTGCCAATTACCGGCGGGCAGGTGATGCTGAACTAAGATTTTTTGAACCACAATAGGCACATAGAACACATTCTATTTTGAATATTGGGGTTCTTCTTATAAAATATAAATTCAAACAATAGACATTGTAGGTTAATATTATTGTGACCTATGTGCCTATTGTGGTTCAAAACAAAAAAAATGAAAACAAAAGCAATCCGTTTATATGGCAAAAAAGATCTTCGCTTGGAAGAGTTCGAATTGCCACAGATTAAAGACAATGAAATATTGGCGAAAGTAGTTTCCGATTCACTTTGTATGTCATCGTACAAAGCATCTTCGCAAGCTACCGACCACAAGCGTGTTCCAAACGACATCGCTGAAAATCCGATTATTATCGGGCATGAATTTGCCGGCGAATTGGTACAAATAGGTTCAAAATGGGCTGATAAATTCAGCGCGGGTGATAAATTCTCTATCCAGCCGGCTTTGTATTACGAAGATGGTCCGGTGGGCGTGTTGAGCGCACCTGGTTACAGCTACCATCACATTGGTGGTGATGCCACGTATGTGATTATCCCAAACGAGGTCATGGAAAAAGACTGTCTGCTGGCTTACAAAGGCGGAGGGTACTATCCGGCTTCGTTGGCAGAACCGCTTTCGTGCGTGATTGGTGCTATGCATGCCAACTATCATACTACCCCAGGAAGTTATGTCCACAAAATGGACATTGTGGATGGTGGTAAAATGGCTGTTTTGGCCGGTGTTGGTCCAATGGGACTGGCCGCTATCAACTACGTGCTTCGTCGCGACGACCGCAAACCATCTGTGTTGGTGGTGACCGACGTGGATCAAACCCGTTTGGATCGTGCTGCGCAGTTTTATAGCGTAGAATTTGCTGCTTCACGCGGTATCGATTTGAAGTATATCAATACCGGCAACATGGAAAATCCGGTGGAAGAACTGAAAGCCATTACCGGCGGATACGGATACGACGATGTGTTTGTATTTGCTCCTGTAAAACCCGTGGTTGAGCAGGGCGATGCTATTCTGGCATTCGACGGCTGTTTGAACTTCTTTGCTGGTCCAAGCGATCCAAACTTTGCTGCATCGTTCAATTTCTACAACGTACACTATGCCTACACACACGTGGTAGGTACCAGCGGTGGAAATACCGACGATATGGTGGAAGCACTTGATATGATGTCGAAAGGTCTTGATCCTGCCGGATTGGTAACGCATATTGGTGGATTAGGAGCCGTTATCGAAGCTACCAAACACCTGCCTGAAATTCCGGGCGGAAAGAAATTGATTTATACACACGTAAATATGCCATTGACACCAATTTCGGACTTTGCCAAACTGGGCGAAACGAACGAAGTGTACAAAACACTAGCTGAAATGTGTGACAAAAACCTGGGTTTGTGGAGCGTAGAAGCAGAAGCTTTCTTGCTGGCTAATGCAGATAAATTGTAATCAGAACAGACTCAATAAATAAGTGGAACGGGAATCATCTTTTTAAAAGATGATTCCCGTTGTTTTTTACCAAAACACGCAACAAATACATCAAAATTAAATGTTTTAAGTATATTATAAGTAGTAATTTTGTAGCGTATTTAAAGCTGTACTGCTGTTGTTTGAAAAAAATGACGATATTTGCAGTATATGCATTATAAATAAACAACAATTGTATTAAAGATGAAACAGTTAGACGTTAACTTGATGCATCCGAGAGAGCAGATTAATGTGATTATCGGACGTATTTATCGGAGTGGTATGACAACTACTTCAGGTGGAAACATTTCCATTAAAGATGGAAACGGTGATATTTGGATCACGCCTTCGGCGGTAGACAAAGGATCGTTGACCGTAAAAGACATTGTGTGTGTGAAAAAAGATGGAACAGTGGTTGGTTTGCACAAACCATCTTCGGAGTTCCCTTTTCACAAAGCCATTTTTGAAATGCGTCCGGAGTTGACGGCTATTATTCACGCTCACCCACCGGGACTGGTGGCTTTCAGTATTGCCCGTCAGGTGCCCGATACAAGCATCGTTCCACAGGCCCGAAAAATTTGTGGCGAAATTGGTTTTGCTCCTTATGGTTGCCCCGGAAGTGTTGAATTGGGCGAAAAAATTGCTAACGAATTCAAGAACAAAAAATACAAAGCAGTTATCATGGAAAACCACGGAGTTGTACTTGGTGGAACCGATATGATGGATGCTTACCAACGTTTCGAAACGCTGGAATTTTGCTGTCGTACTATTGTAAATGCTGGTCGCATTGGTAAGATCAACACGTTGACTGACGAACAAATTTCGAAATATCTGAATCATTTCCCAAAAAATATCACACCGTTTATGGATGTAAACTATCCTTCTGACGAGCGTGAAATTCGTACGGATATGGTGAATATCATTCGTCGTGCCTGCGACCAGGGATTGATGATTTCTACTTACGGAACTGTTTCTGTACGTTGGAAAGATGATGATTTCCTGATTACTCCACGCGATGTGGCCCGTTGGGATATTCTTCCAAAAAACATTGTTCAGGTGAAAAATGGTATGGCTGAAGCAGGCAAGGAACCAAGTCGTTCGGTAGCGCTCCACCACCGCATTTACCAACTGAATCCACATATCAACTCTATCATTACCACTCAGCCAACAAATCTGATGGCTCATGCGGTAAGCCACCAGAAATTTGATGTGCGCACTATCCCTGAAAGCTGGATTTTCCTGCAGGATGTTCCATCTATTCCCTTCGAAAGTTTATACAACGATACCGAAGAAATAGCTCAAATGTTCTCGAAAAACCGCGTGGTAATTGTTGAAAACGATTCAGTTATTGTAACAGGAAACAAATTGATTAATACTTTCGATTACCTCGAAGTGGCTGAATTTTCGGCTAATTCATTGGTAATGGCTTCATCAATCGGACAACTTCACCCCATGGGCGACAAGGAAATTGATGAATTGAGAGTGGCTTTTAATGTAAAATAAATCAATTGCCTCTGGCTTTAGCCGGAGGTACTTTGAAATAGAGCCTGTGATTGGCTTTAGCCAAATTATTCAATGTTTGGCTAAAGCCAATTATATTTTTAATATCTTTGTTTTCCTCCAGCTAAAGCAGGAGGCAATTAATCCATGCAAATCATTCATTCCACATCCACCTCACCAATATTTAATCTGGCTGCCGAGGAATATCTTTTCGCGGAGCGGCAAGACGATTTATTGTTTTTGTATGTAAATGAGCCTTCAGTGATTATAGGTTGTAATCAGGCTATTCGGAACGAGGTTAATTTGGATTTTTGCAAGGAGAATGAGATTTTGGTCGTTAGAAGAATGTCGGGGGGTGGAACCGTTTTTCATGACAAAGGAAACCTGAACTTTTGCTTTATTTCCAATAAAACAGAAGGTAAATCATCGCTAAATGATGACTTTCTCGAACCCATTGTCGAAATTCTGACAGATTTAGGTATTCCCGTGACCATTGGCAAACGCAAAGATCTTTGGCTGCAAAGCGAATATAAAATCACCGGAACAGCTTCGCATGTAGCCAAAAACCGGGAGTTGCATCATGGCACGCTTCTGTATGACACCAACCTTGAAATGCTTGAAAAGGCCCTTTCTTCCAATCAAAAAGATGAAAGCGTAAAAGCCATTGCATCAGTTCGAAGTACTGTGAAAAACCTGCGAACATGGTTTGAAGAACAGGGGCAGTTTACGCTTGAAGACAGTGAGTTTTTTGAGCTTCTAATTCGAAAATTACAGCAAAAATTACATGTGGATGTGATATTGAATTTGTCTGAAAATGAGATTTTGCAGATTGAGATTTTGGAAAAAGCAAAGTATTCTTCACCGGAGTGGACTTGTAAGAAATAAATTCATATTAGACGGCAACTCATTCAATAAATCCATTTAGCATATTCAGAGTGGATGCTTTGTTATGCAGTTGTCATATCTGCGCGTTAAATTCAATACAAATGTGCGTATTTTTATACAATAAATAATTAAAAATGCGGGATTACCTTTATTTTTCAAAACATATTTCCTACATTTGCTACCCCCTATTAAAAATAGGAATAATTTCAAATTTGGTTTTATTGATGAAAAAAAATCTTACTCTTTTTTTACTTACCCTCTCAATTCTTGTTACTGCACAAATTCCGGATGGATATTATAATAGTGCTGTTGGAAAATCAGAAGCAGCATTAAAAACTCAACTTTTTACTATTGTTGGGACTCATACCGAAAGAACTTATGCCGATTTGTGGACTGATTTTCAAACTACCGACAAGAGAGCAGACGGAAAAGTATGGGATATGTATTCTAACTGTACGTTTACCTTTGTTACAAATCAGGATGGAGGTTCGGGAGGAACAAGCGAATGTCAGTTTTACAACAGGGAGCATTCGATGCCTAATAGCTGGTTTAGCAAAGCCTATCCAATGTATTCTGATTTATTCCACATGTATCCCACTGATAAATATGTAAATAATCAACGGGGTAATAATCCGTTTGGTGAAACAGCCACCCCAACTTCTACCTTTTTAAACGGAAGCAAACTCGGAACATGCAGTTTTGCAGGTTATACCGGAACAGTATATGAGCCTGTAGATGAATACAAAGGCGATTTTGCCCGTACCTATTTTTATATGGTTACGGCGTACGATGATAAAGTGTCTGGTTGGGTTTCTGATCAGCTTGCAGGTAATCAATATCCTGCCTTATCAACATGGTCGGTATCTTTGTTTCTGAAGTGGAATAGTCAGGATCCGGTTAGTACAAAGGAAACAAACAGAAACGAAGCTGTTTTCGGTATTCAGCATAATCGCAATCCGTTTATCGATCATCCCGAACTGGCAGAATATATTTGGGGAGCACACAAGGGTGAGCCATGGTCGCTATCAGCTGGGCTTAATGAGCTGAAAATTAGTTTCTCAATTTCACCAAATCCGGTTCAGAATGAGCTAAACATAAAAACAGATGAACCAAATTCATCTTATGCCATTTATAATCTGAGTGGACAAGTACTCAAAGAAGACAGGTTGAATATTCAACAGTCGATTTCTGTTAACGAACTTGAAAGCGGGATGTATCTGCTCCAGCTACAATCAGGTCAGCGTAAATCTATCCAAAAATTTATTGTCAACAAGTAATATCGTAATCTATAATGAAGTGAGAAGTAGCGATATTAAGTATGCAACTTCTCATTTTTTGTCTCGTTTTAAATTGTAATTGTCGCATGAAAAAAAATTTAATCCTCTTATCGTTTCTTTATTTCTTATCGTTTTCATTATTTGCTCAAATTCCGGCTGGGTATTATACTGCTGCTGAAGGTAAAGTTGATGCAGCCCTAAAAACACAATTAGCAGCTATTATCTCGGCGGGAGCTGTTGATAAAGGGTACGATGGTTTGTATACGATTTATCAGACAAGCGACAATCTGCCAAGTGGTAAGGTTTGGGATATGTATTCCATTAAAGCTGATGGCACCGCTAGCTACTATTTCACGCATAATACTGATAAATGTGGAAGTTACTCTTCGGAAGGTAATTGCTATAACCGCGAACATACTTTCTGCGATTCGTGGTTGGGAGCTGCCTCACCACAGCGCTCAGATGCGCACCATATTTTACCTACAGATGGGTATGTGAACAATCGTCGAAGTTCATTTCCTCATGGAAAAGTGGGTACAGCTACCTGGACATCCAGCAATGGAAGTAAACTCGGCACTGCCGATCCAAGTACTGGTTATTCAGGCACAGTTTTCGAACCAATTGATGAGTTTAAGGGCGATTTTGCCCGCATGTATTTTTATGTGGCAACCCGTTACGAATCGAAAATAGCTGGTTGGGTTGGTAATGGCTCTGCTGGTGAAATTCTTGCCGGTAACACGTACCCGGCCTATAAAACATGGTTTTATACAATGATGGTGCAATGGGCAGATCAGGATCCTGTAAGCCAGAAGGAGATTACACGTAATAACGCTATTTATGCTGCTCAAAAAAACCGTAATCCATATATCGATCATCCCGAGTTGGTTGATTATATCTGGGGTGCTAAAAAGGGACAGGCATGGTCGGCTACAGGAGGTACTTATCCAACTCTCTCTACACCTACAGCAAATTCTACCGTTGATTTTGGAAAAATAGCTTATCAGCAAACAGCTGGTACAAGTTTAATGATTACAGCATCTAATCTTACAGGAGATTTGTCTTTTGCTTTAAGTGGAACAAATGCGGCTAATTTCTCTATTGCAACAACCACAATTACAAAAGCTCAGGCCGAAGCAGGCTATAATCTGACGATTAATTTTAATGCTCAAACAGTGGGTGCCCAATCTGCCACAATAACGATTACTGGTGGAGGTATTACAGCAACAAATGTGACGCTTAAGGCAACTTCATCCGATGAGTTTATTGCTATGCCTGCCACGAACATTTCCACTACAGGGTTTAATGCTAACTGGACTATTTCTGCTGCAGCTGCTGGTTATTCGTTGAATGTGTTTACAATGCAAAGTAGTGGCGGAACTGTTTCTCAAACATTGTTGGAAGATGATTTTACATCACTTTCAGCATGGACTGCTGCAGGTTATACTACGGCTACGGAACTAGCAAGTTATGTTCGATTGGGCTCATCGTCTAATGTGGGAACCATTACTTCGGGTGCTATTAATATGTCGTCTCCAACAACATTGTTGGTGCGAGCTAAACAATATGTAAACGATGCAAGTGCAAAGCTGACAGTGAAAATAAACAATGACTCTATCACCTCATTCCTGACAACAGCAACCAATGCAGACTATACAGTGGATATTCCTGCAAAAACCAGTACTTCTACATTGACATTATCAGCTGCCGGAGGTTCGGGTAAGCGGGTTTATGTGGATTATGTGAAACTCAGTACACAGGGTTCGGTGCAAACTCCGGTAGCGGTTAGTGGTTACCCGGCCTCAGTGGGTAATGTATTGACATCGCAGGTAACCTCGTTGACTCCAAACACAACCTATTACTACACTGTTACTCCACAAGGTAACTCGGCAGCTGTATCTAATCAGATTCAGGTTACTACCAATCTGACTGATGTGAATGATGCATTGAAGCCTGTGGAAAACATAACACTTGCATGGATTGTTTTATCAGATGGTATCGTTGTCCGCAATTTACCGGTAAACAGTCACATTACGTTGATGAATGTGATGGGTAAACGAATTCAAACATTTAATGTCAATGCATCAGAAATAAAACTGATGCCCGAAAGCAGAGGAATTTATATATTGCAGGTACAAAAAAATCAGGAAATTAAAACCTGCAAAATATTATATTAGAAATACATTCAGTAAAAAATAAGACTTTTAGAGGAATGAGAGAATTTGCAGACATAATGTCTGACAGATTCTCTCTTTTCTGCCTTTAAAAGTTGATGATTTATTATGATAAAAAGACCAATTTTCAGCATTATATTATATCTGTTTGCTACTTCGGCATATGCAGCAATTCCTTCGGGCTATTATTCAAGCACGGAAGGAAAAAAAGCTGCAGCTTTGAAAACAGCTTTACATACAATTATTTGTCAGGATACTACGCATTATCTCGATTATGGTTCGGGTAAAGGAAGTACGTGGGAAGGTTTTTATTATACCGATCGTAATCCCGTTACAAATGCTGTTATTGATATGTACTCCGATTCGGTTCGCTATTTTCCTAATCCAAATCCCAATTTCACAGCATTTGGGCAAATTATACACATTGAGCATTCGGTGCCTAAAAGCTGGTGGGGGTGTGATATCAACCACCCCGATTGTCCGGCAAAGGACCTGAATCATCTGTATCCGGCCGATGGGATTACAAACACGTCAAAAAACGATAATCCACTTGGAGTGGTCACAGGCGTACCAACACTGAATAATGGAGTGAGCAAAGTCGGACCGGGTGTGTATGACGGTTATGTAGGCAATGTTTTTGAACCTGCCGACCAGTATAAAGGGGATTTTGCGCGCTCGTATTTCTACATGGCAACTGCATACGAGCATTATGCTGCAAAATGGGATACCACGAAACCCGAGAACATGATGCAGAACAATACGTATCCGGTTCTGAAACCCTGGGCTGTTCAACTGCTATTGCAATGGCATAGGCAAGATCCTGTGAGTGAGAAAGAACGCACCCGTGTTGAAGTGGTTTATGGCATTCAGCAAAATCGTAATCCATTTATCGACCATCCCGAAATGATAGAATATATCTGGGGAAACCGCACTACCATTCCTTACCGTTTGGATGGCAGCATTGATTTCCCCTACCTGAACTTTCCCAATGACAATGATACTTTGAACATCGGGAAAGTATATTATTTGCAAACAAAGGATACTGTCATAAACCTGAAAGCCATGAATCTGACAGGTGATTTGACTGTAGCATTAAGCGGAGCAAATGCGGCAAATTTCAGCATAGATAAATCAATCATTACAAAGGCTGATGCAGAGGTTGGTACTGCAATTGCGGTGCATTTTAATGCTCAATCAATCGGAAATCAAACTGCTAAAATTAGTATTACCGGAGGAGGAATTACACCTGTTACGGTTAATCTGAAAGCACTTTCTTCTGATGATTTCACAGCCTTACCTGCAAAAAATACCACAAATACTAGTTTTCAGGCCAACTGGACAGCTTCTGCAGGTGCCACAGGTTATACTTTGAATGTTTATATGCTTCAGAACAGCGGAACTACAAGTCCGAAAACGCTACTGGAAGAAGATTTTATTTTATTGATGCCGAATACATGGACAAAAGAGGGTTACACAGATAATACCTTGTACAGTAATGTACGTCTTGCCTCCGGCAGTACTTATGGAAAAATAACCTTGCCGCTGTTGGATTTTTCTACCCCAAATTCCACATTGACCGTCAGGGCTAAGCAATATTCCAACGATGCAGGTGCAAAACTCACAGCTACGCTTGATAACAATTCATTGGCTGTATGGACAACAGCAGTCAGTAATCAGGACTTTACAGTGACAATTCCACAAGGCAGCAACACAAGTTCAATTGCGCTATCGGCTGTTGCCGGCAAGCGCGTGTATGTTGATTATGTAAAAGTTGTGGCTCAGATTCCTGTATATGTTCCTGTTTCAATATCCGGATATCCAAAATCGGTAGGAAATTTGATTTCTTACACTGTCAATAGCCTGCAAGGTGCAAATAACTATTATTACACAGTGACTCCGGAAGGTAATGGAGCTTCTACTTCCAATCAGATACTTGTGCAGACCAACCTGGGCACTTCAGTAGATAAAAAAACAATTGATGGGATTTCCTGGGTTGAAGTTCCAACAGGAATTCTCCTGAAAAATATTTCACTGGAAGTGAAAATTAATCTTCTTGACATTACCGGAAAGAAAATTCGAGGTTTTCAATCAACTTCTTCCGAAGTTCTGATACCTTTACCTCAAAAAGGAATATATTTGTTGCAAATTCAACAAAACAAATCTTCTCGAACATTTAAAATCAACCATTAATTATGCAAACCAAGCAGCTTAAATCACTGGTCTTATTGATTGTTGTGCTTCTGCAAAGCACGGTTCTTCTGGCTGCTGTACCTTCAGGCTATTATTATTTTGTAAAAAACAAAAAGAAAGCTGAGTTGAAAACGGCTTTGCATACCTATTGTGGGCCCCTGAAGGAATTCGATTACGGTGGTGGGCCGGGTTTTACGTGGGAAGGCTTTTTTAGTACGGATCGTCGTGCTGATTCTACCGTTATTGATATGTATTCGAATACCGTTCGGAAACAAACAAGTTTCAATGCTGTTTCAGGCATGCACATTGAGCATTCATTCCCTAAAAGTTGGTGGGGTGCTTATCCAAACAACGCATACAAAGATTTATTTCATCTCTATCCGGCTGATGCCTCGGCGAATGAATCGAAAAATAATCTGCCACTCGGTGAAGTGACAGGTATTCCGGGTTTCGATAATGGTGTGACAAAAGTAGGTTCAAATGGCTTTGAAACTGCTTATACCGACAAGTGTTTTGAGCCGGCTGACGAATATAAAGGTGATTTTGCCCGTTCGTATTTTTATATCTCAACAATCTACGAAAACCTGGCGCCACTTATGCAATCGCCTATGACGTATACAAATAATACCTATCCGTTTTGGAAACCGTGGGCTATTGATTTGTTACTAAAATGGAACAAACAAGATCCGGTAAGTACAAAAGAGTTAACGCGTATTGAAGCTGTTTACGCACTGCAGGGAAATCGTAATCCGTTTATCGATTATCCCGATTTGGCGGAATATATCTGGGGGAAAGATACAGCTAATGTTTTTCCTTTTCCAACGGAAACCGAACCGTTTTTGGTTGCTCCACGTCGTGGAATGAATATTGATTTCGGCGTGATACTTCAAAACGATTCCCGCACCCAAAACCTGCATATTCAGGGAGTAAATCTAACTTCAAATTTACAGATTTCGTTAATCAGAAACAGCGCTACGTTTTTGCTTTCTACTCCAACAATAAGTGTTGCCAATGCAACAAACGGTATCGACCTGGGCATCACCTTTCAACCAACTACTTCGGGAGTCGTTCGTGACACATTGTTTATTACTGGTGGAGGCTTATTGGAGTCATTACGTATTCCGATAAAAGCACTTGCAACAGCCGATTTTATAACCCTTGAGCCAACTGATATTACACCGGTTGGAGGAACATTGCAATGGATTTCTGATCCGTTGGCTACTAACTACCATTTAAAAGTATATCAGGGAGATATTGGTGCTGGTGATTTGTTTATTTCAGCTTACGTGGAAGGCAGTAGTTGGAATAAAGCTATAGAATTGTTTAATGGAACCGGTAAAACGGTAGATTTATCGAAGTATTACCTTCAGAAACAATCAAATGGAGCAGGTGCTTTTGGTTCGACGCTCCGGCTGACAGGAACACTCGACAATGGAAAAACCTACACAATTGTTCACAAGCAAGCAGCCGCCGATTTGTTAGCTAAAGCAAACCTTGTTACAGATTCATTGCTTCAATATAACGGAAACGATGCCATAGCATTGGTTCGTAGTGGAGTAACAATCGATATGGTGGGTCAAGCCAATGCCGGCGCCGATGTTATGTGGGGTGTCGACCTTACTTTGCAACGAACACAGTCAGTTACACACCCAATTTCAGTGTTTAATCCTGCTGAATGGACAACGCTTCCAATTGATTCTTATTCGATGTTGGGATCACATAATATGGTACTGACTTTGGGCGATCCTTTTATTCTGAAAGATGTATACACGGGTTTAAAAACTTCGTATGTTGTAGATGGTCTGTTTCCTCAAAACATATTTACCTACAGCATTGAGTCTATGCGTTCCGGTGTTATTGCTCCGGCTATCAATACCATGCAATTGCATACAGCAGCCCTTGATATCCCGGAGATTTCCGACCCGATTGATGTTCAATCCAAGCAATTTACTGCTAACTGGGGTGCGTCGCCTTATGCATCAGGTTATTCGTTGAACGTGTTCAATGTAGCCGGGCATGCCGATACAACAGAAGTAGAAGGCTTCACTAATGTTGGAACTTCAGGAACACCACTGCCAACCGGTTGGACCGGAAATGCCAGTGCAACGTACACTTCAGCAACAAGTTCGGGTATTGCCATTCCGTCCATAAATTTAAAGTTGAACGAGTGGCTACAAACGAAAACCTATTCCCAACCTGTTTCTAAATTCACGTTTATGTATCGGGTGGCTTCAGCCAGTACCGGTTCATCTATTATTGTTGATGGATTAAGTAATAACAATTGGGTTCGGTTAGATAGTATTTTTTACAAGAATACGTTGAAAACTTATCCAGTTTACACTTTCAGCAAAGAGCAGGGAATGAAAGCCTTTCGGATTAAATACAACAAGGTGGGAAGTGGAAACCTGGCTATCGACGATGTGTCGGCTACTTATGGAAGTCAGGATACAACGTACGTGAAGAAGAATCTCGCTGTCGTTTCAGATGAATCGCTTGTCTCAGGATTGATTCCAAACTCAACGTATTACTACAATGTTCGGGCAACGCTGGGTTCGGCAACTTCAGCTGTTTCGGAGACAATGACAGTAAAAACAGCCGTTGATACCAAACTTCAAACACTTTCGGGAGGTAATGTGAAGCTAATTGCTACCAATAACGAATTGAAAATAAGTGGTCTTGTTGGTAATGAAAATATTCGGATATATTCTGTTACAGGAATCTGTATGTATCATGGTAAGACTAATTCTACTTCAAAGAGTATTTCGTTGCGGGAGCAGGGCGTATTTATTCTTCAGATTCAGAATGAAAACTATCGGTTTACAGGTAAGTTTATGAAATAACTAAAAGGTTTTAAAATACAAAGCCCCGATTGTGAATTTCACAATCGGGGCTTTTATCTTGAATTAAACTTGCATTATTCACTCAGGAAAATATACCTCACAATCACCAATACAAACAAAATATACATCATCCAGTGTACTTGTTTCCATTTTCCGGTTGCTACTTTCAGAATTGTATACGAAATAATTCCGGCAGCAATACCATTGGCAATACTGTAGGTAAATGGCATCATGATAAATGTCATAAATGCAGGGAAGCCTTCGGTAAAATCATTGAAATCGATATCCAATACCGAAGAAGCCATCAGCACACCTACAATAATTAATGCAGGAGCAGTAGCAGCGCTTGGAATAATACCGGCCAATGGTGCAATAACCAACGCCAGTACGAAGAACAGACCTGTAGTTACAGCTGTCAATCCGGTGCGACCACCTTCGCCAATACCGGCGGCACTTTCAACGTAAGCGGTAACAGTACTGGTTCCCATTAAAGCACCAAACGAAACGCCAAACGCATCCACCAACATGGCTTTACCAATTTTAGGCGAATTGCCATCTTTGTCAATCAAACCGGCTTTGCCTGCAGTACCAACCAGTGTTCCAAAAGTGTCGAATAATTCAACGAAAGTGAAAGTGAAAACAACGGTCCAGATACCCATATTCAACGCACCTTTAATATCCAACGCGCCAACGGCTAAATGATGAAAATCGGGCAAACTAAATGGTGAAAATCCTGCAGGGATAACTGTAACACCCATTGGAATACCGATAAGCGTTGTTGCCACAATACCGATAAGCAATGACCCTTTAATTTGACGAGCCATTAAAACGGCCGTTAGGAAAAGTCCGATTAAACAAAGTAGCATACCGTGGTTGTGGAAACTTCCCATACCGATATTCCATTCGAAGAAATTCAGGGTTGTCATGCCCGTATTTTTACCCAAAGCGTCCAAAGTTGGTGGGATAACTTTAGCCGAAACAACCATGATTTCGGATAGTTTCAGGCCGATAATAGTAATGAATAATCCAATCCCGACCGTGATTGCACGTTTAATAGAATTTGGTACGGCAATAACCAGAATTTGACGAACTTTTGTTACTGTAAGTAAAATGAAAATAAGTCCCGAGATAAATACGGCTCCGAGAGCTACCTGCCAGGGCATTCCAACACCAGCCAAAGCCACGGTTGCAAAAAGTGCATTCAAACCCATACCCGGAGCAAGAGCAATTGGGAAATTGGCAACAAGTCCCATGGCAATTGTAACAAATCCAGCCGAAATAGCCGTTGCAAAGAATACGGCATTTTTATCCATTCCGGTAACTCCCAGAATATTTGGATTCAGGAATAAGATGTAAGCCATTGTCATGAAGGTGGTTATGCCTGCAATGATTTCTGTTCTTACATTGGTCTTGTTTTCTTTAAGTTTAAAGAGTTTTTCTAACATAAGCTGAATGTTTTTTAGATATTATTATTGATTTAATTTATCCGAATGATATATTTTCTACACAAAAGGAAAGAACTTGCGCAAAAATAGTAAATTTATTCAGAAAACTGAATACTCAGACAAAACACTAACTGAAAATGAACGTGAGAAAGAAGTGGACTTCTGAAAAAAGCATTACTTTTGTATAATTATTTAAGTTTCCAATCCCAAAGTAAATAATGAAATCTTTTCTCAAAATATATCTTTTCGCCGTTTTATTTGTTGCGTATGCTGTTGTTTGCCAGGCGACTATACCTACTGGTTACTATACGACTGCCAATGGTAAAACGAAAGCCGAACTAAAGACAGCCCTTTATAATATTGTAAAAAAACATACGCAACTGGAGTATTATAGCTCCAGTACATATTTTCTGACTACCGACTGGAATCCTGCCGGATATATTTGGGATATGTATTCTAATTTCAAGCGACCAACCTGGACGGGAATGAATCGCGAACATTCGTTACCCAAAAGCTGGTGGAGTGCAGCGCCTGAAACAACCGTTGCCTATTCGGATTTGCATAACCTCTATCCATCCGATGCAACAGCTAATTCGGCGAAATTGAATTATGGTTTAGGCGAAGTAACAGGTACGCCCGAATACACAAATGGTGTTATTAAGGTTGGGGCAAATGGTTTCCCGGGTTATACCGGAACTGTTTTTGAACCGGCTGATGAATATAAAGGCGATTTTGCACGCGATTATATGTATGTTGTTACAAGTTACGAAAATTATGCGAATAACTGGAGAAGTATTGGCACAGCGAGCATGCTACTCGGAGGTACTTACCCCATCTTTCGTCCCTGGGCAATTGAACTTTTACTGAAATGGCATCGGAACGATCCTGTAAGTGATAAAGAAATAAACCGAAATAATGCTGTCTATGGATTTCAGAATAACAGAAATCCGTTTATCGATCATCCTGAATTAGCAGAATATATTTGGGGAAAATATATGGGACAAAACTGGGAGGAAGGAGCAGAGCCTCCTCAAGACGAAATCGCACTTGTAATTCAACCTAACCCGGTGGATAATGAATTGAAGGTAAAAATCAATAACCCGGAGAAGGCTGTTTTTTATATTCGCTCACTTAGTGGAATAACCTTTAAAACCGGTAAATTTTCGGCAGAAGGAACGGTTGCAGTTGACGATTTGAGAAATGGGATGTATATTCTGGTGGTATATTCCGGAACGAAGCGCATAGTGAGTAAATTTGTACTTCATCACGAATAGCTAGCTCAACTTATTTCTCTATTTGAATGTTATATATTTGATATTCTAATATTTACAAAAACTCTCTATGAAAACACACAAATTTGTTTCTCAAATTTTGTCGGCAGGTTTCATTGCACTTTTCATCGTTCTTTTGCCGGCTCAACTCGTTGCTTCCAATAATTTGGATGGCTCTTCTGTTTCCGAAGCTGGAAACTATATTGAATACAAAGGTCAGGTAGTTGATCGGAAAACAGGCTCTCCACTCCCTTTTGCCAGCATGAATGTGGTTGGTACAAACGTCACTACAGTTTCAAATTCAGAAGGACAGTTTAGCATTAAATTGTCAAAAGACATGTTGACACCGAAAGTCTCCGTGAGTTTTATCGGTTATAAAAACAAACAGGTGTTTCTGTCCGAGTTAAATTCACAACACTCACGCATTGAGATGGAACCAACATCGGTAGAATTGCCGGAATTACGGGTAATTTCAAAAGATGCCAATGAACTAATTAAAGCTGTTTTGGAAAAAAAAGGTGAGAATTACTTCGATTCACAAACGCTCATGACTGCTTTTTATCGCGAAACAATAAAGAAAAACAGATCGTATGCTTCGGTGGCAGAAGCTGTTGTGGAAATAAATAAACAACCCTACACTTCTCAAAAATCGGATATTGTCCGACTATTCAAATCCCGAAAAAAAGCAGATTATTCTAAACTGGATACCCTCACTTTTAAGCTTATGGGTGGTCCATTCAATTCGTTGTACCTGGATGTAATGAAATATCCCGAGGTGCTTTTTACCGAGGATATGATGGCAAATTATGAATTTACGTTCGACCGTTCAACTTATGTTGATAATCAGTTGATTTTTGTGTTGGATTTCAAACAAAAGCCGGATAAAACAGATCCATTGTACTATGGTAAACTTTATATTGATGCCCGGAATCTGGCTTTGAAAAGCGCAGTTTTTAGTCTCAACCTGACTGACAAGGATGAAGCAAGCAAGATGTTTATTATGCGAAAACCTTTCAATGCGCGAGTATATCCTTTCGAAGCAAAATATAGGATTGATTATCGGGAGCAGGATGGGAAATGGTATTACGGCTACAGTCGTATTGAGTTGGGCTTGAAAATTATCTGGAAGAAAAAGCTTTTCAATACCAACTACTTATCTACTGTGGAAATGGCCGTGACCGATTGGGGTAAAACGGTAGAAAAGAAATCGAACGATTTTAAAGACAAGCTGAAACCATCGGTTATTATCACCGACGAAGCATCGGGGTTCTCCGAGCCGCAGTTTTGGGGTGAGTTTAATGTCATTGAACCCGAAAAATCAATTGATTCCGCCATAAAGAAAATTCAGAAACAGTTGGAAAAGAAATAAGATAGATATTTCAAATTTAAAAACAGAGGAAACATGAGCAATTGGGTTTCCTCTGTTTTTATTCTATAGGTTCAATAAATGTCAATATCATCGATTTTCAAAACAAAAATGAGTATTGAAGCGTTATGTTATCTCTACAAAGGCATGGAAACTATGCTCAAAAACATATTTTTTTGTACCTTTGCAATGTATTTTTTGAAAAAGGCGATTGTTTTAGTCTTTTCATATTAAATTCGTATCATTATGTCAGCAGATATATTACAAGAAGTAACTCAAAACGATTATAAATACGGTTTTACTACCGATATTGAAACAGATATTATTCCTATCGGGCTTAGCGAAGATGTGGTGCGATTGATTTCAAAAAAGAAAAATGAGCCGCAGTGGATGCTCGATTTTCGGTTGAAAGCGTATCGTCATTGGCTAACGATGAAAATGCCTGAATGGGCTCATCTCAATATTCCCGAAATTGATTACCAGAGTATTGCGTATTATGCAGCTCCACGTAAAAATGCACCTAAAAGCCTCGATGAAGTTGACCCCGAGTTAATCAAAACATTTGAGAAACTGGGTATTCCACTCGAGGAGCGAATGGCTCTGTCCGGAATTGCTGTGGATGCGGTTATGGATAGTGTTTCGGTAAAAACCACCTTCAAAGAAAGTTTGGGGAAATTGGGTATCATTTTCTGTTCGTTCAGCGAGGCAGTCGAAAATCACCCCGATTTGGTGCAGAAATACATGAGTTCCGTAGTTCCTTATACCGATAATTTTTTTGCAACACTAAACTGCGCTGTTTTTTCCGATGGTTCGTTTGTTTATATTCCAAAAGGTGTTCGCTGCCCGATGGAACTTTCCACCTATTTCCGTATCAACGCGATAAACACAGGTCAGTTTGAACGGACGCTGATAATTGCCGATGATGACAGTTATGTGTCATACCTCGAAGGTTGTACAGCACCTATGCGCGACGAAAATCAACTTCACGCCGCCATTGTAGAAATTGTGGCGATGAAAAATGCAGAGGTGAAATATTCGACAGTACAAAACTGGTATCCGGGTGATAAGAACGGTAATGGTGGTGTGTATAACTTCGTAACCAAACGTGGAATTTGCAAAGGTGAAAACTCAAAACTCTCGTGGACGCAAGTGGAAACCGGTTCTGCCATTACATGGAAATATCCAAGCTGTATTTTGTTGGGCGATAATTCATCGGCTGAGTTCTACTCGGTGGCTGTAACTAACCACCACCAACAAGCCGATACGGGTACTAAAATGCTTCATATTGGCAAAAATACAAGCAGCCATATTTTGTCAAAAGGAATTTCAGCCGGTGTAAGCCAGAACAGCTATCGTGGTTTGGTGAAAATCAATCCGGCAGCCGAAAATGCCCGTAACTTCTCGCAATGCGACAGCTTACTGTTGGGTGATAAATGCGGTGCGCATACATTCCCGTACATGGAAGTGAACAACGATACAGCCATTGTGGAACACGAAGCAACAACATCCAAAATCAACGAAGATCAGATATTTTACTGTAATCAGCGTGGTATTTCTACAGAAGACGCCGTAGGTCTGATTGTAAATGGCTATGCCAAAGACGTAATCAACAAACTGCCAATGGAGTTTGCCGTAGAAGCACAAAAACTGCTGCAAATCACACTCGAAGGTAGTGTTGGATAATTCAAGTTATAAATTCTCAAATTGATAATTCAAATACATTTGTCTCTGGACTTTTGACTCTGGACAATAGACATAAAAATATATGCTAGAAATTAAAAACTTACATGCCAATATCAATGGCAAGGAAATATTAAAAGGACTGAGCCTATCGGTGAATGCCGGTGAAGTACATGCTATTATGGGACCAAACGGTGCCGGAAAATCAACTCTTTCGTCTGTTCTTACCGGTAATCCCGCATTCACAGTAACCGAAGGTGATGTAACTTTCAACGGAAAAAATCTGTTGGAACTAGCGCCGGAAGATCGCTCACGTGAAGGAATTTTCCTAAGCTTTCAGTATCCGGTAGAAATTCCGGGTGTTAGTATGGTGAACTTTATGCGTACTGCTGTTAACGAGCATCGCAAATATAAAAACCTTGAACCTATGTCAGCCAGTGACTTTTTGCGTATGCAACGTGAGAAAAAAGAATTGGTTGAAATGGACAATAAACTGGCTAATCGCTCTGTGAATGAAGGTTTTTCGGGTGGTGAAAAGAAACGTAACGAGATTTTTCAAATGGCTATGCTCGATCCAAAACTGTCTATTTTGGACGAAACGGATTCCGGGCTGGATATTGACGCATTACGTATTGTGGCTAATGGTGTAAACAAACTGAAACGCCCCGACAATGCAAGCATTGTAATTACTCACTACCAACGTTTGTTGGATTATATAGTGCCTGATTTTGTACATGTTTTGTATGATGGGCGTATTGTGAAATCAGGAGGAAAAGAATTAGCGCTAGAGCTAGAAGAGCGCGGTTATGATTGGATAAAGCAAGAAGTGGATGGTAAATAGTTAACTGGTTAATCAGGTGATTGGTTTGTAATTTATTTCTTACCTTTTACTACTTACCTCTTACTGCTAAAAAATTATGGAACAACAATATATCGACTTATATACCGCCCACCACGAAAGCATTAAAAAGCATTCGGCTCCAGCGATGAATGGCTTACGCGATGCGTCATTTGCGCAATTCGAAAAGCTGGGATTCCCAACGGTGGCTCTCGAAAATTACAAATATACCGACCTGAAAGAATCTCTTTCAATCGATTATGGCTTGAATATCAATCGTATTCCTATTCCCGTAAATCCGTATGACGTATTCAAATGCGATGTGCCGGGCATTCATTCGTACCTCTATTTTGTGGTGAATGATGGTTTTTATCCGGTAACAGATCCGCGCAATACACAGCTTCCTGATGGTGTCATTATTGGCAGTGTGAAAGAAGTGGCGGCAACGCATCCCGAATTGCTGAAAGACTATTTTGGAAAACTAAGTTCAACAAAAGAAGACGGACTTATAGCTTTTAACGGAGCTTTTGCGCAGGATGGATTCTTTATGTATGTGCCCGAAAATGTGGTGCTCGACAAACCGGTTCAGTTGGTAAATATCATGCGTGCCGATGTCGATTTTATGGCTGTGAGTCATAACGTCATTATCCTTGAAAAAGGAGCTAAAGCACAGCTTCTGGTTTGCGACCATACGGTGGATGAAGTTCGCTTCCTTTCTAACCGTGTTACTGAGGTTTTTGTTGCGGAAAATGCTACTTACGAACACTACAAGCTGGAAAATACGCACAACAAAACCACTAATTTGTCAACGCTGTTGATTGATCAGGATGCATCGTCAAATGTGCTGGCTAACGTGATTACGCTTCATAACGGTGTTACCCGAAACATGATTGAAATAGACGTGGATGGTGAGCATTGTGAAACTTCACTTTGCGGCATGGTGATTGGCGACAAGAACCAACAGGTGGATAACTTCACATCTATCATTCATAATAAACCCAATTGTAACAGTCGCGAATTGTTTAAATACGTTTTAGACGATTTGGCAAAAGGTGCTTTTACCGGAAAATTGTACGTGGCAAAAGATGCGCAAAAAACTGCTGCATTTCAGACCAACCGCAATATCCTGTTGAAAAAAACAGCTAAAATGCGTACGAAACCGCAGTTGGAAATTTATGCCGACGACGTGAAATGTTCGCATGGTGCAACAATTGGTTCGTTGGACGAAACAGCATTATTCTATATGCGTCAACGTGGAATCTCTGCCGACGAAGCCCGCTTGTTACTGATGTTCGCATTTACAAATGATGTGATTGAAAATATCCGCATTCCGGCATTGCAGGACCGAATTAAAATGTTGGTTGAAAAACGTCTTCGCGGCGAATTGTCGAAGTGTGAAGGCTGCGTAATATGCCAGTAATAAGTTCTTTTGAAAGCTTATTTCTCACAAAGTTTTTATAAATTTATCCCGCATTTTACGCAAATCATTTCTGCGCAAAATGTGGGATAACTATTTCAAAACCATATGCTACTTACCAAAACAGAACTAAAACAGAAACTATCAAAACCTTTGCCGGGGGTGACTGCACATCTGAAAATGGCACCGGAGCATCGTGCTCAGGAACTTTTGAGCTATAAAGATGATATTCCGTTTGCAAAAAAGAGTGCCGTACTTATTCTTTTTTATCATGCTGAAGAAGTCTTGAAAATGATTGTAATCCGTCGCAGTAAGTATGTAGGAGTTCATTCGGGGCAAATTGCTTTTCCCGGAGGGAGATACGAGGAGGAAGATGGGCATGTTCAAACAACGGCTTTACGAGAAATACACGAAGAGATTGGCATTCCGGAAGAAAAAATAGAGGTTCTTGGACGACTTTCAGACATTTATGTGCCGCCAAGTAATTTTCTGATTAGCGTTTTCTTGGGATACATGGCTGAAAAGCCTGTTTATAAACTTCAGGAGCGGGAAGTGGACGAAGTGATTGAGATTCCATTTACCGATTTTTTCAATCCTACTGTTGTAAAGCAAAAGGATTTTTATGTCAATTCTATAAAGGCAGTCTCAAATGCACCGTATTTTGATGTGACCAATGCCGAAATATGGGGAGCAAGTGCCATGGTAATCAGTGAATTATTGGAAATTTTGAAAGCTTAATCCTTCTATTTGTGCCCCAAAGTTCTACTTATAGGTTCATCTATGCTTATCTTTGCAAATTAATCGAACGTAATTTCTTCAAAACAATCCAATGGCCGAAAAAGTCCGTCTCAATAAATTTATAAGCGATAGTGGAATTTGCTCCCGTCGAGAAGCCGACAAGTATATCGAACAAGGTCATGTGTTTGTTAATGGCAAACGCGCAGCCGTTGGAACTCTCGTGTCGGCAAAGCACGATAAAGTGACTTTAAATGGTAACCTGATTGAGGCCAAAGAAGGCACTGATTTCGTGTTTATTGCTTTTAATAAGCCGGTTGGAATTATTAGTACAACAGAAATCGGGGTAAAAGATTCTATTATTGATTATATCGGCTATCACGAGCGTATTTTCCCCATCGGAAGGCTTGACAAGGAGTCTCAGGGCTTGATTTTTCTGACGAATAACGGTGATATCGTCAATAAGATTCTGCGAGCAGGCAATAAGCATGAAAAGGAATACCTTGTGACGGTGAATAAGCCCGTTTCCGACGAGTTTATTCAGAAAATGGGCAACGGTGTGCCAATGCTTGGCGAAATGACTAAGAAGTGCAAAGTCGTCAAAGAATCGGTGTATAGTTTTCGGATTACATTGATTCAGGGATTGAATCGCCAGATTCGCCGCATGTGCGAATATTTTGAATATGATGTGGTGAAACTGGAACGTATCCGCATTATGAATATCAGTCTGAAAGGTATACCCCTTGGGGAATGGCGTCAGCTTCAACAGGAAGAAATGGCGGAAATAATGTCGGCAATTGAAAATTCATCTTCAACGGTAGAACCAAGAACCAAAAATTCGGAATCAAGACCTAAAACATCTGAACCAAAGTCTAAACCTGCCGGACATCGTGCTCCATCTAGTGCTCCGACTAAAAAACCGGACCGGTCTTCTAACCCCAATCCTAAATCACGCGATTTAAGAACAAATTCAAGTAGTTCGAGTGGAAAAAAAGGAGGCTCGGCAAAAAATGTCAAACCTTCTTCAAGCGGTTTTGGTAACCGGAAATCGGGCAAAAGATAAATTCATTCTTTTTCTTTTAGCTTTCGTTCAATTCGTCTATCCGGAATTAACCAGGCCACAGCTATTGCCACAATGATAAATAAGGATATTTCCTTTAGAATGAAAGCGAATGCTACGGCCAATGCATAGCCTGCAATTGACAAAATTCCTTTCCAGTCGCTTCCAATAGCCGTTGATAAAACAGAGTCTTTGCCGTGAACATTCACTATGACCTTGCTCAGAAGAAAATAGGCGATAGCAGCCATCAGCAAAACAAACGAGTATGCAGCCATGGGTAATTCTGAAAAATGATTTTCGCCCGCCCAGGCTGTTACAAAGGGTACCAACGATAGCCAGAACAGCAAATGCGTATTTGCCCACAGAATAGATCCGGTAACATGTTTAACCGTTTGTATCATGTGATGGTGATTATTCCAATAGATAGCCACGTAAATAAAACTAATAATGTAGCTGACAAACTTTGGACCGAGCCGCTGAAATACTGTCCAGTCATCTCCGTGAGGTATTTTTAGTTCCAATACCATAATAGTAATAATAATGGCTAATACCCCGTCGCTAAAGGCTTCTAATCTGCTCTTATTCATTTGCTTTACGTATTTGTTTGACAGTATTAACGACTCCTGCTTTGAAATTGTTCTATCAAAAATCAAAAACCCTCTCAAATCTCCTGGAGAAATGAAAGGGTTTTCTTTTGAAACGTAAGAAATTTATTTCTTGATTGTATCGGTTTTTACTACCTCTTTGATAATAATTACTTTGTCGGCATGTATTTCTTTGCTTTGTTCGCAGCAATGTCTGTGGTGTTCTTCCATCATACAACCATGTTCACGGTCGCAGAGCTTGTGTCCACGATTGAAATGATCTGCACCTAAGCTGAACCATAAACATCCGAATGTGATGGCTGCAGTGGCCAATCCTACTAAAAATCTTGATCTTCTATGCATTTTATTTGTTTTTAAAGGATTAATTACTTTGTTGTTTCATCTTTTTTTGATTTACAGCACTCTTTGTCTTCCGACATTGAATCTCCACAGCAATGGCCGTGACGATGATGTCCGTGATTGCAGCATCCTCCACCCATATTGGCTTTAAATTCTGCATATTCTTCGTCGCTCATTTTACGAATCTTGTCAGCCATGTAAAACATACGTTGATGTCTGTGTCCATGTCCACAGCAATGAAATGCTCTGACAATAAAACAGAAAATAAAGAGTCCGATTAAGAGATGTGGCATGAAAAACGCCAGTGCTCCTACAATTATACCGCCTAATACGGTACATAAAATTGATTTTGTCATGTTGTTTATTTTAAAATTTTGTTTGATAAATGTCTTATACCTTGTAAGACGAACAACCTTTGATTTTACTTTAAACAGATTGAAAATAATATAAAAAAAGTCCATCACTACTGACGGACTTGATTTTTCTTTATGTATTGGGTGTTTTGCAGCATCGTTGTTTCCATTGATTTTTGAATTGCTGACGCTCATCCTCGTTCATATCCATAAACCGGTCTCTGAATTGGGCATGATTTGCAAAATGTCGGTTTACAGCGTGATGGTGACGGCGAAAACGGAATCCACCAAACAGAATCCTGCTAAGTATAAACAATCCCATGGCTTGCCAGTAAGTTACAGCCGTTAGCGGCGATATTGCCGGAATAATCCAGTTCCACAGAAGCATAACCAATGCACTTACGCCGAATAATCCACCAACAACCAGTGGTGTCATTATGCAGAATCGGGTAAGGAATGAATGTCGTTTTGTTGTTTCCATATCTTATATTTTTATATTTACTCTAAACTACCTGCTAGTTATTAAGTTCTTCGTACAAATAATTCAGTTTGTTTCGTAAATGCTTAACAGCATAGCCTTTGCGGCTAATGATTGTTTTGATATTTTCGCCTTTTTGGTCGGCAATTTGCTGCAGTGTCATATCTTCCATTTCGTTGAGCAAGAACACTTCCCTTTGATTCTCCGGCAACTCGTCTATGGCTGTCTGAAATTCTTTCCAAAACAACTCTTTAAAAAATGCCAGATCGGGATTATTTGTGTCGTCCAGCAACAAAATTTCTTTGAAATTGAATTCACCTTCGTCATTCTCATAACTGAAATCCTCCAGAGCCAGGTTGGTTTTCTTTCGCGATTTATCGGTGATTTTGTTGCGGGCCACTTCATAAAGCCACGCACTCACATTCTCCAGGTCTCCGATATCATTCAAATTGCTCAGTTGCACCCACACATCCTGCAAAATATCTTCCGCATCTTCGGTAGACTTCACCTTATCACGCACAAAGCCAAACAATTTCCTGTTGAATTGCTTGATAGTACTCGTGATAGAACGCGCTTTTTGCTCACTCATGTGTAGTTGGGCTGCTGTCTCCATACTAATGAAGACGAACGATGCTGAATTTTACTTTAAACTGAAACAAAATAATTTCAGGTAAGTTTTTATTCTGTTGATAATTGGCTGTTGCTTTACCTGATTTATTGGATCAAAAATCGTTTTGTCAGCCATTTACGAAGAGGAATATCGTACAGTTTTAGAGATGCATAAGCAATTGCAATACTTGTAATTAGTACAAGAAAGCCTATCGGTAAAGCTTGTAGCATTGGAATTTTGTTGCTCACCACCCAGGCCGTATAAATATAAATGAGTGGATAATGAGTGATGTAAATCGGGTAAGAAATATCGCCGAAAAATTTACAGATTCTGGCTGTGTTTTTCCCTTTTATTTCTCCACTTGCTCCGATATAAACGATAAGCGGAAAAAGAAATATAATGCTTAATGAATCGTATAAGCCGTTCATCCACATATGTTCAGTACTTCCAATGCGGGGAATGGCCAAAATAGAAACAACCAATAAGCTGCACCACAAAAATGCATGCTTTATGTGAGTGAGTTTACTGATTCGTGAAAGCAGCAATCCGGCAAAAAACGGATACATTAACCGGGTAGCTCCAATTCGTAGTTGCGTAGCATCGAGCGACCATCCTCCAACAACATCACTGCGTGTTACCGCCAAATGAATCAGTGCTGCTCCAGCAATAAACACAAGTACAGAAAGAGCTTTGGTTGAGAATTTACGGATAAAAAGTGCATAGAGTATATTGGCAATATACTCAAAAAAGAGTGACCAGCCCGGACCATTGAGAGGATGCATTTCTCCCCAACCTCTGATGTCCATTGATAAAGGTACCGGAAGTAACGTACAGCCAATGATCATTACGAGCAGCAGTTTCCATACAGGAGTTGAACTTATTCCCGGGAATAGGGTAGAGGCGCTAAAATAAAAGCCGATTGCTCCGATAATCATTCCCATTACCACCATTGGGTGGAGTCGGATTAAACGGCGTTTAAAGAAACCTTTCAGCGTCATTTTATTCCAACGATCATCGTAGGCATAACCAATTACAAAGCCTGAAAGCACATAGAAAAAGTCCACAGCCAGATAGCCATGATTTATTATCTGATCCTGATGGCTGGTAGCACTGGCTTCGAAAACATGGAAAATCACCACCATTACAGCTGCCACACCACGCAATCCATCCAAAATATCGTAGTGCCTTTTCGAATCGCTGTAAACCGACAGATTATTGTTGATTGAATTCATTTACTAAACTATTCGCGAATTGATTAATAACAAAGTGTTTGAATAGCGTGCGGTAAGATTTCCACTTTTGCCTCAAACGATCCAACAATCAGATTATATTTAATCGGTTTGTCACTTTCATTCATTACAATTGTTGCCATTTTGCCATCTGCATTTATAAACGAGGTGCTTAGCAGTTGGCTTCGGCTGGTAGCAGTACTTACTCTTTTGGCATTCGGACGAATAAACCGGGAGAAGTGACCAATATAATAATACGATGGGGTGTAGATTAATTGACCTGTTTTGGTATCAGCGTGTACAGGGGCAAAACAGTAATTCCCAACATGATTTGGGCCTCCATTTTCATCAAGTAAAATGTTCCAGTCGGTCCAGCCCACTGCTCCATTGTTGAAATCGTTAATCATCGAGCGGCCATAGCGTTCGCCATTCGGCCAAAAGTTGAAATTCTCAGCGCTAAATTTTTCAATACATCCTTCTGTGAATAATAAGTTTTTTGATGGATAAGCCTCGTGTACTTTAGCCACATTATCAAACTTAGGCTCGCCACCAGCCCAGGTTTCGTACCAATGGAATCCAATTCCCCAGGCGTATTTTGAAGCAATAGGATCCTCGAAAATGGTATTTGCGCGCTGATTGATTAAATCGCGGTTATGATCCCAAACAATAATTTTTTTAGCTCTTAATCCCTGCTTTTTCATGACAGGCCCCAGATAATTCTTTAGAAAATCACGTTCTTCTTCAGCTGTATAAACGCATGATTCCCATTTTTGCGTAGCCATAGCTTCATTTTGGATGGAAATTCCCCAGACCGAAATTCCTTCTTTTTCATAGGCTTTGATGAACAGCGGATAATAATTTGCCCAGGCTTCATAATACTCCGGAAGCAATTTACCTCCATGCAAGACAGTTTTATTGTCTTTCATGAATGCCGGTGGACTCCAGGGACTTGCATATAATACAAATTCCTTTCCCACTGCATTCATTGCCTGTTTAATCAGAGGAATCCGGAATTTTTTATCGTGTCCTATATTGAAAGTTTTCAGCTCTTTATCGCCTTCGGCAATGTAGGAATAACTTTCACTGCTAAAGTCACAACTTCCAATGTTCGTGCGAGCCAAACTATAGCCAATTCCCTTGACTTTATTATAATAGGCATCAATAAATTCCTGTTTTTTGTTCGGAGGCAATTGGGCATATACTTCTGCACTAGCATCGGTAATAGCACCACCAATTCCCAAAATTGTTTGAAATGTTTTATTCGGGTTTACAAAGACACAGATTTCGGTTTCGAATGGTTGCCCGGATTTATTGAAAGTAACTGTGTCAGTTATAGTGAGTTTCTGATTTGTACCACTCGAAGTTGAATACACTGTTGCTGTTTTGGAATTAACTTGTGAGAACAGCGAAACACATAGGAGCGACAATAAAATTGTAAAGTGTGTTTTTTTCATGTTTTATTGTTTTAAGGTGTTTGAATTGAGTCTATATTCTTTTTCTGAATCTTAAATGATTCGATATTTCATAGTTGATGGCAAATATAAAAAGAATTCCCGAGAAAGTGTCAATCAGACACAATGTTTTTTTCAATTCTACGCTAAAAAAATAGAAATATTGAATACAAGCTGTATGATAATATAAAAATCAACGTGAAAGATTAAATAACTGATATTATTCAGACTTTTTTAATATTAGTTTGGGCACTCAGACGATTTAGTTTACATAAGAATTTTCATTACGTTCAATTTGATTTATGTCCGGATTTCGAAGTGACTTCTAAATGAATTAATTCAGCGAATAACGGTTACAAAAAGCAATTATAGTCGTCTTTCTAGAGGTTTAATATATCCAGTTTCAATAAAATCAATATTTATACAATAACATACAATGACAGAACGAATTAATCGTTTGAAAACTATTGCAACTCAGCTACGGCGCGATGTTGTAAATACCGTTTATTACGCCAAAGATGGGCATCCCGGACCTTGTTTGTCAATTACCGATATGCTCACAGCTTTGTACTTTGATATAATGCGCCTCAATCCTGAGGATCCTGATTGGATACATCGCGATCGGTTTGTACTCTCGAAAGGTCATGCCTGCCCCATGCTTTACGCTGCATTAGCGCGACGGGGATATTTTCCACCAGCAGAGCTTAAAACCTTGCGCGCGCTCGGTTCAAGATTGCAGGGCCATCCGGTTATGCACTATACACCAGGAGTTGATGCCACTTCAGGGTCATTGGGACATGGATTGCCTCAGGGTTGTGGAATGGCTCTTGCTGCCCGTCGCCGTGGTGATGACAGCCTGATTTTTGTTTTGACAGGAGATGGTGAACTGAACGAAGGATTGGTTTGGGAAGCTGCTATGAGTATTGCTAAATTCAAATTGGCCAATGTGATAGCTATGGTTGACAACAACGGCGTTCAGAGCGGTGGTAAAGTTGAAACTATTGGTGGTTTGGTACACCTGCGCGAAAAGTGGGAAGCTTTCGGGTGGTATGTAGTCGAAATAGATGGACATGATATGGAGCAACTTGTTTCTGTGTTTGAGAATGCTGCTAAACGTGGACGTGCTTCGCGAGACGAAAGAGAAGGTATGTTGATTGTTGCCGACCAGCCAGCACCAAATCCCGATCAACCGGTTATGTTTATAGCGCATACATTGAAAGGTAAAGGCATTCCTTTTATGGAGGGAAACAATGCCTGGCACAAACGTGTGCCCACCGACGAAGAACATCAATTAGCCATGTCAATATTAGGAGGATTAGATCTTGAATAAAATAGAAAGTACCCGCGTTGGGTTTATGCAGGGCCTGGAAGCGCTTGCAGAAAAAGACGACAGAATAATGATGGTCAGTGCCGACAGTATGCTGGCTATGCGTGCAACCGGTTTTGCCGAGAAATTTCCTGATCAGTTTGTGGAAATGGGTATTGCAGAGCAAAATGCAGCAGCCACAGCAGCCGGATTGGCCATTGATGGCATGATTCCGTATTTTGCTACTTACGCCGGATTTATCACCATGCGTGCCTGTGAACAAATCCGGACATTTATTGCATATCCCAACCTGAATGTAAAGCTGGCTGGTGTAAACAGTGGTGTTGCCGGTGGCGAACGCGAAGGAGTAACGCATCAGTTTTACGAAGACATTGCCATTTTACGCGCTATCCCAAACATGACTATTCTGGTTCCTGCCGATGCCGATCAGGCCCGACAAGCAGCTATTGCGGGAGCTTCTATTCCCGGCCCGGTGTATATTCGATTGGGAAGTGGTCGTGACCCGGTATTTTTTGAAAACGATACGCCGTTCATTGCCGGAAAAATCAATGTCCTTCAACAAAAAGGAAATGACATTGCTCTGTTTGGCAATGGAGTACTTTTGAACCGCTTGCAAAAGGCAGCCGACGAACTGGAAAAACGTGGCATGGGTGTTACGCTAGTCGAAGTACATACTGTTAAACCGATTGATGTGGAAGGTGTAAGACGCATTTTGAAAGATTGTGGTGCAGCTGTTACTGCCGAAGATCATAACATTATTGGCGGTTTAGGCAGTGCTGTCATGGAAACTGCTGCAGAAAACTGTCCTGTTCCAATAGCTCGTATCGGACTTCGTGATTGTTTTGGAGGCTCCGGTAATCCTGAAGATTTGCTGGATTATTACGGAATGAGTGTAAACGATATTGTGGACGCTGCCTTAGCAACCATTAAGAGAAAAGTAATAAAATAACTTCTTAAACACAAAGTCACAAAAACACAAAACAAAGTTCTTCTTCGTGTCTTTGTGTCTTCGTGTTGAATAAAAATAAAAAACATGTTGACCCTATCAGATTCATATAAAAACGGAGTAACATCATCGCCTATCAGACGCATTATGGAGATGGCGAGTCGTTCTAACTTAGTGAAAATGGGATTGAATCCCGATGAAGTGATTTCTTTTGCTGGCGGTTGGGTAAACCACGAAGCTCCGGAAGAATTGCGTCAGGAGTATATTGATATTGCACAGGATCGGAGTTTATTCCACAGAACAGGAGGCTACAGCGATTCTGATGGAAGTCCCGAGCTTAAAAAAGCCCTGCTCGATTTTAATTCTCAACTATATGGTATCAATTCGTCAACCGAAGAAAATATCATTATTGGTGCAAATTCCACGCAGCTAACGTTCTCATTATTCAAAATATTGCTCAATCCGGATGATAAGTTATTATTGTTCGATCCCGCTTATGCCAACTACCCGGAGCAATTGCAAACCTGCATGAACACACAGAATATCGTCTATTTTCCACTTTTTGATGCGGAGAACTGGACTTTTGTATCTGATGAAAGTGCACTGGCCGACGAATTTGAAATTTTCATGGAGCGTGAAAGACCTAAACTCATCCTGTTCTCGAGTCCCGACAACCCTACAGGAATGATTTTGCCTGATGTGTTTGTAAATCGTATGCTGGATGTAGCGCTCAAATACGATTGTTATGTGGCGATGGATTTTGCCTATTATACTTTCCTGTACGGGAAAGAACTTCCTTCCTATTTTTTCAGTTCGCACAAGGAATATCCCAATTTGATAAAGATTTTCTCGAACTCGAAATGGTGTCGCGGACTGGGCCGCCGATTGGGATGGATTGAAGCTTCGGCCACCATTGTACAAACCCTGAAAGTGGTGCAACAAAGCGTGATTCTGTGCCCTGACACCTTGCATCAAATGGCATTGACCAATTATATCAACAAGGGTTTGAAGGATGGATCTATAAAAGATTATATCAAACGCATCAATGATGATTACGAAAGTGCTTCTAACTTTTTATGCTATTGTATCGAAAAGTATTTGTCATCAAGATATACCATTCCGGAAGGTGGGTTGTACTCGGTAGTGGATGTAGGCATGGATGGTGATGAATTTGTAGCCGAAATGCTTAAAAAAACCGGAGTCGTTTTTGTTCCCGGAGGTGGATTTGGCGGTTCGTTGAAAAATGGAATCCGTATTTCGTTTGGACCATTGGTTTACGATAAAGCGAAAATTGAAGAAGGCTTTATAAGGGTTTCAAAAGTATTTAATAGAGTATCATAATACAAAATGTTATTGGGCTACACCGTTATTAATAGTTATTTGGCTTCGCCGTTATTGAATAACACAAAGTAAATAACATGTAGTAAATAACGCCCGAAGGGCAAATAACACGAAGTAAATAACTTAAATTACAAAATCATGTCAAAAAAAATCGGTCTAATACATACTTCAGCTACCTTGATTCCAGTATTTCAGGAATTAATCAACAAACATTTTGAGGGACAAGACATCAAAGTATTTAATATCGTTGATGATAGCCTCGTAAAAAATATCATTGAACGGGGATTGCTCACAACAGAAATTTCAAAACGGGTGCTGGATTACGTTAGTTCGGCTAACGATTCAGGAGCTGATTTTATTCTGGTAACGTGCTCATCTATTGGCCGGGCTGTTGAAATGGCCGCATCATATAGCAAAGTGCCGGTATTGAGGGTAGATCAGCCAATGACAGATGTTGCCATTCAAATGGGAACAAAAATCGGAGTGGTTGCAACATTAGCCTCTACGCTTGAACCAACCAGCGACTTGGTGAGCCGTAGAGCAGCTATTGCCGGTAAGGAAATTGAGCTGACATCGCGACTTTGCGAAGGTGCGTTCGATGCCTTGATGAGTGGAAATCCGGAATTGCATGATAAACTGGTAGCAACCGTTTTAAAAGAATTATCTAAGGAAGTAGATGTAATTTTGCTTGCTCAGGCCTCCATGGCTCGTGTCGTTGGGCAACTTTCGGAGGAAGATAAAAAGGTGCCTATTCTGGCAAGTCCTGAAATAGCCGTGCAATATATGGCAAACTCAATATAGTTGACAATTGAAAGTTGAGAATTAAATACGCCTGAATAAATTATCAATTATCAATTGTCAATTCTCAACTCACTCTGCTTTAAATCTACTCACAACTGATACTTATGACATTCATCACCAATAATCCTGCCCGATGAAAAAGAGAAATATAGTTCTTACGTTTCTCACCATTATCGGGGTTATAACCTTCCTCGATCGCATTAATATTGCTGTGGCATCCGACCAGATAATGACCGACCTCAATATCAGTGTTGAGCAATGGGGCTGGGTGCTTAGTGCGTTTATACTTTCGTACGGTTTAATGCAGATTCCGTTGGGGTTGCTGGGCGATAAAAAGGGACACCGTATGGTGCTTGCAGTCATTGTGTTGTTGTGGTCGGTATTTACCGGTTTCACAGGCATGGCAGGTGGCCTGATTTCGATGATTCTCATTCGCTTTATGTTTGGTATAGGCGAAGCGGGTGCGTATCCCTGCATGACCGGGTCTATCAGTCGGTGGTTCCCAAAAACTGAAACGGGCAAAGCACAAGGTTTTATTTGGGCTGCCAGTCGTTTTGGCGGAGCGCTTACTCCATTTTTGGTAATGCCATTGATGCGTAATTTCGGTTGGCGCAATGTGTTTCTTATTTTCGGTGCCGTTGGTTTTGTGTGGGCTGTTGTTTGGTATTTATGGTACAGAAACTCACCTGCTGAACTGAAAAGCATTTCGCAAGCCGAACTAAATCAAATAGAATCCGACAAGAAAGTAACCGAAAAAGTTGTTGTTCCTTGGAAGAAAATTCTGCACAAAAAACAGTTCTGGCTCATAATGGGTATGTACACCTTTTACGTGTGGGGTTCGTGGTTCTTTTTCTCGTGGTTTCCGGTTTTCCTCAAACGTGGTCGTGGTTTTACAAACGACGAGCTGCAGTATGCCATCGCGTTGCCATTCCTCATGGGCGTAATTGGCAATATTGCCGGTGGCTATCTGAGCGATTATTTCTCCAAACGTTTCGGATTGAAAATCGGGCGACGCATACTTGGAGTGTCAGGCTTAGTGGCTGCGGGCATTTTTATGTTTTTGGGAGCATTCATTTCTGGTAAAACACAGGTGCTGATATTCCTGTCGCTTTGTTTCGGCGTAATGGATCTAATGCTCCCCTCGGCATGGGCTATTTGTGTGGATATCGGCAAGAAATACGCCGGTTCAATTTCCGGTGCCATGAATACTGCCGGAAATATCAGCGGATTTTTCTGTGCCTCCTTATTTGGTTATATGGTGAAAAGTTCCGGAAATTACAATTTTCCGCTTTTCGTTATTTCAGGTATGTTGATTATCAGCGCTATGCTGTTTTTGTTCATTGATGCCTCAAAACCTATAAGTGCTGATTGATGAAATCAATTATAATCAGTTAACTATCAAAAGGAGTAACTGTATCGTTTTGACTTTGTTTGGAATTTCCATAAATAAAAAAAGCAACTGATTTAAAATCAATTGCTTTTTTTGTCGCATTCTTCGTAGTGTACCCGAAGCGGGACTTGAACCCGCACAGCCGTGAAGCCAAAGGATTTTAAGTCCTTCGTGTCTACCATTCCACCATCCGGGCAGAATACGACAATTGAGCGAAAAACGGGACTCGAACCCGCGACCCCGACCTTGGCAAGGTCGTGCTCTACCAACTGAGCTATTTTCGCAATTTTTAAGTGTTGCTTTTCTCTCAAAGCGGCTGCAAAGATAGGTTATTTATTTCAATCTCCGAAATTATTTGCCCGAAAAATTGACGTTTCCGGCATTTTATTTAAAACAAAAAAGCGAGAAATGATTCAATCATTCTCGCTTTTTCGTTATTCTCTGTTCAATTAAGCTAAAGCTACAAATAATTCGCCTTCAACTTCGTTGAATTGTACTTTGCCTTCGCGGGCTAACCAACCCAGGGCCAAATTCAAATCTTTTTCTGCAAGTTTAGTGGCTTTCTTAACCGCTTTCACGTTTAATTCACCACCTGCCAATGCTGCCCATACAAGACCAGCGTTGTTGCCAATTTTTTCTGATAACATAATAGTTTGATTTGTAATGTTGTTATAAATAAACAATATCGGTACAAAAGTACAAAAAATATGTTATAAAACACAATATATAAATAAAATATTTTTCAATTCAAATAAAATATGTTATTTAGCATACATTTCGTCGATTATTGACTTGTATTTTTGCATTACCACAGCTCTTCTTATTTTTAAGGTGTTGGTCAGTTCGCCCGAGTCTACAGCAAAACTTTTGACGATAAGTGTAAACCTTTTAATCATCTCGTAATTGGCCATACCCTTTTGTTGAATAGCTACCCTTTCTTCTATTAGTTTGTAGATAGAATCTTTTTTGAGAAGATCGTCAATGTTTTCGTATGAAATATTGTTCTTTTTTGCAAAGCTTTCTAATGCCGGTATTGAGGGATGTATGATGGCTGTAACAAAATTACGTTCATCGCCAATAGTAGCCACTTGCTCAATGTATTTATCCAGTGCCAGACGCGTTTCGATTTCCTGTGGTGCCACATATTTCCCGTTGGAAGTTTTGAATAAGTCTTTAATTCGTTCGGTCATAACAATGGCATTGCCTTTCAGGTAACCGGCATCGCCCGTTTTAAACCAACCATCTTCTGTGAATGCTGCTTTCGTAGCTTCCGGATTATTGTAGTATCCCGGGAAAATTGTTTTGCCTTTTAGCTGTATTTCGCTTTCCTCGCCAATACGAACTTCTAAATCCGGCATTATTGTTCCAACGGTACCTATCTCGTAATTCGCATATTCGAAACATGAAACTGTAGCTGTGCTTTCAGTAAGACCATAACCGTATACGATTGGAACTCCAATGCTTCTGAAGAACAAGGCTATGTCGTCCGCGAGTCTGGCTCCAGCCGTTGGCAGCATGTTGGCATTTTCGATTCCAATTGTTTCTTTCACTTTGGAAAAAATGAGTTTATTTGCCACTGAATAGGCTAGCTGTAGAAAAATATCCGGTTTTTTGCCAACCCGTAAATAATCAATATTGTATTTTTTGCCGGTTGCTAATGCCCATGTAACAATTCCCTGCATGAAGGGCGACATTTTAGAGATGTTTTCCTGAACGCCTGCATATACTTTTTCCCAGAAGCGTGGAACAGCGCACATCAATGTAGGTCGCACCTCTTTGATTGTTTGCTGAATTTCTGTGGGGAATTGGTTGATATATATTGTTACTCCCTTGAACATGCAGAAATAGCACCAGGTGCGTTCAAATACGTGAGATAAAGGGAGGAATGCGATGGATGTATCTTTGTCTGAAACACTTGTCAGGCGTAACGGGTGTGTGCGTAATGCTTCTTTGTAGCAAGAATGTGGCAGCATAACACCTTTTGGGTTGCCTGTTGTTCCTGATGTGTACAAAATGCAGGACAGGTCTTTGCCTATTGCTTCGTTCTGGCGTTGTTGTACCTCGAAATGTTTTGTTGATTTTTCGCCAATTTTCAGTAAGTCGTCATAATACATGCTGTGTTCTGCATCGGTGAAAACCACTTTTTTGTCGAAAATGATTATTTTCTTTAGAAATTTGGAATTCTCCAGCACTTCGAGTGCGATATTATATTGGTTCTGATCGCCAACAAAAATAAGTTCTATCTCAGCGTCATTCACAATGAATTCAACCTGCGAAACGGTAGATGTGGCGTACATGGGAACCATAACTGCACGATTTGCATACAGAGCAAAGTCTACAATCAGATTCTCGGCTTTGTTTTGCGAAAACTGTGCTACGCGTTGTTGTTCTGTAACGCCCAATTCAACAATTGCTTTTGCCAAAAATGATACCTGAGCTGCCATTGCATTCCACGATAGTTTTGTCCATTCGTCATCAGCTTTGTCGCGATAGCACAATGCTGTTCTTTCTCCATATTTTTTCGCTTGAGCAAATACCAGTTGTGCAAAATGAAGTTTTTCCATTTTCGAAGTATTAATGAGTTGATAAAAGATTATTCTATGACAAAGATATAAATAAAAATCAAACCCTGCACATTTTCAAAAGGAGTGTGCAGTGTAGGATGTGTTTAGTCGCTGGTAAGTAACTATTTAAACAAAAATATCAGGCGTTTGGTTCTCTTCTGCCTCAATTAATTCTTGTTCTTTTTCGTCGGATTTTGATATTTCTTGCAGGAATTCAGGATTAGATTGAATAAGCTCTAAAGCAATGCGCGAGGCATTCTGTTGCGATTCTTTTTTGCTGGCACCGGTGGCCTCGCAAATAGTTTTTCCCTGAATTGTAAGCTGGGATTGAAAGATGTGTTTGTTGGCCTGACTTAGGGTTTCCTGCACGAGTACGAATTCCGATTCGAGTCGGTTTTTCTGGCACCACTCTATCAGTTTCGATTTAAAATTCACTTCGTTCTCGGCAACTTTATCCAGGTTCACAAAGGTGCGGATAAGGCGTTGTTCTACGAATTTTTTGCATTTTTTGTAACCATAATCCAGGTAAATGGCCCCCATAATGGCTTCTAATGCATTCCCGTAAATATTATTGTTGGTGTGGGTGTTGACGTACTTGGTTACTTTTACCAGTTTGTCAAGTCCTATTTCTACGGCAAGTTGATTAAGTGAGTCGCGTTTTACGATTTTGGAACGGGTATTTGTAAGAAAACCTTCACGTTGGTTCTCATACCGATGGTAAAGAATATCGGTAACTACTGAATTGAGCACTGCATCGCCCAAAAACTCCAGACGCTCGTTACTGAGATGATTTCCGTTTTCGGTAAGTATGGAAACAGACTTGTGTCGAACAGCCAGCTGGTAGTATTCGATCTTGTCGGGGTAGAATCCCAACACTTTGTGGAATAATAAATAAGGCTCTTTTCGAGTTTTCGATAAGAGCCTTACTTTTCTGAGGATATTCTTAATCACAAACTTATTTTGAGTATTTTTTTACAATCACACTCGCGTTATGTCCGCCAAACCCGAAGGTGTTAGACAATGCCGCATTTACAGTTCGTTTTTGTGCCTTGTTGAAGGTGAAATTAAGATTGTAATCGATGTCCTCGTCTTCATCTCCTTCAGTGAAGTTGATGGTTGGAGGTATAATATCATTCACAACAGACAAAATAGTAAAGATAGCTTCGATAGCACCTGCTGCACCTAAAAGGTGGCCGGTCATGGATTTCGTCGAGCTGATATTGAGTTCGTATGCATGGTCACCAAACACTTCCTTAATGGCTTTCGATTCGGAGATGTCTCCAACCGGTGTAGATGTTCCGTGAACATTAATATAATCAATTTCTTCAGGATTCATTCCAGCATCTTTCAATGCTCTTTTCATTACTAATTTTGCTCCCAGCCCTTCAGGGTGGGTCGCTGTAAGATGGTATGCGTCTGCCGACATTCCACCGCCTACAACTTCGCAAAGAATATTGGCACCACGCGCAAGGGCATGTTCCAGTTCTTCGAGAATGATACAGGCAGATCCTTCGCCCATAACAAAGCCATCGCGGCTTTTGCTGAACGGACGTGAAGCAGCAGTTGGTTCATCGTTACGGGTTGATAAAGCTGTCATGGCATTAAAACCACCAACTCCACCGGGTGTAATTGTAGCTTCAGCTCCACCGGCAACAATCATGTTGGCTTTACCTAAGCGGATGTAGTTAAAAGCATCGATAAGTGCATTCGTTGACGAAGCACATGCCGAAGTTGTAGAGAAATTTGGTCCGCGGAAACCGTATGTAATCGAAATTTGACCTGCAGCAATATCCGAAATCATCTTAGGGATGAAAAACGGATTAAACTTTGGGCCTTGTTCCAAATTAGCATAATAGTATCCCACTTCTTGTTCAAAAGTTTGAATACCACCAATTCCGGCAGCGAAAATTACTCCTACCTCGTCTTTATCTACTGTTTCTAAATCCACTCCACAGTTATCGATTGCTTCTTTAGCTGCAGCAATTGCATATTGGGCATAAAGGTCCAATTTGCGCGCTTCTTTGCGATCGAAGTATTTTGACGGATCAAAACCTTTTACCTCGCAAGCAAACTGCGTTTTAAACTTAGAAGCATCGAAATGAGTAATAGGTCCGGCACCACTTTTACCTTCAAGCACGTTCGCCCATGTTTCAGAAACGGACAAGCCAAGAGGAGAGATTGCACCTAAACCTGTTACTACAACTCTTTTCAATTCCATGCTAAATGTTGGAATAAATTATTTTTGTAAAGCTTCGATATGAGATACTGCGTCGCCAACAGTAGCAATTTTTTCAGCTTGTTCATCTGGAATAGAGATACCGAATTCTTTTTCGAATTCCATAATCAATTCTACAGTGTCTAATGAATCAGCACCAAGATCGTTAGTAAAACTAGCTGTTGATACTACATCTGCTTCTTCTACTCCTAATTTGTCTACAATAATTGCTTTTACTTTAGCTTCAATTTCTGACATAATTTCTGTTTTTAAGTTTATAAATCGAATTTGTTTTATAATTTTGCGGTGCAAAGGAAACAAAATTTCTCGACATAACCTCGTTTTTGTTGATAAAAAATGTTATTTTTGCACAAACAATACCTTAGTGTGCAATAAATAAGCCCTTTTTATGTCTTTTAGAATAGCCCTTTTTGCTTCCGGTTCCGGTTCTAATGCCGAGAACATACTCAATTTCTTTTCCGGGAATCAGAATTACGAATTTCCAATCATAATTTCTAACAAAAAGGACGCATTTGTACACGAAAGAGCTAAAAGACTTCAAATTCCTTCTGTCACTTTTTCCCGTGAGGATTTTTTAAACGGCGAAAATATTCTGAGATTTTTAGTCGACAAAAAAATTGATGCGATCGTGCTTGCAGGCTTTCTGTTGAAAGTTCCCGCTGTTTTGATTGATGCTTTTCCAGATAAGATAATCAATATACATCCGGCTTTGCTTCCGAAGCACGGTGGAAAAGGTATGTATGGTCATTTTGTGCACGAGGCTGTTGCCGCTTCCGGTGACACAGAATCGGGTATAACAATTCATTACGTAAACAACAATTACGACGAAGGAAACACTATTTTTCAGGCAACATGTCCGGTTTTATCTACCGATACACCTGATATGATTGCTGAGAAAGTACATGCGTTGGAATATGAGCATTTCCCGAGGGTAATTGCCGAACTTTGGGGATAATTTTAGTCGGCAGTTACTAGCTCGTACTTGAACCGATATTTCCCCGCTATGCCGCTGGTTATAAGTGTTTTTAGCTTATTCTTTCCTGCGCCGATTTTTTGTCGTATCTTTGCACCCGCAAAAAGTTGATTGCATTCATACAGTCAACTTTCTAACATTCAACTTCTAAACACGCAAAAATATGGCTCTTCAATGTGGTATTGTAGGCTTACCAAACGTTGGTAAATCTACTTTATTCAACTGTCTTTCAAATGCAAAAGCGCAGGCAGCTAACTTTCCTTTCTGTACCATCGAACCAAATGTCGGTGTTATTACCGTTCCGGATGAACGATTGAATAAATTGTCTGAATTAGTTCATCCTCAGCGTATTGTTCCTACTACAGTAGAAATTGTAGATATTGCCGGATTGGTAAAAGGTGCCAGCAAAGGTGAAGGACTGGGAAATAAATTCCTTGCCAATATTCGTGAGACAGATGCAATTCTTCACGTGTTGCGTTGTTTTGACAACGATAATATAACGCATGTCGATGGAAGTATTAATCCTGTTCGTGACAAAGAAATTATCGACTACGAATTACAGCTGAAAGACTTAGAAACAGTTGAAAGCCGCATAAGTAAAGTGCAGAAACAAGCTGCAAGTGGCGATAAAATTGCGAAAGCTACGTATGATATTTACGTTCAATATAAAGAGGCTTTAATGCAAGGGAAATCGGCGCGCACAGTAAAGCTTGATCCTTTAGACAGAAAGCTGGTGAAAGATTTGTACTTGCTAACCGACAAACCGGTGATGTATGTTTGTAATGTTGACGAAGCGTCGGCTGTGAATGGAAATGCCTATGTTGATGCTTTGCGTGAGTCGGTAAAGGATGAGAATGCAGAAATTCTTATTGTGGCGGCTGCAACTGAGGCTGATATTGCCGAATTGGAAACCTACGAAGAACGTCAGATGTTCCTAGAAGAAGTTGGTTTGAGTGAATCGGGCGTGGCTCGTTTGATTCGTGCAGCTTATCACTTGCTCGATTTGCAAACTTATTTTACTTGTGGTGTACAAGAGGTTCGCGCTTGGACATTTGAACGCAACTGGAAAGCTCCACAATGTGCCGGTGTAATTCATACCGATTTCGAAAAAGGATTTATCCGTGCCGAAGTAATTAAATATGCCGATTTTATTGCTTTGGGTTCTGAAGCAGCTTGTAAGGAAGCCGGTAAAATGAATGTGGAAGGTAAAGAATATGTGGTTTCGGATGGTGATATTATGCACTTCCGTTTTAATGTATAGGTCTGTAAAACAAATAAATAAAAAGAGTCTGTCAGTATTTATCTGACAGACTCTTTTTATTTAGGTTAAGGTTTAGTAAACTATGTTTATCTTTTCATTGTAAATTCTTTTGTCACGCCATTGATTGTGATAGTGGCAATATTGTCTTTTGTTCCATTGCCATAGTCAATAACAGCTGTTCTATTTTCAGTTGTAATTATCAGAGTTCCTTTGGTGAAATACTTATAATCGCGACTGTTTATTAATGGATTGCTGTCCTGGATTGTCATGGTGTAAGCAACTCCTTTTGCATTTATGCCACTTGATGAGCCGGTAATTGCATAGTTATCATCGGAGTAGATTAATGGTGTGTCGTTATTATCAATACGGGTGCGAACGCGTTGTGAATTCCAGATAACTTGAGTGCCATTTGAGCGCGTAATTGTATCGCTTGCACTGATTGTCCAGTAAGGTTTAGAGTCAGCATTCAACCCCATGTATGTAACTACTTTTGTTCCTTTTACAGCATTGTCGTTTATATAGAAATCGGAGAACTGGAATGTTCTGGACGAATTGGCAACAGACATTTTACCTGTAACTGTAATGTAGATTTTGCCTTTAAGTACATTTCCACGTTTTACTGTAACACCTGTTCCAAAATCAATGCAAATGTTTTTTGGATAATCATTCAGCCCAACTCTATCAACGGTGATTGTCACGCTGTCAACAACAATTTTGATACTTGTTTTTTGAGGAGCAGAATTTAAAGCACCATTTACAGCCTGATAACCTGATGCGTCTAAATTATTCAGATAATCATCAGCCGAACTAACAACCTGATCGCTTACACTGGATGCCTGCGATTCATCAACTGCTGTAGCCGTTAGTGTGGAATCTGCTCCTGAAGCCAGATCGGTAGTACAGGATACTAAAGTGCTTAATCCGAAAGAAAGGGCAACGATTGCCAATAAATTTACTCTTTTCATACTTTTTATTTTTTTTGAGATTGGATAATGTATTTGATTTATATACTTAAGACAATCAATACAGAATGTACCACTACTTTTTTTTGAAAATAATAGAAAATATTTTTATAGTATCTGATAACCAGTATTTTAAATCTTGCTGAAATTATATGAAATACCAAACATTCCACTGTAACCGAGGTATCTGCCAAGAGAACTTACAGAAGTTCCTTTTGAATATCTTGACCGAATTGAATAAATGGTTGGCCCCAGTGTTACCAACATTCTTTTTCCTATTCGATAATTCAATGCTGGGCTTATTTCAGTTGTATAGGCCTTTACATTGATTTGTTTAGACTTGCCGGCAACGAGTGCATATTGAATTGCATCGATGTTTGCACCCAGTCTTTTGTATAGATGAAAATAAACTCCCGCACCAAGACCGAAATGATAGGACCCGTAATAATCTGTACCAAGCGATATAATACAGTAAAGGTTGTTTAAGCCAATATGTGACGATAGTGTTGCGAGATGGTTGTTTGCCGCTAATTGAAATGCAATAATGCCTGTTGGAGTATTTATTTTTACAGTATCAACCTTGTCGGTTGCGGCAGTTTGTGGAATGATTAAACTGTTTTCAACAGTAATTTGCTTCTTAGCGACAGAGTCTGGTACATCTAAAGCAAATTGAGCAGGAATCGATATTTTTCCGGGTGCAACTGTATCTGTATTGGCCTTATACTCAGTGGAATCAATTATTGGTTTTACAAATGGTAAAATAAAATTTTCAGGCTTTTTGATTGCTGTTTTTTCGGGCTTTTTTGTTGGTTGATCATTGACGGAAGTATTTGTGACCTTTTGCAATACAATGTATTTCCCTGTAGTTTTATACTGAATGCCCTTTGGAAGCACTTTTGCTAATGCTGTACGTAGCGTAACTGACCCTTTTGAAGGTATGCTAATCTCCTGTTTATCCTCGATTTTAGTAGGATCATAGGAGAAAACGCAACCAGTCTGATTGCTTAACTGCTTTAAGGCTACTTTGAGTGTTGTATGTTTTTTCTGTAAAGTCAGCTTTTTGTCTAAATAATTGTTTTGTCCATTCGTAAGTGATGGGAGGATTGCAAAAATACAAATCAGTGTGCAACAAATCAGTCTGTTCATAGATTCGTTGGTTTTGCGTTATCACTTAACAGAAACCCTTTTGTGTCCTTTGTCACTTTTAAATCCAGAGTTTCGGCTATTACCTGTAATATCATATTTACATTTTCGCCATCAAAATTCACTGTTATTTTCCGATTGGCAATTTTTTCATTGTCGAACCGGATAGATACACCATAATCTTTGCTTATTGTTTCCATGGCTTCGCGTAAAACCACCGCATTAAATCTTACATGCTTAATTTGAGCAACGATTGTGTCGGGTTTTGGTTTTACAATGCTGAATTCTTTCGTCTTTTTATTGAAAATACCTGTTTCGTTGGCAGCAAGCATAACTCCCGTATCATGTTGAGTAAAGAAATGTACCTTGCCTTCGCTGACTTTTACGCTGATTCGCTGACTGTCGGGGTAGGCCGATACAGTAAACATGGTTCCAATGTCTTCAATGTATGTTTCTTGGGCACTAATCTGTAATGTCCCACTTCCTTTATGCCCAACGTTGAAAGCGGCCTCTCCTTCGAGCCGTATTTTCTTAGATTTTTTGCCGTAGTTTGAACTGTAGGTAATCTTGCTGTTTTTGGAGAGCTTTATTTCTGTTTGATCAGACAAAATACCTTGTTTCATGGTCATTCGGGTTGCCATAACCACATCACGTTCTGCGTTGAAAAACAACCAACCCGAGATGGATAATGCCAATATGACGGCTATGCTTGCAGCCTGAAATAACCACGATTTATAGAAAACCCTACGTTTAATATCAAAAACGGGTTTTTGTTCGTTGGCAATATAGGACATAAAGAATTTTTTGGCCTCGGCGGTATTTATTGAAAGTTCAGACGATTCAGAACCACCCAATTTGGCGTAAAGACTTGTCATTTGGTCGAAATATGCCTGGTTTTCATCAGATGCTGAAATCCATTGTTCGAGCGCCTGCATATCTTGTTCGGAAGCATTTCCTCCAAAATAGCGAGCCAACAAATTATCAATATTTTTTTTCATGGCTTTCTATTTTAGTAATTCAAATATCAGGTAGATGGATAAAAAATCTTTAAGCTCAACGCGAAGCAATTTAAGTGCTTTCGATATGTGGTTTTCAACCGTATTGGTTGATATATTTAGTTGTGTTGCTATTTCGGCATACGATAATTGTTCAATTCTGCTCATCTCAAAAACCCTTCGGCATTGTGGAGGTAAACCCGCCAGCGCATTGTCTATCGCTTTTTGCAAATCTGAACTTTCTATGTGTTCAAGAGTCGAATTTCCTGTACTATTCATAGCTGATAAATAACTCAGATTATGCTCCTGATGCCTTGTTGTTTGCTGAATTGTATTGATACAATCGTTGTGAACAATACGATACAGATACGAACTTATGGAACTTTGAATGTTGAGTGTTTCGCGCTGATCCCACAATTTGCAAAACGTTTTTTGTACAACATCCTCAGCTTCATTCATATCCTTTAAAATGGAGTAGGCATACCTGCAGAGTGCTTCATAGCTGCTGTCAAAAAGCTGCCCGAATGCCAGATGATCCCCATTCTGTAATGCCTTTATCGTTTCTAACATCTTTGTAGATAATGTGTTAATGTTCGTCTTTTCTGAAAACGACAAAGGTAGAAATTTTTGCTGTATTTTTTAATGCAACAAATCATATCCACCTATATGACAAATAAAGTTTGTGCTACCACTATTGTACCTCAACTATTTATGTGTTAAACCTAAAGTGTCGATAAGAACAAATCTTATCGACACTTTAGGTTTTGAATAATTCGGGTATCAGGTTACGCAAACATTTCGATATCTTCTTTCGAGATTGTCGTTCCTCCCAGAATAATTAATCGTTCCACGACGTTGCGCAATTCGCGTATATTACCAGTCCAGGAGCGTGTTTGAAGCAATTCAATAGCCGATTCTTCAAAAATCTTTGGTTGTATGCCCTGTTCGCTGCAAATAAGTTCACAAAAGTGTGTAACCAGCAGTGGAATGTCTTCTTTTCGGTCATCGAGCTTGGGAACCTGAATTGGAATTACATTGAGCCGGTGAAATAAATCTTCGCGGAAATTTCCTGCTTCAATTTCTTTTTTCAGGTTTTTGTTGGTGGCTGCCAGCACACGTACATTTACTTTGATGCTCTTGTCGCTGCCCACCCGGGTAAGTTCGCTTTCCTGTAGCACGCGTAAAACCTTGGTTTGTGCCGATAGGCTCATATCACCTATTTCGTCCAAAAAAATCGTTCCGCCATCAGCTTGTTCAAATTTACCTATGCGTTGTTTGATGGCTGAGGTAAACGCTCCTTTTTCATGCCCAAATAATTCACTTTCAATCAGTTCTGAAGGTATGGCTGCGCAGTTCACTTCTACATAAGGGGCATCGGTTCGATTGCTGTTTTCGAAAAGCAAGCGGGCTACCACTTCTTTTCCTGTGCCATTGTCACCTGTAATTAGTACGCGGGCATCGGTAGGAGCAACGCGTTCAATCATCATGCGCACCTTTTCGATAGCCGGCGAAGCACCAATCATTTGATGGCGTTTGGCTACTTTCTTTTTAAGCGTTTTGGTTTCAGTTACCAGATTGTTGCGTTCCAACGCGTTGCGTACTGTAATAAGCAGGCGGTTTAGATCAATTGGTTTTTCGATAAAATCAAAAGCTCCTTTTTTGATACATTCCACGGCTGTTTCAATGTTTCCATGACCGGAAATCATTACGATAGGTGCTTCAATGCCTTTTTCAAGCAAATGACCCAGCAGTTCAATGCCATCCATTTCCGGCATTTTGATGTCCGAAAAGATAAGATCGAAGATGGCATTTTGAGCTGCTTCGAGCCCTATTTTGCCATTTTCGGCCAGCGTAATCTGGTGTTTTTCAAATTCTAATATGTCTTTCAGCGTATTACGTATACTGCGTTCGTCGTCAATTACAAGTATTTTTGCCATAATTCAGTTGCGGGTAAGATTGTTTACAAAAGTAGTTTTTTGTTGTTCAATTAGCAAGTGTTTCATTCGAAACAAATAGAATGCCAGATTACTCAACGGAAAAACCCGCTTTGCAAAGTTGCAAAGCGGGTTTTTCAATTTGTGTAATTCGGTTTAATTCATGCGATTTCTATTACAAATCAAATCCGATATCGCGTCTGAAATACTTTCCTTCGTATTGTAGTTTTTGTGCGTTGGCAAATGAAAGTGCTAATGCTTCGTCTTTTGAGCTCCCGTAAGAGCTTACAGCCAGTACACGCCCGCCATTTGTAACGATATTCCCATCTTTTGGGCTTGTGCCTGCATGGAATGCAATACTGCCTTCCACCTGTTCAAATCCGGTAATAATTTTGCCTTTTTCGAATTCTTCGGGGTATCCACCCGATACAAGCACTACGGTAACGGCTGAACGGCCGTCGAACTCAATTGTTTTTTCATTCAGATTGCCTTCGGCTACACCTTCAAGCAATTCTACAAAATCACTCTTGATGCGCAGCATGACAACTTCTGTTTCAGGGTCACCCATGCGGGCATTGTATTCTATCGTATAGGGTTCGCCGTTTACTTTTATCAGGCCAAAGAAGATAAAACCTTTGTAAACAATGCCTTCGCTGTTTAGACCATCTACTGTAGGTTTGATAATGCGTTCTTCCACTTTTTGCATGAACTCGGCATTGGCAAATGGAACAGGCGAAACAGCACCCATGCCGCCCGTATTCAGGCCTTTGTCGCCTTCACCTATGCGTTTGTAGTCTTTTGCTTCGGGCAGAATTTTATAGTTTTTACCATCGGTAATTACGAATACGGAACATTCAATACCATCGAGAAACTCTTCGATAACAACCGTTTTGCTGGCAGCACCAAATTTGCCATCGAGCATGGAGCGCAGTTCGCTGATAGTTTCGTCTAAATCATTCAAAATCAAAACTCCTTTTCCGGCTGCCAATCCATCGGCTTTCAGTACATAAGGTGCTTTCAGGCTTTTCAGAAAATCAATTCCTTCGGCAATATTTTCGGCTGTAACGCTTAAATAGCCTGCTGTAGGGATGTTGTGGCGAAACATAAATTGTTTCGAAAAGTCCTTACTCCCTTCCAGTTGAGCACCAACTTTGTCGGGACCAACAACTGTAATGTGTTTCAGTTCGGCATCATCGGCAAAGAAATTCACAACACCTTTTACCAATGGATCTTCCGGACCAACAACTACGAGATCGATTTTATTTTCGATAACGGCAGTTTTCAGTGCCGGAAAATTATCGGCTGCAATGGGCAGGTTGGTGCCAACTTTAGCTGTTCCCGGATTTCCGGGGGCTATGTAAAGTGTTGATAATTTTGGACTTTGAGCAATTTTCCAGGCCAACGCATGTTCGCGGCCACCTGAGCCAAGGAGAAGAATATTCATATCGTGTTCGAGTTTGTTTTCGGGTTGCAAAAGTAGGGAAAATTAGGCGGTTTTCAAAATCAGAAATATATCCTGACAAGCTGGTAAATGCAAATGCCCTTCGGTTCTATTTATTTCTTAAATAATATGTGGTATTTCCACACGAACGCGCGAACCTTTGCCTATTTCACTTTCTATTTCCAGGTTTCCTTTCAACAACACAGCCCTTTCTTTCATTCCCAGCATACCATAAGAGTCTTGTCGGCCGCTGTTATTTTTATCAAAACCTACCCCGTTGTCAATAACTTCCAGAATTATTTTGTTGTTTTCGCTTCTTAGATATACTTTCACTGTTTTCGCTTTTGAATGTTTGGCAATATTGTTAAGTGACTCCTGTAGAATTCTGAAAAATACAAGCGATTGTTGCGGGTTCATTTCAATGCCTGAAATGTCGGAAATAAATTCACAGCCTATTCGATGCCTGTTCTCAAATTCGGTAAGATAAGATGTTGCGGCAGCCGAAAATCCATTCATTTCAAGCAATTCAGGTCGCAATCCGCTCATAATCCTTCGGGCGGTTTTTATGGTTTTGTCAATCAGGTTTACAATATCATCAAATCCTTGCGATATGTCCTTTGGATCATTGGTCGTATTAAATTTGATGATTTTGTTTTTAAGCAATCCCATATCAATTTTCAGTGCGACTAATGTTTGACCGAGGTCATCATGAATTTCGCGGGATAGTGCTACTTTTTCTTCTTCACGCACGTTTTGGAGGTGTGACGCAAATTTTCGTAATAGTTCTTCCGATTCATTCAATGCTATTTCCGCTCGTTTTCGGTCAGTTATATCCTCTTTTATTGCCAGAAAATGGGATATTGCTCCGGCGGTGTTGAATATCGGTGAAATAGTAGCTGCTTCCCAGTAAAGTTCCCCGTTCTTTTTTCGGTTGTGAAATTCACCGCTCCAAACGTTTCCCGACTGGATAGTTTGCCAAAGCTTAGTGTATTCCTGGTTCGGTTTTTCTCCTGAACTGAAAATTCGGGTGTTTTCGTTCATCAATTCTTCGGCCGAAAATCCGGTTAGTTCTATGACTTTGGGATTGACGTATTCTATCATTCCAGCCGGATTGGTGATGCATATCCCTACCGGGCTTTGTTCTACAGCTTTAGAGAGTTTTCGGAGTTCTGATTCGGCGTTTCTTTGCTCGGTAATATCATGTATACTCGAGTAAATAAGGTTTTTATTTCTGATACGAATTGGGTTTGAAAATACCTCCACATCCCTTATTTCTCCATTGGCAAGCCGATGTTTTACAAAGAGATGATTTAGCTCTTCTGTCACTACAGCATGCAGTCTTACTTTCACTGTTTCCAGGTCTGAAATATTAAAATCATAAACCTTCATATTGCATAATTCGGCATGAGTCCACCCATAATAGGCGCATGCTGCAGGGTTTGCATCTTCAATCCGGGCATTTTCGGGATTTATCAGAATAATTACGGAATGATTATTATTGAACAGGGCTTTGTAATGACTCTCGCTTTCAAGTAGCTTAGTTTCTGTTAATTTCAAGCTGTACATATGCCTTTTGACAAAAAAGTACAGGAATACCGAAGTTGTCAAAATAAAGAAAGCCCCTTTATAGGTTTGAAGTTGGGTTAGCAGGCTGTCATCATTCGCCAGCAAATCAAGTGCTTTGTCCGAAAACAAAATCCAGAGTAAACCAAAAAGCAGATAGCTGAGTGTAATTTTATACTCAAACTTTATATTGCGGAATAGACTAAATTTAGTTGTTTTCATGCGTTGTGTGTATTCTTTATGGTTGACGCATAGCTATTCCCCAACTTAACGGGAGAATCTGCAACAGATATGTTGTTTGGTGAAGTATCTGTGCTATAGGTTGTTTTGTGAGTTTGTTTGTGGTTTTCCAGCTTATAGGTTTACGCTATAAAGCATATTGCACTTAAATTTGAAAGCAAGTAATAAAAATCTCAATTTACATGCAAATTATTTTATGTATTAGGATGCAAATATACATATTCATTTGAAAGCAACCTGACCGGGAGGTATTTATTTTGAAGTATCGCTTTAATTTCTCTGTTTAGTTTTGCGCGCAGAGCCGATGGCAGTATAGTTTCTAAGTTGACTTGGGTGTCGGTTGTCAATCAGCTGTAGTAGTAAACAAGAGTGTAGATTTTTGAAGGAAACTTTTTGTAGGTGAAAAGCTTGCAGAGAGTTTTTTCTTGCAGGAAAATGCTGTAAACTTCCTCATTCTGCCTTTTTAGTGTGTTGGGGTAACCTCTATAAAAGACGAAAGGTAGGGTGTCTCACGACAATCTACCAATCTTTTGTTAACCTTAAATCTAATACTATGAAAAAATCACGATGCAAAGATAAAGCGTATTTTGGACACTTGCAATAGTTTTCGAAAATAATTTCGGCAAAAGTATGTTTTATAACATAATTTAGTGTTTCCGCTCTGTATTGTGAAGATGTGTTTGGATTTTGAGAAAAAAGGCTGCCTGTGAAAACCACAAACAGCCTTTTAATATATATTGATTTATGAACAAATCCGGATTAAGTACCTCTATAAAAACGCGAAAGGTAGTAACGCCTTACTACCAATCTTTGTTAACCTTAAATCTAATACTATGAAAAAATCACGATGCAAAGATAATGTGTGTTTTGTACACTTGCAAATGTTTTGAGGGATATTTTCATTGAAAGTATGTTTTATAACATATTTTAGTCTTCTCGAAGCAATTTTAGATTTTGTTGATACGGTAATTCAGAGAATATGTTGATTTGCTAACAAAAACATTGTGTACATCTTAAATTTCCGTTATGTGTTTTGCCGGAAAATATAATGAAATCCAAACTAGATTTGGTTAGGCTAAACTCGATTAAAGTCCTAAGGCTTACATGAAAACCAAATAAATGTAATATATTATATCACTTTGTGTAATATATTATGCTACATAGTTGTGCTGAAATTGTTTTTTGACAGATAGTTAGATGAAATAATGAGAATTTTGATATTAATATAAATCTTTTATTTATATATTTGTGAATGCATTAATTCATTCGGATTAAAAACAAGCCGTTATACAATCAGATAGTTATGAAAAATGAACAAAAGACGCTTGATTCAAACGCCATTTCCAGACAAAATAATCCGGAATTACTAAGTGCGATTTTGAAGAATCTCCCCGATTCTTTCTTTTTTCTCAATTACGATTTGCACTATATCACTTTCAACAATGCTCATGCTTCTGATATGAAGGCTCTTTATGGAGTTGACATTGAAATTGGAACATCCTTACCCGATTCAATAACTGTAGACGAAAACAGGGGTGCTGTCTGTCAGCATCTGGCAAAAGTGCTTGCAGGGGAGTCCCTAACCACTTCCGAAGTATGGGGCAATTCAGGGTTTTCCCGGAAGTATTTTGATATCACCTACAGTCCGGTTGCAACTGCTGAAAACAATATTACCGGGGTAATAGCTCAACTAAGAGATACTACGGAGCAAAAGTTGGCTGAAGAACAAAAATCTATGTTATTGCAGGATATTGATCAGTCTGATTATGAACTTCTTGATACCGCTGATAAAGATAAATTGGCTGAAGAGTTGAAAGAAAAAGATGTTCAATACAGGAATCTGGCGAATTCAGGGCTAGCATTAATTTGGATAGCCGGACTCGATAAACTTTGTAGCTATTTCAATGAACCCTGGCTGAAATTCACCGGACGAACGATGGAGCAGGAAATGGGTAATGGTTGGGCCGAAGGAGTTCATCCTGATGATTTTGACCGTTGCATCGAAACCTATGTAACAGCATTTGATAAGCGCGAAGCATTTCGGATGGAATACCGGTTGAGGCACGTAACTGGTGAATATAAATGGCTTTTGGATATAGGCACACCAAATTACGACAGCAATGGAAACTTTATAGGGTACATTGGTCATTGCTTTGATATTAATGAGCAGAAAACTGTTGAAAATAATTTACAGATTGAACAAAGTAAGTTGGATGCAGCCTTCGAAAATCCTTCGATGGGCTTTGTTATCAGCAACAGTCAGGGAGGTGACCTGAGAATGAATGAAACCGCTTTGCGTTTCCATGATTTTGCGTCGGTAGCCGAAATGCTCAAAAAAGTGGAAGATTATGAGAATGATTGGGTGTTATATTATCCCGATGGCAGGCTAATGGAGTACAATGAGTGGCCACTTATTCGTGCTATCCGTGGTGATTTTGTGAGCGATTTAGAAATTCATTACCTAAACTCAAAGACTCACAGGAAGTGGATTTGTAGCCTGACCAGTTCGGCAGTTCGTAACAATTCCGGCGAAATTCTTTTCATTGTTCAGACCTTATTGGATATTACTGATCGCAAGCATGCCGAACTTTCGTTGAGAGAAAGCGAGGAAAAGTTCAGGAAAGCGTTTATGACAAGTCCGGATTGTGTAAATATCAATCGGTTGGAAGATGGGATGTATGTTTCACTAAATCATGGATTCACAACAATTTTAGGCTATACGGCAGAAGAAGTACTTGGTAAAACATCCTTAGAGAAGAGTATCTGGTATGATGCTGAAGACAGGAAGCGTTGGGTAGCCGAATTGAATGAAAAAGCTGAGGTTCAGAACTTTGAAGCGCAATTCAGGGCAAAGGACGGTCGGCTTGTGTATGGATTGGTGTCGGCAGCAATGATTGAATTGGATGGTGTAAAGCATGTTATCAGCTTAACGCGTGACATAACGGAAAGAAAGCAAACCGAAGATAAACTGAAGAAAAGAGAGGGAGAGCTTGATACACTTATTAATGTGTTACCCGACCTGGTATGGTTAAAAGACGAAGATGGTGTTTATCTGAATTGCAATAACCGTTTCGAGGAATTTTTCGGAGCTCCCAAACAAGAAATTGTTGGAAAGACCGATTACGATTTTTTGGACAAAGAGTTGGCCGATTTTTTCAGAATGCATGATAAAAATGCCATTCATGCCGATAAGTCAACAAAAAACGAAGAGTGGGTTAAATTTGCATCCGATGGTCATAGCGAGTTTTTAGAAACAGTAAAAACTCCAATCCACAATCAAAACGGACAGTTGTTGGGCGTATTGGGAATTGGGCGTGACCTTACAAACCGGTTCGAAACAGAAGAAAAACTCCGTAGAAGCGAAAATCTGTTTAAAACAGTTTTTGAAACAAGCCCTGATGTAATGACGATAAGCCGTTTGAGCGACGGTGTTTATGTAAATGTAAATGACAGTTTTACCAATGTGCTTGGTTATACGGCCGATGAGGTGCTCGGATGTTCGGCGGTTAAAATAAATGTGTGGTACGACGCTGCGGAACGACAATTGCTGGTGGATATCCTTAAACGGGATGGAGCTGTTTATAATCAGGAATTCCGTTTTCTGACAAAAAATAATGAGATAATATATGGCTTGATGTCAGCCAAGATTATTTTGATAGATGGTGAAAACCACTTGTTGGGCATTACTCGCCCTATAAACGATTTGAAGGCAGCCCAGGATGCATTAAAGGAAAGTGAAGAGAAATTCCGCAATATTTTTGAGAACTCCGTAGTGGGTAAATCGATTACGGGCATTGATGGCAGTATGTCGGTCAATAAGGCTTTCTGCGAAATAGTGGGATATACAGAAGAGGAGCTGAAACAACAGAACTGGAAAGAAATTACCCACCCGGACGATGTTGATTTTAAACAAAAAGAAACACAACAGTTACTCGATGGTAGTAAGAGTACAACCAAGTTCCGGAGTAGATTTATACATAAAACAGGTAGAGTTGTATGGGTCGATATCAGCAGTACTTTGCAACGGGATAAAAAAGGAGCTCCGCTTTATTTCATTACAATAGTGAATGATATAACCGATAAGAAGCTTGCCGACGAAAAAGTGGAACGAAGCGAAAAACGTTTCAGAGCATTGGTTGAAAATGTACAGGACATGGTTTCAATATTCAATGCGGAAGGAAAGCTTATCTATACAAGCCCGGCTGTAAAAAGGATTACCGGTTTTACACTGGAAGATATTCAACAAATGACTTATCCGGAGTTTATACATCCGGATGAGATGGAGTTTAGGAATAAATTGAAGCAAGAATGTTCGAATAGTCCCGGAGTGCCAATACACAATAAAAGCAGGCTTTTGCACAAAGACGGTCATACAATTTGGGTAGAAGGTTCAGTGACCAACCTGCTGGATAATGAAGGTGTGAATGGTATTGTGACAAACTACAGAGATATTACCGACCGTAAGGTAGCAGAGGAGAAACTACAGGAGAATTACGATTTATTGAACAAACTTTCAGCGCAGGTTCCCGGCGTTGTTTATCAATATCGGTTGTATCCCGATGGTCGTTCTGCATTCCCATATTCAAGCCGTGGAATGTATGATATTTATGAAGTTACATCCGAAGAAGTTCGTGAAGATGCATCACCTGTTTTTACGCGGTTACACCCGGACGATTTGGATATGATTGTTGCAACGATAAATGAGTCGGCTCAAAATCAGACGAATTATCAGAGTGAGTATCGTGTTATACTGCCCAAACAAGGATTACGTTGGAGAAGATGCGAAGCCAAACCCGAGCTTCTGGAGGATGGAAGCACACTTTGGCATGGGATTATAAGTGATATAACTAATCGTAAAATAGCAGAGGAAATTCTACGGGAAAGTGAAGAAAAACTGAGTACACTTTTCAGCTCTATGACGGAGATGGTGGCAATTCACGAGTTGGTATTTAATGAACAAAACGAAGTGGTAAATTACTCTATAACTGATTGTAATGATGCTTTTTCAACAATGATGCGAATGAAAAAAGAGGACATTGTTGGAAAATTATCCACCGAAATTTATAACATGGATAAAGCACCATTTCTGGACATTTATTCGCAGGTTGCAATAACCGGGGAATCGTACGAACACAGTCTCTATTATGAACCGTTAGACAAACACCTGCTAATTTCGGCTGTCTCAACAGGAAAAAATTTGTTTTCAACAATTATTACTGATATAACAACTATTCAACAATTTCAGGAGGAGATACTGTTGAAAAACAAAGAGTTGGAGACCTACTTGTATGTTGCGTCACACGATTTAAGGTCACCACTGGTAAACATACAAGGATTTAGTCAGCGCTTGAAAAAACAGTTTAATCAAATACAGTCAGTATTGTCTGAGGCAGATTTAAGTGCACCGGTTCAATCGGAAATTGATGTGATAACAAACGAAGCAGTGCCCAAAACACTCAACTTTATTCTATCCAATGTAACCAAAATGGATAGCCTGATAAATAGTCTTTTGCAGATATCCCGTACAGGTAGATTGGTATTGTCAGTGCGAAAAATTAATATGAATCAATTGTTGAACACAATAATTGCTGCCCACAATTATCAGATAACCGAGCTGTCGGCAGAGGTAACATTGCATCATTTGACAGATTGTTATGGCGACGAAAATCAACTGAATCAACTTTTCTCGAACATTCTGGATAATGCTATAAAGTACAGAGACAATAGACGCCGACTGGAAATTAGTATCAGGTCATCGGTTCAGGGTAAAAGGGTAGTTTATAGTGTATCTGATAACGGGCGTGGTATCAATTCAAGACACCTTGAAAAGATCTGGGATATCTTTTTCAGGGTTGATCCGGTGTCCTCCGAAACGGGGGAAGGAATCGGGCTAAGCATTGCAAAAACAATTGTCAATAAGCATAAAGGTAAAGTGTGGGTTGAGTCCGAAGAAGGAATAGGAAGTACGTTTTATATAGAACTACAACACAATGATTTTTCTGAATAATAACTATTTAATAACTAATTGTATGACAAATTACAAAGAGCTTGTCATTCTCATTGCAGAGGATGATGATGGGCATGCAGAACTTATTCACGAAGGCTTGGTAGATTCGGGTGTGAGAAACCGCATTGCAAGATTCCCGAATGGTCAGGAAGTTTGGAACTTTTTGTCGCAAACTGGAGGCGATGTAGTTCGTGACCCGGAAAAAAATTATTTGCTGTTACTGGATATTAATATGCCAATAATGGATGGTATTGAGGTGCTTAAGCGAATGAAATCGGATAATGATCTAAAGGATATACCGGTAATTATGCTTACAACTACCGATGACCCGAGGGAAGTAGAAGTTTGCTATAAAATTGGCTGTAACATATATATAAATAAACCGGTTGATTTTGTGAAATTCACGGATACACTTAAGCGCCTTGGTTTATTTCTTCAAGTAGTGAAAATCTAACAAAAACCTAAACTATGGAAGTTGCAAATAAAATAATCCTGATTATTGAAGACGATGCAGGTTTGAATGAGCTATTAAACGATAGTATTATTGAGTGTGGTTTTCAAACAGCATGTGCTTTAAATGCCTCTGAGGCTCTTGATTGGTTAAATAGCCATATTCCCACTTTAATCTTGCTGGATTATAGTTTGCCGGATATGGTTGCAAAAGAATTTATTGCTGAATTGATGATCAGGATGGATGCTATACCTCCGTTTGTTGTGGCTACCGGCCGGGGCGATGAGCGTATAGCAGTAGAAATGATGAAGCTCGGCGCCAAAGACTATATTATCAAAGATAGTCATTTCCTGGAAATGATACCTATGGTTGTGACTCGGGTATGCACTGAAATAGAAAACGAGAATAAACTGAGGGATACTCAACAGGCTCTGAATGAATCAAATCAGTTTTGCAAGCAAATTATCGACTGTGCTCAGGAAGGAGTTGTTGTTTACGATACAAATAAAAGAATTATTACCTGGAATCCTTTTATGGAGAATATTACAGGTGAAAAGTCATCCGATATATTAAGCAGGTATGTCTATGAAGCATTTCCATTTGTAAATCATGTAGGTTTGTTGGAAAGTATTGATAGCGTACTTCAGGGAAATGTTGAATCTACTTTAGAATATTACTTCACATCTCACATTACAGGAAAATCATATTGGGTTTCTGATAATGTGTCAACAATGCGAAATGCTGAAGGGCAAATAATTGGGGCTATATCAACTGTGAGAGATATCACGGAGCGCAAAGAGGCTGAACAAAAAATTGAAAGAATAAGCAAACATTACCAGGCAATTATCGAGAAATCACCGGATGGATGCGTATTGGTAGACAATGAGGGACATTTCAAATATGCGAGTCCATCGGCCTTAAGAATGTTTGGATATATTGAGGAAGAACTGATGCACATACATCCGGACGATGTAACGCATCCTGATGATTTACCAATGGTATTATCCAATTTAGGAAAACTGTTGGGCGACCCTGCTCTTGTTCCGGTGTTGGAGTATCGTTTTAAGCATAAAAACGGAGAATGGAAATGGATAGAAAGTACTTTCAGTAATTTGCTGAACGACTCTGCCGTTGAAGCAATAGTAATAAATTTCAGGGACATTTCAGAACGGAAACAAGCACAAGAAACGTTGAAGATCAGAGAAACGTATTTGACTGCTATTATTGAGAATCTACCCGGAATGATTTGGCTTAAAGATGTGGATAGTCATATACTTTTGACAAATACGAATTTTGCACATATATTTGGACGCGAAAAACCCGAGGATTTATTCGGAAAAACTGATCTTGATTTTTCGCCAAAGGAATATGCAGTCAGATACCTGGCTGATGATAAAAAAGTTGTTGCCACAAAGAAACCTCTTCGCGTAGAGGAACTTATATACGATCAGAAAAGTATCAAGTGGTTCGAAACCTTTAAAATGCCAATTTTTGACGAGAATAATCAGGTAATTGGTACTAGCGGTTATTCACAGGACGTTTCGGAACGGAAAAATGCAGAAGAGGCTTTACGATTTAGTGAAGAGAAATTCAGGAATATGTTTGAAATCTCCATTGTAGGTAAATCATTGACCGCAATTGATGGAAGAATGTCTGTAAATCAGGCTTTTTGCGATATTGTTGGGTATACAGCGGATGAATTGAGTCGTATGCATTGGGCAGATATTACTTTCTCGGATGATATGCCTTATAATATCAGGGAAATTGATTCAATTTTGAAGGGCGACAAAGCATATTCACAATGGGAGAAACGCTATATTCATAAAGATGGACATCTTGTATGGGTCAATATTTCCATTGTTTTACTTCGCGACAGCGAAGGAAATCCGATCCATTTTATTACGGAAATTAATGATATAACCAAACGGAAAGAGGCTGAATCATTGTTAAATCACGAGCGTGAATTATACTTAGACTTAGTCAATACGCAGCCTGCAGGTATTTATCGTATAAGGGTTATTCCTCCCGAAAATTGGAAAAAAGATGCCTGGAGCAATTCCGAAACTTCTCCATACATTATGGAATTGGCCAGTGAACGATTCTGCGAAATTTTAGGTCTAAGCAGGGAGGAGTTTGAACGGAACCCTAAGATTTTATTTGATCTGATTCATCCCGATGATCAGGAGGAATATATGATCAGAAACAGTGAAGCCAATATAAAAAAGATTCCATTCTATTGGGATTGTCGTTTGCTGATTAATGGAAAAGTCAAGTGGGTGCATTTTGAATCGTTACCCCGTCAACTACAAAATGGGGAGCTGATTTTTACAGGTATTATTTATGATATTACCGAAAGAATTGTTGCAGAATCTGCTTTGAAAGAAAGAAGAGACGTGCTCAATAAGCTATTGTTTGCGAATAATGAATTTATTGATTCTGACTTAGACAAGGTTGATTATAAAAAAATATGCGACAATATCGTTGAAATTTCGGGGGCAAAATATGCTTCATTTAATTTGTTTGACGAAGATGGACTTGACTTTACTACTGTGGCTATCTCAGGAATTGATGGTATTCAGGATAAAATGAAATCTGTTTTTGGATATGAATTACAGAACAAAAAGTGGAAACATGATCCTGTTAGGAGCGAAAAGCTCAAAAATAGTATAATGACAAGGTTTGATAGCTTTTTTGAATTATCAGGATTTGTTTTCTCAAGGAAGATATCTACTGTAGTCGAAAAATTATTTAATATTGGTGAAGCCTGGGTTGTTCAGATTACAAAAAATAATAAAACAATTGGTGACTATACATTGCTTTTTACCCGCGGAAATACGATTAAAAATGCAGAAATCGTAGAACTGTATGCATCTCAGGTTGGACTTTACCTTGAACGGTTAAATTCTGAAAATGCGTTGCGGAAAAGCGAAGAAATATACCGCAATTTGGTCATGCGAATTCCGGATGGAGTTTACAAGAGTACAACCGATGGTAGATTTCTGGATGTCAACCCCGCTATGATAAAGATGCTGGGTTACGATAGCAAAGAGGAGATGTTGAAATTGAATATTATTGCTGATTTATATTTCAATGCTACCGACCGCAATGTGAAAATAAAAAACAACATGAAAGATATTATGTCTGTATTTCAGCTGAAAAGAAAGGACGGTACTGGTATCTGGATTGAAGATCATGGTTGGTATAATACGGATACGCAAGGAAATATTATTTCTCACGAAGGAGTGTTGCGTGATATTACCGAGAGAAAGAAAGCTGAAGATGCTTTGATGGAAAGCGAACGATTACTTCGCGAATCTCAGGCTATTGCCCGACTGGGTAGCTATTCCTGGGATATAGTTGCCGGATATTGGACCAGTTCCCAGATTTTGGATGGAATTTTTGGAATTGACGATGACTTTGATCGGTCAACTGAAAACTGGATAGGTCTTATTCATCCTGATTGGAGGGTAGAGATGTCTGATTATATAAGAAAGAATGTTGTTGCAAATCGGGAACGATTCGATAAAGAATATAAAATCGTTAGGCACGATGATGGTCAGGAGTGCTGGGTGCATGGTATCGGGGAACTGGAATTTAACGATTTAAATGAGCCGGTGAAACTGATAGGAACAATTACGAATGTGGACGAGAGGAAACTTGCTGAGATAGCATTGCATGAAAAAATGAATGAACTAATCAATTTCCAGCGATTGACTGTTGGGCGGGAGCTTAGTATGATTGATCTAAAAAAAGAGGTGAATGAATTGCTCAGCAAATTAGGCATTGATCCGAAATATCGTATTGTGGAATAGGTGGAAAATTAAGAGTAAGCTAAAAATACGCGATAAATGAAAGAAAAACTCGGATACTTAACCGAATTTATGTTGATTGAGAAGGGAATTGATGTGTTAAGATTCGATGAAACTTTTCTGTTGAAATCTTTGCAAAAAAGGATGGATGAAACTCAATGCTCGGTGAAAGAGGATTATTATCGGTTACTGGAACAAAATGGTGAGGAGAGCGATGAGTTTTTAAACTCTCTGCAGATAAGTTACAGCGAATTTTTCAGAAATCCACTCACGTTTTCTGTGTTGGAAAAAATAGTATTACCTTCGTTGGCAATAAAAAAGGGCACCGTCAAACGTCATGAAATTCGTATCTGGTCGGCGGCTTGCTCGGGAGGGCAGGAAAGTTATAGTCTGTCAATGCTTTTAAATGAGTTCAATGCGGGTAAGGCTATTAGTCAGGATTTTAGAATCTTTGCTACTGATATTTCCGAAAGTCACCTTGGAGTTGCCCGTAAGGGGCAATACCCAAGAACGGCATTAAACATGATTACATTGAAACGACTGAACGAGTGGTTTTCGAAGAAAGGGGATATGTATTCAGTAAAATCTCAATTGAAAGAAAATATAGATTTTTCCGTTTTCGATTTGCTGAATCCTGATTTTAGTTGTCCTCCCGCGAGTATTTTTGGCGATTTTGATATTGTGTTTTGTGCAAATCTGTTGTTCTACTTCAAACCGGAGTTCAGAACAAAAATTCTCAATAAAATTAGCCATTGTATGGCTGATGGAGGATATCTGATTACGGGTGAGACAGAAAGAGAGATATTGATGCAAAATAATTACCAGGAAATTTTCCCGCAATCGGCAATATTTAGAAAAGTGTAAAGAGTAAATTTTAGATACATTAAAAATAAAAACTTAGACAGATGAAAAATTTGAAAGTTAGTGCTCAACTAATAATCGGCTTCCTGATAATGTTACTTTTTATAATCATATTAGGAGTGATGTCTTATAGGCAGACGGAGAAGATACATGCGCAAACTGAAATAATATATAATCACCCTCTGCAGGTAAGAACTGCATTAGGTAAGCTTCAGGCCGATATATTAGTTATGCGATTGGGAACAAGAAACCTAATGTTGGCTGAGAATATGGCTGAGCACGAGGAGGCATTGATTCAGATGAAATTGGCAGAAACAGATGCATATAAACAATTTCAGGTGCTAAGAGAGCGTTTTCTTGGTCCTCAAGAAGAGGTTGAAGCAGCTTATTCAGATTTCCTGGCATGGAAAACTGCTCGCGAAGAGAATAACAGAATAGCTTTGGGTACTGGAGGAATTGCAAAAATTAAAACGAGTGTTAGAGATAGTGGGACTGTTGGTATAGCCAGAAATAAAATGCTTGCACACATAGCCGTAATAGATGGTTTTGCTAAAAGGAAGGCTATCAATCTCTACGGGCAATCAAATCAATTGAAGAATACGTTAAATACCGAGTTGATTCTACTTTTCATTTTTGTGTTGATTTTTGTATTGGTTATGCTAAGTATTTTACTTCATAGTATTCGCAGACCGATTAAAGAGCTCACCGAAGTAACCAACCGTTTTCGTAATGGTGATATTAATGCACGAAGTACGGTGACTCTAAAGAATGAATTTGGAGATTTGGCAGCGTCTTTCAATTCAATGGTCGAAAAAATACAGTCGGATATTGAACTGACAGAAAAAACCGAGAAATTGGCTGCGGCTATGCTTTCGGTAGATAATTCGCATGAGTTTTTCCGGGAGTTTTTGCCGGTATTGGCTCAGCTGACCAATTCGCAAATGGCTGCTGTATTTCTGTTGACAGAAGATAAACAACAGTTTGTGCATTACGAATCAGTTGGTTTGACTAAAGATGTAGAAAATTATAGCTTTTCAGCAACAGGGCTTCATGGAGAATTTGGGGCTGTGTTGTCATCCCGCAAAATTGAACACATTAAAAATATACCCCACGATACTTTATTTGTATTTAAAACAGTGAGTGGCAAAATTATTCCCCGTGAAGTAATTACAATACCTATCCTGGCCGGCCGTGAGGTGATTGCTATCATTTCGCTGGCAAGCGTTCGGAAATATTCCGATCATTCCAATCAGCTTATATCCAGGATGTTTGATATTGTGACAGCTAGGGTAGAAGGTATTCTTACCTATCGGAAAATGCGTAAATTCTCCAAACAACTGACTATTCAGAACGATGAACTGGAAATTCAACGTCGTGAAATGGAGCAACAATCGCTTGAACTGACTGAGCAAAACCGAGAGCTGGAAATGCAAAAAGAACAGCTGCATGAAGCCAGTCGCCTTAAAACGAACTTCTTGTCCAATATGAGTCACGAACTTCGTACGCCACTTAATTCGGTAATTGCACTTTCAGGCGTTTTAAACCGCCGTTTGGCAAATAAAATTCCGGCAGATGAATACAGTTACCTCGAAGTGATAGAGCGAAACGGTAAGCATTTATTGTCGCTTATTAATGATATTCTCGATATATCGCGAATCGAGTCAGGGCGTGAAGAAGTTGAAATAACCCGATTTAATCTGAATGATCTTATTTCGGATGTGGTGAATATGATTCAACCTCAGGCAAAACAAAAAAATATAGCGTTAATACAGGATATTTCCACGCCTGATTTAGCTGTGGAGTCTGATTTCGGAAAATGCCAGCATATTTTACAAAACTTGATTGCCAATGCCGTGAAATTTACTGAGCAGGGAAAAGTGGAGATTTGGACTAAGCAGCTCGGTTCTTTTGTCGAAATTGGAGTTGTAGATACCGGTATTGGTATTGCAGAACATCATTTGCCACATATTTTTGACGAGTTCCGTCAGGCAGATGGCAGCACATCCCGTAGGTTTGGAGGTACAGGTCTGGGACTTGCCATTGCCCGAAAGTATGCCAATTTATTGGGTGGAGATGTTGATGTAAAAAGTGTAGTTGATCAGGGCTCGGAGTTTATAATAAAGCTACCATTAATCTATAATGTTAATGGCAAAATTGAAAAAGTGCAGGAACTGTCTCATACTTTTATTCGTCCAAATTATAATACTCCTGAGAAAATTAATGCTCAGAAAACTGTTTTAATTGTTGAAGACAGTGAACCTGCAGCCATTCAGATAAGGGACATTCTGACGGAAAATGAATATAATATTTTAGATGCAAGAGATGGTCGACAGGCACTTTCGATGATTAGCCAAACTATTCCTGATGCTATGATTCTTGATTTGATGATGCCGGGTGTTGATGGTTTTGAAGTTTTAAAGTCGCTAAGAGAGGTTGAACAAACAGCCCATGTGCCGGTACTTATTCTTACAGCTAAGCACATTACAAAAGAAGATCTCAAAGCGTTAAAGCGCAATAATGTGCATCAACTTATTCAGAAAGGGGATATTAATAGAAATGAACTCCTGAATGCTGTTGCATCGATGGTTTCGGTTGAGTTACCCGAAAAGCTAAAGCTTCCTCTACAGGTGATTGATGGAAAACCGGTGGTCCTTGTTGTTGAAGATAATGCTGATAATATGATTACTGTGAAAGCGATAATGGCAAATCATTTCACCGTATTGGAGGCAAATGATGGAATTGAAGCAGTTGCTGTTGCCAATGAAAAAAGGCCAAATCTCATTCTTATGGATATTTCACTGCCCGGAATCGATGGTATAGAAGCTTTTAAAAAAATCCGCAAAATGAAAGATCTCGCGAATATTCCTGTTATAGCACTTACGGCAAGTGCATTGTTGACTGATCGTGAGGTGATTTTGGCTCATGGTTTCGATGATTATCTGGCAAAACCAATTGATGAAAAGTTGTTTTTTGAAACGATAAACAGTGTGCTTTACGGCAAGTAACATCTGGAAGAACAAACATTCTTTTGTTGATCAGTATACGAGATTGACATTAGCTAAAGAAAATTATTCATGTATCGGAAACCTTAAGAATATAGGTTGATGCTAAAATTCCAATTTTATGGAAATTAAATTAACAAAGATACTTGCTATTGATGATAATAATGATAATCTTATTACCATCAAAGCTTTGATAGGCGAATCTTTCCCTGATATTGTCGTGGCTGCAGCGCTGAGTGGCGAGGAGGGTATTAAAGTGGCTATTGAGCAAACACCTGATATCATTCTGCTGGATGTTGTCATGCCCGGTATGGATGGTTTTGAAGTATGCCGGAGACTTAAAGAAAATAGAAATTTATCCGATATCCCTGTCATTTTTGTAACTGCACTGAAGGCAGATAAAGAAAGCCGTATCAGAGCACTGGAGTTAGGCGCAGAAGGATTTCTGGCAAAACCAATTGATGAAAGTGAGTTGGTAGCGCAGATTCGCGCTATGTTAAAGATAAGACAGGCGAATATTGAGAAACAAAATGAGAATGTAAGATTGGCGACCTTAGTTGCTGAGCGTACAAAAGAACTGAAGCAAACCCACACGGCCACATTAAACTTATTGGAGGATCTGCGAACCGAAAATGAGGCCAGAAGGAAAACTGCAGAGGCACTTGCCGAAAGTCAGGCGCGACTCATACGGGCTGAATTTGCTTCAAAATCCGGAAACTGGGAGCTTCATTTGGATTCAAAAATCATGATTTCGTCGGAGGGAGCATCCAAACTTTATGGAGTTACGGAAAAGGAAAACGGATATGACATAGTGAAGGAAATCTCACTTCCAGAATATCGCGAAATGCTTGACAATGCTCTGGTCAATTTGATAGAAAGAAATGAGCCTTACAGCCTTGAATTCAAAATAAGAAAAGCGGACTCTGGTGAAATTGTGGATGTACATTCCATTGCTTTTTTTGATAAAGAACGCCGTATTGTCTTTGGAGTAATACAGGATATAACCGAGCGAAAACAGGCTCAAAAAGCGTTGTATGAAAGTGAAGAGCTCTATCGCTCGGTTATTAATGCTTCTCCCGATAACATTACTGTTACTGATTTAAGTGGTAAAATTCTCATGATTTCACCCAATGGGTTGGAACTCACAGGTTATGAACGGGAAGACTTACTGCTGGGACGCAATATTCATGAATTTTTAGCACCAGAAGATAGAATTCGGGCCGATGTGAATATAAAAGGTATGTTTCAGGGGGTCTTTAATGGCTCCGAAGAATATGGACTGGTTAGAGCCGACGGAGTTGTTGTAGATACTGAAATTAATGCAGAATTCGTAAGAGATGCAAATGGCAGGCCTAAGGGATTGGTCTTTGCTATTCGAGATATTACGGAAAGAAAATTCGCACAGAATGCTATCAGGGAGAGCGAGCGCAAGTATCGTTTGATTACAGAGAAAATTAGTGATGTGGTTTGGATACTGGATATGTCGGGTAAAAGTCTGTTTGTTTCACAGTCAGTTGAAAACTTTACAGGATACACGGTTGAGGAGTATTTGGCCCAATCAATAAATGATCGATTTACCCCAGAATCTGCTCAGGTGGCCATGTTTGAAATGAGAAGTAGCATGGAATTGATGCTGAATGATAGTCTTGAAATTGAACATCTTTCCAAAATATTAATATTGGATTATGTTTGTAAAGATGGAAGTATAAAAACAGGCGAGTTGCTTATTACTCCGTATTTGGATGATAATAAGAAACTTGTAGGAGTACATGGCGTAACCAGGGATGTGACAGAGCGGAAACGGGCCGAAGATTCTTTGCGTATAAGTGAAGAAAAATATCGCTTTATGGCTGAAAATTCAAGCGATGTCATTTGGCATATGAACGCTGATTTTTACTTCGACTATGTAAGCCCTTCGCAAGAGCGGTTGAATGGATATAAACCAGAAGAGGTTATAGGTAAAAGTTTGTGGGAATTACTGAGCCCCGAAGATGTTGAATTCGTAAAAAGTGCTGTCAAGAAGCATAAACAGAAAAAAGATAAACCGGCACTTTTACATAGTTTCAAGTTTGAGTTTAATGTTCCTACACGGTTTGGAGCGCTCATCTGGGTCGAGGTGTCGGTATCGGTTCACATTGATGAACTTGGCAATGTACTTGGTTATCATGGAGTAACGCGGGATATTACTGAGCGAAAGCAAGCACAAAAAGCCCTGCAGGAAAGTGAAGCACTTTACAGAACAATTATAGAGGCTTCGCCTGATTATATCACCATTACTGATATCGAAGGCAGGGTTGTTAAGGCATCGCCATCAAATGTCAGAAAATATGGTTTTAAAGATGAAAGTGAGGTTATTGGAAAAAATATTGCTGATTTTATAGCTCCTGAAGATAGGGAAAGAATGTTTAATGACTTTTCGTTGCGCATCTATGGTACAAAAACCGGTCCCAATGAATATAAAGCATTACTACCCGATGGATCAACTTTCGATTTAGAGGTAAATGGAGGTCTGATTACTAACCCTGAAGGACAAGTTATTCAGTTTGTGTCAATTGCCCGTGATATTACCGAACGTAAAGCTGTACAGGATGCTCTGATTGAGAGTGAGAACCGATACAATAATTTTATCAACAACAACGTGGATATGATTTTTGTAAAGGATGATCAATTGAGATATCTTGTGGCCAATGATTCTATGGCAAAGTTCTATGGCAAAACAAGTGCTGAGTTATTGAATAAAACAGACAAGGAATTGGCTGCCGGAGAATTGAATTTCCCTTGTGAATCTTCTGATAAAAAAGCCTTGGAAGTAGATGCGCCATTTGTTATTGAAGAAAAGCTTGGAAACCGGATTTACGAAACGCTGAAGTTTCCGATGCAATTGCGAAATAATCAAAAGGGGATTGGAGGAATTTTACGCGACATAACTGATCGTAAATCAGCAGAAGAAAAACTGAACTATGTTACCCGTTTGTATGCTTTATTGAGTCATGTGAATGAAGCAATTGTTCGGATAAAAGATGAAGAAGAGCTTTTGAAAACAATTTGTGAATTGGCTATCGAATATGGTCAGTTCAGGATGTGTTGGATTGGTATTTACGATGAAGAGGCTGATGTATTAAAACCAGCAACTTTTGCAGGATACGAAGATGGTTATCTTAAAACGTTAAACGTAAAACCATATCAAAAGCCATATGGTAAGGGTCCAACTGGAAGATCTTTTTTAGAAAAGAGAATGATTTTCTGTAATAATATTGCAACTGACCCCGATATGAGCCCATGGAAAGAGGAAGCTGGTAAGAGGGATTATAAATCTTCTTTTGCAACGCCTATTTATCGCAAGGGTATTCCTTATGGTACGTTGACTTTGTATGCATCCATCGCAAATTTCTTTAATGAAGAGGAACAGAAATTATTGTCCGAAATTAGCAATAATATTACCTATGCAATTGATGCATTGGAAGTTGAACAAGAGCGAAAACTTGCCGAAGAAGCTCTTATCCAAAGTGAAGCCAAATACCGTGAATTTGTTGAAAACTCACCTGAAGCAATTGCTATTTATTCGGATAATGTGGTTACCTATGTCAATAAGGAGTGTTTGAGATTAATGCGGGCAAATTCCAAAGAGGATTTGATTGGTATGCCAGTAATAGATTTTATTCATCCTGATAACAGACAGATTGTTATTGAAAGAATGATGCAAGTCGCAGTTAGCCAGGTAGATGTGTCTATGCCTTTGGTTGAGGAAAAATACATACGCCTTGATGGAACACCCATTTATGTTGAAGTGAAAGTAATGCCTTTGCTGTTGGATGGTAAACCCGCATTTCAATTGACAGCCAGAGATATTTCTGATCGCAAAATAATAGAAAGAGCACTGGAGCAAAGCAGGATAGAATTAAAAGCGATTTATGACAATGCTCCGGTTATGATGTGCGTTGTGGATGAGAACCGAAGAATTTTATTTGCAAATAATGCATTTAATTCATTGACAGGAATTTCTGATGATATTTTCAAGAAAGGTGCAGTGGGTGGTGTTATTGGTTGTATTAACTCCCTGGACGATCCACGTGGTTGCGGTCATGGTCCCAATTGTAAAGGGTGTAGTTTGCGAATTGCCATGGAAAATACATTTAATACAGGTATTGATCACAAGAATGTTGAATATCAATCAACCTTAAATATTGATGGTGAGCTAAAAGAGGTCTACTTATTGGGATCAACGGCCCTCATCCAAACAGCAGTACATAATAGCCTGTTGCTTTGTTTGCATGACATTACAGACCGCAAAGTGGCTGAAGATGCTCTGTATAAGAGTGAGATGATTTTACGTACATTTATAGATAATATTCCTTTTGACATCTGGGCTCGCGATGTGAATACGGTTGGAATTTTAGAAAACAAAAAAATGGTTGAGCATTTTGGAACAATTATAGGAAAAAAAACAGCTGAAATTGATAGAAGTCTGGATGAAATTCAGCTATACAACAGCATTAATGAAAGAGCTTTTAAAGGAGAAATAGTTGATGATGAGTACGAACTTCAGGAGCATGGACTAGCTAAATATTACAGACAAATAGTATTTCCTATTTACGATAGAACAAAAGTGAGTGGTATTGCAAGTATTAATATAGACATCACCGAACGGAAACAATTTGAAAAAGCATTGGATGAGTCGCAGGAGCAACTTAAGAAATTCGCAGCGCACTTACAATCTGTTCGTGAGGAAGAACGCTTACTTTTAGCCAGAGAAATACATGATGAATTAGGACAGATTCTGATTGCAATGAAGATTGACATGGGACTGCTGAGACAATATGTAATGAAGAATATTGTTGAGGATGCCTTTACACAAACCTACGAGAAGTTTAATAATCTATTGTCATTAGTGGACAATACGATTCAGACTGCCCGTAGAATCATGACCGACTTGAGACCGGAAGTTCTTGATTTGTTGGGATTTGTGGATACTGTGAAGCAGTACGCAGCTAAGTTTGAAGAGCGACATAAGATTAGCTGTCAGTTTAATGCTTCTGCTTTCCCTGTCGGGATTAATGCGGATCAATCAGTTGCACTATTCCGTATTGTGCAGGAAGCGCTGAATAACATATCAAAACATGCAATGGCTACTCAGGTTATTATTAATATTGGTGTTGTTGATGGTAAGTACGTTGTTGAAATAACTGATAATGGGGTTGGTTTTGATATGACAAAGAAGTCACGTTCCGATTCATACGGGCTTATAGGCATGAAAGAACGCGTATTTTTGCTGGGAGCAACTATGGAATTGACAAGTGAACCCGGAAAAGGTACAGTTATTCGTGTAGAGGTGCCTCAGTCGGACGAGGAAACTATTATTGCTGATAAATAAGATTATAGCATCAGAATCAAGAATGACGATAAGTGTCAGTTTGTTGTTTGTTTTGCAAACAATTTTAGTTCAAATGTAGACTCAACATAAATTGATTTTCTCTTTGAAGCGAAAGAATATGACTTGTCAGGTTATATTCCTTCGCTTTATTTTGTATTGCCAAACGTTATTTTCAAATTTATTTTGTAGAATTTCTTCCAGTTCTCTTGTCAATAAGTCTTCCAGAACTCGCCTTTATTCGGATATAACCGCTTTAAAAGCATAATAATATTTAAAATATGTTATAATATCAACCCATGACTATTTAAAATACGTTCTTTTTCTCCGTGTTCTTTGTTTTAAATTGCAATATTTAATGAAATTGCCTAAATTAAATGCCACATCGGAGTGTAACTAAGTATTACATATGATACGGCCTAATACATTTAAGTTATTAAAATTCAAATCTATATGCATGATTCGGGGCCATTTGATTTTTATGTTAGGTGCGGAGAAACATGATATTTGTAAGTTTTGTAATAAATACTTGTAGTAATTATTATATAAAAACAAAATATTGTACGACAATAGCCTATATATCAATATGTTGTGTAAAATAGCTATTTTTGAACATGAATTTTTGAGTGCTCAATTTTGTTGTGTTTATCGTGTGACAAGAAAATTTAGCCATTGGTTATTTGAATGTGGTTTTAATTTAAAAATTCAAAATATGATAAAGTTATTTATTGTCGAAGATCAGGAGATTTTCCGAGAAGGATTAAAAAGAATTCTGAAGGAAGAGGCTGACATGACTGTTGTAGCCGAGGCTAACAATGGCAATGATGTTTTGAGAGAAATATCGACCGTCGACTGTGACGTTATATTGTTGGATATGAATATACCCGGCAGAAGTGGAGTCGATTTAATATCGGAAGTAAAGAAAAGGAAACCGAAACTTCCCATTCTGGTGTTGAGCATTGCCCCCGAGCACAAATATGCCTTGCCTGCATTTAAAGCAGGTGCAAGTGGGTATATGTGTAAGGATTCGGCACTCGATGAATTGGTAGGTGCCATTCGTAAGGTAAATAATAAAGGCCGGTATCTGAGCGAATCGCTTGCTGAGAAGCTTGCTTTTGGCATGATATCTGACGAAACTACAACCAGGTATAAGCTTACCGAGACAGAAAATGGAATCTTATTGTTGATTGCAAAGGGAAATGAAATTAAAGATATTGCAGAAAATCTTGCTCTGAGCATAAATACCGTATTTTCGCACCGCCGGAAAATTCTTGAAAAACTAAGTCTCAAGAACAATGTGGAAATTACGCACTATGCAATAAATAATAATTTGCTGGATTAATTTTTTCGTTGAACTGACTCTGTTTATTGATATATTAGTTGGTTTTTTACCGGATGGAAAGTGTAGATTCTTGTTTTAATCACTTTTAAAAAGGAAAACTTTAATTTTTCTTGCATTTTACATATAACTGGCTAATTTTATGCTACCTAATTTAAAGATTATTATTACATTTGTATTGTATTTTAGTAGCGAATTTTAAAATTATAAAAACAAAATCTGTAAACGTTTGTTATTATATTAACTAAGTTTCCTGTAAAAACAATTACAAACCCAAAATTATTTTATTATGATAAAAGTATTAATTGTCGACGACCATGAAATTATTCGTGAAGGTTTGAAAAAAATATTAAAAGACGAGACTGATTTAGTTGTAGTGGGCGAAGCTCAAAACGGTGAGGAAGCCCTGAATCTGCTTAAAGATCTCGACTGCGACATTATACTTCTTGATATGAATATGCCTGGTAGGAGTGGACTTGATCTCCTTGGAGATATTAAAGAGCTGAAACCCAAAGTGCATGTGCTGGTACTGAGCATTCACCCCGAGGATAAATTTGCTCTGCGGACATTGAAAGCCGGTGCTTCGGGTTACTTGTGCAAAGATACTGCTCTTGAAGAGTTGGTTGTGGCTATTCGCAAAGTATACACGAAGGGCAGGTATCTTAGTACTACCCTTGCGGAACAACTTGCTTTTGATTTTATGCCTGACGAAGGTCAATTGCCTCACGAGCAACTTTCTAAACGCGAACTTGAAATTATGCTTATGCTTACTTCCGGGCAGAAAGTGAAAGATATTGCAGCAGAGCTTAATTTGAGTATTAGTACTGTATTTACCTATAGGGTACGTATTTTTGAAAAATTAAATATTAAAAGCAATGTGGAATTAACGCATTATGCTATTTCAAACAAATTAGTAGATTAACGCTAATATCACCACTTGTCTTATCGACAGTTTTGTACATATCTTATTAAGAAAGTTCTTTAAAACGGATTGGTTTGTAATTATTGCAGATTGGTCCGTTTTTTTCTTTCAGGTATTTTCTGTAACAAAGTGTTCATTGTACTTAATTTGAATTGATTTTGTCTTTTATCGCTGCTGATTTTGTTCTAAAAAAGTATAAAACGGATTAAATCCGACATAAAGTAGCAGAAAATGCTACGAAAAGTAGCATTTTTGGTATTATTACAATTATTTTTTGTACCTTTGTCGCGTGAAGCGACTGTTGTGAACGCAGGGATTAACGCCCAAGATAAGAAGCTTTTACTAAACGTCATTAACCAAATTGAATGTGCTGATTTTTTTGCCTGTATGTTATGATTTTTATTGGCTAAAGAAAGTTTATTGCAAGATTTGATTTTTTTATTATAAAGACTATATGAGCTCTGTTTTTTCGATATATAAGCATGTGAAACCAACAATGATTGTTCTTGTTGGTGCGCTCTTGTTTTTATTTGCCGGAGCGGGGAAAGTGAGTGGGCAGATAACACAAGTAGGAACTGCTCAGACAAATTATGCTGCTGGCTCAACGACTCTCTCTTTAAGCAAACCCACAAATGTTGCTGTGGGAGATATTATGATTGTCAGCATTGTCAAATACGTGAGCGCAGGAAATAATACGACGAACCCATCTTTAGCTGGCTGGACAGTTATTGGCTCTGGATTGGGTGGAAACACTAGAAGGAGAGGGGCAATATTGTATAGAATTGTTGATGGTACTGAAGGTTCTAGTTTCGCATTTTCACTTTCAGGTGGAACTTCCACGAACTATGCAGAAGGAGTGCTTGTTGCTTATACTAATGTCGATTTTGCTTCGAGTTTTGATGTGACACCTGGTACTATAACGGCTCCTGGTAGTACAGGAACTACTGTTTCGCCTACTGGTGTTACGACCGTGACTCCCAATGCTCTGATTTTACAGTGTGGTTTAAGCTTCAGTAGTATTTCTACTGCGAGGACTTTTAGCACCTGGTCTGTTGCCACATCTCCTGCGTTGACAGAGTTGTATGATGTTGTTGGTACTCAGTATGCTACTGTGGGATTAGCAACAGGCGTTCAATCCACCGCTGGTGCAACTGGACTAGGTAGTATTAGCGTTAGCGGTACCTCATATCTTGGAGGTATAATTCTGGCTTTAAGGCCCTTGAAGATTTTCAGATCTTTGACGACAGGCAATTGGAACTCAACAAGTACTTGGCAGCAGTCAACTGATGGGGGAGTAAATTGGGTTGCTGCAACTACAACCCCTGTAACAACAGATGGCTCTGTTACTATAAGAAATGGTCATACAGTAACTGTTTCGGCATCTGTTTCGGCGGATGATGTTACGGTAGATGCTGGCGGGCAGGTTACTGTGAGCAGCGGTCAAACACTTACTGTTGCAAATGGTGCTGCTGCAAATGATATGATAGTTAATGGAACTTTGGTGAATTCAGGTACAGTTACTACAACTGGTATTCTATTGGTTAATGCCGGAGGTGCTTATCAGCATGCACAGAATGGTGGCACTATCCCAACGGCAACATGGAATACAACATCAACTTGTAATATCACGGGGATAACGAATGCTACTACGCTTGCAGGTTTAGGGCAGACTTTTGGTAATTTCACATGGAATTGTACAAATCAAGCTACAGGAAATTTCTATCTGGCAACAAATATCAATGTGCTTGGTAACTTTACTGTTTTGAGTACAGGGGCGACAAATGATCCCAATAATTTTTCCCTGAGAATGTCAAATACAGCTACCGGATATACAATGAACGTAGGCGGTAATTTTGTTGTAAGTAACACTGCTGCATTTAAAATGAATAATAGCACTGGGGCATGCTCACTGAATATTGGTGGAAATTTGATTATAAATGGTGCAGGTAGTAATTTTTGTATTGTTTCTGGCGCAGTAAATTCTGTTGTAAACCTAAGTGGTAGTTTCAATTTGAGTGCGGGAACATTTACAATGAGCGAAGATGCAAATACAGGGACGCTGAATGTTGCCCGTGATTTTTCTTTTGCTTCTGGAACAACTATAACAGAATCCTCAACTGGATCTGGAAATATTGTATTCAATGGCACAACACAGCAAATGTTTTCTTCAGGGGGAACTGTTTCCAATATAATTAATTTCACAGTAAATAATGGAGCAATTCTTCAAATGGGTACGGGTGCAAGTCCAAGTACAATAACAGGTGCCGGTTCATTTGTGCTGTCGGCTGGTGCTACACTCGGTGTAACTTCACCTAATGGAATTGTTTCTGCAATAGGGACTGCATCGGGCAATATACAAACAACAGTTGGGAGAACATTTACCGCTGGTGCCAGCTATATTTACAATGGAACTTCTGCACAAGTAACCGGTACCGGTTTGACCCAAAATACACCAGCAAACTTAACGATTAATAACTTCGCAGGTGTTTCACTAAGTTCTGCTACCACAATTTCTGGAATCCTTACATTGGTTACAGGTACACTGACAACGACTACCTATTCTCTGACATTGACAAATACTGCTACTACTGCTGTTGTTGGAGGGTCTGCTACGTCGTATGTGAATGGACCATTGAAATGGACTTTACCCTCCAGTTTAGCTTCGGGTTCTACTTATAATTTCCCTATAGGTGTAGGAGCAGCATCTCCATCTTTTAATTATTATCCATTTTCATTGGTTAATCCTACAACAGGAGCAACTCCTACTGTACAAGTTGAAGCAAAACAGGGGAATCCCGGAGGCTCAGCAGGTACGGGTCTTTCTGCAATAAGCACTACAGAATATTGGCAATTGACAACTACGGGTACATATACTAATAGTGCAGTTTCAATGGCTCGCCCTACAGCCATATCGCCTTACACCGTTGTCGCAACTTGCGGAACTGTCAATGGCTCATATTCAAACTTAGGAGGTGTTTTTGACAACTATGGTGTATACAATTCAGGTACTACTGTCAATAAATTTTTCCGTTTTGGAACCAGTACTTCTGCTTCACTGGACGTGGATAAAACAGTGTTGTATGGATTTAATTATCCACTGGCGTATGGCCCTTCGAGTGAACAATCGTTCAAAGTGAGTGGTGTTGCATTGACAACAGATGTAGTTGTTACTCCCTCTAATTCTAATTTTGAAATTTCAACGGTATCCGGAGGTATATTTCAAACTACGCCGATAACATTGACTAAATCTGGAAGTAATAATGTAAGTTCAACAATATATGTAAGATTAAAATCCGGATTAGTATTAGGCAATTATAATTCATCTGTCACTGTTTCTACAACAGGATTATCAAGTAAGACCGTAAATTTGTATGGATCAGTATCACCAACTATTACTGCAAGTGGTGGCGGTTCGTACTGTGCGGGTAATACGATAACATTGGGAAGTACAGGTGGCGCTAACTGGTATTGGACAGGCCCCAATAACTATTATTCAACAACTCAAAGCCCTACTGTAACGACTAATGCCACTGTAGCTATGTCGGGTACGTATACAGTTAGTGGAAGTACCCCAAGTGGTACTACTTTGCTGACAAATGGTGATTTTGAATTAGGTGATAATTATTTTACAAGTGCTTATACATATTTTACCACCAAGGACATGGGCGAGTCTAGGTATGCAATTGTGAAGCTCCCATCAACTGTCCATTCAAATTTTTGTAGTGACTGTGGTGATACTATACCAACTCCAGGAGCAGGATATCAAATGGTTGTAAATGGTGCGGGTACTGAGCAGACTATTTGGGCTCCAACTTCCTCAATAACTGTAACCCCATATACTAATTATCAATTTACATATTGGGTTCAGACAGTTGTAAATGGCAATGACCCATCACCATCGAAGTTGCAGTTATATGTGAATGGCGTTGCAGCAGGGCCGATTTATACTGCAGATCCAACAACAGGGCTTTGGACATTGTATAAGTATAACTGGTATTCCGGGGCTTCAAATACAGCTAATTTAGCTTTGAAAAATGAAAATTTTGCGACTGGGGGAAATGACTTTGCTCTTGATGGAATACGTTTTGAACAGGTTTATACTTCTACTGCTTCAGTTGATGTAACAGTTTTGGCTGCGAATGCTCCGGCTAGTGTAAGTGTAAGTGCTTCGGCTAACCCGGTGAATGCCGGCACCAGTGTCACCTACACGGCAACACCAACCAATGGTGGCACAGGTCCAACCTATCAATGGTCTGTAAATGGGGTTAATGTGTCAGGTGCTACAGGTACAACTTATACGTATATTCCTATTAATGGAGATATTGTAAAATGTACAATGACATCCAGTTCTGCTTGTTTAACAGGTAGTAATCCTGTCTCATCGTCGGTAACAATGGTAGTAAATTCAGTAGTATATAAGAATTATTGGGTAGGGACAAATAGCACTGACTGGGGAACAGCCTCAAACTGGTCGGCAGGTTATGTGCCGGGTGATAATGATGAAGTAGAATTCTCTACAATCAAAAATAATTCTTTAAATGCAAAACGTAATTTAGTTTTGGATATAGACAGGAGGGTAAGTCGGTTAATTGATAGTACTTCTTTGCCTATCCGACAATTAATTATACCTGCTGCCAGATCGTTGACAGTGAGTGATACTATTAGAATTCCGACAACTTATCCGGATTCTTCCAGAATTTATATTCAAACTGATGCTAACGGTAGTCAACAAAACGGAACGTTGATATTCCATAATATTGGTAAGGTATATGCTTCGGTTGAAATGTATGCAAGAGGTTCATATAGTGCATTAGGAGCATCATATGGAGGAAATACCTATCATTATAGTTGGCAGTATTTTGGCATTCCGGTTACCTCAGTTATTGCTAATCCAACTTTTTATGGATCATACGTTAGAAGTTGGTATGAGCCGGGAACCAATATGACAAATCACTGGAAGAGTTTTACAAATGACTCTATTGCAAGGGCATTTTATGGGTATGAACTTACTCAGCAGACTCAGAAAGTTATCGTTTTTCAAGGTCAGCTCGTGAATTCCGATTGGACCTCTCCCGTATTGGCTAAAACCGGGACTGCCGGATTCCCGGGACAGTATGTATTTGCCAATCCATATACTGCTGCAATTAACATGGGGAAATTTATAACGACCAACTTGCCTTACGATACTGATGGTTCAGTATACCTGTATAGCACAGGTTCGTATGCGGAATGGGGAAATAATGGAGTTGGTGGGACTGATGGTACTAGTCCCGGACAATATCAGGTATGTACAAATGCAGCTGGAGCTACCCAGATATCATCAATGCAGGCAGTACTTATGCAGGTTGGTACAGGCTCATTGGGAACTTCAAAAATAGCATTTCGTTATAGTGACGTCGAAAAGACTAATGTGCTACAGCGAACAAAGGGGCAAATTGCTTCGCCGGCATCATCTTTGATGACGAACATCAGAATTGATGTTGCTGGAACTCGATATACTGACAGGATATGGCTATTTTCTGACTCAATATTTACGTCGCATTATGATAAAGGCTGGGATGGACGTAAGCTCTTCGGAATTGCATTAGCTCCTCAATTGTTTGTTCAGGAGGAGGATGGATCTTATCAGATTGCATGCAAGAAAAATATAAATAATACGGTACTTGGATTTCAGAGCGGTATAGATTCAGAGTACACATTCACTTTTACGAATGCTAATCTTGATAAATCCTATTCTGCTGTATATTTAATTGACTCAGTAACTAGCAGTATTATTGATATAACACGTAGTGGTACGACATATACATTTAATGTTGATACACTGGGAGTTTATACAGGTCGCTTTAAGATTATAGCACGTAATATTGAAGAACCTATAAAAGGGAATAGTTCGAAAATCAGGATATTTAAAGCTGCAGGACAGATTTTTGTTGATAACAGTAGCAGTGAAAAGGGTGAATTCAGTTTGTTTGATGTGGCTGGCAGATGTATTTCCAGAAGTAATTTTAACGCGAACTCAGTTTCAGCAGTTTCCTCGGTTGATAACTATGGGATATACATAGCCCGAGCAGCAACCAGTACCGACAAAGCTACTGAACGTTTTATTATTGATAGACAATAAGAAGTGCAGAAAAGGCAAAAGAACATATTGATTTTTGTATTGACATTAGCAGGATTGTTAGTGGCAATATTGTATTCGCCTATCGGTACTCCGGGTGATTATTCTTCATTGTATTATTACTCGGTAAATCCGGGCGTGCAATTTCAGGGAGGGATTGCAAATGCTCCATCTGTCTATAGTTCAGTTGATTACAATGAACCTGAATTAATTTTACCATTACAAGAAACAAGTCAGAAGACCATTGCGAAAGCAACTATTGCTGGGTCAGCAAATTCAGAGGATAATATAATTTCTACAGGGCAGATTAACTCAGCACCTATTACAAGAGATCAGGCTAATTCCACAATTGGTGGCGCTTCATCTTTGAGCTCAACAGCTTCACGAACTAAAACCAATGCAAGTGCCGTATTGACTCAGCAAGGCTATGGATTTACTTCGCTTTCAACAGACCTCACATCAAATAGTACTACCACAAAGCAAAATACTTTATCGGGTCCAAGTGGAGGTGGTACTGATCCTGGTGGTGATCCAGCCGGACCTCCAATTCCAGTTGGTGATGGTTGGGTTTTTCTGTTGGTTTTGGCTGGTGTGTATGTGTCTGTAAAAAAAACTATTTTAAAATGATATTGTATATTGCAGAAAAGCGTTATTAGTTTCGGCTAATGACGCTTTTTTTGTATACATAAATTAGCTTACCATATTTAGATGAATATTACCCACTGAAATTCATTCATATCGTATTTATCTACTCAAACTGTTCTCATCGAGCTAATTATGGTATATTTTCTACAGTTTGGATGCTACTATTGTAATTTTCTGCTATAGTCTTGTAGTACCTATATTGTAATTATTACGATAGAATATCTAAAATTCTCCAATTTCATACATATTCCGACTGTTTGAAGTTAAATGTTTATCCAAAATAGCCAAAAAACATTAATATATGTATACAAATAATAAAATATATGCATGTTTATTGCCGGTATTTATTCATTAAAATTCTCTGATTGATTTCCATATATTGAGGTTGTAAAATCTTGTTGCGCTAAACTGTAGAATTAAGTACTACACCAACCTGCAATTTATATGAATTTATATTGTAAGTAAATCTATTTGTTTGCTGTGAATCAATGGTTTATAGGATTTTTTCGACCATAACGAATATAAACCAACCACTGTCATTTTTCAGGTTTTTAATCCCAATTGAAAATAATACTACAACCTTTGTTTTAAGTGCTACAATCAGCTGAATATCAGCATAATAATAAACTTGCTGTATATTTGCATCGTAATCAATCAACAATGATTCGACAAACAAAACTATCTGTTTAATTCTCGCTAAAATTTTGGATTATGAAAACTTCAACATTTAAAACAGTCATTGTAATGTTAGCAACTTTGCTATTCGTTGCACACCTTTTTGGACAACAGTTGGCGGGTACTCGTATAGACGTAAATGGAACCCGATATTCAGATAAAGTATATATTTATCAAAGTTCTACAAGTACACGTGGTTTTGATAAAGGGTGGGATGCTCTTGACCCTGATAGAAACAATGAGAACTCATTAGCTCCCGAAATTCTTGGAGTAGAAGGAACAGAGCAATATCATATTGATGTTGTTCCTGATTTGAATGATACTTATATTGGTTTCCAGGCTGGAGAAGATACAACTTATACAATGACATTTACAAATCAAAATCTCCAATTACTTTACGAACATCTTTCTTTGTTTGATTCTATAGCTAACAAAACAATTGATATCTATAACAGTGGAACTCAATACACATTTAATGCTCAAAGAACAGCTTCAGTTGTAAAGAGATTCAAATTGATAGCTACAAAATTTTATGTTGAGCCGGTTACTCCTCCAGTAGTTCCTACTGATACAACTCCTGTTGTTGTACCGATTGACACTATTCCGACTGACACTATTCCTGCAGATACAGTAACAACTGATACAATACCTGTTGATACAGTTGCTGTTGATACAACGGTTGTTGATTCAACTAGTACTTCAAGCCAGGCTAGTCAAACTGTAAAAGCTTTGCCAAATCAAATGGATTCACACGATATGAAAGTGAGAGTATATACTGTAAACAGAACTGTTTACGTAAATAATACAGACAAAACGAGTGGTGTTTTGAACTTATACAATGCTCAAACCGGAAAAGTTGTAAAGAACTTCAGGTATGCTGCTCAAACTACAACTTCAGTTCAATTTGACGGACCTGCAGGAATATATGTAATGAATGGAACTACAGGTAAGGGTCAAATTTCAGGAAAACTTTTAATACAATAGATTTAAAGGTAATAAGGTTGGTTTTTATTAGGAAGATGCAGAGACGCGATGTCTCTGCATCTTTTTTTATATGATACTTATCAGTCAGCGCTGTTATGGTCGGACGCACTGATACTCCCGAAAGAAATAGGTATATTTGCAGGCTTATTTAAAATTAAATGAGAATGAAGAAAACAATATTATTAATAGCATTTATACTGATGACAGTAACTAAAAATAAGGCTCAAGAAAACCTGACTTATCAAACACCTCCGGCAAGTATACTTCAATTAGCCGATTACGAACGTGCCCCGTGGGTAACAATTGATACGAAGAAAGAATATATGTTGCTCACGTATCGAAGCACGTATAAAAGCCTCGAAGATTTGAATCAGCAAGAGATGAGTATGGGTGGGTTGCGTATCAATCCTATTACAAATATCGCTTCGGCAACAAACTACATCAACAACCTGAAAGTACGTAAAGTGGTTGATAAAGAGCCGGTACAGGTAAAAGGGCTACCTGTAAATCCACGGATTACTTTTGTAACCTGGTCGCCCGACGAAGAAAAGATTGCTTTCACAAACACTACGGCTAAAGGGGTAGAACTTTGGGTGCTTCATATAGCTTCTGCTCAGGCTACACGGCTGACAGAGCCGGTGGTGAATGCCAATTTGGGTAACCCAATCAACTGGAATCGTGAGAGTAAAAAAATACTGGTAAGGTTACTACCTAAAAACCGTTCAGCCCTGATTGATCCAAAACAAGAAATGCCAACAGGTCCTACCGTGTCGGTAAGCGATGGGTCGAAATCACAAAACAGAACCTATCCCGATTTGCTCAAAAACAGAAACGATGAAACTAATTTTGTCACTTTGGCAAGTTCGGAACTATACCTGGTGGATTTGCAGGCGAATGCAGAACTCTTTAAGCCGGCTGATATGTATGTAACGGAAGCTTTCTCGCCCGATGGGAATTTTGTATTGCTGACTACTTTGCATAAGCCATTTTCGTATGTTGTTCCCTTGAATCGTTTTCCAATGACTTCGGTTGTGTATGATCTGAAAGGTAAAGAGGTGAAAACCGTCAATGAAGTTCCGCTTTCGGAAGTACTGCCAAAGGGTTTTATGGCTGTGCGTACAGGGAAACGACAAATGAACTGGCGTGCTGATAAGCCGGCTACATTGTTTTATGTGGAGACATTGGATGGTGGCGATCCTCAAACAAAGGCAGAATATCGGGATGCTGTTTACCAATGGGATGCGCCTTTTACTGCTACTCCAACATTACTGACTAAAACAATTCAGCGGTATTCGAATGTGCTATGGGGCAATGCCAATGTAGCTGTTGTTGAGGATGAATGGTACGATACGCGCAACGAGAAAACGTATTTGATAAATCCGTCGAAGCCGGGTGAGCCTGCAAAAGTAATTGCCGACCGGAACTATCAGGATGTGTATTCCGATCCCGGGCATTTTGAGCTGAGGAAAAATGAATTCGACAAATATGTATTGGCGATTGAGCATAACAACCTTTACCGCGTTGGAGATGGGCACACACCGAAAGGTCAGTTCCCGTTTATTGATGAACTTAGTTTGGAAACCTTGAAACCAAAGCGTTTATACCAATCTACGTACACCGATAAGATGGAAGAAATTTATGATATTGAAGATTTCAAAAAAGGAGAGGTGCTTGTACGTATTCAGTCGAAGAATGAGTTCCCAAACTATTATTTCCGCAATTTCCGCAAGAAAAATGCGCTGACTCAGGTTACTCATTTCCCCAATCCGTTCGAAAGTATCAAAGATGTGTATAAAGAGCTGATTAAGTATAAACGTGCAGATGGTGTTGAACTGTCGGGAACGCTTTATTTGCCTGCAGGGTATGATCGTAGCAAGAAAGAAAAATTGCCATTGCTTATTTGGGCATATCCGGCTGAATATAAAGACAAAAATAGTGCAGGACAAACAACAGCCAATCCGAGTGAATTCACATACCCCTATTATGGTTCGTTTGTGTATTGGGTAACGCGGGGTTACGCTGTGCTCGATGATGCTGCATTTCCTATTATTGGCGAGGGCAAAACGGAGCCTAATGATAACTTTATTGAGCAATTGGTGGCAAATGCCAAAGCGGCTATCGATGCAGTGGATTCGTTGGGCTATATTAACCGTAAGAAAGTGGCTGTAGGTGGACATTCGTATGGGGCATTTATGACTGCTAACCTGCTTACTCATTCCGACTTGTTTGCCTGTGGGATAGCCCGAAGTGGTGCCTATAACCGTACACTTACCCCTTTCGGTTTTCAGAGCGAACAGCGTAATTACTGGGATGCACCCGAAGTGTATAATGCCATGTCGCCATTTATGACTGCTGATAAAATGAAAACGCCGATATTACTTGTGCATGGTGAAGCTGATAATAACCCGGGCACATTTACATTGCAAACCGAGCGATATTTCCAGGCATTAAAAGGTCTTGGAGCACCTGCACGCATGGTAATTCTGCCGAAAGAGCAACACAGCTATGTGGCGCGTGAGAATATCCTGCACTTGCTCTGGGAGCAGGATCGGTTTCTGGAGAAATACCTGAAATAATGCATAATTCATAATGCACAATTCATAATAGTCGCGAACCCAGTTCCTTTAATCACTCAATTAAACCTCAAAAGAGTGCTTTAGTACCTTTGAGAGTTTAGTTTCTTTGGGTGAATTCCCCGCCGCTTGCGGCGAAAAGAAAAATAGTAATCAATCATTATACCCCGTCGCTTGCGGCGGGGAGATTCATTCAAGAATTAAATAATATTCAACAAGCCAGCGAGTGAGTAATTCATTCGTTGTTTTTTTTATTGCATTCTGTGAGCATAATATCATATATTTTGATTTGAATATGTTATAGTTAGATTTAAATATAGCATATTTAGACTTATATATTGTATATACAGAGTTAAATGGTTCATTTGTTGATTTAAATATGTGATATTTAAACACATATATTGCATAGTTAGATTTAAATATTGTATTTATTGATTGTAAAATCATATATTCTGATTGTATAATTATATATTTTGATTGTTTCCCTGAAAAAAATTACTACATTTGGGGTGTTTATAAGAATAACTCAACTCTATTATTATGCTAAAAGTCAATATCCTGCGTGTTTGTGGTATAAGGAGCATTAATAAGCCCCTTTCGTTTTTCAGAAATCATGGTTTTTCGTCTGCATCTGCTACCCGCATGGCCGGAGGCACAATGAATGGCTTCTCGCTCGAAACTGTGGAGAAACTTTGCCTTGCGCTTAACTGCACGCCAAACGATTTGCTGGAATGGGTTCCTTCTAAAGATATGGCTGCAAACACCACGCATTCGCTGAACACCTTAAAACGTAACGAAGCTCTTTTGAATACCGTGGCTCAACTGGTCAACAGTGTCCCGTTGGAGAAACTAGAACGTATACAGGAAATTATTCAAAAAGAATTGGAAGGGTAATTAATTCATAATTCATAATTCAAAATGCATAATGCACAATTTGTAAATTAGGATGTGAACCTAAAGAGACCGAATGATATTCATCATCCGGTCTCTTTCATTATGAATTATGCATTATAAATTATGCATTAATTTTACAGGCTTTCACCAAAATCGGCTTTAAATTTTGCCATCAGTTTCTGAGGCCAGTCGCTGGTTGGTTCCAGTCCGCCCATAAAGAAACGCAATACAGGTGGTTCGTACACAAAGCGCAAACCGCCTATCAGTTCGCGATTGTCGTACAACCAGTTCATGCGGTCTTCCACGTATTTTATTTGCGACAGCGTAAATACCCGACGAGGAACAGCAAGGCGAAGTAATTCCATGTCGGCATAGGTTTCGTTGCCTTCTTCATCGCGTTGGTTTGATATAGAACCACGTTCCATACCACGAATTCCGGAAATCAAAAATAACGCTGCTGCCAATGCTCCGGCCGGATATTCGGTTTGCGGAATGTGTGCGCACACCTGCATGGCATCCACGTGAGCACCCAATACGCCGGCTGGCTTAATCATAGGAACACCTTTTGCGTCCAATGAATCGACCAGGTATTTAATGAAACTTGGACTTTGGCAAATCATGGTTTCGTCTAATGTTTCGTAAAGGCCAACGGCCATGGCTTCAATTTCGCGAATGGAAATACCACCGTAAGTCGTAAAACCTTCGTAAAGTGGTACCAACGCTTCCAGTTCTTTGATTATTTCAGGGCGGTCGGTACACATACCACCACCACGCGAAGAACTGATTTTACGGGCCGAGAAATAGCATAAATCGGCCAATGAAGTCATGGCATGGATAACTGTTTTCATATCCGAACCTTTGAATTCTTCTTCGCGTTTCAAAACCAGATATGCATTTTCGCCGAGTAAACTACAATCCAGCACAAGACGAATGCCAAATTTGTCGGCAATGGCACGTACATCACGCAAGTTTTGAACAGAGAATGGTTGTCCGCCAATGAGGTTGGTAGAAGCTTCCATGCGAATAAACGGAATGTTAGCAGCGCCATGACGTTTGATAACCTCTTCCAGTTTTTCAATGTTCATGTTTCCTTTAAACGGATGGTCGGAATTAATTACATACGCTTCAGGGTAAAGCAGCTCCACAATTTGTCCGCCTTTGTCGGTAATGTGAGCCATGGCAGTGGTAAAGTGGTAGTTCATGGGCACGAGACTACCTTTTTTTACGTATGCCAGCGCAATGATATTTTCGGCAGCACGACCCTGGTGAACCGGCAATAAATACTTTTTGCCCAATACGTCTTGTACGGCTTTTTCGAGGCGATAAAAACTTTGTGAGCCGGCATAGGCGTCGTCGCCCTGCATCATTGCAGCCAGTTGGTTGTCGCTCATGGCATTGGTGCCCGAGTCGGTAAGCATGTCGAGGAAAACATCTTTAGTACTTAGGCGGAAAGTGTTGAATCCACCCTCATAAAGTGCCTCCAGTCGACGTTCGATAGGCACTAAATTTAATTTTTGTACAATGCGTACCTTGTGAAGTTCCAACGGGATGTTTTCACCGCTGTAAAATTTGATTTCTTGCATAATGTGAGTAATTTTTTAATGTATGAGATTTAATTTGACTGTTCGTGTCTACAAAAAAGAGAGTGCTTCGGTTAGCAAGCGTACAAATTATTGATAGGCGAAATGGCTCAATAAATTTGAATGACAAAGATATAAATATTTTAATAAAAACAATGAAATTGGAATAAAATGGAAGCAAAAGTGGCTGAATTCGTTGGAATGATAAGTAAACTTAACTGTGGGATGATAGATTATTGTTGCTGTGTGCGCTTTGATGCTGATAAAGTATAAAATTGCAATATTAAATAGGCCTGTAATACAATAAGGTAACCAACCTTTTTGGGTTAGAAAATGTATAAATACCTTTCAATAGAGTCACAAGAGGCATCATATAAGTCAAAAACTCCACTGATAAACGTCATTTTTTGCACACATAACATGAAACAAAGCTTTATTTTTGTTGCATAAAATCTATAAACATTAAATAATTTAATACATGAAAAAACAATGAAAGAAGCAATTAAATTTAAAAAGCTATTTTTCAACCGTTTTGCGCTTTCAATTATTGGGGCACTATTTGCATTCGGTAGCACTAGTGCTCAGGTTAAGGCAGTTTCGGGTGTGGTGAAAGACGCAACTGGTGAAACAATTATTGGTGCATCAGTTCAGGTGAAGGGTACAAAAGTTGCTTCAATTACCGATTTAAATGGCGCTTATAAAATTAATGTTCCGGCGGATGGCAAAGTGCTTGTGTTTACCTATGTGGGTATGGAGAAGAAGGAACTTCCCATTACCGGGAACATAATAAATGTAACCTTACAGGCATCAGATAAAACACTTGACGAAGTTGTTGTAATTGGATATGGTACTCAAAAGAAACGTGATTTGACCGGTTCGGTTGCATCGGTTGGCGAAAAACAATTGAGAGATATCCCGGTGTCCAGTGCTGCAGAGGCTTTGACCGGAAAACTTACGGGAGTTCAGGTAACTACTACTGAAGGTTCGCCGGATGCCGAAATTAAAATCCGTGTTCGTGGTGGTGGTTCTATAACACAAAGCAATACGCCACTTTACATTGTTGATGGTTTTGCCAAAGACGACATAAAAGATATTGCTCCTTCAGAGATAGAAGATATGACTGTTTTGAAGGACGCATCATCAACTGCAATTTACGGATCAAGAGGTGCAAATGGTGTTATTCTTATAACTACAAAATCAGCCCAGCTAGGGAAACTATCTGTTTCGTATAATGGATATGTTGGAATGAAACAGGTGTCAAAATTCTTAGATGTTCTGACTCCTTACCAATTTGCAAAGAAACAGTATGAAAGAGCAGTCTGGAGTAATAAAGTGTCAAGCGATTATGAACCATATTTTGGTAACTTCTCTGATATAGATTTATATAACTATAAGAACGCTACAAATTGGCAGGATGAAACATTTGGAAGCACAGGTTATGTTACGAATAACACTGTTTCTATAAGTGGTGGGAAGAAGAAATTTAGTTATAACGGTAACTTTAGTCATATTTACGATAAAGCCATCATGTATAGATCAAATTACATGCGGGATAACTTCAGTGTGAAATTAAAATATACTCCATTAGATTGGTTGAAGTTAGATTTTTCTACTCGTTATACAACAACTACAATTAATGGTTCCGGTGCAAACGATCAAACGGGTACAGAAAAATCAACAAGTGACTCCAGAGTAAAAAGTGCAGTTATTTACACCCCTATTCCTCTAAAAAATTTGGCCACACAAGGTGATGATACAGAGGCTTCTTCAGAGTTATATTCTCCGCTTACGACCAGTGATGATAATAATAGATTACAAAAAAATAAAGACTTTAACGTCAATGGTGGTTTGACAATAAATTTATCCAAGAATCTGAGTTTTAACTCGACTATCGGACTAACAAACTCTGAGAAAATTGATAAACGTTTCTACGGATTGAGTTCGTATTATGTGCGGCTTGGCGGAGCCAAAAAGCGCTTACCTGAAAATGTTCCTGCACCTGCCACTATAATCAGAAGTACTAACCTTTCTACACTTCAGAATACCAATGTGATAAATTACAAAAAGGATGATATATTCAAAGGGCATAATTTGAATGTTGTTTTGGGACAAGAAACATATATTAAATCTTCCGACTATATTACACAGGATCTGGAAGGTTTTACCAGAACAAAAATGTCAGAAGATGTTTGGGCTGATTTATCAGATGGAACTAATATAGGTACATTCCATATTTATAATTTTGACGAGAAATTATTTTCTTATTTTGGTCGTGTGAATTATGATATGTATGACAGATACCTACTTGCACTTACTTTCAGAGCCGACGGTTCAAGTAAGTTTACGAATGGTAATGAATGGGGATATTTTCCATCCGTTTCGGCTGGTTGGAGAATTTCTGATGAAAAATTTATGGCTAATACTCAATCCTGGCTTTCAAATCTCAAATTAAGAGCCAGTTATGGTGAAGCCGGGAACAATAGAATAGATGATTCGGCATTTAAACGCGTATATTCAGTGTCAAATTCAATTTATCTGAATCCAAGCATATATCCAAATATTTACACAGTAGGTGATATTTTAGCGAACCAAAATCTTAAATGGGAAACCACCATTACCAGAAACTTAGGATTAGATTATGGATTTTTTAAAAACAGGTTGAGTGGGTCTATTGAACTTTACTCGAATACAACTAAAGATGCATTAATAAAAATGACCATTTCCGGTGTTGGTTATTCCAGTCAATGGCAGAATGCAGCTACTACTTCTAATCGAGGAACAGAATTTAATCTAAATGCCATATTAGTTCAGTCAAAAGATTTCAATTTAAACTTCTCATTTAATATAAGTGCGAATAAAAATATTGTAGGTAAAATAGGTACTCTTTCAAGTTATACTTTCAACGAGGGTTGGGCTGGGAGTATGTTAACAGCATCTAACAGCTATGTTGTAACTCCGGGGCAGTCCGTAGGACTAATATATGGTTATGTGAACGATGGAATGTATAGTGCTGATGATTTTACATGGAGTGGCTCTAAATGGGTTATGAACGCTCAGAAGTACTCAACGGCAATTGAAATTGGAAGAGATGATAATAATAAGCCAATATATAAATATTCAGATTCAAACGGGGCTATTTTTGCTGATAACAGTGCAATTGATGGATTGAGTTGGGGACCTGGTTCTATGAAATTGAAGGATTTGAATAACGATGGTAAAATTACAGATGCTGATCGCCGGCAAATAGGAGATACAAATCCTAAACATTTTGGTGCATTCTCTTTTAGCGGTAATTATAAAGCATTTGATGCGAGTATAAATTTTAACTGGGTATATGGAAACAATATATATAATGCGACTAAAATTGAGCTAAGTTCTTCATACTATAAATTTCGTAATTCATTAGCTAATACAGCAAATTCCTATACCCAAATTGATTGGGCTTCAGGTGCTCAGGTTACAGATGCAGCAACATTAAACCAGATAAACGCAAATGCTTCCATGTGGTCTTCACCAACAGGGAATTACGCTGTAACTTCCTGGGCTATTGAGGATGGATCTTTCTTAAGGCTTAATAATTTGACTGTTGGATACACATTTCCTGCTAAACTGACTAAGAAATGGTATGTACAAAAACTCAGACTTTACGCCACTGGCTATAATTTATTCGTACTCACAAAGTATTCGGGCTACGATCCCGAAGTAGATACCAGACGAGCAACACCTGCTACTCCCGGGGTAGATTATTCAGCTTATCCTAAAAGTCGTTCCTTTAACTTTGGTGTAAACTTAACTTTTTAAATCGCAATATACAATGAAAAAGAAATTATTATATACAATTATCATAGTATTGACATTCGGATTCGCTACATCTTGCACTGATCTTTTACAGGTGTCAAGTGTCTCAATGCTTACTGATAAGGATGTGTTTACTGAACCAGATTCAGCAAATCAAGCTATAGCTGCTATCTATGATATTTTTGGACAAAATAACTCGTACAGAAACAGACTCTGGCTTCAGATGGGAATAAATACCGATATAGAATACCGGTCGGGTTGGTCCTATCCGGCTTCTATCACCTTAAGTAAAGCCGATGATTATTTTGCTTTATATAATGCGAATCCTTCGTTTACCGATGGTAATTATAATGATGTTGGAGCTGCAAATCCATGGAGTCGCTTATATCAGGGTATTGAAAGAGCAAATCTGGCAATAGCCGGGATACGCAAATATGGAAGTCCTGTTTCCGGAAATGATATGGGTCATTTATTAGGTGAAGCCTTAACTTTGCGGGCCTATTTTTATTATGATTTGGTTAAATGGTGGGGCGATGTCCCTGCGCGATTTAGTCCTGTAGATGAAGCAACTGTGTATTTACCAAAATCTGATAGAGATACAATTTACAATCATATTATCAACGATTTGCAAGAAGCTGTTGGATTACTTTATGCTCCGGCAGCGAATAAATATACGCTTACAACAAAAAGGGTCAGCAAAGATGCAGCAAGAGGATTACTTGCCAGAGTTTGTTTATCTGCAGCGGGGTATTCTATGCGTCCCGTTACAGGAACCGATGGTTCTGAGATTAAAATTACTGCTTCGGAGACTCGTCAAAAAGAGCTTTATTCGATTGCACGCTCTGCATGCAGAGACATAATCGCAGATGGAAAATATGCTCTGGATCCAAGTTTTAAAAATATTTTTTACGAACAATGTCAGGATTTAGATACTCATGGACGCGAAGCAATTTGGCAGTTACCATATCTTTTAGGATCACGTGGGAGAATGCTTTATAATTTAGGACTGCCCCGAGAATCAGATAGTGATTTGTCTAATCAACTTTATAACCCACAAGCAATAAGTAGTATTCAGTTTCGTATAATGCCTTACTTTTATTATGATTATAATGTCAGCGATAGTAGGAGGGATATAACGATAGCCCCATATAAAGTAGTGAAAAGCGCCACAATCGACTCTACTATGGAACAATCTGTATCTTCAGGTGTACTTGGCTTTACTCTTGCTAAATGGAGAGCAGAGTGGGTGAAAACTCCGGTGTCAAGTCAGGACGATGGAGTTTCTCCAATTGTTCTTCGCTATGCGGATGTTTTATTAATGTTTGCAGAAGCTGATCTTTTCCTTAATGGAACTGATGGGGCTGAATATCTTAATATGGTTCGTCGAAGAGCTTTCAAACAATCATTGAACGCAGTTTCTGCATTCGATTTACCGTTAACCTTAGACAATATAAAGAAAGAAAGAGCTTTTGAGTTTTGCGGAGAGAATATTCGAAAATATGACTTGGAGCGTTGGGGAGAATTGAAATCATCAATGGATATTGCAAAAGCTAAGTTAACCGCATTGCGAGACGGAACAGGTGAGTATGTTGATGTTCCTGCAACTATTTACTATAAATATACATATGTGCCATACCCAACAGAAAAAACCAAAGATACAAAAATTAAAGGGGAAAGAGTGATTACATTTTATGGTATGCAAAGAGGTGAAACAGAAGTAAAAACTACAACCGACCCAACTGGCGGGTGGATAAAAAAAACGTGGACACAAGCAAAGGCTTCCGCAAAAGATGCTAACGGGGTTTCATATGAAACGGAATATTACCTGAGCGATGGATTTATTAGTAGCTTGTACTTAGGTGATCCGGATAAACGTCAATTACTACCGATCATGGGTCAGATTATTGGAACAAGTAACGGCAAACTCTATAATAATTATGGATACGACAAATAAGATAACTTTAATACAATTGAAAATGAAAACTATAATTTATAAATATTGTCTATTCTCATTCGTTGTCCTACTTTCATTATTCGGTTTATATTCTTGTCAGGAAGTCTCTGAACTGCAACTTCCACGGATATTTCAACCGATTAACTTTAACTGCTCGTTAGACAAAACAGTTGCAACAATTTCCTGGTCACAAGTTGATAGTGCGAAATCTTATACGTTGATTTTAAGTACGGATAGTATCAACTATAGTAATCCGATTATTGACACCACCACTACTCAATTATCCTGCAAAAAGGAATTGGCTGGTGAAACAAAATATTTTGCGAAAATTAAAGCGAATGCCTCAGATTCACTTAAGAACTCAAAATTTAATTCTAAGTTGTCGTTTAAAACCCCTGCAGAAAATATTTTCTTAGGATATGGAACAAGCAACAATACCGGGAAATTGTATAGTGCTTATATGACTAGTGTCAGGGGATTAACAATCAAATGGACTCCTGGAGCAAATGTTACACATTTTATTCTCACAAATGCTGCAGGAACAGTAAGAGACTCTGTAACTATTACTCCTTCCGAAGCTGCTGCAGGTGAAAAACAAGTGAGTTCTTTAGATAATTCTAAATGGAAGGTGCAAATTCATAACGGAACAATTCTCAGGGGGACTACATACGGTATAGTCGAGGGTGATGTTATTCTCAATGATGGAGATAATCTTCAGGCTGCATTGGCTGGTGCTACTGCTGGTCAGGTAATACTGCTTGCTGGTACAGGAAATTATATTACTGGTTCTGGTGCCGTATCGTTTACTTCAAGTATAAAGTTAAGAGGGCTTTCCCCAACACAACTTCCTACAGTATGTATGAAAACAGGGGCATCTGCAACAGCTAATATGTTTGGTATCCCTGCAGGAGCAGCCATTGATAGTTTGATATTTGAGAATTTGAATCTCACGGGATATTGTGAAAATTTACTTTCTAATACAAAAGTTGCATATGTGTTTAACAATAAGGTGCAATGCTCTGTAACAGATATAAAATTCAATAACTGTAATATTCACAGTTTTGCAAATACAGTTTTCAGACTTTCTGGAGGTTTAGCAACCGGTGGTAACGATATTACAAATCTAACATTTAATGGTTGCATAATGAATGATGTTGGGACTGGTTATGCAATTGTAAATATAAGTAAGTCATATGATTATATCCAGAATATTAAGTTTGCAAATTCAACGATATCTAAGTTTGATTATCCATTGATTTCGATTGCTCAAACTGCAATATTGCCAAAACCGATTAATTCGGTACATGTTACTAACTGTACTTTCAATCAATCGACACAAAGTGCAGCAACGAAAGCACTATTTTCTTTTGATTTTGTAAACATAACCAATGGGATAACTATCTCTAAATGTATTTTTGGCAGTTCTGGTTCAGTTTCAGCAGGTTTAAAAGTAACTAACACAACCTCAACTCCAACTATTAGTGTATCAGGCTGTTATTATACTTCAGACTTTGTAGACGAAACCCTGATAGCTTCAGTGCTTTATTCTATTAAACCTAAAATGACACAGTACTCTGGTAAATCTACCGATTTGTGGGTGAATCCTGTTACTGTTTCAACAACAATTCCGTCTACTGGTGGAGATTTTACCCTTAAGGATACTTCTTTTGCAGGTAAGGGTGTTGCCGGAGACCTTCGCTGGTAGTAAATAATAATTATAAGGGGTATTGTTTTGTGAACCAAAATAATACCTCTTGTTCTCAAGCTTATTTGAAAATATAAATAATAAGCATGTTTTTAACTAAAATTAATAGCCAATGCGCAGAGCACAAAAAATACTGACGCTCGTATGTATTACGGGATTTATTCTGACCTCCGGTATAGTGAAGTCGTCGAATAAATATGACTATTTATATAAGCAACTTCCTTTTTCGATGCAAAAAATTGCAGTTCCGGTTTTCAAAGGAAACACGGTGTCTGTTGCTGAATTTGGTGGAGCTGGTGACGGGGTGACATTGAATACCGATGCATTCAGGAAAGCAATTGACGCACTCGAACTCAAAGGGGGTGGAAAGTTGGTTGTACCTGCCGGGGTTTGGTTTACGGGTCCAATTGAACTGAAGTCCAATATCAATTTGAATCTACAGAAAGGTGCTTTATTGCTTTTTTCGCCCGATTTTAATTTATATCCCCTTGTAAATACTTGTTTCGAAGGACTGTCAACACGTCGTTGCCAGTCGCCTATTTCAGCTCGTAATGCCGTGAATGTAGCGATAACAGGTGAAGGATCAATTAATGGTTCCGGTGAGGCATGGCGACCACTTAAGAAAGCGAAAGTGACTGACATTTATTGGAAAAAGGTGCTGAAATCGGGTGGAGTTTTAAAAGACCCAACGTATTGGTTTCCAACTCAAAAATCCTTGAAAGGCGAGTCGATGAGCGATATGAATGTCCCACGGGGCGTGCTGACTGACTCGCAGTGGGTAGATATCAGAGATTTTCTGCGTCCGGCAATGATTAATTTTATCGAATGTAAGAATGTGTTTTTACAAGGGGTTTTATTCGAAAACTCGCCCAGTTGGAATATCCATCCGCTCATGTGTACGAATGTTATTATCGATAATATTTTTGTTCGGAATCCCTCTTATGCTCAAAACGGTGATGGGATTGATGTGGAATCGTGCAAGAATGTAATTCTTGTAAATAGTAAATTCGATGTGGGCGACGATGCTATCTGTATTAAATCGGGTAAAGACGAAGAGGGACGCAAACGTGGCCGTCCTACTGAAAACATGATTGTGGATAACTGCAAAGTGTTCAAGGGGCATGGTGGATTTGTTGTTGGTAGCGAAATGTCGGGTGGAGTTCGTAATATTTCGGTTAAGAATTGTCAGTTTCTTGGAACAGATGTGGGTCTGCGGTTCAAGAGTAATCGAGGGCGTGGAGGAGTGGTTGAAAATATTTATATTAGTGATATATACATGTTTGATATTGCAACTGATTCTTTTCTGTTTGATCTGTACTATGGTGGAAAATCGGCATCCGAGTCACTTGAGGATGGTGATGTGAAGCAGGTTGAAGCCCAGATTCCTGCGGTAACAGCTGAAACTCCGATATTCCGAAATATTTACGTGAAGAATATTGTTTCGAGAAATGCTCGTAGAGCCATGTATTTCAATGGATTACCAGAAATGAACATATCCAATATTAATATTGAAAATGCTTACATTACTTCTATGTTTGGTGCTGAGTTGAGTGAGTCGGAGGGAATAAATATCAAAGGCATACATATTATACCTCAAACTGGTCCGGCATTGATTTTACAGAATGTGAAAAACTTTGAAATATCAGACTTTTATTATCCGGATTCAATTCAGGAGGTTATAAAAGTGAGTGGAAAATCAACAAATATCAAATTACCTCTCACTATTGATAAATTGAAGATTATCGGGATGAAATAATACAAAACGTTTACATAAAAAACAGATAAATGGATATCCATTTATCTGTTTTTTTTTATTGTGTAATTGAAAGTTTATCCAGTAGTTTTTTAGTATGTTTTATACAATAAGGATTGATATTGTGCAGAAAATCAAATAAATAACTGTGCTAAGTCGATTGGTTTGTCTTCTCGATTAAATAAGTTTTGCATATATTAGTGATGTGCACAAAAAATATCAGATAATCCACATTTAATATTGTTTAGAAAAGTACTTTAGCACTGTCTAATCACAAAATCTAAAAGAAATCACATGAAAAAAAATTACGCAATCGCATTGCTTATGCTATGCATCACACATCTCACCTTTGCACGTACAATTTATGTTGCAACATCCGGAAACGATTCAAATCCGGGTACAGAAAGTTCTCCTTATTTAAACATTCAAAAAGCTGTTGACGAAGCTTCTCCGGGCGACGTTATTTATTTGCGCGGTGGTACTTACATGCTTACCAAACGGGTGAAAATTGAAAAAGCCGGAACAGCGGATAAACGAATCTGCTTGTGGGCATATCCCGGCGAGAAAGTAATTATTGATGGAACAAATGAAGTTGTAACTTCGGTTAATGAATTCAAACAAGCCCGTTGTATTTACGTTAACCATTTTGGCGACTATTGGCATTTTAAAAACCTGGAATTATGTAATGCCAAAGACAACGGTATGAAGATGGAAGGAAGCTATAATATTGTCGAAAATTGTAAATTTCATGATAATAATGATACCGGTCTCCAGATAGGGATGTATAAGGATTTTTCAATTGAAGAAACTCAATCGTTTCCCATTAAGGGCGAACCTCAGTTCAATCCGGGATATAATTATTGTAAAGGTAATATAATTATCAATTGCGATTCGTGGTACAACTACGACAAAGTGTCATTCAGTGGTTCCGACGATGGTGGCGATGCCGATGGATTTGCCTGCAAGCTTTTTCCGGGTCCGGGTACCGAATTTCATGGTTGCCGCTCATGGAACAACTCCGATGATAACTGGGATTTGTACATGGTTTATCATCCTATTATTATTGATAATTGCTGGAGTTGGAATGCCGGAAAAACTTCGGCTGGAGTAGGCATTGGTAATGGTAACGGATTCAAACTTGGAGGTGGAGGAACCTCGGGTGGTGCCGCTTTTGCTCAGTCGGTAGGTGCTCATGTTGTTCGTAATAGCGTGGCATTTGATTGTCTACATAAAGGTTTCGACCAAAATAATGCGTATGAAGCCATGTATATTTTAAATAATGTATCGTTTGGGAATGAATATAATTATCGTTTTCCTACCATTTTTCAATACGGAACAATGTATATGCGTAACAACATTGGGTTTAAACCAACGGTATTAAATCACGAGTTTTTGTCGGCTGACAAAACCGGAGCACAGGTTCCAAACACGGCATTTAATAGCTGGACTACTTTTGATGGTTGCGATCCATATAAGGATGGAAACAAAGTAAATGGTGTTGTAAAAAGTGCTCAGGACTACTCGGCTCAGTTCAAAAGTTTGTCTTCTACGCTATTTTTGGCTGATCGTCAATCGGATGGTAGTTTGCCTGATAATGATTTCTGTAAATTGATTTCAGGTAGTAAATTTATCAATGCGGGTGAAAATATAGAAAACTTCAGCCCGGCAGCACATAGCCCGGGTGGATTGACGCTTGCACCAATTTCAATTTTGTATAACGATGGAAAAGCTGATATGGGTGCTTATGAAACAGGGTTGGCAACTACGGCTACACTTTCGCTTATTTCAGGCAAAGCCGATCAGTTTGTATTTTCCGGTGCAGCAATTACTTCAACGGTTTATAAATGGGGTGGTGCTGCTACAGATGTAACAGTCACCAATTTGCCTGATGGATTAACAGCAGTGAAAGATGCCACTGCAAAAACAGTTACAATCTTGGGAACTCCTACAACAGAAGGAACTTACAGCATAGTCAATGTAGGTGGAACGAATGCTATTACCCTGTCCGGAGCAATTAAGATTTCAACAGTTGCTGCTGCCAGTCTTGTGTTAAGCGAGGGTAAAGCTGTGCAAGAAGTATTTTTTGGAAATGCAATGATAACAACTGTATTTACCTGGGGTGGTGGAGCAACTGATGTCTCGTACTCAACTTTGCCTGCCGGTATCACTGCTGTAAAAGATGTTATTGCTAAAACACTTACAATTTCAGGTGCTCCAACTGAAGATGGATCGTTCTCAGTAACTACAATTGGTGGTATGGAAGGCTCGGGTGTTGAAATTAATTGCAACATAGTTCGCGTATTACCGACGAAAATTCTAACCGGAGACTGGTATCATCTTCAGGACTCAATCAATCACTTGCCGGCTGACCTTCAGGGAGTACTTTCAATTGGAAATGGAACAGTTGCTGCCAATCCAACTATATTAAATCCGGCATATGTTGAATCAGCAGGCACAGCCCCTTCGGGTTGTACGATTGGTGCAATCAACGTAGAGCGTAGTGGCGGTTATGCTATGTGGACTTCACCCAGTTTGGTTGAAATGAAAATGAATCTCAATTTTACAGGAACCCGTACGTTGAACGTTGAATATACAGTTGGAGGAGTAACCAAAACATGGACTTCTGCTTCGTTGGCAAAACAAACAATGCTGAATTGGGATATAATGCTCGCCATTGGATTGGAACCAACTAAAAAACCAGTTACTATTAAATTCATTAATACAACAACTTCCGGAGGAATTCGTATTTACGATTTCTATGTAAAAACTTATGATGTTACATCAGCAGTCGAAAGAGTCAAAACACCAAGAGTTTCGTTCCAGATGTATCAAACAGAAACAGCTTTGATTGTTTATGGAGATATTGCTGCGTTGAAAGTATATAACTTATCAGGCTCTCTGGTTGCTCAATCAACTCTGTCGCAAATAGTTGAAACACATAAATTAAACAATGGAATTTACCTGGTTCAGGTAACTGATAAGTCCGGTCGCGTTACCACTCAAAAATTTATCAAACGATAAATAAGAAAAAGTTGACAAAGAAGCACTAATCCTTCTTTGTCAACTTTTTCATTAATACCTTACATAAAAATGCATATGAAAAAAACTACTCTTTTCTTATTGGGATTACTATTTTTTGTAGGCTTTGCCTCAGCTCAGGTTTCCGAAACTTTCGAAACAGGTATGCCTGCCGCGGCACCTTCGTCTGAAACAACAGCCACACTGGCTTCCGGCACATGGAAACTCAATGGCGTTTTTGGTAAAGCTGATAATGGAAGTAACCGTGCAGCTATGAATACCAATGGTTATATGATTTCACCCGCCATTGATAAACCTATTTCGGTAAGTTTTACTCATCGTGGGAGCGGAAGTGGCAAAGTTATTACGGTTTATAAGTCTGTTGATAATGGTGCAAATTGGACAAGTATTGGAACGGCAACGGTTAGCTCGTCATCAACCTACGCCCAGACCAATATGTCGGTGAGCGAAGCCGGGACAAAAGGCGTTCTGCTGAAGTTCCTTTGCGGATCGGCTACTATTTATGTTGATAATATAACTGTCACCGTTTCTACTATGGGCGATGAACCAACCACTCAGGCTTCCATTACTGCCTCGGAAGTAACTGGGTCTTCCATGAAAATCAACTTCACCAAAGGAAATGGTACAAGTCGTTTATTGATTTATTCCAAAGGATCTCCAGTAGCTTGGACGCCGGTAGACGGAACTGCTTACCTGAATTTGCCAAAACTTCTTGACACGAACGTAACAGCAGCTTATGCCGGAAACGACGATAACGTGTTGATTACAGGTCTCGAAGCTGGTGAAACCTATCATTTTGCCGTATTTGAATACAACGGAACTGCTGAAAACTCAAACTACCTGACTTCTACGGTTGGTCGCGTTTCGCAACTTACCTCGCAGGTTTCGAGTATTACCATCAATCCTTCAATAATTAATTTCGGGTCAGTAAAAACAGGCACTTTCTCAAAACGGAGCTTTACCGTCTCCGCTAAATACTTGTTGCCGGCCGATGGAAATATATTAGTTGGGGACATAACGCTTAGTGCTTCTTCTAATTTCCTGATATCTATTTCTCCATCAAGTGGTTTTACATCATCACTTAATTTACCTTATGCCGGAAGCACCTTGGCAACCGACACTGTTTATGTGCAATTTTCACCAACATCATTACAATCATATAATTATAATCTGACTTTGATTGGTGGTGGCGCTTCAGCACAGGTTCAACTGCTCGGTGTTGGCTCTAATACCGATGCAAAAACGTATTATATTGCTCCAACAGGAAGCGATTCGGGCGAAGGAACATTTGATTCACCCTGGTACAACCTTCAGAAAGCAAATGATGCTGCCTTGCCCGGAGATACTATTATTTGTCGTGGAGGTACATATTATCCGAACATGATGAAAGATGGAACAAAAACAACAGTTAGACTATATACAATTGCAACAGCTGCTAAACGCATTACCATTAAAAACTATCCCGGTGAATTTCCGATTCTGAATTTCAAAGACCAACCCAAACAATTAAATATTAGAGGTATTCAATTGAATGGAAGCTACTATCATATTTTTGGTATCCACATTACACAGGCCGGCGATAATGCCATTAAACTGGAAGGAAATCATAATATTGTGGAACGCTGTACTTTTAGTTATAACGATGACGGTGGTATTCAACTTGGTTTCGGGCATGTTTTCTCCGATACAAACCCGGGAGTTTCAAAAAATGATGGAAGCTATTGCTGTTACAACGATATTATTGACTGTGATTCGTATCTGAATTATGATATGGATACCAATGGAGGTGATGCCGATGGTTTTGCCTGTAAAATGCACAATGGAATCGGCTATCGCTTTATTCGCTGCCGTTCGTGGGATAACTCCGATGATGGTTGGGATTTATACGAAACGGATTATGCTGTGAAGATTATTGAATGTTGGGCATGGGGTTCCGGTCGTGCCGAGAACTTTGGCTGGACAAATGATACAGGCTCGTTCCAGGGAAATGGAAATGGAGTGAAGATGGGCGGAAACGGTACCGGTGGTTCGTCGGAAGGTATTCACGAAGCATGGAATTGCGTGGCATTCAACTGTAACAAAACAGGTTCTGTAAAAGGTTTCGACCAAAATAGTCACAATGGTGGCGAAGTGTTGGTGAATTGTTGGTGAATTGTTTGGCGTTTGGTTGTGGTTACGACTTTATGTTTGAAAAGTCGGCGACCAACTGCGAATATTACAACAATGTTTGTTTTGGAAATATAGAAATTGCCGGTGGCTTGGATAGCAATAATGCCATGTTGTCAACCTCAGATAAAGCGTGGAAAACCAATGTTGTTCGTGGATTTGGGGCATCGGATTACGTTAGCTTGAGCGAAGATGATGCCAAAGCTCCACGTGGTGCCGATGGTAGTTTACCAACCAAATTTGCCCGTTTGAAATCAGGTAGTGTATTGGTAGATAAAGGACTTTGGAAGAATATACCTTATACCGATGAATTTCCTTGGTTGAAACAAGCTGTTTACGGTGCAGGTCGCGATTTAGGTCCGTATGAACTTCAGGAAGGTCAGATTAATACAGGCTTGCAGGTAATCATGAACATGAATGCCAAGCTGAATTTATCTGTTTCGCCAAATCCATGTGTAAACGAAGCAGTAGTGAAATTCAGCACTGAAAATTCAGGTCGTGCAACGATTAATATTTGCAGCCTGAATGGTCAGGTTATATCAAAAGCTTACGAAGGACAAGCCGACTCGGGTGTAGAATATTTTATTCCTGTATCAGTTTCGTCACTTAGCAATGGCGTTTACTTGTGTCAGTTAGTTATTGGAAATACAACTAAAACAAGTAAAATGATTGTAGTCAGATAATAAATTTATTTTCACGCAAAGTCGCGAAGGCACAAAGGTCAATATTTACAATTTTGTTTGGCGTCTTGGCGACTTTGTGTGATATTTTTTATGTGCTTATTTTCAACCTTAAATCACATGATAAAAAAATACTACTTCCTCATTCTATTGGGATTATTGTGTCCGTTTCTCTCGGCAAAACAATACTATTTGTCTCCAACAGGCAACGATTCCAGCAACGGACTGACTCTTCAAACTGCCTGGCAATCGCCCAATACAGCATTCACCAAACTCGTTGCCGGTGATACACTGTGGGTAAAAGGCGGAACATATACCGTTTCTTCAACCATAAAAGCTTCAAACCCTGCCACTAAAACTGCTCCGGTATTGGTTTCGGCCGTTCGTGGCGAGAAACCCGTCTTCGATTGCACTCCCATGCGCCATGCCGGTAGCGAAAGTTCTACCTATCGCGGAATGGATTTGCGTCAGGCTTACTGGCGTGTGCGTGGTATCAAAATCTACAAAGCCGGATACAATGGAGTCATTATTGCCGGTGAAAATATTACACTCGAGGGTATGACTATCGAAGAATGCGGTATGGACGGAATTGCGTTAGCAGCCGGTGCAGTGAATGCTTATATTCTCAATTGCGACTCGTACCGAAATTGTAATATCTCTGCCAATGGTGAAAATGGTGATGGTTTTGCAGCCAAAGAAGGTACAGGAACCGTTTTCTGTGGTTGTCGTGCATGGGAAAATGCCGATGATGGGTGGGACGTGTACGGTGGAAATCAACCCATTCTGGTGGATAGTTGCTGGTCGTACGGCAATGGTGTAAACTATTGGGCCGATCAGATTACCAGCTATCAGGGTGACGGAAACGGTTTCAAACTTGGTGGCGGTGGCGGTGTCGACGGCAATGCCTCCAATGTGGTTGTAAATAGTTTTGCATTTGGCAACGTAGGTAAAGGCTTTGACCAAAACCACAATTCATGGGGCATTACCTGTATCAATTGCACTGGTTACAACAACCACGGCATGGGAAATTTTGCCTTTGAAGAAACGCCAACCATGGGAAAACATGTGATGATAAATAACCTTTCGTATGCCGGAACAGGGCAAGCCATTGTGGTCGGAAGCACCGAAACAACCAATAGCTGGAACCTCGGACTTTCCTTTACCGACGATATGTTCGAAAGCCTCAATGTGGCCGACTATATGGTGCCCCGGGATGATGATTATCGCCTGACAGATCCTCGCATTCTTTCGTTATTCAAACTAAAAAGCAATAATCCGGCTATCGATAAAGCAACTGTTCAGACCATCATTCGCCTGAAACCATTTTATGCCATTCCATATTCCGGAGCAAAACCCGATTTGGGTGCAAAAGAATTTGTTTCCGGAGCATGGACCTATCCAATTCCCGACCAGAAAGATACAACTGTTGTAGACACAACCGGAACTGGTACAGGTGGTACTCGTCCAACGGGAACGAAAACCGTGATTGTGAATGTGGCAAGTCAGTTCACCGTGGCTACCGGTGCTAAATCAACCGTTTGGGGTCCGTTTCATTTGGCTTCTGCCGAAAGTGCAATTTTCGACTTTCAGGCAGTAGGTTCATCCAGCGGTGCAGCTATTATAGAATTCTCAAAAGACAATATCACATGGGAACAGGTTGGTGCTCAGGCAAAAAATGGAAGCACAAGTTGGGTGACAGGAAAATTGATTGATTTGAGTTCAACTTCTGCTCCGTGGGGTCCAACCATCTATATTCGGTTCAATAACAACAGTACCAAAGATGTGAATATCAGGAATCTGGTAATCACGGGCACACTTTATACCCTGAGTGCGGTGAACCAACTGAATGAGGATTTCGGAAAAGTTGTTTCGGAAAGATTTTTTGATCTGAATGGTCAGGAAATACACACATATCACGAAGGATTGTTGATTAAACGTACTGTTTATGAAAGTGGTAAGTATAAAATCCTGAAAATTCTAAAGTTGAATGATTAAAAATATAATCCATGAAAACACATAATATAATAGTTTCGCTAGTTGCAAGTTTGATTATTTCGATGAACTGTTTTGCCGACGTGGTTGTACAAGCCGAAAGTGGAACTTTTGTTGGAAAAACCGACACGCAACATGCTGGTTATACCGGCAGTAGTTTCGTTGATTTGACCAATGCCGTAGGAAGTACCTTATTACTTGAATTTACATTGGCTGAAGATATGCCGGCAGCCACCGTGAAAGTTCGTTGGGCAAACGGCAAATCGGACGACCGCGCCATGAGCTTTACTGTCAATGGTACTTTGCAGGTTGCCAGTCAGGCTTTTGGGAGTTCGGGTGCATATACAACCTGGCTTGAAACATCTGTAACGCTAAATTTACGCAACGGAACGAATCAGGTATTACTAACTTCGCTTACAGCAAATGGTGGCCCGAATCTGGATAAAATAACCATTGTTGGTGCTTCTGAAGGCACAAAAGAATTTGCGTTGAACGTCAGTATTCAGGGGAAAGGAACCGTTATTCGCACACCGGATGCACCTTTTTACGCCAAAGGCTCAACCGTTCAGTTGCAGGCTGTTCCCGATCCGGCGTCACAATCTACTTTTTTGGGTTGGACAGGCGATGTAAATGGATCATCATTAATTACGTCTATTATTGTTGATACGATAAAAAATGTCACAGCATCGTTTAAATCGGCCATTCATGCCAGCATTTACTGTGCTCCGGTGGAAAAAGGCGGAAGCGATACCAATACGGGATCAATAAGTTCGCCGGTATTTACGGTGGACAAAGCATTAGCCATGGCTGAACCGGGCGATACCATTTTTATGCGTGGTGGAACCTATCGTTATTCGGCGACTGTTTTTATGACTAAAAATGGGAATCCACAGGGATATTACAATATTTTCAATTATCCGGGTGAGAAACCGGTATTGAATTTTTACGATATTTTCTCATCGTACACGGTGGTGGATGCTACTGCTCGTGGAGAGGCTCGTGGCTTTAAAATTACAGGTAACTACTATTACTTAAAAGGACTTGAAATTTGTCAGGCACCCGACAATGGAATTAAAATTGAAGGAAGTTATAATATCTGCGAGCAACTGGTTTTACATCACAATGGAGACGGTGGCATTCAGATTGGATTGGCGAAAGATGTCGCCGATGCTGTCGATAAAGTGTGCTATAATGTGATAAAAAACTGTGATGCTTATCGTAACCTCGACTGGGGAACTTCGTACGAAAACGCTGATGGTTTTTCCTGCAAGCTTTCGCCGGGGGCAAACAATCGTTTTGTTGGTTGTCGCGCATGGGAAAATGCCGACGATGGTTGGGATTTTTACATGACGCACTATACCATTTATGTGGATTCTTGCTGGGCTATGGGCAATGGTAATCCCGATTTGATAGTTACCAACGACCCTGATTGGGAATACGGACAAAAAAACACACCGCCTTCAACCTGGAACGGCGACGGAAATGGATTTAAACTTGGTGGCGATGGTTGGGCTGCAAAGCATCAGGTGCGCAATTGTGTGTCGTTTGATGGTTATTCAACCGGAGCTTGTTACAGCGAAAATAATAATGCCGATAGTTTGTTTATTTTCAACTGTGTAGGTTGGCAGGGATTGAAAAACTTCAGGGTACGTGCTTATCCGAGCGATTTACGCAATAACATCAGTTTTGATGCCAAAGTAGGTGGCGAAGCTCAGATGTTCGATTTGGCTGCCGGAACTACCGAGAAAAATAACTCGTGGAACAATATCAATGGTGCTGCGGCTTTAGTGCCTTATAAAACTGCAACGGGTTCTTCATTCGACCAGAAAACCATTTACAACCAGTTTGTAAGTACATCAAAAGCTGATTTTCTGGCACCGCGTGAAACCGATGGAAGTTTACCCAAAAATGGTTTCGGACGATTGAAACCGAACTCCATTTTTATAGACAAAGGCAGCAATGTTGTTCGGGGAATGAATCCTGCGACATTGAAAAGTTTCGATATCAGTTTAACCGGTTTCTATGGTGCTGCAGTTGATATGGGAGCTTATGAATTTGTCCCAACAACCGGACTTAAAACCATTCAATCGGCTGCGAAAAACCTGAAAGCATACCCTAATCCGTTCATGCAGGCAACAACTTTTGACATAGAAGCTGTTGAAAATGGAAATGCTCAACTGCAGATAACAGATTTAACCGGAAAAGCAATTGTTGCAGTCAACATCGGGGATTTAATGATTGGAGAAAAACGCACAATCCGGTTCAATAATGATATTAAAGCGGGAATTTATGTGGTTGACTTTATAAACGGAAATTATCGTCAGTCGTTGAAATTGGTAAAAATGAATTAAAATGAGAAAGATATTTTTGCTTTGCACTACCTTGTTTTGCTGTATTTCAGCCTTTTCTGCGAATGAAATAATTGTAGCTAAAGATGGCACAGGTAATTTTACAACCATACAGGAAGCGGTAAACAGTATTCCTACCACAAATGCCGAATGGAAAACCATTATCGTAAAAAATGGTTTGTACAACGAGCAGGTATCTATCGCTTGCAGTTACGTGGCATTAGTTGGCGAATCCCGCAGTGGAACGCATATCGAGTTCAACCTGCCGCGTGCGGTTTGGTATGCTGCACATGGCGTAAATACAGGCACCGGCGTTATCAATATTGCCGGAAATATGCACGATATTGTCATTGCCAATATGTATGTCCGCAATACGTTTGAAGGTTCGGAAGATTACACTGAGGTAATTCGTACCGAGACAGGTTCTACAAAGTTGTGGTTTATCAATCTGGATGTGCTTTGCCTGTGGAAAGATACCTTTGCACCCTGGGGAAAAGCGGGTGGCATGTATTACGTGAATAATTGCAACTTTCGTGGAAGCATTGATGCCTTCTGTCCGCGTGGCTATTGCTATGCCATCGATTCGCGATTTACCGAAACCAAAAGCTCCAGCCCCATCTGGCACGAAGGTGTGGCTACCGAAGATCAAAAACTGGTTATTCAGGGCGGTTCCGTTCACAGCGAATACAACAAACAGGTAAAACTTCAAAATTCCCAGAATTACGCTAAATTCTATTATTTGGATGTTCATTTCTCGGATAGCATAGCCTCGTTGGGAACAAGTGCCACCACCAATTTTTATAGAGTTACGGGGTTGGCCGGCCTGACCTGGTTTGCCAATACGCTGACGTTGGCTAATCGTAAACTGATAGACGCTGCCTGGACTTTTGATGGCAAATGGGATCCCGAAACTGTGATGCCGGCAGTATTGCCTTTCGTAGCATTGCCACAACCATACAACGGACGTTATTCAGTGGCAGCAGGAATTACGGCACTGAAATGGATTCCAATGCGCAATGCTGTTTCGCAAAAAGTGTATTTTGGAACCACCGAACAGCCTGAGTTGTTGGGTGAAACCACTGCGAATGCAATCAATACCCCAACGTTGGAAGCTAATAAAACCTATTACTGGCGGGTAAATACAGTGACTGCCGATGGTGAGATACAAGGACCACTATGGTGTTTTACCACTTCGGACAATATCGATCCGGTAACACCTTCTACGTTGACGCTGGTGGGAAAAAACAATCAAACCATTATTATTGGAAACGCCATTGAAACATTTAGCTACAAAATGGGTGGTGCCACGCAGTTTAAAACCACCGGTTTGCCTGCCGGAACGCAAGCTGTACTGAAAACAGACACCATTATAATTTCGGGAACACCAATCACCACCGGCACTTATGGTTTCACGGTTGAAACAACTGATGCCTTGTCCAATGCCAAAGTAACAGGAACAATCGTAGTGAAAAACCTGAACGACACAGTGCCCGATGCACCTACCGAAACAGACTACACTTCTACGCGATTGGCGAAATACACCACCATTCTCGACTGCAAAACCATGCCGCAGGAACCGGCGTGGATAGTAAAAAGCGGTAGTGTGAGTTGGAGTTCGGGTACAGGTTACAAATGGGGTAGTACATCGGCGTACCTTACTGTGAAAGTGATTGGTTGCAGTAGCGTCGATGTTACGTTCACAAATACATCAACTTCACGCCCCGTTGTCATTTCGGATGGTGGTAGCGGTAATGACAAAACGGCTTATGCGACGCAGGCAAACGTGGAAGCCACAACTACTTTTATTCCAAAAACAACCGGCAGTGATGATATACTGATTAAAACGTCCAGTTCAAGCGGGCTGTCTGTTACCAAAATTGTGTTGTATGGAAATAGCAGTGCTATACATGAAATAAGATTTGAAAAAGACATTGATCTGAAAATTCAGAATGGAAATTTGACTTGTTCGGAACCAATTGACATATTCTCAGTAAGTGGCTTTTTAGTCAACTCTAAAACATATAAAGCACTACTTGCAAAGGGAGTCTATGTAATTAAATATCAAAACAATTACTCAAAAATCATTATTAACTAGCTATTTTTGCTTCTTAATCTTAATGCTCTCAGAATGTCACAGTCAAAAACGATTCCGTTGTTTCTTTTTCTCGTTTTATCCCTAATGTCCGTTTGCAATGTTTTTGCTGTCGACCCATATTCCAAACGAATGGCGGATGCTCAGATGTCACGCAGCGGAACGTTACTAACATGGGATTACCCAAACGGACTTTTTGCTGAATCAGTCCTTAAAGTTTACAACAAATATGGTGGTAGCACATACTATAATTATGCATTAAATCATGCCAAAGCTGTTGTAAATTCCTCTACTGGCAAAATATCAGGTTATAGTTTTACAGCCTACACACTTGATAATATCAACCCGGGACAGTTTCTGATGCAAATTTATACCACAGAAAATGCTTCTCAATATAAAGTTGCACTGGACACACTTCGAAAACAATTATCTAAACAACCACGTACCAACAACATTGCTACAGGTGGCTTTTGGCACAAAGCATCATATCCGCATCAAATGTGGCTCGATGGCTTGTATATGGGGACGCGATTTTACGCCAATTACGAGAAAACTTTCAACAACGGTGCTGCCTACGATGATATTGTAAACCAGTTTGTGCTCATTCATAGCAAAACTTATGACCCTGCTTATCAACTCAATTATCATGCATGGTCGGCAACTCCTACCGATGCCAACTCGTTTTGGGCCAATCAAACGGCTCCGTTTTTAGGTTGTTCCAAAGAATTCTGGGGGCGTGGAATGGGTTGGTATGCAGCGGCTCTGGTGGATGTGTTGGAGATTCTGCCCGCAAACTATGCCCGCCGACAGGAATTGGTGGATATTCTTAATCAGGTCGCTGCGGGAATTAAGCGTTGGCAAGACCCAACAAGTGGCTGTTGGTATCAACTCTTGCGATACAATAATACTATGTCTTCCAATGGAACAGCCAACTACCTGGAAGCGTCAGCTTCGAGCATGTTTACCTATGTATTGCTAAAAGCTGTTAGACTGGGTTTGGTTTCAAAGGACGATTATCAGGCTGCTGCTATTAAAGCGTATCAGGGTTTGATAACCAATTTTGTTACTGCAGATGCCAATGGCGTACTATCACTAAATCTGATTTGTAGATCAGCTGGTTTAGGTCCTTCAACCAGTCCAACACGCGATGGCACGATCAATTATTACCTGAATGGGAGTGATGCAGGAGTTAAAGTTTCGAACGATTTGAAAGGTGTTGGACCGTTTATAATGGCCAGTGTGGAGTATGAAACATTGCAAAGTACTATAACCCATAGTGACGAAATTTCAATAACACCTCAAGATTTTCAGATAATCATCAGTAATAAAAGCTCCATCACCGTTCAATCTGCTGGAAGTCTGCTAAATAATGTAGTAATGTATAACTCTGCAGGTCAGATTGTAACTAGTTTTAACGGACATGATATGTCCGAAATATCATTGCCTGTATCACATTGCCAACAAGGGGTCTATCTGTTGTTTATAAATGGAGGTCTGGCTCGAAAGGTGGCTATTTAACTTCCGTTAGTTGAATATTTTCTTTCACAATCTTATTATTCTAAATACTCATTCATTTCTTCATTCATTTCGAATAATTATACGAATTATATCAACTATATTTACACCGATTATTTTCGAATAAAAATCTTTTTAAATTTGAAACTTATGAAAAAACAATTTACTCTTTTAGTACTTATAACATTTGTTGCTGGCACTCTAATGGCAGCAGGTAAGTATGCTACAGCAACAGGAAACTGGAGCACTACAACATGGTATGATGCTGCAACTGCGGGCAACGCTACGACAGCCCCAACATCAACTGATGATGTATTTATTAACGATGGAGTTACGGTTACAATTGATCAGGCAGTGTCGGTGGCGTCCCTTACAGTAGGGCAGGGAGTCAGTGGTATTCTTACGTTTGATGGTATTGCCGTAAGAGCTGCTGTTGTTACAGGAAGCATAACTGTTGCAACAAACGCTACATTTATTGTTCAGGCTACCGGATCATTTACAAATACACTTGCGATTGGTGGACACATTACAAACAATGGAACATTTGATATGTCAAGAGGTTCAAGTACTACAGTTTGTAACGTAACATTTAATGGTACAGGTGAACAGGACCTTTCAGGAACAACACCTGTATTGACCCGATTCAGAGGTATTACTCTGACAAAAAGTAACGTAAGCGACAAAGTGAAATGTACAATCGATACATATTTTGGTGGTAGTGCGCTATTGCTTCTAACTACAGGTACCTGGGACCAAAATGCTGGTAACCTCATCAATACTTCGGGTAATCAAACTCTGGGGAGTGCCAATGGAGTTCTTCTGATTGATGGATCAGGAGGCTATACTAATTATAACTCTACGAATTTAAATGCTTCACTTGGAGCTTCTTTAGCTGTAAGTGCAGGAACTTTTACTGTCAATACTTCTGGTACAGTTCGAATTGGTTGTGGAAATAATAGCTTGACATGTACAACCCCCGGAGTTGTCAATTTGACTTCAGGAACAGTACAAATTTTTGGTCGACTAACATTAACTACAGGGACTTCAACCATTAATGGAGCAAATGTATTTATTGATCCACAACCTTCCTTCACGGGGGCATCTCCCTTGTCTGGTGGCTCAAATGCCTTTGAGGTTAGTGGTGCAGGTGGTACATTTAATTTTACTTCCGGGTCTGTAACTCTTGTCAACCCAACTAACACAGCTGCTGCAGGAAGAGATTTAAAAATAACATCTACAGGTACTGTCAATATTACGAATGGAGTTATTTACATTGGTGATGGAGTGAGTACCACAGTAAGTACTGGTAGCGCTATTTACAATGGATTCCTAAATGGATCCTCGTGGGCTATTCCAAACTTAGTTGTTAGATCGGGTGGTCTTACAGGTCGGAATTTAGGGCTCAAGTCTGGTATCACTGTAGGTAAACTAACTATGATCTCAGGTGCTATAGAATCAATTGCAAGTACAACCGTTACATATAGTGCAGCAGGAACCCTTACTTATAGTGGGGCTGGTGCTCAAACTTCAACTGATTTGGAATTCCCTACTATCAATGGTCCAGCCAATTTAACGATCAATAATACGAATGGCGTAAATCTTCATGCAGCACGCACGGTTAGTGGTACACTTACTTTGACTACTGGTACATTAAGTTTGGGTGCAAATAATCTGACAGTTAGTTCTACCGGTTCTATTTCAGGAGGTTCTTCAACTTCATATATTGTTACTGATGGTGCCGGAAAACTGACGCAAAATGTTGGAGCATCTGCGGCTAAATTATTCCCAATTGGAGCTTCAACAACAAGTTATGATCCGGTAAGCCTGACTCCAACCACCTCAACCGATGTGGCTGTAAACGTTGGTACAACTTTGCCTGCGATTGCCCCTGCAGGGTTTAATTATAACCCCAAAGTCTGGGATATTACGCCAACTACAGCATCATCAACAAGCATTACCCTGACACCTTCAGCAGCAATTGCAACTTCGGTTGCTGACTGTATAGGGCATTATATCAATAGTGCCTATGTAAATGTGAATGTTAGTCGTACGGATAACTCTTATACGGCAACATTTGATACATTCTCTCCGTTTGTTACCGGCACTACCGATTTAGGCACTTCCTTTGCTCAAACAAAGATTGATGGTGTGTCATTTGACGGACAAACCGTTCTGAATCCAACTCATCAATCACTTCAAGTTTTTGATGCCACAGGACGTTTTGTTCTTAGTTCCACAGACAATATTAATATGAACTCGAGATCAAAAGGTATCTACATAGTGAAAAATGGCAATCAAACCTTTAAAATTGCATTGAATTAATAGTTATTATAGTTGAGTTTTTAAAGCGTAGCGTCTGTAAGGCGTTACGCTTTTTATTTTCAGGAAACAACGTAGTTTTGAATTGAATATGATTTTGTTTCAGCACGTACAATATAAGTCCTCAAAACCAAATTAATTGATTTTGAGGACTTTTTATTTAGAAGAATAATTTCTTTGTATTAATAACCCGGATTTTGACTTACACTTGCCTGATTAGCAGCAATTGCATTTTGTGGAATAGGACGTAAAACCTTGAAATTACCATCACTTCCTTTCATAATAGCTGAAGTTGCTACTCTTGGATTATTTCCCGGAACCCGTGTTGTAAGTGTTCCTGTTCTTGCAAGATCTTCCCAGCGTTGGTATTCACCGGCAAGTTCGCGAGCTCTCTCATCAAGAATATAATCAATTGTGACATCTGCCGAAGTAATCGCTGTTGCATTTGAACGACCACGTACCACATTAATGTCGGCGGTAGCAGCTGCCATATTTGTAGCATCTCCCAGTTTAAACTCAGCTTCTGCGCGAATCAGATATGTTTCGGCCAAACGTGCAAGGAAAATATCCCGTGTACTACTTTTGGTGCTAAAACTGGACTTTGAAGAAGGGTCTGAAAACTTCTTTATGCAGGGGAATTGCTTGTCCAGACCGGCTAAATCAGCCCAGTTGGCATAATTTGTTCCTGCAGGTTTGACTACAGTTGTAGTCCTATTTGCAGCATCTGCAGCCCGCCAGGCAGCTTCATCGAATGCTACTCCCGGATTTGGATAATAGAACATTATCTTTGTTGCTAACGGAGCAGTTGCAAAGAATGAATAGAAAGAAAGTGCAGTCCCATTACCATATACATTTTGCATAAATGTATCACCAAAACGGGTGTCATTTGCATCAGCGCTCAAAAGCGCATACAGTTTAGCGGTTGGTTGCAATTTAGTATTCATATATGGGCTACCGTCCATAGTTGCATTGTTTGATTCAGGACCTCCCAAATATGCACCATAATAAAAAGCCTGCGAATTCCCGTTGGTGGCTGCTGATAACGAGGCGCTACTGTATTGAACAGAAAAGAGTATCTCAGCATTTTTCTCGTTCCCGGGCCAGAATACACCTTTGTTTGCAGCAGTACCGCTGAATTTTATTGTTGACAAAGCTTGTCCGTTGATAGCTGCGGTGGCATAGGCTTTGGCATTTGTAAAATCGTCTGATTCAGCAAATGATTGATATCCCCTTGTTAAATACACAAGTGCCAGAAAATGATTCACAACCCGTTTATTTACACGACCGTCAGGGGTTGCCCCGGCAGCAGGTAAATTAGCCAAAGCAATTTTCATATCAGTAATGATGCCATTGTAAACATCTTTGGCTGGTGTGCGCTCAAATGATTTTGCAGGATAGTCTATAAAAGTAGTATCCAAAGCCACATCGCCAAAATGTTGAACTAAATGAAAATAGTAAAATGCACGTAAGAATCGAACCTCGGCAACCCGTTGTGCACTCTTCCCGGTTCCATAATGAATGGCATCATTACATCTGGCAATAGACTGATAAACTGTTTTATAGAAATTTTCTACCGATGTGTTATTTGGCAGTAAATCAGCATAAGTATCAAGACCGTTCGATCCATCAGTGAGTTTCCCGCGGCCGGCTGTAAATATATCAGTGCCAGCGGTGAATATCTCAGTGTCACCACCGTAAACATCTCTGAGCGTCGAATAGCACGAGTTTATCAATGTTTCATATCCTGCTGCAGTTGCATAGTAAGCATCGGCAGTTGTAGCCGATTTGTTTTCCTCATCCAGAAAGCTAGAACACCCGAATAATGTAAGTGTCACTATACCTATGAGGCATATTATTAATTTTTTCATATGTTTCAAAATTATTTGATTGTTCATGATTTAAAATTTTAAATTTACACCAATTTGGTAGGTAATTGTACTCGGACCATTGTCTTTACCCATGCTTGCTGCTGCCCATTCCGGATCAAATCCTACATATTTTGTAAACACAAAAGGATTCAAAACATTGCAATACAACCGAAAACTATTGATATTTAAAGTTTTTGTTACTTTTCTAGGTAAGGTATAGCCCAACGTCATATTGCGTACTTTGACGTATGAAGCATCAACCCATGCACCTGGCATATCATTGTTAGCATCGGAACTGGCTGTGTGCCAATAATTTCCAATGCTGTTTGGAGTTGGATACATTTGAGAATTGTGAGCTTCAGTTGTAGCTACAAAAGATCCATCGGTTGTACTTAAACGGTAGGTACCTGCAGGTATGTAGTAGTCCATATTTAATTTTTGACGACCTCTATCGGTGAGCAACGTAAATTCTTCCATAAAGGGTGAAAATACTGTCATTCCCTGTGCAGTATAAAGATTTACATTAAAATCAAAATCTTTATAGGTTATAGTAGTACCAAGTCCACCGGTCCAGGTAGGATCAGTATGCCCCTGTATACGACGGTCATTTACATCGATTCCTTTGACATTCCCATCAGTATTCCCATCGGTATAGAAATCCTTTACTTTAGCCTGTCCTTCTTTTGCAATTACGATACCACTTGAATTGACTACGCGTGGATCTTTATTTTCAACGGCAGTTTTGATATCATCTGCTGTCCAAACACCATCAAAAACATATCCGTAGATTGAATTAATGTTTTGACCAACAAACCATTTTTGCGTTTTGCTATTCAATACTTTATAAGTACTCTCATCGTGGCCAAACAGATTGACAATCTTATTAGCATTAGTTGCAAATGAAGCATTTACAGTCCAGGAAAAATCCTTTTCATTTATAATTAAACCATTCAGTGCAGCTTCAACCCCTTTATTACTTAGTTCTGCTATATTCTGTGTAATAGCTCCTTTGCCTGACTCATAAGCGAGATTTACAGATTGTAATAGTCCTGTAGAATATCTGTCATATAAATCAACACTACCGTTTAGACGATTGTTTAAGAATCCGAAATCAAGCCCGAAGTCAAGTTCCCGTGTTCTCTCCCAGGTTAATACCGAACTTGCAGGTGAGCCAAGTGGTGTTCCCATGGCTAGCGTAGTTCCAAAATTATAATAAGTAGAAGTAGAACTAATAAGTGGTTTAGTTTGATATGGGTCAATGTTGTTGTTACCTGTATATCCAATACTACCTCTTAATTTTAAGTTTGAAAGCCACTCTTTAGTCGGGTTCATAAATGATTCTTCTGTTACCCTCCAACCTACAGCGGCTGATGGGAATGATGCCCATTGATGTCCGGGAGCTAATTTAGATGAACCATCCGAACGGAAAGAAGCTGTCAATAAATACTTTCCTTTATATGAATAATTTAAGCGGGCAGCTGCCGAAAGCATGGAAAATTCTTTGTAATTACTGGTTACTTTTACAGGTACAGCAGTAGTTCCATTCAGGTTAGTTGCTCCTCCCAGATTGTACCATTCATAATCCCAGGCATAACCGACCGTAGTAGCTGAATAATCTTCAATATTCCCGGTATAAACACTCCACAATCCCATTACATCAAAGGAATGATCTTGGTTGATTTTAAACTTATAATTTATCTGATTATCCCAGGTATAACTGAAAGAATAGTTAGATCCGGCTGAAGCTAATGGGGCAGATCCTGCACGATCCTGTGAATATGTGCTTTCGTATAATCCGGTTCTCGAAACAACAAGGTTTGGAGCAAAAGTAGTTTTGATTGTAAGATCTTTTAATGGACTATATTGCAGATAAGCATTACCAAGCATCATATATTTGCGGATACTATTTTTGGTATTTGCAGGATCCAGGTCAATCAGTGGATTATATGTTGAAGTTGGACCACTTGCGCCACCAATTGAATTTGGAAAAATAATATTTCCATCAGCATCCTTAACATCTTCACCTGTTTTTCCGGGAATTAATACGTAATTGCCAATAATCGTAGTAGTTGCATTTGATGTCAGATTAGTGGCATATGGTGATACAATCGGACTCATTCGGAATGCATCCAATACGGCATTAACACTTCCCAGTTCCTGATTGGTTACGGCTGAATTCAGATTAAAACCAACCGACCAGTGTTTATTCAGTTGAGCGGCTAAACTACCTTTTAAGTTGAAGCGATTATAATCTTCATTCTGGAAAACGCCTTTCTCATCCTGGTATCCAAATCCAACTACATATGAAATGTCTTTAGAACTTCCGGAAATATCCACATAATGATTTTGCTGTTGTCCGTTTTGCGATACTAAATCGGCCCAGGGGGTAGAAATATTATTTATAAAACGATTTTGCATAAACTGGCTTCCCCGGAAAGATCCGTTGTCATAAAAAGGTTGACCGTTTGTATTCAATGTTTGTGTGCCACACCAGATGTTTGCAAAATTCCCCTTGCCGGCTGCCGAAGATGGAGAAGCTATTTCCACAACACCATCGTTATTTGCATCGGTATAAGAGTTAAATGTTGTAGTGCGGAATTGCATGAATTGCTGAGAATCCATAAACTCTGGCATACGGGCTTTTTGCGAAACACCGTAATAACCATTGTAAGAAATCTGAGTTTTAGAAGCTTGTTGAGAGCTTTGACCCGATTTAGTTTGGATCAAAACAACACCATTAGCTCCGCGGGAACCATAAATAGCTGCAGAAGATGCATCTTTCAAAATATCTATCTTATCTATATCCTGTGGATTTAAGAAGTCAATAGACGAAGTAATAACACCATCGACTACGTAAAGAGGCTCTGTACTGCCCGAAATTGAATTCTGACCACGAACAAGAATGCTGAACCCTGCTCCTGCACGGGAAGAACTTTGCTGGATTTGAACGCCCGGAACACTACCCTGTAATGCACTAATAACGTTCGTTGTTCCTCTTTCTGTAATTTTAGCGGAATTTACGCTCGAAACTGCACCGGTTAGATCGCTTTTTCTTACAGAACCGTAACCGACTACAACGAGTTCATTTAATTCATTTGATTCAGTCTCGAGTGCGACATTAATAACACTTCCAGTGATTTCAACTTCTTGTTTCTTCATTCCGATAAATGAAAAAACTAGAGTTTTGGCTTTTTGAGACACTTGAAGCGAATAAGCACCATTTACACCTGTAATTGTTCCTGTACTTGTTCCTTTGACAAAAACAGAAACTCCAATAATTGGTTCGCCTGTGGATTCTTTAACCACACCTGTAATTGTTTTTGTTTGTGCCAAAATAATTCCGGGAATCATCATGAACAAAACAAAAAACAATACTCCCTTTACGCGTGAATTGTTTTTCTTCATTTTTTAGTATTTATTTAAAGTTATATATAGAAGGGTCGTTAAACCTATTACAAATTTAATGTTTTTTTAGATTGTCGATGTGGATAATTTATTGTAAAGTGTGTATTTATTGACGTAAAGAATTAGGTGTCAGTTCTTCATATTATTGTTTAGAATTTGATGCAATCGCCGGGTAAAATTCCGGTAATGCTTTCCGGAAATCAAAATCTGTGTTAATATGAATTTATTAAACACATTACGTCAATTTTTCCACATCGTTTTAGGTATGTTTCAATACTTTTACAGCTGTAAATAGATACAACTTTTAGAACTAATTTGAAGATGTCACTTCTGATTCTCTGACGTTTTAAAAATGCGCTGTTATAAAATCGATTTGAATTATCAAAATAATCTACTAATAACTTTTAAAATTAAAAATCATGAAAAAAAATTACAAAAAAATGTTATCTGTCCTTTGTTTAGGATTGATTGGTATGTCGGCTTATGCTCAGGGTACATGGAAAGCATTGGGAACTGAGGCTGCTATTACAGCTGGTACAAACATTGAAACTGGTATTTTTAATCTTACTGTAGCGCATTCCGATGGAGGTGCTGCTGCTGTCATTGGAAAATCAGATGTTGGGGCACCGCATTTTGATTGTAATGGAATAACCTGGGACAACGAAGCAATAATTCAGGGAGGTACAAATGGTATGTATTTCGCGCTTAAACCTGCAAGCACTGGTATTATTGATGTGTCCATCAAAATGGGTAGTGCCAAAGCTACTTTTGCTGTTGAGCTTGCTGACGCTTTTGCAACTGATTTGACAACGCTGACTACTGTTACTGCACCTGTAGCAGCTAGTACAGCTTATGCGGCATCGCCTATATTCTTGAATGCAGCTAACTATACAACACCAACAGTAACAGAAACTTTATCTGATGGAACAGTTACAACAGGTACATGGAATGGTACTGTTGCCATTAATACTTCTGGCGCAAATCAATGGTTAGCAATGTCATTTCCTGTAACAGCCAATAAAATCTATGTTGTTGGATGTTTTGGTTCAAAATTAATGTTGCGTGGTATTAACTATTCATTGACATCTGCGGTTAATCAGGTTCTTTCTAATAAGGGTATTTCTTTTAATGGAAAAGAAGTAACAAACACAAACAATTTACCAATTGAAATCTATAATGTTTTGGGTAAGAAAGTTGCTGCTTCTAGCACAACAATCTCTACTGCAAATCTTCAAAAAGGTATTTATATCGTAAAAGCTGTAGGGCTTGCCGGTACATTCAAATTTAGTTTGTAAACATATAATTTTGCTAATAAGGCTGCCTTAACAAGGCAGCCTTATTTTTTTAGTATTCTCTGCAAACTCAAACCGGGGATTTTTATTAAAGTGTTTAATCTCTGGTAATTCATCTAAGACTTGTTCTTTTATTATTGATTAGATTGTGCAAACTATTTGTAAGAAAGGGAATAAATATCTTATCTTTTTTGCCTACTTCATATTTCTATTGTGTATATTTGTTTTTGTTAGCCAGGTCACAAGTTCATAATCTTATAAATCTAAGCATTCGTATGAAGAAAATCAAATTGCTCGTAGTAGCACTGATTATTTCTAGTGTAGCAAGTGCTCAATACCATTTTTCATTTTCGCATTATACTTCCGATAATGGGTTGTCGCAAAACAGTATTACTGCTTTAATGAAGGACCATAAGGGTTATTTATGGTTTGGTACACGCGATGGGTTGAACAAATTTGATGGTTCCAGTTTTACGGTATATAATTCCAAACAAGACCAAAATCTATCGGTATTAAGCAATCGGATTTTATCCGTCAAAGAAGATAAATGGGGGTATATATGGGTGAAAACCTATGATGATATTGTGTATCGCTTAAATCCATCAACAGAGAAGTTGATGCGAATTGAATATCCGAGAGGCGGAACAATTAATGATAAAATTAATGAAATTATTACGCTTCCTTCAGGAACAATATGGCTCACAACAGCAGATAAAGGTTGTTTTCGGATATCAACAGATGAAGAAACACAGCAGTTGTCGATAAAAGTGTTTAGTACGAATGAGCGAAATCTCTCCAATAATAATGTAAAGACAGTATTTCAGGATCGACAAAAAAATACGTGGATACTAACTGCGGCTGGTTTGTCCTGTATCGAGCCGAATGGGAAAATAGTACGATTTTTCGAAAAGCAACCATTTAATTCGGTTGCCGAAAATGATAAGAGAATTTTGTTTGGCTCTGAGGGGAAATTTTATCAATACGAAAAAAGAAACAGATCTTTAAAACCGATAGCATTACCCGATGGAGCTATCGTTTCTAACATAGCCTATTTTACTCCGAATAACTATATCCTGGCCACTCAAAGCCATGGTTTTTTTACCTACGACGTCCTTCGTCAGGATTTGCAACAGTTCTCAGTTGAAAGATACCCCGAAATGAAAACCAATGACATTCAGCAAATCTATATAGATAGAGCGGGCGATGCCTGGTTGGGAATTAAATCTCAGGGAATTTTGCGCTACAATCCACAAACAAATAAAATAGCGTATATACCATCCCGAATGAATGAGGGACAGGTTTCAAACCCCAATTTTCTGATTTTTGAAGACGAGAAAGATATTCTCTGGATTCAGCCTTACTTTGGTTCTTTCTCCTGGTTCGACAGGGCTTCAAATACCCTTGTACCATTTTACAGTGCCTACAACGAGGATATCAATACGCTGTTTTCGTACGGCGTAAATCACGTATTGTCCGACTCTCAGGGCGTGTTGTGGATTAGTACAAATCGTGGCAACGGATTTTTTAAATGTACTTTCCTGCCCGATTATTTCAATCACTACCTGCTTCAGGATCATTCAGTTTATAGTATTTCCAACGAAACGAGGGCTATTTTTGAAGATCGTGAAAAACGGCTTTGGGTAGCTTGTAAGGATGGAGCCGTGCATGTTTTCGATGAAAACAAGAAACAAATCGGAACCTTAAGTGCCGATGGTCGAATTGTTCCGGGAGGAAAAATGGAAGTATTGGTATATAATTTCTTTCAGGACAAATCCGGAAATATATGGTTGGCAACAAAGCGCCAGGGTCTGTTCAGACTAAAACCAAGAGGTGGGCGGAATGCATTTCAGGTTGAGAATTTCACGCACAATCCTTCCAACCCTTATTCACCGGTCAACAACGATTTTTATTCTGTTACGCAGGATAAATGGGGTCGTATCTGGGCCGGAAGTTATGGCGGTGGATTGCATTTAGTGGATGAGCAAAATGGCATCGTTCGGTTTATTCATGCAAAAAATGAGCTAAAATCGTACCCAATAGCCAATTGCTCGAAAGTACGTCAGGTTTTTGTCGATTCGAAACATCAGATTTGGGTGGCTACTACCGAAGGCTTCATCACTTTCAATGACAATTTCAAATCTCCCAAAAATATAAAGTTTTCCTATTTCCATAAAAGGGAGAATAGTACCAACAGCTTGGCCTCAAACGATGTACATTGCATTTTCGAAGATGCGAATAACACCATGTGGATAGGGACTTTCGGTGGCGGATTGAACAAGATGAAGAAAGGCTTAGACTCAAAGGAACCCGAGTTTGAGGTTTTCAATCGCGAAAATGGAATGCCGAATAACGTAATCTACACGATTATCGACGATAAACAGGGCTATCTGTGGCTCACAACCGAAAATTCCATCGTCAAATTCAATAAAAAGACGAGTAAGATTGAGGCCTTTGGCAAAGGAAATGAATTAGAGAATGTAGAATTCTCCGAAGCATCTGCCTGTTTGCAAAGTTCGGGCGAAATATGCGTTGGTTCCAAGTCCGGTTTCTACTCCTTTAAGCCCGATATGGTTCATCGCAGGGTTATTCAGGCTCCGTTGGTGTTCACGAAACTGCTCCTTTTCAATAAAGAGGTGGAGATTAAAGAAGAAGGTTCACTGCTAAAAGAAGAGATTGATAAAACGCCACAGATTGTTTTCGACCACAAGCAGAATGTATTTACAATCGAATTCGCCACGCTGGATATGCGGGCCCCAGAGAAGATACAATATGCTTATAAATTGGATGGTTTCGATCCCGAATGGAACAATGTGCAGTCGAAGCATTTTGCGACTTACACAGCTTTACCTCCGGGTACGTATAAGTTCCGGGTGAAATCCACCGATAGTGAAGGTGTTTGGTTGGATAACGAACGTCAGATTGAACTACGCATTCTGCCTTCGTTCTGGCAATCGGGCTTTGCCAAATTCATCTACTTCTTACTCGTTATCGGGTTGTTTCTCACTACCCTGTATATATTTATCACGATTTTCAAACTGAAGAACAACGTTACGCTCGAAAAACAAATGACGGATATGAAGCTCCGTTTCTTCACAGATATTTCGCATGAGCTGCGCACACCGCTCACCTTAATTTCGCTGCCTGTAGATAGTATTTTGCAGGAAGACATTGACCCAAATATCAAGGAGCAACTTACGCTTGTGCGCCGTAACCTCGATCGGGTGATGGGACTTATCAATCAAATTCTCGATTTCCGTAAAATTCAGAATAACAAGATGCGACTGACGGTTGAAGAAGTTGATTTCGGCGATTTTGTTCGTATCTGCAGCTCCAATTTTGTGGAGATTGCCCATACGAAGAATATTACTTTTGATATTATTGACGAATCCAATGGGGTGAAGGTTTGGGTAGATACGGAGCAGTTCGAATCCATTCTGTCCAACCTGTTGTCGAATGCATTTAAGTTCACACCATCCGGAAAAAGTATAACGGTGAAAGCTTCGGCGAAACAAAACGCAGCTATTCTCTCCGTGTCCGACGAGGGAATTGGCATTGCGCAGGAAAAAATCAATTTCATTTTCGACCGCTTCTTCAGTGTTTCTACGCTGCGCAACATTGCTCAGAAGAGTACCGGAATAGGACTTGATTTGGTAAAGAAACTCGTCGATTTGCACCACGCAACCATTCATGTCGATAGTCAGTTGGGCAAAGGGTCTACGTTCGAAATTGAGTTTAAACCCGGAAACGAACATTTCGACGGTGATGTGGACCTTGTCCTTGCCGACAATGATCTACAAGAAGCTGAAGTGGGCGAACTGGAGCAAATCGAAGACCTGGAAGATACTTTCGAAAAGAGTTTCACACCATTAATACTCGTTATCGAAGACAACGATGAGCTGCGCCACTTCCTGAAAAAGAGTTTAAAGAAAAACTACAAAGTGGCCGAAGCTGAGAATGGGGTAGTAGGCTGGGCGAAAATTGAAGAATTGATGCCCGACTTTATCATAGCCGACCTTCGAATGCCCGAAATGGACGGAATGGAATTGACGCAAAAGGTGAAAGAGGATAAACGCACATCGCATATCCCCATCATTCTGCTGACGGCTGTAACCGACCTCGAAAGCAAGCTCGCTGCCATGAAAATTGGTGTCGACGATTACATTACAAAACCCTTTAGTTCGGAGTTTCTGCACGCGCGGATCGAAAATCTGATGGCACAACGAGCCCAACTGCAAAAGTTCTACCGTTCTCAGATAGTATCTTCGAAATCCGATTTCAATCTTCCTCAGTTGGAGATAAAATCGCAGGAAGAGGTATTTATGCAAAACCTTATCAAGCTGATGAACGATAACCTCGACAATTTCGATCTGAATATCGATTTGCTTGCCACCGAGCTGGGCATGAGCCGCACTGTGTTCTTCAACAAGCTGAAAAGCCTTACCGGCTACTCGCCTGTGGAGTTTGTGCGTGAAGTACGCTTCGAACGGGCAGCCGAATATATGCGCGAAACAAACCTCACTGTCTCCGAAATATCCTACAAAGTGGGTATCGAAGACCCGCGCTATTTCAGTCGCTGCTTCAAACAAAAGTTTGGCATGACGCCCTCGGAATTCAGACAGCATAATTGAGCAAAAACCTCTCGTATAATTTTGAGTTATACGAGAGGTTTTTGTTTATGATATAGGTTGGGAAACTACGCCGAACTGAGTTTTTTGTTTCGAAGATAAATGATATAGGCTGATGTCGAGCGAAGCGTCCCACCTCGTTCAAGTTAAAAGGAAGTCTCCTGACTTCCATATTAAAGTTGGAATTTTTATTATCACTTTTATCGAACTATTCTCCGTAGTGTATATATAATTCTGCACCCAGTGTTTGGCATAGTGTATCGCTATGTCAAAGCTAAAATAAAAGCCCTTACTTTTGATGTTTTAACAAGCGTAATCCTTTATTCTAACAGACAAAGACACAATCTTCTTGTGCCTTTTTTCTGGTTTTAAATAGGAAAGTCTGGATACTTCCTTTTAGCTGCGACATAGCTGCAAGCTATGCCGAACAACCTGCGCCAACTACACTATGCCGAACAGAGCTCTTAACTGTGTACCATCAAATATGATACATTATTCCGATTGCTAAGCTACTGTGAACTGAGGTCTGTATATTTTCCGTTAGCATTATTCCAATAATTTTCGATTCCTTTTGCTAAACTATTGGCCAACTCATATGTTGCTTTAGCTCCATAAAAAAATAGTACAGAAGTTACTGTAATCGTTTTCTTTTCCTTATTTACTGTTAGTTCACCACCCCATGAACGCCAACCTACGACCAACAGAGTATAAAATTCCAGCACCCGATGTTCGGCATATGGCTCTAGCCTATGTCGCGGCTAAAAGGAAAATTCCAGCTTTCCATATTTTATTTGAATATGGAAAGCTGGAAGCAATGAAAACAACTAATTTATTTTATCATTTCATTTTTTTTTTCTTTTATTACAACGTTACAAACGTTGAACAAACGCCCACTCGTTGAAAACGAGTGGTAGCGTTTCTCGATCCCCATTACCAAACTGAATCAATTCTATAACATCCTCTTTGTTTGACGATAATTAATTTAATTGTTATCTGATTATTAGTATGTTTATAATTATCATAATAAGAATAAGAAACAATATACATATTTTGATTTTTTGAATCCTTTCTAAATTTCAATGTTTTTGACCATTTGATATTGAAATCCTGAGATTTCAAAAAAGGATCCGCATCCAATTCGGCATCTTCATTTTGCTTATCAATTTTATTCAAAAGCCTTATAGTACAATATTTTCTTTTGATTGAATTTAATTTTTCTATTCCTGCTGTTTTATTTTCCATCTCTGCCATTTTAGAATTTTCTGTAATATAAGAAGTATAGAATTCATTTAACATATCCAGTATCTTTTCTTCCAAATAAACCTCTTTTGCTTGGCTGTTTATAGTGTTTGTTTGACAAACAACATTAATTGTCATACTGAACAATATAATAAAAGAGATAGTCATTTTTATTTTCATATCAATTGGCGTTTAAAAATTATCATTTTAATTATTACTCATTCCCCCATCTTAGAATTGTATAACTTGGCTTATATACTCTATAATCGCTACCCGCCCAAAAACCAGATTGCTTAAAGTCTGAAATCCATTGTGATCCATTATACATTTGAATATGCCCAAAAGCGTGATATGTATTTTTCCCTTGAAATGAATCGAATACTGCAATATCACCTTTAGCTGGTACATAATTTTCGGAATCTACTGTTACAAAACCTCTTTTTTGGAGGAACTCATTATAATCCTTAGCAGCAAGAGGGTGTCCCGTAGTATTCAGTCCACCTGCTTCTAAACCAATTCTTACATATTTTGCACATTGTCCTTGAGATTTTGACAACGCAATTTTATTCATTTTGTCAACAGCTTTATCCTTATCATAGTGACCCCCCGCAAAATTCAACGCTCCCACCATGGCACCACTTACCATTCCAAAGAGTATTTCTTCGGCACTATGTCCTCCGGCTACATAAGCACCCACACCACCCGTAAATGCAGAAACGGCTATCATCCATCCGTCATTTATCCCTAATGCCCCGGAAGCTGAACCGGCAAACGAGCTGATTAACCCTGCCGCAGCACCCTGCCAGAAGTTACCGCCTCGTAGTACGGAAAATCCACCCTGCACCAAAGCATGTGCCGCAGCACGCTCAAGTTCGTTTACTATACTGCCAACATTTCCAAACTGAACTCCTACTCCTGCGGTTAAAGCCCCCGACATACCGCCTATGATAGCTCCTTTCAAACCTGCCTCAAGGCAATCGCTAAAACTGCCACCAGACACAGCCGTGCCAACAACTCCGGCGGCGGCACCCCCGGCTGCCCCGGCCAACATACCGGTTGCAATTACACCAAGAGGTGCAGCTAAAATCCCTACAACCCCTCCCACAACAATCGCTGCAGCAGTTGTTACTACAGGCTGCCAGTTTTCGGCCCACCATGTATAACCACTCGGGTCGGTGTATTTAAACGGATTATTCAAACAATACCCATACCGATTATAATCCAACCAGTTACCGGCATCGGTCAATGTCGGGTCGGGTGAAAAGAAGGAAGCCGTAGCCGGGTCATAAACGCGCCCGTTCATGTTGATAATGCCGAAGGCATCTAAATGTTCGTGCCCGGTATAGCCACGGTTAATAATTAAATGGCTTTGGTTATCTTTCTGTGTCCAGTCATTGGCATCGCGCCGTGCACCCCATGGATCATAAGCATACTTCCGTACAATAACACCATTTGCATCGGTCAGTGCTATTAAAGAACCCTGTGCATCCGAATAAGTATAAAGCAGACTGTCGTTTACATTTGCACTGTTCTGTATCAGAATGGCACCGCTAAGATAATGAATTTTTCGGATAACATTCCCGGTTATTTCTTCTTCGTAGTTACCCACGTAATACCTCGTGGTGGTAACACCGTTTACAGTTTGCACCGACACGCGTCGCTGGTCATCCACCCCATAGCCGATGCTGTAGGTTTTACTGCCTTCGGTAAGCGTGGCTATCTTTTTAAAATCGGTATAGGTTACAGCTAAATCAGCGTTAGGGAAACTTGCCGGCACGCCCGAAATTGTTGTCAAAGCATGTGGCCCTGTAAGTATTCCATTGGCTATGCCTATTTTGGTTTCAGATTTGGTTCCAGTTCCATCTTCTTTTTCACCTCCGTATTTCAATGTGAAAGCTCCCAAATCAGATTTCTGAGTGATAGTTCCGTTTGAGTTATCATAACTCATCGAGTAAGGGGTATCTATTCCATTGCGGTTCACCGTCCAACTGATTAGCCTGTTCAACCCATCGTAGCCCATTGTTTCTGTTTGGCTCGTAAGCTTGTCTTCCCGCAAATGCAGATTGTGGGTATCGGATTCGTACTCATAATACATATCCACCACATTATCGGCTTTTATTTCTTTGGTTAGCCCGTTGTCCCAGTAGTCATAAGTAGTGGTTTTACCGTCTTTAGCCAAATGCAATAATTGCCCTTTGGCATTTTCATCAACTGCTTTCCAAATGGAACGTCCGTTACCATCTTTGGTTTCAGTCAGGTTACTATAACTATCATAAGAGTTTATCGTATAATAGTTCGATGGATAAGTTTCTTTCTTGATCCTGCCCAGTGCGTCATATTCTTTACCCGAGATAAATACCTTCAGATTATTGTTATTGTCAGCTATTTCCTCTTTTACACTCACTACCCTGTCGGTCACATTGGTAAGGTCATAAGTAAAAGTTTGCCTGTTTTTAGTCAGGCCGTTCTTATCTTTGAGTTCTATTGTACCTACACGGTGATAGGTATCGTAGGTGTATGAAGTAATTTCATTGTTCCTATTAATGCTTTCTAACCTTCCATCGGGCTTGTAAGTATTAATCGTTTGAATACTGTCCTTATTGAGATGAATTTTTTGCACTTCCTTTGTTAATTCACCAAAGCCGTTGTATTCCGAACGTATTAAACCACTATTCGGGTCAGTGAGTTTTATGCGTTTGCCCTGCAAATCGTATTGCATGGTTACGGCTTGCCCGTCTTGGGGTGTACTGGATTTTGTAAGTCCCGAAGCATAATAAGTATATGTTACCTTTTTTCCATTAACTGAGCTGCTAACGGTTTGTCCGGCATTGTTTAGCGTAGTTATGGTGGTGCTTTCGGGCGTGGTGATAGTAGTGGTCAAATCAACATAGTTTGTACTAACATCTCCCATTGGAGTTGTTGCCTTTTTCGGGCGACCAAATTCATCGTAAATGATCGTTTTTGCCCATGTTTTTGCCGCTGCATCTGCTTCGAAATAAGGTTCGGAAACACGGTAAACCATACCTTTACGTTTTCCTGCGGCTATATCATTTTCGGTATAATACTCTGTGCTGATCGATATTTTCTTGTTTACTCCATTAGCATCTTTTAGCCCATAACTATCACTTTGTATTTCGCGCCCCAACGCATCGTACCAGGTAGTAACGGGTGCATTTCCCGAGATTTGGCTATAACTGTAATAAACAGCTCCTGTCGGGGCCCCTGTACCAGCCCATTGCAATACGGAAGTTTTGCGGTTTCCGTCGGGATATTTTGTTTCGGTTAATTGTCCCCAGGCATCGTAAGTATAGCTAGTAACCCGGTTACGCAGTTCGTCTTTTTCGCTATCAAGTAAACCTGTTGTCTCATTCCAGTTATAGGTAGTTGTTTCGTCTAATGCATTTGTCTTTGATTTGATAAAACGACCGGCATTTGTTTCCGAGGTATTGTCTTTATAGCATTTAATCGTTGACGTTCGTGTTATTCCATTGCTGGCTACAGTCACATTCTGAGGATGCCCCCACGGATCATAATTTGAATAGGTGGTTACTACACTATTGGCATCGCCAGCATCAACCGTAGCCACTTTTTGAGTTATTTTGTAGGGATTAGTCGCATCAAATAAATAGCTATATCCGGTTGTTCGGGTGTATGTTTCTCCATTTTGAGTCCGTTTAACCGTTATATTTAATGGAAGATAGGGAGTTGCATTAGCTAACGTAGTGGGTTTTGTAAAAGTACTTACAGTTTCTGTTGTCAAGTTGTCTACAGTGGTCGTTTGTGTAAGTTTACCCGGTGAGTCCTTGTATTCGTATGTCGTGGTCTGCGTTATACCTGTCTGTTTATCCGTACTGCTTTGTTGTGTTACTATCGGTATATATCTCTTATTTGTTGCATCTATTACTTTCACACTATTTGTCAAGCTGGAAACAGAGACATTATCAGTTCCTCCAACTGTGGAGATATGCTGCGAAGCAAGAACCGAAAAGTAATATGTGGTGTTAATTTCATAGTTGCTTATAACCTTTACATTCTTTTGCGTATTGGTTGATGTTACAGTTGTAAAACCCAAAAAACCTTTACCTTCAGTGTGATATTTCGGACTGGCGTAGGTATACGATGTGGTACTACCATCTGCCTGTGTATACGTATCTACCAACAACAAAGGTGCCCGTAACGAACGAACTTTGGCTGTTGCCTCATCAATGGTATAAGCATCATAATCCGCAAAGTTTTTATAGGTGAAACTTTCAGATTGATTCAACCCATTGGTGATACTACTTACCAAATTGCGACGGTTGTCGTTTGGCATGGTAAGTGCATATATATTTGCTCCCTGGTTAATGATAAAATCAGCTATGCCATCACCATTAATATCGGAAATGGTTGTTAGTTTATTGTCCAATACCTCAGTAGTTGTCGTTAACGTTATTGGCGTAGTTGATAACTGCCCGTTTCCTAAGTTTTTATAGATAGACCAAACAGTATGGTCATATACGGGAACTGAATTATATTGAGAACTATAAGGATCATAAGGATCATAATTAGGATTCAGTTCATCAATCCAATTATAATTATTTTCATAATTTATTGCATCCACTAGTCCATCACCATTGATATCAATAAAATGGACATTAGGACCTTTAAATAGTACTGGGTCTAATGGTTCATTTTTCAAAGTTGGTGTGTTAAATACCCCTCCGGTATTGGTAGAAGAGCGCCATATATTATTGCTCGGACACATGGCTATCAAATCGCTCAATCCATCACCATTTAAGTCTAATACCTGATCTTTTGTTCCACTTATATCATTTATATTCCAGTTTGAGGTATAGTTTAATGATATGTATTCATTGTCTATTGGGGTGCTTTGTGATACATTTCCTGAAGGGATGCAGATAATGTCTAGCTTCCCATCGGCATCAAAGTCACCAATTTCTATCTGCTTAAATGCATCTCCTGAATTTGTCCATTCATTCACAGGAATCGGATTTAATCCATCATTGCTCCCGAAAAAGGCGGCATAACCTCTTCGCCCCTCACCACCTTTATTATAGAATGCCATGACTATGTCATTATAACCATCATGATTTACATCGGCTGAGGCTAACTTGACTATTTTTTTGTCGTAATAATCAAAAATATAATTGCTTGTAAATATACCATCTCCATATAGTCTTTCCGTGAAACAAGTTGAAAATGAACCCGCTCTGCTATTGCCTACGTCAGTATATTTATAAGCATATAAATAATTGTTATTAGTGTATATTATTTCAGCTTTCCCATCGTTGTTGATGTCTGCAAAAAGAAATTGTTGATGAAATTTGTCATAATCATGATAAATAAAATTAAGCGTCTTAGCATTTCCATAAGTTTTATTTAGCGGATTATAAAAATAAACCGTTACATACCCATATTGGTTTGGAGCCCCTACCCACATTTCAATTCTATCGGGGTATCCATCTCCATCGATATCAGCATAACTCAAGGAAGTATGCCCTTCAGGTTGAACGCTAATATTTGAATCCCCAACTGATCCTATTTGATTAAACTGAACGCTATTGTTATCTGCTCCCCAGTTCACAGTGGTAGATCCTAATTTCGTACCATCCGACGCAGTTATATTAATAGTTTGCAAACGTTTATCGGATGTATAGTCAAAACTGTAAGTTTTTAAGGGATTATTTCCTGATTGAACCGTAATCGTACTTAAGAGTTTAGATAGAGTAATCGTTCTACCCGAAATGAAATATTTCCGTGGATTTGCGTTATTATCTACATATCCGAAAAGTACTGACTGCCCGGCATAGTCTATCCGAACTAGATATTGTGCATCATCTGAATATGTATAGCTTATTGAATTTCCGTAATTATCAGTCACTTTATTCAGTTTCCAACCCAAAAACGCCCCTCCCCGGTTGACTCCATTGGAGTTCTGAGTGTTACCATATTCCAATATTTTACCATCAACGGTAGTAACTTTAAAAGCATTATTATTACAAACTATACTTGAATAGTTTTCTGTTTCTGTTGCATATACAGCACCATCCGAAATAGTGGCAATTTTCCCTGAACGATCAGGGGTTCCTCCCGAAAGATAAATTAAACGCTGCCCATCTAAATATAGGGCATCATTACCATCCCGTTTTATTGAGCTATTTTGTCCATCAAAATATATATTCTTAGCGCCGAGTGTGATTGCAGAACATCCAGCAACATCCCAGCCTGTTCCCAAAGCCCCTGCTCCACCCTGGCTGTTATATGCCAGAGAAATGTTGGGTTGCATGCCATTTATACCGTCGGGTAGCTCTATTGGTATTTGGTAATTAGCAGCACCTGTTGGCGTAACTGATGCGCTTCCGGGAATACTCCCCACAATTGTTCCGCTCGTTGAGTTATAACTAACTGTACCATCAGGTGCTTTAACTGCGTAGGTTTTATCAGTGGGTGGAAATAGCAACCCCGGATCTATCTTTCCACTAAAGAAAAATTCATCCTCAATAGATAGATTTGGATTACTTGGAGATGGAATTGACGTTTTTGCTTGAAAATGAAATCCGGGTTTTAGGGTAATTGATTCCCGTGCCGTATAGTTCTTTATGGTACCGGTTTCATCTGAGCTAAGCTGATAAGTTACCTGCGGCGTTTGTCCCCATCCCACTGCAGTCCATAAACTAAGTAATATGGATAATATGTAGTATTTGTAGTTGATTTGCATAGTGTTTAGAATTGCATTTTACCTTTGCTCTAACTAAATTTGTAAGGGAGTTGTGCAAAAGTAAAATAGTTGTATTTAAATAAAAAAACAATCTCCTCTCCGCCAATTAGCGGAGAGGTAGGTAGGTTATTTTTGATTTTTCTCCAATTGTTCTATTCTCTTTTGTTGCTCTATCACATACAAAGTCAACTCTTCCACTTTTTGTAGTAGTTTATTTTGCATTTCAACCATATTTATGCCATTTTCTTTTACATCGGATGCTGACGGAATATTTGGAAGGTGTTTGTTTGTTTGAATAAAGCTACTTACCTGACCTAATGATGGTAATTTATATTCCGGGTCAAAAACAAAGTCTGGAAAATTATCTACTGATACAATTTTTACTTCTGTGGCTCTGATAGTTCCTTTTACATCAAGTAAATATAGCGGATTTGGCGTAGCAGTTCCAATCCCTACGCTTCCGGTTGGTCCTATCGCAATTCCATTGGGTGTGGTGTTACAACCAAAGTATGCATAAGAATTATACGCATCAATTACTGCAGTTCCATTAGTATATTGGCCAATGGTTGTTGTTCCATGCACTTCCAATTTTGCATTTGGAGCATCTGTACCAATCCCCACATTTCCACCATTAAAAAATGTATTACCTGCTGTACTAATATGAACTCTGGTTTCATGGTCGCTTTTGGTTATTGATTTCGAGTAAACCATGTTAAATTCAGAATATAATGGCCCATTGGATGCACCGCCTGGTTCTAATGAGAAAATATTATGCGCATATTCTCCAACAGGAGTTCCTATTGTCATATTATGGCCACCCCAAAATATGTGGTTGTCATCTATGCCAGAGTTAATATAAATGTTTCCTCTCACATCTAATTTTGCCCCGGGTGTACTTGTTCCTATCCCAATATTTCCAATATCATCAATTCTCATTTTTTCAGTATTATTACTCGTGTTGAAAGTGATAAATCCACCAGTTTCACCTCCTCCTCTAAAGAAATTTATCGAACTATTGGTTTGTCCGTAAAAATGATGTTCGATTGAAAAACTTTTAGTGTTGTATGTCCCTGCTGGACAAATAGTACTATAGCCAACAACTCCCAAATAAGTTCCATCTCCTGTTGGATTACCTTCTGATAGTCGACCAAGAACAGTTCCTGTTTGACCATTATCTATAAATGAACCAATATCCAATTTGGCTTTCGGATTAGTTGTTCCTATCCCCACATTTCCCACATTATCTATGGTCATTTTGGTTCCATTTACACCTCCAAAACTATACCCATTCATTCCGGTTTGATCACCGAAAAATTGCATATAGCCTGTAATAGGGCTTCTTCCTATATTATATCCATAACCAGCATTATTTCCTATTCTGAATGAGTAACTTGAATTACTGTTTTCAATATCAAGCAATTGATTAGGCAGTGTTGTTCCAATCCCTACATATCCGGAAGCATTAATTGTAAGCCTGTCACTACCACTCGTACCAAATTTCAAAAATCCACCACTCGTACTTGTGCCTCTTACAAAGCTCATATAACCATTGCTTGTATTTCCCGTATTAACGTGAGTCATTGTAAATGCCGCTAAACCTGACGATTCAACAGTATATCCACTCACTTGTAACGAATTTACTCCATTTGTAGATAGTGTGTTAAGTGTAGCGCTAGGTTGCCCATAGAGGAATATCCACGTAAATAATAAAAACGGAATTAATTTAAATTTTTTCATAAGAATTGATTTTTATTTGTTTGTATATTTTGTCTTGTTATAGATGGCTGGTAAAAAAAGTAGTCACTTATAGATAATAAGGCCTGTTAGCGGGCTTGGCCCTGACAGCGTCTTAAAGGGTGTTGAGGGTCATTGTTTGATGATTTTAAATTCCGTCACCTTCTCCCCGGCTTGTATCCGGAGTATATAATAAGCTGCAGGGTAAACAGCCATATTTACTGGCGTTGTACCTTGTTGTACCTGTTTATTGAGCAGTTGCTTTCCGTCGGCATTGTACAGTATGATGCGTAGTTGATCCTTGTCACTTCCACCGCTAATGTCTACAGCCAAAGCTCCTTTCGTTGGATTGGGAAATACTTTGATAGTTCGTTCGCCCAATTGTTCTTCCACCGGCTCGATATTCTTTTTTACATGGGGCGGATTGGGTGTAACAGTAAGATTCACTACTTTCCGCGATATGCGATTTCCTGCATTGTCGTAAGCATAGCTAACGACATTCTGAGCTACTCCTAGTTGACTAAGAATTGACAACATAATAAGAATAACACAAAGTGTTTTAAAATGTAAATGTTTCATAAAATATGTATAGTTGGTGATTTGTAATCTTAAATCAAAATAATTGCTAATTGAATTAATTATCGTTACGAAATGTAGTATTTATGACAGGCTAAGTTAAACATTCTGCATATTATAATAAAATATGCCAACAAAAACTTTTGGGACATCATGTTTTTTACATTCCTAAAAATCAAACAGTTAATAAATGTGTTATAGATATTTTTAGGACATGACAATTATTTGCATAAAATGTATATAAAAAATACTTGATTTGAGCAGGCAATGTTCCCTGAATTATGAAAAATTGAAAACAGGTTTGATGGCAGAAGTATGCTTCTTTTTCGCAGATTTTCCATTCAAAAATAAAAACCATATTTTATGAAAAGTTTAAATAAAGTTAATTTCACTTGGTGGGGTATTTTTGATAAAAAAAAATATTTTTATATTTGCCCCAATATTTTGTTAATGAAGATGGATGGTGTTGTTTGTTGAAAGATTTTTTGAAAGTACAGTAGCTAATCAATAACTTGTAACTATTTACTTGTAACTATATATTAATCAACAAAATTTTCAAAACCCTTTAAGCTTATTTACGTATGAAAACAACTATTGGAAGTGGTAACGAACAAAATGTAACAAACTTAGGATTGATGCTTACAATCTTTCCAACCTATGGAGAGGCCTACAATCCACCTCGTCTGGCTCTCACAATTCCCGGACTTACCGACTTATTACAAAAAGGAAAACTGGAAATCGATGCTGTAAATGCGGCTGAAATAGTATCTCAAAATGCCGTTTCAGCACGTACTGTTGAATTTGAAGACTTCGATAAATTAATCACACGCACAATCAATTCCCTGCGCATTGCAGGCGTATCAGCGCAAACGCTTACACAGGCAGAAGCTATTGTGCGCGATTTACGTGGTAAACGAGCATCCGGTCTTCTTTCGGATGAAGAACTGGCAGCCGAAAAAGCAAAGGGAAATACGATAACTCAGGTAAAAGTTCACAACTCAACAATCGACAGTAAGATTGAAAACCTGGCTAAGTATGTATTGTTTTTAGCTGCTGTTCCCGATTACAAACCAAACGAGGCAGAACTCAAGGTGGAAGGCCTGCAGGCAAAACTGGATGCAATCAAAGCAAAAAATGCAGATGCAAAAACAGCGGAAGCAGCGTTGGATGCTGCACGCATATCTCGCAACGGCCTTTTGTATACCAACAACACCGGATTAGTCGATACAGCCTTAGCAGCAAAACTATACGTAAAGTCTGCTTTTGGTGCCACAAGTCCGCAATACAAACAAATAAGCGGTATTGAATTCACAAAACCAAGATAAACCATATTTCATTATTTATAATGTATGATCTAACTTGGATGCAGGTGAATGTAAATAATCTCTAATACTACTCAGCTTTGCACTCGGTAAAGTCCCTCTCCTTGGGAGAGGGAACCAACGGTCAGCGACCGAAGGGAGATAATTAGGGAGAGGTCGAAATTTGAAATGTAACATTATGGTTTAATCCAAATTAAATTGAACTCAAATCCCTTGCTATCGAAGTTTTACTTCGGCAAGGGATTTTTCTTTTCCATCTTCTTCTAACGCAAGCCCCAAATGAGAATAACCCGGCAGTAAATAAGTCAGAACCCAAAGGGATTTTATCCGAAGCCAGAGGGGAGTTGTCAGAACCCACAGGGGTTGAGAAAATTCACAAAGGGGTTCTGTCAGAAGGCAGATGGACAGAGTAAATTCTCAGAGGGGAGTTGTCGGAGGGCAGAGGGACTGGAGCGAAAACGTACAGATGAAAAAGCGGGTACCCAACTCTCGTGGATACCCGCTTCGGCTTTTATAAAACCACAGGTCTTATTTGTAATTTTCCCAGTTTGTTCCCAACATGCTACCGGTTTTCATAAACTCGGTGTGCATACCGAAGCAAGCGTGCAAGTCGGTTGGTGTGTGGCAAGGACCCGACAGTGCCAGGTAGTCGCGCAGGATTTGTTGGTATGCCGGATCAACGCAGTTTTCGATAATTTCTTCGGCGCGTTGAATCGGCGATTTGCCACGTAAGTCGGCAACACCATGTTCGGTAATGATAATATTCACCGAGTGCTCGTTCTGGTCAACGTGCGATACCATAGGTACGATAGCGCTGATATTTCCTTTTTTCGCTGTCGAAGGCGTAGTAAAGATAGAGATATAAGCACTGCGGGTAAAATCGGCCGAACCGCCAATACCGTTCATCATTTTCGATCCCATCACGTGTGTACTGTTTACGTTTCCGAAAATATCAGCCTCCAACGCTGTGTTGATGGTGATAAGACCCAAACGGCGAGCCAACTCGGGGCTGTTCGACATTTCCTGCGGACGAAGTACCAATTTGTCGCGGAAGAATTCCAGATCTTTGTAAAGTTCTTTCAGGATAGGCGTTGTAATAGTCAACGAGCATCCGCTTGCAAATTTGATTTTACCGTTGCGCAGCAATTCAATAACCGAATCCTGAATTACTTCGGTGTACATTTCGAAGGTTGGGATATCGGGGTTTGTTCCCAGCGAAGCCATTACTGCGTTGGCAATGTTTCCTACACCCGACTGGATAGGTAAAAACTCTTCCGGAATACGTCCCGATTTAATTTCGCTGGCCAGAAAGTTTGCCACGTTCTGACCAATTTTATCAGTCACCTCGTCGGTAGGAGTGAAGCCACCCACTTCGTCGTCGCGCCATGTTTCAACTACGCAAAGAATTTTCTTAGGATCAACTTTTACTACCGTGCTTCCCATGCGGTCCGATGGAGTAAGCAAAGTCATTGGCAAACGGTGAGGAGGATCGAGGGGTTCGAAAATATCGTGGAAACCTCTCAATTCCTTTGGGTGATTGTGGTTTAGCTCCACAATAATGTGGTCGGCCAAATTGCAAATAGTTGGAGAAATACCAACACCTGTAGTCAAAACCAATTCGCCATCGGCAGTGATATCACACACCTCAATAATAGCAAATTTTGGTTTTGGCATAAACCCGAAACGTAAGTGCGGAGCAATCGAAGATAAGTGCATGTCGAAATACGGAGCGCGTTCGTCGTTCAGTGCCGAGCGTAAATCTTTGTTCGATTGGTAAGGTGTGCGGAACAAAATGGCATTGGCACGAGCCAAAGCACCGTCTAACGAATCGCCTGTAGATGCACCTGTGTACATTCCCACTTTAAACTCTTTCCCTTCGGCGTGGAAAGCTTCGGCACGTTTTGCAATGGCCGTTGGAACTTCTTTTGGGCAGCCTGCAGGGGTAAATCCGCTGAATCCGATAATGTCGCCGTTGTTTACATAGCTTGCTGCTTCCTCGGCGGTTACAAATTTGTACGTTTGTTGCATGATCTTTTAATTTGCAATTTATTATGTATGAGTAAGTTATTTTAGTTCTTTCGCTGCAAAGAGCGTGAGTGAGATTCCTTCTGAATTTGAGCGCAAAATTACCAATAAAATTTTGATTGACATTGAAAATTGAGGACTAATTACAGAAAAATTTCATTAATTGAAAATCGACAATAATTCGGGGTTTTTGGCTCGAAATTATTCATTGTGCGGTCTTAAAAACGTCATAAAACAACTAAATCTGCATTCCTCCAAAAAATGTAAAAAAACAGTATAAATAAAGGTTTTTCCAAAAAATATGCGGATATTTGTAGATACATTATTTAGAATAAATATTCATTGTAAATTAATAATAATCAGCTTATGAACGTAAATGATATTCGTCAATTGGAGCCTAAAGCTCTTTGGGAGAATTTTTACAGTCTTACTCAGGTTCCACGCCCTTCGGGAAAGAAAGAACCAATAGGTACATTTATTGAAAACTTCGGTAAATCGCTGGGCCTTGAAACCCTGCGCGACGAAATTGGGAACGTATTGGTGCGCAAACCTGCTACTCCCGGTATGGAAAATCGCAAAGCAGTAGTGTTGCAAGCTCACATGGACATGGTGCCTCAGAAAAACAGCAACGTGGCTCACGATTTTCATAACGACCCGATTGATGCGTATATCGATGGCGAATGGGTTACTGCGCGCGATACCACGCTGGGTGCCGATAATGGCATTGGGTTGGCAGCGGCTATGTCTATTCTTCAGTCAACAGGCGTTCCACATCCGGCTATCGAAATGTTTATCACAGTGGACGAAGAAACTGGTATGTTTGGCGCGTTCGGACTTCAACCAAACTTCCTGAAAGGCGATATTTTGATTAATATGGACTCGGAAGACGAAGGCGAATTATACGTTGGTTGTGCCGGCGGTATCGATGCCGATATTTCGTTCCGCTACCACGAAGTGGAAGTGCCCGAAGGTGATGTGGCGCTAAAACTTTCGCTAACCGGTTTGAAAGGTGGTCACTCAGGGGTTGATATCCATTTGCAACGTGCCAATGCCAATAAGTTGATGTTCCGTTTTTTGAAAGAGGCGGTTGCTGAGTTCGAAGCACGTATGGCAAGTATCGATGGCGGTAGTTTGCGCAATGCTATTCCACGCGAGGCATTTGCAGTTATTACAGTTCCTGCCGATGGCATTGACGATATTGTTGATTTCGTAAAAGAATGCGAAGAGCTGTTTATCGAAGAATACAAAGGCGTTGAAGAAAATATCACTTTCACAGTAGAGCAGGTTGAGTTGCCATCGGGTTTGATTCCGGAAGAAGTTCAGGACGATTTAATCAACGGTGTAACGGCTTGTCCGAATGGTGTAGCACGTTTTATCCCCGAATTGCCTACCGTTGTTGAAACTTCAAATAACCTGGCCATTATAAAATCAGACGGAAATGCTATCGTTGTTCGTTGCCTGATTCGTAGTTCGGTAGAAAGTCGCAAAGAAGAACTGGCTTCCATGGTTTCGAGCGTATTCTCGTTGGCTGGTGCCAAAGTGGATCTTGTGGGTGGTTACCCGGGCTGGAAACCAAATCTGGATTCGCCTATTCTGACAGAAATGACAAAGGTGTACGAAAATAAGTATGGCAAAACTCCGAAAGTAATGATTATTCATGCCGGACTGGAGTGTGGTATTTTGGGCACTCATTATCCGAAAATGGATATGATTTCGTTTGGTCCTACCATTCGTTACCCACATTCGCCCGACGAAAAAGTGAACATTGCTACAGTTCAAAAGTTCTGGGACTATTTACTGGCAACTTTGGAAAACATTCCAACGAAATAAATAAGTACGGGTTTCGCAATTTTCAATCCCAGATTACAATAATCGCGATTGGAAATTGCGAAACCCTAATTAAATACATTCTCAATGATGAAAAAAATAGTATTTTTCCTTTCGCTCCTCATTTTCTCAGGAGCTGCTTTTGCTCAAAAAGATACAGCAAAAGTTGATTCGTTTAAATTTACGATAACAAAAGAGTTGAAAATTTCGCCTGTGAAAAATCAGGCCAGTTCAGGAACTTGCTGGAGTTTCTCTACCATCGGATTTTTTGAATCCGAACTGCTTCGTATGGGTAAACCCGAAGTAGATTTATCCGAAATGTTTGTTGTTCACCACTCGTATTCCGACAAAGCCGACAAATATGTTCGCATGAATGGAACTTGTAACTTTGCCGGTGGCGGTTCGTTCTACGATGTTTGGTATGTACTGAAAAACTACGGTATTGTTCCCGAATCGCAGATGAACGGATTAAATTATGGGGAAGAAAAACATAAACATGGTGAGTTGGATGCCCTGACCGAAGCGTATGTGAAGGTAATTGTGTCTAATCCAAACAAAAAACTGTCGACTGCCTGGAAAGCCGGATTTGATGGAATACTGGATGCTTATTTGGGACAATGTCCTAAAGAATTTACGGTTGATGGCAAGAAATATACACCGCTTACTTACGAGCAATCGTTGGGTTTGAATTTGGACGATTACGTTTCGCTGACTTCGTTTACTCATCACCCATACTATACACAATTTGCTATCGAAATTCCCGATAACTGGCGCAATTCTGAATCGTATAATCTGCCTTTGAATGAATTTATGCAGGTGTTTGACAATGCAATTGACAAAGGATATACAATTGCCTGGGCTTCGGACGTAAGCGAAAAAGGCTTTACGCGGAATGGTATTGCCGTGAATCCCGAAATAAAAAAAGCAAATCTGCCCGGAACTGACCAGGCTAAATGGTTGAATATTCCACAAAAAGAGATGGAAGATTCTATTCTAAAAGTCAGGAGACCTCAACCCGAAGTTGTTGTAACTCCCGAAGTTCGCCAGGCTGGTTTTGATAACTACCAAACTACCGACGACCACGGTATGGTGATTTTTGGAACAGCGAAAGATCAAAACGGAACGAAATACTATCTGGTGAAAAACTCATGGGGAACAGACTCAAAATATAAAGGAATCTGGTATGCAAGCGAATCGTTTGTGAAGCATAAAACCATTGATATTCTCGTTCACAAAGATGCTATTCCAAAAGAAATCCTGAAGAAATTGGGCATAAAATAAAACGGGATTCTTCCTAAACTAAAACAGGCTTTCCAATTCGGAAAGCCTGTTTTAGTTTTAAGTCCCCTTTTAGGGGGTTCAATAAGCATGGTCATCGCCATTCACATCTTCAATGTCAATGCGTTTCTTTTCCATGGCTCTCCAGGCTATAGTTATATATACTAATACAACCGGAATAAACAAAGACACTATCGACATAGCATTCAAAGTGAAGAAGCTGGAAGATGAGTTGTAAATAGTCAATGAGCTTTGTAAGCTTGGTGTAGCGGGATAATAAGCCGTATTATTATATCCGGCAGTCAGTAATAAACTGCAAACAGTTACAACTGTTCCAATGCCTGCAAACCAGATTCCACCTTTGAATTTTGGAGTAATCCAAGTGCCAATAACTCCAGCCAATACAGACACAACGCCCAACAGGAACAATACCAATACGATAGGCATTTCGATAAAGTTGCTGAAGTATTTGTATTTTTCCATTGATACAACGCCTGTTGTTGGATCTACGGCAAAGCCTTCGGATAACAAGGTCCAGATAACAAAAATCAGGAAGAACACAACGAATGGAATGGCATTGTACCATAAGAATTTGCGTGAGCGCGCTTCTAATACTTCATTGTTCAATCGGTTGACAAAAAACAATAGGGCCAGCGAACGTGACAGAAAGAACACTGCAATACCCAACGTCCAGTTACGAACAGTGAAAAGTGCATCAAGACCATGCCATTCGTTGCCCCATGAGCTGATAACAGGAGCAAGTTGCTGCGTAATGTTGGCTTTGTTTACAACGAAATCAGATCCGGTAAAAAATGTTGCAATGGCTGCTCCAATTAGAAATGTTCCCAACAATCCATTGATAAACAGGAAGGAACGATAGGTCTTTGCACCGTATACATTTCCCGGTTTCGATTGAAATTCGTAGGAAACTGCCTGAATGATGAAGCAAAACAGAATAAGCATCCAAACCCAGTATGCTCCACCAAAACTGGTAGAATAAAACAGCGGGAATGAAGCAAAGAAAGCTCCTCCAAAGGTAACAAGAGTTGTAAATGTAAACTCCCATTTACGTCCGAGAGCGTTTACAAGCAGGCGTTTTTCGTCTTCTGTTTTCGAAAGTGAGAACAACAAGGTTTGACCTCCCTGAACAAATAGAAGAAAAGCCAGTATTCCGCCCAACAGCGAAATCAGAAACCACCAGTAGTGTTGTAAGAATGAATATGTAATCATAATATTATTTTATTATAAGTTAGACTTAAAAATCTTGAACGGGGAAATCAGTGAGCTTCCGGACCTTTTTGGATTTGTTTCAGCATAATCCGTATTTCGGCAACCAATAAGGCTGAGAACAGAATCAGGAACAGGAAGAATGTGATAACTACCGAATAACCTGATATGTTCGATATAGCAGCTTTCAGCGGTAACACGTCTTGTATAGCCCAGGGTTGACGGCCAACTTCGGCTACAACCCAACCTAATTCACCGGCAACATATCCCAATGGAATGCTGAAAAGTGCAACCCAGAGAAGCCACTTGGTCTTTTCAATTTTTCCGCCATTGATGAAGAAAAGCAGAACTGCAAATAATAAAATAAAATACATGCCCAACATAACCATGATGTGGAACGAATAGAAAACTGTTGGCACATTAGGGATCATATCTGTGGCTTTGTCGATGTAGCCATAACCAAACTGAGCATAATTTTCTTTCAATTTGGCTTTGTGCATGGCGGCAGCAGCTGTATCTTTTGCTGCAACGGTTTTCTGATAGTCGGCCAACGATTGAATAGCCGCTTTACCACGGGTTTGTTTTTCGGTAAACGACATAGCAATGCCATTCTTGGTTTGATAACCGCCGTCAAGTATATTCGCAATACCGGGAACAAATGATTTTGCATCACGGTTACCTAAAATTGATAACATAGATGGAATTTCTACCTTAAATAAGAAAGGTTCCACAGAGTCGTTGTATGCTTTTTTATTGGGGTTCAGAATTCCGAATGCAACTAATCCTGCACCTGTTTTACCTTCGTAAAGACCTTCCATAGCGGCCAGTTTCATTGGTTGGCGTTGTGTTACATTGTAAGCAGAACCATCGCCGGTGAAAGCAACCAACAAGGTGGAAATAAGGCCGAAAATAGCACCCACTTTCAGGCTCTTCAGAGCAAAGTCCACTTCACGTTTTTTCAACAAGAACCATGAACTTACTCCAACTACAAACAGTCCACCCAATACCCAGCCGGATATTACAGTATGGAAGAATTTGTTTATTGCAACGGGTGAAAGAAGGATGCTCCAGAAATCAATCATTTCGTTACGAACGGTATCCGGATTAAATTCCATGCCCACTGGATATTGCATCCATGCATTGGCCACCAAAATCCATAGGGCTGAGATAGTTGCTCCCAATACAGTGAGCCAGGTTGAGGCAAGGTGAAATTTTTTGCCTACTTTTTTCCAACCAAAGAACATGATTGAAATGAAAGTTGCTTCCATGAAGAAAGCCAGAATAGCTTCGATGGCCAGTGGTGCTCCGAAAATATCACCTACAAACCAGCTGTAGTTCGACCAGTTGGTCCCAAATTCAAATTCCAGAATGATTCCGGTAGCAACACCAATGGCAAAATTAACTCCAAAAAGAGTCATCCAAAATTTGGTTGCTTTTTTCCATTCTTCGTTGCCGGTTCTGACGTAAAGTGTTTCCATGATTGACATGATAACACCCAAACCAAGGGTAAGAGGCACAAATAGCCAATGGTACATGGAGGTCAAAGCAAACTGTGCTCGCGACCAACCCAATAATGATACATCCATCAATTCCATAATTTTTTCGAGTATTTAATTATTTAACGTGTGAAATATTAATGAGATTTTTCTATTAATTCTTGTCGTACGTGATTTGCTTTGCTTTGGTCGTTGTCGTAGTTGCTATTCAGATAGTTGGGGAAGAAGAATACCCGAAGCACGACAAACATAATGAAAAGTTTTATAAGGACTATGATCCATAGTGTTTTACCTACAGTCATACTTTGAAACCCGTCACGGTAAAAAGTAAATAAATTGTAGAATATGGTGGGTTTTTTCATATTGCTCATTGGATGTAATTGCAATAATATAAATTAGCGATACAAAAATATCAATAAATTTGGTATTTTTACAAAAATGAATCGATTTTATTGAACTTTTTTCGACTTTGGAAAAATTAATTGCGAATCAGTTGGTAAAAGAAATAAGTTGGTTGCGAATTTGAATAAACAATTCGGAAGCTGGGGTTTTAGCTGTATTGGTGAGAAGAGTCTGATTTAAAAAATGATTACTTTTGTATTAAAATAGTTTGATTGAATAAAATAAGCATGAACATGGAACGGGAAAATAAAACGTTGTGGTACGATAACCTGAGAGTAATTGCAACTATCGGTGTGATTTTTATACATGTTTCTTCCGATTATGTGCCTATGTCGGGGAAGGTTTCGTTATATAGCTTTTGGGTAGGTAACATTTTTGACAGTGCTTCCCGGTTTAGTGTCCCGATCTTTGTTATGCTTTCGGGAGCTCTGTTATTATCTAAAGATTATGGAATAGGCATTTTCTTAAGGAAACGGCTTTTTCGACTGCTCCTGCCTTTTTTGTTCTGGAGTCTGATTTATATTTCACGGTCAATTATTTTACGCTTTCAGGAGGGCGAAAAAATGTCGTTTGTTGATATTGCCCGCGAATTCTTCGTTCAACTCCGCGATGGAAGCTCATTGCATTTGTGGTATATCTATATGATTATCGGGCTCTACCTCTTTATTCCAATTATAGGTAAATGGGTACGAAATGCCACTGAGAAGGAAATGCTGTATTTTCTGGCTATTTGGTTGGTTACGTTGTTTTTGGATCAACCAATCATTTCAAAAATAAAACCCGAAATAGATCTGACTTATTTTACAGGCTTTCTGGGGTATCTTATTCTCGGACATTATCTTCGAATTAAATCATTTGCGAATCAGAAAAGGACTGATACAATTGCTGTAATATTGATTTCAGTCGGATTGCTGTCGACTATTATTGGGACCTATCTTATCTTGTATTACAACAACACATATGGATCAACATTCTACGAGTGTTTATCGCCAAATATTTTCTTGTATGCAGCAGGACTGTTTTTATTCTTCAAAAATAAGGATACAAATAACCGTTTTGTTGTATCAATGCGAAATTTCATTTGTAAGTATAGTTATGGAATCTTCCTTGTGCATGTGCTCGTATTATACCTGCTCGATGACTTTGGTATAACATGGGATTTTATAAATCCGGTTGCAGGGATTCCGCTTACAGTATTTCTGTGTCTGGCTATTTCTTCCGGAATTATTTATGTTGTCAATAAATTACCTTTTGGTAAGTATATTTCCGGGTGACAAAGGATGATAGAACTTCCTTGTTGATGTAGCAATGTTGGAACCGGTTGAAAAAGTTTCTGTAAATATAACTTTTTGGCCTTGAATATTGTTGTAATGAATAACAATCAAAATAATTAAAATATTTTATCGTTATTGTTTAATAAAATGACCAAAGCGCTAAATTTTAAGCTGAAAAGGTCAAGACCCCTAATACCTGAAAATTAAAAAATGAAAAAAATATACTTAATGTCAATTATTTTTCTGGTCGCTAACGTTTATTCGCAATCAGATTCTCTGGATATACAAATAAAGTCAAACAAACATAAGAAATACGATAACCTAGTGATAGTCGGCATATATGCTGCTTCAATTATTTTAAATGGTGTAGGAGATGGGCTCAATAATAGCAATCACAAAACTGCGGGACATGTGGTCGATGCATTATCCATTGGTATGCTTGTAGCTTCTCCCTTTTTGATGGATTATGACAAGAAAAAGTGGTATTGGTACTTGCTGACATATACCTCTCTCAGAATTGGATTGTTTGACTCTACTTATAATTTGACCCGAAGGTTGCCAATAGGATATACCGGGACGACTTCTCCTACCGATAAATTATACAATTTCTTAGGTCTTGATCCAGCTATTCCACGACCGTTATTTCTGGGGATAGGAATTGTTATTCCACTGACTAAATTGTAATATTCATAAGTTGAAAATAAAAAGCCCGTCGAAGAGTATTCGACGGGCTTTTATATTTTGAGTTTAATTTCCTATTTCTGAGAGGAATTTTATGCGAACTAATCTTACTTCGGTTTCACTGAAGTCATCTTCACCTAAATCATTCAGAGCAGCATCGATGCTGTCGGTTTCAGCAGAACTGAAATATTCAAATATCTCATCAATGTGATCCGGATCCATAATTTCATCCAAGAAGTAATCAATGTTGATTTTGGTGCCTGAATATACAATTGCTTCAATTTCGTCGAGCAATTCGAAGATGTCCAAGCCTTTCGACAGGGCGATATCATCCAACGCAATTTTGCGGTCGATGGCCTGTATGATAGAGACTTTTAGCTTCGATTTGTTTGCCACTGTGCGAACGCGAAGGTCTTCAGGACGTATAATTTCGTTTTCCTTTACGTGTTCTTTAATCAACTTCAGAAATTCTTCACCGTAGCGTTTTGCTTTTCCAGCTCCAACTCCGGGAATATTCTGTAGCTCATCCATGGTAATAGGGTAGCTTGTTGCCATAGCTTCCAACGATGGATCCTGGAATATCACGAACGGAGGTACTTCCAGTTTCTTCGACAGCTTTTTACGCAAGTCTTTGAGAATGGAAAATAGCACGTCATCAGCAGCACAGGTTCCACCTCCGCTTCTTCCGCCTACTGTAGCTTCTTCTTCCTCATCATCAAACTCATTGTCTTTTACAATAGGGAATGGTTGAGGTTTTTTCAAATAAGCTTTACCTGCAGGAGTCAACTTCAATAAACCGTAGTTTTCGATGTCTTTAGATATAAAGCCGGCAATCATAGCCTGACGTATAACTGCATGTAACAGTTTATCATCTTCATCTGATGCTGAGCTAAAGTTTTCTAATTCATCGTGTTGATACGATTTAATGTCGGATGTTTCATTCCCTTTTAGAATGTCAACAATGTGTTCTGCTTTGAACTTCTCTTTTACCAATAAAATGGTTTCCAATACCAATGACAATAATTCTTGTCCTTCTACAAATTTTCTAGGTTTCATACAGTTATCACAGCACCCACAGTTCTCTTCCATGTACTCTTCTCCAAAATAATGAAGTAAAAGTTTTCTTCTACAAACGGAAGACTCTGCATATGCCTGCGTTTCCAATAATAATTGATTGCCAATTTCCTGCTCGGCCACGGGTTTGCCTTGCATAAATTTGCGTAGTTTATCTAAATCTTTATATGCGTAAAATGCGATACATTGTCCTTCGCCACCATCACGGCCACCACGTCCCGTTTCCTGATAGTATCCTTCCAGACTTTTTGGCATGTCGTAATGCAATACATAACGAACATCCGGTTTGTCAATTCCCATTCCGAAAGCAATTGTTGCCACAATTACTTCCACTTTTTCCATCAGAAATCTGTCCTGATTTTCGCTTCGCATGGCCGAATCCATTCCTGCATGGTATGGGAGAGCAGCTATACCATTCATAACAAGTGTTTCGGATAATTCCTCTACCTTTTTACGGCTCAGACAATATATGATTCCTGATTTTCCGGCTTGTGAACGAATGTATTTTATAATGTCTTTGTCTACCAGGTTCGTTTTCGGACGAACTTCGTAATATAAATTTGCACGGTTGAACGACGATTTAAATACCGTGGCATTCAGCATGCCTAAGTTTTTCTGTATGTCATGTTGTACCTTTGGTGTTGCGGTAGCTGTAAGGGCTATCAAAGGTGCAGCTCCAATGTCATTTATGATCGGACGAATACGACGGTACTCCGGGCGGAAATCATGTCCCCATTCCGATATACAATGTGCCTCATCTACTGCGTAAAAAGATATTTTGAGTTGTTTTAGAAACTCGATATTTTCTTCTTTAGTGAGCGATTCGGGAGCAACATATAGCAACTTTGTTTTGCCGGATAATATGTCTGCTTTAACCTGGTCAATTGCCTGTCGGGTGAGCGACGAATTGATAAAATGCGCAATGCCATCTTCTTCACTGAAATTTCTCATTGCATCTACCTGATTTTTCATCAATGCAATCAAAGGAGAAATAACAATAGCAGTCCCTTCCATGATCAAAGATGGAAGTTGATAGCACAAAGACTTTCCTCCACCCGTTGGCATCAACACAAAAGTGTCTTTTCCGTCAAGCACATTTTGAATAATTGCTTCCTGGTTTCCCTTGAAATTGTCGAAACCGAAGTTCTTTTTCAACTGCGTTGTTAAAGCAGATAGTTTGGCCATATCATGACTTGTGTAAAAAAATGAATGCGAAAGTAGTATTTAATGTCGAATTATATGCACTTAATGAACTATTTTTTCATTGTTTAATGCTAATAAACTCTAATTTGTATTTAGTTTGACTGTTCTTTTGTCTAACAAAAATATAAACAGATTTTAAATATACAACATGTTTTGAGAAAAAAAACAGGATATTAACTAATTAATTTAGTCAACATCCTGTCATTGTATTTTAATCTGTTGTAATGTAGCTGTATAGCTGTTTTGCTTACGCTGTTTTTAACCGATTGATATTTGCTTTTTCAATTTTACTTTGGGCGTAAGGGAGCGAAATAATTAGTTTCTTCTCATTTTTCGAAGGCATCTCAAACATTTCATCCATCATGATGGTTTCTGTGATTGATCGTAGACCACGCGCACCTAATTTAAACTCAATGGCTTTGTCGACAATATAATCCAACACTTCATCATCAAATATCAACTCAATTCCATCCATATTGAATAATTTTGAGTATTGTTTGATAATTGAGTTTTTTGGTTCTGTCAGAATACGACGAAGTGCATCCCGATCCAATGGCTCCAGATAAGTAAGGATTGGTAAACGCCCAATAATCTCCGGAATTAAACCAAACGATTTTAAATCCTGAGGAGCAATGTATTGAAGCAGATTCTTTTTATCTACCTGCTCGTTTTCTTTGCCGGCATTGTAACCAACAACACGGGTATTCAGGCGCGAAGCAATTTTTTTCTCAATGCCATCGAAAGCACCTCCACATACAAATAAAATGTTTTGCGTGTTTACGGCAATCATTTTTTGGTCGGGGTGTTTGCGTCCACCTTGTGGTGGAACATTTACAACGGCACCTTCCAGAAGCTTCAACAAGCCTTGTTGAACACCTTCGCCACTTACATCGCGGGTAATGCTTGGATTGTCGCCTTTGCGGGCAATCTTGTCAATTTCATCTATGAAAACTATACCGCGCTCTGCCGCTTTTACATCGTAATCGGCAACCTGTAGCAGACGGGTAAGAATGCTTTCGATATCTTCACCTACATATCCTGCTTCGGTCAAAACAGTGGCATCGACAATTGTGAATGGCACATGAAGTTTGCGGGCAATCGTTTTGGCAAGTAATGTTTTACCGGTACCGGTATAACCAACCATGATAATGTTTGATTTTTCAATCTCAACATCATCATTTGCATCTTCCTGCATCAGGCGTTTGTAGTGGTTGTAAACAGCTACAGACAGGTATCTTTTAGCTTCGTTTTGTCCAATTACATACTGGTCGAGGTATTCTTTTATCTCAACAGGTTTTGGGACTTGCTCTTTCTTTAAGTTGGGCAGATTTGTTTTCTTAGAAGAATTTTCTTTTACAATTTCTGCCGCTTGTACAGCGCAGTCGTTGCAGATATGCGCTCCATCCTGTCCCATGATGAAAAAATCAACCTGTGACTCGGGGCGACCACAGAAACTGCAATGTTTGGAATTATTTTTAGCCATGTTTATCAGTCTGTAGTCAAAAGTCTACAGTCAAAAGTTGTTGTCGGATTTATTTAAAGGAGAATGCTAAAGAACTAATGTGCACAGTTCGCTACAATTGCCTACTGTTTTACTTATTTCTTTTTCTCGTTGAATAGTACTTTATCAATCATACCATATTCCAATGCCTCACCGGAAGTCATCCAATAATCGCGGTCTGAATCTTTTTCGATACGCTCGAACGGATTGTTTGAGTGATCGGCTATGATTGTGTATAATTCTTTTTTGAGTTTCTGAATTTCTCGGGCCGTAATTTCAATGTCTGAAGCCTGACCTTGTGCACCACCCATTGGTTGATGGATCATAACGCGCGAATGTTTCAGCGCTGAACGTTTTCCCTGAGCTCCGGCAACTAACAATACAGCTCCCATTGAAGCAGCCATACCTGTACAGATAGTGGCAACGTCCGAACTGATAAATTGCATTGTATCGTAAATTCCCAATCCGGCGTAAACCGAACCACCGGGAGTGTTCAGGTAAATAGAAATGTCCTTACCCGGATCAGAAGAATCAAGGTAAAGTAACTGTGCCTGAATGACATTAGCCGTATAATCGTCTACCTGAGTTCCGAGAAAAATAATCCGGTCCATCATTAGGCGGGAGAAAACATCCATTTGGGTTACGTTCAACTGACGCTCTTCGAGGATGGACGGAGAAATATAGTTGCTTGTAATATCGGCATATTTATCTAAAGCCAAACCATTCATGCCAAGATGTTTGGTTGCATAATTGCGAAAATCGTTGTTGTTCATATCTTTTGTAGTTTGAAAGTTTGTAAAACCTGATTGTCTATTAATTGGTTTGTTCAAAAATTAGACCGAATGATAAACCTGACAAAAAGTCAACTAACCCTGTTGAATTGAAAAAGGCTTTTAACCCTTACAAGAATCAAACAAAGATATAACTATTTTGTTTGATTCTTGTAAGGGTTAAAAGCCTTTTCTGCAAAATGTACGAGAATGATTGAGCGGATCAATTATTTTGTCTCAAACATTTTGTTGAATTCTTCTATTGAAACTTCTTTGTTGTCCAATTTTACAGCTTCTTTGACAATGGCGAATACTTTTTCTTCAGCCACTTTGTCAATCATATTTTTCAAAGTGTCTTCTTTCTTCATCATGTCTTTGGCATAGTTGGCAATGATTTCATCGTCCATGCCAATCATTCCGTATTGAGCAAACTGAGCTTTGGCCACTTTCTTGGCATATTCTTCAACATCAGCTGCTTCTACTTTAATGTCGTTCGATTTAGCCAATTTGTCTTTAATCAGATGCCATTTCAGGTCAGCAATCATTTTCGAATAATCTTCTTCCAGCGTTTCAGGAGTCAGATTTTCGTTGCTAGACAATACCCAACGTTTCAGGAATGCATCAGGGAATGTAAGGCTGTCGAATTTGGCAACTAACGCTTCTTGTGCATCAACACCGAATTTGTATTCGCTGTCAGATACAAGGCTGTCCTGAATGTTTTCTTTGATTTTAGCGCGGAATTCTTCTTCGCTTGTTACAACGCCTTCGCCATAAACCTTATCGAACAATTCCTGGTCGATAGCTGATTCATGATAGCGAGTAATGCTTTCAATTTTCAACTGGAAGTCGCTTGTAATGGTTTTTGCTTCGTCTTTCGAGATCTTAAGTAATGAACTTATTTCAGCTTCGTTTTCGAATGCAATAGTTGGGTTGAATGTAATTACATCACCTTTCTTTGCACCTACGAACAATGCTTTTTGCGCATCTTTCATGTAAGAAGCAGTCAATGCAGCATCCTGAACTTTAATTCCCGATTCGTTTACTTTGCCATTTGCCAATTCAAGCAATTCGCCTTTCAACATATCTTTTTCTTCTACAATTTCTTCCTGGATATATTTTCCGTAACGTCCGGTGTACGACTTAACCTGATTTTCAACCATTTCGTCGCTAACGGCAATAGTATAGAATTTTACTTTGTCTTTTTTTGTCAACTCCACTTCGAATTCAGGTGCAATACCCAAATCAAAAACGAATTCAAAAGTTTCCTGATTATCGAAATCGATTGGCTGTTGTTCTGTTTCGTTCGGAAGTGGTTCACCAAGAATATTGATGTTGTTCTCGCGGATATAGTTGTACAGGTTGTCTGAAACCAATTTGTTGATTTCTTCTGCTAATACAGCTTTGCCATACATTTTTTTCACTAAACCGGCAGGTACCATGCCCGGACGGAAGCCAGGGATATTTGCTTTTTTGCGATAGTCGCGCAACGTTTTGTCCACTTTCTCGGCATAATCCACTTTTTCAATGCGTAATGTTACAATTGCATTGTTTTGATCGAGGTCTTTTCTGACAATATTCATACGAATAGTAATTTGTTTTTAAGTTGTCGTATGGAACTTCTCCCGCCGCAACGGGGCTTGTTACATAATATAATAATAGTGTAATTTTCTGCTATTTATCTCATCTGTAATGGGGCGCAAAGGTACAAAAAAAAGAGATACGATGTTCTTTTTCTGCTTAAAAAAATATAAATGGCTTAAATTTTGATTGTCAGGAATTTACTCTAACTTCGATGGCTGCTGGCTTTTATCTATTAAAAAAGAGAAATAACCACAAAATGGGTTATTTCTCTTTTTGTAAATATGATATGTTCTCTTTTGTCTGTTGACTAAAACATATAAACCAGATTAAAAGATAGTACGCGATTTGTAGTCGTTGTGGCTGTTGGTAAGCCAGTGCTTGCAATGCCAATGTTTTTCAATCCCTGGCTCCAGGTTGCTCCAAGTTGTACTTTTCGGAATAATTCGATGCCTGCGCCAAAATTATAACCGTAGTCAATGCGATCAGTGATATTTGCAAAAGATGCTGTTTCAACTACGTTTGTTATTTCTTCAACTGTTTTTGCACTTAAGGCATATCCACCATATACGCCTCCAAAGCCGTAAATTCCCAAAAATCCCAACGTTAAGCGATAGCGCACATTAAATGGAACTTCGAGGTAGTTTATTTCTTTGTAGCCTTCTTTCAAATTGTTGCTAACACTTGTGCTGTCGAAATGAAATGTACTTCCTTTTTGCGAAAGTAAAGCTCCTATTTCAACGCCAAGTCCTGATTTTTTTGGCATAGCCTGATAGATTAATCCAATTTGATAGCCTGTCAGATTCTTTGAGTTGAAACTAGCTGCAATGTCAGCCTGACTAAACGATTTTATTTCATTTGCCATATTTACACCGGCTTTTATGCCCAATTGAGCATAAAGTCCCGATGTACATAGTAACATGGTGATGAAAAAATAGATGTGTTTACCTTTCATAATAATCACAAATGAATAATATTTGACAATATAATAGCGTTTTTTAGACGGTATATAAATGCTCAGACATTAATAATTACTTTTTGGTCATACGTTTACGCTCGTTTTCGTCGAGGTAAATTTTACGCAGACGAATACTCTGCGGAGTAATTTCCACGTATTCATCCTCTTTGATGTATTCCAATGCTTCTTCCAGGCTGAAAACAACCGGCGGAATCAATTTCGCTTTGTCGTCGGCTCCGGAGGCACGCATGTTGGTCAGTTTCTTCGATTTGGTTACGTTTACAACCATATCACCTTCTTTTGCGCTTTCACCAACTACCTGGCCTGAATAGATTTCATCTTGTGGGAAGATAAAAAAGCGTCCGCGATCTTGTAATTTATCGATAGCATACGAAAATGCAGTTCCACTTTCCATGGCAATTATCGAGCCGTTTGTGCGTTTTTCGATATCACCTTTGTATGGTTGATATTCCGAGAAACGATGCGACATAATTGCTTCACCTGCCGAAGCGGTCAAAACGCTGTTACGCAAACCGATAATTCCACGTGAAGGTATCAGGAATTCCAATTGGATACGGTCGTTCATTACCTCCATGCTTAGCATTTCGCCTTTACGAATTGCTACCATTTCAATAATCTTACCTGAACATTCTTCCGGAAGGTTGATTGTTAGTTGCTCGATTGGCTCGCAACGTTTCCCATCAATTTCTTTAAAGATAACCTGTGGCTGACCAACTTGTAGTTCGTAACCTTCGCGACGCATAGTTTCAATCAGTACCGACAAGTGGAGTACGCCACGTCCGTAAACGTTCCAAATATCTGAATCCAGATTCTTTTCAACGCGTAAGGCCAGGTTTTTGTCCAGTTCTTTCATTAAGCGGTCGTGAATGTGGCGTGATGTTACAAATTTTCCTTCTTTTCCGAAGAAAGGCGAAGTGTTGATTGTAAATACCATACTCATAGTTGGTTCGTCAATTGCAATAGGAACCAGCGGTTCCGGATTTTGCAAGTCGCAAACTGAATCGCCGATTTCAAATCCTTCGATACCAACTAAGGCACAAATATCACCCGATTTTACTTCGGTAGCACGTGTACGACCCAGTCCGGTGAAAGTATGTAGTTCTTTAATGCGACATTTAATAGCTTTGCCATCGCGTTTCACAAGGTTTACATCCATGCCTTCGCGCAAGGTGCCGCGGTGAACGCGACCTACAGCAATACGACCCACGTAAGATGAATAATCCAATGAAGTGATGAGCATTTGTGGTGTTCCTTCCAGGTATTCCGGTTCGGGGATATGTTCGATGATAGCATCGAGCAGTGGAACAATACTGTCAGTTTCGTTTTTCCAGTCTTCCGACATCCAGCCATTTTTGGCAGAGCCATAAATTGTGTGGAAATCTAATTGATCTTCGGTTGCATCCAGATTGTACATTAGGTCGAAAACCATTTCATGAACTTCGTCAGGACGACAGTTTGGTTTATCTACCTTGTTGATAACGACAATCGGTTTCAATCCAAGTTGTAAGGCTTTTTGCAACACAAAACGCGTTTGTGGCATTGGACCTTCGAAAGCATCAACCAATAGCAATACGCCGTCGGCCATGTTTAATACACGTTCTACTTCACCGCCAAAGTCGGAGTGACCCGGAGTGTCGATAATATTGATCTTGTATCCAAGGTAATCGATAGATACGTTTTTGGCTAATATGGTTATCCCGCGTTCACGTTCAAGGTCATTATTATCCATGATTAACTCTCCCGCGTTTTCGTTGTCGCGGAACAAGTGTCCGGCTAATAACATCTTGTCAACCAGCGTAGTTTTTCCGTGGTCAACGTGGGCAATAATAGCAATGTTTCTAATTTTTTGCATGTAACACAATCTTTTTTTTGAGGGTGCAAAGTTAGTCAAAATAATTCAATATCTATTTTATTTCCTAATTGAACTGAATAAGAGGAGCTAAACCCTCAATATTTATGATTTCAATCTAAGTAATTTTAAAATATTATTACAAAAAGAAGTCTAATCTTTTGCGTACTAGAAAAAAAGCAGTACTTTTGCAGTCCAAATTTTAGCGTAATCTCTGACAGAATAAGTGAGGTCTGTGAATATTGCGCATAATATTAATTAAACAAAAGAGCAATAATGGACTTAATTAAAGTTGCAGAACAAGCATTTCTTGTTGAAAAAACGCACCCTGAATTTAAAGCCGGTGATACAGTAACTGTAGCATACCGTATTATTGAAGGTAGCAAAGAACGTATTCAGGAATATCGTGGCGATGTTATCAAAATCGTTGGTCACGAAGGTAAAAAACGTTTTACTGTACGTAAAATGTCTGGAAACGTTGGAGTAGAACGTATTTTCCCATTGGATTCACCATTTATCGAAAGTATTGCCGTAAACAAACGCGGTAAAGTACGTCGCGCTAAATTGTATTATTTACGTGCACTTACCGGTAAGAAAGCAAGAATCAAAGAACGTCGCGTGTAATCGCAAACTTCTTAGAAGAAATAAAAAAAGAGAAATCCGATTATCGGGTTTCTCTTTTTTTGTCGATTACATAAACTGTTTTTAGCTATTTTATTCTTCCCCAAAAAAAGAGTATATTTGCAACTTGTATGTTTTTATACAAGTTCATTGTTACTTACTCAACACTAATTACTTACAACCATATCATATGAGTTTATTAAGCGATACAGGAAAATATGTGCTGTTGATGAAAAGGGTTTTGGTGGCCCCTGATCGGTGGAAAATGTTTTTTCGTCAATTCCCTAAAGAGCTTGAGAAGCTGGGCTTGCAATCCTTACCTATTGTAGCTATCATCTCGGTTTTTATCGGATTCATTATGACGATGCAAACTAAGCTGAACACGTCGAATCCTCTTTTGCCGGTTTATACGACAGGTTTGGTGACACGTGATACTTTATTACTGGAATTTTCTTCCACCATTTTGTGTTTAATTCTGGCCGGTAAGGTGGGTTCTAATATTGCCTCAGAGATTGGCACAATGCGTATTACGGAGCAGATTGATGCTCTTGAAATAATGGGTGTAAACTCAGCAAACTATCTTATCCTTCCCAAAATAATAGCATTTGTATTGATGATGCCATTCCTGGTTATTTTCAGTATGGCTTTGGGAGTTGGAGGCGGATATTTTGTTGGAGTTCTGACAGATATTATGACTACGGGCGATTACCTGATTGGTATCCAATATGCCTTCATTCCATATTATGTCTTTTACTCGCTGATTAAATCGATGCTTTTTGCCTTTATCATTTCGTCAGTGGCTGCATATTACGGCTATTATTCCTACGGTGGAGCACTCGATGTGGGTAAATCCAGTACCAATGCTGTTGTAAACGGAAGTATTTTGATTCTGTTTTTCAATATCCTTATCACCAAACTTATGCTTAATTAATGGTTTAAAAGTTCACTAAACTGTAAACCATAAAATTGTAAATCAGACAATGATTGAAGTAAAAAATGTAGATAAATCCTTTGACGGAAATCACGTATTGAAAAATGTTTCGGCAATTTTTGAAACGGGAAAGACAAATATGATTATTGGTCAGAGCGGTTCAGGAAAGACTGTCTTGATGAAAAGCATCATTGGCTTGCATCGCATAGATAAAGGACGCATTGAATATGATGGACGCAACTTGCCAGATATGCAGATGAAAGAAATTCGTGTTCTGCGTCGTGAGGTTGGGATGCTTTTTCAGGGTTCAGCACTTTTCGACTCGGCTACTGTGTTGGAAAATGTGATGTATCCACTTGAAATGTTTTCTGATGCTAGCAAAGAGGAAATGGTGGAACGTGCGCGTTTTTGTTTAAAGCATGTGAGTTTAGCTGAAAAGTCATTCAATCTGGCCCCTTCCGAAATTAGTGGTGGTATGCAAAAACGTGTGGCCATAGCCCGTGCCATTGCTTTGCAACCTAAGTATTTGTTTTGCGATGAGCCAAACTCAGGCCTTGATCCCAAAACATCGTTGATTATCGACCAGTTGATTCACGAAATTACACATGAGTTTGATATCACAACCATCATTAACTCACACGATATGAACTCGGTAATGGAAATAGGGGAAAATATTATTTTCATTGATAAAGGAAAAATGGCCTGGCAGGGAAACAAAGGGGATATTTTTCACGTTGATAATGAGGCGCTGAACGGTTTTGTGTTTGCGTCTGAATTATTCAAACAAGTAAAAAAAGCAAATCAATGAAAATTATCTCCTATAACGTAAATGGCATTCGTGCCGCACTGACTAAAAACTTTACCGAATGGCTACAGGCCGAGAATCCTGATGTGCTTTGTTTTCAGGAAACGAAAGCGCAACCCGATCAGATAGATACAATGCTATTTGCCGAAATGGGTTATACTTCTTACCTGCATTCGGCAGAGAAAAAAGGATATAGCGGAGTGGCAATATTAAGCAAACAGGCTCCCGACAAAGTGGTTGTTGGGATGAATAACCCTCGATATGATAGCGAAGGGCGTGTTATTCGTGCCGATTTTGGCGATTTGTCGGTTATTTGTGTCTATATTCCTTCCGGATCATCGGGCGATGAGCGTCAGACCTTTAAAATGGAATTTTTGGCTGCATTTGCACCATTTATAGCCGAAGTGCGAAAAATAAGACCCAATCTGATTGTGTGTGGCGATTATAATATTTGTCACAAGCCTATTGATATTAATCATCCTGAACGTCAGAACGGTGTTTCCGGATTTCTACCCGAAGAACGTGCCTGGTTAGATGAATTTGAAGCCAGCGGTATGGTCGATTCGTTCAGAGAGTTTGACAAGAGCGCTGAAAAATACAGCTGGTGGAGTTACCGTGGTGGTGCCCGATTCAGGAATGTTGGATGGCGTATCGATTATCATTGGGTGACTGAACCACTTCGCAAGAGATTGAAATCGGCAGCTATATTGGCCGATGCTGTTCATTCCGATCATTGTCCGGTTGTAGTGGAAGTAGATTAGATCACTTTTAAGGTCAGAAATGGCTGAAAATGATTTCTTTTACCTAAATAAGGTGCTTCTAATTATAAAAAATAATAAAACTTAGAGTAAGCAGTTTGTTTGACATAAAATGTTTTTAACTTTGCTCATTCTTTCGAAGATACCCGTAGATTTAAAATAAAAAATATACAATGAAATTTAGTCCTTTCAAGTTCATTCTGTTCTCGCTCTTTATCGTTTTCCTCACATCGTGTTTGGGAACAACTGATACGGTTACAACATCGACTGATCCAAGTTTTAAATCAATGACTTTTGCCGCTGATGATAGTGTGTCAGGAATGTCTTCTACTGTTTTTACATTGGAGGAGATTAACTCAGTAACTAAAGATTCGATGATTGTGAATAAGGACTCGATGGTATACAAAGCTGATATCAACGATGTTATTGCGACATTGACATTTAAAAGCTCTGCAGCTATTTACAGAATATCTGGTACTGATACGGTTGGTACAACGGCAACTGACACAATTGACTTCACTAAACCAATTAAGTTCCGCAATTATGCAACTGACAAAAAAACTTTCAAGGAATATTGGGTGAAGGTAAATGTACATCAGGTAGAACCTAAGCTGTATAACTGGAGTCCAGTAGTAAATGCTGTTGGTTCAGGTAATGTTACTAATCAGAAATCTGTTTTTTTTAAAGATCAGATTTTTTATTACTCAAACGATGGTACGGGAAGCTATTTATATACTTCAACAGATGGAACCAACTGGAGTCCGCAAACTGTTACAGGTTTGCCAACGGGTACGCCACTGAATGATATAACTGAATTCAACGGCAAGTTGTATCTGGCTCAGGATGGCTTTAATATCTATTCGTCTGCTGATGGCAAAAGCTGGACTAAATTTGTTTCTGATTATAATTTCAAATCCATGTTATATGTGCTAAGCGGTAAGCTTTGGGCAGTAGTTCAATCTACAACTGAATCATTTTGTCGTTTTGCAAGTTACACGGAGACGGATGGTTGGGTAGTTAGGGGGCAAATTCCAGCAAACTTCCCTGTGCGCGATTTCACCTCGTTGTCGTTTGCAAGTCGTACAGGTCAACCCAAAGTGTTGGTTATTGGCGGATATTCTGCCTCTGATGCAGTTTTAAAAACCCGTTGGAGTTCGGAAGATGGTGTTTACTGGACTGATTTTAGTGTTGATAATCACACGCTGGATACATTAGCTGTAGGTGCTTCTGTGATTGAATATGGTGATAAATTATTACTTTTCGGGGTGCGTAGCGATAAAGCAATATACACGAATCATTACAGAGTATCCATCGATGAGGGCTTTAGTTGGCAAACTCCGGATACTTTGTATAACCGACTACGCCTACCGATTAAAACAGTTATTGCTGGTAAAGACAGTACAATCTATACAAATTATCAACCACGTAATTATCAGTCGGTTGTTGTAATGAATCCTCATAATTATACCGGAGAAAACCCCGCGTCTTCGTTGGATGCAATTCAGAAATCAAATCGCATTTTTATCATTGGTGGAAAGACCAATACAGAAGTGTTGACAGATGTTTGGACCGGAAAATTGAATAAGAAAAATTTCTTGCGCCAATAGGCTGATTAAGTGCAATATAGAAAGGTGCTTCCGGATAAGGTAGCACCTTTTTCAATTTAAAGAGGGAGTAACTAAAGAATTTTGTCTATTTTTGCGGCTTCAAAATACAATCAAAAGATGCATTCAAGAATTCTACATACAGCTAAATCTATCCGCTTCCGTCGTTGGAGTCGGGCAGGATATGCGGTTTTTTGTAGCCTTGCATGTAGTGTAACCATTGGCTGTATCGCGATTTCAATTTCCGATAAATCGTTGCAAAAATCGAACAATACAGCATTGATTTCTTGTAATACTGTTGGTACGGATTCAGATTCTCAGGAGAAAATAAAGGAAGAAGCTGAACTTGAATCTGCTTTGCAACAAATTCATGAGGCAACTGTAGCTCAAATAGTAGTTGACAACGCGGTAGCGTGTGGTCATATAATTTCGTATATTTTTATTCATCATAGCGGTTGAAATGGGTTTGTCCTGTTTCAACCGCTTTTATTTTAATTCATTATGAGAAAAATTTCAATTTCAACTGTGTTTATTTTTATTTGTTTATTTCAAGGGCTTTTGGCTCAGCAAAAATCCGACTCAGTCTCGGTAAGTCTTTCAGAATTGCAGGTTAATGCGAACCGCGCCAAGTTGTACTCCGAAATGGGTCGTATTCTGACCATTATAGATAAAACGGAAATATCCCGCTCAGCCGTGCAAAGTATCGACCAATTGCTCGATTATGTGGCCGGTGTAGATATTCGTCAGCGTGGTACAAATACAACTCAGGCCGATATTTCTGTCCGTGGTGGTTCTTTCGATCAGGTGTTGGTGTTGCTCAACGGCGTAAACATTACCGATCCGCAAACAGGACACTTCAACCTGGATATTCCGCTGAACCTTTCTGACGTAAGTCGGGTGGAGATTTTGCAAGGTTCGTCTGCGCGAGTTCTTGGACCAAATGCTTTTAGTGGGGCAATTAATATTGTGACTGAAAGCAACGATAAGCAGGCTTTAAAAGCAGAGTTAACAGCTGGTAGTTTTAATATATTTGGACAGTCAGTTTCGGGAAGTATTAGTAGCGATAAACTACATACATTTGCCTCGGTATCGCATAAAAGCAGTGCTGGTTATATGACCAACACCGATTTTGATCTGAGTAGTGCTTTTGTTCAATCGGTTTTGAAAACGAAAGATGCAGGTAAGTTTGATTTGCAACTGGCCGGACAGTTAAAGGATTTTGGTGAAAATGGTTTTTATTCGCTGAAGTACCCCAACCAACGTGAAGCTAATAAAGCACTTTTTACAGCCTTAGACTGGAGTTTGAGTAATGGTAACTTTTCGTATAACGCCCAAGCCAGTTGGAAGCGCCACTACGACAGATATGAGCTTAATCATGGTGCTGTTGCCGGTTATAAATATCACTTAACTGATGTGACAGGAGGGAAGCTGTCGGGTAGTTATAAATCAAGATTAGGAAAAACAACCCTGGGTCTGAATGTTCGAAACGAGCACATTTTCAGCAATTCTTTGGGTATAGCAATGTCAACTCCCGACTCTGTGCTGAATCCGTTCGAATCAAATTTCTATTTCAAAAAAAGTTACAATAGAACCGTCTATAGTGGTATGATTGACCATTCGGTAAGTGTTGGCAAATGGTATTTCTCAGCAGGAATTGCCACAAGTTACAGTGAAGATTTCAAATCAACCACTTATGGTGGATTTGATATTGCTTATTCTGTAACAGATGATGCAAAAGTTTATGCTTCAGCTAATTCAGCATCACGTTTACCAACATTCACCGATTTATTTTTCTCCAACCCGGCTCAACAAGGTAATCCTGCATTAAAACCGGAACAATCCAAAACAATTGAGTTTGGAACTAAAATGAATCAGAAGAACTGGAGCTTGAATGCTGATGTTTTTTATCGAAAAGGCGAAAATGTGATTGACTGGGTGAAACTGAATTCTTCTTCGGCTAAATATGAAGCAATGAACCTGTCGAGTGTAAATGCGTTGGGAGGCGATTTTACATTTGATTATCGGTTTGTGAATTTGTTTGTAAAAAGAGCTGCATTCAGCTATTCTTATCTGAATCTGGATAAAGCGGCAGTTGGTTTTGATTCAAAGTATGCATTGGATTATTTGAAACACAAAGTTACATTGTCCGTAGATCATTCTATTTTCAAGAAACTATCGGCTTCGTGGAGGTTTGGATACTTCGACCGCTCAGGAAGCTACGATGCTAACACAGTAATTGGCTCACCGGCAAAATTGACTAATTACAGCCCGTACACCAACCTTGATTGCCGTTTACTTTGGAACGACAAGCACTTTGATGTGTTTGGAGATGTAAATAATATCTTCAATACAAAATATGCCGATTATGGCGGATTGACTCAGCCAGGCATTAATTTCAATGTAGGAGTAAGATTAAAACTCTAACTTAAATATAAAAAACCAATCTGACCATATCTCGAAAATTTATCAATATCTTTAATTCGCAATGAAAAGAAATAGGCTGTCCATTTGTTGGACAGCCTATTTTGATTTATAGACAATTGTTTCTTACTAGCAAACCATGGTTGGTTTTATTTGTTTGAAGAAGTCATTTCCTTTGTCGTCTACAAGGATAAATGCAGGGAAATTTTCTACCTCAATTTTCCAGATAGCTTCCATGCCCAATTCAGGATATTCAAGGCATTCCACTTTTTTGATGTTCTGTTGAGCCAGAATGGCTGCAGGTCCACCAATAGAACCCAGATAGAATCCACCATATTTCTTACAAGCATCAGTTACCTGTTGGGTGCGGTTTCCTTTGGCAATCATAATTAAACTGCCACCGTTTTCCTGGAATAAATCTACATAAGAGTCCATACGACCGGCAGTTGTAGGGCCAAACGAACCGGAAGGCATTCCTTTAGGTGTTTTAGCCGGACCGGCGTAGTAAATAGGATGATCTTTTACGTATTGAGGAAGTGGTTTGCCGGCATCAAGTAATTCCTTCAGCTTAGCATGTGCAATATCGCGACCCACCACGATCGTTCCATTCAATGACAGACGTGTTGCAACAGGATATTTCGATAGAATACCCAAAATATCTTTCATTGGCATGTTCAAGTCAATTTTTACTGCATTTCCTTCGCCTTCGTTGCGCAATTCTTCCGGAATCAACGCACCCGGATTATCTTCCATGCGTTCAACCCAGACACCGTCTTTGTTGATTTTTCCTTTGATGTTGCGGTCGGCAGAACAAGAAACGGCCATGCCCACAAAGCACGAAGCGCCGTGGCGCGACAAGCGAACTATACGCACATCGTGAGCAAAATATTTACCACCAAACTGAGCACCCAATCCGGCAGCTTGTGCTTGTTTCAGGATTTTTTGTTCCATTTCCACATCGCGGAAAGCTTGTCCTAGTTCGTTTCCTTCGGTAGGTAATTCATCGTAGTATTTTGTGGAAGCCAGTTTCACGGTTTTCATACAGGCATCTGCCGAAGTGCCACCAATAACGAAAGCAATGTGGTAAGGAGGACAAGCTGCAGTACCCAGCGTTTTCATTTTTTCGGTCAGGAATTTCTCCAATGAAGTTGGGTTCAGCAAGGCTTTTGTTTCCTGAAATAAATATGATTTGTTGGCAGAGCCACCACCTTTGGCGATAAAGAGGAATTTGTATTCGTTTCCATGTCCTGCAACTAAATCGATTTGAGCAGGCAGGTTTGTGCCTGTATTCACCTCATCGTACATGTTCAGAGCTGCATTTTGAGAATAACGCAGATTTTCTTCGGTATATGTTTCGTAAATACCTTTTGATAGGGCTTCTTCGTCGGAACCGTTCGTCCACACGTTGCTGCCTTTTTTTGCGTAAACGGTAGCTGTTCCGGTATCCTGGCAGAAGGGCAAAATACCTTTTGCAGAAATTTCGGCATTGCGAAGCATTGTTAGCGCAACGTATTTGTCGTTTTCGCTTGCCTCCGGGTCGGCCAGTATAGCGGCCACTTGCCGTTGATGGTCGGGGCGGAGTAAGAATGAACAATCGCGCATGGCAGCACGAGCCAATACGGTCAATGCTTCAGGTTCTACTTTCAGGATTTCCTGTCCTTCAAATTCCGATACCGACACATGCTCTTTGGTAAGCAAATAGTATTCGGTTTTTTCTTTTCCCAATGGAAATGTTTCCTGGTACTTAAATTCTTTTGCCATTGTTTTATATTTTAATCAGTTATAATTGTCGTTTGAAAAGAGTTGCAAAATTACAGAAATATTTCTGTAATTAAACTTTCTATTTTGATTTTTTAGCCCTTTTAAATGCAATTGAGGGATGGCATAAAGTCATCCCTCAATCCTAAAGTTCTTTATTTAAAAGAGCGTTAGTTGTCCAGTAATATCGTCCAATTCACGTCCCTGGTCGATTATGTCATCGGGTAAAACCGAATCGTTTGGAATCGTTTTTACGGGTTTCTCTTTCTTTGGTTTTGCAGGCTTTGCTGCAGCTTCCGGTGTTGGTTCTCCGGCTTCTTCTAGTGTTACATTTTGCTCAGAAACTGCTGTTTCGGTATCTTCACCTACGTCTGAAATATCATCGCTTTCGGTTTCGTCTGAACTGTCGCCATTATCTGTGTTGTCATTTTCATCGCCGGCTACTTCTTTGGCTGGAGCAAAACGAATCGGTTCCAGTTCGTTGATAGTTTCCACTTCAAAGGTTGTCAGGCGTTTTCCCTTGGCTTTGTAACTCTTCACGCTGATAAACTCTTCGCCATCAATTACTAATGCTTCCCGATAAGCATCGTTGCCACCCATTATCACTTCAAAACGAGGATAATCAACATCGGTTAACAGCATTAAGCGAGACTCAGCATTGTCACCCAGAAAGTTTTGAGGTTTTGTAGATGCTTCCAGCTGGAAACGTTTCAGGTAATAGAATTTTTGATCGGCATCCCATAATGCAACTGTCCACACCTTGTTGGAATCAAACTTTTCGATGACAAGGATATCTTTGTCGTAGTGGTTGCTCAGGTCGAAATTACTTGTATAGAATGTTCCTTTGCTTGAAACAACTAAAATGGAATCTTCGCTTAGGAATTCACCCAAATGCTCACCACGGTTATCGTAGTTTAAGCGCAAAACATCCCTGTCGAACCAAACCTGACGACCACCGAGCGTAGAACCACCTTTTGTCTTGAGCGCAATTTTTTGTACTTCGTTTTTTGTGAGCAGGTTACCCATCGACTGTCGGCCTTTGATAGCAATATCGCTGAAATCTTTTTCAAAAACAAGTTTGAAAAGACGTGGTTTTGGTTTTAGCGTTATGCGTATAACTTCAGCCTCAGCATTTGGATTAGACGTGAAATACACCACTTTTGATCCGGCTGTTCCCTGTGTAACATCATATTCTTTGTCGCGGGTAATTCCATTCACGGCAAAACGTTTGATATAATGTGGCCCGGATTTTCCATCCCTATAAACAGCATTGTAAACTGTACGTTTATCGTTTTTCTTGAAAACATCGAGGTGTAAAATGTTTTTGCCAACAAAAATCTTGTCAGCTACTTTTACCACTTTGTATTTGCCATCTTTGAAGAAAATAATAATATCGTCAATGTCGGAGCAATTGCATACAAATTCGTCTTTGCGAAGTGAAGTGCCGATAAATCCTTCGTCGTAATTGACATAGAGTTTTTCGTTAGCTTCAACAACTTTCGCTGCAACAATGGTTTCGAAGTTTCGTATTTCAGTTAGGCGTGGATGGTCTTTACCATATTTAGCCTTCAGTCCTTCGTACCAAGAAATGGTGTAATCAACCAAATGAGACAAATGGTGGTCAATTTCATCAATTTTTTTCTGAATAGAAATTAATGTGTCATTTGCCTTGTCCGAATCGAACTTGGTGATACGCATCATTTTTATTTCGAGCAGCTTGATGAAATCTTCCCGAACGATTTCGCGGATAAAATCCTTTTTGAATGGCTCTAATCGTTTGTCGATATGAGCAATCACTTCCTCCTGCGAGGTGCTATCCTCAAAACCTTTGTCCTTGTAAATTCGATTTTCAATGAATATCTTTTCAAGCGAAGTAAAGAACAATTGCTCCTGCAATTCGCCTTTTTGAATTTCCAGTTCTACTTTCAGCAAATCCATCGTATGGTCGCAACTGATGCGCAACATCTCACTCACACCGCAGAAACGTGGCTTATTGTCATGAATAACGCAACAGTTAGGCGAAATGCTCAGTTCGCAGTCGGTGAAAGCATACAGTGCATCGATGGTTTTGTCGGAAGATGAACCGGGTAGTAAATGAACCAAAATCTCAACATTCGCTGAGGTGTTATCGTCTACCTTACGGATTTTGATTTTGCCTTTATCGCTTGCTTTGATAATGGACTCAATCAGCTTCGAAGTGTTTGAACCAAAAGGTATTTCGGTAATTGAAAGCGTTTTATTATCTACTTTCCCAATTTTAGCGCGAATTTTTACGGCACCTCCCCGTTCCCCGTCATTGTAACGGCTCACGTCAATAGAACCACCGGTTTGAAAGTCGGGGAAAAGCACAAAATCTTCGCCACGTAAGTGAGCTATACAGGCATCAAGTAATTCGTTGAAATTGTGAGGTAAAATCTTGGAATTCAGACCTACAGCAATCCCTTCAACACCCTGAGCCAGGAGTAATGGGAATTTCACAGGCAGTGCAACAGGTTCTTTGTTACGACCGTCGTATGATGATTTCCATTCCGTAGTTTTCGGGTTAAAAACAGTTTCAAGGGCAAATTTAGACAAGCGTGCTTCGATGTAACGGGGAGCTGCAGCACCGTCGCCGGTTAGTATGTTTCCCCAGTTTCCCTGGCAATCAATCAATAAGTCTTTTTGTCCCAACTGTACTAATGCGTCGCCAATAGAAGCATCACCGTGTGGGTGAAACTGCATAGTATGACCCACAATGTTAGCAACTTTGTTGTATCGACCATCGTCCAATCGCTTCATAGAGTGTAGAATGCGACGTTGAACAGGTTTCAATCCGTCGTAAATATCAGGTACAGCGCGTTCCAGAATTACGTACGAAGCATAGTCCAGAAACCAGTTCTGGTACATGCCCGAAAGATGGTGTTTCACAGCATCATCACTAATTTTTGGAACTTTATAATTTGAATGCGCAGCAGATTCGGCTTCGTTCACGATTTCTTCGGCTGCGCCCGTCACTTCGTTTTCTTCGTTTTCCGCTTCAATTATTTCGTCTGTGCTCATGGGATATATCATTTGTGCTGACGCAATTAATTGCGTCTCTACGACTTGTTTCTCTGCTATTTTTCGATTTCAATCCACAAAAATACAAAAAAAATAGTAACTTTGCACCTCATTTCTCCGGACAATTTTAGTCAGGATTTGTCATTTTTATTATTTCTCACAACTTGTAACTCGTTACTCATAACTAAATAGTATGGCTTCACAAGAAGATGTTTTTAAAAAACTGATTGCGCACTGTAAGGAATACGGTTTTGTATTTCCTTCGAGCGAAATTTACGACGGACTGGGTGCCGTTTACGACTACGGTCAGAATGGTGTTGAACTGAAAAATAACATCAAAAAATACTGGTGGGACAGCATGGTGTTGCTCAACGAAAATGTTGTTGGGATTGACGCCGCAATTTTTATGCACCCTACAACCTGGAAAGCTTCAGGACATGTGGATGCGTTCAACGATCCGTTGATTGACAACAAAGACAGTAAAAAACGTTATCGCGCCGATGTGTTGATTGAAGAGTTGTTGGCTAAATACGATGACAAAATGAATAAGGAAGTGGAAAAAGCTGCAAAACGTTTTGGCGAAAGCTTTGACGAAGCCGTTTTCCGCTCCACCAACGAACGTGTGCTGGAAAATCAGGCTAAACGTGACGAAATTCATGCACGCTTTGTAGCAGCATTGAACGATAGCAATTTAGCCGAATTGAAAGCTATTATTGAAGATTACGAAGTGGTTTGTCCAATTAGCGGTACTCGTAACTGGACTGATGTTCGTCAGTTCAACCTGATGTTCTCTACCGAAATTGGCTCAACAGCCGATGGTGCAATGAAAATCTACCTTCGTCCGGAAACGGCGCAGGGTATTTTCGTGAACTTCCTGAACGTACAAAAAACCGGTCGTATGAAGATTCCATTCGGTATTGCTCAGATTGGTAAGGCGTTCCGTAACGAAATCGTAGCCCGTCAATTTATCTTCCGTATGCGTGAATTCGAACAAATGGAGATGCAATTCTTTGTTCGTCCGGGTGAAGAAATGAAATGGTTCGAACACTGGAAAGAATTCCGATTGAAATGGCACAAAGCCCTTGGACTTGGCGACCAGAAATATCGTTTCCATGATCATGACAAATTGGCTCACTATGCCAATGCAGCTACCGATATTGAATTTGAAATGCCATTTGGATTCAAAGAAGTGGAAGGAATTCACTCACGTACCGATTTCGATTTAAGCAGTCACGAGAAATTCTCGGGTAAGAATATCAAGTATTTTGACCCTGAAATTAATCAATCATATGTTCCTTATGTAATTGAGACATCGATTGGTGTCGATCGTACGTTCCTTTCTATCATGGCAGCATCGTACAACGAAGAAACGCTTGAAAACGGTGAAACTCGCGTGGTATTGAATTTACCTCCGGTTTTGGCTCCTGTAAAAGCGTGTATCATGCCTTTGGTGAAGAAAGATGGTCTTCCTGAAAAAGCACGCGAAATCATGAACGATTTGAAGTTCGATTTCAAATGTGGTTATGACGAAAAAGACTCTATCGGAAAACGTTACCGTCGTCAGGATGCCGTTGGTACTCCTTTCTGTATTACAGTGGATCACCAGACCATGGAAGATAATTGCGTAACTATTCGCCACCGCGACACCATGTTGCAGGAACGTGTTGCCGTTGCCGATTTGCATACAATCATTGGTGATGCAGTAAACATGAAGAACTTGTTCAGGAAGATTGTAGGGTAATATTTCCGAAATAATATTTTTCGAACGGGTTGGCTTTTAGTCAGCCCGTTTTTGTGTTGTTGTTGAGCCTAATTTCGGTACTATGTAATTGTTTCTTTCGATGTAAAACAAGCATTGCAATGTTCTCTACCGAGTCAAACTAAGTAATTATTCGGGATGTATTAAGTGATTTGTATTGACTATTTAATCAATTCGTCCGGTTTGGATTCAGTTTAATCTGTACAGTTTAATTATTTGAACTGTACGATACAAAATATTAAACTGTACAGTTCAAATAATTGAAATGTATATAATAAATATAATACCACAAGATGTTTCAGGTAATTTGTCAAGTTGATATCCTTAATAGGTAAAGAAAAAGCAGCTACCCGTTCCCGGATAACTGCCCTGACCTTGAAAAGCAAAAATCGTGTGTTTTATTGTGTTTTTTATTCTTCTTCTTTTTTGGTTGCTTCGTATTCTTTCAGCAATTTGTCCTGAATATCCATTGGAACTAGTTCATAACTGGCAAATTTCATACTGAATGAAGCGCGACCGCCTGTTAGTGAACTTAAAGTAGTAGAATAGCTGCTCAGTTCTTTCAGTGGAATTTTAGCTGAGAGTTTTTCGTAGCCTTTCTCGCTCTCCATGCCCATAATCACTGCACGGCGACCTTGCAAATCACTCATTACATCGCCCAGACGATCGGATGGAGCTTGAACAACAACATCGTAAACAGGTTCGAGCAATTTAGGGCCAGCATCTTTAAAGGCAGCTGAGAATGCATGGCGACCTGCCAGACGGAATGAAATTTCGTTTGAGTCAACCGGATGCATTTTACCGTCATAAACGATTACACGTACGTCACGTGCATACGAACCGGTAAGTGGGCCTTGTTCAATACGATCCATAATCCCTTTCAGAATGGCAGGAACAAAACGTGCATCGATAGAACCTCCAACGATACTATTGATAAGTACCAGTTTACCACCCCAATCCAAATCGATTGTTTGCGTGTCGCGGTTACTGATTTTGTATTCCTGACCCGCAAAGCGGAAAGTATCCGGTGCAGGCATTCCATCGTAATATGGTTCAATAATCATGTGAACCTCGCCAAACTGACCGGAACCACCAGATTGTTTTTTGTGACGGTAATCGGCTCGCGCATTCTTGGTGATGGTTTCGCGATACGGGATTTTTGGTTCTTTGAATTCGATTGCAATTTTATCGTTGTGTTCAACTCTCCATTTTAACGTGCGCAGATGGAATTCTCCCTGACCGTATAAAATGGTCTGTTTCAACTCTTTCGATTGTTCAATTACCCAGGTCGGATCTTCTTCATGCATACGTGTCAAGACTTCGCTCAGTTTTTCTTCATCTGCTTCCGATACCGCTTTGATAGCACGACGATACTTTGGTTCGGGATATTTAATTTCCTTGAAATCGTATTCGCATCCTTTTACATTCAGTGTATTTCCTGTGCGGGTGTCTTTGAGTTTTACGGTTGCACCAATATCACCTGCCACAATTTCGTCCACTTTGGTACGAATTTGTCCGGCAACAGAGAAAATCTGGCTGATGCGTTCTTTGGAGCTGCGGTCAACATTTACAAGGTCATCGCCTTCTTTCAGTTTTCCACTCATTACTTTAAAGTAAGATACTTCACCAATATGAGGTTCAACACTTGTTTTGAATACATAAACGCTCGTAGGTCCGTTGGCATCAGGAGCAATTTCTTTACCATCGCATGTTTTTGGTTTTTCGGTCTGGTTAACGCTAGGAGAAACGTTACCTACAAATTCCATCAAACGACGAACGCACATGTCTTTTCCGGCACAAACGCAGAAAACAGGGAACATGTCGCGATGAATCAATCCTTTACGAATACCAACGCGCATTTCTTCTTCAGACAACGAACCCTGATCAAAGAATTTTTCCATCAGTTCTTCATCGTGCTCAGCAGCAGCTTCTACCAATGCATTGTGCAGTTCTTGTGCTTTTTCAATCTGGTCGGCAGGAATTTCCAATACATCCGGTACACCACCTTCGGGCTTCCAACGATACATTTTCATTTTCAAAACATCAATAACTGCGTTGAATTGTGGTCCAACAGTTACAGGATATTGAATTTGTACTATTTTGCTACCAAAATTTTCTTTTAATTGTTCCAGGGTCTTATCAAAATCAGCTTTTTCCTGATCGAGATGATTGGTTACAAAAATTACCGGTTTGTTGAATTTTTCGGTATAACGGAAGTGATTGTTAGTTCCAACTTCTACGCCATATTGCGTATTGAGGAGGATAAGAGCAGTATCGGTTACGTTGAGTGAGGTCACAACACCACCAATAAAATCGTCGGAACCGGGACAGTCAATGAAATTTAGTTTTTTCTCCTGCCATTCAGTCTGGATAATGGTGGAGAAAACGGAATAGCCATACTCTTTTTCTACTGGGAAATAATCGGAGACAGTGTTTTGGCCACCCACTGTGCCTCTGCGTTTTATAACTCCACTCTCGTAAAGCATAGCTTCTACAAGAGTGGTTTTCCCGGAGCCGGAAGAACCCAGCAATGAAATGTTCTTGATTTCATTCGATTGATATACTTTCATACTGTATTAAAATTAAAGAATTAATACTTAAAAATAAGGGATTTTGTGTGATGAAAAATCGTATGGCAATGTATGAAATCTCTATTAAAATTGTATTTCAGATTTGTATGTTTTACAACATGATTTTTAAGAGAATGTGATGGTTTACCCAAATAGAAATGAGGGTAGGGATTACTATAAGAGTTCACCTGGGAAGATTGTATTTAAACGGTTGACTTATTTTTGGGGGAATACCAATTGTTTTGTCTCACTCCAAAACTCAGTGGATGTTTTAATGAAGAAAAAACATATTGAAAGGCAGATTGCGAGAATAACTCCGAATACAGCATAACTGTTTTCGGCTGTGAAATAGGTGGTAACTGAGAATAATATGGCACCGATAGAGATTAATGTAAAGGTGAGCATGTTCAGATAGCCGATTATATCTCCGAGTTTCCGGCCTAAATTGGAGTTCTGAATAATTGACAGGCAGGGAATTTGGAAAATACCTCCCATAAATGCCACCAGAAATACAAAAACTGTATACAAAATAAATGGCAGATGAAAGAATGTAAGAATAGTCAAAAAAAGACTCATTCCCAAAATCCCAATAAGGATAAGGCCTTTCATTACTTTTTTGCCTGAAATTTTACCTGCTGTCCAGCAACCAAGTGCAATGCCAATGGCGGCACAGGCCATTATCATTCCGGTTGTGGTATTAGAGGCTTTATAAATATGTTGAGTGTGTATGACAAGGTTCATTTGAAGCATGCTGCCAATAAGCCAAAACGATGCTGCACCCAAAATTCCACTATTTACACGCTTGTGTGTTTTTGCAAAATGGTACGAATCAATCACAAATCGAATGGGATTTAAATGACTTGCATCTTCCTGCTCTTCGGGTAATTCTACTGCACGAATGGTACTTGTAACAATGTAGCCAAGTATAGCCAACCCGATAAGTAGAGTGAATACAAATAAATTTGAATAATGATCGGAAACAATGGAGGCAATGACTGTACCAACGAGAACGCCCAAAAATGCCATCATCTCAAATACTCCACTGCCAAACGAAACGCCTTCTTCGCCACCAATGTCGCGTATTAAACTGTATTTCGATGGTGAATAAAGACAACCCAAAATTCCCATAATAAGGACAGAGAACACAGCTGTAATTACCCATTGATTGTAAAATGCCACACATGAAATTGTCAAAACCGGTATTTCAAGTAATTTGCAAATGCGGAAAACTTTCTTTTTGGTGTAGATTACTGAGAGTCTGCCTGCTAATGGAGATAGAAAAAGGTATGGTATTACAAGTGAGGCCGAAACCAGCGAAATGAGTTGTGATTGTGTAAGCCAATGTGGCATAACCCAGCCTACTGCTATGAAAATGATGCAATTTTTTAGAAAATTATCATTGAAAACTCCCAAAAAGTTACTGAGAAAAAGCGATGTCCATTTACTGCGGAGTAATTGCATGAATTCCTTGCTTTATTTCCGTATTAGTATTTTCTTAACGAAAATACAAAACTCAATCCACCGTTTGAGCCATTCTTGGCTGATATTGTGCCCCGATGAAAGATAACTGCATTTTTTACAATAGCCAACCCAAGTCCGGTTCCACCCAATTTACGGCTGCGACCTTTATCAACCCGGTAAAACCGTTCGAAGAGGCGATTTAAATGTTCTTCAGCCACGCCAATTCCGTTGTCGGAGAATGAAAAATATAAATACTGATCGTCTTCGCGGTAGCAGTTTATTTCAATCGTGAGCTTTTCACCGGCGTAAGCCAAAGCATTATCGAGTAAATTTCTGAAAATAGAATAAACAAGTGAGCGGTTGCCTTGTATAATCAAGTCGGGTTTTATATTTTTTACTATGGAGCATTCTTTCTGCTCTATTTGCAAATGCACGTCATTGAGTACATCGCTTATCACATCAGTGACATTGCAATTTTCTTTCTCGAAAAGTCGTTTCCCTTCATCAATTTTATTGAGCGTAGAAATATCCTGCAATAAGTCGCGCAGTCGCTGAGCCTGCTGAAAAGAACGCTCTACAAAGAATCGTTGCCGTTGTGGGTCAAGTCCCGGATTTTCAAGAATGCTTTCCATGTAGCCCAAAATGCTGCTCACAGGCGTTTTTAATTCGTGCGAAATGTTCTGTGTCAGGTGGCGTTTCAGTTCATTTTCGTGCTCCTGAACGGAAATGTCGTTCATTGATATTTCGAAGGTGTGGTCCTGAAATACAATACATTGGACAGAAAAAATTCGTCCGCCTTTTTCAATAGTTAGTCGCTTGCGTGTCAACTCATTGTTTTGAAGACTCTGATCTATAAAGTCGTTGATGTCATCAAACTCCGGCAATGCAAAAATTTCATCGGAACTTTCGCATTGGCTGTCCGATAGAATATTGCTGTATTGAATAAAGTGAGTATTTGCCAGTATTTCTTTTTTCTCGGATGAAAAAATACCAAGTCCTTCCTGCGAAATCTGAAGGTGCTTAATGAGCTTTTCCCGTTCTTTGTACACATCATCTTTGGTCCGATAAAGCAGTTTATAAAGACCGACGATGTTTTTACTTATTTCTCCCAGTTCATCTTTTGGAAATTCAATTTCGTAATCCGGAATTTCTCCTTTTTCTGCCCGTTGCGTGAACGTACGAAGCCTGTCAATGGATTGGCTAAAATTACGTGAGATAAAAAACAACGCTAAGGAGGCCAAAATCAATACAATTGCCATGAAATAGAGGAAGAATGTATTGGCTTTGAGCATGCTTATCAGACTCACATTATAAGGCAATGCACTGCGAACATATACTCCGGGAAAGTGATGAGCCAGATAATAATAGTCCTTTCCGGTAGAAACAGAGTGACGTATAGCTTTACCATTTTCTTCTGTATTTGCCATCAGTATCTCCGGACGATTCAAATGATTGCTCAATTGAGTACCCTTTTTTACTGATGAGTCGAATGTTACAGTTCCAAGACTATCGATAACAGTAACACGCAGCGCACTATCCGGAAAAAGATGCACATAATCTTCGAGCATGTCCCAACTGGGCTTTTGCTCTGCAATGAAGCGATGAATGGTGAAGTTGTAGGTTATGAGTTGCTGGTCAAGCTGCTCGGTGCGAAATTCTTTCTCGCGCTGGTACTGAAAGAAACAGATGATAACCAACATCAACAGAAAGATGCTGAAAAAATAGAGAAAAAGACGGCGGTTTAAAGTCATGAGGAGAATTTACTATTTATTCATTTACTACTTACCATTGGATACAACATCCTGATAAATAGTAGCTGGTAACTGGAAAGATAGTCAATGTTCTTATTCTTCGAAACAATATCCGTAACCCAGACGTGTAACGATATTTTTACCGTATGGACCTATTTTTTTGCGCAGGCGGGTGATGTTTACGTCAATGGTTCGGTCGAGTACAATCACCTCGTCTGTCCAAACGCGTGTAAGCATTTCGTCGCGAGAGAATACCCGGTTTTTGTTTTCTAAGAACAATTTGAGTATTTCAAATTCTTTTTTTGTGAATGGAATTTCTACGCCTTCTAATAATACCTTTTTATTGCTGATATCCATCTCAAGCATCTCGTACGAGAGTTTTTGTACCGGGGCAGCTTCTACTTTCTTGTTGTTGTCAGCTCGGCGGATAACTGCTTTTACACGGGCTATTACTTCACGTATTGAGAATGGTTTTGAAATATAATCGTCGGCACCAATATTAAATCCCGTGAGGCGGTCTGTTTCCGAATCTTTTGCCGTAAGAAAAATAACAGGAATGGAAGCCGTTTTCGCGTCTTCATTTAATCGTCTGGCTAGTTTAAATCCGGACATTTCACCCATCATCACATCCAGCAACAATAAATTATACACAGAAATATCTTTCTTTAATGCTTCCTCAGCCGAATAGGCTACATCAACTTCATACCCTTCGGTTTCCAGGTTGAATTGTAGAATCTCACATAAATCTTCTTCGTCGTCAACGACCAAAATGCGATACGTACTCATACTTTTATTGAATTAAAATTATGTTACAAAGAAACCATTTTGTTATTTCTATGCTGTGTAATAACTGTTACAAAGATATGACAAAATATCAAAATTCTTATAAATCATTGGTAATAAATACACAAAAGGCAAATCTGATTCAGATTTGCCTTTTGTGTATATTTTGAAGAAAAGTGTATACTATTTTCTTGGTGCATGTTTCAATACCTTAGCATCAATGTAGAAGAAAATTTCTTCGGCAATATTGCTGCAGTGGTCGCCAATACGTTCCAATTTGCGGATAGATGCTATGAGTTGCAGGCAGTCGTAGGCACGGTCGGGATTTTTCTGGATATAATCGGCAATAATGCGGGCAGCATTTATGTTGATTTCGTCCACCTGGTAATCTTCGCTGAAAATTGCTGAGGCAAAATCTGATTTCTCATTCTCAAACGCATCCAACCCTTGCGAAAGCATAGTATTTACCTGCTGAATCATTACATTCAACTTGGTGTCTGTAATCAATTCTGCATCCAGAATTACAGATGGGTTTGTTATGAATGTGCGGGCAATTCCGTAAGCAAAATCGGCAATACGTTCCAAATTGGAATTTATCTTTAATACTGCCAACACAAAACGCAGATCGATTGCAACAGGTTGATGCAATGCGATAATGTTTTCACATTCGCTATCGATTTTAAGCTCGTAAGCATCCACTTTCTTTTCGCGCATCGAAACTTTTTGGGCAAGTTCTTTGTCGAAGGATAAAACAGCTTCACCGGCGTTTGCTACCTGCGAAATAACCAGTTTCCACATATCAATCACATCCTGACGAAGTGATTGGATTTCTTGTTCTAAGTGTCTCATTTATTTATAATTTATTCATTTACTAATCGGCTTGCCGCTTGGCTTGCCAAGAATTTACAATAGAGAAAATCAACCAAACCTTCCTGTTATATAATTCTGTGTAGAAAGTTCTGTTGGGTTGGTGAAGATTTTGATAGTATCGTCGTATTCAATCATTTCACCTAAATAAAAATAAGCAGTTTTATCACTTACACGCGAAGCCTGTTGCATGTTGTGGGTTACTATCATGATTGTATAATCTTTTTTCAACTCGTAGATTAATTCCTCTATTTTCGAAGTTGAAATTGGATCGAGTGCTGAGGCTGGTTCATCCATAAGCAAAACTTTTGGAGAAATAGCCAGTGCCCGGGCAATACACAAACGTTGCTGTTGACCTCCTGAAAGAGCAAATGCAGACTTGTTCAGTTTGTCTTTCACTTCGTTCCAAAGTGCAGCCGATTTGATGGATTCTATTACCCGTTCTTCGATAAAAGTTTTGTCTTTTATTCCATTCACGCGTAGGCCATAAGCCACATTCTCAAAAATACTTTTCGGAAACGGATTTGGCTTCTGAAAAACCATCCCAACTTCTTTGCGTAGCTCATCCACATGAATGTTTGGTGCATAAATGTCTTTTCCCTCAATCAATACCGAACCTGTCATGCGTGTACCGTCAATCAGGTCGTTCATGCGATTCAGTAACCGGAGAAAAGTTGATTTACCACATCCTGAAGGTCCGATAAGAGCAACAACTTTGTTTTTCTCTACTTCGATGTTGATATTCTTAAGCGCGTGAAATTCGCTGTAATAGAAATCAACGTTTTTTGCATCAATAGTTAGCATTTTTTTATGTCTAATGTCTGAAGTCAAAAGTCGTTTGACTTTTATCCTTCGACTGATTTTAATTTGTTTTTACTTTTTTGGAGAAATAGTTCCGTAGGAAATTGGCCAGTAAGTTTACTATCAGTACTATTACTATCAATACCAGTGCAGTGCCGTAAGCAATTCCACGTGAAGCCTCTATATCTGTACCACTTGTTGATATTACGTATAAGTGATAAGGTAACGCCATTACCTGATCGAAAATGCTTGTTGGCAATTTGGGTAAAAAGTAAGCAGCAACTGTAAACAAAATTGGAGCTGTTTCGCCTGATACACGCCCGATGGATAGAATCAAGCCTGTGATAATATTGGGGAATGCCATTGGCAGTACTACTTTTTGTATAGTTTGCAATTTGGTAGCTCCCAATGCCAGACTTCCTTCGCGGTACGAATTATCAATTGCTTTTAATGATTCTTCGGTCGTGCGAATGACCAAAGGTAATGATAATAATCCAAGTGTAAGTGAACCGGCAAGTATAGAATCGCCGAACTTCATTGTATTTACAAAAAGTGACATACCAAAAAGTCCGAATACCACCGACGGAACACCACTCAGGTTGTTGGTCATGATACGGATAAAGGTAGCCACTTTATTTCCTGTTGCATATTCATTCATATAAATGCCGGACATTATGCCAATCGGAAAGCTGAATAAACTACTTCCGGCAACCAAACAAAGCGTACCGACTATAGCAGGGAAGATTCCACCTTTAGTCATTCCTTCTTCAGGGGCTTTTGTCAGAAAGTCCCAACTGATTGCGCCAATTCCTTTGCTAACAATGAATCCCAGAATCAAAATGAGCATGGCAACTACCGAATAGCTCATTAGTTTGAAAATGGTGAATGCAACGCCCTGCGAAATTCGTTTCTTTCGATCTATGTTTCCGGTGTTTATTATTGGTGTCATGTTATTTGCTGTATTTTTTGCTTGAAATAAATTCTACGCTAATGCTTATAATCATAGTGATAATGAAGAGTATGCAACCCAATGCAAAAAGGGCCTGATAATGTCCTCCACCAGCTGAAGCCTCACCAAGTTCGGCAGCAATAGTTGCAGGAATTGTACGTACCGGCTCTAATAAGGTATGAGGAATAACTGCAGCGTTTCCGGTTACCATCAACACGGCCATTGTTTCGCCAATTGCGCGGCCGATACCAAGAACGGCTGCAGAAGTAATTCCGGATTTTGCATAAGGTATTACAACCCTGTAGATGGTTTGCCATTGTGTTGCACCCAGTGCCAGACTTGCTTCTTTCATGGCTCTTGGTACATTTCGCATAGCATCTTCGGCCACCGTTATTATAGTTGGTAAGGCCATTATAGCTAGTACGATGCTTCCGGCAAGGCCTGTTTCGCCAACAGGTAATTGAAAGGTTTTTTGAAGAAATGGAACGATAACTACCAGTCCGAAGAATCCATATACTACTGAGGGTATTCCGGCAAGTAATTCAATTACTGGTTTCAAAAAATTACGAACACGCATTGTGGAAATTTCTGCTAAATAAACCGCAACGGCAATTCCAAAAGGTAATGAAAGCAATATAGCTCCCAGACTGACCCAAAGTGTTCCGAGTAGAAGTGGTAGCAGTCCGTATTGAGGCGAAGGCGATGCAGTTGGATACCATTCTTTACCGCCAAAAAAATCACCGGGGCGTAAAGTTTCATGCTTCAACAATGTTCCATCGAAGTTTTTAGCAATGTAGGAATTAGGCAGAAATAAGATTATTCCCGGATGTTTAGCCGTGAGTTCACTAGCTTTAGCCGGAATATTTTCAAAGTTAGCTCCCAATTCGGCTTCGGTATAATATTTAGTCAGGTCGCTCAGTCGAACAACTTCTATTGGTTCCTCTTTGCCCCCAACTTCGTCCCAATTGGTTATTGCTCCGTCAAATATTTGCTTTATTTGGTACGAACTAAGTTTCTTTACAGGATTGTCTTTGTTGAATGCCAATACATATCCGTCTTCAATTACCGGACTATTGAATAAGCCAGATGCTTCTTTAAATAAGAAAATCACTATCAATAATATGGTAATGCTTGTTATGCTTCCACTTATCAATAATGCTCCTTCTACTAATTTTTCGAAAAATCTTTTCACGTTGAATGTCGTTTTAATTCAGTGCAAAGAAATACCTTTCATATTACTTCGAGGTGAAGAACGTGTTACAAACATGTTACATATTTGTTGATTCTGAGCGTTGAAACACATTAAAACGCATTACAATATTATATGGAGTTTTCAAAACTTAATCTCATTTGAATTTCTTCATTCCAAAAATGTAACAGCAATGTAATGGTTTTGGAAAAACCTTGTAATAATATGGCAGTTTCTTTGCATCGTGAAATTGAAACACAACGATATCAAATAATAACAATTTTTAAAATGAAAATGACTTTAAAAAATTTAGTAATTGCATTAGGTCTTATTAGTTCGACCATTGCTTTCGCACAAGAAGAAAAAGTAGATACACTTAATGTACACGAGCAACGCATTACTTCATTAGAAGATGGCTTGTTACAATTGAAAAAACTTAAATTCAGTGGATACATTCAGGCTCAATGGCAATCTTCTCAATTGGACTCGCTTTTGAACAAATCAAATGACATGAAAGTTGGAACTGGTATTTACGGTGCCGAAAAAGTAGCAGGAACAAAAAATTACAATCGTTATGGTGTACGCCGTGGCCGTTTGAAAGCTACTTACGAAGACTTTGGTTGCCAGGCCGTTATTGAATTTGATATTTCAGAAGGTGGTTTAAAAACGAAAGACCTTTATTTAAACGTACTGGATCCATGGTTAAATACTTTCGCAATTAAAGGTGGGGTTTTCGACAATCCTTTCGGATATGAAATTGCGTATTCTTCCTCAAGACTTGAGTCTCCAGAACGCAGTCGTTTAATTCAGACCCTTTTCCCGGATGAAAAAACACTAGGATCAATGTTGACTATTCAGGCTCCTAAAACTTCTCCCTGGAATGTATTGAAATTTGAAACAGGTTTAGTTGCTGGTAATGCAATCAGCAAAGATTACAAAAGTAAAAAAGATTTTGTTGCGCACTTAACTTATAACAAAGCACTTGAGACTATGAAATTTGGTATTGGTGCTTCTTTGTACTCTGGTACAACACTTCAGACAGATACCAACGTTTATGTAATTAAAAACAGCGCTTTTAGCAGAAATATTGGTACAAAACCTAATGGATTCGCAACTCGTCAGTATTTCGGTGTTGATGGTCAGTTTAGTGTTGCTACTGATTTAGGTTTGACACAAATCCGTGCTGAATACATCACAGGTACACAACCCGGTTCTGCCACCAGCTCTGCAAGCCCGAATGGTTTTGATCCAACAGCTTCAGGATTTTCAGCCTCTCCAACATATATTCGTAAGTTTCAGGGTGGTTACATTAACTTTGTACAAGATATAGCTGATACTAAACACTCAATCGTAGTGAAGTATGACTTCTACGATCCTAATACAGGAGTTTCAGGTGATAAAATTAGTTATCTTACAAGTGGTACAACTAAACTTGGTAAAGCAGATATGGCATATTCAACACTTGGTTTGGGTTACATGTATCGCATGAACAACAATGTTCGTATCATGGCTTATTATGACATGGTTTCAAATGAAAAAGTTACTTTGAAAGGATTTATGGCAAAGAAAGACTTAGCTGATAATGTAGTAACAGTACGTTTACAATACAAATTCTAAGAACAATTTATAGTTTATAAAAAGACATTAAAAAACAAACAAAAAAATGAAAAAACTTATTTTATCAATCATGATGGTTTGCGCAATTGCTCCATCGTTTTATGCACAGAAATTAAAAGGTAGTGACACTGTACTTCCATTGGCACAAAAAGAAGCTGAAGTTTTTGGAAAAAAAACAGGTAAATCTGTTACTGTAATTGGTGGTGGTAGTGGAGTTGGTATTGCAGCTTTATTAGAGGGCACTACTGAAATCGCAACAGCTTCACGTAAAATGAAATTCGACGAAAAAGTAAAATGTCAGGAAGCAGGAAAATCTATCGTTGAAAAAATTATTGCTTACGATGCATTGGCAATTATTGTAAATCCTTCGAATGGTGTTTCTAAATTGACTCGTGCTCAATTGGAAGGAATTTTTACCGGTAAAACTACAAACTGGAAACAAGTTGGTGGTGCTGATTTGAAAATTATTCCTTATTCACGTGAAACAAGTTCAGGTACTTATGACTTTATCAAAGAATATGTATTGTTGAACAAAAACTACGCTAATTCAATTCTTAGTTTACCTGCAACAGGTGCTATCGTTCAATCAGTAAGCCAGACAAAAGGTGCAATTGGATATGTAGGATTGGCTTACTTAAATAAATCAATAAAGGCTATCCATGTTTCTTTCGATGGTAAAAACTACATTGAACCGAGTGAAGTTACTGCTAAAAACAAAACTTATCCTATTATTCGTCCATTGTTTTTCTACTACGAAAAATCAAAGGAAAAAAACTACTTGCCTTTCGTTAACTTCGTGCTTTCTGCAGAAGGTCAGGCTATCGTTGAAAAAGTAGGTTATGTGCCATTGAAGTAAGATACATTCTTTGTGTAATTTTAAAACCGCTTTTGACATTTGTCATTAGCGGTTTTTTTTAGTTGTTTTATGTCTTGACACGAAAAAGGCTGCTCAATCTCTGAACAGCCTTATTTTATAGGAAATAGATTATTAATCCTCTTTGCCTGATTCAGGAGTCTCTACAACATCCGTTGTGTTTTTGTTGTTTTTCTTTTTCGACTTCCATTTTACATAAAGCATATGTATTATTCCATCAATTAATCCAATCTTAGGTACTATAAAACTTTTAGCTCCTAAACTTTTAGCTACATCAATGTAAATGCCCGCTGCGTGAGTAATAATATCAGCTCTGTCGGGTTTGAGTTTGTACTGCTCGATTAATTCATCTACTGTATATTGTTTTAGTATTTCATTCAAATTTTCGAGTGCAACAAGTGAAAGCTTTCTGTCTCTACGAACCTTTGCTAGTGAGTTTAGTTTGATGATATTGCCTCCGGAGCCAATAATATCATTTATTGGATATTGCTCTTTGAGTAATGATAAATCAGTATGAAGTCTTTCATACTCTTCATCTTTTACTCTGTTATTGAGTAAGCGCACAGTTCCGATGTTATACGAATTCGATTGAATTAATTCGCCATTCGAAATCAAACTTATTTCAGTACTACCTCCACCCACATCAACAAAAACATAATTTTGACTTTCGTTCAGATGGTAAGCAAAATGACTTTCGTAAATTACAATTGCCTCTTCGTGTCCGTCAATAATCTCAATTTTCAATTCTGTTTCATCTTTTATTTCCTTTACTATTTCCTTGGCATTTTTAGCTTCACGCATGGCCGCAGTAGCACACACACGATAATCGTCAACTTCGTACACTTTCATTAAATGCCTGAAAGCCTTCATTAAACGAATAAGTTTCTTTGATTTCTTTTCGTCGATTTTACCCGAAACAAATGATTCTTGCCCCAATCGGAGCGGAACCCGTATCATCAGTTCTTTTGTGAACGATTCGGTCGGATCTTCAGGTGAGACACTCATTATTAAAAGGCGTACTGCATTAGACCCAATGTCAATGGCAGCAAATCGAATACTATTCATAAACTTTTGATTTTAGTTGATTTATGATTGTGTTTTTTTTCTGAATTCTTTTTCTCGTATTGTTCTTTGTATGATTTATACAGCTCCGATTGAGAAATGAATAATTCTCCGTCGGGGATATTTTGAATTTCGTTTTTTCCGGAACCATCTACTATTCGGGCTTTTAAATTGTCTCTCAGGCCATATTCAATTACCTTTTTTAGCTGTTGCTTCAGGTCAGAATCATATATGGGGGTATACACCTCAATTCTGTTATCCAGGTTACGAACCATCCAATCGGCAGAACCAATGTAGTACTTTTCATCACCACCGTTTGCAAAAATCATGATGCGTGCATGTTCGAGATAACGGTCAACAATGCCGTAAGCTTGTATATTCTCACTTAGTTTTGGAACACCTGTTACAAGGGAACAATTCCCTCTGACTAATAGTTTGATTTCAACTCCGGCCTGTGAAGCTTCATACAGTTTGTCGATAATTTTGCCATCGACGATGTGATTTATTTTACAAAGGATGTAAGCAGGCAATCCTTTTTTTGCATTTTCAATTTCTTTCTTTATCAGAGCAATAATCTTTTTCCTCATGTATACAGGAGAAACTACAAGCTCTTTAAACAATGGATTCAGATAAGGATGTTCAATGTAGTGAAAAACATTCTCAACATCGTCAACGATTGTTTTCTTTGCTGTCATCAGCGTAAAGTCAGTGTAAATGGTAGCTGTTCCTTCGTGGAAGTTTCCGGTGCCAATACAGGCAATATTCCCATTTCTGGCGGATATATGAGCCAGTTTAGAATGTACTTTTAATCCATCTACTCCAAAAATCACCTTAATACCAGCATCCTGCATTTTCTTTGCCCAGTTTATATTCGACGATTCGTCGAATCGGGCCAGAAGTTCAACAACGGCTGTTACCTTTTTGCCATTCATGGCAGCGCAAATAAGTGCTTTTATTACCTTCGAATTTTTGGCAAGGCGGTAAATGCTCATTTTGATGGCTTTCACGTCCGGACTAATGGCTGCTTCACGTAGCAGACGAATAAAATTATCGAAACTGTGGTAAGGATAATGTGAGTATTGATCCTTTGAGCGAATTAATGAAATAGCACTTACTGCATTTTCGAATTCCATTAATGGAATAGGAGGTTGAGGAGCAAATTTTAAGTCGGGCCGATTGATGTTGGGGAACGACATAAAATCTTTCAAATTGTGGTATCTCGAACCTCCGATATGCGCATCTTCTTTTTCTATTTTGAGTAACTTTTCTACGAATTTCAACAAGTCTTTGGGTATTTCCCGGTCGTACACAAACCGGATAGGTACGCCACTTTTCCTGCTTTTGATACCTTTTGATACTTTTTCGAGTATACTTTGATAAGCCGAATTGTCAAAATCCATTTCAGCGTCACGTGTGAATTTGATATTGTACGCCTCGTATGAGTCAAAGTTGAGTGAAGCAAAGATACTCGGCAAGCAAAAGCGAATAACGTCATCCAGGAACATTATGCTTGTTTTTCCATCTTCTTTTGGGAGCACGAGAAACCGGTTGAGTTCCGATGTTGGTATCTCGATAATTGCAAATTCTTTTTTTACAACTTTAGTCTTTTCTGCTTTCTGGTTTGTGATTTTCACAGCCAGAAAAACGCTTTTATCATTGAGTTCCGGCTCTTCTTTTGTTCGCGAAACCAGAATAGGGAATAAAGAGTTCATTAAAACCTCTTTGTAATAGGATTCAATGAATTGAGTTTGTTCGGGGTTCAGTTGTTTCTCGTCTACAAAGAAAATATTTTCTTTCTCAAGTTCAGCAATTAGCGAGTAGAAAGTAGATTCAAAGTCAGCAGAGTATTGTTCATTCAGTTTTAGAATTGTTTTCAGTACGGCCTTCGCATCCGATTTCACAGTTCGCACGCTGTCTTCTATTTCTATCATTCTTCGCAGAGTTGCAATTCGTACCTGAAAAAATTCATCCAGATTACTTGAATAGATAGCCAAAAAGTTCAGCCTTTCCAATAATGGAATGCTCACATCTGCAGCTTCATCTAAAATCCGACGGTTGAAATACATCCAGCTTATATCTCTGTTAACTGTAGTTTTTTTGGGGATAGTACGTTTCTGTGAATTTTTCACCATGATTTTGTGCTGAAATGAAATTTAGTTTTATTTGCTTTGCGATATCAACTGATATCAAATACGGTTGAGTGCTATTAATCTACAAATGTATGTTTTGCATGTTTCAACGGAGTTACATTTGCATTACAAAATGTGTGATGTGAATTGTTGGAAGATTCACCCCGGCAATTATATTCTTATTTTGTTAGTGTCTGCTAATGTGGTCTTTCATAGCTTCTTCACATCTCTGTTTTAATGTTGCAATATATCCGCTGTTACTTTGCAAAAAAAACAGTTTATATGAAAGACTTGAAATTTTATCCTACCATTGTTATATCCGATGTTCATCTTGGAACCGAACATTCGAAAACCCGAGAACTGGCCGATTTTCTACGTACAGTCAATTGCGATACCCTTATTATGAATGGCGACATTATTGATGGATGGCATTTGCAAAAGGGTGGAAAAGGAAAATGGAAAAAAGAACATACCGATTTCTTCAAAATCATCATGAAAATGATGGAAAATCACAATACAAAGATTATTTACGTGCGAGGCAATCACGATGATTTTATCGATCATTTAGCTCCTTTTGAATTTGCTAATCTTTCTATTGTAAAAGATTATGTACACCAGAAAAATGATAAAACCTATTACGTTGTGCATGGTGATATTTTCGACAATATAACTTCCAACATGGTTTGGCTGGCAAAGTTGGGTGATATCGGGTATACATTGTTGTTGTGGATTAACCGCATTTACAATATCTACCGTGCCAAAAAGGGACTTGAATATTTCTCACTTTCGCAAAGTATCAAACAGAAAGTAAAATCAGCAGTTTCGTATATATCCAATTACGAAAATGAATTAGTTGCCCTTGCACGCACCCGCCATGCCGATGGTATTATTTGTGGGCACATTCACCAATCGGCCGACCGCATGATTGATGGAATACACTACCTGAATTCGGGTGACTGGGTGGAAAGCATGACTGCCCTACTCGAACACGAAGATGGAACCTGGGAAGTATATACACACAAGCAGGCAACATCTATTCCCGAACCACTCGAAGTGATAGAGTTTCCCACTTCCAATCAAAAGCCTATGCGTGTAGCATTTTCGAATAATATGTACGATACGCATTTTCTTTCAGATACCCGCATACTGGATAGCTATTCAAGTTTCTGACAAAAAAACATAAAAAATGAAATACCTGTTTGTAGTACAAGGAGAGGGTAGAGGACATTTTACTCAGGCACTTAGTCTGAAGAGTATGCTCGAACGTAACGGTCACGAAGTAGTGGCGGTGATGGTTGGGAGCAGTGCTAAACGAACATTACCCGGATTTTTTACCGATAAAATTAAAACGGAGGTTATACGCTTTCAAAGTCCAAACTTTCTTCCTACTCCAAAGGGCAAAAAGTCATTCCTGTTGGCCAGCATACTCTACAACTTATTGTTGGTTCCTGCTTATATCGGGAGTCTTTTCAGCATTCGCCGTACAATTGCCGAAAAACAACCCGATGTGGTTATCAATTTCTACGAACTGTTGTGTGGTATAACCTACGGGGTATTTAACCCCAAAGTTCCTATGGTCAATGTGGCGCATCAATACTATTTTCTGACACCCGATTTCAGGTATTCGGGCGAAAATAAAGCTCAGTTTCAATTACTGAACCTCTATTCCCGCATGACGGCACTGAATGCGCAGCGCATTTTGGCTTTATCATTTCGCATTAAAGAACATTCCTATTTCGGAAAAATTGCGATTGTTCCCCCTTTATTGCGACGAGAAATTATAAACATGAAAGTGGAGAAAGGTGATTATATACATGGTTATATGCTCAACAGTGGTTATTCCGAAGAACTTGCCGACTGGAGCAAAACTAATTCTACCGAACGACTGCACTTTTTCTGGGACAAAAAGAATGCAAATATCACTACGCAACTTACTCCCCGACTGACAATGCACACGCTCGATGACACCTTATTCCTCGAATATATGGCGGGTTGTAAAGGCTATGCCACCACAGCTGGTTTCGAATCAGTATGCGAGGCCATGTATCTGCAAAAACCTGTATTAATGGTTCCTACACATATCGAACAGGAATGTAACGCATTGGATGCTTTGTCGTCCAACGCCGGAGTAACAGCCGGTTTCTTTAATCTGAATGCTTTGTTGGATTTTATTCCGACATACAACAAAACACTTGAGTTTCGCTACTGGATTCATACTGCCGAATCCCTTTTTATGTACGAACTCACGCGTGTTGAAGCAGAAGCTTCCAATATCTTAGCCACGATGTAAATCTAATTAGTAATGGATTTTTATCTTCTTTGACAAAAGAAAAGCCGGCTTGTGAAAGTCGGCTTTTTTGTTTATAATCATTCAAATTCTGTTTTACTGTTTTCGTTTTTGCTGGCTACTTAGGTTTATTATATTTTCAAGCCGCGATAACCGTGTTTTTTCCTGTTTTGCATTCATAATCCAAAACAGGATTACTTTCTTGTAGGAAGGTGCCTGTGCATTGAAAAACTCCCAGGCCGGAAGATTTGCTTTAAACAATTTCTCATATTCCGGTTCCAACACCACCGGTTCATCTTCATAGGAATATATCCGCGATCTGTGTTCCTTTCTCAGGTCGAATACTTTTTGTCCTTCGGGAGTCATCAATCCGGCTTGCGTGAGTTCTTCCACCTTCTTTATGTTGATAGCACTCCAGATACTTGTACTCCTTCGGGGTGTAAACCGGATGGAGTAACTTTCTTCGTCAATTGATCTGCGCACACCATCTATCCAACCAAAACAAAGTGCCTGATCGACTGACTGCGACCAGGTCATCGACGGTTTACCGCTACCTACTTTATAGTAACCAACAACAAGTTCTGTTGCGGTTTTATGATGTTCTTGCAGCCAACTTCTGAATTCGTCCTGTGTTGCAAAAAAGAGGATTGTCATGGTTTATTGTTTATCAAGCTTAATTTGATCTCTTAATTATTTGTGTAGTACATGTTGTTGTTTACTATAAGTCTTTCAGGTAGTTCTGAATATCTTTCCGAAGGATTTTCAATGCAAATTCCTTAGAAACAGGTCCGTAACTTCCATCCTGAAGGGTTTGAAACCAATAACATGTTTCTTTGAGGAGAAATATACTTTTTCTAGGCAATGGTATGCTCATCCAATTCTCGGATGTATTTGAGCTGGAAGGGTTCACATCAAATATATATTGCACATAACCATATTCTTTTTCGTTTTTTAAAAAATCGCGTTCATGAGGGTCTAATGGTGCAGTGTGAGTCGCTTCATAAATAAATCCATAGAGCCTGTCACCCTTAATGAATGATACTGTGAGTACAAGAAGTTTTTTATTGTCCAGTTTGATTAAATCTCCGACACTAATATGTGTGTAATCAACTCCACTTTTCATAATTTCATCGAATATTACAGGTATTGCATCGTACGTTCGAAGCCAATCGGTAACAGTACCAAAGCCGGATACATTGTAGTTATAATAGTTTGTACTATCAATCTCCTGTGAATATGTGTTCGTTATTATTTTTGCAAAAAGAATGAAGATAATAATGATTTTTTTCATGGTCTGTTGACTGTTTTAGTTAGTGCATGAGTATTTTCTTTCAGGTTTAATCTGCCATGTCAACTAATTCTTTATACGGACTCTCGTTGAGTATTTCACTGGCCTGCTCATAATCATCTCTGTTTATAAGTATTTCGATACCTTCGTTGAGGGTAGAGCCAAGGTAAGCACTAAGAACAGACGAAGCCGGATTGTCGGACACAAGCATTGTATAGACTCCTGATTCTTCCAACACGCTTTGAATATCTTCTGCCACTATTCTGTCTTCTACCGAAACCAGTAGTTTTAAATCGTTATCTTCCATGTATTCTTATTATTTCCAATTAAACAATATAGTGGTTAATTATTTATCTTCGGTTAAAGTTGCCCGTTGTCTGTTGGGTTGAAATCTACCATCCATTCAATACCGTATTTATCTCTAAACATGCCAAAATACGAACCCCAGGGGCTGTCTCCAATTGGCATTTCAATTTGTCCGTCAACCGAAAGTCCATTAAATAATTTATCTGCCTCTTCTTTACTTTCTGCAGTTATTATAATTTTACTTCGGTTTTCGTTTTCATTTGTCCGCCCCATGCTTTCCGGAACGTCATTTGCCATTAACATAGTTTCCCCAATAGGTAAAGCAATGTACATTATTTTATCTGCTTCATTCTCTGATACCTGGAATTCAGGGCCTGATAAGTCTTTGAAGCGCATAATGTTGGAGAACTCTCCACCAAATACAGATTTGTAAAAATTGAATGCTTCTTCGGCATTTCCGTTGAAGTTAATGTAAGGATTTATTTGTGCCATTTTTTATTTCTTTTAATTGTTATGCATCCGGGATATTTGGCTCTACCAAGCGTTTTAGTTTGTCTAATGATTCTTGCCAGCCTAAATAACACATCTCAGTAGGTATTTCATCGGGTATTCCTTCCTGAGTTGCGAAAAGCTCTGTGCCGCACAAAACCTGTTTAAATTCAATTGTTGTAATCATTTGTCCCGGCAAATTGGGGTCGTCAAACCGATCGGTATATTTTATCAATTCATTCGGTCTGATTTCCAAATACTCACCACCAAAAGAATGCCCGTTTCCGGTTGTGAAGTTTGTAAATGTCATTTTGTATGAACCACTAATTTTAAAATCCATATTATGTACTTTGCATAAAAATCCATAAGGCGGCAACCAAAAAGCCATTGCGTCGGCATCTGCGAATGCTTTAAATACTTTTTCTACCGGTGCTGTAAAAACCCGGTGAAGCTTTACATTTTTATTTGTCATATTGCTGTTTTTTTATGTTGTTAGATTTAAAACACAATTTACTATCTTAATGTTTTTTCTTCGAAATGCTGAAATTATTGCAAGGCAATTAGTTGAGGCAAAACTATCTCTACGGGAAATAACTCATTGGAAAGAAAAAATATCTATATTCAGACAAGGTAAATGTGTGAGTAAACCTTTGGTTATTGTCTTTTTCGAAGAATTTTTTCCATTTTCTTTGCTTTTGCCAGTTCGTCAATCAATTTGTCTAAATACCGAACTTGTCTTGTCAATGGGTTTTCAATTTCTTCTACTCTGTACCCACAAATTACCCCGGTTATGAGTTCCGCATTTGGGTTTAGGTTTGCCTGACTGAAGAATGTTTCAAACGTTGCCTTTGAGTCGATAAGTTCCTGAAGTTTTTTGTCGTCAAAACCGGTCAACCATTCAATTACCTGATGCAATTCCGCTATTGTCCGGCCTTTGCTTTCCACTTTTTTGATGTAATACGGATAAACAGTAGCAAATGGAATTTTTCTCATTTTCTCATCGTGTGCGGGGGTTGTTTTCATGCTATTTGAGTTTTTCTGATTGTTATGTTCTTTTCCTACGCTTCAATTCTTTGTTTTTTTCAATATTCCTTTATCCACGCTTTCATTGAGTAAGTTTTCAGCGTAGTTCCATAGCGAGGTTGAACCTGCTTGTATGACTTTCTTTTTCTCATATACATCTTTGTAGTCAACATCAAATTCTTTCCACGTGCCACCATTATTCGATGTATTTTGTAAGAGCGGTTCAAACCGATCCATCGATTTTGCAAATTTAGCCTCATTGGTAGCGCCCATTTCAAATTCTTCCCAAATAGCAATTAATTCGTCGGCTTGTTCCTTTGGTAAGAGTCCAAAAATTCGTTGTGCAGCCATTCGTTCGCTGTCGGTGTTTGTATGGCTTTTCTGCGTGTCGTAGATAAAGGTATCACCTGCATCGATTTCAACAATATCATGTATTAAAACCATTTTCAGTACTTTCAGCACGTCAATGGGAGTGTCGGCATGTTCGGCAAGCACAATCGTCATCATTGCCAGGTGCCAGCTATGCTCAGCATCATTCTCCGGTCTGTCGCTATTAAATAGTTTTGTCTTGCGTTGAATATACTTGATTTTATCTATTTCCTTGATAAAACTTACTTGTTTTAAAAGCGTATCGGGTTGCATATTTTATAGTTGAGTAATGTATGAATATAATGTCTTCAATTAAATTTGCCCGTTATTTGTTTGGTTGAATTCTACCATCCATTCAATACCGTATTTATCTCTAAACATCCCAAAATACGAACCCCAGGGGCTTTCACCAATTGGCATTTCAATTTGTCCACCAACCGAAAGTCCATTAAATAATTTATCTGCCTCTTCTTTGCTGTCTGCGCTTATTAAAATTTTACTTCTGTTTTCGTTTTCATTTGTCCTCCCATGCTTTCAGGAACGTCATTTGCCATTAATATGGTTTTACCAATAGGTAAAGCAATGTACATTATTTTATTTGCTTCATTTGCAGTTACTTGTAATTCAGGGCCTGATAAGTCTTTGAAACGTACAATGTTGGTGAATTCTCCACCAAATACTGATTTGTAGAAATTGAATGCTTCTTCGGCATTTCCGTTGAAATTTATATAAGGATTGATTTGTGCCATCTTTTATTTTTTTAGTTGTTATGCATTCTGAATAGTTAGTTCTGTTAGTAACAGATTAATAACTGCGGGGTCGGGATTTAGTCAGGAAGTAAGTTGTCGTTCCAGTCACGTATCACAAATGATTTTACGAGGCCTTCGAGTATAAACGGATCTTCTGTAACAAATTGCTCGGCAGCAGAACGGGTTTTGAATATAGCCATATTACCACCACCTGTAAAAGGTCCCATACCAACGATATCACCCCTGTTGATATATTTTTCTGCAATAACCTTATGTCTCGGATATACCGACATAATTGTTTCCATTGTTGCACCGGATGATTCTCCAATTACTACTACTTTCATTTTTTTTACTATTTGATTGTTATTTCTCTTTCGTTTTTTGTTTATCCCTACTGAGACGGTACCGGATTATTTTGCCCTTTTGCTTTTTCCCTCAATATAGGTTATAAACTTTTCTCCGTCCTGCGACATTTCAAATTTTACGTTTACGACGTCATCGTTCAGTAAGGTATATGTTAGTCGAAACACAGGAACATTGGGGACTTTCTGGCTTGTGAATACAATTGATTTGTCAGCATAGGTTATTGCATAGCTAATGGTGTGCCCTTCGTTGTCGAAATAGATTGCTTTGTTTGCATTTCCTGTAAAGTCTGAATACACAATCATTAAATCGTCGTGAATAACCTTCGGTTTGTTTCCGGTTGCGGGATATTCCGAATGACTTTTCCGTACTACGATTTTTTTGTCGAGATTAGGTTTAAACGAAAAGGTTCCGCCTCCCTGTCCGGGTAATCCGCTACCTTCTCCAACCCATTCGCCCATTAACCAACTCCATTTATCCCAGGGGGAACCTTGCTGTCCGAAACATGTAATTGTGAGTGCAAACAAAACTGCTGTAAGTACTATTTTTGTTTTCATTGTCAAATTGTTTTTTCGGGTGTCGGCTCATAGTAAAGAATTACTGCACCACCACTAAAGGTTTTAGTCTTTATGAGTTTGAGAATAGTCCTGTCGTTCATGTTTTCAAATAATGGTAAACCGCTTCCGACTATAGCAGGGTAGACACAAAGTTGAAATTCATCAATCAAATTGAGTTTCATTAGCTGTATAATTAAACTCCTACTGCCCACTAGAATATCTTTACCCGCTTGTTGTTTGAGTGCTAAAACTTCTTCTTCGAGGGGCCGGTTAGCTACTGTTGCACTTTCCCATTCTACGTTTTTGAGTGTGTGTGAAAACACAATTTTGTGAATCTTATCTATTACCACGGCAAAGTCGTCCATTGATTTTTCACCGGAAGGGCTTTCAACGAAAGGTCGCCAAAATTCCATAAGCTGATATGTTATCCTTCCATATAGAATTGCGTCTGCCTGACCTAATAGTTCTGTATAATGTTGATGAATTTCCTCATCGGGTATTCCGGCAGTATGGTCACAGACTCCGTCAAGTGTCATATTGATTGCTGCAATTACTTTTCTCATAGGTTGTTATTTTCTGTCCACAATGTAACTCAGCTCAGTAACTCCGCTTGTAAATTGCCGGGTCGACAATAGTTTTAGTTCTGTTTTGTTTTTCATGTCTGCAAACAATGGAATACCTTGTCCAAGAATAACCGGGTTCACAAATAGCCAATAGCCATCAATTAAGTCCAGCTGCATAAGCGAATGTGTTGCTGATGGACTACCAAAAAGCAGGATGTCGTTACCTGCCTGTTGTTTTATTTCATTTATTCTGTCCGCAAGGTTTTCGCTGATGATTTCTGTGTTAGCTAAACCCGCGCCACTCATTGTTTTCGATAAAACAACTTTGCGAACGTTTTTATACCACTTCGAATGTTCAATGTCGTGTTTGCTGGCTTCCGGACTGTCGGCTGCAGTAGGCCAGTAGCTTTCCATCATTTCATACGTTACACGTCCATATAATGCCGTATCGCCTTCGCTTATTCGCACATGGCCATAATCAAAAATTTCTTCATCAACTTTAATCCAGTCCATTTCTCCGTTTGGTCCTGCCACAAATCCGTCGAGCGATATGTGCATAAATGATATTATCTTTCTCATAATTGTTTTGTTTATTGTTTTTTCAGGCTATCCCATATTTCTTTTACGTTTTCCTCGCCTTCGAAATAGTTCACCGTTGTGTTTTTATTGAAAATCTCGCGCGAAGGGGCAACAAAAATCTTGTTAGAGTCAGGATATTCAGCCACATCATGTCCAATATAAGTTCTTATATCTAAGTACACGCATGCTTCGGTTGAGTGATTGAATAACTGATGTGCTCCGGTTTCTCCAATTTCGAAAAACATCAAATCTCCGGCATTTACAATATCTAACCCATTTGGAGTTCTTAGAGTTGCTGAGCCCGAAACAATCATAAATAATTCCTCGGCAAATCTGTGAAAGTGATAGGGTGCTGAATACTGCTCCGGATTTAGTTGCCTCAAATCAAAGTTTAAATATTCAGGCTTAATTCCATTTTTTAGTCTCGAAATATCTGAGAGTATTCTGAAATTGTCAATCTTATTGGCATCTTCTGTGAATTCTCTGTTTTCTGATTTTAAAATTGTTGCCATAATGATATAATTGAATTGTTACTGATTATAACCAGTATTGTCAGTTTTTTGTTTTTATTTGCTATACCTGCTAAATTCAGGTTCGGACAACTTGAGACAAAGTGAAAGTAGGAGCAACCAGCCAATGGTCATAGGAGTTCTATGCGTTAGGTGTTTGATTCTTCATTTCGTGTTTCGTAATTGTTGCTGGACTAGATTGACCTCGCAAACAAGAATTTAAGGTTATTAGTCATCACACTTAATTCTGAGATTTAAACCACAATAGGAAAATCAAACCGTCAATAATTATTCCGAGTAAGATTGGTAGCCAAATTGATTTCTTGCGATATTTAAAATCTTTACCAATAAATTTGTTCCAAATTAGAGTATGCATAATAAAGGCACCTAATCCATTTAAACAAAGCCGTCCAAGATTCAAAAACGAAGAAGTAATGTCTGGAATTATTGAAAGAATATAGTTTTCAAGTAGAAAATAAAAAATACCGAATAGCAATACGGTAAGTATTCCTTTTTTCTTATCTGTGCTTTTTAAATTTAGTACCATGAGGATTGAACCGACAACAACTCCGAATATTAATGTCGTCCAATCGATTGTTTTTCTTGAATATAAAGCTAATGCAGATTCATCCTCTACAATATTCTTTTCTAAAGAGTCGCGTACAGTTATAGTGTTTTTCCCAATTGTATTTTCTCTTTCTTGTATTTTTGTTTCAAGCGTAGCTAATTCATCTTTTGTAAATACTCGTCCTCTATTTTTCAATTCAGTAATGGCAGCTTCTACAATTTCTCGACTGAAAGCCATAATGTTAATCAGATAATCTTCTAATTCTTTGTCACTCTTTTTTACCATTAATCTTTGAAAATTCATTTCCATATTTTACTCGTTTTAGTTGTGTTTTCTAGTTTATATGTATGTTTCTTTTTTTGTTCCGACACTTACGCATATTCCTTTTTCTTCCAGGTTTATCTATTTGCACCCTGTGTTTAGTTCAAGTCTGAGCGAAGACTTGAACTAAAGCATGTTTGGTTTTTTTATATTTGGACTAAGAGGGGCTTAGCAAATCTTGTTCGGAAATGTCATACATGTCAGAGCTTACAAGTCCACGAATGAAAGTTTCAAAGTCTTTTGCTAGAAAAGTCTTTTTGTAGTCACACTCTTGGTCAATATGTACTACTTCTGGCTCACCATCTTTACCACATTTTGAGTAGTCAAGCATAATCATATCGTGTCCGGCAGAAGGACAGTTACAAATTAATACACCTGTTTCAGGATAACCCCATTCATCAATCATAAATTGACTCCCTACACTTCCACATAAAGAATATGATTTTGTTCTTCCAATTCCCATAATTACTGTTAGCGCAACGTGGTCATCTGCCCAAGAAGTTCTTTCTGTTGTTGGGTAGCAACAATTTTTAGGTTTGCCGCCATTATGTAATTTCATAAGTTCAATGTATGAAGCAGGAAGTTTGAAACCAAGTTCTTTCTCAATTAAAGAAATCTGTTCATCTGTTGGTTCATTTTCTACATAGTTTTTCAATGAATATTCAGTGTCATCCCAAAAGTCTGAAAAATCAAGATCTTTAAATGTTTTTAGTTCCATATACGTTGCCCATGTTTTTTATGCCAGTATTTATCCTTTCTCTTCTAAGTTTATCTATTTGCACCCTGTGTTTAGTCCAGGTCTGAGCGAAGCAGGGGCTTGAACTAGAGTTAGTTTTGTCTATTATGCCTGGACTAAGAAGGGGCTTCTGATTACTCCGGCTGCAAATTGGATGGACTCCTGTTTATGCAGCTTATTGGTTATTCGTTGTTTCAAGCAATTTCTCGGCTTGTTTAAATATCTCGCTATAAGTACGTCCTTTGGGTGTCAGAAGGTATTCTATATGCAACGGTTTTAATTTTACAATCTTCTTTTCTAAAATGCCCGCTTCTTCCAGTTCTTTCAGTGCTGTTGCAACAGATTGTTTGTTCGACCCCCTGAGTTGTTTCAGAAGGCTATTGAATCTTACCGGTCCTTCCAACGCGAATTTAAAAATATGAGCTTTCCATTTTCCCGAAAGCAATTTCAGCAGGTTTTCGGCGGGACATTCATTATCCGGAGTGTTAAGGTTTGTAGTCATGTTTTTTGGACTAATTGCAGGTTATTATTTTTATGCAGAACTTTGCAGCGAAAATAATCAATTAATAGTTCAAAACAATAAAAAAAATTAAACAATCCGATAAACCGGGATAGATTATTTTGCGATGTAGTACGATTTTAAATTTTTAAGATGAATGGGCAAGCTATCAATGAACTTACAACGGATTTTTGTCGTTCCTGTTTTTATACTCCTGACCGGTTTTGGAAATTCAACTACTAAATTAATGAAAGAAAATAAAAACCCTCTGATGTGTGATCCTGTAAGCGGAGTATGTGCTTTGCCGGATACTGAACTTGTAGCTATGACTGATAAAGTTGTTGAAACGGAAAGACCCGTACACGTTATATATGCCACAGACCCTATCTGTTCTGCTTGTTGGGCCATAGAGCCGCAATTGCGCAGATTGAAACTGGAGTATGGACATGTGCTTAAGATTGATTATCGGATGGGAGGAATGCTTCCCAACTGGAGTTATAACCGGGGTGGCATAAGTAAACCTTCTGATGTTGCACATCATTGGGACGAGGTTAGCGCTCACTATCAAATGCCGATTGTTGGCGATGTGTGGCTCGAAGATCCCCTGGATTCATCCTATCCGCCTTCAATTGCTTTTAAGGCTGCTCAGTTACAAAGCGAAGCCGCCGCACAAGCTTTGTTGCGGGTGATGCGCGAAATGGTTTTTCTGGAAAAGAAAAACATTGCACGGTGGCAATACATGGAAGAGGCCGGACAACGGGTGGGTTTAAACATTGTTGAATTGAAATCTGCTTACGACAATGGGGCTAAAGAACTGTTTGAGGAGGATATGAAACTTGTACGCAGTCTGCGCGTTGGTGGATTTCCTACCGTGGTTATTGTAAACAGGCAAGGTGAATCTGTTTCGCTTATCGGCATAAAACAATACACCGAATATGTGCAAGCAATACTGGAACTTTATCCCGAAGCAACTCCCCGAACCTACAATCGAACCGGTGAAGGTCTTTTCGACTATTACCCCACACTTACCGAAAGGGAATTTACAGAACTAAGCCAACTCCCCGAAACAGAGGCACTATTGGAATTAAAACGCATGAGCGATGCTAAACTGATTGAACCTCTAACAACACGCAATGGTAAATTGTGGAAGAAAATTAAATAGCCGGAATCAGAATTTTTGGAATAGCTGAATTTGAAGAATTGAAGATTAGCTTCTTAGTCCAAGTCTATTATAGACTTGGACTAATAGAAGGGCTAGATGTTTTATCTATAATTATCTAATTCTTTTTCGTAATAAATTCAATTGCTCTTTCCAACACTTCATCCCTACCTTCCCTTATGCCTTGTATAGTAGGCTTAACTTCAATGTCGGGGACAATGCCAACACGCTGTGTTTCTCTTCCATCTGGATAATAAACACCAAGTCCGGTTATCATTGTTTGCATATTGCCCGGCAAAGGAATCCATGAAACATTACCATCTGCACCTGCTGTTGTACTTCCAATCACCACTGCATTTGGAGAACATCGATACATCATAGCCATAAATTCGGCATGACTTTGTGTCATTTCATTTACTAAAATGATTATTTTCCCTTTATAGAAACCGGTATTTGCAAAATGATAAGTCGATTTTTCTTTAAAGACATCAGTATAGTATTCTTCAGAATACTTAAACATACCAGGTCTTTGAAAATTTGTGGAAGTGAATTTCACAAATTTGACAGGTTTTTTGTATAGCTGAGTCATGTTTAAATATCCATCAAATTTTATCCGATTTGGATAGCATCTTAAATCGATAACTAAACCCTTAGTATTTGAGAAATCAGGGACAGTAACTCCAGTTAAACTTCCTAAATATAAATAGCCAATATTTTTTTCTTTTGAAATTACTCGATAAAGCGCTTTGTTCTTATAAGTCAAAATTCCAAAGTATTGCGAATGCATAGGATAACAAGTCAAATCTTTCGAAAAAACATCATTACCTCTCTTAAAAGTAACATGAATACTTTTCGCATTAGTACGCATTAATTCTAAGCTCAAGTTTCTTAATTTTGTTGGTAAATTGGAACCGGCAATATAAGGCAGCTTTTCTGATATTATTGTCTCTACAGGTTTCCCGTTTACTTTCAATATAATATCACCTATTTTTAAGGGGTAGTTTTTTTCCGAAACATCGATTATGGTATCTTTTGTAACTGGATTACCTTTAATAAAAGACCCCACTTTCTTTAATGGGTATTTTAGCTTTGAAATATCGATTAGAGTATCAGTTATTACAGGTTTACCTTCAATAAATGAAACATAGAAAGGAACGATATTATCGCCCTTATGTTTTTCGATAACCTTATCAGATAAAAATGCGTGAGAATCATGAATTCTTGCAACAAGTTTGAGTAGTGTGAACTTATATTCCAATTCATTTTTTGCGTTAATAAATTGAGGTGCAAATTCTATAAGAACATTATCCCAATTCTCACCAATCAAGTATTTATATGGGAAATAATATTGGATGATATTCCAGTAACGAAACAAAGCTAAAAGTCTGTAACTTGCATCTGGGTAAGATATCTCAGGATAAGTTTCTTCATTCAAGAATACAGGATTGCCTGCTCCTTGTTTAAACTCCACAAAATGACTTTTATCAGAAGGTCTTTTAGCTGTTTTAATTCTTTCGAGTTGTGCTGAGAGGGCTCCCAGTTCTTTTCTATTCTTTATCCAATCCAAGTCAGGGTACATTTTTACACTGTCCGGATTAATTTTCGGAAATGTATCTTGTTTAAACTCTCCCAACGAACTTACCCATTCAGATAAGATTTTGTTCCGATCATCTTTGTCTTTAGATTTTAAAACTTTCGGCATCATTTTTACCAGTTCATTATCCCACTTATACTTCCCTTCTATCACAGACGGATGATAATATTTTAAATAACCCCAGACTTTGCATAAAACTGCTAAATTGGAAATATCTTCCGAATTGTAATATCTTATACCTGATATTTGCTTGTATTCATTTTGCTTCTGGATATAGATATACCCAAATGTTGTGAATAAACCAAGAAAAAAGATAAGTGAAAAAATGTACCAGTTTTTCCTTTTCATTTTTGATTATTTTATTTTGTAAGCCCTTTTCCCTTTTTCTTCCAGGTTTATCTGTTTGCACCCTGTGTTTAGTTCAAGTCTAAGCCAAGCGGGGACTTGAACTAGAGTCAGTTTCGTTTCCTATACTTGGACTAAAGGGTGGCTTTGTATGTTTACTTTTCGTCCAATCAATTCTGTGTTAGGTTTTGTTTTCAATTGCTCTTAGCTTTTCAATTTCAGTTTTCCAGAGTTGTCTGCCATTAACAACAAATTTCTCTTGTCTGCCGTCTTTCAAAGAAATTGCAAGTCCATTTGGAACAATACCAAGATTGTTATATAAAGTTATGTCTTTGATTTGATCTATATAAATCACAAGTTCGTGATTTTGAATATTAAAACTGTGAGATTTGAATTGAAGTTTATCAGTCAACAAGTAAAGTTTTCCTCCAACACTTTCACTGTTCTTTAAGTGATTTGCCCCTCCTGAGTGAATTATGCTTTCTCCGTCTTGGGTTTCAATTTGTGTCTGACGTTTAACTACTTTTGAATTTACAAACAAATGAATGAGAGTTCCAAATAAAAGACCTGACAACGGACCAGTAATAATAGCTGCATTAATTCCATGCGTAAATCCTTGAACGGTTCCGAAGAAGACCCCGAAAAATATCCCGGCCCAAATTGAGTTTCTAATTTTTGTCATCCTTTTAATTTTTGTCTTTTTATTATTTGTGAACTGTTATTGCCGGTCTAAGTTACGCTTCGCTAAACTTGAACTAAAGTTGGTTTATTCTCCTATGTTTGGACGAGAAAGGGGGGACTTTGCACTATAGCATGTTTCGTCTTTTATACCTGGGCTAAGAAGAGGGGATTTATTGTTCTACAAATTCCTTCATCATGACTTGAATCTTATCCATATTTGAATTACTCAATTCATTTTGTTTCATATGTTCAAGAATAATCTCTCTGCTAAATTCATATTTTTGTCCATCTTGAGCTTTAATAGCTGTTTGATTTTTAGCGGCTGCCGCTAAAGTATTCATGTCTTCTTCTAACTTTTCCTCTTTTCTTATCTTAATCATTTTCATGGTTTTGTAGAGTTCATCGAATTTAGTTGTAGTCGTAACTTTTTTTTGATCCCACGTATAAAGTAGTGAAGTACCAAGCTCATATAAATAATCATTAGAAAGTTTTATTGTTCCAATAAAATGATCATATTCATTTTTTGTAAGCTTTCTTGATGTTCTATTAGTGTAATCACTTATTGCACTTCGTAATTCTATAATATCTGACTGATTTAAGGCTTCCTCATTTGCTTTTTTTAAAATTTTTGAATACCTGTCAAGTTCACTTGCATTAAGTTTCGGTTCTTCTGAATTAGATTTCTCAAGTGATTTAACTGAAACTTCAGTTTTGTTTCTTGTCTTAATATTTTCAAGATTTGCAGAATACCAATCGCCCCAATTGTTAAGTAGTATTTGCGCTTGAATTAGTTCTTGGTTTTGATGTTTGTCGTAACCTTCAGATAACAGTTGAAGTCCTTTAATATATTCGTCACGAAAATGGTTTCCAAAATTAGGATGTATATTATTTAGTTTCTCAATATCTATCAATAGAGCTTCCTCTAATGCTTTTCTGTTTAGGAAAATAAATTTCTCCATTTCCTTATCATTAATAGTCGAAAAAGATTGACCCTGATTCCTTAATTTGGTTGCTTCGTTTGAAAATTCCATAGATTTATTAAAGTGCTCTTTAATATTACTCTTAGGCTTTTCAAAAATGACGAAATATGGCCAAGCAAATCCTTTTCCAGTTGCGACTACTTCTCCCAACAGTACCCATTTGACAAAACCATTGTCTCTTGCATATGTCCAATTGTAATATGGAACATAAAAAATCATAGGAAGTAAATAGGTATAAATTACTCCTGTTAAAATTCCCGAAAATATTCTTTGTTTCATAGTCGTAATTTTTTAATTATGGGTGCTAACAGTTTATATCATCACCTAGGTGTTACTATTCAAATTCTTTAAATTTTTAAAACCCAAAGATAAATACTATTTTTTGAATTAACAGCTATTCTCTTAATTAAATTCAAAGATTTTTTAGTAGCTATGTGTTGTTCTTTAATAACTGTATTGTATTACTTCCTTTTTGGCCTGAAAATGTACTTCCATGTTGGCCGTGCAATCTGAATTTAGCCAAAATGAGCGAGGCTTACCGAATGATAAATTCTTTTATTGCGTTTTACGGTTTGTGAGGTATATTGTCTGCCCGAAGATTCAAAATACCTTGTTGGAAATGACTCATTTCCATATTGCTTTTTTGTAAGTGCTGTTAGAAATAAGTTAAGTGCTGTTGGAAATGACTTGTTTCCATATTACTTTTCTGTAAGTGCTGTTGGAAATGACTTGTTTCCATATTACTTTTCTGTAAGTGCTGTTGGAAATGACTTGTTTCCATATTACTTTTTTGTAAGTGCTGTTGGAAATGAATCAAGTGCTGTTGGAAATGAGTTACTTCCTTATTGCTTTTTCGTAAGTGCTGTTGGAAATGACTTGTTTTCATATTACTTTTTTGTAAATGCTGTTGGAAATGAATCAAGTGCTGTTGGAAATGAGTCAAGTGCTGTTGGAAATGGAGTAAATGCTATTGGAAATGAGTCAAGTTCCATTGGAAATAACACAAGTGCTGTAGGAAATAAGTCAAGTTCTATTGGAAATGCAATAAGTTCTGTTGGAAATGCTATTAAGTTTCAGCGAAATAATTGGTTGAATGGGTCTGTTCAATAAACTATTCTTTGCTGATACATTAATTTCGTCTTTTGATATATTATTAGACTCTGCCAAGATAAATAAATATAAGATTTACCATGTTTATTGTAAACTTATTTGTATGTTTGTCAGCTAATATGGTTTATTAAGTGCTTGTTTATAAATGTAATACGAATGTAACACAAATGAAACACGAACGTAACATGATCAGCTTTATTTTATTAAAAATGAAAAAGAAGAACAAAAAAAACAGTATTGAAGATGCAGTTGAAGTAGTTAATACGTTGAAAGCAACTGTGAGTGTTTCGCAGGTGAATGATGAAGATATATCTGTTATCAATTCGCTTGAAACTTCCCTTCGTAAAATTGAAAAGTTGAGAAAAGAAGTACTTACATTGAAGGAAAAGGTAAGAATTAAAAAGGCCGATCTTGATAAAGAGCAGGAAGCCATGTGGGAATTGGTTCGCTCCGAAAAGAAATTGTTGAAAAGTCAATCTCAGAAACCGGAAAAAGCCGACAAAAAGGAGAAAAAACAAAAGGCGGAAAAAGTAACGGAAGTAAAATAATTGTAAGCTGTTTTTCGAAAACTATAAATACAATGGCAGCATGAGTCGCCAGTATTTTGCTTTATGCGCTTCGCCTTCCCATTCGTAGAAATGGTGGTTGATTCCTTTGTTCGTGAGGGTTTGACTAAAATCGCGGTTGTTTTGCAGGAAAACATCTTCTTTGCCACAAACTATCGTAATTTGAAGATTTCTGATATGATTCAGTTGTTCTCCCTCGGGCATATTGGGCATAAAATGACTGGGCGAATGATGATATACATAGTCGGAATAGTACCCGTCCATTAAATCGTAGAACATACCCAGGTTCAGTGTCAAATCGTACCTACCGCTCAGTGCCACTACCTTGCCGAATAAATGTGGGTACCTCAGAGCCAGGTTGACTGCATGAAATGCTCCCATACTACAACCAACCGACATAAGAAACGGATTGGGATTGTTGGTGTTGGCAAAGGGGATAACTTCGTCCAGAATGTATTGTTCGTATTCCATGTGGCGGTGTATGCGCCCTTGTGGGTGTGCCCAAAAGCAATAGAAACTTTCCTGATCGATACTATCGAGTGTGTAGACCTGAAGCCAGCCCTGCTCTATGTGATGTTGAAGCGATTCTATTATGCGCCAGTTCTCGTAATCGAAAAACCGGGCTGTTCGGGTAGGGAATAATAGTACTTTTGCTCCGGCGTGGCCATAAACCAATAATTCCATGTTGCGCCTCAGGTTCTGACTAAACCACTTGTGATACTCCCGTTTCATCTACGCTAAACTCATTATGGTACAGTGGGTTTATCTTTTTGTATTGCAATTGTCGAGAAACTGCCCTTTCAACTCTTTTTTCCAAACCTTGTAACCCTTTGCACTCAAATGCAATCCGTCGGGTTCGAACAGTGTTTTGTCGATAGATCCGTTGGATTTCATTGCTTCAACAATGTCAACATAGGTACACATGGGGTATTTCGCTTCAATTTCTTCGCCGATAATTTTGTTTGTATACCGGATAGATTCGTGCAGGTTCAATCGGGCGGGCGATTGTTTTACCGATATAAATGCAACGGGAATATGTCCGCAATGTTCTTCAACGAGCGACATCAGGTAGTTGAAGTTTATAAATACTTCTTCGGGATGACGGCCATCACCCAAATCGTTGTCGCCGGCATACAACACCAGTATATCGGGTTTCCAAAGTGGAATTACCCGCCTGAAAAACCAACAGCATGCTGCCAGTGTCGATCCGCCAAAAGCCTGATTCACTACTTCAAAATCAGAAAAATTGGCTTCGATTGTGTTCCACAGCCGAACGGATGAGCTGCCATAAAATACAACACGCATTTTATCTCCTTTTGGAAGGATTATTTTACTTTCCAGTTGTGTTATCTCGTCTTCGTACCAATACATGTATAAAAATATTTGCTGCAAAGATGCGGATAATATTGTTGTCGGACATTAAAATGGTATTAAGTTTCGGCGAAATAATAGATGCCGTACTATCATTCCAGACCCACAATCCGCCAGCTGGCGGAGGCTTTAAGACATAGTCGTGACTATTCATTTAACCTCAAGACATTTGTAAGTTACTTCTTTCATATTTATGTAGCACTGCTTTAATAGGTTTGATATGTTGCGGTTTTATTTTTGCGTTCTGAGAACTATATTTAATTTACAAACGACACAAAGATGAAAAAACCGATATACAATATCAAAAACTTTATACTTCCCGATAGTCACAGAAGCATGTCGGCATATCACGCCAAGGTAATGGAAGATGGCATAATGAAACTGACAATTCACGATTGCAAACGATCGGTTCAGTTTAAAAACGACTTAAATAATCCGGAAGAAATAACAGAAGCCATACAGAAACTTGATAACCTGGCCAATGGCATACTGAAGCTGAAAGAATTCATTCAAGCGGAATATGAACAAAAATTAAATGAATTGTATTTATAATATGTGCGTGTGAACCTGAATGAAAATCAGGCAATTAAGTGCCGGTAATTTCTCTGTAACAGGTGCTGTGTTCAATTAAAATAAAACTAAAATGAATAAATTACAATTGGTAAGAGCTGAGATCGACGAAATACTTTTAAGTCAGCAGGACGTGCAGATCCGCCGGGATGGGTATGTGCATTTGTATGGTGTGGCTCAGAACTGTGCCATTCTTGCCATAAAAAGAGGTCTTGACATCGAACTTTGTACCATCATGGGTATGTTACACGATATATATACCTACAAGTATGAATATGTGAAAAATCATGCTGTACTGGGAGCACCTGAAGCTGAAAAGTTATTGAGGAAGCTGGGCGTGTTTTCGGAAGAGGAAATTGAAATGGTGAAGCGAGCTGTGCGTAATCACAGCAATAAAAAGACCGAGCATGACAAATACAGCGAGCTGCTAAAGGATGCTGATATTCTTCAGAATACAATTTACCGTTCGGAAATTGAAATAAAGCACAAAGACCGATTGAAAAAAGTGTTCCGAAACTTTGGTATACGCATGAAATTGAAAAAAGTAAAGATTAATAAAGTGTTGTAATCTGCCGGCAGAGCCTTGAATAATATATAAAGCGTACCACATGACTGTGATCATTGAAAATTATAACTATCTTGTAAAAAAGTACTCAAAACTTGAAAAGGAGCTAAACGAGAAAGATATTCACGATAAACGGGTTATACTTCGTAAGGTTTTCCCCATTTTGGCTGCCTATAAAATCAATCGTGGAAAAATAAAAAATGCGGAGAAGGCATTTAAATTGTTTGGTAAGCTCCGTGATGTACAGATTCAGATACTTAAACTGGAGGCAACTGAGTTGAGTCCCGAAGTGATTGACTATTATGTGTATTTGAATGAGCAGGAACAAATTTTGAAAGATGATGTACGCAAATTCAGCAAAAAGAAACGACTTAAATTTCCGGAGATAAAAGCAAAAAAAGAGGTTGACAAAGCTAAAATAATACGGAAAGCAGAAAAGTCGCTGTATAAAATTATCAGGAAAATAAGGGACTGGAGCATTGATGATGTGGAATATATACATCAGATACGAATAGAGTTTAAGAAGTTCCGATATCAGGTAGAGGTACTTGCCAATATTACTTCTATTGCCGAAGAACGACTCAATAAAATAAGATTGTACCAGGATTTGTTGGGTGAAATTCAGGACTATGCCGTGCTGATTGACGGAATAACACGATATTATAAGAAGCGCAAACAAGAGGAAGAGATAAGTACCGATCAGTTTGAGGAAAATCAGTTTAAATTGATTGATGAATTTGATCTGAGAATTGAGGATTTTATTCATGCCTGTGCCGATGTTATTCAATCAGATCCTGTTTCGGATCCTTCAGACACAATGAAAAACCCGATGGCTCAGCCTCTGTTGATTAATAACACTCCCGGGGAACTTACTCTACAGTCAACATCAGATAAATCTCCTAAGAAAATCGTAAAAAGTACCTAGGCTAAAGTTGATTATAAAATAATAATGTACAGAGCCTGCAAAATTATGTTTGCTTCAATCCTTTTGACTCCGGGTTGAAACAGCAATATACCTGTCCCTTGCATTCGAATTGGCCTGATAGATATGTAATTCATGTTTTTATTCCCTGTAACACGTATGAAATCTTGCTGTAATGCCATTTTATCGGCATTGTAATTCGCTGTTCACGCATTCTAAAAATACTAGCAATATCTTTGTTTCGAAAATATTCAATAAAAAAGCGGTGATAAAAAGATTCATATTTTGTGTTGTGATTGCATTCTCAGTATTAAATTCTTTTGGGCAGGGAGTGCTGCAGGGGATTGTAAAGGATGCACAAACAAGCGAAACGATTATAGCCTGTAATATTACATTGCAAGGCACAAGCATACTGGGAGTAACCGATTTTAATGGTGCATATAGTATTAAGAATATTCCGGTAGGAACGTACAATGTTATCTTCTCATTTATTTCGTACGAAAAACAAATTCAAAAAGTAACTATCACAAAAACTGGAGTAACGGAATTAAACATTGATTTAAAACCGGTTACAAATCAGATAAAAGATGTAGTTGTAACAGCCACCCGTCGTTCGGATACCGAACTATCGATGTTGACAAATAATAAGTCAAGTCTGTTGACAGTGAGTGGAATTTCGTCACAGCAAATTGCCAAATCACAAGATAAAGATGCGTCGGAGGTTATTCGACGGATTCCCGGTGTCAGTATTCGCGACGGTAAGTTTGTGATTGTACGTGGATTGACTGAACGGTACAACTCGGTATGGCTCAATGGCTCGTCTACTCCAAGTAGCGAAAGCGATGTTCGTGCTTTCTCGTTCGACGTAATTCCAAGTGGTCAAATTGATAATATCCTGATTTATAAATCACCTGCTCCTGAGCTGCCCGCCGACTTTGCAGGAGCCATGATTAATATCAAAACCAAAAGTCTTATTGATAAAAATAGTATCAGCTTTTCATATTCCTATGGCTTTCATTCGGGTACAACCGGTAATACATTTTATAACTATAAGGGTGGCAAAACAGATTGGTTGGGGTTTGATGATGGTACAAGGGCTATTCCGGCAGTAATAGGAACAACTGAAAACTTTCAAAAGAATACAAATATCCCCAGTAATGCCACAGCTGCCGACATAGCACAGATTCATAATAATATGACTGAGCTAAGTAAATCGTTCAGTAAAATTATGACACCCCTTCAAACTAAAGCTGCACCGGATGCTGACTTTCAATTGGGTATAAACAGACGTTTTACGTTGGGAGATTTCTCAATTGGTTCCATTACTTCGCTGGGTTATAATGCCACTAATACAACACAAAACAGTTCACGCCCCGGATACGAGGCTTTTGGATTTCAGGCTTATAGCAATGATCAAAGTAGTTACTCGTCAAAAATACGCGTAAGTGCCTTGTCGAACTGGGTGTTCCTTTTCGGAAATAATCAGAAAATAGAGTTTCGTAACTTATTCAATAATTACGGAATGAGTAAAACGGTATTTAATAACCTCGATTATAATAGTGTAACCCGTGTCCGTTCGTACGAATTATCATACGAAACGCGAACGACTTATTCGGGACAGCTGGCAGGTAATCATACATTCAATAACGAAAAAAGTAAGTTGGACTGGACGTTGGCTTATTCCTACGCCAATAAAAACCAACCGGATATACGACGGGTGTCTAGTTCATTGCGCCTCGAAGATAGTGACCCAGCCAGTAAATATGAGTTGGATGTACCGTCATTAAGCAGATTGTATCTTTACAACGAAGAGCACCAAAAAAACGGTAGCGTGAACTATAGTCAAAAGATTCAGTTGGGAACTCTTGCACCTGAATTAAAAGCAGGTTTATATTACGAAAATAAAACCCGCGATTTCTCCTCACGCAAATTTGAATACAAGAAAAAAACCGGCTACAATGTTTTTCTGGATAAATCAATATTAAGTTATCGGGATAGTGCTTCGTACACTACCAATATGATGACTTCGATACAAAATTTCTTCGAAAATAAAATTGGTTACACACAGGGTGTAGTGATGGAAGAAACAACCGATAAGGCCGATTCTTATAATGCCCAAAACGAGCTTGTTGCCGGATACCTGGCAGCAAACATTCCATTTTCTACCTTGGGAAATATCTATCTGGGTGTAAGAATGGAGAAAAATAATCAGACTTTGAGCAGTTACAAGCGTGATGGTTCAAGCAATACACCTTTTACAATTCACAACGACACATTGGATATCTTCCCTTCGGTAAATGCTACGCTGAATATGTCGAAGAATTTATTGTTCCGGTTGTCCGGTGGGCGTACTATTAATCGTCCCGAGTTTAGAGAGATATCCCCGTTTGCATTTTATAGCTTTGAAGAAAACACCTTCATTTTTGGAAATGAAACATTGAAAAACTGCTATGTAAATAATGCGGATGCACGAATTGAATGGTATCCTACTTCGGAGGAAATAGTGTCGTTAGGTGCATTCTACAAAGATTTCAAGAACCCTATCGAACAACATATTATCTACGTAGGAGGTGCTTCGTGGAATTACACATTCTTCAATGCCGAAAGTGCCAAATCGTATGGATTAGAACTGGATATACGCAAACGCTTACATGAACTTGAAAATGCCGGTGCCTTATCATTCTTAAGCAATCTGACATTTGTTGTAAACGCCTCCCTCATTAAATCAGAAATTAATGTTGAATCATCCACTACCGAGCGTTCGGGAAAGCGTGAGTTACAAGGTCAGTCACCTTATATTATTAATTTGGGTGCTTATTATAACGATGTAAAATCAAAATTGAATTTTAGTGTAATGTATAACAAAGTAGGTAAACGAATTTCATTTGTAGGTGACCCCAATACACCTCATGTGTATGAATTGCCATTTAACTCACTGGATATGACATTGGAAAAGGGTATTACAAAATGGATGAGCCTGAAATTTGGAATCAAAAATTTACTCGACGATAAGGTTATTTATCAGCAAACGGATGAATACATTGATCCTGTCAGCAAGGTACAACAATCAAAAGTTGAAATCAGACAACAATATAAGCCCGGCATGCAATTTAAATTAGGGCTAAACATGGTATTTTAAAAACAAGAATCTTCAATTAATAAATTATTTATAAAAAAAGGTAAAATGAAAAAAAATGTACTTTTTGTAAGTTTGGCGTTGTTAGCTTCATCTTTGATGGCGCAGAACACAATTGACAATGCTTTTTTTGACAAAGTGAACTTCCGTGGTGCTTTTGGTACTACTGACTGGACAAGTGGTTGGGCGAATTACGACCCACAAAACAAAGTGTATCCTGCAACAACTGCAACTATTGCAGCAGGTAACATTACTACAAATACAACGTTGGGATCTCCATTAAGAGGTGCAGCTTCGTTTGCTGATGCTTCTTTGGCAAATCCATTCTTTACGCCTGTTGATTATATCGGTGCTTTTGGCACAACAGACTGGACAGCAGGATGGTCAAACTTCGATCCTCAAAATAAAGTTTATGCTGCAACCGATGTTACTATTGCAGCAGGAAATATAACTACTAACACAACATGGACAAAAAACCATGTTTATTTGTTGACAGGTTATGTCTTCGTTAACGATGGCGTTACGTTGACAATTGAGCCGGGAACAATTATTCGTGGCGATAAAACAAGTAAAGCAACGCTGATTGTGAGCCAGGGAGGTAAATTGATTGCGAACGGAACTGTTGCCGAACCAATTGTATTTACATCAAACCAACCAGTTGGTAGCCGTGCTGCCGGTGACTGGGGTGGAGTAATATTATTGGGTAAAGCTCCAATTAATCCAATTGGAGGAACAGCTACTATCGAAGGTGGAGTAGGTCTTTCTGCTATTTATGGTGGTACTGATGCTGCTGATAATTCAGGAAGCTTGCAATATGTTCGTATTGAATTTCCGGGTGTAGCTTATGCTACTGATAACGAAATCAATGGTTTAACCATGGGTGGTGTTGGTTCAGGAACTACAATTGATAATATCGAAGTTATTTATTCGGGAGATGACTCTTACGAATGGTTTGGTGGTACAGTAAACTGTAAACACTTAATTGCTATTGCAGGTGTAGATGATGATTTTGATACCGACTTCGGATATTCGGGTATGGTTCAGTTTGCAGTAGGTCTTCGTCACCCATTAATTGATGATCAATCAGCTTCTGGAACTTCAAATGGTTTCGAATCGGATAACAATGCTGCTGGCGATGCTGTAAGCCCATACACTTCAGCTGTATTCTGTAACGTAAGTGAGTTTGGTCCTTTGGCAACTGCTACTACAACTATTTCAAATCACTTTGGACGTGCTATGCATATCCGCCGAAACTCAAAACTAAAAGTATTTAACTCGGTATTTGCCGGTTGGAAAACTGGTTTGTATATTGATGGTATTACAACTCAGGCTAATGCCGTTGCGGGTGATTTGAAAATTAAAAACTGTGTATTGGCAGGTATGACTGTTGCTAACTTTGGAGTTCCTGCAAGTCAGACCTGGGATGTAGCTGCTGAAACGGCTTGGTTTAATACAGCCGGTTTTGGAAATACAACGTATACGAATAACACCGATTTATTGGTAGCAAATCCATTTACACTAACATCACCTGACTTTACAACTTCTCCTTCTTATTTGTTAAGTGGTTATGTGTTTGTAAACGATGGCGTAACACTTACAGTAAAACCAGGAACTATTATCCGTGGTGATAAAACCAGTAAAGCTACTCTTATTGTAAGCCAGGGTGGTAAATTAGTTGCTAACGGTACCGCAACAGAGCCTGTTATATTTACTTCAAATCAGCCAGTTGGTAGTCGTGCTGCCGGTGACTGGGGTGGCGTTATCCTGTTGGGTAAAGCTCCTATTAACCCGGTTGGAGGAACAGCTACTATCGAAGGTGGTGTTGGTTTATCGGCTGTTTATGGTGGTACTGATGCTGCTGATAATTCAGGAAGTTTAAAATATGTACGTATTGAGTATCCGGGTGTTGCTTATGCTACTGATAACGAAATCAATGGTTTGACATTTGGTGGTGTTGGTTCAGGAACTACTATTGATAATATTCAGGTTTCATATTCAGGTGATGACTCTTATGAGTGGTTTGGTGGAACTGTAAACTGTAAACACCTGGTTGCTATTGCAGGTGTGGACGATGATTTTGATACCGATTTCGGATATTCAGGAATGATTCAATATGCAGTAGGTCTTCGTCACCCTTTGATTGATGATCAATCGGCCTCAGGAACTTCTAATGGTTTCGAATCAGATAATAATGCAGCCGGTGATGCAGTAAGCCCATATACTTCAGCTATTTTGAGTAACGTGAGTGAATTTGGTCCTTTGGCTACTTCAACTACTACAATCTCAAATCACTTCGGCCGTGCTATGCATATCCGCAGAAACAGTAAATTGCAGGTTTATAATTCAGTATTTGCCGGTTGGAAAACTGGTTTATATATTGATGGAATTACTACACAAGCTAATGCTGTTGCAGGTGACTTGAAAGTACGTAACTCAGTATTTGCCGGTATGACTGTGGCTAACTTTGGAGTTCCTGCAAGTCAAACCTGGGATGTAGCTGCTGAAACTGCATGGTTTAGTACTGCTGCATTCAAAAACGAAACATTTGCTGCGAATACTGATTTAAATGTTGTAGATCCATTTACAATTACGGCTCCTAAGTTTGTTCTTAACGCAGGTTCGACTTTGAACACTAAATCATATTGGAATACCCTTTCAGCTGTTGCCGACCAAAAAGCGAATGCAAGTAGTCTGACTGTTTATCCTAATCCTGCTTCGGATGAATTAATCATTAACTTGCCATTTGAGAAAAAAAGTGCTGTAAGCATTAAGATTGTTGATGTTACAGGTCGCGAAGTTTACAGCAAAGAAGCTGTATCAGTAGAAAAAGAAAATATCAATGTTTCGAACCTTTCTAACGGAATCTATTTAGTTGTTGCTAAACAAGGTGATGTGAAATTGACTCAGAAATTATTGATCAGAAAATAATAGATAGCTATTACTTCTACTTTAAATAATTACACGCATAAAGCAATTGAGCTTTATGCGTGTTTTTTATTTTAATCAATATCCTCTGACTTGTGCTGGATTAAGATTTAATCTTTAATGTGGATTCTATATAAAAACAGATTTGGCACTCCGGGAAGCTGGCAATACCAAATCTGACATTATATTGATTTAATGAGTGGTATGTAATTCTGAAATCAGAACTGATTGTTTTTAATCAACACTATGTAGGCATAAAAGACCGCTTTTCAATATTGAGGGTCTAATCTGTCTTTGTCGTGCAACATTTGCCTGATTTTTTTTGTATGGATTACTTATTTTGCAATAATCTGATTCGAACGAAATAAAGCTCTTTTATAATTGATTTCTTCAATTGAATTTCGACGTTGTATCTTTGTTTTGAGAAATTCTAAATGTTTCTTCGTCTCTTCATATCCAAATTTTACCAGGTAATCAATGTCGGAGAAATCAAACATCGACTGCTTTTTCAGATCGAAATTCAGTACAATACCCAATGAGTCAGGTATACTGTAGTTTGTATCATTTGTAATCATATTTTGAAGCTGCATTAATATGTCATTTACATCGGCTTGGGGAGGGTTATAAGCTACTACAGAACCTATCATAAAATCCGGATGAAAAGATTGCTGCATGATATCTGCGGGGAAGTTATTATAAATACCGCCATCAAAGAGTAGGCGGTTATCCACTTTCGTTGCTTCAAAAATAAAGGGAAATGTCATAGATGCCCGTATGGATGTGGCTAAAATTCCATGTGAAAAAACGTAGGATTCCTTTCTGTAAACATCTGAAGCTACACATCTGAAAGGTACAAAAAGACTGTCGAAATTCTGTCTTGAATGTGTTGTGGCGCATCCGGTTAGCTTTTCAAGGCCTTTCTGAATTTTCTGGGGCTGAATAATATGCGTAGGGATTACGAACTTCTTTGGGAATTTAATCTCAATCTTCTTCCATTTTCGAAATTCGGAAGATTTGAAAAATTGGATCATTTCATCGGGCGAATAACCTGAAGCATATAAGCCGCCAATTAAAGCTCCAATGGAAGTTCCGGTAATGTAATCAATAGGAATGTTGTTTTCTTCCAGGGCCTTAATTATTCCAATGTGTGCTATGCCCGGAGCACCACCCCCACTAAGCACTAATCCAACTTTTTGGGCTGGTGAAATTTGAACAAAAAACACAATAAGGACATAAAGACAATGGATTCTTTTTAATTCCAGGTTGTGAATGAGTAATTTGTAAATGCTATTAGCTTTCAAAACAATAGCCGTAGCCAAGGCGTGTAACGAGGTGCTTTTCATACAGACCTATTTTCTTACGCAAGCGGGTTATGTTTACATCAATGGTTCTGTTGAGCACTCCATCTTCGTCGGACCACACACGCGAAAGAATTTCTTCGCGTGTGAAAACACGGTTTCTGTTTTCGAGAAACAACCTCAATATCTCGAATTCTTTTTTTGTGAATGAGACTTCAACTTTGTCAACCAATACTTTTTTATTGGATAAACTCATTTCGAGGTTTTCGAACACAATATCCGAATTCACTACAGGTTCAGCCGTTTCAATGCGGCGGAAGATAGCTTTTATACGGGCTGCTACTTCACGTATGGAGAAAGGCTTATTTATATAGTCGTCAGCACCCAATGCAAAGCCGGTGAGGCGGTCGTTCTCGGTGTCCTTAGCTGTGAGAAAAACGATGGGAGTTTTAGCTGTTTTGCTGTCCTCGCGAAGCATTCGGGCCATTCTGAAGCCTGAAATCTCACCCATCATTACATCAAGTAATAATAGGTTGTAATTTTTAATGTCAAGTTTCAATGCTTCTTCAGCCGAATAGGCCACATCTACGGTGTAACCTTCATTTTCGAGATTGAATTGCAGGATTTCGCAAAGATCCTCTTCGTCGTCGACAACTAAAATTTTATATTGGTTCATGGTTGAATCGTGAAATAAATGTATTACAAAATAACCAATTAAATATTTCAGCTTTGTGTGGGAATTATGACAAATGTATTATAAAGAGCCTGGGGTGCAAATCGGGCGCAAAATAAAGAGTTGGATTGACTGTCGGGCTAAAAATTGAGCGAGGCAAACCCGATTGGATTTGCCTCGCTTTATGTTGTTTGTAATCAGCTTATCGTTGCTCCAGGTTTACGTGTACAGATTGCAGATTATTTGTATCAATATCAAGTGTTTGGTCTTTGTACGAAATCAAACTAATTTTAATCTGACATTTTCCGCCACACAGATTAGAAATGCTGAAGTTTCCATCCAAATCGGTGTAAACTTTTTGTCCGTTTGCAGTAATAATGGCACCTGCCAGCGTTTCCTTGGTCAGCTTATCTGAAACAATCCCTTTCAGTACGTTTGATTGCTCGATTACTTCTGATTTTACTTCGGTTGAAGCATTGTCTTTTGCAGATACATTCAGGTTGAATAAACCCAATGCGACAGCTGCGATAAAAAGTTTTTTTTTCATAATCGTATATTTTATTCCTTGTTTGTGCTGATCTGTTTTACTCTGCAAAGAAAGAGTATTGTTATTACAGGCGGGTTACAGGCAAGTTACAATGGATATACAATGCTGTGAATATTTAAATACGAATGTCAGTATTTTTTTTCCGAGATCAACTTACCCTTTTCGTCCCACATATACCAGGTCCCGGTTTTTCGTCCATTATCATATTGCATTTCGTATCGCATAATACCCGAGTCATCCCATATATGCCATGTGCCATGCTTTTTGTTGTTGCGATATTCTGCCTCAGATACTAATAGTCCGGCCTCGTTGTAGGTGCGCCACAATCCATGAAACTCTCCATTGCGATATGCTCGTACTTCATTCGGTTTCCCATTGGCAAAATAAACAATATAGGCTCCTTCGGGTTTACCATCTTTAATGCTCATCTCCAACTTTAGTGCGCCGTTTTCGAAATACTCTTTGAATTCGCCGGTATATAGTTTTGTTTGAGTAGCATCGGTAAAAAAGAGACCATCGCTTTGAATAATTTTGGTGACCTGAGCTGATGCAGAAAGAAAAACAAAGAGAAGAATTACTATTGTAAGAATTGTTTTACGCATAATTGTGCTTTTTAATTGGATATACAAAACTACCTCAAAAATGATTTAGTATAACCCCCTGAATTAAAATTTAATACATATTACAAATCTGATTTAAGATGCTAAAATAAGCTGATTAAACACCTCTATTTGTGTAATTAATATGAAGAACATGTGACAATAAAAAAGCCCCTGCATTTATGCAGAGGCCTTTTTGTAGTTTTACTTTCTATATTTGCTTATAAAATAACTTTAGCAACGCGATTTCCAACTTTTACCAATAGTACACCATGTGCCGAAAGTTGAATAGAGTTTGTTCCTTCTGTTGCAAGTTTGTGAGTTAGTTTTTGACCTACTGCATTGTAGATTTCAATAGACTCACCTGCTATTGCAGGAAATTTGATAGTCCCATTCGAAGCAGTTATATCGGATAGAACCTGCAAATTGTTTATTCCTGTGATGGTTGTTGCTATTGTAATTGTGTTAGACTTATCAGAAGTAACATGTGCATTTTTAGCTGTTACAGCATACTTGTAGGTTGTTCCTGTTGTCAGTCCTGTTAATACCTTGCTTGTACCATCAGTAATTGTGAACGGAGAGCCAGCAACCGGAGTTTGAACAATGCCCGGTCCTGATTTCGAAATTACCAAATCATCCAGAAAGAAACGTCCTTTTGCAGCCTGATTACCTTCAAATCTGATTTTCGATGTTGCTGTACCACCTGTCAAATCAGCAGAGAATGAATTTAATGTGTAATTCAAATCATTTGTCAAGCCACCAACTGTTTTTGCCAATACATCGTTCAGATATATTTTTACTCTTGTTGAGTCTGTGCTCCATGCCATCGATTTAAATGAAACATTGAAATTACCCGAGTTGGCTGACAAATCAATAGTAGGGGTTGTCAGGAAGCCCAATACACTACTTGTTCCCATTTTGGCAGTACCACCAGCCTGATATACTTTTGATCCTGTCCAACCGGTTGATTGAGTATAAGTATCAATCGATGTTGTTGAAACATCTGTTCCGTTTGCCCCTGCTCCTGAAGTACCGGCAGAGAATCCATCAAAGTTTTCAGCGAAAACAGTTGTTAAGCTTGTTCCTCCTGTTGTTTCTGAATAAACCTCCAATTGATATTCGGTTGCACCTTCCACATTGTTCCAGTTTGCTGTAAATCCGGAAGTTGTTATTGCAGAAGCATCTGTGGCAACCGGAGTTGACAAAGGTGCCCAGGTGGCTGTTCCGCTCAACGACAACGTAATGTCATATGCACCTGCACTTGATGATGTCAGCGTGGCTGTATGTGTTCCTTCTGTTGTTGGGGTGTAAGTGATTGTTATAGCCGTGATTGGAGCAGTTCCTGCTGTTTGAGCGATTGTTGACTGTGATAATGAAAACTGATCGGCGTTTGCTCCTGATAAAGCCAATGTTACATTAGATGTTAGGTTTACACCACTTACATGTACAGTTTGTGTACTTGTATTTCCAATAGTAGCAGTGAATTGTGGTACAGTAACTTCTGTTACAGTAATTGTCGGAGCTACAAATTGGTTTACAGTAAGTGTTTGATCCACCGAAGTAGCGGCATTGTAATTCAGATCACCTGCTTGCGAAGCAGTAATTGTTGTTGAACCAATACCCACAATTGTAACTGTTGAGCCGGATACTGTTGCTACTGCTGTATTTGAGCTTGCGTACGAAACAGCTAATCCCGAACTGGCAGTTGCTGTAAGTGAGAATGGTGCATCGTTACTTGTTTTTGTATCTAAAGCTCCGAATGTAATTGCCTGGTTTCCTTTTGCAATAGTGAAACTCAATGTGGCAGGTGAACTTGTACCAATCGTATTGGTTGCAGTAACTGTAACACTTGAACTGCCTGCTGTTGTAGGAGTCCCCGTAATTGCACCTGTAGTTGTATTTAATGTCAACCCGGCTGGTAAAGTCCCGCTTGCAATGGCATATGATGTAGGTGAATTGGTTGCCGAAATGTTATACGAGAATGCTGTCCCTACTGTTCCTGTTGGTGACGTGGCAGACACAACAGGTGCTGTTGTGATTGCAGTTGTATATGTTATTTCAATTGATTTTATGTAAAGTGCTTTTGAGCTTGTCTGTGTCCAGTTTATAGATACGCTTCCGTTTCCCGAACCAGTAAATGTATAATCTGTAGCAGTGGAGGTGAGGGCAGGTGTAGTGCTACCTCCAGAAGTAAAAGTAGTTCCACCAACTGAAATTGCCACATTGCCACTTATGCTACTAGCACCTGAGGTGTTTATTTTCACAGATGTAATAGTGCCTGTTATTCCGGATGTTGTAAGACTAAGGGCAGTTGCAGGACTTCCACTTGAGCCAAATTGGTGTCCTTTGATTCCATCGTACCCCCAGTATGCCCCACCTGTGGCAGCCGCAGTCCATGATACACTTGACAAAGTTTGATCTCCGTATGCTGACCATACTTTAGCTAAGAATGTATATGAATATGTGTCAGCCCAGATGCTAGTATGTGTGGCTAATAAGATAAATGCAAAAAGCACAGTTTTAAAAAGAGTAGTTTTCCTCATGTTGTTTCGAAAAATTGTTAGTACATGTTTTACTTTCACTTTGTTTCCTAATCGCATTTGGGGCAAAACGTTTCAAGAGTTTGCTTTATTTTCGAGTGCTGTTAAAAAAACATAGGGAAGCAAAGATAATTATATTTTCAATAAAACGAAATAAAAATACATGATTTATCGATTTTTTGGTCGAACAATCATATAATTAATGACTGAAAGTGATTCGTTGTCATTCTTTTTGTAGTGATATTGAAATATTAGATTACATTTTTCTTCGTACAATATTACTTAAAGTTCGTTTGGTATTTATATTCTTTTATGTTGCTACATGTAGTTTGTTGTTGTGTTTTGTCAATCAAATATCTGTATTTGCTGTCATAATGCATGGGTTGTGTGTTCAATTGTGTGTTGATGTGATATTGTATATAATGTTTGTATTCTTTTGTGTCAGATGAAATATATGACCTGTTTTGTGTAGGTTATAAAATAAATAGTTACTTTTGCACACTTTTTTGAATGAATAAAACAAATCTAATTTACTTAGATTGATTTTATTTGTATAATCTAACTCACTTACATTTCTATAATTTTGATGTAAAAGTAAAGCAGAAATGAAAAACAAGTACAAAGACCTGATCGAACAGAGTTTCGAATTTCCCAACGATGAGTTCAATATCATTGAAAATGAATTGGAGTGGTGTGGTGTTCCATTGATGGATATTATCAAGCAATACGGTACGCCTTTACGCATAGCTTATTTGCCTAAGATCGCACAGAATATTCAGAAGGCGCGTCGTATGTTTAATGTGGCAATGGCTAAGGTTGATTACGAAGGTGATTACAATTATTGTTATTGTACCAAAAGTTCTCACTTCTCTTTCGTAATGGAAGAAGTCCTGAAACATGGTGTTCACCTGGAAACTTCGTCTGCATTTGATATCAATATCATGGAATCGTTGTACGAACAGGGATTATTGAAGCAAGATACATTTGTGGTTTGTAACGGATTTAAACGACCTCAATACGTTGAGAATATTCAGAATCTGATGCGCCAGGGATTTACAAACGTGATTCCGATTCTCGATAATAAATTTGAACTGGATTTGTTTCTTAAGGACTTCGATATCAAGTTTAATGTGGGTATTCGTATTGCTGCCGAAGAAGAACCTAAGTTCGACTTCTATACATCGCGCTTGGGCATTCGATACAACGATATTATTCCATATTACACCAAGCACATTGCAACGAATCCTCAAGTGGAACTTAAGATGTTGCACTTCTTTATCAATACCGGAGTAAAGGATACTGCTTACTACTGGAATGAATTGAACAAAGCGGTTAACTTGTATTGTGAACTTAAGAAGAAATGTCCACAGTTGGATAGTTTGAACATTGGGGGAGGCTTCCCGATTCAAACTCACCTGGATATGGTGTACGACTACGAATACATGGCCGAAGAGATTGTGGCACAGATTAAAACTATTTGTCAGCAAAACGGAGTGCCGGAGCCTCATATCTTTACCGAGTTTGGTTCATACACAGTTGGCGAAAGCGGCGCAATGCTTTATTCTATTGTCAATCAGAAGAAACAGAATGACCGCGAGCTTTGGAATATGATTGACAGTTCGTTTATGACTACTTTGCCTGATACATGGGCAATTAATCAACGTTATGTGTTCCTGGCTATCAATAACTGGGATTCGGAGTACGAACGGGTAAATTTAGGTGGTTTGACTTGCGATAGCGAGGATTTTTATAATGCAGAAGTTCATTCCAATGCGGTTTTCCTCCCTAAAATGCACGAAGACAGAGAGCAATATATCGGGTTTTTCCATACCGGTGCTTATCAGGAGTCGTTGAGCGGGTTTGGTGGTATTCAGCACTGTTTGATTCCGGCTCCAAAGCTGGTGATTATTGATCAGGACGAGGATGGCGAATACTTTACAAAACTGTTTGCAAAGGAACAGAGTTATAAGTCGATGTTGAAAATTCTAGGATACTAAAATCGAAAACGATTATATTTTGCAAAGCGGGGACTTCACACTGTATGGAGTCCCCGCTTTGTGTTTTCCTGTAAAAGGATCAGCAGGATGATTAAACCTCTTCCACTTTCCCCAGGCTTACATAACATACAAATCCGCTGGTTTGGTAACCCATTTCGGCAATGAGGTTCATGTATTGTTTTACCTGTTGTGTGTAGGTTTTACTTTCTTTGTCGCCAAACTTATAATCCACAATGGTTGCTTTATTGCCACTAATCACAACCCTGTCCGGGCGGTATTGTTCGCCGCGGGGGGTGAGGATGGTGGTTTCGTTGAGCACGCGGGTGTTGGTAGCAAACCAATCGTTGGTTTGGGGTAAGTTCCAGAATTTTTCCATTTCCATTTCCACCGTTTCGGCTTCCAACTCGCTGATGCGTCCTTCGCGAATCATGGAAAGAATGGCTTTTTGCTGATCGGCTTTGTGCGTAATGTTGCGTAGAATATCGTGCATGATTAGACCGTAGTTCAGGCGGCTGTCGGTGAGTTGTTGATTTTCCAATAAATAATCCAGGCTTTGATGGCGAATGCGTAAGCGGTCGGTGCTGCTAACGGATGGATAATTGTTTATCTTTTCGTTGTTGCCCGCACTTTTGGCATCGTTGTATGCGGCTTGTGTTGGTTCGCCCAGCGTGAATACCTTTGACGTGCCGTCGTATGATTTTGATAAGGGTATAATCTCGTTGTCCAATCCCGGAGTTTCTACGGTGAAGCAAGCGGTAAGCAGAGCTGACAGCGAATTGATTTTATCTAGACTTTCCACTTCTTTTTTGGGAACCGGAGCCATGCATATCAATTCGTTTTTTGCGCGGGTAAATGCTACATAAGCTACATTTAAACTGTCAATAAACAGATGCATCTGTTCGTCGAAATAGTTTTCGGCAAAAATGGATTTCCCGAGCTTCGAGCCATACTCGATGGGCAGCAGCGGTAGTTCGTTGAAGGGTGCAACCGTTGGCTCGCACCACAGGATGTTGCGCATGCGACTATCCAAATCCCATTCGCAGAAAGGCATCAGCACGGCTTTAAAATCCAATCCTTTCGATTTATGCACAGTCATAATGCGCATAGCACTTTGGTTGTCGGGTGTGGAGATGCATTGTTTGCCGCCGTTCTTTTTCCACCACGTGAGGAAACTGTTCAGGTCGGCAGTTTTGCCGGTGGTGTAGCGAAACACCACATCCTGAAATGCCTGTACAAACACTGCTTCGTTGTGCCAATTGCCAATGCCAAAAAGCGAAATTAGTTGCTCTACCATGTCGTAAAGCGAGCTGTGTTGCACTTGTTTGAGACGTTCGTTTTCTTCGTTGGTAAATAATGCCGAGAACGGGTTTTCGCCCGACTGGTCAGCCACGAAGCAAGCATTCAGTGCTTCGTTTTCCGATTTGTGCTGGCGACCACGTGCGTATTCGTAGTTTACAATGGTGCGTTGAATGCTGTCGGCCGGGTTGACAAACAGCTGCAAGATGCCCAGCACGAAACGTACCGAGGCGGCAGCTCCAATCAGCAAGCCTTCGTTGCCCATAATATCGTAACAAAATTCGGGTTTGGCCTCTGCGGTGGTTTTGTAACTTAGCAAGCGGTGAATAACCTGTTGCTCCTCGTCGTTTTTCCGCACCAAAATGCAAATATCTGCCGGACGGTAACCGCGTCTTTGCAAGTCTTCGAGCATGGCGGGCAGTCGCTGCAAACTCTCAGCTTTCCAGCCATCTTCGTTTTCGTCGGAGGCAATAAAGCTTACGCGAACGCTGCCGGTGGCGGCTTTGGGCGAAATTTGTTGGTGAATATTGGCGTAGGCGTGTTCAATTTTGTGGGTCAGAGCTTCCAACGCCGGATAAACAGGTAGCACGGCTTCGAGATTTTCGTTGAGCTTGCTTTGCAGCAGACTTGATGCCCGGCGGAAAAACGAATTATTGAAGTCGATAATGTTTTTATCGCTTCGCCAGTTGGTTTCCAGGTTTTCTTCGTGAATTTGCTCCGGACGAAAATCGGTAAGGATTTGTTCGTCGAGCAGTTTCCAGTCGGAGTTTCGCCAACGGTAAATACTTTGCTTCACGTCGCCAACCACAAGGTTGAATTTGCCGGCCGACAAACTATTTGCCATAAGCGGATGGAAGTTTTTCCATTGCAGGGTGGAGGTATCCTGAAACTCATCGATCATGAAGTTGTCGATGGTAATGCCGGTTTTCTCGTACACAAAAGGCGTATCGCTGTTGTCGATAATTTTGTTGAGCAACATGTTGGAGTCCGAAATCAACATGGTGTTTTGCTCGTCGGTAAGTTTTTTTATCTGCACGGCCAGGTCGGACAAAATGCCGAGCGTATTGATGTGTTTTAGCACCATTACCGCCGAGTTGTATTCCACGATGCCCACGTTCAGCAGTTCTACAATTTGTTGGAAACATTTTCCCAACCCGTTGTTGTACGCCGACTCGATGGCCGATTTTACATCCTGCGGTTTGGATTTGGTGTAGCAATTCGTTACATCGTCGGCAAAGCCGGTGAAGCGCGCGCTTATTTCCAGTTTGCCTTTGACCAGTTTTTCGAGCGTGGTGGTGGTTTTGTAGGCAAAGTCATCGTGCGTCAGGCCGTTGCGTGCCATTACATTTAAACCGTCGGTGGCGGTTTGTTTTACCCGGGCTTCGAATGTATTTTTTATTTCGCGCAGACTCTTGCGGTAGTTGGCCAGGAACTCGCGTTCGTGCAACTTGCGGTTGGTATCTTCGGCTTTGTGCTGGTAACTTTCCTTGAAAATTTCGCGCCCCAGTTCCATAATGTTGTTGCGCATGTTCCAACTTTCCGATTGCTCGATACGTTCCTCGGCATAGGCGGTAAGCCATTGTAGCAGTTGTTTGTTTTCGTCTTTGGACAAATCCAGAAACAAGTTATCTACCGATTGTTCGAGCGTGGCCGTGTTGTCCAGTTCCAGGTTGTAGCCGCCATGTACACCAATGTCGCGCGCAAAGGAGCGGATAACCTGTTGAAAAAAATGGTCGATAGTGCTTATGGAAAAGGATGAATAATCGTGAAGTATGGTGGTAAGAATATGTTTAGCACGGACATTTACAGCTTCTTCGTCCAGATGAAACTTTGTCATCAGACCTTCGCGGTAGTCCGATTTTTCGCCTTGCGACAGCGCATGTAATTCTTTCAGAATGCGCGTTTTCATCTCGTCGGTGGCTTTGTTGGTAAACGTTACGGCCAGGATGCGACGATGTGCCCGCTCCCGGTGGGGGTCGAACAGCAAGTGAATGTAGTCTTGCGTAAGCCGGTATGTTTTGCCCGAACCGGCAGAGGCACGATAGATATTGAGCATGGGAGGGAAATTAATTCATAATTTATAATGCATAATTCATAATGGAGAAAAGCTGGTTTTATAGGTTTATCAGCGTCACTTCAGATATCGATTTCCGTCCCACCCTTTATTTCCATAAAATAGCAATGTATTTTTATGTACTAATTCTATTTCGCATCCAACACTCCAACCTAAAATTTCTAAAGGTCCAAAGTGTATATATCCGAGGTTTTTATTGTATATAAACCCGTAGTGCATTTAGAGAAATAGCATAAAAAAAGTTGTTCATTTCGGATAAAATCCGTATATTTATCTGACTACCAATCATATAAATACCATGAACAACTTTCTAGCAAAGTACGAGAAAATT